>NZ_MSCO01000001.1:0-5860 GCF_002954705.1 Aliivibrio sifiae
ATACAAAGAAAGCCCTAATCGAAAGATTAGGGCTTTTTTACGTCTATATAATATGGATTTTTTAAAGATGATAAAGTACCTGTTTATACTAACTTTTACTCAAAATAAGATGCAGGGTTCTTAGAGTATGAATTATCAGATTTTAGCATGTTGGAAATGATAATTTGGAAAAGGTTTTGATTGAAGGGGAATGTATGAGGGTAGTTTCCTATCCTCATACTTTAATTTTTTAGTTATAGAATTTGATTTAAGATATGATCTGCTTTGATACGTTTGATTCGTTTTATTAAACGTTTTACGTCAGAAGGGTAGGTATCTAGTTTATCAATTTGTTTATATGAGCCAATAACTTGCGTGTGCTTTAATATTACGCTCAATTCAGATTGTTTTTCATCAAGAAGTAACTGCTCTGGGTCTTGTAATAGCAATCCATTCTCTAAATCTAGCTTCCAAGCTCTTGGATTTAAATTACTACCAGTAATTAGAGTGAACTCATTATCTACCCAGACTCCTTTTAAATGGAAACTGTTATTTTCATGCTTCCATAAATGAAGGGAGAGTTGTCTGTTTGCAATTGATGCTTCATTGGCTTTAGCAAAAGTCCTAAGGTTTATTTCATATAAATAAGGTAAACCCGCAATCGTTCTAAATTCTTCTTCTGGCGATATATAAAAATCATTAGCAGTTTTGTCACCAACAATAATAGTTACTTTTACACCACGCTGTAAGGCTTTTCTAAGCTCTTTTGCTATTGGTTTAGGGAAATTGAAATAAGGTGTGCAAATTGTAATTTCAGACGTTGCAGAAGCTAGTAGTAGCTTTATATGGTTATTTAACTTATTTCCTTTACGCCCAAGACCAACCAAAGGTGTAATGCCCACTTCCCCTGCTTTTCTCATTTGAGGTGTGAACTGGTAATTTGCCAAGCTAAGCTGTTTTCGAAGCTCTTTTATTGCAGGTCGTAAAGTTTTTGTATTAGGACGGTTTTGTTGTGATAAGCAATTTACTGCAGGGCTAGATACTAATGTTTTATTGATAAATGAAACCATTGAATTCGCTAAAAATGCGTTATTCAAAACATGATATCTGTCAAAGCGATATTTTTCTTTGTGGGCTAAATATACATCATTCAGACTCGCACCACTGTAAATAACCGTATCGTCAAAAATAAAGCCTTTAAGATGAAGAACACCAAATACTTCTTTATTTCGAACAGGTACACCTAATACATTTATTGGATGTTTATATTTTTCAGAAAATTCTCGATAAAGAGCAGCATTACCATCACTGGCTTCGGCACCAATTAAGCCTCGCTGTGCTCTATGCCAGTCAACAAGGACATTAATATCAAGAGTTGGCTGTTTTTGCTTGGCCTCGTATAGCGCCGTAAATATCTCACGCCCAGCATCATCGTTCTCTAAATAAAGAGCTACGATATAGATACGGTGCTTAGCTTTTTCTATTTGTTTTAAAAGCTCATACCGAAAATCCTCAGCCGAATGAAGAGTTTTAATATTCTCAGGATTTTGAGACAACATTGGGAGCTTAGATAGCTGTTCTTTACTTTCTTGAGGTTTTGAATTCATAACCGATCATTAAATTATCAATATAAGATCGATAATTTTAGCAAACTAAATGGCTATTGCCGAGAGTAATATCAAATAGTTGAATTTTTATATACTAAAATATCTAAGATTTTGCCATCTTTTGTGTAGCGGTCATATTTGATTTTAATTGAATTCGGTACCGAGTTGTATTCAGCATACTTAAAACTATTTTGTAGGTAGAAACTAGTTAAGGTTGGTTCGCATAAGCAATAAGAAAGACTTAATGGCAGAAATGGGGTTAGATTTTGCAAAAGGTAACTGCCTAAATCTTGTTGTCTCATTTCTTTTGTTATCATCATTCCTGTTAGGAAGTGACAGTCTTCATAAGTCTTTATTCGTATAGAACCGATGATTTTATTATGTGTTTCCAATACCACTATTTTTTCATTTCCTTTAGGTTTTCCAGACGGGTAATTGTCTTTATATAGCTTATGTAACAGTGGAAGGCGAATTTTTTCTAAATAAGAAACGGTAAGATTCATTTGTAGTATTCTATATAGTTGTATTGTATTAAGTTAGAATGTACTTAATTTAGCCTTTTAAATACAGTTGATATGAAAATTTTACCTACTAAAAATTTAAAATCTTACAATAGTTTTTCTTTAAATGAGCATGCAGCGCTGATCTTAGAAGCAGAAACGATTAAGGATTTAATTCAGATCTGGTCATGTGACGAATATTCTGAATATAAAAAACTCCCCCTAGGTCGAGGAAGTAATACTTTGTTTTGTGGATCTTTTTCTGGAATTGTCGTTCTTAATCGACTTTTTGGAAAGAAGGTTGATGAGCTTGAAGATAGTTATTTAATTACGGTTTCAAGTGGTGAAGACTGGCCTTCTTTTGTTGAGTGGTGTGTCGAGCGTAACTATTATGGTGTAGAGAATCTTGCGATGATCCCTGGCTGTGTAGGTTCTTCCCCTATTCAAAATATAGGGGCTTATGGGTTGGAGTTAAAGGATCTTTGTGAGTCCGTGGAGTATTTAGAGCTGGCTACGTTAACATTAAAAAGATTAAATAATGATGAATGTCTTTTTGGTTATAGAGATTCGATTTTTAAACAACAATTAAAAGATAAAGTGATAATTACTGCCGTTACTTTACGTTTAACTAAAAAATGGCAGCCCTTACTGACTTATGGTCCATTAGCGAGTCTAAACAAAAATGGAGTAACAGTAAAAGATGTATATGAAAAAATATGTAAAATTCGAAGTGCCAAACTACCAGACCCAGATGTATTAGGGAATGCAGGGAGTTTTTTTAAAAATCCAATTATATCTAACGAAAAGTATGCCGATTTACTCATTAAATATCCTAATATTCCAGGGTATGCATTTGGAAATAAAAAGAAAGTTGCTGCAGGCTGGTTGATTGATAACGCTGGGCTTAAAGGGTTTGAAGTTAATGGTGCGGGAGTTCATAAAGAACAAGCGCTTGTTCTAGTTAATAATGGTAATGCTACATCTAAGGATGTTTTAGAGTTAGCTCATTATGTAAAAACTAAAGTGTTTGAAATGTATCAAATAGAATTAGAGCACGAAGTTAGGTTTTACTCAGGAGAAAGAGAAACTTTTTTATCGGAGCTGTTTAATGAAAGAGCATTCTAAAAAATTAGCAATACTCCAACAGTTAAGTGATGGACAGTTCCATTCTGGAGAAGATCTTGGTAATTGCTTAAATATCTCTCGTTCAGCGATTAGTAAGCACATATCAATTATTCAAAATTGGGGATTGTTAATATATAAAGTTAAAGGTAAGGGGTATGCGTTATCAGCTCCGATTGAACTCCTCTCTTCTGATAAAATAGTGTATAGGAAATTACCAGAACCAGTACTTTTAGGCGTTGTTGATTCAACCAACCAATATTTATTAAATGAAATGGAAGGCTTAGAGTCTGGACAATCTTGTTTTGCTGAGTATCAAACTTCCGGAAGGGGTCGAAGAGGGCGAAGCTGGGTGTCCCCTTTTGGGAGTAATATTTATTTTTCTTTGTATTGGAAACTTGAGAATGGTCTAGCTGCCACTATGGGGTTAAGCCTTGCAGTTGGTATTGCTGTTGTTAATGCGTTAGAACAGCTTGGTTGTTCTAATTTAAAATTGAAGTGGCCGAATGATATTTATTGGAATAATAAAAAGTTAGCGGGTGTTTTAATTGAACTTTCAGCACAGTCTGGTGGTGCTGCACATATTGTTATCGGAGTAGGTATTAATGTGGAGCTTGATGACCGTTTTAATGTTGAAATAGGACAGCCATGGATTGATCTGAAGTCTATTTTAGGAAAAGGTAATCAAAGGAATAAGCTAGCAAATGAATTATTAAGCTCTTTGCATGAAACGATGTTATCGTTTGAAAATAATGGACTCAGTCCATTTATTGAGCGATGGAAGGCTCTTGATAATTATATTGAGCAACGTATTACGCTGCAGTTAGGTGCTACTAATATTGAAGGTATCTGTAAAGGCATTGATGCTCAGGGTGCTATATTACTAGACATTAATGGACAACAACATTCGTTTGTCGGTGGCGAAATCTCAATCCAAAAAGATTGATTATTTTCTTATTGAAACATGGTTAACTGAATGGTTTTTTGTTTTTGATAAAATTAAATTAGCCCTGTTTTTAGTAGGTAATATGTTTTCTTCTAAATTGAGACCATTTATTGTATCCCATATATGTTGCGCCTTTTCTATCGATTTTTTTATAGATAATTCAGTATAATGAGAAAAATAAGCCCCTTTTTGTTTAAATGCGCTTGTTCGAAGTTTTAAGAAGCGTTCAACATACCACTGCTTTAATTGTTCTTTAGATGCATCAACATAGATTGAAAAGTCTAAAAAATCAGAGACAAATCGATTATGTTGTTTATTGGGGTAGTCATAACTATTTTGTAAAACATTTAGTCCTTCAATAATTAGAATGTCAGGCTTAGAAATGATTTTTTTTTCTTCTGTAATATCATAAGTTAGGTGTGAATAGGTAGGAGCTTCTACATTAAGTTTCCCTCCTTTAATATCGGCAATGAATGAAACCAGAGAAGGCATGTCATAAGATTCTGGGAATCCTTTTCTATGCATTATGGCTTTATCATTTAATACTTGATTAGGGTACAAAAAACCATCAGTTGTTATGAGGTCTGTTTTTAAACTTGGTATTAGTTGATTGAGTAGAGTTTGAATTATTCTTGCTGTTGTGCTTTTTCCTACGGCAACGCTTCCTGCAATACCAATAATGAAAGGAGAGTTGATAGCGTCATTTAAAAGGAAGTGCTCTAAAATGGCATTTTTCTCTCTATGGTTTTCAATATTAAGCTGAAGTAAGCGAATTAATGGAAGATAAATCTCTTCAACCTCGCTTATATTGATTTCTTCATTAATACCTCGTAAATGTGTAAGTTCCTGCTCGGTTAATGTTAAAGGGGTCGAATTTCGTAATTCAGCCCAGTTTTCACGAGAAAAAGTTAAATAAGAACTCACATTGCTTACCAGTTGGAGATAATGAAGAGTGAACAATACAATAAGGTAGAATAAGAAAAAAGTGTTCTTATCTTATTTTCAACGATGAATTAGCTTGAATATACATAAATTCCATTGAAAAAGTAAAAAAAGGCATTTTATTTGATTTTTAAGTTGCATGATATTTCGAGATTAACTAGAATGCGCACCAATTGTGCCGACTTAGCTCAGTAGGTAGAGCAACTGACTTGTAATCAGTAGGTCACCAGTTCGACTCCGGTAGTCGGCACCATTTTCTTTATTTCTAGTTTTAGTTATAAAAGAAATTAAAATTTGGAGGGGTTCCCGAGTGGCCAAAGGGAGCAGACTGTAAATCTGCCGCGAAAGCTTCGATGGTTCGAATCCGTCCCCCTCCACCATATTTCAAGGTAAAATAGCTCTGTCGAGTTTCATTGCGTGCATCGTATAATGGCTATTACCTCAGCCTTCCAAGCTGATGATGCGGGTTCGATTCCCGCTGCACGCTCCATCTCCTATTTTTCCTTTATTATTTCAAATGAATTTTTTTGGTTACGTGGTCATATTATATGCCACCAATAGCCGTACCTAGAGGGACTATCATGTCTAAAGAAAAATTTGAACGTACGAAACCGCACGTAAACGTTGGTACTATCGGCCACGTTGACCACGGTAAAACAACTCTAACTGCTGCTATCTGTACTACACTTGCAAAAGTGTACGGTGGTGTTGCTAAAGATTTCGCATCAATTGATAACGCTCCTGAAGAGCGCGAGCGTGGTATT
>NZ_MSCO01000001.1:7266-31099 GCF_002954705.1 Aliivibrio sifiae
CGATATCACACTTCCAGAAGGTGTTGAAATGGTAATGCCTGGTGACAACGTTCAAATGACGGTTGAGCTAATCGCCCCAATCGCAATGGACGAAGGTCTACGCTTCGCAATCCGTGAAGGTGGCCGTACAGTTGGTGCTGGTGTTGTTGCTAAAATCTTTGCTTAAGATTTGACTAAGTACTAATAAAAAGGGCATCATTCGATGCCCTTTTTCTGCGTTGTATTGTGTGTTGTTTTATTTTTGCTCTACAATTTTAAGAAAATGCAGAGCACAGCGCAGATAAATTAGCAAATCGCTGGTTTATAGTATGAAGAGAGTAAGGTATATTTACTCTTGTTTTTGAATTTCTGTCTAATGATAGAAAATGATTTTAGTTATGTCACAGGTTGGTTTATGAAAACAAATACTGAGACGACAGAAACTTCAGGCGCAGTTGATACAATTAAGTGGTTACTAGTTTTAGTACTACTTTCTGCTGCGGTTATTGGTAATTATTTACTAGCTGATTTATCTGTTGTTATTCGAGCTGCCGGTGTAGTTGCATTGATTGCTGCTGCTGGTGGTATTGCTGCCTTCACAGCAAAAGGTCAAACTGCAATTGCATTTGCTCGCGAATCAAGAATGGAAGTACGTAAAGTTGTTTGGCCTACGCGCCAAGAAACAACACAAACAACTTTCATTGTTCTTGCTGTATGTATCGTAATGGCTCTGATTTTATGGGGTATTGATGGTATTATGGTTAGACTAATTGGCTTAATCACAGGTGTTTGAGGATAAGTGATCATGAGTGAAGCTCCAAAGAAACGTTGGTATGTAGTTCAAGCCTTTTCAGGTTTTGAAGGTCGTGTATCACAATCGTTACGCGAACATATTAAAATTCATAACATGGAAGAGTTATTTGGCGAAGTACTTGTACCAACTGAAGAAGTGGTAGAAATGCGTGCTGGCCAACGTCGTAAAAGCGAACGTAAATTTTTCCCAGGTTACGTGTTAGTGCAAATGATCATGAATGATGAATCATGGCATTTGGTGCGTAGCATTCCACGTGTTATGGGGTTCATTGGTGGTACTTCAGATCGCCCAGCACCAATCACTGATAAAGAAGCGGATGCTATTTTAAATCGTCTTGAACAAGCGAGCGAAGCTCCTCGTCCTAAGACATTATTTGAAGCAGGTGAAGTGGTTCGTGTTACTGAAGGTCCATTCGCTGACTTTAATGGTACTGTTGAAGAAGTCGATTATGAAAAAAGTCGCATCAAAGTATCTGTTTCTATCTTTGGCCGTGCAACTCCAGTTGAACTAGAGTTTAGTCAAGTAGAAAAAAACTGATCGAAAAATCAGCAAAGCTATTGTAAAGCGCGCGGATTATTATTATACTTTCGCGCGTTTTTGTTAACGGGGAGCTAATCCAGTTGGATGGCGTTTGAACCCAAAATTAGGAAATATTATGGCTAAGAAAGTTGAAGCTTATATCAAACTGCAAGTTGCAGCAGGTATGGCGAACCCAAGTCCACCAGTTGGTCCTGCTCTAGGTCAACACGGTGTGAACATCATGGAATTCTGTAAAGCGTTTAACGCAAGAACAGAATCTGTTGAGAAAGGTCTACCTACTCCAGTTGTTATCTCTGTATACAACGACCGTTCTTTTACGTTTGTAACTAAGACTCCACCTGCTGCTGTTCTTCTTAAGAAAGCTGCTGGCGTTAAGTCTGGTTCTGGTCGTCCAAACAGTGAGAAAGTTGGTACTGTTACTGACGCTCAAATTCAAGAGATCGCAGAAACTAAAGCTGCGGACATGACTGGTGCTGACATTGAAGCTATGAAGCGTTCAATTGCTGGTACTGCTCGTTCAATGGGTCTAGTGGTAGAGGGTTAATAGAATGGCTAAACTTACTAAGCGTATGCGTAATATCCGCGAAAAAGTGGAAGTTACTAAAGACTACGAAATCAATGAAGCTGTTGCTCTTCTTAAAGAACTAGCTACTGCTAAATTCAATGAAAGTGTTGACGTTGCTGTTAACCTTGGCATTGATGCACGTAAATCAGATCAAAACGTACGTGGTGCAACTGTACTACCTCACGGTACTGGTCGTGATATCCGTGTTGCTGTGTTCACTCAAGGTGCAAATGCAGAAGCTGCTAAAGAAGCTGGCGCTGATCTAGTAGGCATGGAAGATCTTGCTGAGCTAGTTAAGAAAGGCGAAATGAACTTTGACGTTGTTGTTGCTTCTCCTGATGCAATGCGCGTTGTTGGTCAACTAGGTACTATCCTAGGTCCTCGCGGTCTTATGCCAAACCCTAAAGTTGGTACTGTAACTCCTAACGTTGCTCAAGCAGTTAAAAATGCTAAAGCTGGTCAGGTTCGTTACCGTAACGACAAAAACGGCATCATCCATACTACTATCGGTAAAGTGGATTTTGATGCTGCTCAACTTAAAGAGAACCTAGAAGCTCTTTTAGTTGCACTGAAGAAAGCAAAACCAACTTCAGCGAAAGGTACTTTCCTGAAGAAAGTAAGCATCTCTACTACAATGGGTGCTGGCGTATCTCTAGATCAAGCGACTCTAGATACTGCTACAAACTAATTTGCAAAAGCGTAGAATTTGTGTATAATTTTGCGCTTATCAAATTTATGGTTGGGGCTGTTTGATTTTTAATTGAACAGTCTCCGTCCAAGACCGTAGGCGCTCGAAAGAGCTTAATAAAACCTGCGTAGACGGTGCCCGAACTAAAAGCTAGTTTATTAAATTGGTTTTCTGGGACTGCATCGTAATTACTCTCCTACATTTTGTAGTGAGTGGTGTAATCACAACCAGAGGTTAATCCAAATGGCTTTAAATCTTCAAGACAAAAAAGCAATTGTTGCTGAAGTCAACGAAGCAGCCAGTGGTGCACTTTCTGCAGTTGTAGCTGATTCTCGTGGCGTTACTGTTGGCGCGATGACTTCTCTACGTAAACAAGCGCGTGAAGCGGGTGTTTACATGAGAGTTGTTCGTAACACTTTAGCACGTCGTGCAGTAGAAGGTACTCAGTATGAGTGTCTACAAGACACATTTACTGGTCCATCTCTACTTGCATTCTCTAACGAGCACCCAGGTGCTGCAGCACGTCTTTTTAAAGACTTTGCTAAAGAGAATAAAGACTTCGAGATCAAAGCTGCTGCATTTGAAGGCGCAGTTACTGATGCTGATGTACTAGCGACACTACCAACTTACGACGAAGCTATCGCACGCCTAATGATGTGCATGAAAGAAGCTTCTGCTGGTAAACTGGTACGTACTATCGCTGCTGTTCGTGATCAAAAAGAAGAAGCTGCGGCATAAGCCCTGCTTTATTTGATTACAAAATAAATTATTGTTGACTTAAAAGAGAATTGTTATGTCTATTACTAACGAGCAAATCCTAGACGCAGTTGCAGAAATGTCTGTAATGCAAGTTGTTGAGCTTATCGAAGCTATGGAAGAAAAATTCGGTGTTACTGCTGCTGCTGCAGTAGTTGCTGGTGGTGCTGCAGGCGCTGACGCTGCTGAAGAGCAAACTGAATTTGACGTTATCCTAACTGCTGTTGGCGGAAACAAAGTTTCTGTAATCAAAGCAGTTCGTGGCGCTACAGGTCTTGGCCTGAAAGAAGCTAAAGGTCTTGTAGACTCAGCTCCAGCACCTCTAAAAGAAGGCGTTGACAAAGCTGAAGCTGAAGGTCTTAAAGCACAGCTAGAAGAAGCTGGTGCGACTGTTGAAATCAAGTAATTATTACTTAGTTTCATAGCCTAACGGCTAATGGCTGGTGGTTTATTAACCACCGGCCTTTTTGCGCTGTAGGGTTTAGGGTAATTTCACACTGTTTAAAGTCCCTATATCCGAGCAAAAAACATAGTCTCAATCAGAGATTATGTCCTACAGAAAACAGTGTTATTAGTCACTGTCCCAACCTTTCGAAGGCGGACGGTTCGGGTCACTTATCAGCGAGCTGAGGAACCCCATGGTTTACTCTTATACAGAGAAAAAGCGCATCCGTAAGGATTTTGGTAAGCGTCCACAAGTGTTGGACATACCATACTTGCTATCGATCCAGCTTGATTCTTTTACTAAGTTTATCGAGCAAGATCCTGAAGGGCAATACGGTCTTGAGGCTGCTTTCCGTTCTGTTTTTCCAATTCAGAGCTATAACGGCAACTCTAAGCTAGAATACGTTAGCTACAATCTCCGTGAACCAGAATTTGATGTTAAAGAATGTCAAATCCGCGGTGTTACATATTCTGCACCACTACGCGTTAAGTTACGTTTAGTTGTGTACGATAAAGACGCACCTGCAGGCACGGTAAAAGACATTAAAGAACAAGAAGTCTACATGGGCGAAATTCCGCTTATGACAGACAATGGTACTTTTGTAATCAATGGTACTGAAAGGGTTATCGTATCCCAGCTGCACCGCAGCCCAGGTGTCTTCTTCGACAGCGATAAGGGTAAAACCCATTCATCTGGTAAAGTTCTTTATAACGCACGTGTAATTCCTTACCGTGGTTCATGGTTAGATTTCGAATTTGATCCTAAGGATAACTTATTCGTACGTATCGACCGTCGTCGTAAATTACCAGCAACGATCATCTTACGTGCACTTCGTAAGACAACAGAAGAAATCTTAGATTTATTCTTCGATAAAGTTGTATTTGAAGTGAAAGACCAAACGCTAATGATGGAATTACTTCCTGAGCGTTTACGTGGTGAGACTGCAACATTTGATATTGAATCGAACGGCAAAGTTTATGTTGAAGCCGGTCGTCGTATTACTGCGCGTCATATTCGTCAATTGACGAAAGACGAAGTAAACTCTATCGAAGTACCAGTAGATTATATTGTAGGTAAAGTAGCTTCTCACGATTATGTGAATGAAGATACTGGTGAGATCATTATCGCGGCTAACCAAGAGTTTAGCTTAGAAGATCTTGCTAATTTATCTCAAGCTGGCCACAAAAAGATCGAAGTGTTATTTACGAATGACCTTGATCATGGTGCATACATTTCTGACACATTACGTGCAGATTCAACTGTTGACCGTTTATCGGCATTAGTTGAAGTTTATCGTATGATGCGCCCTGGCGAGCCACCAACAAAAGAAGCTGCTGAATCATTATTTGAAAGCCTATTCTTCTCAGAAGATCGCTATGACTTATCGACTGTTGGCCGTATGAAGTTTAATAGCTCAATTGGTCGTGATAATGACGAAGGCGCTGGCATTCTTGATGAGACAGATATCATTGAGGTTATGCGCAAACTGATCGATATTCGTAACGGTAAAGGTGAGGTTGATGATATCGATCACCTTGGTAACCGTCGTATTCGTTCTGTGGGCGAAATGGCAGAAAACCAATTCCGTGTTGGTTTAGTTCGTGTAGAACGTGCTGTTCGTGAGCGTTTAAGCCTTGGTGACCTTGATGCAATTATGCCTCAAGATCTTATCAATGCTAAGCCTATTTCAGCTGCAGTTAAAGAATTCTTTGGCTCTTCACAGCTATCTCAGTTTATGGATCAGAATAACCCATTGTCAGAAGTTACGCATAAGCGTCGTATTTCTGCATTAGGTCCTGGCGGTCTAACTCGTGAGCGTGCTGGTTTCGAAGTTCGTGATGTACACGCGACTCACTACGGTCGCCTATGTCCAATCGAAACACCTGAAGGTCCAAACATCGGTCTAATTAACTCATTATCAGCATTCGCACAATGTAACGAGTATGGTTTCCTAGAAACTCCATACCGTCGTGTTGTTGATGGTGTTGTTACTGAAGATGTTGATTACCTATCTGCTATCGAGGAAGGTACTTTTGTTATTGCACAGGCGAATGCCGTGTTAACAGAAGAAGGTACTTTCGCTGATGAATTAATCATCGCTCGTCAGAAAGGTGAATCTGGACTGCACCCACGTGAACACATCCAATATATGGATGTCGCGACAAACCAAGTTGTATCTGTAGCTGCATCGCTTATCCCGTTCCTAGAACACGATGATGCGAACCGTGCCCTAATGGGGGCGAACATGCAACGTCAAGCCGTTCCTACACTAAGAGCTGATAAGCCTTTAGTTGGTACTGGTATTGAACGTAATGTAGCTGTTGACTCAGGTGTAACTGCTGTTGCTAAACGTGGCGGTATGGTTCAGTCAGTAGATGCTTCTCGTATCGTTATTAAAGTGAACGAAGAAGAATTGGTACCTGGCGAAGCTGGTATCGATATCTACAACTTAACTAAATACACTCGTTCTAACCAAAATACGTGTATCAACCAACGTCCTACAGTACTTCCTGGTGAACCTGTAACTCGTGGTGATGTACTTGCTGATGGTCCTTCAACGGATCTTGGTGAGCTTGCACTTGGTCAGAACATGCGTATCGCGTTCATGCCTTGGAATGGTTATAACTTCGAGGATTCAATCCTTGTATCTGAGCGTGTAGTTCAGGAAGACCGTTTCACGACAATCCATATTCAAGAACTATCTTGTGTGGCTCGTGATACTAAACTTGGTTCAGAAGAGATCACTGCAGATATCCCTAACGTAGGTGAAGCTGCACTGTCTAAACTTGATGAATCAGGTATTGTTTACATTGGTGCTGAAGTTAAGGGTGGTGACATCCTAGTTGGTAAAGTAACACCTAAAGGTGAAACTCAACTGACTCCTGAAGAGAAGCTACTACGAGCTATCTTTGGTGAAAAAGCATCTGATGTTAAAGATTCTTCTCTACGTGTACCAAACTCTGTTTCAGGTACTATCATTGACGTACAAGTATTTACGCGTGATGGTGTTGAAAAAGATAAACGTGCTCTAGAAATCGAACAAATGCAGCTTAAAGAAGCTAAGAAAGACATTACTGAAGAATTCCAGATTCTTGAAGGTGGCTTATTAGCACGTGTTCGCACACTTCTACTTGCTGCAGGTACTTCTGAAGTTAAGCTTGATGCGATGGATCGTAAGCAGTGGTTAGAAATCACTCTTGATGATGAATCACAACAAAATCAACTTGAGCAGCTTGCTGAGCAATATGATGAGCTTAAAGCAGAGTTCGATAAGAAATTCGAAACTAAACGTCGTAAGATCACTCAAGGTGATGATCTTGCTCCGGGCGTACTGAAAATCGTTAAAGTTTACCTAGCGGTAAAACGTCGTATTCAGCCTGGTGATAAGATGGCGGGTCGTCATGGTAACAAGGGTGTAATCTCTAAGATCAACCCTGTTGAAGACATGCCTTATGATGAAAAAGGTCAGCCAGTAGATATCGTACTGAACCCACTGGGTGTACCTTCTCGTATGAACATCGGTCAAATTCTTGAAGTTCATATGGGTCTTGCTGCGAAAGGCGTTGGTGATAAGATCAACCAAATGCTTAAAGAGCAACAAGAACTACATAAGTTCCGTAACTTCTTACAAAAAGTATACGATCTTGGTGAAACTCGCCAAGAAGTAGACATCGCTGCATTGTCTGATGACGAAGTTCGTACATTAATTAAGAACTTACGCGGTGGTTTACCAATCGCAACACCAATCTTTGATGGTGCTCCAGAAGCATCAATTAAAGAACTATTAAAACTTGTAGATCTGCCAGAGTCTGGTCAGTTGAAACTGTTTGATGGTCGTACTGGTGATGCGTTTGAGCGTCCTGTAACTGTTGGTTACATGTATATGCTAAAACTAAACCACTTAGTTGATGACAAGATGCACGCACGTTCTACCGGCTCTTACAGCCTTGTAACTCAGCAACCACTTGGTGGTAAAGCTCAGTTCGGTGGTCAGCGTTTCGGTGAGATGGAAGTATGGGCACTTGAAGCATATGGTGCTGCATATACCTTACAAGAAATGCTAACCGTTAAGTCGGATGACGTGAACGGTCGTACTAAGATGTATAAGAACATCGTAGATGGCGATCATCGTATGGAACCTGGTATGCCGGAATCATTCAACGTATTGTTGAAAGAAATCCGCTCACTTGGTATCAACATCGAGTTAGAAGACGAAGAATAATCTCATTGAGATTGTCCGGTAGAATATAAGGCGCTCGCCGAGCGCCTTTTTTCTCCTTACAGGAGCCGAATGTGAAAGACTTATTAAAGTTTCTGAAAGCACAACATAAGACTGAAGAATTTGATGCAATCAAAATCGGTCTTGCTTCACCTGACCAAATTCGTTCATGGTCTTTTGGTGAAGTTAAAAAGCCAGAAACAATCAACTATCGTACCTTTAAGCCAGAACGTGACGGTCTTTTCTGTGCACGTATCTTTGGCCCAGTTAAAGACTACGAGTGCTTATGTGGTAAATATAAGCGGCTGAAGCACCGTGGTGTTATCTGTGAAAAATGTGGCGTAGAAGTAACGCAAACTAAAGTTCGTCGTGACCGTATGGGCCACATTGAACTTGCGTCTCCTGTTGCACACATCTGGTTCCTTAAGTCACTTCCATCTCGTATTGGTTTGTTAATGGACATTCCTCTACGTGATATCGAACGTGTACTTTATTTTGAATCATATGTGGTTACAGAGCCAGGTATGACTGACTTAGAGCGCAGCCAACTTCTTTCAGAAGAAGAGTACCTTGATAAGCTAGAAGAGTTCGGTGACGAATTCACTGCTAAAATGGGTGCTGAGGCGATTAAAGATTTGCTTGGTTCTATGGACATGCAAGCTGAAATCGAGAACATGCGTGAAGAGCTAGAAACAACTAACTCTGAAACAAAACGTAAGAAACTGACTAAGCGTTTGAAACTTGTAGAAGCGTTCGTTCAATCTGGTAATAACCCAGAGTGGATGATCTTAACTGTACTACCAGTTCTTCCGCCAGATCTTCGTCCTCTAGTTCCACTAGATGGCGGCCGTTTTGCTACGTCTGATCTAAATGACTTATACCGTCGTGTGATCAACCGTAACAACCGTTTGAAGCGTCTTTTAGACCTAGCTGCACCAGATATCATTGTACGTAACGAAAAACGTATGCTGCAAGAGTCTGTGGATGCGCTGCTTGATAACGGTCGTCGTGGTCGTGCGATTACAGGTTCTAATAAACGTCCTCTGAAATCTCTTGCTGATATGATCAAGGGTAAACAAGGTCGTTTCCGTCAGAACTTGCTTGGTAAACGTGTAGACTACTCTGGTCGTTCTGTAATTACAGTTGGTCCATACCTTCGTCTACATCAGTGTGGTCTTCCTAAGAAGATGGCACTTGAACTATTTAAGCCATTTATCTACAGCAAACTAGAAGGTCGTGGTCTTGCTACGACAATCAAAGCAGCTAAGAAAATGGTCGAGCGTGAAGAAGCGATCGTTTGGGATATCCTAGATGACGTAATTCGTGAACACCCAGTACTGCTTAACCGTGCACCAACACTTCACCGTCTTGGTATCCAAGCGTTTGAACCAGTACTAATCGAAGGTAAAGCGATTCAGCTTCACCCACTAGTGTGTGCGGCATATAACGCCGACTTCGATGGTGACCAGATGGCGGTACACGTACCTCTAACTCTGGAAGCTCAATTAGAAGCACGTACCCTAATGATGTCGACGAATAACATTCTGTCGCCAGCATCAGGTGACCCAATCATCGTTCCTTCTCAGGATGTTGTATTAGGTCTGTACTACATGACACGTGATAAAATTAACGCGAAAGGCGAAGGCATGTACCTTGAAGGTTTTGCTGAAGCTGAGAAAGCATACCGTACAGGTTGTGCAGAGCTACATGCTCGCGTTAAAGTTCGAATCACAGAAGTTCTTCGTGATGAAAACGGTATTGAAACTCGTGAAACTAAACTGGTTGATACGACTGTTGGTCGTGCAATGCTATGGCAGATCGTTCCTGAAGGTCTTCCTTACAGCATCATTAACCAGAAGTTAGGTAAGAAGCAAATCTCTAACCTACTAAACGAAGCATATCGTTCTCTTGGTCTAAAAGACACCGTAGTGTTTGCTGACCAAATCATGTACACCGGTTTCGCATACGCAGCATTGTCTGGTGCGTCTGTTGGTATCGATGACATGGTTATTCCTGATGCTAAGTACACTAAAGTTGCTGATGCAGAAGAAGAAGTTAAGCAAATTCAAGAACAGTACCAATCTGGTCTTGTAACTGCAGGCGAACGTTACAACAAAGTTATCGATATCTGGGCAGCAACGAATGAACAAGTTGCTAAAGAGATGATGGATAACTTGTCTTCAGAAACTGTGCTTAACCGCGATGGTGAAGAAGAGCAACAAGAATCGTTTAACAGCGTTTACATGATGGCCGATTCCGGTGCTCGTGGTTCTGCAGCTCAGATTCGTCAGCTTGCTGGTATGCGTGGTCTGATGGCGAAACCAGATGGTTCAATCATCGAAACACCGATCACGGCGAACTTCCGTGAAGGTCTAAACGTAAACCAATACTTCATCTCAACGCACGGTGCGCGTAAAGGTCTTGCCGATACAGCACTTAAAACAGCGAACTCAGGTTACCTGACTCGTCGTTTAGTTGACGTTGCTCAAGATGTTGTCGTTCACTTAGATGACTGTGGAACACTGGAAGGTGTAACCATGATCCCTCTAATTGAAGGTGGTGATGTTAAAGAGCCTCTACACGAGCGTGTTCTAGGTCGTGTGGTTGCTGAAGATGTATTGAAACCAGGTACAGATGAGATCCTTCTTCCACGTAATACGCTTCTTGATGAGAAGCAGTGTCAAATCGTTGAAGAAAACTCAGTTGACCAAATTAAAGTACGTTCAGTAGTAAGCTGTGAAGCTGACTTTGGTTGTTGTGCTAACTGTTACGGTCGTGACTTGGCTCGTGGCCACATGGTAAACCAAGGTGAGTCAGTAGGTGTTATCGCTGCTCAATCAATCGGTGAACCTGGTACACAGCTAACGATGCGTACGTTCCACATCGGTGGTGCGGCATCTACGGCAGCAGCAGACAACAGCATTCAAGTTAAAACGACAGGTTCAATTAAACTTCATAATGCTAAGCACGTAACAAATGGCGAAGGTAACTTAGTTATTACTTCTCGTGCTTCTGAATTGACAGTTATTGACGAGCATGGCCGTACAAAAGAGAGCTATAAGCTTTCTTACGGTACTATTCTTTCTAAGAAAGATGGTGATGCAGTGGTTCAAGGCGATAAGATCGCAGCTTGGGACCCGCATACAATGCCAATCATCACAGAAGTACAAGGTCAAGTTCAATTCGTGGACATGATTGATGGTGTGACAATTACGACTCAAACTGATGAGTTAACAGGTCTATCTTCAATTGTTATCCTTGATGCGGCTGAGCGAGCTTCTGCTGGTAAAGACATGCGTCCAACAGTGAAACTTGTTGATGCGAATGGTCGTGACATCATGATCCCTGGCACAGAAATGCCAGCACAATACTTCCTACCTGGTAAGGCGATTGTTAACCTTGCAGATGGTGGTAACGTAGGTATCGGTGAAACACTAGCTCGTATTCCTCAAGCGTCAAGTGGTACTAAAGATATTACCGGTGGTCTTCCACGCGTTGCGGACTTATTTGAAGCTCGTAAACCTAAAGAGCCAGCAATTCTTGCTGAGCACGCAGGTATTGTTGCGTTTGGTAAAGAAACTAAAGGTAAAGTACGCTTATTGATCACTCGTGACGATAACAACGAAGTTTATGAAGAAATGATTCATAAACACCGTCAACTTAACATCTTTGATGGTGATAAAGTTGAACGTGGCGATGTTATCTCTGATGGTCCAGAAACTCCGCACGATATCCTACGTTTACGTGGTATCCATGCAGTGACTGAATACATCACTAACGAAGTTCAAGAAGTATACCGCTTACAAGGCGTTAAGATTAACGATAAGCACATTGAAACTATCGTTCGTCAAATGCTACGTAAGTGTACGATTACACATTCTGGCGACTCTACCTTCCTTGAGGGTGAGCAACTAGAATTCGCTAACGTAACGATTGCAAACCGTCTGCTTGAAGCGGAAGGCAAACAACCAGCTCGTTTCGAACGTGATCTACTAGGTATTACTAAAGCGTCTCTTGCTACTGAGTCGTTCATCTCTGCTGCATCGTTCCAAGAAACGACGCGCGTACTTACTGAAGCAGCTGTTTCTGGTAAGCGTGATGAGCTACGTGGTCTGAAAGAAAACGTAATCGTTGGTCGACTAATTCCAGCGGGTACAGGTTTCGCGTACCACCAAGAACGTCAAAAGCAAAAAGCAGCATCGCAAGAAGCGCCATCTGCTGAGCAAGCGACTGATAACTTAGCAGCACTATTGAATGCAGGTTTCTCTTCTGAAGACTAATTGATTTCGATATACGCTAAATAAAAAGCCCTGCAGAAATGCAGGGCTTTTTTTATATTACAATGTATTTAAAAAGAAATTTAAAATTGTACAACAAATACATCATTACTATTACTATTCGTTAATGTCACATTAGCAATATCATTGTTCGTTTGAGCGACGGCAATAAGGTTTTCAGAAGAATTAGCTAACGATACAGTGGCAACTGAATCATTACCAAATTGACCTACATAAACTTCGTTCAAGTTACTATTCATTGAAAGGTCAACATCTGCGCTATTTCCATCCCCCCATTGACCGACTGCCGCCAAGTTATTATAGCTATCATCAATATTTATATCTGCTTTGACATTATTACTTCCAAATACATTTACATAAGCTTCATTATCTGAGGCATTAGTACTAATTGTTATATTAGCTGTATTATATGAACCGCCCATGAAATTAGTTTCAGTATAGTTATTATCTCCTTGGATACTTGTCATTGCACTATTATTAGTACCACCATCTACATAGATAATTGAATCATTACTATTACCATCTTGGTGTATTTCTAAGGGACCGTTATTATCAGCATTCATTAATCTTATATTTGCTCTGTTTAGATCGCCATCTTGTTCAATTAATGCGTCATTTTCATTACTAGAGTCTGCAACGATTCTCCCTAGGTTGTTCATTCCATCTTGCTCTACATCAAAGTTATTTAGCTCACTACCTTGTCTAGCCTTTATTACCCCTTTGTTGTTTTCACCATCTTGATCTATATCTAAGACATTTCCATGACTGCCGTTACGAACTCTAACTTTTGCTTTATTTTCATTTCCGAATTGTGTGACCCCTACAAGATTACCGTCCGAATTACGAATTAAAACATTAGAGTCATTTCCCGGTGTACCTGGTGAGAATTGGATAACACCAACTACATTACCTTCTGCATTGTGTAAGGTAGTATCTGATGTATTATCAGCATAAACTGCACCAGAAAGTAAGATGGTTGAGATTGCGATTGCTAGCTTTTTCATAATAAACTTCCTTGAAATGATTTTAATTTATGATGGATATGAATTTATCCATTCCATTTACTAAGATAATTCCTTGATTGCCAGTCTGATTAATGGAAAAACCTGCACCATTATTTTTATTCACTGCCGCTGCAATATTTGAATCACCTGTTTGGTTTACTACATTTTGTTTATCATTACCCGTTTGTCTTAAATGGGCTATATTGTCATTACCATTTTGTAAAATAGCGCCTTCATGGTTGGTTCCCCATTGATCTAGGGAGGCGGAATTATTATTACCATTTTGAATGACTAGCCCTGTATTGTTACTTCCAAGCTGCAATACTGACGCTGTATTGTTATAACCAGCTTGTTTTACTTTTGCTTTATTATTTCCCACTCCATTTATATTATGTTGGACAATAGTTATTCGAGAATTTGTCGAATTCGTCAGTTCTACGATGGCATTATTGCTATGACCAGTGTTGAGCTCTGATAATTCAGTTAGCTCGTTAGGTGCATTAAATTCATTAATACCTAAGTCTAAATCTGCATATGTATAACTACTGACAGCCACTAATAAATAAAGATAATTTACTGATAATTTTTTCATATCAGTATCCCTCTTTTCTTGATAGCTCACTTGCTACTTAAAAAGTATGGAATTTACTCAGAGAAGCACCATAAACTTTATTATGATATTTATTAATAATATAAATAAACTAAAGGACTAGAGGTTCTGTTTTTATTGTTATTATTTTTTTCTCAAAAGTGAAACAAACGATAAACTACTTAGTTAATACTTAATAATTCGGTGGATATATAGTCTTTTTGAACTAGTTTTAAGTAACAACATTTATGGAGGGCTGAGATGAACATTTATTATTTATCTTCAAACCCAACTTTGTACTCTTCTTTACTTATTGATTTATTAGAGAAAACATCTAATAAAAAGATAATGGTAGTTGACTGTGAGGTACTAAGTACTAAAGGAAATCAAGATGATGAAATGTTAGTTATTTTGGATTTTAAAAATCAAACAGATAGTAAATATAAGCAATATTTATCTGTAATAACGGAGTATAAGATAAAGGCGAAAGAAATATTATTTAATGTAACAGACGAGAATATAACAAAAAATATAATGAAATATCCCAGCGTTGTCGGCGTTTTTTATGAAAGCGATAATGTAAATATTATATCAGAAGGTGTTAAAAAGATAATTGATGGTGAATTGTGGCTTAGTCGTAAAGTCACGAATGATTTAATTTCAATATATCGTTCAAAACAAAATGGGATATTAACGACATCAGTATCTCTAACAGCTAGAGAAAAAGAAATATTACAACTTCTTTCATTTGGTTCATCAAATGTTGATATAGCGAGCACTCTTTTTGTTAGTGAAAATACAGTTAAAACACATTTACATAATGTATTTAAAAAATTAAACGTGAGAAATAGATTGCAAGCAATGATCTGGGCTAAAGGTTATGATTTTGAAGGATTAAAATAATGAAATTTTATATTTTATTTAAAATATGCATTTTCTTTTTATTTCCTCTTATTGTTAACGGTGCTGAAAATAAAATAATTTTAGAGTCACCAAAAGCTTTAGAAGAGAGCAGTATTGATGAGGTTGATGATCTTATTGAAATTGATGGATTAATAATAGACAGAACATTAACTCGTCTAGGTAAAGATTTTTATTTTTCTTTTTCGATAAAAATGAACAGTAAGCACAATGATTTAGACGTCAATCTAACGGTAAAAGAAAGGCCAACAGCATTATCAGGAAGCATAATAGGGGTTTATCATTTTGACAAAGTTATCTATCGAGGAGCGCTTTCTCCCGGTCAAAGACAAGCAGAAGAGAAAGCAGAGCAAGCTATAGAGGCGGTGGACAGATATATTGTTAGGTGGCAAACAGAGAAATTGTTTAAAGATACGTATGATCTCGATTTTCCAGAGATCTAAGGATATAACATGAAAATAAGGATGATTTTTTTTATTTTATTTAGTGCAATTATAAGCTTAAGCCACGCTAGTGAACTTGTATATACACCAGTAAATCCTAATTTTGGAGGGAACCCTCTAAATACAACTCATTTGTTTGCTGGTGCAAATGCGATTAATGATTATAAAGGGCCACAAGATGATTCATTATTCGAACAAGAATCAGCACTAGATCGTCTGACTTCAAGCTTAGAGTCTCGCCTAATTAGTCAGTTACTTGCTGATGTTGGTAATGGTAATACTGGACAACTAGTTACCGATGATTTCATCTTAAATATTGTTGATGATTCAGGGGCATTGCTTATTCAAATTGTTGATAAAGAAACGGGTGAAACTTCTGAGATACAGGTTAGTGGGCTCACTCCAGATTAATTTCTAAGCTAAGGAATCAGCAATGAAATATTCAATATTACTTTTACTACTTATAGTTTCAGGTTGTTCTAACTCAATTGATGTGCCAGATACTTCTGAGCTGCCAACATTAATGCAGCGTGGTGCAAGTTATGTCGACCTTATTTCACTACCTAAACCACAAGGGAAAATTTATGTCTCTGTTTATGATTTTAGGGATCAAACAGGACAATATAAACCTCAACCAAACAGTAATTTTTCAACAGCTGTACCACAAGGCGGAACGGCCCTTCTAACGATGGCATTGCTTGATTCTGAATGGTTTTTTCCATTAGAAAGACAGGGTTTACAAAATCTATTAACAGAAAGAAAAATTATTCGGGCTGCACAGAAAAAACAGGAATCAATTAGTAATCATGGTTCAACATTACCTTCCTTATTGTCTGCAAATGTAATGATAGAAGGTGGCATTGTTGCTTATGATTCTAATATTAAAACTGGTGGGGCAGGTGCTCGATATTTAGGTATTGGTGGCTCTGGTCAGTATAGAGCGGATCAAGTAACAGTAAATATCAGGGCTGTAGATGTTAGAAGTGGAAAAATTTTAACAAGTGTAACGACAAGTAAAACGATTTTATCTTATGAAGTGTCTGCAGGAGCATTTAGATTTGTTGATTATAAAGAATTGTTAGAAGTAGAATTAGGTTATACAAATAATGAACCAGTAAACATAGCGTTAATGTCAGCAATTGATTCTGCTGTTATCCACCTTATTGTTAAAGGTATTAAAGATGGTTTATGGCGTCCGGCTAATCCTGCAGGAATCGAAAACCCAATATTCCGTAAGTATGCCTCAGAAACCAATCAAATATTATAAGATCATATAGAGTGTTTAAATATAATCTAAACACTCTATTTACTTTTTTAAGCACCTGGTGGGTGGCTTAAACTCGTTGAAATCTGTTCAATTAATCCATCTTCTAGTTCAAATCTCATTTCAATAATCTCACCTAACGCTGAAAAATCTTTATCAAAATCCTTCAATAGAAGATCTTCATCGTCTTTTGAGTACTTATCGGTGAAATTAAGAATTGGATCTGTTGTTTTGGTGATGTTTGCGTATAGCTGGCTCATTTCTTCCGTTGGAGAAAAGCCTGTCGCATCCCATTTGGCCATCACCATATTGTAGATTTTGAAATGCCCTTCAGAAATATAGTCAATGAGATGTTGAGTGAAAGATTGGATTTCAGAAAATGGTGGGAGAGAGGATGTTGACGTATCAAATGGAGGAAGGCCTGCCAATTTACAATATTCAACCAATAAGTCTTGGCGAGTTGATAGCCAATGGTCAATAACGTCGTTATTCCCGCCCCATTGTTCTTGGAATTGATTTAGTTTAGTAAGCATAACGATATCCTTGTAGTTGCAAGCAATAAACTAACGCTTTATATCAATACCTAAGTAATTTCAAAATGCGGTTTCAGTAAGAATTACTAAGGTATACACTCATTATTATGTTTATTAAGATTGCCAGTAAATATTGATTGCTGCAAGAGGGTTATGATAAAGATGTTAGACCAACATACAAAAGCGTATTGGTGTGTCGTAAATGATTCTGCAGTTTGGTTGGAGGGGAAAACACTTCCTTATGGTAGCGCTGTTGATTTGAATTTGCCTTTTGAAAGTGCAATATGTATTGGTAATTATGATAATCATCTGGTGATGTGGCTGAACGATGAGCATATAGAACAAGCGGTAGAATTTACTAACTTAAGAGAGCTACTACTCGTTAAGGAGTCACTTTTCTTAATGATAAGTAAGGCTATTCAATATGGTTTTATGGCTCGTGAATTTCGTTTTTGTCCTCAATGTGGTGGTCGAACACAGCTCAATCTTAATCAAATAGCAATGCAATGTAATGAGTGCCGAAAGTTACATTACCCTCGAATATTTCCTTCAATTATTGTTGCCATTCGTAAAGATAACTCGATTCTATTAGCTCAACATCAAAGGCATAAAGGCGGTTTATTTACTGTATTGGCAGGTTTTGTTGAAGTTGGGGAAACGCTAGAAATGGCAGTTGAACGTGAGGTATTTGAGGAAACAGGTATCAAGATAAAAAATATTCGTTATGTGGCCAGTCAGCCTTGGGCATTCCCTTCAAGTCTTATGATGGGTTATATGGCAGATTATGATTCTGGAGAAATTAAGGTGGATCCCAATGAGTTGGTCAAAGCTGACTGGTATTATCAAGCTAATTTACCTGAGTTAGCACCAAAAGGAACGATAGCCAGGTCGCTAATAGAATCAACGCTTGATGAAATTAACGCAAGTAAAGAATATTAATTAATCGACTTTCTGACTAAGAGCTCAGGTATTGTAAAATATAGAAGATTGGTTAAATATGACCTCGATAGCAAAGGTGGGCTTTTGTTCATCAAATTGAATGCTACAATAGCGAGATCTAATATGAGGAAAGATCATGACAGAATTAAAAAATGACCGCTATTTACGTGCGTTATTAAAGCAACCAGTAGATTACACTCCAGTTTGGATGATGCGCCAAGCTGGTCGTTACCTTCCAGAATATAAAGCAACACGTGCAGAAGCCGGAGACTTTATGTCTTTGTGTAAAAATGCAGAACTTGCTTCAGAAGTAACACTTCAGCCTTTACGTCGTTTTCCTCTAGATGCAGCCATTTTATTCTCAGATATCTTAACAATCCCTGATGCAATGGGATTAGGACTGTATTTTGAAGCCGGTGAAGGTCCTAAATTTGAACGACCAATTACCTGTAAAGCAGATGTGACTAAAATTGGCCTTCCAGATCCAGAAGGTGAGCTACAATATGTAATGAATGCGGTCCGTCAGATCCGTAAAGATCTAAAAGGCGAAGTGCCCCTGATTGGTTTTTCTGGTAGCCCTTGGACACTAGCGACATACATGGTTGAAGGTGGAAGCTCAAAAGCATTCACTAAGATCAAAAAAATGATGTATGCAGAGCCAGCAACATTACATCTATTGTTAGACAAACTAGCAGATACAGTTATTGAATACCTAAACGCGCAAATTAAAGCGGGTGCACAATCAGTGATGGTATTTGATACATGGGGTGGTGTATTAACTCCTCGTGATTATAATGAATTTTCATTGCAGTACATGCATAAAATTGTTGATGGTTTAATTCGTGAAAATGAAGGACGCCGTGTTCCAGTTACGCTATTTACTAAAAATGGTGGTATGTGGTTAGAATCAATTGCAGCAACAGGTTGTGATGCTGTAGGCCTTGATTGGACAATTAACATTGCAGATGCAAAAGCACGTATAGGTGATAAAGTTGCTCTACAGGGCAATATGGACCCATCAATTCTTTACGCACAACCTGAACGAATTCGTCAAGAAGTTGGTACAATTCTGGAAGGTTTCGGTAATGAAGGCACTGGCCACGTATTTAACTTAGGTCACGGTATTCATTTAGATGTTCCGCCTGAAAATGCAGGAGTGTTTGTTGAAGCGGTGCATGATTTATCTAAGCCATACCATAAATAAAATCTTAGTTTAAAGATTTAATCGCGAAAGGAGACTCATTGCAGTCTCCTTTTTTATTGGAACAGAGATATACTTTTGTTGTCATAGAAATAACTAGAAAACTTAAAAGAGGCCATTATGTTTAAAAAATTACAAACCTTATTGCGAAAAGTAATGCATGATGGAACAGATAGCGGTGCGACAGATATTGCCTCTATGCATTTAGCGATGGCATCTTTGTTATGTGAAGTGTCTAGAGCGGATCATCAAAGTGATCAAAGAGAAGATGATGCAAAACTTCAATTGCTTATGAAGCTGCTTGATATTAATGAAGAGCAAGCCAAGCAGTTATTAATTAAAGCAATAAGTAAGAGTAAAGCATCGGTATCTCTTTACGAATTTACAACGAAGCTTCGTGCTCTAATGCCACAAGAGCGTTATGAATTAATAGAGGCTATGTGGTCTGTTGCTTATGCTGATGGAGTGATTGAACCTATGGAAGAGGCCGTTATTCGTCAGGTTGCTGATCTGATTTATCTTGACCATTTAGAGTTTATTCGTGCCAAGTTATCTGCCGCACCCAAAAAATAACTCTATTTAAAAGCCTGTAAATTTACAGGCTTTATTATTTTTTAATACCCTTTATCAAAATCAATCAAATTAAGTAAAGAGAACCCATCACGCCAACGTAGGTAATTGATAGAGAATTGATCGAAAACTTGCTCTGGAAAACTTATAGCAGCAATGTGTGGAGTCACTGTAATGTTTGGGTGGCACCAGTATGGGCATTCTTGAGATAATGGTTCATTAATAAATACATCCAGAAAAGCGTGAGAAATGGTTTTATTCTCCAATGCATGTAATAAACCATAATTATCTAATACTTCTCCACGACCCACATTAAATAATAAAGCTCCGTTTCCGTGATTTAATGTCACTGTATTTAATAAATCTATCGTTTGTTCTGTTTTGGGAAGAGTGCTAACAATGACATCTGCTTGTTTAAAGGCGGTGTTAATCTCAGTGATGTGGAAGACTTGGTCAAAAGGAGATTCTTTTGGTGGGATCCCCGAACGGTTAATTCCGTAAACAGTAAAACCAAGCGCTTTGGCAGTAACTGAAAGATAGCACCCAATAGAGCCAGTACCTAAAATAACCATAGTTTTGTTTGATAATGAAGTATAGCTATGAGGTTGCCATTGCCTCTCATTTTGTTGCTTGGCATATTGAGTGAAATGACGAAAGTACTGAATGCAATAACCTAAAACATATTCTGAAATTTGTTGACCAAAGATCCCCTTTACGTTGGTAAGATCATAATCCTGCCTTAAATGCGGTTGTACTAGAGCGTCGATACCAGAAAAAGTCGATTGAAGCCATTCAACCCGTTCACATTGGTTAAGAAGGTCTGTAATAAGTGGCGGATCGGCAAGAATAATGTCTGCTTTTCTTAGATCATGACAAATTTCAAGATCAGGAAGATCTGATTGCTCAAAAAGTGAGAGGTATTTCCCTTTTTCTTTTGAAATGATAAGTAATTTATTCATAACCTTCCTTTTGTCATTCGTGGTTATCAAGTACACTTAAAGCGTCATTTTTTTATAGTGTAGAATCGTATATGTTACGCAATCCTATCCAAGTTCGTTTAGAAAAATTTGAACCATGGCAACAAATAACTTTTATGGCTTCTTTATGTGAGCGTATGTACCCAAACTACGCGCATTATTGTGAAGCAACAGGCTTTGCTGAGCCTCAAACCTATCGAGTTATTCTAGATAGTATTTGGGAGCTGTTGACCGTTAAAAATGCCAAGATTAATTTTGAACGTCAATTAGAAAAACTTGAAGAAATGATCCCTGAGTTAAATGATGACTCAATTTATCTAACTTACCCTGCTATCGATGCGTGTGTAGCATTGTCTACTTTCTTACATGGGATTTTAGATCGCGATGTATTAGAAGATGCTATGTTTAAAGTTAGTCAACTATCAGTAACGACAGTTGCTCAATTAGTTGAAGCACAAACAGGTGAAGAAGTTACAGATGAAAATCAAAAAGAGATCGAAGTGATTTGTGAAGAATGGGATGTTCAATGGGCCATCTTCCGACCACTGCGTGAAGCTGAAGAGCGCGATATTGATTTAATTAAAGATTTACGCCAAGAATTAAGAGACGAAAATGTGAGTAATATTGGCCTAGAGCTGCAATATTAATTTTTTGTCTTCATATAAAAAAACCGATGGAAATTCATCGGTTTTTTTATGTTTATCTAAAGGGGCTTGCTAACACCTTTATGTTTACACTCGCTTTTTAGCGCTCTTCTTCGTCTGTATTATCAATTACACCGTGTTTCGTTTTCCAATTTGTCCAACGTTGTTGAGCAAGTTGCTGCATATCTGTTGTTTTGTCTGCCTCATCAATGATTTCTTCGCCGACCATATATTCAAATATATCTTCAAGGGTTAATAAACCTTGGACCGTACCGTATTCGTCAATAACTAAAGCAAGCTGTGCTCTATGCTTCATTAAGTGCTCAAATGCTTTTGGTAGGGTAGACGTACTAATTACAACTTGAATTGGACGCATGATAGAGCCTAGAGGACGTTTTCCTTGACCTTCGTGCATTGCAGAGAACAACTCTAAGCGATGAGTAAAGCCAATGATATTATCGCTGTCTTCACTGTAAACTAGCGGGCGAGAGAATGGCGTATCCATGTGTTCTTTTAGGAAGCCTTCAACCGTCATTTCTGCATTCACACGAAACAATACTGTTCTTGGTGTCATTACTTGAGTTACAGGGACATCTTTAATATTTAAGATGTTTGTTAATATTTTAGATTCACCTTCAGCGAACTCACCATTCTCCTTTGCAAGAGTTGCCATCGCAGCAATTTCATCTCTTAACTTAGGTGCTTGATGACCACGAGCTAAGCGTTTCGTTAATTGTTCAGATGCCCACACTACAGGAGTTAATAATAAAACCATCCAATAAAGCATTCTTCCTGCTAGTGGTGCAAGTTGGCGCCAATAAGTTGCTCCAATTGTTTTTGGAACAATTTCTGAGAATAATAAAATTGCGAACGTTAAGAACGCAGAGAAAACACCTAACCACTCACTACCAAAGACGATAGAGGCTTGAGCACCCGATGCAGCAGCACCTGCCGTATGGGCTATTGTATTTAGCGTTAAAATTGACGCTAAAGGGCGATCTACATTATTTTTTAATTGCGTTAATCTTTCTGCAGAAGGATGATTTTCCTGTCGCATTTGAGCTAGGTAGCTAGGACTGATACTGAGTAAAATAGCCTCAAGAACAGAACATATAAAAGATACGCTGATGGAAATGGCGATATAGATGGATAAAATAAACATTATTAATCTCAAAAAAAGTAAGCAAGCCCTTATAAAATGGGTGCTCATTGACCAAAATACAATGACTCAGAAATGAAAATTAGTAACAAATTGTGAGACGTTACTCAGTTTGTGCCTAAAGAACACGCATTCTGTAGCAAGAAGCGTGACAAACCTTTGCCAGATGGGGGCTTTATGCATTAGAGTTAACGGGATTTTAAAAAAATAGAAGGGAAACCCTAATGAATAAAACCCAGTTAATTGACGCTATTGCTGAAAAAGCAGACCTATCAAAAGCACAAGCAAAAGCAGCCCTTGAAGCGACTCTAGAAGGCGTAACTGGCGCACTTAAAGATGGCGAACAGGTTCAACTTATTGGCTTCGGTACGTTTAAAGTAAACCACCGTGCAGCTCGTACTGGTCGCAATCCTAAGACTGGCGAAGAGATTCAAATCAAAGCAGCTAATGTTCCAGCATTTGTTGCAGGTAAAGCACTGAAAGAATCAGTGAACTAAGCTATACTCTGCCGAGTTAACCCTTAACTCGGCATTTTTATGAAGCGCATTCTATCTACCTTACTTCTTTCCGTTTTTCTTTTTGGGTGTTCATCAAACCCATCAGATGAGCAACGCATTAAATCTGTTACTTTTACTGGTGGTCAAATTCAAGGCGATGCCACAAGTTATTACTGGTATACCCGTCGACTGCAACAACCTCTTAATGCCTCAGATTATGTGACCAGGGGAAATTATGGTTGGTACAAAACTACTTATCGTTGGGAAAAAAATGTATTGGTTGAAGCCGTCAGAGAAGGAGAAATGCTAGATAGCTCCGATGAACTAATTCCTTACATGATGCACGTTCGTTATAACGGCAATGGTGAAGCGGTATATCAACGTTATCGTAAAGATGGCCGTATTTTTCCATTGATGCCAAATCAGTTAGCCCAATTTCAAGACCAATCGAAATATTTGATTACTAAGGTTGAAGGCCTAGATAAAGAAAATGCTTCTTTATATCAAGGCGAGTGGGATGGCGAAACATTTTATTCTTGTGATGGTAAGCAATACGATCAATTAGAGTTTAATCAAATATTGCCTAACTTTGTGGTGGCACGGTTATCTGGCTTAGATAGCTTTATTTCATTTTTAGGTGAAGAAATTGACCGAGATAAAAAAGTGTTGAAGATGTCAGAGCTATTGCTACTAACGGATGACAGCTATAAGTGTGTAGAGCGTCCAAATCTTATTGAAGATTAGTTCTAGCCGCTATTAGGGATGAATAAAAAAGGCACTATACAGCT
>NZ_MSCO01000001.1:32756-92043 GCF_002954705.1 Aliivibrio sifiae
AACTATACAGCGCCTTTTTGTTGCTTGTAGAAAAGTAATGCTTATTTGCTTTCTAATTCACGAGCAATGGCACGGTAACCAATGTCATTGCGGTGAAACATTCCATTCCAGCTAACTTGTTTAGTTAGCTCATACGCACGCTCTTGAGCTTCTGAGACGGTATTACCAAGTGCAGTGGCACAAAGTACACGTCCGCCGTTAGTCATTACTTCTCCTGCGTCGTTGTTTGTCGTCCCTGCATGGAATATTTTTTGGCCTTCAACTTCTGTGGTAGGAAGAGAAATTACATCTCCTTTTGCATAATCAGCAGGGTAACCGCCAGCAGCCAGAACAACACCGATAGAAGCTCGTGGATCCCATTTTGATTCAGCTTCGTCTAGTTTCTCGTCGATAGCCATTAGGCATAGTTCAACAAGATCTGATTCCATACGCATCATGATAGGTTGTGTTTCTGGATCACCAAAGCGACAGTTATATTCGATTACCTTCGGAGTACCATCAGCATCAATCATCAAACCAGCGTATAGGAAACCTGTGTAAGGTGCACCTTCCGCGTCCATACCGCGCACTGTCGGATAGATAACTTCTTCTAGAATACGATTATGAATTTCAGGAGTAACTACAGGGGCTGGAGAGTATGCCCCCATACCACCAGTGTTAGGGCCTGTATCTTTATCGCCAACACGTTTGTGATCTTGGCTAGTTGCCATTGGTAGTACGCTAGCACCATCAACCATTACGATAAAGCTTGCTTCTTCACCTTCTAAGAACTCTTCAATAACGACACGACTACCTGCCTCACCAAAAACGTTACCAGAAAGCATGTCTTTGATCGCATCTTCAGCTTCTTCAAGTGTCATTGCAACAATAACGCCTTTACCCGCAGCAAGGCCATCGGCTTTAACGACAATCGGTGCACCTTGTTCACGGACATAAGCTAATGCTGGCTCAATTTCAGTGAAGTTAGCGTAGTAACCTGTTGGGATATCATGGCGAGCTAAGAAGTCTTTAGTAAACGCTTTAGAACCTTCCAGTTGTGCTGCTGCTTTTGTTGGGCCAAAAATAGGTAATCCCGCTTCACGGAACGCATCAACCACACCAATTACTAATGGACCTTCAGGACCAACAATAGTCAGTTCAATTTCTTTTTCTTTAGCAAACGCAACAAGAGCAGTAATGTCTTCAACATCAATCGCCACGTTTTCTAATTTTGGTTCAAGCGCTGTACCTGCATTACCTGGAGCGATAAATACCGTTTCAACGTTTGGGTTTTGTGCTGCTTTCCAGCCTAAAGCATGCTCTCTACCGCCTGCGCCGATGATCAATACGTTCATCTTTTAATCCTTAATACCATATTGTAATGGGAATAAATTATATAAATCGGAGAATACAAAGTTCAGTGTGTGAGAAACTATAAGAGCAATATTAAGCTTACATAGTGATCTTTTTTGCTCTTATAGGAGCGCAGCGTTCTAGTTTCTAGAAGCGAAGCGCTCTCGTTACTGTTTTTTCTAGTGACGGAAGTGACGCATACCGGTAAAGATCATCGCCATGCCATGTTCATCGGCAGCAGCAATAACTTCGTCATCACGCATAGAACCACCCGGTTGGATAACACATTTAATGCCTGCTTCAGCAGCAGCATCAATACCATCACGGAATGGGAAGAACGCATCAGATGCCATTGCACAGCCTTCAACCACAAGACCTTCGTCAGCGGCTTTAATGCCAGCGATTTTTGCAGAGTAAACGCGGCTCATTTGGCCTGCGCCGACACCGATAGTCATGTCACCTTTAGAGTAAACAATCGCGTTAGATTTAACGTATTTTGCTACTTTCCAGCAGAACAATGCATCTTTTAGTTCTTCAGCAGTTGGTTGGCGCTTAGAAACCACTTTAAGCTCATCTTCCGATACCATGCCTTGATCGCGATCTTGAACTAGTAAACCGCCGTTAACGCGTTTCACGTCAAAGCCAGTTGTTTTAGTTGTCCACTCACCACATTCAAGTAGGCGAAGATTTTTCTTAGCTGCAACAATTTCAATTGCTTCAGCAGAAACAGAAGGAGCAATGATAACTTCAACGAATTGACGCTCAGTAATTGCAGTTGCTGTTGCTGCATCTAGTTCGCGGTTAAATGCGATGATACCGCCAAATGCTGACGTTGGATCTGTTTTAAAAGCGCGGTCATAAGCTTCAAGAATATCTTTACCTAGGGCAACGCCACATGGATTTGCGTGTTTTACGATAACACATGCAGGTTCGTCGAATTCTTTCACACACTCTAGAGCGGCATCTGTATCTGCAATGTTGTTGTAAGAAAGCGCTTTACCTTGGATCTGACGAGCCGTTGATACTGATGCTTCTTCAGGATTTGCTTCGACATAGAAAGCAGCTGCTTGATGACTGTTCTCACCGTAGCGCATGTCTTGTTTTTTCTCGAATTGCTGATTGAAAGTACGTGGGAACTTACTCTCTTCATCACCTTCTTTGTTCTCACCGTAAGATGGAACCATAGTGCCAAAGTAATTAGCGATCATGCCATCGTAAGAAGCGGTGTGCTCAAATGCTGCAATCGCAAGGTCAAAACGCGTTGCTTGAGTCAGTGATTTGTCGTTAGCGTCCATTTCAGAAATTACGCGATCGTAATCGTGAGCATTAACGACAATAGCGACGTCTTTATGGTTTTTAGCCGCAGAGCGAACCATTGTTGGACCACCGATATCGATGTTCTCAACAGCATCAGCTAACGTACAGCCTTCTTTTGCTACGGTTTCAGCGAATGGATAAAGGTTAACAACAACAATATCGATTGGGTTGATACCATGTTGAGCCATGATGTTATCATCTTGACCGCGACGACCAAGAACACCACCATGAACTTTAGGATGAAGAGTTTTAACGCGGCCATCCATCATTTCAGGGAAGCCTGTGTAATCAGATACTTCTGTTACAGGGATATTTTTTTCTGCCAACAGGCGAGCTGTGCCGCCAGTAGATAAAATATCAACACCACGTTCAGTCAGTGCTTGAGCAAATTCTACAATACCAGTTTTATCAGATACGCTAATTAGCGCGCGACGGATCGGACGTGGGTTATTCATTGCTACTTTCTTCCTTTAGAATTAAGTTAGGATTTTTGCCAAAAATGAACTTGTTCTGTTTGTCATTCTTAATGATAAAGACAACAAACAGCAATTGGCCAGTTTTGGGAAATACCCTAATAAAGAGTTAAGCGCGAAACATCAGATCAACGTAATGGCGCATATTCTAACTAAAGTTAAACAAAAAAGCTTCCGCAATCGATTGCATTCTCAAAAAAAGATGCCCTTTTTATTAAAAAAGAATGAAAATAGGCACTAACAAAGAGGGATTAGAGTTAATGAAAATGTATTTAATTGGTGAATTGGCAAAACACTGTAATGTAACCAGTGATACATTACGTTTTTATGAAAAAAATGGATTACTCATTCCGTCGGGAAGAAGTGCTAGTGGTTATCGTCTTTATAATGAAGAAAACCTAGCGCAAATCCGTTTTATTTTAAAAGCAAAGCAATTAGGTCTAACTCTTGATGAGATTAAAGAGTTGCTTGCGATTCGTTTGGAGGCAACCAAACACAGCTGTGCAGAAGTTAAATCCATTACACAAACGAAGCTAACGATTATAGATGAAAAGATTGCACAACTAACGGACATACGCACTGCATTGAAAAGCATTAATGATGCGTGTTGTGGTCATATTGATGACGATGCTTCACATTGTTCAATTCTTTCCGCACTGGCTGATTTAGAAGAGAAAAAAGCGTAATTTATTGTGACTGTTTATTAAAGATGTTGATAAAATGGTCGATAGTTAATGTATAAGAACACGAGCAAAAATTAGGTGAGAGCCAATTAATGGAAAAACAATACGTAATGAAATTGCTTTCCGCTCTGAAAGTTATCGATAGAAAAATCAGTGAGCAAGGGAAAGCAGTAATGGAGCTTGATGCTCGCATTAAGCGTATTGAAGCTCAGAATGCTAAAATCGCGAAAATGATTGATAGTGGAGGTGCTCAAGGAGCGAGTACAGCAGGAGCCTCAGCTGATTTAAGTGAACTTGATGAGCGTTTGAAAGGAATTGAAGAGAAAACAGCAAAAGCAGTCGAGCTTATTCGTTCTGGTGCTGGCGCTGGTGGTGGTAAGAAACGAGCTTGGCCGCCATAGTCGGTGATAGATTTAAAAGCCGATATTGCAGAAATGCAGTATCGGCTTTTTTATACTTATTGTCCGTAGAAAGGCATGAGTGTACTTATTTTCGGTATAAAAAAAGCAGCGTTAATTACTTAACACTGCTTTGAATTTTTAATAAGGCTGATTAGTTCATGCCGTATGAAAAAAGTAGATGTTTTGATATGTTTTTCATTGTTTCTGTTCTGTATTTATTTTTCTTTTAAATTAAAGGTTTACATTTATTTTTGTCTCTATTTGTTTTTGTTTGTTTTTAGTCTTATCATGATCTCGGGGTACATATGGGGGTACATAGAAATGAATATGTACCCTTTGAGAGGTGGCTATGGCAAAACTATACGATAAACACTTAAAAGCGGTTCTAAACAAAAAGGGGTTTGTTGCAAATAATCTGAATAGATAAATGAGCCCTACAATGGGTAATGCCGATCAGTTAGTCACTTTATTGAGTAATTATGCACTATTTATTCAATGTCTAATAGATATGGCAAAGTACCCGTTAAGAGAGTGAAAGATAGATACAACAAGGGCTCCAGAATGATTGTAATAAATTCGTCTGAAGCCCTTGTTTTTATTGATGTTCGCTTAACTGACTGGCATTACCCTACAATGGGCTCATTATCATTGTAAAATGACCTCAACATTGAAGAGACGATTAATGAAGGCGGATCTCTCCTGTACTATTGTTTTTCGTCTATCGTTACGCAACCAAAAATCAAATTGTCCCTTATTTAACATCCGTAATGATTCGAATCCTTGAATTGTTGACCATGCTCGTTTTCTAACTTTGAAACCATCGGTAGCTACGATCAATTTCTTAATTGGGGCATGATCTGATTCAATGCCATTATTGAGATATTTTATTTGCCGTTGGTTTACATCTGCGCGTAACAAGCCTTCTTCTTTGAGGCGAGTAATAGCATTGGCGTATGAGGAATGTTTATCTGTGTTTAACGTTTTAGGTTGATTGTCTAAACAATACGGCCTTAAACAACGCTTAAGGAATTGATAGGCGGACTCTTTATTTCTCTTATGAGAGAAATAAAAATCAAGGGTTTCACCTTGTTTATTAATAGCTCGATAAAGATAAAGCCATTTACCTTTTACTCGAACGTATGTTTCATCAAGTTGCCATGAAGAATCAGTAGTCGTGAATTGATACCGACGTAACTTCTTACGTAGTTTTGGGGAATACTCAATAAACCATCGGTAAATGGTCGAACGATTCACTGAAATCCCTCGCTCCGCCAGCATGTCGCTGAGATTTGCGTAGCTCATTGGGGTCGAACCATACCAGCGAAGACACCAAAGAATAATATCAGGGGCAAAGTGTTTCCATTTGAATTCAGGATTGGTCATTGGCAACGAAATGGTATGAAGGATTGTGGGAGCTTGGCGTTAAACTGAATTATTTGCAACAACCTCAAAAAAAGAGACCGCCAATTGGCGATCTCTTTTAAATATTAAAACCAACATGCTTACCTGTTGGTAGTTCAATATCAATACTCATTCTACCCCCCATAGCTTCAACATATCTTTTCATCGTTGAAAGTTTCACATCACTTCCACGCTGCTCAATAGCAACAACCGATGGTTGGCTTATACCCATATTTTTAGCTAATTCTGATTGCGTAAATTCGAGCTCTTCACGAAGAGATTGAAGTTTTACTTCTAGCAACATTTCCTCAGCCATTTCAGAAATTCTATTCTGACTTTCAACTGAACGAGACGCCATCATGTCATTTAAGTTTCTAGCCATTATCAATTCTCCAATTCAGAAAGATGCTTAGTGAATTCTCGATCAGCAACAGGGATCATCACTTTATAAAATCTCTTTTCATTACCTACTTTATTACCGGCACAGAGTACGATAGCTTGACGTAACGGATCAAAAGCAAAAAAAGCTCTAATTGGTTCACCTCTATGCTGTATTCTGATTTCTTTCATATTTTTATATTTAGAAGCATTAACGGTGTCAACTAGAGGCCGTCCAATACTTGGGCCACCATTTTTCAATACCATTAAACCAGCTAATATTTTTTCTTGTGCATCTTCTAACTGAGAATCAAACCATTCATCGAAAATGTCCGTTGTTAATACAGTCCACATTATAACCAAACCATCAATATAGATTATAGTCTATATGTTATCACAAAAAAAATCATCAAGAAAAATATTTATCCATTAACAAAACTATTGGCACTTCTATCACATTAAGGAAAAGCAAAGGGCAGAACGAACAGTGTTCGTTCTTTCTCTTGCAGCTTACCTCATTCCACCTAATGACATTAGGGTCTGCCTTAATGTCACATGACAATGAAGTTATGACTAATTTTAGCTAAATTTGAATAAAAGTGTGAGGACGCTCAAAAAAAGTCGCCTGTTGGCAACCAAAGGGGTATGGTAAGAAGTTAGCTTTAGTTAAAAAAGGCTATCGAGTATACAAAAAAGCCAAGTGCGTACGCACTTGGCTTTCAATTAACAATTGTCAACGTATTTTAGGACGAGGCATTTTAACCTTTACTTATTATTTTTATGGAGCGAGCTGTATCGTTGAAGTCATTAGCATTTTCAAAGTATCTATCATTGCCTTTTCTTGTGTAATATCTGCCAGTATAATTTTCGCCTTCATAAAAGCGGACGGTCCAATTGTCGGGTATGGAAAAAGAGGATATTGAATTATTAAAATTATCCAAATTTGGAACGTCACTGCTTATGCTGCGGTATGCGCCAGAAGCATCATAGCCGGTGTAAACAATTAAAGACGTTGAACCACAAGTAGCCCCAGAATTACGGAATTTGTATGTCCCGTTGGGCTGACCAAAATTCCATTTAGGGTGCAGCGATGTTCCCCACGTGTTTATTTGCAACGCGTTTTTCGCATCTCCGTGCTCACGGTATATATTGTTTTCCTGACATAATTTGATAGAGTAAATATCTGGTATCTCAAACAAACTCCCAGTAAGGCGATTTTGCCTGAGCCTTACAAAATAAGCATCACCAGGTACATCAAAAGATCTATGGTAATTAACATGATAGAACGCATTTTGAGAGACGAGCTTCCCTTTCGAATAGTATTCAAGGTATATATCCCCTGAATATACGCCTGTGTTTTTGACATGAACACGTGTAGGTGTATTTATATTCTCGGAAAGATATTGATACGGCTGCAGTGCTACTCTTTCGGTTGCCTGTGTGTCTTTTGATTCATAAAAAAGAATAGATTCATTATTTTGTTCTTCAGCAATAACGTTAAAGGACATCGTTATTGCTGCAATTAAAGCGAATTTTTTATTTATATTCATATTTATTACTCTATTGTTGCCTAGCCTAAGGTCGAGATGATACTCATTCATGTACAATTAATAAAATTAATTTATCAAAATACCTGTCGACAATCACAAAAACTGGGCAAACGTGTATAAAATGAACAACATTATTAATGAGGTGGTTATTTAGCTATTAATAAATAAGGTGAAACCCTTGATTTTTATCTCTCTAAGAATCCGCTTATCAATTCATTAAGCGTTGTTTAAGGCCGTATCGCTTAGACAATCAACCTAAAACGTTAAACACAGATAAGCATTCCTCATATGCTAATGCCATTACTCGCCAAAAAGAAGAAGGCTTGTTACGCGCAGATGTAAATCAACGGCAAATAAAATACCTCAAGAATGGCATTGAATTAGATCCGGCCTCAGTTAAAAAATTGATCGTAGCTACCGGTGGTTTCAAAGTTAGAAAATGAGCATGGTCAATAATTCAAGGATTTGAATCATTACGGATGTTAAATAAGGGACAATTTGATTTTTGGCTGCTTAACGATAGACAAAAAACAATAGCACGGGAGAGTTCAGCTTTCATTAATCGTCTCTTCAATGTTGAGGTCATTTTACAATAATAATGAAATTATTGTAGGCCTCATTTATCTATTCAGATTATTTGCAACAAGCCCAGTTTAAGTGAATAGAGAGGAATTTTCTGTTAGAAATTAATTTTTTGTAACAACCTCATAAATTTTAGCTGCCTTTGCAGTTCTAGTTTGGTAATTATGTTTAGTTGCTTATTTCTTTGCAGAATTACCTACTCATATAAAAATATTTATCCCAATACATTAAAAGCAGACATTATTATTTGATACCAATGAACTTGATATGAACGTTATGTTGTCTCAGTTCACATAATATGCATACAACTAAATACAACCTTTTTAATTGGTCATATTATGAGTGAATAATTATAGATAATAAACATCAGTTGGAAATTAACAATGAAAAAAATATTACTAGCGCCTGTGGCTTTATTCACTTCAGCAATGGCTTTTGCTGACAGTATCCATTTTATCAATGATAGCTCTTCTCCTGTATATTCTGCCGTGAAGAATCGAGGTGAGTTTTCAGCCGATAGTCAATTAGGTTGGCTCATCAATAATAGAGTTTCTCATGATGCATCATCAACGATCCTAAAGAATTTAGGCATTAAAAAAGGAAATAGTTATAGCGTTGGATTTATTGACCAATTTGGCGAAGTAAAAGTTTGTGCCGATGATGTGATTTCTGGCAGTGTGCGAATTTTTGAATATAAAAATAATTCATGTATTGAGCATGTACAAACACCATATCATGCAGTTAACCTTGGTGTTTATCATACTGATTCAAGAAGACCTGATGGTGAAACGTTAACGCTTTATGTTGAGAACATTGAAACTGGTGAAATAAAAACTCAAAGTAGAGGTCTTACTCCTTATTCTTCCGAAACAATAAATTACACATCAAATAATGGTTTGTTCCTATATGAAGATAAGGTAAATTTCTTTTTAGCTTCTAGTAATGGTGATAGATTCTTATGTAATCAAGATGTTTATTATGGAGGTCAACATACAATATCAGCTATGTCAGATAGAGAACCTGGAGACAATTATTGTTACCAGGCCACGGTTATTCAAAATTACGGACCTCGCCCATAATTTATTATTAGTAAAAGTAGAGAGTTCTTTGTTGTATCTGAGCGCTAATATGACGGCCCATAGTGGCTAATACCAATCATTTAAGATAAATATGATCGGTTGACCAATCCTTTTTAGATGTAAAATCCAAGTGTATTTTATGCACTTGGATTTTTTTATGGATGTTTCTCAAACGGTGGGGGTCACTGTTATTAAGCAAACTCTCATCCGATTTAGGAGCAATGAGAACATGAATATTCTTTAACATTTACTAATCCTTTTATATCAAAGAAGGTTGATGATATGGGGAACTATAGGGATAAAGGAAAAAACTCTGGGTACATATTGGGGTACATAAAACGAAAAAGCCGCTTATCAATTAAGATAAACGGCTTTATTTTCAATAAGATATGAGTCTATATTAGTTCATGCCGTATTTTTTAAGTTTCTTACGAAGCGTACCACGGTTGATACCCATCATGTTTGCTGCTTTTGTTTGGTTGCCGCGAGTATGCTGCATGATCATGTCTAGTAGAGGTTGCTCTACTTCAGCTAATACTAATTCATATAAGTCGTTAACTTCTTGACCGTTTAATTGGCCTAAGTAGTTTTTCAGCGAAGCCTTAACAGAGTCACGTAGTGGTTTCTGAGTAATTTGGTCTTGTGCTGTAACTGTTGTAACTGTTAATGCTTCTGAAGTCATAGATTGATCGAACATATTCTGTTTAGCTCTTCTGTTATTATGATGCAACGTGGTCGAAATAGCTTTCAAGCTGACGGAGTTGCTGTGAAGCGTCCTCTATCGCGTTAAAGCTGCGGCGGAACTCATTTGCTTGCTCGTGCTCTTTTAAGTACCAACCCACATGCTTACGAGCAATGCGAGGGCCTAAAAACTCACCATAAAATAGGTGAAGCGCATGAACGTGGCCAAGTAAAGTGGCCTTCACTTCTTCAATTGGAAGAGGTGGCATAAGTTCGCCCGTTTCTAAATAATGTTGGATTTCTTGAAAAATCCATGGCCTACCTTGTGCAGGACGGCCGATCATTAAAGCATCTGCGCCTGTGTAATCAAGCACAAAGCGAGCCTTCTCCGGTGAGTCGATATCACCGTTCGCAATAACCGGAATAGAAATCGCTTCTTTTACCGCTTTAATGTTGTCGTACTCAGCATCACCTTTGTACATACAAGCTTTAGTTCTCCCATGGAGCGCTAACGCTTGAATGCCACACTGTTCTGCCATTTTTGCAACCTGAACACAGTTTCTATTGTCTGGATCCCAGCCTGTGCGAGTTTTCAGAGTGACAGGAACATCAACCGCATTTACAACAGCCAGTAAGATCTCTTCAATCAAATCTGGTCGTTGTAGAAGCGCTGAACCCGCAAGCTTCTTATTCACTTTTTTTGCAGGGCATCCCATATTGATATCGATGATTTGCGCACCGGTCTCAACACAGTGTTGCGCCGCTTCCGCCATTAACTTTGGATCTGCCCCTGCAATTTGTACTGAGCGAATACCAGATTCACCTTCATGTACCATGCGATTTTGGGACTTAGATGTTTTCCACAGTTTTGGATTAGAAGACATCATTTCGCTCACAGCCATGCCTGCGCCGTAGCACATACACAACTCACGAAAAGGCCTATCGGTAACACCAGCCATAGGAGCAACGATAAGATTGTTGTTTAATGTATATTTACCTATCTGCAAAACATCCACACACGTTTGTGTCAGCAAGGGCGCGCATTTTACGCATTTTTTGCTCGTCTGAAAAGACCAAATTTTGAGCATTTACAAATTGTTTGTTCAATTTGTTTATATTTCAGTCAATTAGACGGTTTTATGCCTCAAATTTAGTATTGAGGCATTGAAGTTTTTTCTAGGAAGAGTAAGTCTGAGGGGACGTTACTTCTTAAATCCTGAGATTCGGCACCATTCTTGTTGTTCTGCAATTGCATCAAGAGTGAAGTTCTCTGAGTAGTATGAAGCGACATCAAGCGCTTGAGTATCAAGTACGCCAGACATTGCTAAGACACCCTCAGGCTTAACGTGAGCTGTAATAATGCTTGAGAGTTCACGTAAAGGAGCGGCAAGAATATTAGCGACTACAACGTCAGCTACAAGGTTTTCTGGTTGGTCTTGAGGTAGGAATAATTCAAGTTGATCAGCTACGCCATTACGAGCAGCGTTGTCTTTTGATGCTGTGATCGCTTGAGGATCAATGTCGATCCCTACCACTTTTGCAGCACCTAGTTTGATCGCGGCGATCGCTAATATGCCAGAACCACAACCAAAATCGATAACTGTTTTACCTTCAAGATCGATACTTTCTAACCATTCAAGGCAAAGTGCTGTTGTTGCATGAGTACCAGTACCGAATGCTAAACCTGGGTCAAGCATGACGTTAACCGCGTCAGGTTCAGGGATTTCAAGCCAGCTTGGACAGATCCATAAACGTTCACCAAATTTCATTGGATGAAAGTTGTCCATCCACTCACGTTCCCAGTCTTTGTCTTCCAGTTGCTCAACTTTATAAGCAAAGTTATCGTCTAGCGCGTTACTTGCTTTCAACTGTGTAACCACTAAATCCATGTCGGTTTCCGCATCATAAAGAGCAACAATATCCGTTTCGCCCCATAAACGAGTCTCTCCTGGAAGAGGTTCGAAAATAGGAACATCTTTGGCATCTAAAAATGTTACAGAAAGAGCACCAGTTTCTTCCATTAGCATGTCACTGATTTGTTCAGCATTTTCAGAGGTAGCGTTTAGTTTTACTTGAATCCAAGGCATGGGGATCACTTTGTTTAGTTGAAAATATCGGCGAATTTTACCATAGAAAAAGGCCGTGAGTGTAATCACTCACGGCCTTTATTTATTTCTTTAGTTTAAAGAATCAAATTGACGTCTTATTGAAGACCTAATTTTTTCTCAAGGTAATGAATATTAGCACCGCCGTGTTGGAAGTTTTCATCGTTCATGATTGACAGTTGAAGAGAAGTATTTACATTGATACCTTCAACAATCATTTCACTTAACGCGTTCTTCATACGAGCAATAGCAACATCACGGTTTTCACCGTAAGTAATTAGTTTACCGATCATTGAATCGTAATGTGGTGGTACTGTGTAGCCCGTATAAATGTGAGATTCCCAACGAACGCCCATACCACCTGGAGCATGGAAGCGCGTGATCTTACCTGGAGATGGTAGGAACTTAACTGAATCTTCAGCATTAATACGACACTCAATAGAGTGGCCACGTAGCTTAATATCATCTTGTGTATAAGATAATGGTTGACCAGCAGCAATACGCAGTTGCTCTTTTACTAGGTCGATACCCGTTACCATTTCAGTAATCGTGTGTTCAACTTGGATACGAGTATTCATTTCAATGAAGTAGAATTCGCCATTTTCGTATAGGAATTCAAACGTACCAGCGCCACGGTAACCAATTTCGATACACGCACGAGTACAACGGTCACCGATGTATTTACGCATCTCTTCAGTGATACCCGGAGCTGGAGCTTCTTCAACTACTTTTTGGTGACGACGTTGCATAGAACAGTCACGTTCACCAAGGTGAATAGCATTGCCTTGGCCATCTGCAAGAACTTGAACTTCAATATGACGAGGGTTTTCAAGGAACTTTTCCATGTAAACCATGTCGTTATTGAAACATGCCTTTGCTTCTGCACGAGTCATAGCGATTGCTTCAACAAGATCTTTTTCTGTACGAACAACACGCATACCACGACCACCGCCGCCACCAGAGGCTTTGATGATTACAGGAAAACCAATACGTTTTGCGTGAGCTTTATTCTTAGCTGCATCATCATCTAATGGGCCGTCAGAACCAGGTACACAAGGTACGCCAGCTTTCTTCATTGAAGTGATTGCAGATACTTTGTCACCCATCATGCGGATAGTTTCCGCTTTTGGACCAACAAAGATAAAGCCAGAGCGTTCAACTTGCTCAGCAAAATCTGCATTTTCAGAAAGGAAGCCATAGCCTGGGTGAACGGCAACAGCACCAGTTACTTCTGCTGCACTGATAATACGAGGAATATTTAGGTAACTGTCGATACCACGAGCTGGACCAATACAAATCGTTTCATCGGCAAGAAGAACGTGCTTTAAATCACGGTCAGCTGTAGAGTGAACTGCAACCGTTTTAATGCCAAGTTCTTTACATGCGCGCAAGATACGTAGTGCGATTTCACCACGGTTTGCGATAACTAATTTATCTAACATAAAGACCTCTATTATTCGATGATAACAAGAGGTTGATCAAACTCAACCGGGTTGCCGTCTTCAACTAGAATTGCGGTAACTACGCCTGATTTATCTGCTTCGATTTGGTTCATCATTTTCATTGCTTCGATGATACATAGCGTATCGCCAGCAGTAACTTGTTGACCAACTTTAATAAATGGTTTTGCATCAGGGCTTGAAGCGCCATAGAAAGTACCAACCATTGGAGAGCAAACAGTATGGCCTGTTACTTCAGCAGGAGCAGCAACAGGAGCCGTTACAGCAGGTGCTGCTGTTGGAGCTGCCACAGGAGCAGGAGCTGCAACTGCTTGCATTGGTGCAAGTTGAGCCATAGGCGCTACCGCACGGCTGATACGTACAGATTCTTCACCTTCAGAAATCTCAAGTTCTGCAATACCAGATTCTTCAACTAGTTCGATCAGTTTTTTAATTTTGCGGATATCCATTATGTAATCTCTTCTGTTTATATTCAGTGATCAATTTGAACGCAGGCGTTTTATTGCAGCATTCAAAGCAAATTCGTAACCATCGGCACCTAACCCACAAATCACACCAACCGCTTTATCTGAAAGATAAGAATGGTGGCGGAAAGGTTCGCGCGCATGGACATTAGATAAGTGTACTTCAATAAAAGGAATATCAACCCCAAGCAGTGCATCACGTAAAGCGACACTCGTATGGGTAAATGCGGCAGGATTGATAATAATGAAATCAATACGTTGATAAGCATTATGAATAGCTTCAATCAACTCATATTCACGATTTGATTGTAAATGCTCGAGTTCAATACCGAATGTATCGGCTTGAATGCTCAGAGCGTTAACAATCTGTTCTAAATTTTGATTGCCGTAATGTGCTGGCTCTCGAAGACCTAATAAATTAAGGTTCGGACCATTGAGAACTAAAATTCGCGATTGAGTAGACATTGTGATGCTAAATTCCTTATTTTTACGGTTAAAGTAAAAAAAGCACATCTTTTATATTAGATTCGATGAGCTTTTGCAATTTTTGTCTTGCGAATGCTCATAAAAAGCAATTATAGACAATATCACAGCAAATCGCAGCAAAATACTGGTCTTATCAGCTCTAAGTTTCATCCTTGCTGTCGGTAATAAAACATTTTTTGGCTTAGATATGATAATTAGAATAGTTGAGTAGTATTAAGTTCAGTGATTTTATCCGTTAGTTAACAAATACTTTCAACTTGTAGAGCAATTATACGGTTTTTTATTTTGTTTATTAGCTTCAAAGAAGGTTGTTAGGAAAAGATCTGTCAATTTGAGCTAAGAGTCACAATAAAAAAACCACTATTATGATTAATAGCGGCTTTGGGGAGGTTAGATTCTTATTTTATCTAAGCAATTTTTCTTTGCTCTTCAATGAGTTTATCGACCACGCTAGGGTCTGCAAGTGTAGAAGTATCACCTAAATTAGAGGTGTCGCCTGTTGCGATTTTTCGAAGAATACGACGCATAATTTTACCTGAACGTGTTTTGGGTAGTGAATCAGTCCAATGCAAGAAATCCGGTGTAGCGATAGGACCAATTTCTTTTCTTACCCAATCTTTTACTTCTTTATGTAATTCAGCACTTGGGTATTCACCTGAGTTTAATGTTATGTATGCGTAAATAGCTTGGCCTTTAATATCGTGTGGAACACCGACAATGGCCGCTTCGGCAATTTTATCAAAAGCAACAAGAGCAGATTCTACTTCAGCCGTACCCATGCGGTGACCTGATACATTTAATACATCATCGACACGTCCAGTAATCCAATAATAACCATCTTCATCACGTCTAGCGCCATCACTCGTGAAATACATGCCTTTAAAGGTTGAGAAATAGGTTTGTTCAAAACGTTCGTGGTCACCATAAATGGTACGCATTTGTCCCGGCCAAGAGTCAGTAATAACTAAGTTTCCATCGGCAGCGCCTTCAATAAGGTTGCCCATGTTATCAACCAAAGCTGGTTGAACACCAAAGAAAGGGCGAGTTGCAGAACCTGGTTTCAATGCGGTTGCCCCAGGAAGTGGAGAGATTAAAATCCCGCCCGTTTCCGTTTGCCACCACGTATCAACGATAGGGCAACGGGCATCACCAATGGTGTTGTAATACCATTCCCATGCTTCAGGGTTAATTGGCTCACCAACAGAACCCATGACTCGTAATGATGTTCTTGATGTTCCTTCAATAGCATCATTGCCTTGAGCCATTAATGCTCGGATAGCCGTTGGTGCAGTATAAAGAATATTTACATTATGCTTATCCACCACTTCGCTCATGCGGCTTATGCTTGGGTAATTTGGCACACCTTCAAATAAAATGGTTTTTGCTCCATTGGCCAGCGGCCCATAAATTAGATAAGTATGACCTGTTATCCAACCTACATCGGCAGTACACCAAAACACTTCGCCTTCTTGGTAATCAAAAATATATTTAAAGGTCATTGCTGCATAAACAAGGTAGCCGCCAGTGGTGTGTAATACGCCTTTAGGTTTACCTGTTGAGCCGGAGGTGTAAAGAATGAAAAGAGGATCTTCAGCATTCATTGCTTCAGGTGCACAATGTGCAGAAGCAACAGCGGTCGCTTCATGCCACCATACATCGCGTCCTTCATTCCAATCTACATCATTACCTGTACGTTGGAATACAACCACTTTTTCAATGGTGGTTACTTCAGGATTATTTAATGCATCATCGACGTTTTTCTTTAGAGGGACGGTACGCCCACCACGAACGCCTTCGTCAGCGGTGATCACTACTTTTGCATCTGAATCGACAATGCGACCCGCCAGTGCTTCTGGAGAGAAACCACCAAAAACAACCGTGTGAACTGCACCAATACGAGTACAAGCAAGCATAGCTACAGCAGCTTCAGCGACCATTGGCATATAAATACAGACCACATCACCTTTACGTACCCCTTGGCTTTTTAGTGCGTTTGAGAATTTACATACTTGTTCGTGAAGCTCGTTGAATGTAATTGAGGCATCATCTTGAGGATCATCGCCCTCCCAGATGATCGCAACGTCGTCACCACGAGTAGCAAGGTGGCGATCAATACAGTTTGCTGAGACATTTAACTCGCCATCTTCAAACCATTTAATGTCTACGTGACCAGTATCAAAAGAGGTATTTTTTACTTTAGTGTAAGGAGTCATCCAATCGACTATTTGTCCATGCTCACGCCAAAACCCCTCAGGGTTAATAACGGATTGCTGGTACATTTCACGGTATTTATCTTCATCAGCATGTGCATGTTTTGCGATGTCTTGATTGACTGGGTATACGTGAATGTCACTCATGTTGGTTCTCCTTGTGAATACAGCAAATATCCAGATTAGTATGTCGCTGGATTTATGGCAGCGCCTTCATTGGCTCTGCTTTTTTATTAGTAGGGTTGATATTACTTTCTGCTAGAAATGCGTTTTCAACAATTAGACTTTAGTCAGAGAAAGAAGGGTTTACTGAATTTTTGAACAGATAAGAGTTGGTTTTTGAGAGACAGATCAGTAACTATGGGCATTTCTTATTTTAGGTAGTTCAGGGAAATCTCCATAAGTTAAGCGTACATAAATAAGAGCAGCGGCAATGGCATCTTCAAGAGCATCATGGCGTTCGGCCTGTGGCAGGTCTAAATGTCGAGAAATAGCTTCAATGCTTAAATCGTAATATGCATTAGGTAATAATCTTTCTAATTTATGATGATAAAGGTGGCTCACTTCAATGAGTGAGTTTGGTAGGGGGTGTCTGAAGTGGCGTAGACTGACGCGATCTAAAATCTTCTTATCATAATGAATGTGGTACCCAACGATTGGGCGGCGTCCAATAAATTGAATGAGTTGCTCAAGGGCCTCTTTTTCTGATATCCCATGAGTTAAATCTTGGTGCCTTAGTTGATGTATTTTTATTGAATCAGAAGTAAGGTTCTGTGGAGGCCTTAATTTTAAATGTATGCTCTGGCTTGTGAGTACTTTATTATTTTTTATTTTGATGGCGGCAATTGAGACCAATTCGGCATGACTAGGATCTAGACTAGTGGTTTCGCAATCAATCGAAACTAATTCATCTCCAGAATATTGAGTAAATAACTCACGGTGTGGGTGAATTCGTAATTTATAGTGCCACCAGTGACGTTGCAGTCGATTCATTATTATTAATCCCTGATCTGATAATGATAACCAAGCCATTCTTTGAATTTTTTAACTATGTGTAGACTGTGGCGCAATAAATCCCGTTCAGTTCTATCAAGTCGCTCTATGTGAATATGATTCGTGAGTTGAGTTGTTTTCTCTTGTAATTGATGGCGTAAGCGCCATTTGAAAAATAATTTTAATGCCTCACTTAAATTATCTGCGGTAGATGGTTCTAGTATTTTTCGTAGGCGTAACTCGTCAATACGTTGGAAAGTGTTGGTTTTATCTATCCCTTGCTCTAATGACAATGCTCGGATCCCGTGAACAATTGGAAAAATACCGCCTTGCTTGATATCAATGCCTTCTTTTTTATTTTTTATATTGCCAAACAAGGTTAATGGGACGGTAAATTGAAGAGCCGGACGAGTAAAAACACTGAGGATTAGATCATTATCTTTGAGCTTGTTAGTTATGCATTTTTTTAAGGGAGAAAGTAACTGACGATTACCAGCAATCGCTTGAGAATCAGAAAATATAGCTAAATTCATCATATTATTACCGTTATGCTCGGTGCATATTTTTTCAATATAATGTAGCCATTCCCCCTCTGTTTTTACCCAATGAGGATTACTTACCATTATGTTTCCTTTACATAATGGGTAACCTAACTGTTGTAGAGTTTGAGTTAAGTTTTTCATCAGAGTATGGATATTAGGCCACTCAACGTTATTTTTAATGATTAAGGCATTGTCTTGATCGGTTTTTAGAACCTGCTCACCTCTACCTTCCGATCCCATGACTATGAAGCAGCAATGATTATGTAGGCTTTTAGGCACAACCAAACTAAATGCTTTTTCAATAATTTGTTCATTAACGGTTGAAATTAATTCCATAATAAATCGAGTGCGAATACCGTTATTAATTAAGGTTTCAATTAGTTGTGTTTGGCTATTGGCGGCTATCGCAAGCTCTTCAATACTTTGTGCTCTGGCGATCCGTAATGTAAGAACATGAGAGTGAGTAGAAAAAAGACTCAAGACCTGAGTCATATCTAACATGCCAATGAGTTGATTATTTTCGAGAACAGCAACGCGTTTTACTCGATGGCGAGTCATTAATGTCATGGCATTAAAGAGATAGTCCCCTTTATTGATATGAACAATAGGGTAAGTTGCTATTGGTCCCGAGGGGTGATTAGGAGCAAGCCCATCAAGCATTAAGGCGTGCAATAAGTCGGTACGAGTGATAATGCCAAAAGGTAAGTGGTTGCTGGTTGCTTGATGTCGTTTGTCGTATTGATTCAATTCTACAAATAAAGCGTCTGCATTATGTTCTTTGAGTAAATGCGTGACGTGTTTTAATGATGTATTTCCATCGACAACGAGGCATTCTTGAATCGTATCATTATCTACTTTAGTGAGTATAAATTCGGCGAGGTTTTGTTGTTGGTGTGCTTGTGTAATTAATGCTTTTCGTTTGGCTAAGCTGTTATTGAAATAGGCAGAAAAAGCATGATTATTTTCATATAAAGAGAGAAAAACAGAGCTAGGAAGAAGATGACATAATGTATCTTCGATTGCGTGATAGGAGTGTTTGGCGGAGCCTTCAAATTGAGATCGGATATCAAAAAGATCATCATGGGTATAATGTGCATAGATCTCTCCATTGCTATTTGAACGCTCTTCAACAACGCCTTTTATAATGATGAAGACATTATCAGGCGCTTGTCCTTCATGCAGTAATGTATCCCCAGCTCGGAAATAGGCTATATCGATATGACGAGTTAGCTGCTCTTTTTCTAGGGTCGTTAGTGTATTAAATGGAGCAATTGAGACATTGAGTTCACTTGGCATAGCTCCATCCTTACCTAGGTTAGTGATCTTATTTTCACTATAAATCACTAAGTAATGAAGACGACTTTAGTCTAGGTCTCTTATTAATTGATTAAAAATTGAAGTCGAAGTCACATTTTAAAAGGTGCAGTTTTCATCTGTCTTGTTTTCCCTTTTTATAAATCAATACGATGCCATAATGCTCACCTCTTTTTATTTCCTTTTGGACATTATCATGTTTCGCGTATCTCCCTTTGCTTGGATCTCTCAATATTTTGGTGGATTCTTTTTTGCCTACGGCGTGTATTTACCTTTTTGGGCGTTGTGGTTTGAAGACCAAGGGGTATCAGCTGGAGATATCGGTGTCTTAATTGGTTTAGGATTTGCGACGCGTTGTGTTGCGAATTTAGTGATAACTCCTCGTTTGCATAAAGTGGAATATTTGATCCCTGCATTACGAGTATTGACGCTCGCCTCCTTAGTTGCGCTTGGTTTGTTTTTAATTAATGGCGGTAATTTCTGGTGGATGGCATTTGTCACCGTATTATTTAATTTGTCATGCGGGCCAGCCGTTCCTTTGTCAGATGCGATGACAAATTACTATGCAAAAAATAATTTATTGGATTATGGTCGAACGCGCTTATGGGGCTCTGTGAGTTTTATTGCGGGATCTACGGTTGTTGGTTATCTAGTATCAGGTTTTGGTACTGATATGATCGTTTATACTGCGATTGCAGGGATATTAGCTGCACTATTCTTAGTCATGCGTAATCCTAATCCAATGCCTGTGTCGGTTGCTGAAGAAGATCAAACACGACCAAAATTACTTTCACTGTTGAGTGAAACGCCGGTCTTAAAATTTATTATTTTAGTGTCATTAATCCAAGGTAGTCATGCTGCGTATTATAGTTTTAGCTCTATTTATTGGAAAGAATCAGGGTATCAAGAGAGTACTATCGGTTACTTATGGAGCCTGGGTGTGGTAGCAGAAGTAATGATATTTGCTTTCAGTAAACAATTATTTGCAGGATGGAAAATATCAACGTTATTTAAAGTGGCGGCGGTAGGGGTAATGGTTCGTTGGGGCCTAACGGCAGCTACGACTGATTTATTTGCCTTGGTACTTGTTCAAGCATTGCATGGTGTGACTTTTGCTATGGCGCATTTAGCGGCGATCCAATACATTCAAAAATTCCCTCAAAACAAAATGATACCACTGCAAGCGTTATATAATGCAATTCCTCTTGGTGCGTTTATCGCCTTAATGACGACATTAAGTGGTTGGGGTTATGAAGCGTGGGGCGCAAATATTTTCTGGATAATGGCGGCAATGGGTATTTTTGCTCTGATGATTAAATTAGACAAAGTAAAAGATAAATAGGCCCTAATCACATTTGTCGGCTTGTATAAAAACGAAGCAGTAATAAAACGCTAGAATGGTGCTACAGAGTATTTGTACCCTTCTAGCGTTTTTTTATGGCACTAGAGTGGTATCACCAAGGATGAGTGATGACACAAGGATGGATTGTAGTGCCAGTTTCGTTGGCCTATTTAGGATTATTGTTTTTAATTGCCTGGTATGGTGATCGTCAAAAAGGGTGGTTAGCTCGTTATCGCTCATGGATTTACAGTCTTTCTATTGCCGTTTATTGTACCTCATGGACCTTTTATGGCACCGTGGGCCAAGCCACTAATAACCCGTGGGCTTTCCTTCCTATCTACCTTGCTCCTATTTTTGTTTTTGTCTTCGCATGGCGTTTTTTAGCCAGAATTATCTTAATTGCAAAGCGTGAGCACATCACTTCTATTGCCGATTTTATTGCGGCTCGTTACGGTAAATCTCAAGGTCTTGCTGGTGTGATTACTATCATCGCAGTGATTGGTATCCTTCCTTATATTGCGTTGCAATTGAGGGGAATAACAATGGGATTAGATCTTGTTGCTCCTAATTTAGCTCAAGATTTAGGGTATCAAGATGGTCATATCTCTTGGTTTGTTGGTGGGGCACTTGCTATTTTTACTATTCTTTTTGGAACTCGACATATTGATACCACAGAGCATCATCGAGGCTTAATGATGGCTGTCGCGTTTGAATCTATCGTTAAACTTATTGCTTTTTTTTCTGTTGGTGGGTTCATTGTTTATTTGGCTTATTCAGAGCCAAGTATTGATCTTATTTCGGTTGCAAAAGAGACGTATCAGTCACCAAATCTAATTACGTTATTGTTTCATACTTTGTTAACAATGGCGGCTATCATTTGTTTGCCGAGGCAGTTTCATACTATCGTAGTTGAAAATGAACGAGCTCAAGATCTACGTACAGCACGGTGGGTATTTCCTCTCTATTTATTATTGATGGGGTTGTTTGTTCTTCCTATCTCTTGGGCAGGGCAAGCTCTGCTTTCTGGTGATATTGCTAGTGATGGTTTTATCATTAGCGTTCCGCTTTCTATTGGTGCAGATCACATGGCGCTATTAGCGTTTGTCGGAGGCACCTCCGCAGCAAGTGGTATGGTGATCGTTTCTACTATTGCACTTGCTATCATGGTCTCGAATGATCTTGTTCTGCCTTTGTTATTGCGTCGAGTAAAAACAACGGCTCGAACGTTTGGTCATTTTTCTAATTTATTAGTGACCATTCGACGCTTGTTGATAGTTTTGTTATTAGTTGGGGCTTGGGGGTTTTATCAGGCTCTTGATTCGATAGAATCTTTATCGGTAATTGGTTTATTGGCATTTGCGGCTATCGCTCAATTTGCTCCTGCATTAATTGGTGGCTTGTATTGGCGACAAGGCAATAAAAAAGGGGTCTATGCCGGATTAGCGATAGGTTTTATGGTTTGGTTAATTACCTTAATGAGCCAAACTCAAATGTTGGCAGGAAGTGCTGAAAATAACGTTTTACTATGGATAATTACTCCGCCGGAATGGCTACAGCAATTAGAAGTAAAAGCTTCTGATTGGGGAATGATGATGAGTTTAGGCTTGAATGCTGTCTTATTTATTGTGGTTTCTTTTGTTACTAGAGCTTCACTGAGTGAGCGCTTACAAGCCGCCGCCTTTGTTGGAGCACCTTTGCCTGAGAGTGAAGATGTCAGCGTATATCAAACTCGGGTTACGGTTGGTGAGCTTGAAATGTTGGCTTCTCGATTTGTTGGGCGGAAAAGAGCACGAAAAGCATTTCGTCAGTTCGCAGAGCAACAGAGTGAAGAGTTACTTCCACAACAACAAGCGAGTTCTCAATTAATTAGGCATACAGAGCGTGTACTCGCTGGAGTCTTTGGTGCGTCTTCTTCTCGGTTGGTATTAACCTCGGCATTACAGGGAAGAAATATGCAGCTTGAGGAGGTAGCAACGATTGTAGATGAAGCCTCTGAGTTGTATGACTTTAGCCGTGGTTTATTGCAAGGTGCCATTGAGCATATCAGTCAAGGGATTGCCGTGGTGGATAAGCAAATGAAGCTAGTGGCATGGAATCAGCGTTATTTAGAATTATTTACCTTTCCTTCTGGACTGATTCAAGTAGGGCGACCAATTGCAGATGTTATCCGCCACAATGCAGAGCAAGGTTTATGTGGTCCGGGTGATCCTGAAATACACGTTCAACGACGAGTAGAGCATTTAGAGCGAGGAACGCGTCATGTATCTTCACGGATAAGAGCGGATGGTCAGGTTATTGAGGTACAAGGTAATCCGATGCCAAATGGCGGGTTTGTGATGAGTTTTAGCGATATCACCGTTTTTAGACAGGCAGAAAAAGCATTAAAAGAAACTAATGAGACTTTAGAGTCTAGGGTTCATGAGCGAACCAGAGAATTAGAAAAATTAAATCAACGCTTGGTTGGCGCAACCCAAAGTGCAGAGAAAGCCTCGCATTCAAAAACACGATTACTGGCAGCGGTGAGTCATGATTTAATGCAACCACTGAATGCGGCACGCTTGTTTGCTTCTTCATTAAGCGAAGTCACTAAAGATGGTGAGACAAAGAAAATATCAGGGCATATTGAAAGTGCATTAGGGGCGGCAGAAGAGTTAATAGGTGATTTACTGGATATCTCTCGTTTAGAAGCGGGTAAGTTAGAAACAAACGTATATGGTTTTTCACTCAACTCAATGTTGTCAAATTTAGAAGCGGAGTTTGGTGCATTAGCCAAGCAACAAGGAATAGATTTTAACGTTATACATTCTAATTTAGTGGTGGAATCTGATCCAAAATTATTACGTCGAGTACTGCAAAACTTCCTAACCAATGCCTTTCGATATAATCCTCAAGGAAAAGTCGTATTGGGGGCAAGAAGAGTTGAGGGAAAAATTCGTCTCGATGTATGGGATAGTGGTATAGGCATTCCCGAAGAAAAACAGCAAGCTATCTTTGATGAATTTACTCGAGTTGATCAGAGCCGGGCCGATCAAGGTTTAGGCTTGGGATTGGCGATTGCTCGTGGGATATCTCATGTACTTGGACATACTATCTCGTTGCGTTCGTGGGTAAATAAAGGTTCGGTATTTTCTGTCACATTAGATCATGGCGTTGAGTTAAAAAGGGAAATGCCTACGGTAGCACAAAAGCCAGAATTACCATTAAGTTCGCTACGCGTGTTATGTGTGGATAATGAACCAGATATTCTGATAGGAATGGAATCTTTATTACAACGTTGGGGCTGTGAGGTGAAAACCGCCACTGATTTGTTTAGTAGTTTACATTGCTTGGAAAATGATTGGAGTCCTGATGTTATTTTCTCTGATTATCGATTGGATAATGACAGGACGGGATTAGAAGTATTACAACAATGTCGCCTGCGTTTAGGGAATCGTTTTGAAGGGGTAATGATCAGTGCAGATAAAACCGATGACTTATTAGAAAGCATTAAAAGCAATGGCTTTGGATTTATTGCTAAACCTGTAAAACCATTAAAGTTAAGAGCCGTGTTGAATCGCCATGTTAGCTCTTAGGTATTGATAAATAATATAAAAAAAGGAGTTAGTAATGACTAACTCCTTTTAATTTTAGCTGTTATTTCTGACGTTATTTATTGTTATTCATATCTTAGTTTAGTGGTCGTGAGCTTCACCCGCACCTTTAGGGTAACGGATTGATTCAACCATATCTTGCACATCTTGAGGTACTTCAGCGGTTACTTTATTTACTGCAATTGAAACAATGAAGTTCACACACATACCTAGCGTACCAATCCCTTCAGGACTAATACCAAACCACCAGTTATCAGGGGTGCTTGCTGTTGGGTTAATGAATTTGAAGTAAACAATATAAGCCGTAGTGAATACCACACCTGAAACCATGCCCGCAATTGCCCCTTCTTTATTCATCTTCTTATAGAAAATACCTAAGATGATGGCAGGGAAGAAGGATGCAGCGGCTAACCCGAAGGCGAAGGCGACAACCTGTGCAACAAAGCCCGGTGGATTTATTCCTAGATAACCAGCACCAACAATGGCGACAGCTGCTGCTACTCGGGCGGCGAGTAACTCTTGTTTATCTGTCATGTTAGGTTTTATCCCTTTCTTCAATAAATCGTGAGAAATTGAGGTAGAGATAACCAGTAATAGACCGGCAGCCGTTGATAGTGCAGCGGCTAAACCACCGGCAGCTAATAGTGCAACAACCCAGTTTGGTAAACTTGCTAATTCAGGAGAGGCTAATACGATGATATCTCGGTTGATGTCCATTTCATTTCGGTCATCACCAGAGTAGAACATCTTGCCATCGCCATTTTTATCTTCCCAACCAACAAGACCGGTGCTTTCCCAGTTTTTATACCAGCTAGGTGCATCAGCAGCAGCAACCCCTAGGCTATCTGGACCATTGATAGTTTCAATCATATTCACACGAGCAAATGCGGCAACAGCAGGTGCTGTGGTGTATAAGAATGAAATAAACAATAATGCCCAGCCCGCAGAAATACGTGCATCTTTAACGCGAGGAACTGTGAAAAAACGAATGATTACATGAGGCAGGCCAGCAGTACCAACCATAAGAGCTGCACAGATGAAAAACACATCAACCATACTCTTAGATCCGTCAGTATAAGGTGTGAAGCCAAGTTCTGTTGTTAACCCATCTAATTTATCCAGCAAGTAAACTTCAGAGCCAGTAATGGTTGAGCCCATACCAACTTGAGGGAATACGTTACCTGTCATCATGATTGAAGTGAAAACGGCAGGAACAAGGAAGGCGAAAATGAGGACACAGAATTGAGCGACCTGCGTATAAGTGATGCCTTTCATGCCACCTAATACCGCATAGAAAAATACGATACACATACCAATGATGATACCGAGGTTAATATCAACCTCAAGGAATCGAGAGAATACTACGCCGACACCACGCATTTGCCCTGCCACGTAAGTGAAAGAAACAAAGATGGCACAGAACACTGCAACCATACGTGCTGTTTTTGAATAGTAACGCTCACCGATGAAATCTGGCACAGTAAACTTACCAAATTTACGTAAATAAGGAGCAAGACATAAGGCTAAAAGAACATAGCCGCCAGTCCAACCCATTAGATAAACAGCACCATCATAACCAACAAAAGAAATGATACCTGCCATGGAAATAAATGATGCGGCCGACATCCAGTCTGCGGCGGTTGCCATACCATTGGCGACAGGGTGAACCCCACCACCAGCAACATAGAACTCACTGGTTGATCCCGCGCGAGCCCATATTGCTATCCCGATATAAAGGGTAAAAGTGATACCTACTAATATAAACGTCCAAGTTTGGATATCCATGCTAATTCCTCTAGTCTTCTTGTACGTTGTATTTTTTATCTAGTGCATTCATGCGAATCACATAGATAAAGATCAGGGCAACAAAGGTATAAATTGAACCTTGTTGTGCAAACCAGAAGCCTAATTTAAAGCCCCCAATTTGAATCGTATCCAGAACATCGACAAATAAAATGCCTGCACCAAATGAGACAGCAAACCAGACGAAGAGTAGTCCACCCATTATTCCTAGATTTTCCTTCCAATAGGCTTGTGCTTGTTCTTTTGTTTCGAACGCCATAGCTGGCTCCTTTTTAATGTTAATAATATGTAACCAAAAAGAGATTAGCAGTGAGAAAGGAAGAAAACAGTGCAACTTTAGTCGAGCAGATAAAGAAAAACGCTCGAAATATGAGCGTTTTATGTGAGGTATGTATCGATTTTATTGTGTTAGCGTTATGTTAATTGATACCAAGGTCTAAAGTATTTACCTTAGATATATGCTTAAAAATAGAAATCTTTGATGCCAAGTAATAAGTTATTAACCGCAACTGCCGCCAGAATTAACCCCATAACACGACTAATTATTGCGGCCCCCACATTTCCTATTATTTTATGAATGAAGGTTGCACCAAGAAGTAAACATAGAGTAATCACGAGAACAACAATCATGACAGCTGCGGTAATTGATTGATCTAAAAAAGAATACCTAGAATTATCAGTTAACATCACAATTGCCATCATTGCACCTGGTGACGCAATTGATGGGATAGCTAAAGGGTAAACGGCTAAATCTGCAAGGTCAGAGTGGCTAATATCTTCACTTAATTTCTGCTCTTGCTCTGGTTTGCTTTCGCCAAAAATCATAGTTAAAGCGAAGATCAACAAGACCAAGCCACCAGCTACTTGAAAGGCTGGTAATGGGATTTGCATTGCTTCTAGCAATAATTGCCCAATGACAAGAAAGAATAATAGTACGGCGGTCGCAATAGCAACGGCCTTCAAAGCAACAACTTTACGTTGCTTAGCAGATAGGTGTTGAGTTTGTGAAAGATAGACAGGTACAGAACCAATAGGATCGATAACAGCCCAAAGAACAACGAATTGAGTAACGAGGATGCTTATCATGAACTCTCCCAGAGTTAGGTTAAACAGAGGGATAAAATGAACGGGTAATATACCTTAATTTATAGGCTAGTGTGTTATATCAAGGTTAACTTTCAGTCTGTTGCAATAAAATAACGGCTTGAGTTCTGTTTTTTACCCCTAACTTTCTAAAAATGGCAGTCATGTGTGCTTTTATTGTTGCTTCAGATACTTCTAAGTCATAAGCGATTTGTTTGTTTAGCAATCCATCAGAAAGCATTCCGAGAACTTTATATTGCTGCGGAGTAAGGCTCGTAATTTTAGTCGCTAAATCATCACAGGCCGCTGAGTTCTTAATTGAGCCTTCTGGAAAATAGGAATCGCCAGATAAAATTTGATTTAGTGCTGATATTAGTGAACGCATGTCACTTGATTTAGGAATGAAACCAAAAGCACCATGACTCTTAACTTGAGAGATAATACTAGGTTCTTCACTGGCAGAGACAACAACAATAGGTAAATCAGGGTACTGAGAACGAAGTTGTATTAACCCAGACATTCCATTACTGCCAGGCATTTTTAAATCTAAAAGCAGTAAATCAGGATCAGGCTCTTTTTCTAGTACGTTAAGTAACGCACTAAGAGAATCGGCTTCGAGTAGGTTCGCACCGCTGATAGCCATGTGAATTGATTGAAAAAGTGCATTGCGAAATAAGGGATGATCATCCGCAATAATAATGGTGTAGTTATCGTCCATGGCTACAATATTCCTCATAAGTTATTTAATAAAATTAACATCTAACCGTCTTTTGAGCAATTTTTAGACGCTAAAGTCTGCGCTGTATCTCTAACTCATTTCTCGTTTTCATTAAATAAGATCAGATCTCGAGATCTTAATATTTAAAACGAATTAATTTCTAGCTCTAGACAATCAATTAAAACGAAACTAAACTTCTTTCAAATCGAAACTTAATGAGTTTTTTATGTCGAAGAGAAACACAAAACAACGCCGTCATATGATCCTGTCTTTATTAATAGAGAAGGGAGAAGTTACTGTCGAAGAGCTTTCTGAGCTTTTTGATATCTCAGAAGTGACTATTCGTAAAGATCTAACTGAGTTAGAGAAGAATGGTTTGCTAATGCGTAAGTATGGCGGAGCGGTATTAATGCCTTCGAATATTATCCAAGAAGATACTTGTGAAGAAGTTTCGAATCGAAAGTTGTCTTTGGCAATTTCAGCCGTTGAACTCATTAAAGATCATAACAGGATCATTATTGATAGCGGGAGTACAACTGCGGCACTGATTAATCAACTCTCAAAGAGAAATGGATTGGTGGTAATGACAAACTCGCTACCTGTAGCCAATGCGTTGCAAGAAATTGAGAACGAACCTACGTTATTAATGACAGGGGGTACGTGGGACAGCCATTCGGACTCATTCCAAGGTCAAGTGGCAGAATCTGTATTACGATCCTATGATTTTGATCAGTTGTTCATTGGTGCTGATGGTATTGATTTAGAACGCGGAACAACCACCTTTAATGAATTAGTCGGGTTAAGTCGAGTGATGTCTGAAGTCGCCCGTGAAGTTATTTTAATGGTTGAATCAGAAAAAATTGGCCGAAAAATTCCTAATGTGGAATTGCCATGGGACAGCATTGACGTGTTGATTACCAATAACGATTTAAGCCAAGAACACCAACAAAAAATTGAATCACATAGTGTAAGAGTTATTAGAGCTCAGTGATTTAATTAGGGTTAATAAGCCCTTATACCGCTGATATTTTGCTGCCAATCAGCGGTTATTACCAAGGAACGGAAACCGTTTCTTAAACGATAAGAATTTAAGATTAGAATAATTGGAGTATTGCCATGTGTGGAATCGTTGGTGCAGTTGCACAAAGAGACGTAGCTGAAATTTTAGTGGAAGGATTACGTCGTTTAGAATATCGCGGCTATGATTCAGCAGGCATTGCGGTTGTTGATGCCGATAGTAACTACACACGTTTACGTCGTTTGGGTAAAGTAAAAGAATTAGCGAGTGCAGTTGAAGAATCCCATGTCGTTGGCGGTACAGGTATCGCTCATACCCGCTGGGCTACTCATGGCGAACCTTCTGAAATTAATGCTCACCCTCATGTTTCTGGTGATATTACGATTGTTCACAATGGCATTATCGAAAACCATGAAGTTTTGCGCTCTTTATTGCAAGAGCGTGGTTATGTGTTTGTCTCTCAAACCGATACAGAAGTGATTGCACATCTTGTTGAGTGGGAGTTGCGCTCGTCGAATTCACTTATTGAAGCGGTACAAAAAACAGCGATTCAACTTGATGGTGCGTATGGAACGGTAGCAATGGACCGACGTGATCCTGACCGTTTGGTTGTCGCTCGTTCTGGTAGCCCAATTGTTATTGGTCGTGGTGTAGGTGAAAACTTTTTAGCGTCTGATCAATTGGCATTATTAAATGTTACTCGTCGTTTTATGTATCTTGAAGAAGGCGATGTTGCTGAAATTACACGTCGTGATGTTGTTGTCTTTGATGCAAATGGTGAGCAAGTTGAACGTGAAGTGACTGAATCAAACGCTGAGCATGATGCGGGTGATAAAGGTCAATACCGTCACTTCATGCAGAAAGAAGTGTTTGAACAGCCTAAAGCGTTAATCAATACAATGGAAGGGCGTATTACTCACGACTCTGTTGTTACTGAGAGTATTGGTGTTAATGCCGTTGAGATTTTAAATAAAGTTGAACACGTGCAAATCATTGCGTGTGGGACCTCTTATAATGCAGGTATGACGGCTCGCTATTGGTTCGAATCATTGGCAGGTGTGAGTTGTGATGTCGAAATTGCTTCTGAGTTCCGTTACCGTAAATTTGTTACTCGCCCAAATAGCTTATTAATTACTTTGTCTCAATCAGGGGAAACGGCTGATACCTTAGCTGCCCTTCGTCTTGCAAAAGAGCGTGGTTACATGGGGGCAATGACGGTATGTAACGTAGCGGGTTCATCATTGGTTCGTGAGTCTGATTTTGCCTTCATGACTCGTGCAGGAACAGAGATAGGTGTGGCATCAACGAAAGCTTTCACCACACAACTTGCTGCATTATTGATGTTAGTGACAGCTCTAGGTAAACAACAAAATCGTATCTCAAAAGAGAAAGAAAAAGAGATAGTTGAAGCTCTACATGCTCTGCCTGCACAAATTGAAAAAGCATTGGCGTTTGATAAAGAGATTGAAGCTTTAGCGCCTGATTTTGCTGATAAGCAACACACGCTATTTTTAGGTCGTGGTGAGTTTTATCCAATTGCCGTTGAAGCGTCTTTGAAGCTAAAAGAAATCTCATACATTCATGCTGAAGCGTATGCGGCTGGTGAGCTAAAGCATGGTCCATTAGCGCTTATTGATGCAGAAATGCCAGTTGTCGTGGTTGCTCCTACTAATGACTTATTAGAAAAATTAAAATCTAATGTGGAAGAAGTTCGTGCCCGTGGTGGATTACTTTATGTGTTTGCCGATGAACAAGCAGGCTTTGAAGCGGATGAGAACATGAAGATAATTACTATGCCTCATGTAAGTGATATTACTGCACCTATTTATTACACGGTTCCGATGCAATTATTGTCTTATCATGTTGCTTTAATTAAAGGAACGGATGTCGATCAGCCTCGTAACTTAGCGAAGGCGGTAACGGTAGAGTAAGTTTACTTATAAGATTGAAATAAAAAACGGCAGCCTTAAATAAGGCTGCCGTTTTTGTTTGCATCAGTGATGCTTTTTTTCTGTTCCTTTTCTTTATACATAGAGGCATCAGCATTCATAAACATGTCTTTTAGCGTGGTTGTTGAGTTATGAGGTTCAAGATGCTGACCAATACTGATATTACTGATATTCAAGCCTGACTGATATTGTGTTTTCTCTTGGTAATGTTGACGAATACGTAATGAAAGGGCGCTTAGCTCGGTTTCTTGTTCTTTATTTAATAACGTTAAGACAATAAATTCATCACCACCAGTACGAGCGATAAGATCTGATTCTCTGACTTCATTTTTTAGAATATTAGCTAAAATTTGAATGCATTGATCTCCAGTTGAGTGACCAAAGTTATCATTTACCTGCTTTAGATTATCAATATCAAGATAAAGAATACCGATACTGTCTTGGTATCGTTTCGCGTCTTTTCGTTTTTGTTTACCTAAAATTCCTAATCCTCGACGATTAAGTAATTCAGTCATTGAATCAGTAAGAGCCATTTGTTTATGCTGCTCAGCTTCTTCTGCCATTTTTAAGTCAGCAGTGATTAGTTTTGAAAGGTGGAGTAATAGTTTAATTAATGCATTTTCATAATCGGTATTTTTTGTATCTATCGCACAGACAGTGCCATAAATAGAACCGTTAGGGTGAAAGACGGGAACCCCACAATATGATCTTACTGGGCCATCTTTAACGGCTGGTGCGTTAATCCAATATTCACTCTTTAATGCATTAGGAACATATAGTTCTTTGCCTGTTTCAACAATCGTACGGCAAAAACTTTTATTGTCACAGGACCATTGAGAGCCTTGGTGAAGAAAGCTTGTTTCATTATTACTGCTTACAAGAGTATGAAAAGAATGACCTGTAAACTCAATAATAGCGCCACAATCTGCGCCAAAAATATCAACAATTAAATCTGCAAGCTCTTGCCATTTTGATAGGTCAATTATGCTGTCTTGTGAATTAAAACGAGAAGTAAAGAAAGCTGTCATACGCACATCCATGTAAAGCGGCTATTATTTAAATTTTGTATAGTTATAAAACTATCATTATTAAATGTTAATTTCATTGCATTAAGTTTAAAACCACACTATTTATCTTTTAGTTTAGAAAAGTGATTGCTGAATCGCTATTTTTTCTATTGATTTTTGTATTATAGTGCATATGATATATGGAAATGCATATATTCATATTTAAGGTTCATTATGTTACCTCATCAATTTTTCAAACTGCTTTCTGATGAAACACGGATCCGTTGTTTACTACTTATCGCGCGCGAAGGTCGTTTATGTGTAAACCAATTGACGGAAGCATTAGGTGAAAGTCAGCCAAAGATCTCTCGGCATTTAGCGCAGCTACGCCAGTCAGGTGTATTGATTGATACTCGTGAAGGACAGTGGGTGTATTACCAAGTGAGTACTGAACTACCAGGTTGGTTAAACAAAATTATTGAAGGTTTGAAGCAATCAAATTGTTTACAAGCTCAATATCAAAAAGACACAGATAAATTAAACGCCATAAAAACGTGTTGCTAATTTCATTTAGGGGAAAAACGATGACAATTAAAGTAGGGATTAACGGATTTGGTCGTATTGGACGTTTGGCATTAAGAGCGGCATACGATTGGCCAGAATTGGAATTTGTGCAAATAAATGACGTCGCGGGAGATGCACATACTTTAGCGCATTTACTTGAATTTGATTCAATTCAAGGACGTTGGAACCATGCAGTGACCACCGATGGAAGAACTATGATCATCGGTGAACAAAAGCTAATAACCACTCAAGAAAAAGACATTGATGCTGTCGATTGGTCCGGTTGTGATGTCGTTATTGAAGCTACGGGCGTGCATCGCACACGTTCATTTTTAGATAAATATTTAGCGCAGGGCGTTAAACGTGTTGTTGTTTCTGCTCCGGTAAAAGAAGACGGTGTCGCGAATATTGTGGTTGGTGTGAACGACGATATTTTTGATCCTGCTGTTCATCAAATCGTCACTGCGGCATCTTGCACTACAAACTGCCTCGCTCCAATTGTTAAAGTTATTAATAGTGAGTTGGGTATCGAAAACGCGGCATTTACTACCATTCATGATTTGACCAATACACAAACCATTTTAGATGCACCTCATAAAGATCTTCGCCGTGCGCGAGCGTGTGGAATGAGCCTAATCCCTACTACAACAGGTTCTGCAAAAGCGATTGTTGAGATTTTCCCTGAGCTTAAAAATAAAATCGACGGTCATGCGGTACGAGTTCCTTTAGCGAACGCATCACTGACTGACATTATCTTTGAAGTGAAAAGAGATACGACTGTTGAAGAAGTAAATCAGTTATTAAAGGATGCGGCTTATGGTGATCTAAAAGGTATTTTAGGTTACGAAGAGCGCCCTCTTGTCTCTATTGATTATAAAGGAGACCAACGTTCAACGATTGTCGATGCTTTGTCTACTATGCTTGTTGGTAAACGTATGGTGAAGATTTATGCGTGGTATGACAATGAAATGGGTTACGCCACTCGTACTGCGGAATTAGTTAGAAATGTTGGTTTGGCTTAAGCATTGAGGAATCTGAAATGACACATCCTACTTGGGAGTTACCCGTTACTGACACTTATGGCGCATTGATTTTGACGCCTTGTCCTGGCACAAAAGGCGTTGAGTTAATTGAATCTTTAACGCAACTAAAAGCACAAGGTGTAGCTGCGATTGTCACTGCATTAAGTCAAGATGAGCTAACAGAAAAAGGCGTTGGTTCTCTTGGTGAAGAAGTACAGCGTCTAGGAATGAAATGGTTTTACCTTCCAATTGAAGACGATTGTGCACCTGATGATAAATTTGCAGCAGAATGGAAAGCAGCGACGCCTGAATTACAACAAGTGTTAGAAAATAATGGCAAAGTAGCAATGCATTGCATGGGCGGTTCAGGTCGTACAGGTTTACTTGCAGGACATTTACTGTTGGATTTAGGTTGGGATTTAGATGTAATTAAACAACAAGTCCAAGCGTTACGTCCAGGTGCTTTTACTAAGCCAGTGCAAATAGAATATATAAATTCTATTGCTTACAAATAATCAGCGTTAAGGTTATCTCAGGAGAATATTATACTTCTGAGATGGCTTAATCTCATTTAGGTTCTCTATTTTATGCTCTCTCAATTAAGCCATAGTGTACGTCAATACATGATTGTGACCTTTAATTATTGGAACTTCACCATTACTGATGGCGCGTTGCGTATGTTGGTGGTGCTCTATTTTCATGATTTGGGATACAGTACTTTAGTCATTGCGTCTCTCTTTTTGTTTTATGAATTCTTTGGTGTGGTGACTAATTTATTGGGGGGGTGGTTAGGCGCTCGGTTAGGGTTAAATAAAACCATGAATGTTGGCTTAATAATGCAGGTATTTGCGTTGTTAATGTTGGCATTACCGAGTGTTTGGTTAACGATTCCGTGGGTTATGGCTGCACAAGCATTATCTGGAGTTGCAAAAGACCTCAATAAAATGAGCGCTAAAAGTGCAATTAAAACCTTAGTTCCGAGCGATCAAGAAGGGGCGCTCTATAAGTGGATAGCGATTCTTACTGGGTCTAAAAATGCACTCAAAGGCGCAGGGTTCTTTCTTGGTGGCTTACTCTTAACAACCATCGGATTTCAATTGGCTGTTATAGCGATGGCGAGTGTTCTTTTCGTTGTCTTTATCGGCAGTGTTTTCTTGCTTGATGGTGACATGGGAAAAGCAAAATCAAAGCCTAAATTTACTCAGCTATTTTCTAAATCTAAGGAGATTAATACCTTATCAGCTGCACGATTATTCTTATTTGGTGCGAGAGATGTGTGGTTTGTCGTCGCGTTACCAATTTACTTAGGCAGTGTCTTTGGTTGGGGTCATTCTCTTGTCGGTGGTTTCTTAGCGTTATGGGTTATCGCATATGGATTTGTGCAAGGCTTTGCTCCTAAAATCACGGGAAAAGCACAAGGTCGAACACCTGATGGTAGGTCTGCTTTATGGTGGGTAGGATTACTTACAGTCGTGACAGGGATTATCGCTTATCTGGTTCAGATTGAATGGCAAGCTGAATATACGATTGTGATTGGTTTACTTATTTTTGGTGCAGTATTTGCGATTAATTCTTCACTGCATTCGTACCTAATTGTCAGCTATGCCAAAGGCGATGGCGTCTCTATGGATGTTGGTTTTTACTATATGGCTAATGCAATGGGACGTTTAGTAGGTACTGTTTTATCTGGATTGGTATTTCAATTAGCCGGATTTTCGGCGTGTTTGTGGGTATCGTTTGGTTTCTTGGTGCTAACTACGTTGATATCGGTAAAGTTACCTAAAGCAGAAAGTGAGTAAAAGAAAGTCGTTAAAATGGACTTTCTTTTTGTAATTCAGAGCAAATATCAACAATAGCAAGTGAAAGTCCAGAACGAATCATTTGCTTTTGTCTATCAATTTGCATTTGATAAAAAGCCAAATCAGTATCGTCATTAAGAGGAGTGATTTCTAATTGAATCATTCCCATTCTTTTTACAAGATTGAGTGCATTAATTGGTGTGATAACCTGCGGATCGGTAAATTGAAGTTCATTCATTTCTAAGTTCAATTTATTACGTAGTTGTATTAGTCCTTCAATATCATGATAAGTATTATTTGGTAATACACCTAAACCAAATAGGAGTTTAAGTCTTACGCTTAAATCGCCTAATGGACCGGAATCTTGAAGTAATGGGCCAATAACAGATTGAACTGCAAAATCATCTTTACGAAAAATGCGCTGAATTAAGCCGTCGATAGATTCATTAAGAATATCGACAGCAATGATGAAAAAACCACGCACAGAAGGTGCATCGTCTAGTCGTTCAATGATGTTAGATTCATTTATTACTTCTGTCATAAAATAGCCATAAAAAGAGAGAGGCATTACACCTCTCTAATTGTTTTTTATTAATTTAATGTATTAAAGATCGCTTCAATCTTTTTCGCTTCTGAACTGTTTTCAGTTAATCCTGTGTAATACGCAAGTGTTGCTTTTAAACCTGATTCACATAAACGAGTTTGTAGTTCTACAGCTTGTGGATCAGTGTTATTTACGTATTTAAACGCGGCGGCAATACCTTTTAATAGCATTTTGTTCTCAGTGCCGTATTCTATTGTACCTAATAAGGGTTTGATTAAGCGATCATTTTTACCTAATTTGCGAATTGGTTGGCGTGCAACGCGATCAATCTCATCTCGTAAATATGGATTAGCAAAGCGGCCTAGAATTTTTTCGATATAAGCTGCGTGCAATTCTTTATCAAAACCATAGCGACGGATTAATACTTCTCCACTTTCTTCCATAGCCGTTTTTACTTCAGCTCTGATTTCAGGGTCTTGAATTGCGTCTCGTACTGTTTCATGTCCTTTTAATGAACCAAGGTAAGCAGTAATACAGTGACCAGTGTTCAGTGTGAAAAGTTTACGTTCAACAAATGCCATGAGGTTGTTTGTTTTTTCCATTCCAGCAATTTCAGGAGCGCCACCTTTGAACTGTTGTTCATCAACAATCCATTCGCTAAAGCTTTCAACAGTTACCTCTAATAAGTCATCATTAGCTGATTCAGAGGGTGGAACAATACGGTCTACTGCTGAATCTACAAAACCAACCAACTCATTACAGCGAGCATGATAAGACTCATCAAGGTGTGAATACACTTCATTTTTAAGATGAGTTGTACCACGAACCATATTTTCACAAGCGATGATATTTAAGGGTGATTCATTGTTTGCATCGAAACGTCTTGCTAAACCTTTTGCGATGGTTTTTGCGATAATATCCAACACGTTAGGACCGACTGCTGTGGTTACTAAATCCGTTTTTACAATGCGTTCAATAACGTCATCACTGGTAGAGTTAACGGCTGTAACGTGTGTAACTGTCTCTATTTGGCACTCAGAGCCAACTACTTTTACCTTGTATGATTGGTCATGTGAAAGTTGATCTACCAACGGAGCATCAACATCTGCGAATGTAACAGCGACGTTTGAGTCAGAAAGAACTTTACCAATAAAACCACGACCGATGTTGCCTGCGCCAAAATGTACTGCTTTCATAATAATTACCTTCAATTTGATATTAGGAGATAGATCAACCCTATAGGGGGAAAGTTGACCTATGTTTTCTATGTGATCGTTATGCTGCTTGTTCGCCCGAAAGAATTTCTAAGATTTCACTAACGCTGTTAGTGGATGTTAGTTTTTCAATGGCACCAGGTTCATCAAGCGCATTGGTAATTGATGTAATTACTTGTATGTGCTCGTCATTTTTAGCTGCGATACCTATAACCAATTTAGCTACATCATCTTCGTCTTCAGTGAATTGAACACCTGATGGATACTGACAGATGACTATGCCTGTTTTGATTACACGGTCTTTGGCTTCTATTGTTCCATGTGGTACGGCAATAGACTCACCAAGGTAGGTTGGTACTAGTTTTTCACGGTCAAACATCGCCGCTACATATTCTGGTTCTGCGTATCCAAGAGACACAAGTTGTTCACCTGCGTATTGAATCGCTTCTTCTTTAGTTTTAAACGTTAATCCAAGATGGATGTTCTTTGCTTCTATTTTAAATGGTTGTGCATTTTGCGGGGCAAAAAATTCATCATTTGCAGCCACTGGAGAGATTTGTGGTATTTCATCATCGTTCGCTGCTTCTGGGTAAGTTGATGCCATAATTCGTGCGACTAAATCGTTGTAGATATGACTGTCTAAGAAGTTTGTTAATGAAATATGCTCAGCATTTTCTGCGTGCTTACGTGCACGATCCGTTAAATCTTTATGAGTAATCACAATATCGACATCCGTAGGTAAGTTATTAATAGCACAGTTTGTTACGCTGATATTTAGGCCTGCTTCCTGAACTTTTTTACGAAGAAGTCCTGCTCCCATGGCACTTGACCCCATGCCCGCGTCACACGCTACGATGATTTTTTGGATGTTATTGAATTTTGTTGAGTTATTTTTTTCAGCTGTGATACCAGAAGGTTGACCTTTTGAATCAGATTTCATATTACGCATTTTTGATGTCGCATCATCTAATGAAGTACCGTCGTCTTCATCTGATGTCGCTTGAGTTTTCATTAGGATTGCTGCAACAGTAAATGAAACGGCAGTTGCAGATAAGATTGAACAGATAACGCCAACAGCTGATGCTTTCGGTGTTAATAATAAAATGGCAAAGATAGAGCCAGGAGATGCTGGAGCAACCATACCTGCATTAAATAGAGTTAGGACAAATACACCCGTCATACCACCCGCAATAGCGGCAAGGATTAAACGTGGATTCATTAAAATATATGGGAAATAAATTTCGTGAATACCACCAAAGAAATGAATGATAGATGCGCCACCAGCGGTTTGTTTTGCGGATCCTTTACCAAAGAACATGTAAGCAAGAAGAATACCTAAGCCTGGGCCTGGATTTGCTTCAATTAAGAAGAAAATAGATTGACCAACATCGTTTGCTTGTTGGATACCAAGAGGAGAGAAGATACCGTGATTAATCGCGTTATTTAAGAATAGAATTTTTGCTGGTTCAACAAAAATAGAAGTCAGTGGAAGAAGGCTTGCTTCTACTAAGAAATTTACCCCTCCAGCAAGACCTGCAGACAGTACTTTTACAAAAGGGCCGATAAAGTAGAAAGCAACAATTGCACACAGCATACCAATAATGCCAGCAGAGAAGTTGTTTACGAGCATTTCAAAGCCGCTTTTGATTTTTCCATCGACTTTTTTATCGAAAATTTTAATCGCTAGTCCACCCATAGGACCAACCATCATAGCCCCCATGAACATGGGAATATCAGTACCAACAATCACACCCATAGTAGTGATCGCACCAACGATAGCACCACGTTCGCCACCGACTAATTTACCACCGGTATAACCGATAAGTAGTGGAAGCAAATAAGTAATCATTGGCCCAACAAGTTTCGCTAACGCTTCGTTAGGGATCCAACCTGTTGGGATAAATAAAGCCGTGATAAAGCCCCATGCGATAAACGCACCGATATTAGGCATTACCATATTTGATAAAAAACGACCAAAATTTTGTATCTTGATCTTTGCATCTGGTGATATCATAAGTGATTCCCCGTTTGAGGTTTTATTAAATTTTTTAAAAATGGCTCGCCAAAGCCATTGGTTAATTTCTAAGTACAGATGTAATTTACCATAGATTTTTTAATAGAACCGATAACGGGAAATTCGTGACTCTCTCCACAAAACCTCAGCAACTAATTCAAATAAAGTAGATCTATATAACGTTATTGATATGAAAATTTACAACAAATATTGTAATTTGAAATTGTCAATAATAATTAAATGCGCAATATCATACTTTTTGATATTTAGTTAATACCAAAAAGGTGATCCTTATCACTTATGTTGAATTTATATTTAAATAATAAAATCCCAATCAGATCTAGATCTCACTTTGTTATTTCTTTCACGATTCGAATTAAATCGCTTGATAGTCAACGCTTTAAAATGGAATTTTATTACAGATATAATTACTACTAAAGGGTGAGGGGATCATGTTTGATGTGCCCTAAATAATAAGATTGGTTTGTAATAAAAAAGAAAATTCTATTAAAAGGTAGGTCGTGGGGAGATAAGACAGACGAAATGTTTTAGGTGATGTGATTAATGCGATTAATAAAAAAGGAGAACCTAACGCTCTCCTTTTGATATTTTAATTAAAGTAGAAAATTATACGTGAGTGATATTTTCAGCTTCTAGTTCTTTAAAGTATTTTACTGTTTTCACTTTCAGTTCTTGCTGTGAAGGTTCATCACAAACGATTACTGATTTAGGGTGAAGTTGAAGTGCTGATACTGTCCACATGTGGTTTACAGAACCTTCAACAGCAGCTTGTAGAGCAAGTGCTTTGTTGTGACCTGTAATTAGGATCATAATTTCAGCTGAATCAAGCAGAGTACCTACGCCGATAGTTAATGCGTACTTAGGTACTTGGTTGATGTCGCCATCAAAGAAACGAGAGTTAGCAATGCGAGTGTCTTCAGTCAATGTTTTGATACGAGTACGAGATGCTAAAGAAGACGCTGGCTCGTTGAATGCGATGTGACCATCGTTACCCACTCCACCCATGAATAAGTTAATGCGACCGTAAGACTTAATTTTGTCTTCGTAACGTTGGCATTCTTCTTCGTGGTTATCAGTATTACCGTTTAGAAGGTTAATGTTTTCTTCTTGAATATCTACATGGTTGAAGAAGTTTTCAAACATGAAAGTACGGTAAGATTCTGGGTGGTTAGCATCAAGGCCAATGTACTCATCCATGTTGAATGTTACTACATTCTTAAAGCTCACTTCGCCAGCTTTATGCAGTTCGATTAGCTTTTTGTAAGTATTAAGAGGAGTACCACCAGTTGGAAGACCAAGAACGAATGGACGATCTGCTGTTGGGTTAAACTCATTGATGCGGTTAATAATGTGCTGTGCTGACCATGCGCCTACTTGTTCTGCTTGGTTTAATGGAATAAGTCTCATCATATACCTCAAAAAATTAATGTAATAGTTTGCTTAATTGCGTTAATTCGCATTGTAAAATAAGTGCGATGCTAATGCTAATGATTTTGGTCAATAAAGGACCATATTATTTAACCAAGCTCACACTTTGCTTTAAATGCTGAGTAAATGGATCTGCTTTCATAAATCCAGTTAGGCGCGATGCTGATAAGTATTCACCGTTCGCATTCCAAAAATCGATAGTGGGTAAGCCAAGGACTTTCAGTTGCTTAAGCAGTTCGATATCTTCTGGGCTGTTTTTTGTTACGTCAGCTTGCAGCAAAATAAACTCACCTAAAAGTGGTTCAACTTTTTTATTATGAAAGGTGTACTTTTCAAATTCTTTACACGCTACACACCAGTCTGCATAGAAGTCGAGCATCACTGGTTTGCCTTGTGTTTTTGCGGCTTCCAATTCTCGGTTTAAGTCTTCAATCGTACTTATCTTTTTAAATGTTACAGCTTGAGTTGTCGTTCTTACTTCGGTATTCGTCTTACCTGAAATTGCATCAATAACAGGGATTGCAGAACCGACAATACCTAAAATAGCGATAATGCCAGCAATGCTTGTTTTCCATGATTGAGGCATGGTCGCTTTGACATGATATAACCAACCAAATGCTGCAATTCCAAGAGCAGACCAAATAAATGGTGTGATGTTATGAGGAAGAATTCGCTCTAGTAAGAAAACAGGAACAGCCAGAAGAATAAAGCCAAACAGCGTCTTCACATGCGTCATCCATACGCCTGCTTTTGGTAGTAATTTATTACCAAATACTGCCGCTAGAATTAATGGAATACCCATGCCAATAGCCAAAGCATACAGAGCAACGGCACCAGTAAGTAAATCCCCACTTTTTGCTACGTAAAGCAGTGCTCCTGATAATGGTGCAGTCGTACATGGTGAGCAGACTAAACCTGAGATAGCACCCATGGCAAACACACCACCTAAGTTTCCGCCTTTTTGCTGGTTACTGATGTCATTAAGTTTGGTTTGTAGGCTACTTGGTAATTGAATGGTGTAAGCACCGAACATCGACAGAGCGAGCAGCACAAACATGATGCTCAAGCCAATTAACACATAAGGATGTTGTAATGCTGCCTGAAATTGCATACCTGCCGAAGCAACCACTAACCCAAGTAAGGTATAGGTTAATGCCATGCCTTGAACGTAAACAAAAGAAAGCTTGAAAGCCTTACCGTGAGAGAGCTTTCCGCCACCTAAAACAATACCCGTAAGAATAGGGTACATAGGTAATACACAAGGTGTAAACGCAAGACCAATACCAAGTGCTAAGAATAAGAACGGTGTCCACCAAGCGTCACCTAGATTATCAGCCAGCTCTTGTTGCTGCGTTTGAGATATGACTTTTGGTTCAGGATCTAATGATGTGTTCTTTTCTATGCTAACGGGTGCACTATCACTTTTAGCTACAACATGTGTATTTGCCGTTTCATCTTGATATGAACTTGATGCAGTTAATGCTGATAATGGAATTTTACGGATCTCTGGTGGATAACAGAATCCTGCTTTTGCACAACCTTGGTAACGAACGGTTAATTCTGCATTATCACTAACAGAAATTAATGGCACCGTAATGGTCAGTGGCTTTGTGTAGATATTCACATTACCAAAAAATTCATCGTTATGAGGTGTGCCTTCTTCCATAACTAAATCCGCAATTTCAGCCCCATTAGAGGAGACTGAGATACGTTGTTGATATAAATAGTAATCAGGCTTTACTTGCCAATCTAAATAAACTCGATCCCCTTGTTGCATAAAATTAAAAGGAAACGCTTCATTTACCGTTACAAAAGAAGAATCTTGTTGGTTTTGTAATTTAGTTAAATCAAACGCAGCCAAAGCTTGTGGAGCGAAAGAGATAAACAGAATGAAGAATGATAAAAGGGCAGCTCGAAATCGGAGTAAATTCGTCATGTGGAAGTCTTTATAAAAATAGATACGGGTATGACTATCGAAATGGTCAAGAGTTCGACAAGTATAGTATCAATTGCAGTAATGATCTGCTCATTTCTCTTTTGACACTTAGGTAATTATTTTTGATTTGTTGCGGTTTCGAGATCTCTACGACACTATTTTTACCTGACTAAAACTATGCTTATTCTATTAATAGACGAAGAGGGCGTTGTGATGAAATACAAACATATCCTTGTGGCATTGGATCTGTCAAAAGAGAGTCATGTTCTGATTGATAGAGCGGTTTCTATGGCTGGTTTAGTCGGTGCAAAAGTGTCTTATATTCATATTGATGGGACTCATGGAGAGATTTATCCAGAGCTTGTCGATATACAAGCAGAGCCTGAACGTAAACCGCTTAATGAGCCTTCAAATAAATGGCTGGCTGATTTTCAGCAGTATACTGATTTTCCGATTGAGAGCTTTTGGGTAGGAACTGGAGATCTTAGTCATAAAGTTGAGGCAGCGGTTAAAGATAATGAAATTGACCTATTGATTTGTGGTCATCACCATGATTTTTTGAGTAAAATTATTTCGTATTCTCGACCTCTCATTCATCACTCTCCTATTGATATATTGGTTGTACCGATTACGTCATAACTTAAAAGACATAAAAAATGGCAGCTAAATTAGCTGCCATTTTTGGTGGTATATGTGCATTTTCTTAATTAAAGAATAATACCGCCAAATACAAAGCCTAGTGCAACAGAAGTCGAAATCGTTGCAACACCCGGAATGAAGAATGGGTGGTTAAATACAAGATTACCAATTCGTGTTGAGCCAGTATCATCCATCTCAACCGCCGCCAGAAGCGTAGGGTAAGTAGGAAGTACGAACAATGCACTCACTGCCGCAAAAGAAGCAACCGCAGTAATTGGTGCAACACCAATTGCTAATGCTGCAGGCATTAATGCTGTTGTTGTTGCGCCTTGAGAGTAAAGAAGCATAGAAGCAAAGAATAAAACAATCGCTAGCATCCACGGGTATTGTGCAAGGATCTCAGCTGAGAACTCTTTGATTTCACCAATATGAGAAGAAACGAAAGTATCGCCAAGCCATGCAACACCAAGAACACACACACAAGCACTCATACCTGATTTGAATGTTGCTGCGTTAGCAATTTTAGATGCATCAATTTTAGTGAAAGTAACGATAGCCGCTGCCGCTGTTAGCATTAGCGCCATGATAGCTTCGTTACGGCCAATTGTTGGATGTTCAATCAGGCCAACACTGCCACTGATCATCGTTGCATAAGCAACAACAGCGACGATAGCAACACAGAAGATATAAACAGATGCTTTTGCTGTTGGTAAAATTTCACGTTTACCAGCGCCGTTCATCTTAATTAGGCCTTTTGCAAGACGTTCTTGATAAACCACATCGTCTTTCAGTTCACAGCCTAGGAAGTTAGCAACGAACGCACCAACCATGCATGCTAGGAATGTTGATGGAATACATACTGCTAATAGTGTTAAGTAATCCACACCTAGAGGCTCAAGGATACCAGAGAAGAAAACAACTGCCGCAGAGATTGGAGACGCAGTAATTGCAATTTGAGAAGCAACAACAGCGATAGAAAGTGGGCGAGAAGGACGAACACCTTGTTCTTTAGCAACTTCTGCAATAACAGGAAGTGTAGAGAATGCAGTGTGACCTGTACCTGCTAGCATCGTCATGAAATAAGTCACGATAGGTGCGTAGAAAGTAATACGTTTTGGGTTTTTACGTAAGAATTTTTCTGCTAGGTCAACCAACCAATCCATACCGCCAGCCACTTGCATTGCAGCAATAGCCGTGATTACAGACATGATGATTAAAATAACATCGATAGGGATAGAGCCCGCGTCTAAACCTAAGATCATGGTAAGGACAAGAACGCCCGCACCACCCGCAAAACCAATACCAATACCGCCGATACGTGCACCTAAATAGATGAACAGCAGTACGACAAGAAGCTGTACAGCAATCATAATATAACTCCAATGTTTAAGTTTAAATTTAAAATAATTATTCAGATTTTTATTGCATAGCTATATACAGCAAATCAATAAAAGTATGAATGATTACTTGACCTGTTTGTCAGTAAATTTTTTAGTATAAAAAAAAGCGAGCTTCAGTGAGCTCGCTATTTGAGGTGTTACGGATTAATCGTAACGTTTTGCTTTGTATTGCGGGTGCATTAGATTTTCTACAGAGAAGATGTCATCTAATTGCTCTTCAGTTAGAAGACCACGCTCAAGAACTACATCACGAACGTTTTTGCCTGTTTCAGCACAAATCTTACCAACAATGTCACCTTCGTGGTGGCCAATGAATGGGTTTAGGTAAGTAACGATACCGATAGAGTTAAATACGTGAGCTTCACATACTTCTTTGTTTACCGTGATACCGTCGATACATTTGTCACGTAAGTTCACACATGCATTTTTCAAGATTTCGATAGATTCGAAAAGAGCTTGACCAATTACTGGTTCCATTACGTTTAATTGCAGTTGACCTGCTTCAGCAGCGAAAGTCACTGTAGTATCGTTACCGATTACTTTGAAGCAAACTTGGTTTACAACTTCAGGGATTACAGGGTTCACTTTAGCAGGCATGATTGAAGAACCAGCTTGAAGCTCAGGTAAGTTCAATTCATTAAGACCAGCACGAGGACCAGAAGAAAGAAGACGTAAGTCATTACAAATTTTAGACATTTTAACCGCAGTACGTTTTAGCGCACCGTGGATCATAACGTAAGCACCACAGTCAGACGTTGCTTCGATTAAGTCTTCAGCAGCAACACACTCTAGGCCTGTTACTTCAGCTAGATGACGAACCGCTGCTTCTTGGTAACCAGTCGCAGCGTTTAAGCCAGTACCGATTGCTGTCGCGCCGATGTTTACTTCTAAAAGAAGTTGCGCTGTGTAGTTAAGGTTTTTCACTTCTTCTTGAAGTAGAACACCCCAAGCGTGGAACTCTTGACCAACAGTCATTGGAACAGCGTCTTGAAGCTGAGTACGACCCATTTTCAAAACGTTACGGAATTCTTGATCTTTAAGATCGAATGCACCTTTTAGGTATTCAATCGCTTCGATCAGTTTCATCATGCTGTTGTATACAGCAATACGGAAGCCTGTTGGGTATGCACAGTTAGTTGATTGAGAACGGTTTACGTGATCATTAGGGTTAATGATGTCGTATTCGCCTTTCTCTTTACCCATAAGTTCAAGAGCAACGTTAGCAATAACTTCGTTAGCATTCATGTTAACTGAAGTACCAGCACCGCCTTGGAAAACATCTGATGGGAATTGATCCATGCACTTGCCAGTTTCAAGAATTAAATCACATGCTTTGATGATGTACTCACCAACTTGTGAAGGGATAGCACCTAATTCTTTGTTAGCTAAAGCGGCTGCTTTTTTAGTGTAGATCATGCCACGAACAAACTCAGGAACATCAGAAATAGTTACATTTGAAATGTTGAAGTTTTCCATAGCGCGAAGGGTATGAATACCGTAGTAAGCTTCAGCAGGAACGTGACGTTCACCTAGCAAATCTTCTTCAATACGAGTTGCAGTATTCGTTTTTTCTAAATCAAGCATCTGAGTCATAGTAAGCCTTTAAGGTTCTATATTTTAATTATTGGATTCTGTCCAAGTGATCATATCTGCGAGTAGAGTCCGTTCGTCAGAGGGTGATCAATATCGTACCTGATGCCTTGTTTTAACGTCATCATACACCTCTTTAGTGGTAAAAGTGTTAACTTGATCACTTTTTAAGTCTAGTTTTTGCAAAATATTTCAAATTGAGATAATGCTCTCACTAGTTGTTAATATCTTTACTTTATAGGTTATATAACTGCTACTTGAGTTAATGAATTTGATGGCTGTTTACACTCTTTTACAGAGTTCTTTCTTGAAAATCGAGGGGATGTGCCGCATCTATCATAATAGAGAGAGAAAAAGTGGTTTGCGGTTAATGCCTGCTACACTAAATAAGATATATAAAGTGAAAGATCGTATTAAATCCAATCGAGGTGTGTTGTGTTTCCTATTTTATTACTGATGTTTATTTTTGTTCCCATTATTGAAATTGCACTGTTTGTGCAAGTTGGGGGCATGTTAGGTATGTGGCCGACACTTGGTTTGGTGCTTATCACCGCTTTTGTTGGAGCATCATTAGTTAGAAGCCAAGGGATCCAAACCTTGATGTCGGTACAATCAAAATTACAGCAAGGTGAATTACCAGCGCAACAAATCGTAGAAGGCATGATGCTTGCGGTTGCTGGTGTACTATTACTTGTTCCTGGCTTTATGACCGATGCGCTAGGTATGTTGGTTTTATTACCTGCACCAAGAGCCTACTTAGCAAAACAATTAATGAGCCGAGTAAAAGTGAATGGCATAGGAGCATCCCAAGGTGGCTTTCATGCAGGTTTCGGTGGTGGTTTTGATCAAAATGGTCCGTTTAATCAAGGTAACCCATTTGATCAAGCAAATCAGAATGATCAGCAAGGTGATGTATTTGAAGGTGAATTTCAACGTAAAGAAGATGATCCAAACAAAACCTTAAAATAATTTATTCGCTATATGAATGGAATAAAAAAAGCCACGTTATCCTGTTACTAAATAGAGATAACGCGGCTTTTTTAATATCTGAATTACTGATTAATTAAGTAATGATTAACGCTTTAACCAAGAACGGGGGTTCTGCGCTTTACTGTTGCGACGGATTTCAAAGTACAGAGAAGGTCTGTCTTGACCACCACTGTCACCAACCACTGCAATGGTTTCACCTGCACGTACTTTATCGCCTTCTTTTTTCATTAAACTTTGATTGTAGCCATATAAGGTCATATCGCCCTTACCATGGTCAATAAGGATCATTAATCCATAACCACGTAGCCAATCAGCAAAAACGACCTTGCCTGAATCAACGGCTTTAACTGGTGCTCCGTATTGGCTGGCTAATACCATGCCTTTCCATGTTAATTGACCGGTTTGTTTAGTGCCAAAACTATGCAATGTTTTAGGATTATCGATTGGCCAAGGTAGACGACCTTTTTGACGCGCAATTCCATCCATAGGGACGTTGTTTTTTGCTTTGGCTTTTGCAATAGCAACTTTTAAGCGTTTTTCATTTTGTTGTAGCTCGTTTAAATAACCACTTTCACTTGAAATACGATTTTTAATACTTGAGACGGTTTTCTTACGTTTATTTTGAGATGTTTGTAGTGTCTGCTTTTCTTTAGTGTACTGGGCAAGCAGGTCACTTTGTCGTTGCTGTTGCTCAAGTAAAGACGCTTCTTTCTCTTTCAGTTGCATTGTGGTGAACTCTAATTGAGAGATAGCACCTACCCTGGCTTCTGATAAACGTTGAGCGTATTGAGTCATACGATCGATTTTATTAACATCATCACCGCTCAAAACGTTAGACAGTTGATTGTTTCGGCTCGTGAGGTAGTAGTTAACTAACAAGTCTTTCAGAATTTCAATCTGACCTACTTGTTGTTGGGTTAGCTCGGATTGCTGTTGCTTTAACCCAGCGATCGATACTTTTAATGAATTTAGTTCTCGCTCTGCGTTGCGCGTTTTTTGAGACGCGTTCGCAATGGATAACTCATGTTTTTTCAAACTAGTTTGCAGACTAGAGAGTTCTTTTTTCTGTTTACTTAATAGTGAGTTTTGGCGAGATATTTCTTGTTTCATTCCCTTTAATTCTGCGTCATTAGCATGAGAGGTTAGAGGAAAGCTAAATGTCAGGCACACTAACGCCGTCGTACAGATTTTACGAAAAGAAAAAAACGTATTTGAAAGGGATATGTTCATCGCAGCATTATTTCAGATAGAGTGGGTCCTGACTAGACAGAGTTTGTGTTTGGTCTCAATTGTAAAACCAATATCACAGCATTTTAGCTGTATTCGGCTGTTTTTTTATCCTCGCTAGTTTCAAAAGAAACCCTAGGGTATACTTTCGCCTTAATTTTAGCGCCTATGGTAACTGAACTGTCTAATGACATGTGGTTATCCAAAAAATCAGAGATAAAGAATATGGAAACGTCAATCATCGATTTTGTAACCAACAACATGATTTTAGCCGTTGTTTGGGTTGGTATTATTGTTGCGTTAATTCAAAACGTAGTAAAACAAAAAACATCTGGCTACCAAGAAATAGATTCAGCACAAGCAACGATGCTGATGAACCGCGAAGATGCGATTGTTGTAGATGTTCGCTCTAAAGATGAATATAAATCAGGTCATATTACGGATGCTCGTCACATTTTACCAAGTGACATCAAAGCAGGTAACTTATCTGGTCTTGAAAACTCAAAAACTACCCCAATTATTGTTGTATGTAAAACAGGTCAAACAGCTCAAGCGGCAGCAAATGATTTGCATAAAGCTGGTTTTGAGCAAGTTAAACTTCTTAAGAACGGTTTGATCTCTTGGAATGAAGCTAACCTACCGTTAGTAAAAGCGAAGTCGGTAAAAAACAAAAAGTAATTGCCCATTTCCTAAGCAATTGATTCATTTTGATGTGATATCTGGCTCATTTTTTAGATATCACGAATGCAGAGTAATATCACATCGTTATTCTGCATTCATACATATTTAAATATAAAGGACTTTTCCCATGGCTGAAGCAGCACAACAAGAACAACAAAACTTTGCAATTCAACGTATCTTCCTAAAAGACGTATCTTTTGAAGCGCCTAACTCACCAACTATGTTCCAAAAAGAGTGGAATCCAGATGTTAAACTGGATCTTGATACTCAAAGCCGTGAACTAGGTGAAGGTGTTTATGAAGTAGTTCTACGTCTAACGGTTACCGTTAAGAACGAAGAAGAAAATGCATTCCTATGTGAAGTTCAACAAGGCGGTATCTTTACTGCTGGCCAAATGGAAGAAGCTCAACTAGCACATTGCCTAGGTGCGTTCTGCCCGAACATTCTTTTCCCATACGCTCGTGAAACAATCTCTAGCTTAGTTGTTAAAGGTACGTTCCCACAACTTAACCTTGCGCCAGTTAACTTTGACGCATTGTTCATGAATTACCTACAAAACCAAGCTCAAGAAAACGCAGAAGCACCAGCTCAAGCGTAATTCTTTTGGATATGAAGAATTGATGGCATTGCGCTATTGATTAATTTGTAGAGAATAAATGCACTTTTTTATCTAATATGGTTCTATATTTTTGTATAGCTTCTATATTTTGATAACAAGTGCATTTTGTTTTTATTACTACTGTATCTTTTGATACTTGTTTTGGATGGTCACAATGACAACACAAACTGATTACTCTGATATTTCAATGACCGTACTTGGTGCTGGTTCATACGGAACTTCTCTTGCTATATCTCTTGCTCGTAACGGTGCAAAAGTGATTTTATGGGGCCACGAAGAAGCACATATGGCTCGCCTTGAAGCGGATCGTGCAAATGAAGAGTTTCTACCTGGTGTTGCCTTTCCACCATCATTGATTATGTCGACGGATCTTGAGAAATCAGTTCAAGCGAGCCGTGATTTACTTGTTGTTGTTCCAAGCCATGTGTTTGGTTTGGTATTAGGGAATGTAAAACCATTCCTACGTGAAGATTCACGAGTATGTTGGGCGACAAAAGGGCTAGAGCCTGAAACAGGTCGTTTATTAAAAGAAGTGGCAGTAGAAGCATTGGGAGAATCTCATTCTCTGGCTGTGCTCTCTGGACCTACTTTTGCTAAAGAACTTGCTTCTGGTATGCCAACAGCGATTGCTGTCGCGTCACCTGATCAGCAATTTGTTAAAGATCTTCAAGAGAAGATTCACTGTTCAAAAACGTTCCGAGTGTATGCGAATAACGATTTCACTGGTATGCAACTAGGCGGTGCTGTGAAAAATGTGATTGCTATCGGCGCAGGTATGTCTGATGGCATTGGTTTTGGAGCTAATGCTCGTACGGCATTGATCACTCGTGGTTTGGCTGAAATGACCCGTTTAGGTGTTGCATTGGGTGCCGAAGCGGAAACCTTTATGGGTATGGCTGGTTTAGGTGACTTAGTATTAACGTGTACCGATAACCAATCTCGTAACCGTCGCTTTGGTTTGGCTTTAGGTCAAGGTGGTGACGTAGAAAGTGCTCAAGCTGAAATTGGTCAAGTCGTTGAAGGTTATAGAAATACTAAAGAAGTGTTTTTACTTGCAGAACGTATGGGCGTAGAAATGCCTATAGTTGAGCAAATTTATCAAGTATTGTATCAAGGAAAAGATGCAAGAGTTGCTGCGCAGGATTTACTAGCACGAGATAAGAAATCAGAATCATAATTCAAGGATGGTATGAAAATGAAAGAATGTAAAAAACATCAAGTATGGGAATGTATTGTTCGAGAAGCGCGTGAGCAATCAGAACAAGAACCCATGCTTGCAAGCTTTTATCATGCCACCATTATTAAACATGAAAACCTTGCTGCGGCATTAAGTTATATTCTTGCTAATAAATTAGCGACAGCATCGATGCCAGCAATGGCGGTACGAGAGGTGGTTGAAGAAGCATTTGCCTCTGACCCTTCTCTTACTGATGCCGCGGCTTGCGATATTTGTGCGACGGTAACACGAGATCCTGCCGTCTCTATGTACTCAATGCCTTTACTGTATTTAAAAGGGTATCATGCATTGCAAGGCTACCGAGTATCCAACTGGCTTTGGAAGCAAGGGCGTGTTGCTTTAGCTACCTATCTGCAGAATGAAATATCAGTCGCTTGTCAGGTGGATGTTCACCCTGCAGCAACGATAGGTAAAGGGATCATGTTTGACCATGCTACCGGTATCGTTATTGGTGAAACGGCTGTGGTAGAAAATGATGTTTCTATTCTCCAAGATGTAACCTTAGGTGGTACAGGTAAAGAGTGTGGTGACCGTCATCCTAAGATCCGTGAAGGCGTGATGATTGGGGCTGGAGCTAAGATTTTAGGTAATATTGAAGTTGGTGTCGGGGCTAAGATTGGTTCGTGTTCTGTAGTACTTCAGGCCGTTCCTCCTCATACAACGGTAGCTGGGGTTCCGGCTAAAATTGTTGGACGTCCTAGTTCTGAAAAACCGTCTTTCGATATGGACCAGCAGTTCAATGGTAAATCTCAGACGTTTATTTCGGGTGATGGAATTTAATAAACTCTATCCTTGATATGTATAAAAATAGCCACTGAATAGTGGCTATTTTTGTATGCGAGAATAAAAAATTGAATTTATAACCCGCCTTCAAACCCCATTTGACGCCATGCTTCAAATACGATGATAGCAACAGAGTTTGATAGGTTTAAACTGCGGCTGTCTGGCATCATTGGAATACGAACGCGTTGCTCCATAGGTAGAGCATCGATTAAATCAGCAGGTAGGCCACGCGTTTCTGGGCCAAACAATAATACGTCGCCTTTCTGGTAGCTTGGTGTTGTGTGGTGCCCGGTGGTTTTGGTGGTACAAGCAAAAATACGGTGTTCGTCTTCGCTTTCATTTTCTAAATACTCAAGAAAAGCAGCGTAATCTTTATGGCGCTTTACATGAGCTAAGTCATGATAATCTAACCCTGCTCGGCGAAGTTTCTTCTCTTCTAAATCAAATCCCAATGGTTCAATTAAATGCAGGTTTGCACCACAGTTAGCAGACAGTCGAATAATATTACCTGTATTTGGGGCGATTTCAGGTTCGTACAGCGCAATCTCAAACATAATGAACTCTTGAATAAACGGAAATTAAACGCAGTATATCTAATTGATTGGTATCGGGGTAGAGCGTACTCGTAACAACATGGCTTACTTTGAGATAAGCCATGTTGTCTGAGGTTATTATTGTTCGATAGGCAAAGTAATCGTCATTCGTAATCCACCAAGAGGGCTTTTGCTTGCAATGATGGTTCCGCTATGTTGGTGCATTGCACTCTCAGTAATGGCAAGACCTAAGCCTGTACCACCGCTGCTTCTGTCTCTGGCAGTTGAAACTCGGTAAAAAGGTTTGAAAATATCATTCAACTCATCTTCTGGTACACCTTCACCATTATCATCAACATGAATAACAAGTGAATTATCGTGTACGGCGAGATGAATCGTGATGACATCATTACCATATTTTATCGCGTTTCTTATTACGTTTTCTATCGCACTCATTAGTAGGTTTGGATTCCCAAAAATAGGCGTTTCTGTTAACCCAACATATGAGAGTGTTTTGTTCATGTGCTCTGCTTCGAATTTAGCGTCTTCTAAGATATCAAACCAAAGCGTATAAGCATCTGTCTTCTCTCGTTCTTGGTGGCTGTTCACTTGAATACGAGATAGCTCTAATAACTCTGAAATCATCTGTTCAAGTCGGTCTGCTTCCATATCAATACGAGATAATTCAGCGCTTTCTCCTTGTTTACGGGTAGCAAGTGCGGTGGCCATTCGTAAGCGAGTTAATGGTGAACGCAATTCATGTGAAATGTCAGAAAGTAATCGCTGTTGACCTGAAATCATGGTGTTTAATGAGCCCACCATTTGGTTAAAGCTTTGTCCTGTTTTTCTGAATTCTTTAGGGCCTCTCTCTAAAGCTTCGTCTTTTTCGAATTGACCTCTGGCAACCCGTTCGGCCGCTTTTTGCAATCGCCTTGCCGGTTGGCTTAATGCCCAAGCTAACCATAATAGAAATGGGGTACTAACGAGCATGGTCACTAATAAAAGCTGTATTGGTTTATCTAAAATACGAAGGATAAAGGGAGGAGGCTTTTTCCAATATCTTCCTACATACATATAAACAGTTTCATGAGCGATCACAATATCAAACGGACCTGCCATCATCGTTCTACCATAGAGCTTTTGTTGTGGTAGCTTTGGATCATCAGATAAGGTCAAAAAATTAAGTAATGCTTTTTTTCTGCCTCGTAATTCTTTTGGTTTATCTAAAATTTCACCAGTTGGTGTTGTAAAAAACAGGTCTAGATTTTCGTCGTGTTTATGTGCTTTATGACTGATAACTCTTAACGTGGCCTTGAGGTCATCTCGTTCTGAGTATTTTCCAGTAATATAAGCCGCAATTTGCGTCATCTTAGTTAGATGCTCTGTTGCAATATTGTGGCGAGCACGTGGATCAAAATTAGGGCCAATAACAACCCCTATTAATACGAGTAATAAGGTGAACCAAAAAATGGCAAAGATACGACCATATAAACTTGAGATTAAAGGAAATTTCATTTTCTTAGCAAACAAGAGTTATCCCTCTACAAATAAATAGCCACGACCACGTAGTGTTTTAATGCGAGGCTTACCTTCTGTCAGTGGTGGCAGTTTTTTACGTAAATTAGATACATGCATATCAATGGCACGATCAAAAGGCGCAAGACGTTTTCCAAGCACTTCTAAGCTGAGGTCTTCTTTTGAAATGATTTCTCCAGGCTTTTGAATAAACTGAGACAGTAATCCAAATTCTGTTCCTGTTAAATCTAATAAATCACCATTATGATAGGCTTCTTGTTTACCTATGAATATTTCAATGTTTTGATATTTAATACTGCTGCTATTGTGGTTTTCTTTAGTTTTGCTTTGTGTTCTACGTAAAATTGCACGAATGCGAGCAAGCAGCTCTCTATCGCTAAAAGGTTTTGGTAAATAGTCATCCGCGCCAAGTTCTAAGCCAATTACTCGATCAATTTCTTCCCCTTTAGCTGTTAGCATCAATACGGGGGTTTCATTGGTCTCACGTAATTTACGTAGCATGTCCATGCCATTCATTTTTGGCATCATAATATCAAGTAAGATAAGATCAAGATCATCACTAATTGCGGCTAATCCTTCTATCCCATTGTTGGCTTCAACAACGTTATAGCCTTCTAAGCTTAAAATATCTTTAAGTAATGCGGTTAGCTCCACATCGTCATCAACTAATAAAATCTTTGCCATTATTATTCACCTGCGTAATACCTTATGGATATAGTATCGCCAAATAAACAGGTGAATACCAACCTTCAAAATACTCTTTACGTTGATTTACGCTCAAAAGACACTCATTTACTTTGCTTGCGCTATTCTTAGTCCATACCAAGCAGCACGAAAGTGAACTGCATTTAATTACACTGAATTTTCTGCCACGGAGATAGACACAATGAATATGATGAAAAAAATGATTTTAGGCGCAGTAGTACTTCCTCTTTTTTTCGCTTCTGCTTCTGCATTCGCAGCGGGTGGTAGCCATCATGAAGGTGGAATGAAAGGCGGTGAAGGTATGCACGGAAGTAAGTGCATGATGAAAGCTAATAAGAAAGCGTTCAAAGATTTAGACCTAACTGATGCACAAGAAGACCAATTTGATGCAATGCGTGATGCACGTAAAGCTGAACACAAAGCTAAAAAAGGTCACAAACGTCAACCAACGGCTGAAATGAAAGCGGATCATCAAGCAATGCAAGATTTGATGTTAGCGGATAATTTTGATGAGCAAGCAGTGCGTTCATTAGCTGAAAAAATGTCAGAGCGTCAAATTGATCGTCGTGTAGAAATGATGAAGAAACGTCATGAGATGATGAATATTTTAACACCAGAGCAAAAAACAGAATTTAAAGCAAACCAAGATAAATACATCGCAGATTGTGCTAAATAATTAGATTTAATCAGAAATAGATAAGAACGAGCCTTTATGGAAATAGAGGCTCGTTTTTTTATATTATAATTTTGTTGAAGAGATATTAACAATTGGAATAACGATTATTGAATTAAGGCTTTATACTAAGGGTTGATTTTTTAGGTAATGGAAAAAAGATGACCCAACGATACGCTTCTTTAGTCACAATGGCGGCATGGCTTGCAACCATTGTTGCGACGATATTAATGTTATTCAAATTAGGGACTTGGTGGGTAACAGGCTCGGTGAGTCTTTTAGCATCTTTGGTGGATTCTCTGCTTGATATGGGGGCGTCTATTACCAATCTTTTAGTGGTTCGTTATGCATTGCAACCGGCTGATGAAGAACACAGCTTTGGTCATGGTAAGGCTGAATCATTAGCGGCATTAGCTCAAGCGATGTTTATCTCTGGCTCTGCTTGTTTCTTATTATTGAATGGTGTAGAACGTTTTTTCCGTCCTCAAGATGTTATCGCTCCTGAACTCGGAGTTTATGTGAGTGGTTTTGCGATTGTTTTAACCTTTGGCCTTGTGATGGTGCAACAATGGGTAGTAAAGCAAACGGGCAGCCAAGCAATTGCAGCGGACTCATTGCATTATAAAACCGATTTATTTATGAATGCCGCAATCATGCTAGCTTTAGCACTAAGCTGGTATGGATGGCACGAAGCAGATGCTATTTTTGCTCTTATTATTGGTGTTTATATTTTAATTAGTGCCTTTAAGATGGCATATGAAGCAATTCAATTACTATTAGATAGACAACTACCAAAAGAAGAATTAGAGCAGATTAGAGAAGCATGCTGTCGTGTTGACGGAGTAAAAGGTATTCATGATTTAAGAACCCGCCTTGCAGGACCGACTCGATTTATTCAGCTGCATTTAGAGCTTCCAGATCAAATGCCATTGGTTGAAGCGCATCGAATTGCTGACAAAGTAGAAGATGAACTTTTAACAGTTTTCCCACATTCTGATATTATTATTCATCAAGACCCGCTTTCAGTTGTGCTAGACTCAGACAGAGAGCAAATTCAGTTCCAGTAAGAATTAGTAGTATTATTAGCAATTATTGTTTTTTCGTAACAGAAAAATGAAATAGTCGTGATTGATTCTGATGTGAATCAACGAACTTTTTCAGTAAAATGGTAATACTCTTACATAAGAAAAAAAATTACAGATTATTAATGGTGAGCAGATTAGGGAGTCTGCTTGCTGTATTAGAAATTGAAATTGAAATTCCCAACCATATTAGAGGGTAACCATGGTCAAGAAGATTGGTGTTTTAACAAGTGGTGGCGATGCGCCGGGTATGAATGCGGCAGTTCGTGGTGTTGTTCGTACAGCATTAACGGAAGGCCTAGAAGTATTTGGTATTCATGATGGCTACTTAGGTCTTGTTGAAGATCGTATCGAGAAATTAGAGCGCCATAGCGTATCTGATATGATCAACCGCGGCGGTACATTCTTAGGTTCAGCACGTTTTCCTGAATTTAAAGAAGTAGCTGTTCGTGAAAAAGCGATTGCAAACCTTAAGAAACATGACATTGATGCGTTAATCGTTATCGGTGGTGATGGTTCTTACATGGGTGCTAAGAAGCTAACTGAAATGGGTTACCCATGTATCGGTCTTCCTGGTACTATCGATAATGATATCGCAGGTACAGATTACACTATCGGTTACTTAACGGCATTAAACACTGTTATTGATGCCATTGACCGTTTACGTGATACATCGTCTTCTCACCAACGTATCTCTATTGTAGAAGTTATGGGCCGTCACTGTGGCGATCTAACATTAATGGCTGCAATTGCGGGCGGTTGTGAGTATGTGATTACTCCAGAGACTGGCTTAAACAAAGAAGCACTAATTCAAAATATTCAAGACGGCATTGCGAAAGGTAAAAAACACGCAATTATTGCTATCACTGAATTAATGACTGATGTAAATGCATTAGCAAAAGAAATTGAAGCTGATACTGGTCGTGAGACTCGTGCTACGGTTCTTGGTCATATTCAACGTGGCGGTCAGCCTGGTGCATTCGACCGTATCTTAGCGTCTCGTATGGGTAACTATGGCGTTAAGCTTCTAATTGATGGTCATGGTGGTCGTTGTGTTGGTATTCAAAATGAGCAGCTTGTTCATCATGATATTATCGATGCGATTGAAAATATGCGTCGTCCTGAGAAGCTAGATCTTTATAAAGTAGCGGAAGAGTTATTCTAATCTAAGAATATCTTGAAGCTATAAAAGAAAAACCGAAGTTTTAGGCTTCGGTTTTTTTATGCCTGAAATTTAGGGACTATCTTAATGTATTATTCTTAATGCTTGCTTTATTCTAAATATAAGTCGAGTGGTGTTTTACTTTTACGACCACCGATTTCTCTTGCTAATGTTGGTACAAGATAGCCTGATACATTTTCGATTAATTCTCCCATCAATCGTTTTGCTTCTTTATCAGAAATAAAGAAGTGAGCAGCTCCCTGAACCTTATCTAATACATGAAGGTAATAAGGTAAAATACCGGCATCAAATAATGCTTCACTTAAATCAGTTAAAGCTTCTGCTGTATCATTCACACCTTTAAGTAAAACACTTTGGTTTAATAAGGTTACGTTAGCGTGCTTTAATTGAGTCATTTTTTCAATTAGCTCAGAACAGATTTCATTAGCATGATTGATGTGCGTAACTAAAATTATTTGAAGTGAAGTTTCAGAAAACAACGAACATAATTTCTCTGTAATTCGGTTAGGTATGACGACAGGTAAACGGCTATGAATACGAAGACGCTTAATATGAGGGATGCTTTCTAACTGAGCGATTAACCACTCTAACTCATGGTCTTTTGCCATCAACGGATCACCTCCAGAAAGTATCACTTCATTTAATTCTGGGTGTTCGGCAATATAATCTATGGATTTTTTCCATATCGATTTACTGCCTTTGTTGTCTTGATAAGGGAAGTGGCGGCGGAAGCAATAACGACAATTTACCGCGCAACCTCCTTTTAATATCAGCAAAACACGGTTTTTGTATTTATGCAGAAGTCCAGGTTGTTCATTGTCTTGCTCATCAAGAGGATCGGTTGAATATCCGTCATGTACTTCGAATTCTTGATCTAAAGGCAATACTTGGCGTAATAAAGGATCAAAAGGGTTGCCAAACTCCATTCGATCGACAAAACTTGTCGGCACACGTAACGCAAATAACCTTTTCGCTTCTAATCCTTTCTCCCAAGGTGAGCTATCAATTCCTAGAGTTGAAAGCAGTTGATGAGGATCTGAGATCGCATTTGAGATCTCTTTGAGCCAGTTTTGCTCAACAGGAGCGTCATTTCGGGTTATTATGTGTGACATTATTTATAACTCAACGATGTTAAGAGGAAATCATGGCGTCAGTAAGTACCAATGAATTCAAAGGCGGTTTGAAATTTATGTTAGATAATGAGCCATGCTCAATTATCGATAACGAATATGTGAAACCTGGTAAAGGCCAAGCATTCAACCGTGTAAAACTTCGTAAACTGCTTTCTGGTAAGACACTAGAAAAAACATTTAAATCAGGTGAAAGCTTTGAGCTTGCTGATGTAGTAGATGTAGAGCTTGACTACCTATACAGCGATGGCGAATTCTACCATTTCATGAACAGCGTAAGCTTTGAGCAAATCGCTGCTGATGTTAAATCAGTGGGTGACGCTGCTAAATGGTTAGTTGAAAACGACACTTGTACACTGACTCTTTGGAATGATAATCCAATTACAGTGACACCGCCAAACTTTGTTGAGATCGAAGTAACCGAAACAGATCCAGGTCTGAAAGGTGATACTCAAGGTACTGGTGGTAAACCAGCTACATTAGCAACAGGCGCTGTTGTTCGTGTTCCACTGTTCATCGCTATCGGTGAAGTAGTAAAAGTAGATACTCGCACGGGTGAATACGTAGGTCGTGTTAAATAATATCAATTATTATTGATATTTACACGTCAGAGAAAAGGTCGCTTCGGTGGCCTTTTTTATTGCTTATTATTTTATTAGTTATTCTACAATTAACAATTTCAACGCAGTTATCGAGCATTTTAACCAGTTAGAGTGATCAGTTATTTACTACGGTTGGCATTATATGGCAGAAACAAAAAAGGTTGGCATCAGCCT
>NZ_MSCO01000001.1:93274-101916 GCF_002954705.1 Aliivibrio sifiae
AGGCATCAGCCAACCTTTTTTTATTAATCTGAATTCAGATTAGATCATAAAGATAAACACAACAGAAAGAACAGTTGCCAGTGCAGCAATTGCGTAACACGCAATTTTACCAGCCGTTCCTGTGTGGAATTTAAGATCGTGCATACCGTGATGTAGACGGTGCATTGCGTGCCACATTGGCATTGAGATTGAACCAATTACAAATAGAGCACCAATGATACTAGTTACAAAACCAGCAACACGTAGGTAGTTCATTGATTCAGCACCAATAACACCCAGTGGAACTAAAATACCAAGAACAAGAATTGTTACCGGTGTCAGCATTGCAAACCAAGTGCCACCAGCACCGAATAAGCCCCACCATACTGGTTCGTCAGAACGCTTTGGATTACGATTTACCACAATAACTCTCCTTAAACGATAACCAGTACAAGTAATGTAATTGCTGCAACTGCAGCCCACTGTGCAAGTACAACCACTTTCTTATCCAGTGTTTTACCACTGATACGAATTGGCATTACTTGCGGCATCATGCTAAAGAAAGTTTGAGCATGGAATAAGCTACCCGCTAAAGCAACAATGTTCAAAGCGACTACAATAGGGTTTGCCATGAAATCTAACCAAGAAGCCCAAGCAAGTGGACCTTTAACTAAACTACCTAAACCTACAAGTAGACAGATAGTAAAGAAAATTAACGGTAGAATGGTTGCTTCACGAACCATGTAGAAGCGGTAGAAAGGGTGATCTTTCCACCAAGTACGTGTCATTTCGCGAACGTAAGGTTTACGGTTGCTCATCCTTATGCCTCCTGAGGTTTAAGCATTGCGATAACAAAGTCTTGAGACGATGCGATCTTGCCTTGGTTTACTGCCGCAGCAGGATCAACGTGTTTTGGACATACTTCAGAACAGTAGCCAACAAAAGTACAGCCCCACGCGCCATTGTCACCATTGATAAGTTTCATACGTTCAGCAGAACCATTATCACGGCTATCAAGATTATAACGGTGTGCTAATGTTAGCGCTGCTGGACCGATAAATTCAGGGTTTAGACCGAATTGAGGACACGCTGCGTAACATAGACCACAGTTGATACAACCAGCGAATTGTTTGTATTTCGCCATTTGCTCAGGAGTTTGGTTGTTAGGACCTTGCTCAGGAGTACGGTCATTACCAAGAATATAAGGTTTAATTGCTTCTAAGCGCTCAATGAATGGCGTCATATCAACAATTAAATCTTTTTCGATTGGGAAGTTAGCCAGTGGTTCAATCGTTAAGCCATTTGGATAATCACGTAAGAACGCTTTACATGCAAGCTTAGGTACGTTGTTTACCATCATGCCACAAGAACCACAGATCGCCATACGACAAGACCAACGGTAAGAAAGGTCTTTATCTAGGTTATCTTTGATGTAACCTAATGCGTCTAATACAGATGTTGTATCATCACAAGGTACATCAAATGTTTGTAGATGTGGTTCAGCATCAGTCATCGGGTTGTAACGCAGAATGCTTACTTTTTGGACTCTTTTGCCAGCTGTCATTATGCTTGCTCCTCTGCGTTTTTCGCTGCTTTTTCTGCAGCCGCTTCTTCTGCAGCTGCTTTTTCTGCTGCTTCACCATATAGGCGAGCTTTTGGTTGAGATTTCGTGATTGTTACGCCGCTGTACTTAATTGTTGGTGCAGCATCTTCATTGTAATACGCTAATGAATGTTTTAAGAAGTTCACATCATCACGCTCTGTACAACCTTCATCTAAACGTTGGTGTGCACCACGAGACTCTTTACGCAGAATTGCAGAGTGAGCCATTGTTTCAGCAACTTCAAGACCGTAACCAACTTCGATTGCGTATAAAAGGTCAGTATTGAATACTTTTCCTTTGTCTTTGATGCTAATTTTTTTGTAGCGTTGCTTCAGTTTAGCTAGTGTGTCAATCGTATCTTGCATTTCGTGCTCTTTACGATAGATACCACAACCAGCTTCCATTGAGTGACCCATTTCAGTACGGATATCAGCCCAGTTTTCATCGCCTTCTTGTGCTAATAAAGCATCAATACGAGCTTTAACCGCTTCGATTTGCGTTTGGATAGAAGCATCGTTCCAAGCTGTGAACTCAGCAGCGCGTTCAGCGGCTTTCTCACCAGCTAGACGACCAAATACCACTAACTCAGCAAGAGAGTTTGAACCTAGACGGTTTGCACCGTGAAGACCAACAGAAGAACATTCACCAACAGCGAATAGGCCTTTGATGTTTGTTTCGTTGTTCTTGTCCGTTTCAATACCGCCCATGGTGTAGTGAACAGTAGGACGAATTGGAATAGGCTCTTTCGCTGGATCAACGTTAACGTATGCTTTTGATAGTTCACAGATAAACGGTAGACGCTCATTTAGGTACTCTTCACCTAGGTGACGAAGATCCAAATGCACAACATCACCTAGAGGGTGTTTAATTGTATTGCCTTTTTGCTGTTCGTGCCAAAATGCTTGAGAAACTTTGTCACGTGGACCCAGTTCCATATATTTGTTTTTAGGCTCGCCAACAGGAGTCTCTGGACCCATGCCGTAATCTTGTAGGTAACGGTAACCGTTTTTATTAACGATGATACCGCCTTCACCACGACAACCTTCAGTCATCAAGATGCCAGTACCTGGTAAACCTGTTGGGTGATATTGAACAAATTCCATATCACGTAGAGGAACACCATGACGGAAAGCCATAGCCATACCATCACCAGTAACGATACCGCCGTTGGTATTACAGTGGTAAACACGACCAGCACCGCCTGTTGCTAATACAACAGATTTTGCTTTAATACAGATAAGTTCGCCTTCTGCCATATGAATAGCAATTAGACCTTGAACTTGGCCTTCTTCAACAAGAAGGTCTACAACAAAGTACTCATCATAACGATTGATTTGAGGGTACTTCATTGAAGTTTGGAATAGAGTGTGAAGCATGTGGAAGCCCGTTTTATCGGCCGCAAACCACGTACGTTCAACTTTCATACCACCGAAACGACGAACGTTAACTTCACCATTTTCTTTACGGCTCCAAGGACAACCCCATTGTTCTAATTGAGTCATCTCGCGGTATGCATTTTTTACAAAGTATTCAACAACATCCTGTTCACACAGCCAATCACCACCACCAACAGTATCGTTGAAGTGATTGTCTAGTGTATCTTCTTCCTTGGTCACGGCTGCTGACCCACCTTCTGCGGCAACAGTGTGCGAACGCATAGGGTAAACTTTTGAGATTAGAGCGATTTCTAGCTCTGGGTTTGCTTCTGCTGCTGCAATGGCAGTACGTAGACCTGCACCGCCCGCGCCGATCACTGCGATATCTGTGGTTATAGTTTTCACAGTTATTCTCCGGGATAAAAGATAAAAAATTAAATTAACCATTCAAATATGATTAATTATGAGAATCTAGCCTGCTCGTGTGACAAATAAAGAGCAAATAAAACTTAAAAATTCTGATGTCTATTCTATGTGAGCTTTTGTAATAAAAATTGATATGGATAAAGTTTTGTAGTGCAAGTACCACTAATGGGGTGGTTTGTTGCTAATAATGTGATCTCCGTCAACTAGTTACAGCTGTTAATTTTGGCGTTAAATTGTAGTTAAGTTGTTGCTTTGTAAGTGATAATGGTTCTTATCGAACCTGTATCCCTTTGATGATTAAGGGTATTTATAAAGTTAAAAAATAGGTAACCTTAAAATTGGGAATCGGGTATCATTTTGGATAAGTTTTTCTAATGTGTAAAATTATGACTAGTCAAAACTGGATGCCTAGTGCATCAATTGAACAATTACAGCAGCGCGCTGATATTTTAAGTAACATTCGTCTATTTTTTTCAGAACGTAAAGTGATGGAAGTGGACACTCCAGCAATGAGTCACGCAACAGTTACTGATGTTCATCTTCATACCTTTCAAACGGACTTTGTTGGGCCAGGCTATGCGGATGGCGCACATTTGTATTTTATGACCAGTCCTGAGTTTCATATGAAACGCTTGTTGGCAGCTGGCAGTGGTGCGATTTACCAAATTAATAAAGCCTTCCGTAATGAAGAAGCTGGACGTTTTCATAATCCCGAATTTACGATGTTAGAGTGGTACCGTCCTACATTTGATCATCACCAGTTAATGGATGAAATGAACGAGTTGCTAAAACTTGTTTTAAAATGTGATAACGCAGAACGAATGACGTATCAACAAGCCTTTATTCAAGTGCTTGGTGTTTGTCCGTTAGAAGCTCCAATGGATGCTCTTCGAGCAGTTGCGGGGCCGTTAGGTTTGTCAGATATTGCTGATATTGAAGAAGACAGAGATACATTACTGCAATTGTTATTCAGTATGGGCGTAGAGGAGAAGATTGGTTTAGACGTTCCTGCTTTTGTTTATGATTTTCCTGCGTCTCAAGCGGCTCTTGCTAAGATTAATCCGACGGATCCGCGAGTGGCTGAGCGTTTTGAGGTGTACTTTAAAGGAATCGAATTAGCGAATGGTTTTCATGAACTTGATAATGCCAAGGAACAACTTGTTCGTTTTGAAGAAGATAATGCAAAGCGTAAATCTATGGGCTTAATTGAGCAGCCTATTGATTATCATTTGATTGCTGCATTAGAAGCTGGATTTCCCGATTGTGCTGGTGTTGCGTTAGGTATCGATCGCTTGATCATGTTAGCAATGGGAGAAAAGCACATCGATCAAGTGATGGCCTTTCCTTTTGATAGAGCTTAATTCTTTAAATAAAACTAGCTAACGATTAACCCTGTACCAATTACAGCTAAAAAAGCACCTAACCAAGCAAAGCGGTTCGGTGCTTTTTTTGTATATAGCCACAGTAAAGGTAAGATCATGATTGGTGTCGTCGAAGAGAGTAGGGCGACCATACCCACATTTCCTTTTTGTAGAGCATATAAGATTAGAGTCATGCCGACGGTCATCGCAAGAAATCCATTTAAGGCAACAATACCTAATATGCGTAAGTTAATTGGAGTGATAGGGCGTGAGATAGGTAGATTAGTTATTCTTAATAGGCTATGAGCGCCAAAAGCAGAAGCCATTCTAATCGCTGAGGCTGCGATAGGGTCAGCGCTGGTTAACATTACTGGTTTTGCAATTACACCACCAAGCGCTTGGCAAAATGCGGCGAGTAAGCCCAGTGCTATCGCAATCCAAATATTCCCTTTAACTTCTTCCCACGTGTGCTGATTATCAGTTTTTTTTCCAAAGAAAATAGCAATAGAAACACCAGAAAAAACAGAGATTGCCCCTATAAGCTCCCATCCTTGCAAAGTTTCATTAAATAACCAATAACCAAGTACAGCAGAGAACAGAGCATGGCAAGAAAAAAGCAAACCCGCTTGTCGAGGGCCCATTCGATTAAAACAAGAAAATAAAGCGGTATCACCAATAAAAATACCAATTAAACCCGACAGCATCATTGGAAATAAATGGGAATATTCAATAGAAGACCAGCCACCCGTAAACCAAGCAAGGCTAGATAACATAATCGTTACGCAGCCCATCCGCCATCGGCTATAAGCAAATGCGCCAAGATGACGAGCTGGTGCAACTGAAATCATGCTTGATAGTGCCCATAAGCACGCAGCACCAAGTGCTAACCATTCATATCCCATTATCATTCCATTGATTATTTTGATTCGTTAGTTTCAGATTATCTGAACTTAAAAAAATAGCGAACACAAGGTTCGCTATTTTGGTTTTATTTTAAGTAAATTATTTATTTTGCAATATGCGCAAATGGAGTACCCATACGAGTTGGAACACCATTTTCCATTGATGCATCAAACTTAATTGAATTAGGAGCAAATAGGTTAATAACTGTCGAGCCTAGCTTGAAACGCCCCATTTCTTCCCCTTTCTTAAAGCAAATCATATCATCGCCAGAAAGTGGGTAATGCCACGTCTTAACCGCAGGACCTGTTGGTGGAGTAACCGTATCTGCCCATGTAGTTTCAATACTACCAACGATGGTTGCACCAACAAGAACTTGAGCCATAGGACCAAACTCAGTATCAAAAATACAAACAACACGTTCATTACGAGCGAATAGGTTTGGTACGTTTTCTGCTGTTAATGGATTTACAGAGAAAAGGTCGCCAGGAACATAGATCATTTTACGTAATGTCGCATCACATGGCATGTGAACACGATGGTAATCTCGTGGTGATAAATACAGAGTTGCGAATTCGCCACCCATAAATTCTTCAGCAAGTTCTTCATCGCCACCAAGCAATTCTTGAGCAGAATATACATGCCCCTTTGCTTGAACTAATTGACCGTCAGTAATCGGGCCAAATTGGCTTACACAAGCATCTGCAGGATGAGAAATGACACCTTCATCTTCATTGATTGGGCGAGCACCGTCTTTTAATTCACGAACAAAGAAGTTATTGAACGTAGTGTATGCTTCAGGATCTGGATTCTTAGCTTCGTTCATATCAACTTTATACTGTTTAATGAACCATTTAATTACCGCTGTGGTTAACCAACCCATTTTTGCTGAGGCTAATTTGCCAGCTAAACGAGTAAGTGCGTGTTTTGGGGTTAAATACTGTAACCCTATTTTTAAATTATCTGACACGTTATTTGCCTACTAGTTATCAATTAAGATGGATATTACCACATCTTTACTTTGTTTATTAATCGGCTTTTTTGCCGCGAGAGAATTGACGGTTCGCCTTATTCTCAGACATGCTTTCAATGATTCGGTGATAGCTATCAAAACGTAACTTAGCAATCTTGCCATCTTTAACGGCTTCCTGAAGAATACAGCCCGGATCATCTTTATGCTTACAGTCTCTAAATTTACAGCCACCTAAGAAGTCTTTAAATTCGATGAACGATTCGGTAACTTCTTCTTTTTCTAAGTGCCATAAACCAAATTCACGCACTCCTGGGGAGTCAATAAGATCGCCACCGTGAGGGAAGTGATATAAACGAGCCGCGGTTGTGGTATGTTGGCCAAGACCTGAATTTTCAGAGACTGCACCTTCCATAATTTCAAGTTCTGGCATTAATGCATTTACTAAACTTGATTTACCAACGCCAGATTGACCAACGAAGATGTTAATATGATCTTTTAGTTCAGCTTCTAATTCTTCGATACCATAGCCCGACTCTTTACTGACGAATTTTACTTTATAACCAATATCTTCATATAAACTTAAAATCTGTCTTACATCGATAAATTCTTTATCAGACAGTAAGTCGACTTTGTTTAATACGATTAATGGTTTTATATGCAACGTCTCAGAGGCGATAAGGTAGCGGTCAATAATATTTAGTGATAGCTCAGGAAGAATAGAAGAGACAATAACCATTTGGTCAACATTCGCTGCAACTGGTTTGATGCCGTCGTAATAATCAGGGCGAGTCAGCATTGAAGTTCGTGGCTTAACCGCTTCAACAACACCTGAAATACCAGCAAGTACTTCTGTACCTGGACGCCAAATAACGCGATCGCCAGACACTAAGCTTTCGATACCTCGACGTAAATTACAACGGTGTATCTCTTTGGTGTCTGGATCTTCAATATCTGCGTGTTGGCCAAAGCGAGTGATCACTAGACCTTCTTTAGCTGCTTCTAATGAAGATTCATCCCACTCAACAGTGGTTTTAATTTTTTCTATACGCTTACTTTGATTAGAGCGTACTCGGCGTACTTGGCCTTTGGTTAGCTTTTTTTTCTTTGCCACGAAATGATTTCACTTGTAGGTTGGCTTTCAGTTTTATGTTGAAAGATAAATCGGCCCGAGTATCATACCCTTTTTAGTTACAAAATAGGCAACTCTCTATGGCAATTAATGATCAAAACCTGATTTGGGTTGATTTGGAGATGACAGGTTTAGATCCTGAAACTCATAAAATCATTGAAATCGCATCCATTGTAACTGATGCTCAGCTAAATATTTTAGCAGAAGGGCCTGTTATTGCTATTCATCAATCAGAAGATGAGTTGGCTAAGATGGATGATTGGTGTACCAATACTCACACTAATAGTGGTTTGGTAGCTAGAGTAAATGCAAGCGAACATGATGAAGCGTCTGCGATTGAAGAGACAATTGCGTTTCTTGAAAAGTGGGTACCAAAAGGGGTTTCACCAATTTGTGGTAATAGCATTGGCCAAGATCGCCGTTTTCTTTATAAGCACATGCCAAAGTTAGAAGAATATTTCCATTACCGTTATGTTGATGTAAGTACAATTAAAGAGCTTACTCGTCGTTGGAAACCAGAAGTACTTGATGGCTTTGAAAAAACAGGCACGCATCTAGCACTAGATGATATTCGTGAATCAATTGCTGAATTGAAGTATTACCGCCAACATATTTTCACTATTTGATCTTTTTGATGGTTTGTTGAGCGAAACAGGCGGGTTTTAAAGATTTTTTAGTTTTTTTTCAAAATCCGCTTGCATCATCACGTTTTACTCGTATAATTCGCAGCCTCTGAACGAGGAGCTACTCCTTATCAGATTATCAGTATGCGACACTAGCTCAGCTGGTAGAGCGCAACCTTGCCAAGGTTGAGGTCACGAGTTCGAGCCTCGTGTGTCGCTCCAATTTCTCTTTAGTATTTAGGTACTTCTCGAAAATTGAAATTGGTGTAAAG
>NZ_MSCO01000001.1:103872-430045 GCF_002954705.1 Aliivibrio sifiae
CCTTAAGAGCCATTTGGTTCTTTCTCGAAAAGAGATATTGGGTAAAAGTTCCCATTGTACTTTGAACAATGGCATCCGGACGCGGGATGGAGCAGCTTGGTAGCTCGTCGGGCTCATAACCCGAAGGTCGTAGGTTCAAATCCTGCTCCCGCAACCACATTTAGATTGAATGCTTTATGCGTTGATCATGCGACACTAGCTCAGCTGGTAGAGCGCAACCTTGCCAAGGTTGAGGTCACGAGTTCGAGCCTCGTGTGTCGCTCCAAACAAAATAAAAGCGCTGAATTATATTCAGCGCTTTTATTTTCTTTAAAATTAATGCTGTGAAGCATTAACCCCACGAAAAATTCTGCTCTTTTAGAACATTCTGATTCAAATACTGAACAAGAATCAAACCGTCTATTGAACTATCTGTATTTACTGTATCTCTCAATGAGTTATAGCTACAGAGGGATAGTTATGTACGTTAATTCCCATATAACTAACAGAGTTATCCACATATTTATTTTTGTGGATAACTCTGTTAGTTGTTTGGTAATTGCCCTAAAAAAAAGAGAGCAAATAAAGATCTTATTTTTATTTAATGATCGAGGGCTTTTTAGGGTTTTTTTATCTATATGATTTTTAAGGATTTAATGTTTTGCATGCATTATTCTTTCAATTTTTAAAGATCTTTTTGCTTGACTTCTTTGATCCTAATCATATTCCTGCCTTGTGTTTAACTTTTCTATCTTTTGAATTGTTTACCTCATCTAGTAATGTTTTCCACATTTATTACGATCCACCTCAAACTTTGTGAACCGTAATCTCGTACTATATAAAATGATTACTTATTTAAGCATCTCTTGGTAAACCCTTTTCAATAATACGGATAAGGCGTTGTTCTTTTCTATTTTGGTTTATTTGTCCAGATTTTTGCTGCTCTATCGCCCAATTTAAATGAATATCTAAATTAGTATCTAAACCAAGTTTATCGTTTAGTGCTGAAATAATGAGTTCAGAATGAGGGGCGTTTCCCATCGCAATAGAAATATTGCGCAGCCACTGCAAGTGACCAATACGACGAATTGCGGAACCTTCCATATTTTTTAAGAATGTTGATTCATCCCAAGCAAACAGAGAAAGCAAATCTGCATTATTTAGTGAATCTCTGCGGTGAAAGTCGTTCTGTTGTGTGATGTCTGCTTCTCGGTTCCAAGGGCAAACAAGTTGGCAATCATCGCAGCCATAAATGCGATTCCCCATTAAAGATCGAAACTCTTCTGGAATGACATCGCTATTTTCAATCGTGAGATAAGAGATACAACGTCGAGCATCAATAACTCCGTTATCTAATATCGCATTCGTTGGGCATGAAGTAACACAAGCGGTGCATTTTCCACATTGATTTTCAAGAGGAGTATCAACGGGGAGTGGAATATCAACTAACAGCTCACCTAAAAAGAACCATGACCCTGCATCTTTATCTAATAACAGTGAGTGTTTACCTGTCCAACCAAGCCCCGCTTTTTCTGCTAATGGTCTTTCTAAAATAGGGGCAGAATCCACAAAAGGTCGATAACCGAGTTCTTCAACTTCAGCTTCAATTTTTTGACCTAGCTTTTTTAATTGGTTGCGAATAAGTTTATGGTAGTCACGACCAAGAGCGTAGCGGCTGATATAAGCTTGGGTTGAATCACTTAAATTGCTAGCAAATCCAGCTTCCGGAGGAAGATAATCCATACGAGCACTAATGACTCGGATAGTTCCAGGGTGAAGTTCATCTGGTCTTGCTCTCATTACGCCATGGCGAGCCATCCAATCCATAGAGCCATGATAGCCAGCATCAAGCCATTGCTCTAAAGCAGCTTCGTGTTGAGATAAATCGATGTCACAGATCCCGACCTTTTGAAAGCCGAGTTCTTGCGCCCAAAGTTTGATGTTATTCGCGAGTTCTTGATAGTCAATTTTCACAAGGAGATTACATTTTTTTATTACAGTATAATGAGTAAAAGTTTATCATATAGCCAAGATAACTCGTAATTTGATACTGCTAGTAAAAGCACTATTGAGTGATAGATATAAATATAGAAGATAGCTTGTGTATAAACATTCGCCATATTAAATTGTGAATCTGATACCAAGTCTATTAATTTAGACAATTAAAATAGTGAAACTAGTGAATAATGGAACGCTTTGAATTTAATTTAGCTACTGAAGACGATACTGTTGAATTTGGTAGACAGCTTTCTCAAGCTTGTAATCAACAAACTACCATCTTTCTGCATGGTGATCTTGGGGCTGGTAAAACGACCTTTAGCCGAGGATTTATTCGTTCATTAGGTCATGTCGGCAATGTAAAAAGCCCCACATATACTCTAGTTGAACCTTATGAATTGGATCAGTGGCAAGTATATCACTTTGATCTATACCGTTTAGCTGACCCTGAAGAATTAGAGTTCATGGGTATTCGTGATTACTTTACTGATGATGCAATCTGTTTAGTTGAATGGCCTGAGAGAGGACAAGGGTTATTGCCTAATCCCGATATTGATATTGATATTCGCTATGATGGTGAAGCTCGTCATGTTGTGATTACTGGCAATAATGAGTATGGATGTAGTTTAGTGCAGCGGTTGGATTTGTGTTAATCGGTAAATATTTTCGAGTTATTTGGTATTCGTTATTTGTTGTTCTATCAACAAGTGGTTTTTTTGTCTCTGCTAATACGCTTAAGGGTATACGAGTCTGGCCCTCGCCAGATGAAACCCGTGTTGTTATCGATCTAAATTCGGAAGCAAATTACAGCTATTTTACGTTGAGTAGTCCTTACCGTTTGGTGGTAGATCTTAAAAATACCAATGTAAAAGCAAAGCTGCCCCTAAGTGTGAAAGACAGTAAAGTTCTTACTAATATAAGAAAAAGTTCTTCTCCTTCAAAGGGAACGACGCGTCTTGTCTTCGAATTAAAGTATGCAGTTACAGCGGAAGTCTTTAAGTTATCGCCAACGCCAGGTGGGCAGTATGGACATCGCTTAGTGATGGATTTACCTCATTCAGGGTCCAGTGCCTCTAAACCTACAGCGAGTAAGCCTGCGAAGCCTTCAAAATCAGTAATAAATTCGAATACCAACCATATTGTTGGTAACGGAGAAATTATTATTGCCATTGATGCAGGGCATGGTGGTGAAGATCCTGGTTCGATTGGCCCAACAAGAAAATACGAGAAGCATGCGACTCTTGCTATTTCTAAGAAGGTGGTTGCTCAGATAAATGCACAACCAGGCATGAGAGCTATCATGACTCGTAGTGGTGATTACTTTGTTAATCTAAATAAACGTACTGATATTGCTCGTAAAAATAAGTCTCACTTATTAGTTTCAATTCATGCGGACAGTTTTAGAACGCCACAACCAAGAGGGGGGTCTGTTTTTGTTCTTAATACACGTAGAGCGAATACAGAGATTGGTCGTTGGGTAGAGCAACATGAAAAGCAATCTGAATTACTTGGTGGTGCAGGTGATGTGCTGGCAAAAAATAGTAATGATCGAAACGTAAGTCAAACGTTATTGGATTTACAGTTTAGCCATTCGCAAAAAGAAGGCTATAAGCTAGCGACAGATGTTTTATCTGAAATGGGTAAAGTGATTAAGCTTCATAAAAAAGCGCCTGTAAATGCGAGTCTAGCGGTATTAAAATCACCTGATATTCCTTCTATTTTGATTGAAACAGGCTTTATATCGAATCCGACAGAGGAGAAGCAGCTTTTCCAACGCGGACATCAAGATAAGATTGCTCGAGCGATTTCAAAAGCGATTATTCGCTACCTTAATGATAATCCACCTCAGGGAACGTTACTGGCAAGCAAGAAAGAGCAAACAACGCATAAAGTTCGTTCTGGAGAATCACTGTCACGTATCGCACAAAAATATGGAACAACAACAGCAAAACTTAAGAGCGCAAATAAACTGAAAAGTACAAGTTTAGCGGTTGGACAAGTATTAAAAATTCCAAGTAATAAACCCGTTTATGTTGCTCCTAAAGCATCGATGCAAAAAGCGAAGCCGTCAGTGAGGAAATCGCGTAAAACGATTACCCACACGGTCCGCTCTGGCGAGTATTTAGGAAAGATAGCATCGAAATATAAAGTATCGACAAGTAGTATTCGTTCATTGAATAGACTTAAATCAGATACTTTATTTGTCGGTCAAAAACTAAAAGTAAGCATTGTTGCTCCAATTCAAAAGCATACAGTGAAACGCGGTGAATTCTTAGGTAAAATTGCGACTAAATATGGAGTTACCGTTTCTAGTATTCGAACAGCCAATAAATTACGTTCAGATAAATTGGCTGTAGGACAGGTACTTATTATACCAAACAGTTAACAAGGATAAGATCATGCCAATTCAAATCTTACCAGCTCGATTAGCCAACCAAATTGCGGCGGGTGAGGTTGTGGAGCGGCCTGCGTCCGTTGTTAAAGAATTGGTAGAGAACAGTATCGATGCGGGAGCGACTCGCATCGATATTGATATTGAGAAAGGCGGAAGTAAGTTAATTCGTATTCGAGATAACGGCTCTGGTATCGCTAAAGATGAATTGACTCTAGCCTTGAGTCGTCATGCTACTTCCAAAATTACCACGCTTGATGACCTTGAAGCGATTGTCAGTTTAGGGTTTCGTGGTGAGGCACTTGCTTCGATAAGTTCAGTTTCCCGTCTTACATTAACCTCTCGAACGATAGCTCAAGAAGAAGCATGGTCGGCACACGCTGAAGGGCGAGACATGGATGTTAAACTGAAACCAGCCGCACACCCTATTGGCACTACGATAGATGTGGTTGATCTCTTCTTTAATACGCCTGCTCGTCGTAAATTTCTTCGTACTGAGAAAACAGAATTTACTCATATTGATGAGTTACTTAAGCGTATTGCGTTGAGTCGATTGGATATTACAATCAACTTACGTCATAACGGGAAACAAGTTCGTCAATATCGAGGGGCTCAAACAAAAGCGCAAGTTGAAAAGCGCTTAGCTGCAGTATGTGGTTCTAATTTCTTGCAGCATGCGCTAGAGGTTGAATTAGAGCATGGGGAGCTAAAATTTCATGGTTGGATATCTTCTCCAGAAGGTGCTCGTGCGCAAGGTGATATCCAATATTGCTATGTAAACGGACGCATGATGAAGGATAAGCTCATTAATCATGCGATTCGACAAGGTTATGAATCTTCATTATTAGCAAATCAATACGCGGCGTATATTTTATTTATTGAGATAAACCCACATGATGTTGATGTAAATGTGCATCCAGCAAAGCATGAAGTTCGCTTTCATCAAGCACGTTTAGTTCATGATTTTATCTATCAAGCAATTTATGGTGCATTACAACAAGGGGCGGCATTGCCTTTGCTTAATTCTGATGAAAAGGAGAGGGCTCTAATTGACGAGAAGGAGGTGTATTTCCCCCCCATGAAAGAGTATGTTCGTCAGCCTCAACAAGAGTCGCTAACTCCTCATCAAAATAAGGCTGAGCAATTAAGAAATGCGGTGGACTCAACACCTAGTTATCCAAATAAAGCACCATCAGGTTCTTGGGTTTCAAATTCTGCGCCTTCTTTAAGAACTGACTCTTCTGCGACAATGAAAAATACCTCTCGTTCTTTTCAAAATGACAAGCCGTCTCAAAAAGAGCTTAATCAATATAAGGCTTTATTAACAACAAAAGATAGAGAGAGCGGTCCACCATTTCATCAAGTTAATGAAGCTCAATTAAATACGGTTACTGATATTCCAGCCATAGAAAAATATGTTCCAACAATGAGTGTTGTTTTAGATAATAATGCATCATTAGGGAAGGTACTAAGTGTGGTAGAAAAGGTCTTTGCTTTATTGCAGCAAGGGACTCAATTGCAATTGGTTGATTTACGTTATGCTGAATTTTTAAAAAGTTACGGTCAACTTAATAGTATTCATATTGAACCATTAAAAGCTCAGCCTTTATTAATCCCACTTTCGGTCGGTGTGGAAGAAGGAATATGTAATAAAGTATTGGATTACGTTTCTTTCTTGAAACCTCTCGGTATTGATCTTAAAGTTAAAAATAGTACTAACGTGATCGTTATGGCGGTTTGTCAGCCGATCAGACAGCAGAATTTACAACAATTGATCCCGAATCTGTTAAGGTATCTAAACGGCATCAATCCGTCACTTGAACAGGTAATAACTTGGCTTGCTCATCAGGTTCAACATGAAGAAGCAAATTATAGTACCGCTCAAGCGATACAATTAGTGATGGAATTAGAGCAGCTATGGGGAGAGAAACTCCCTCAGTTTAATCAAAAGCTGCTAAAAAACATCGATATTACTCAGGCGATACAAGCATTTAGTCATGAATAAAGCATTACCACAAGCCATCTTTTTAATGGGACCGACTGCGTCAGGAAAAACAAGCTTAGCAATTGAATTGCGAAAACGTTTTCCTGTAGAGTTGATAAGCGTAGACTCAGCCCTTATCTATAAGGGTATGGATATTGGTACAGCAAAACCAAATGAAGCGGAACTTTTACAAGCTCCTCATCGTCTTATTGATATTCTAGAACCGACGGAAAGTTATTCAGTAGCAGAATTTCGTCGTGATGCGCTAAAAGAGATGGAAGATATTGTTGCTCAAGGAAAGATACCGTTATTAGTCGGTGGTACCATGTTGTACTACAAAGCGCTACTTGAAGGTCTTTCGCCATTACCAGCAGCGGATGCTGACATTAGAGCTCAAATTGAGCAAGAAGCGGAGAATCTTGGGTGGGAGGCTATGCATGATCAATTAAAACAAATTGATTCTGTATCAGCTGAGAGAATTCATCCAAATGATCCACAACGACTTTCCCGAGCGTTGGAAGTATTTCGAATTTCGGGTAAAACGTTAACAGAATTAACCCAAATAAAAGGTGAACCTCTACCTTATGAAGTGCATCAATTTGCTATTGCACCGAAAGAGAGAGCTGAAATTCACCGTCGTATTGAACTACGATTTGAGAATATGATGGAAGCTGGTTTTGAGGAAGAAGCTCGAGCGTTATACGAACGAGAAGAACTTCATGCTGATTTGCCTTCTATTCGATGCGTAGGTTATCGACAAATGTGGGACTATTTTGATGGGGAAGGCACATTAGATGACGCAATTTTTCGCGGAGTTTGTGCGACTCGTCAATTAGCCAAGAGGCAAATTACCTGGCTACGTAGCTGGAAAGATCTCACTTGGCTGGATAGTGATGACATTGATGGTGCCCTACAGACGATCTCTGATCGTTTAGAGAAAAAATAAGCACAATAATGTATCAATGTTGTTTAACTTCAGAGCGTTTAGTCATAAGCTAAAGGCTAATAGCTAAATAAAATTACAATTACAAACCAAAAAGGAAAAAAAAATGGCTAAAGGGCAATCTTTGCAAGACCCATTTTTGAATGCGCTGCGTCGTGAAAGGATTCCAGTGTCTATCTATTTAGTTAATGGGATTAAATTACAGGGGCAAATCGAGTCATTCGATCAATTTGTTATCCTATTGAAGAATACAGTAAATCAGATGGTATATAAGCATGCGATCTCTACTGTAGTTCCCGCTCGTGCTGTAAGCCATCACACTGCAAGTGATCGCCCACAAGGCGAGCGTCCACAAGAAACAACTGAAGAATAGTCCTATTCTATTATTGAATAGATGGCCTATTAAGGAGTTAATGCTTGTTTGACCGTTATGAATCCGGTGAACAGGCTATTCTTGTGCATATTAACTTCACTTATGAAGGGGAGTTGGAAGATCTCGACGAATGTAAGATGTTGGTTTCTTCTGCGGGGGTAAACACATTGGCTGTTGTGACGGGAACCCGTCAATCTCCACTCCCTAAATATTATGTAGGTGAGGGTAAGGCACTAGAAATTGCCGATGCTGTTCGAGCGAATAATGCGGACATCGTGATTTTTAATCATGCTTTGTCTCCAGCTCAAGAGCGAAATTTAGAACAAATATGTCAATGTAGAGTAATCGATCGAACAGGGTTAATACTTGATATATTTGCTCAACGAGCACGAACCTATGAAGGTAAGTTGCAAGTTGAATTAGCACAATTACGTCACATATCTACTCGATTAATCCGTGGCTGGACGCACCTTGAACGCCAGAAAGGCGGAATTGGTTTACGTGGTCCTGGTGAAACTCAATTAGAAACTGATAGACGACTATTGCGAGATCGAATCAAAGCAATTTTACGTCGATTAGGTAAAGTTGCAAAGCAGCGTGAGCAAGGTCGCCGAGCAAGGCTTCGTGCTGAAATTCCAACTATTTCATTAGTCGGATATACCAACGCAGGGAAATCTACGTTATTTAACCGAATTACTGAAGCTGGAGTTTATGCCGCTGACCAATTATTTGCTACGCTTGATCCTACATTACGTAAGATTGAAGTTGCAGATGTTGGTGCTTCAATTCTTGCTGATACGGTAGGTTTTATTCGTCATTTACCACATGATCTTGTTGCTGCTTTTAAAGCAACATTACAAGAAACGCAAGAAGCTAATATCTTGTTACATGTTGTTGATGCGAGTGATGAACGTTTTCGTGAGAACATTGAAGCAGTAGATATTGTTCTAGAAGAAATAGATGCCCATGAGGTACCTTATCTTCTCGTAATGAATAAGATTGATAACTTAGAAGATCAACAACCGCGAATTGAACGTGATGAGGAGGGAGTTCCTCGATGTGTTTGGGTTTCAGCAATGGAAGGCCAAGGCATTGAATTACTCTTTCAAGCATTAACGGAACGATTAGCTGGTCAAATGGTAGTGCATACGCTGTTACTGCCACCTGATTTGGTTGGACGTCTTCGAAGTAAGTTCTTTCAAATGCAAAGCATTATAAAAGAAGAATATCAGGATGATGGCAGCTTGCTTATCGATGTACGTATGCAGCAAGTTGATTGGTCTAAGTTAGAAAAACGTGAAGAGACTCCATTAAGTAATTTTTTAATTACTAATGAGAGTACACAGAATTCTTTATCTTCATAATTACCTTGGAGTTTTCTAATGGCGTGGAATGAGCCTGGAAATAACAACAATAATAATGGCGGTGGCGATAATAAAGACCCTTGGGGTAATAAAAATCGTGGCGGTCGTGATCAAGGTCCACCAGATCTTGATGAAGTATTTAACAAGCTAAGTCAAAAACTGAGCGGTAAGTTCGGTGGTGGCAATAAAGGCGGGAACAATAAAGGAGGCAGTGGTCTACCTTCATTTGGTAATGGGGGCGCAGTTGGCTTAGGTCTTATTGCTGTTGTCGCTATTGGTATTTGGGTTTTCTCTGGTTTCTATACGATTGGTGAAAGTGAGCGAGGTGTCGTTTTACGCTTAGGTAAATATGATCGTATGGTAGATCCCGGTCTAAACTGGAAACCAACATTTATTGACCAAGTAACACCAGTAAATATTCAATCAATTCGTTCATTAAACTCAAAAGGCTTAATGTTAACGAAAGATGAAAACGTAGTAACTGTAGAAATGGGTGTTCAGTATCGTGTTGCTGATGCAAGAAAATACCTATATACAGTGACGAATGCCGATGACAGCTTACGTCAAGCGACTGATTCTGCATTACGTGCCGTTATTGGTGACGCAAAGATGGATGATATCCTAACGAGTGGTCGCCAAGTTATTCGTCAACGTACACAAGAAACATTGAACCGTATTATTGATAAGTATGATATGGGTTTAATCGTTGTTGATGTCAACTTCCAGTTAGCTCGTCCACCAGAAGAAGTGAAAGCGTCATTCGATGATGCCATCGCAGCTCGAGAAGATGAAGAACGTTTCATTCGTGAAGCAGAAGCGTACAGCAATGACATTCTTCCTAAAGCGACTGGTCGTGCGGAGCGTCTGAAAAAAGAAGCTCAAGGTTATACTGAACGCACTGTCAACGAAGCGATTGGTCAAATTGCACAGTTCGAGAAACTATTGCCTGAATACAATAGAGCGCCTGAAGTCACTCGTACTCGTTTGTACCTTGATACGATGGAACGTGTATACAGCAATACAAGTAAGGTTCTGATTGATTCTGAATCAAACGGTAACTTGTTATATCTTCCATTAGATAAAATTACAGGTAACCAACAAGGTTTTGTTAAGTCGTCTCCTAAAACATCAACATCATCATCTAAAAATTATGATTTTGAGTTAGAGAAGAGTGGACAGCCTGATTCAAAGACTACTACAACTGGTCGTAACTCAACTCGTGAAGGGAGATATTAATCATGCGTAAGTTAATGATCCCAACGCTTATCGTTGTTATCGCTATTTTCTTAATGTCACTGTTTGTAGTCCCTGAAGGCGAACGCGGTATTGTTACTCGATTTGGTCGTTTAATTAAAGATGACAGCAACATTACACGTATTTATGAGCCTGGCTTGCATTTTAAAATGCCAATGTTCGATCGTGTAAATATGCTAGATGCTCGAATTCAGACAATGGATGATCAATCAGACCGTTTCGTAACGTCAGAGAAAAAAGACGTTATTATCGACTCATACGTTAAGTGGAGAATTAAAGATTTCGGTCAATTCTACCTAGCAACAGGTGGTGGTAATATCTTAACGGCAGAGTCTTTACTACAACGTCGTGTGTCTGATGGCTTACGAGCTGAGATTGGTAGTAAAACGGTTAAAGAAATTGTTTCTGAGAAACGTGAACAAGTAATGGCAACAGTACTTTTAGATTCTCAAGAAGGAACTGGCGATTTAGGTATTGAAGTGATTGATTTACGAATCAAGAAAATCAACTTACCTGAAGAGATCTCTGAATCGATATACCGTCGTATGCGTGCAGAGCGTGAAGCTGTTGCTCGTAAACTTCGTTCTCAAGGTCGTGAGAAAGCGGAAGTTATTCGTGCTCAATCAGAACTTGAAGTTGCAACGATCATTGCAGAAGCAGATAAAACAGCACAAATCACTCGTGGTGATGCAGATGCGAAAGTAGCAAAACTGTATGCAGATACATTTAATAAAGAGCCAGAGTTCTTTGGATTTATTCGTTCTTTACGCGCGTATGAAAAATCATTTAATAGTAAGAATGATATCTTGGTACTTGATCCTAAGACTGATTTCTTCAAATACATGAATGATCCAAAAGGTGGAAAATAATCTCTTGTAGATTATGATTCATTTTAATTAACAAGGTCCTTCGGGACCTTGTTTTGTTTCTGCTTGATAGATACTGATAGGGTTTATGATGAGTAATGCAATATGGTTAGCGATTGGTGGTGTACTTATTGTTGAAGGTTTAGGTCCATTAATTGCGCCTAATGGGTGGCGTAACATGGTCGCTAACTTAAGTGAACAGCCTGATAATACTCTGCGCCGTATTGGTGGGTGTTTAGTTGTCGCTGGTGTTGTTATTTGCAGTGTGATGCTTTGAATTTCAGCGAAAAGGCAAAACCGTAAGCTTATTTTTGATTTTATTGAGAAAATAAATAATAGAATTGTTTATATTGACAGCGCTTTATTGTGAAAGTGAGATTTCGTTTAAAAATAACTGAAAGATTTTTCTATCAATGCTAGAATCCATTTTTAACTAACAAGCAGACTTTGGAAAGATGGGAAATAACGTAGTCGTTCTGGGCACCCAATGGGGTGACGAAGGTAAAGGTAAAATAGTAGACCTTTTAACTGAAGATGCAAAGTATGTGGTTCGCTATCAAGGCGGTCACAATGCAGGCCATACTCTAGTTATCGACGGTGAAAAAACCGTTCTACACTTAATTCCATCAGGTATCTTACGTAATAATGTTGAATGCATTATTGGTAATGGCGTAGTGCTTTCACCTGATGCTTTACTAAAAGAAATGGCGCCACTTGAAGCGCGTGGTATTCCAGTTCGTGAACGCCTATTCATTTCTGAAGCTTGTCCTCTAATTCTTCCTTATCACGTAGCGCTAGACCAAGCGCGTGAAATCGCACGTGGTAATAAAGCAATTGGTACAACTGGTCGTGGTATCGGTCCAGCGTACGAAGATAAAGTATCTCGTCGTGGTCTACGTGTTGGCGATCTGTTTGATAAAGTTGCTTTTGCTGAAAAACTAAAAGAAGTAATGGAATACCATAACTTTGCATTAGTTAACTACTACAAAGTAGATGCAGTAAGCTATGAAGAAGTTCTTGAGCAAGCAATGAGCTATGCTGATCTACTTACTTCAATGGTTATTGATGTTACTGATACTCTTGATGCTGCACGTAAGCGTGGCGACAAGATTATGTTTGAAGGTGCTCAAGGTACACTTCTAGATATCGACCACGGTACTTACCCTTATGTAACGTCTTCTAACACTACTGCTGGTGGTGTTGCCGCGGGTTCTGGTTTTGGTCCTCGTCATTTAGGTTACATCCTAGGTATTACTAAAGCATATTGTACTCGTGTGGGTTCAGGTCCATTCCCTACTGAGTTATACGATGGTTTAGAGAAGCAAGATCCAGTAGGTAAGCATTTAGGCGATGTTGGCCATGAATTTGGCGCAACAACTGGTCGTCTACGTCGTACAGGCTGGTTTGATGCCGTTGCTATGCGTCGCGCAATTCAAATCAATTCACTGTCTGGTATGTGTCTAACTAAACTAGACGTATTAGATGGCCTAAAAGAACTTAAAATCTGTACTGGTTACAAGATGAATAATGGTTCTGTATTAGAAGTTTCTCCAATGGCTGCTGAAGCGTTTGAAGAAGCAACGCCAGTATACGAAACTATGCCTGGTTGGTCTGAAAATACATTTGGTGCGAAAACAATTGAAGCGCTTCCACAAGCTGCTCTAAATTACGTTAAGCGTATCGAAGAGTTAACAGGCGTGCCTATTGATATTATCTCTACTGGTCCTGACCGTAACGAGACAATCATCAAAGTACACCCATTCCAAGCTTAATAGCTTAGAGAATGATAAAAGCCAGCTTATGTAGCTGGTTTTTTTATATCTGGTATTTAGTCCCTAGTCCCTACTTCTTCCTCATTAAGTCTCTAAATTTCATTTAATCAATAACTTATAAAGTATGGGCAAAAAATTGCCACTTAGGGCAAATTTTGTCTAAAGAACTTGCCGTTGACGTCGATATAATAAATACAGTTATAAAAGAGTTGATGAATTATGAAACTACGACATTTCGTAGCAGCTTGTATGGTGGCTCTTGTGCCTATGCATGCTGCTAGCGAAGAGATCGGAGATCCGATCCCAATCTATACCGAAAACCAACTATTTCGATTGTTTGATACTAATTCACACTTAAACCGTGTGAAGAACGTGGATAATTGTCAATTAGTTGAAGATATCGTTGCACGAGCAACTAAAATTGATTCCCCTGCTTATGAATTTCTTTATGGAGATATGCTTGCATGGGGGGTATGTGTTGACCGTGATGTAGAGTTGGGTCTCTATTACATGGAAAATGCAGCGAGGCAGGGGTTACCTGCTGCGCTAGAGCAGGTTGGTCGATATTATGCCAAGGGCACATTAGTGCAGCAAGACAGAGAGCGAGCTATCCCATACTTACGTGAAGCCGCAGGGATGGGAAATGTAAATGCTCGTATTCACCTCGCGGAGTTACTTCTGAGTGATTACGGTAGTCCGCTAGACTACGAAGATGCATATCGGTGGTTATACAATACAGTTACTGCTGATGGACGTAAGCATAAACGGATTGCTAACTTAAGAAACGGGTTAGAAATGCGTATGCCTGGTAATGTTATTGCTAGAGCAAAAAGAAGAGATACCTTTTGGTAGAACCTAATTTTTAATATTTAACTGTTTTTGTTAAATATGTAATTTCATCAGCTCTAAAAAACGCCCAGTGATAAATTATCACTGGGCGTTTTTGCATTTTTGTACCTATCAATTTATAGAACTTTATGAGGACCAAAGCATTCATAATGAATACGATCTTCAGTGACACCTAGTTCAATTAACTGTTTAGCAACATATTGCATAAAGCCAACAGGACCACAGAAGTAGTAATGACCATTGTCTGAAGTTATCTCTGTTTTAACTTCAGCTAAGTTAATTAAGCCGCTGAATTGGAAGTCTTGATTTAGCGTATCTGTTTCTTGTGCTTGGTTGTACCAAGTATATGCAGAGATATGCTCATGCTTCTCAGCTAAAGCAGAAATGTGTTGTTTAAATGCGTGTTGAGAACCATTCTCTGTTGCGTGTAACCAATTAACTTGTGCTTGATGCTCAGTCAATGTTTCCAGCATGGAAAGGGTGGGAGTTAAGCCAACACCAGCAGAAATAAGCGTAACAGGTGTTGATGCTTCAACTTCTAAGAAGAAATCGCCCGCAGGTGCGGTAAGATTTACTTTGTCGCCAATATTAAGTGACGCGTGTAGGTAATTTGATGCTTTACCACCTTCCTCACGTTTTACTGAAATACGGTATGTTTTATCTTGAGGGGCTGAAGATAAGCTGTATTGACGAACTTCTTGGTTTTCAAATTCTTCAGGATTTAAATAGATACCAATATATTGTCCTGGTTTAAATGAAGATACTGATAAGTCATCTGTTGGCATAAAAGTGAAACTAGTGATGGATTCACTTTCTTTTTCTTTCGCGATAAGTTCAAACTCGCGCAGTCCACGCCAGCCGCCATCAAGAGCGTTGTTATCTTGATAGATCTGCTCTTCACGTTGAATGAATACATTAGCAAGTACGCCATAAGCCTCACCCCATGCATCTAATACTTCTTGGCCAGGAGAAAACATTTCATCAAGCGTCGCAATTAAGTGGCCACCAACAATATTGTATTGTTCAGCAGTGATCATAAAGCTTGTGTGTTTGTGGGCTATTTTTTCAACAGCAGGCAGTAAGGCCGCTAGGTTTTCAATATTACCCGCATAAGCACAGATTGCATTGAATAGTGCTTCACGTTGATCGCCGTTACGCTGGTTACTCATGTTAAAAATATCTTTTAACTCTGGGTTATGAGTAAGCATACGATCGTAAAAATGAGCGGTTAATGCCGGACCTGTTTGTGCAAGTAATGGGATGGTTGATTTAATAATATCGATAGTGTTTTTGCTGAGCATATGATGTACCTTTAAAGGTGTATTTATAATGTATGTTATAAGTTGTATCTAAAATATATCTTTTAGTCAAGAGAAGAATTACAATAAATAAGAGATAAGGAGAGGATATGCAACTTACAAATTTTACTGACTTTGGCTTGAGAGCCTTGATATACCTAGCATCATTACCGAAAGATGAATTGACTAGCATTACTATTGTGACTGAAACGTTTGATGTATCGCGTAACCATATGGTGAAGATTATCAATAAACTGGGTCAAGAAGGTTATGTGAAAACCGTTCGAGGAAAGAACGGTGGTATCTGTTTAGGGAAGCCCGCACATCAAATTATTATTGGTGATGTCATTCGTTCTATTGAGCCACTACAAGTTGTAAATTGTGCTCCTGAGTTTTGTCATATTACGTCGGCTTGTCGATTGAAGAGTGCACTCGCTAAAGCGAAACAAGCATTTTTAGATGAGTTGGATAATTACACCATTCAGGATATGTTAACGGATAACAATGAATTACTGATTTTGTTACAACGAGTTTAGATTGCAATTCCAGATCCTTTCCTATCTGTTGTTTCTATACTCAGGTACAATTACCTTATTATCTCCTCCGACTAAGCAGGTCAGCCTATGTCTAAGATTATTCAAAACGATCCTTTCAAAGATCGAGAAGCAGAAAAGTACGAGAATCCAATTCCAAGCCGTGAGTTCATTCTTGAATTTTTCCAAAAAGCAGAAGCGCCTTTAAATCGTAATGACTTATTCGAAGCCCTAGGTTTATCTGGTGAAGATAACTATGAAGGCTTACGTCGTCGTTTAAGAGCAATGGAGCGTGATGGACAATTAGTTTTCACTCGCCGTCAGTGTTATGCATTGCCAGAGCGCATTGAAGTATTAAAAGGTGTCGTACTTGGGCACCGTGATGGTTTCGGTTGGATCCGTCCTGAAGGCAGTGTAGGTAAAGACAATGATGTACTTTTACCTTTCCATCAAATGAAGAAACTCATTCATGGTGATGTGATACTAGCTCAGCCAACTGGTACAGATAAGCGAGGCCGTAAAGAGGGCCGCGTAGTACGAGTATTAGAACCTCATAATGACGGCATTGTTGGTCGATTCTTTATTGAAGATGGTCAAGGTTTTGTTGTACCTGATGATTCACGTATTAATCAAGACATCTTCATTCCTACTGAGCACAAAATGGGTGCTCGCATGGGTAATGTCGTAGTGATTAATATTACTGACCGTGGTGGCCGTGCTCGTGGCATGTCAGGTCAGGTTATTGAAGTTCTTGGTGAGAATATGGCGCCAGGAATGGAGATTGATATTGCACTGCGTACTCACAATATTCCTCATGTATGGCCTACAGCGGTTGAAAAACAAGTTGAAGGTTTAGCAGAAGAAGTGCCAGAAGAAGCAAAAGTAGGCCGTGTTGATCTTCGAGAATTACCATTAGTAACGATTGATGGTGAAGATGCTCGAGACTTCGATGATGCGGTATTCTGTCAAGCGAAAGCCTCTGGTGGTTGGCGTTTATGGGTTGCGATTGCTGATGTAAGTTATTATGTTCGTCCTGATAACGCATTAGACAAAGAAGCGATTCAGCGTGGTAACTCGGTTTACTTCCCTGCGCAAGTGGTACCAATGCTGCCAGAAGTATTATCGAATGGCTTATGTTCATTAAACCCACAAGTTGACCGTCTATGTATGGTGTGTGAGATGACTATCTCTGCATCAGGCAAGCTGTCAGGTTTTAAGCATTACGAAGCGGTAATGAACTCACACGCTCGTCTTACTTACAACAAAGTAAGTGACATTCTTGGTGGTGATGAAGAACTGACTCAACGTTATGAGCCATTAGTACCTCATCTTAAAGAGCTTCATAATATGTATCAGGTGCTAAAAACAGCACGTGAAGCGCGTGGTGCAATTGAGTTCGAAACCATTGAAACTAAGTTTATCTTCAATGCCGATCGTAAGATTGACCGCATTGAACCAGTGATTCGTAATGACGCTCATAAGATCATTGAAGAGTGTATGATCTTAGCTAACATCGCATCGGCAAGCTTTGTAGAAAAAGCGAAAGAGCCTGCGTTGTACCGTGTGCACGAGTCTCCAGGTGAAGAACGTCTACAAGGTTTTCGTGATTTCTTAGGCGAGCTTGGTCTAAGCTTGTCGGGTGGCTTAACACCATCGCCAACAGACTATGGTCAATTGGTGCATTTGATTGCTGATCGTCCTGACAAAGAATTGATTCAAACGATGCTGCTGCGTTCAATGAAGCAAGCAGTATACAACGCAGATAATCAAGGTCACTTTGGCCTAGCATTGAAGCGTTATGCGCACTTTACGTCGCCAATTCGTCGTTACCCAGACCTCCTGTTACACCGTGCAATTAAGTATCTAATTGCCAAAGAGAAAGGCCAAAATAACGATCGTTGGACACCAACAGGTGGTTACCACTATTCATTCGATGATATGGATGTGTTTGGTGAGCAATGTTCAATGACTGAGCGCCGTGCTGATGATGCTACACGTGATGTTGCTGATTGGCTTAAATGTGAATACATGCAAGATCATATCGGTGAAGAGTTAGAAGGTGTTATTGCCAATGTCACCGGCTTTGGTTTCTTTGTTCGATTAAATGATTTGCATATCGATGGTTTAGTCCATATTTCATCACTAGCCAATGATTACTATCAATTTGATGCTGCAGGTCAGCGTTTAACGGGTGAAAGCTCGGGTCAAATTTTCCGTCTTGGTGATCAAGTCACGGTTAAAGTGGTTGCGGTAAATCTTGATGATCGCAACATTGACTTTGAATGTACCAGTTCAATGCGTAAAGCACGTGGTCACGGTAAAACAGCGAAAGATAATGCAAAGAAACGCGATGGCAAAAAAGAACCTCGTCGTGATCCAAACTTCAAAGCGAAGAAAAAAGGGGATAAAGCGGAGCCAAAAGGTCGTGGTCAATTAGGTGATCGTAAATCCAAAGGTAAGAGCAAAGTGAAATCGAAAGCTCAAGCCATGGTTGAACCTACAAAACGTCCAGACGGTTCTGCCGAAGAGGTGAAGGCAAAGAGAAAGCCAAAACCTAAGCACAAGAAAAAAGTGCGCGCAAGAAAGCCTAAGCCAAAAGCGGAATAAGCAACCCTTCGATAATGAGGCAAGCTTGCCTCATTAGAACCACTAATTTGTAATAGAAAGAAGCGATAACATGAGTAATGAATTTCTTTTTGGTATCCACGCAACCAAAGCTGTATTAGAGCGTGATCCTGCTCGTTTCATTGAAATATTTGTATTAAAAGGCCGTGAAGACGATCGCTTATTACCTATTATCAAAGAGCTAACTGATCTTGGGTTTAAAATTCAAGAATTACCACGTAAAACGTTGGATGACAAAGCAAACGGTGCGAACCACCAAGGTATTATTGCTCGTGTTACTCCTGCTAAACAGCTTAATGAAAATGATTTAGATGACATCATGAACAAAACTGAGAACCCATTGTTCTTAGTGCTTGATGGCGTTACCGATCCCCACAACTTAGGTGCTTGTCTACGTAATGCTGACGGTGCTGGTGTGGCAGCAGTAATTGTACCTAAAGATAAATCGGCATCAATGACTGCAACAGTAAGCAAAGTCGCTTGTGGTGCAGCTGAAGTCGTTCCTTTGGTTCGTGTAACTAACCTTGCTCGTACGATGCGTGCTTTGCAAGAGAAAGGAGTCTGGTTCGTAGGCACTGCCGGTGAAGCAACGCATGATGTTTATCAAGCTAAACTAACAGGCCCTCTAGCGATTGTTATGGGTGCGGAAGGTGATGGCATGCGTCGCCTTACTCGAGAGACCTGTGATGACCTAATTAAAATCCCTATGGCGGGTTCTGTAACGAGTTTAAATGTTTCTGTAGCGTCAGGTGTCTGTTTGTTCGAGGCAGTGCGTCAGCGTTCATTACAAGGCTAAATAGTCTATAAAAACAAATGGCTAAGAGCGAAGGTAATGACTATTTCATTGCCTTCTTTTTTGGGACTAAATTAAAGAAAATATTTTTGTGATTTAGGTATCTTTTTCTTGCCAATAACGCTGTTTTTCTATACTATCCGCGGTTCTTAATTCTCAGTCTTTTTTTTAGTTCCTTGCTTCCCTTGGATGACTGAGCCAATCGTGGAAGCTGAATAATCCGTAAGGAGCAACCAATGCGTCATTATGAAATCGTATTCATGGTGCATCCTGATCAAAGCGAGCAAGTTGCTGGCATGATCGAGCGTTACACAGGTTCAATCACAGAAGCTGGTGGTACTATCCACCGTCTAGAAGATTGGGGTCGTCGTCAAATGGCTTACCCAATCAACAAATTGCATAAAGCACACTACGTTCTTATGAACGTTGAGTCTGAGCAATCTATTATTGATGAACTAGAAACTGCATTCCGTTACAACGATGCTGTTCTACGTAACATGATCATGCGTACTAAAGCTGCGATCACTGAGCCATCAGTAATGATGAAAGCTAAAGAAGAGCGTTCTGCTAAGCGTGAAGACGCTGCACCACGCGCTGAAGAAGCTGCTGCTGAGTAATTGATTTGATGACCAATCGATTGGAGTTGAGCGGTATTATCGCCAAGACTCCGGTTCGAAGTCTTAGTCCTGCGGGCATACCTCATTGTCATTTTGTCATTGAGCATCGTTCGATTAAACAGGAAGCTGGCTTATCACGTGAAGTCTATTGCAGAATGAACGTGGTAGTTAGTGGACAAGGGTCTCAAGCTTTAACTGCAAACTTGGCTCAAAGCAGTAACGTTACGGTAGGTGGTTTTATCACTTATCAGACAGGCCGAAATGGCGTGGCGAGAGTAGTGTTACATGCTGAGCATATTAAATTAATTTAGATCTGGAGATAGCCCATGGCTCGTTTCTTCCGTCGTCGTAAATTCTGCCGTTTTACTGCAGAAGGCGTACAAGAGATTGACTACAAAGACGTAGCAACTCTAAAAAACTACATCACTGAAGCTGGTAAAATCGTACCTAGCCGTATCACTGGTACTCGTGCTAAATACCAACGTCAGCTAGCTCGCGCTATCAAGCGTTCTCGTTACCTTGCACTTCTACCGTACACAGATAAGCATCTGTAAGTCGATAGCGGTTTAAATAAGTTTATAGAGGACTAAGATAATGCAAGTTATTCTACTTGATAAAATCGGTAACCTAGGTAGCCTTGGCGACCAAGTTAACGTTAAAGCTGGTTACGCACGTAACTTCCTTATCCCACAAGGTAAGGCTGTTATGGCAACTAAAGCTAACGTAGAGATGTTTGAAACTCGTCGCGCTGAATTAGAAGCTAACGTTGCTAAGCAACTAGCTGCTGCAGAAGCTCGTGCTGAGTCTGTTAACGCTCTAGAAGTTACTATCGCATCAAAATCTGGTGACGAAGGTAAACTATTCGGTTCAATCGGTACTCGTGACATCGCTGACGCTGCTACAGCTGCTGGCGTTGCAATCGCGAAAAGCGAAGTTCGTCTTCCTGAAGGCGCTCTACGTACAACTGGTTCTTTCGAAGTTAGCATCCAACTTCACTCTGAAGTATTTGCTACATTGAAATTAGAAGTTGTTGCTGCTGAGTAATCAATAGCCAACTAATAATTTAAACGCCAGCCTTAGTGTTGGCGTTTTTTTTATCTGTTAATTTAGCTTGCCTGACTACCCGTATTTCAAACTGTACCATTCCTCCTCTAATTCTTTCATCTTCTTTATTTCATATTGAAAATAACTCAATTACTACTTGAGAAAAATTCATAATCAGATCCTTGACTTTGAACTCTATAACATACATTCTGTAGACATATAGACGTCTAAATTAACGTCTCATGGATGATAGATTTTTTGTAATACCCATTTTAGGTGTTACACAGGGAGAGAAAGATATGGCCTATTCACATGCAAGCCACCTAGAGTCACTGAATCAAAATATTGCTGAGTTAGATGGCAATATTAACGTATCTTTTGAGTTTTTCCCGCCAAGTTCGGAGAAAATGGAAGAAACACTGTGGAACTCTATTCACCGCTTAAAAACATTGAAACCTAAATTTGTATCGGTAACTTACGGTGCAAACTCGGGTGAACGTGATCGTACACATTCCATTATCAAAGAGATTAAAGAGCAAACGGGTCTTATTGCGGCTCCACATTTAACGTGTATTGATGCAAGCCGTTCAGAGCTTGTTGATATCGCCAATGATTATTGGGCCAATGGCATTAAAGATATCGTTGCACTGCGTGGTGATATTCCTGCTGGTGGCGGCGTACCTGATATGTACGCATCTGATTTGGTTGAGTTGTTAAAATCTCAACATGACTTTGATATTTCAGTAGCGGCATTCCCTGAAGTTCACCCTGAAGCGAAAAGTGCACAGGCAGATCTACTTAATTTAAAACGTAAAGTGGATGCAGGGGCTAACCGTGCGATTACCCAATTTTTCTTTGATGTAGAAAGTTACCTACGCTTTCGTGACCGTTGTGTCTCTGCTGGCATCGATGTAGAAATCATTCCTGGAATTTTACCTGTATCAAACTTTAAGCAAGCTTCTCGCTTTGCCAAAATGAATAATGTGAAGATCCCTGGTTGGATGGCACAACAGTTTGAAGGTTTGGATGATGATCCAGTGACCCGTCAAATGGTAGGGGCAAGTCATGCGATTGATATGACGCGTATTCTAAGTCGTGAAGGTGTGAAGGATTTCCACTTCTATACTCTTAACCGTGCTGAGCATACTTATGCACTGTGCCATACTCTAGGTGTGCGCCCTAAAGGATAAGATTTTTCTAAATATTATTTATAAAGAGCCGCTCACTGTAGCGGTTTTTTTATGCCAGTATTTATTTAAAAGATAAAAGATAAAAGATAAAAGATAAAAGATAGAAGAAAAGGCCACCGAGGTGACCTTTGAATTATAGGAAGGTTGTTTTAACGCTTATGGTTAGCCAGTGTTGCGCATACCAGCTGCAATACCAGCAATCGTAACCATTAATGCTTCTTCAAGTTCTGGTGACGTCTCTTTTTGTTGACGAGTTCGGAACAGAAGCTCAGCTTGTAGCATATTTAGTGGATCAACATAGATATTACGTAATTTAATAGATTCAGAACCCCATGGGTCACGTTCCATTAAGTGATCGCTGTTCTCTACGTTCAATACCGCTTTAATATCCGCTTGTAATTGATTACGTAGACGCTCACCTAGAGGCCATAGAGACTTATCTGTTAAACGTTGGTCATAGTATTCAGACATCTGTGGATTACATTTGGTGTAAACCATCTCAAGCATACCAAGGCGAGTAGAGAAGAATGGCCATTCACGACACATCTCTTCTAATAGTTCTTGGTGACCCTTATCAATTGAATATTGAATCGCTTCGCCCGCGCCTAGCCACGCTGGAAGAACCAAACGGTTTTGACTCCATGAGAATATCCATGGGATAGCTCGTAAGCTTTCTACGCCACCATTTGGATTACGCTTAGCAGGGCGAGACCCTAAAGGCAGTTTTCCTAGCTCTAGTTCTGGTGTTGCTGCTCGGAAGTAAGGAACGAAGTCTTTTTCGCCACGAACGACATTACGGTAAGCTTCACACGAAACTTCAGACAACACTTCCATTAGATCACGCCAATCTTGTTTTGGCTCTGGTGGTGGCAGAAGGTTAGCTTCAAGTATTGCACTTGCGTATAGGTTAAAGCTGTTTACTGCGACTTCAGGAAGACCCAATTTAAAGCGGATCATTTCGCCTTGTTCAGTTACGCGTAATCCGCCTTTTAAGCTTTTTGGTGGTTGAGATAGGAGTGCTGCGTGTGCAGGAGCACCACCTCGGCCAATAGTACCGCCACGGCCGTGGAATAAAGTAAGCTCAATGTTCTCTTTTTCACACACTTCAACTAATGCTTCCATCGCGCTGTATTGCGCCCAACCTGCAGACATAACACCGGCATCTTTAGCTGAATCGGAGTAACCGATCATCACCATTTGGTGGTTTTGGATAAATCCGCGATACCAATCAATAGAGAACAGCTGCTCCATTACTTCTTTAGAGCGGTTTAAATCGTCTAATGTTTCAAACAGTGGACATACATCCATACGGAATGGACAGCCTGCTTCTTGAAGAAGAAGGTGAACAGCCAGTACATCAGAAGCCGTTCGAGCCATTGAGATAACATAAGAACCTAATGCTTCACGAGACTGTTCTGCGACGACTTTACAGGTATCGATAACTTCTTGAACTTCAGGAGATGGCTCCCAGTTACGAGGAAGTAGTGGTCGTTTAGAGCTTAACTCGTTCACAAGGAAAGAGATCTTATCTTGTTCGCTCCATTGATCGTAATCACCAATACCTAAGTATTTAGTCAGTTCTGAAAGTACGTTTGAGTGACGAGTACTCTCTTGACGAATATCGAGGCGAACAAGGTGCGCACCAAACGCTTTAACACGACGAAGGGTATCAAGTAGAGAACCTTCGGCAATGATGCCCATACCACAAGCATGCAGTGATTGATAACAGGCGTACAGCGGTGCCCATAATTGGTCAGCATCAGTAAGAATTGTGTTATTAGGTGCTCGTTCGCCTTTCATTTGTGCATCTAGGCTTTCAAGTGTGTCGCCTAAAAGTACACGAAGTTGTTTTAAGATCGCGCGGTAAGGTTCATGTTGATCTCCCGCGAGAGCACGAACTTCATCAGAGCATTTCACCATTGAAAGTTCACTGATTAGCTCATTAATGTCTTTTAAATATAGATCAGCAGCTTTCCAGCGAGAAAGTAGCATCACTTCGCGAGTCACGGTGTGAGTTACAAATGGGTTACCATCGCGGTCACCGCCCATCCAAGAGGACATATGAACAGGGCGAGCATCAATTGGAAGTCCTTCGCCAAGGTGACTTTCTAAACGTTGATCGAATTCGCGTAAGAAATCAGGGATACCTTGCCATAGAGAGTTTTCAACAACCGCAAAACCCCATTTCGCTTCATCTAATGGTGTTGGTCGTTCTTGGCGGATAACATCAGAGTGCCATGCTTGAGCAATTAGTTGTTCAAGGCGACGTTCAGTTTTATCGCGTTCAGAGAAAGAGATATCACCAAGCTCAAGTTTTGATAAACATTCGTTGATTTTAACTAACTTGTTAATCATGGTGCGACGTGCAATTTCAGTTGGATGCGCAGTTAATACGAGTTCGATATTGAGTTCACGAACTGCTTGCGCCGTATCTAATTTGCTAACGTCATTTTGGCTTAGTTTAGAGAATAGAGTACTAATCGCATCAGGTTCACATACATGCGCTTCACAATGGCGTGAAATAGTATGGTACTGCTCTGCCATGTTGGTTAAATTTAGGAATTGACTGAATGCACGAGCAACTGGAGTCAGTTGATCATCAGGAAGACTTTTAATTTCTTCAATTAGTGCATTACGGTCATCGTCGCTTCCTGCGCGTGCTGTTTTAGACAGCTTACGAATGGTTTCAACTTTTGCTAATAGCTCTTCACCATGTGCGTCTCGAATCGTGTTTCCAAGTAAGTGACCCAACATGCTGACATTGCTTTTTAAAGCAGCGTACTTTTCATTCATACATACTTCCTATACTGTAATTTTGTTACATCCTAAATTTTTTCTACAACCAATCTATCCGAATTTACGGCGCTTCGTCAAATATTGAAGAATAAACGATGACTTTTTAAACAATATATTGCCGTAGATCATCGAATATTCATTTTGATGTTGACGCTTTTTGTAAATTTATTTCACCTCAAAACAGTGCTTGTACATTAATTTACTTAATACACTGATGGTCGGGTCGATAAAAGAAAATGCTAAGAATTCATCAGGTTGGTGTGCTTGTTCAATTGAACCAGGACCTAAAACGAGTGTTGGACAAAGATCTTGCAAGAAAGGGGCTTCAGTACAATAGTTCACTGTCTCTACTTCTTGGCCACAAATTTCAGCAGTACTAGTCACTATTGGGCTGTCTGCGCTACATTCGTAACCAGGAATCGGCTCATGAAGAGGGGTGATATCAATACGGCCAGGCCACTTAGCTTCAACTTCTGTTAGTGCATCACGCAACATATTATCTAAGCCATCAAGGCTGATCCCTGGTAATGGACGAACATCATAATGCAACTCACAACAGCCACAGATACGATTAGGACTGTCGCCACCATGGATATGACCAAGATTTAATGTTGGGTATGGAATGGAAAATCCAGGATTGTGGTATTCCTTAACCAGCTTATTTTTTAAGTTCATTAAGGCAAACATGATTTCATTCATGATCTCTAATGCATTAACACCATGAGCAGGATCTGAAGAGTGACCTGATTTTCCCGTTACTCGAACGGCATTAGCCACATGCCCTTTATGACCACGAATAGGTTTTAAGCTGGTAGGCTCACCGATAATGCAGTAATCCGGTTGGATTTGTGTATTTGAAGCGAAATGACGAGCACCTAACATGGTCGTTTCTTCATCGCAGGTTGCCAGAATATACAGTGGTTTTGATTGGTCTTTCCAATTGATATTTTTGATTGCTTCTAAGATGAAAGCAAAAAAACCTTTCATATCAGCAGTACCTAAGCCATAGAAGCGATCATTCGTTTCGGTTAATGCGTGAGGTTCGTAGTTCCAACGACCTTGATCGTACGGCACGGTATCAGTGTGGCCTGCCAATAATAACCCACCTTCTCCTGAACCTAGTTTAGCCAATAGATTTAGTTTGCCCTTTTCAATTTCTTCAATTTCAACTTCACAGCCTAAGTCTTCACACCATTGAGCCAATTTATGTATGACTTCGGCATTACCTTCATCCCAACTCGGGTCGGTTGAACTGATAGAAGAGGTTGAAATGAGTTGCTGGTAATAATCTTTAAATTCTGGAAATTTCATTTATTCATACATCCACTGTTGACAGAAAAGAGAGAACCCTGTAAAACACATATTAAATCACATAAAGTGAATAGAAATACAGTTTAGTTTAATTTTAATGAATAAACTAAATTTTAAAAAGGAAAAGCAATATCTAATATACGTAACTCTCAAGTTACCCTGAATGGCTTTTTCCTTCAATAGTTGAAGAGATAAATGGACGTATTTATGTTGAAAACAACCATCATCGGAGCAAGCGGGTACACAGGTGCAGAATTAGCACTGATGGTATTTAAGCACCCACACCTTTCTTTATCAGGCTTATATGTTTCTGAGAATAGCCTAGACAAAGGAAAAGCAATCAGTGAATTGCATGGTTCATTAAAAGGAATTGTAGATGATGCCCTACAACCTTTAGTCAGTGTGAATCAAGTGGCTAAAGAGAGCGATATTGTTTTACTCGCAACAGCTCATGAAGTCAGTCACGATTTAGCGTCTACTTTTTTAGAGAATGGTTGTGTTGTTTTTGATTTGTCAGGAGCATTCCGCGTTCAAAAAGAAGGCTTTTACTCTGAATTCTATGGTTTTGAACATAAATACGAAGGTTGGTTAGATAAAGCGGTTTATGGATTAGCTGAGTGGAATGAAGAAGCAATTGCAAAAGCACAGCTAATCGCAGTACCTGGATGTTATCCAACTGCGTCACAATTAGCATTAAAACCATTAGTTGAATCTAACTTATTAGATAAGAATCAATGGCCAGTGATCAATGCAACCAGTGGAGTAACTGGCGCTGGGCGTAAAGCGAGTTTAACAAGCAGTTTCTGTGAAGTTAGCCTTCAACCCTATGGCGTATTTAACCATCGTCATCAACCTGAAATTGCAGCGCATTTAGGCTGTGATGTTATCTTTACGCCTCATCTTGGTAATTTTAAGCGTGGAATTTTAGCGACGATTACAACGAAGTTAGAGAAGGGTGTTACAGAAGAGCTGATTAAAAAGGCGTTTGATGATGCCTACACGCATACACCTGTAGTTCGTTTACTGGGGAATGAAATACCGAAATTACAATCGGTTGAGAAAACACCTTTCTGCGATATAGGCTGGAAAGTACAAGGCGAACATCTGATTGTTGTTTCTGCGATTGATAACTTATTAAAAGGTGCGTCAAGCCAAGCAATGCAATGCATTAATATTCGTTTTCGTTTCCCAATGTTAACTTCTTTGATATAGAGTATGGAGTTTAGTATGAACCAGCGTCCATTGGTGATTAAGTTAGGTGGTGAAGTATTATCATCGACCGAAACGTTAACACAATTATTTAAAACGGTTTCAAATTATCAACAGCAAGCAAACAGAGCTTTAGTCATTGTCCATGGTGGTGGTTATTTAGTGGATGAATTGATGGCTAAACTTCAACTTGAAACTATTAAAAAAGAAGGTTTGCGTGTGACACCAAAAGACCAAATTGGCTATATCGCAGGTGCTCTGGCTGGAACGGCAAATAAAATGCTACAAGGCCAAGCAATGAAAAGTGGAGTGAATGCGATGGGATTAAGTTTGGCTGATGGCGGTTTATGTAAAATCACACAGCTTAATCCTGAACTAGGTAATGTTGGCTTGGCAACGGTAGGTGATGCAACAATATTAAATGCAGTACTAGCAACAAAGGTAACTCCGATCATTAGTTCTATTGGTATTACTGCTGGAGGTGAATTAATGAACGTTAATGCAGACCAAGCAGCAGTGGCTGTGGCAACGGCATTAGATGCTGATCTCGTTTTATTGTCAGATGTCGCTGGTGTATTGGATAGCAAGAAGCAATTGATCACCAGTTTAGATTCAGAGCAAGCAGAAGCATTAATTCAACAAGAAGTGATTACGGATGGCATGATTGTCAAGGTAAAAGCGGCATTAGAAGCGGCACAAGAATTAGGTCGAGCGATAGAGGTAGCATCATGGCGCTCACCAGAAAAATTAGCTGAGTTGTTTATTGGTAACAGTATCGGCACACAGTTTCAGCCTAAGTAGGCAATGAGTTTCAATTTTTAGTTTTTAGAATACAGTCGCCGCGAGTATGCGGAGCAAGGAGAATAGAATGAGCAAGAAAATAAAAGTAAACAAGGTTGTTGTTGCATACTCAGGTGGCCTAGATACCTCTGTGATCATCCCGTGGTTAAAAGAAAACTACCACTGTGAAGTTATCGCATTTGTCGCTGATGTTGGTCAAGGTGCTGAAGAGCTAGAAGGCATTGAAGCAAAAGCCATCGCATCAGGTGCTACCGAATGTTATATCGCTGATCTAAAAGAAGAAATGGTTTCAGACTACATTTTTCCTACGCTTAAAACAGGCGCACTTTATGAAGGGAAATACCTGCTTGGTACATCAATGGCTCGTCCTATTATTGCTAAAGCACAAGTTGAAGTAGCGCGTAATGTTGGTGCTGATGCACTTTGTCATGGCTGTACCGGTAAAGGTAATGACCAAATCCGTTTTGAAGGTGCATTCGCAGCGTTAGCACCAGATCTACACGTAATTGCACCATGGCGTGAGTGGGATTTAGTGAGCCGTGAAGAGTGTCTTGATTATCTTGCTGAGCGTAATATCCCTTGTTCCGCGTCGCTTACTAAGATCTATTCTCGTGATGCGAATGCATGGCACATTTCAACAGAAGGTGGTGTTCTAGAAGATACATGGAATGCGCCAAATGACGATTGTTGGGCATGGACAGTTGATCCAGAGCAAGCGCCAAATGAATCAGAAACAGTATCAATAAAAGTTGAAAAAGGCGCAGTTGTTGCTGTTGATGGTAAAGCAATGACACCTTATGAAGTGGTTGTTTATCTTAATGAGAAAGGTATTAAACATGGCGTTGGTCGTATTGACATCGTAGAAAACCGTTTAGTGGGTATGAAATCTCGTGGTTGTTATGAAACCCCAGGGGGCACCATTATTAATGAAGCGCTACGTGCAGTTGAGCAATTAGTGCTAGATAAAGCCTCGTTTGAGTTCCGTGAGGAGTTAGGGATTAAAGCTTCTCACCTTGTGTATGACGGTCGTTGGTTTACTCCTTTATGTAAATCAATCTTAGCGGCAACAGAAGAGCTAGCTCAAGATGTAAACGGTGAAGTCGTTATTAAGCTGTATAAAGGACAAGCAACAGTAACTCAGAAGCGTTCAGATAATAGCTTATATTCAGAAGAGTTTGCTACTTTTGGTGCAGACGAAGTATATGACCAAAGTCACGCTGAAGGTTTCATTCGTCTTTATTCACTATCAAGCCGTATTCGTGCACTAAATAGTAAGTAGACTCAAGTGAATGACTAACAGGCATCAGTGGCTAGCATATAATTAATAACAACTGTTAAACAATTTGATTTACACTAATCGAAGTTCATTTAATAATTAAATGAACTTCGATTTTTTTTATCCTGATGATTAGCAATAGAGTTAATAGGCTTTGAATGAATAAATATGTAAAAATAATGAATTTAATTCTTTATTTTTATCTGGAATTGCCGTAAGTTTAAACCATCAAGAAAAATACTGAATTAAATCAGACTTAATATTTGTAAAAAGCAGTGAGCACTGTCCATTTAGGAGATACACCATGGCATTATGGGGCGGACGTTTTAGTCAGGCAGCAGACACAAGATTTAAACAGTTTAACGATTCACTTCGTATCGATTATCGCCTTGCGGAACAAGATATTGTCGGTTCTATTGCGTGGTCTAAATCACTGCTTTCAGTTAATGTTATTTCAGAGTTTGAGCAACAAAAACTTGAATTAGCATTGAATGAATTAAAGCTAGAAGTGATGGAAGATCCTGAGCAAATATTACTTTCTGATGCTGAAGATATTCATAGTTGGGTTGAAACTCAGCTTATTGGCAAAGTGGGTGATTTAGGTAAAAAATTACACACTGGTCGTTCTCGTAATGACCAAGTGGCGACGGATTTAAAGTTATGGTGCCGTCAACAAGGACATCAACTTCTTCGTACGCTTGATTTACTTCTTAATCAATTGGTTAATGTCGCTAGTGAGCATCAAGCAACGGTACTTCCTGGTTATACGCATCTTCAGCGTGCTCAGCCAGTGACATTTGCGCATTGGTGTTTAGCGTATGTTGAGATGATAGAGCGTGACTATTCTCGTCTTGAAGATGCTATTAAGCGTTTAGATACTTGTCCGTTAGGTTCTGGTGCTCTTGCGGGGACCGCTTATCCTATGGATCGTGAGAAATTGGCGCGTAATCTAGGTTTTCAACGTGCGACTCGTAACAGCTTAGATTCAGTATCGGACCGTGATCATGTGATGGAGCTAATGTCGATAGCGTCTATTTCTATGGTTCACCTATCTCGTCTTGCTGAAGATATGATTTTTTATAACTCTGGCGAATCGAATTTTATCGAGTTGGCAGATACGGTGACTTCTGGTTCATCACTCATGCCCCAGAAGAAAAACCCAGACGCATTAGAGCTTATTCGTGGTAAATGTGGCCGTGTATATGGTGCATTAGCTGGCATGATGATGACGGTAAAAGCATTGCCATTGGCGTATAACAAAGATATGCAAGAAGATAAAGAAGGTCTATTTGATGCGTTAGACAGTTGGTCTGATTGTATTGAGATGGCTGCACTTTGTTTTGAAGACATTAAAATTAACAGTGAGCGTACACTTGAAGCGGCAAAACAAGGTTACGCAAACTCGACAGAGTTGGCCGATTATTTAGTAGCCAAAGGTATTCCATTCCGTGAAGCACACCATATTGTGGGGGTTGCGGTCGTAGGGGCGATTGAAAAGGGCTGTGCTTTAGAGGAGCTTTCAATTGCGGAATTAAAAGCATTTTCTGATGTTATTGAAGATGATGTGTATGCAATCTTAACGATTGAATCTTGTTTAGCTAAACGTTGTGCACTCGGTGGCGTTGCTCCTGAGCAAGTGGCTCACGCTGTTGAACAAGCAGGTAAGCGTTTGCAAGAGCGTGATTCAACAGGAGTTAAAGTTCGTCCTGCACGTTTAACTGATTTAGATGCGCTAGAAGGCATGGTTGCATATTGGGCGGGACTTGGTGAGAACTTACCTCGTAATCGTAATGAGTTAGTGCGAGATATTGGTTCGTTTGCCGTGTCAGAGCATCATGGAGAAGTGACTGGCTGTGCTTCCTTGTATGTGTATGACTCTGGTTTAGCTGAAATTCGTTCTTTAGGTGTAGAGGCGGGTTGGCAGAGCCAAGGTCAAGGAAAAGCGATCGTTCAACACTTGGTAGAAAAAGCACGAGAGATGGCGATTAAAAAAGTGTTTGTACTGACTCGTGTTCCCGAGTTTTTTATGAAACAAGACTTTATTCCAACCTCTCGTTCGTTGTTACCCGAGAAAGTATTGAAAGATTGTGATCAATGCCCTCGTCAGCATGCGTGTGATGAAGTGGCATTAGAGGTAAATCTGCAAGAACAAGTAATTATCAAAGCGAGTGTAGCTTAAGTTAAAATGATTATGCGGTGCATGCAGTTAGCTAATCATCCGAAATAAAAAGAAAAAGTGGTGAACTTTTTGATTAAGTACTAGTCTTATTTATACTGCTTTTTCTTAGAAAGATTCTAAGAGACCCCAATATCTTGATTGATATTGGGGTTTTATTTTTTATACGTCGTATTCTTTTTTGAAGGTTTTACGAAGCGATAATAACTCATCATCAATAGATGCAGAGTAAGTAAGCCTGTAAATGCCAAGCTAACCATGAAGGTGGCTATTGCCTCTATTTGGTAAGGAGTGGCTTGAAAAAACTCTAACCAAGTTAACCATCCTCCTATAGATAAGAACGTGAGTTGTTTCATGCAACGCTGACAGCGACCTAATTTTTGTTTGAAAATATCAGTTCGGCAAGATTGGCAAGCCATAGCGGTTCACTTAAAAGTAATTGGTTAGTACGGTTATTTTAACGAGTGAATCGTGAGATAGAAATAAAAAAGTCGATGTTTTCACATCGACTTTTATTTTATTACTTTTGTTCGTTATACAAATTAGCAGCCAGGGCCACAATCCATACAGTGTTTAATCATTTCAGGACCTAAATGTAATTTCGCATTTAAATCACGAAGGGCAGTACGAACGCCTTCTTCAATAACTGGATGGTAGAAAGGCATATCTAACATGTCTGATATCGTCATCTTATTTTGATGTGCCCAAGCTAATAGGTGTGCTAAATGCTCGGCATTTGGTCCCATCATTTCAGCACCTAAGAATCGGCCTGTTCCTTGTTCTCCGTATACATGAAGTATCCCTTTGTTACGTAGCATGACTCGTGAGCGACCTTGATTTTCAAAAGACACTTCACCCGTTGCGAAACAGCCACAAGTACCTAGGCGTGTTGTAATTTCTTTATACGTTTCGCCAACCATTGCAATTTGCGGATCAGAGAATACTGCTGAGATTTTTGAGCGACGAAGGCCTGCTCGGATTTCAGGGAAGCGACCTGCATTATCACCAGCAATACGGGCTTGGTCTGCGGCTTCGTGTAATAGTGGCAATTGGTTACTTGCATCACCAGCAATGAAAATGGTTGGTTGTGATGTTTGTAATGTGTAGTGATCAGCCGTTGGTACACCGCGAGCATCCAGTTCAAGAGAGGTATTCTCTAGACCTAATTTATCGGTATTTGGGCGACGACCTGTTGCTGCTAATACATATTCAACAAGATTAGTTTCTAGTTCACCTTGTTTATTGATGAATATAATCTCAACACGATCTTCACCAGATTCAGTGGTGATACGCTTCATGCTTTCTACTTTTACATCAGCATCAAGATAGAATTCTTCGTTGAAGGCTTTATTAGCATACGCCATTACTTCAGGGTCTGTTACTGGGCCTACTTGACCACCTAAACCAAACAATTTGGTTTCAACACCTAAGCGATGAAGTGATTGACCAAGTTCAAGACCAATAACGCCAGGGCCAAATACCGCCACTGATTTTGGTAAATCATCCCAGTTAAATACATCGTCATTAATGATCAGACGGTCACCTAATTCATTCCATACTGCAGGATAAGCAGGACGAGAGCCTGTTGCTATTACAATGCGTTTAGCCGTTACGATAGTGTGATCGTCTATTTGTAGCGTATTATCATCTAAAAATTTAGCGTAGCCAGAGATTTTATCTTCAGCAGGAATTTCATCAACGCCTTCTAAAACAAACCCAACAAAACGGTCACGCTCAAACTTAACGCGCTCCATTACTTCACGGCCATTAATTACGATTTCACCTTGAGGGTGGATACCAAATTTAGGTGCTTTTTCAATTTGGTGAACGCTTTCTGCTGCAGCAATTAATAGCTTAGATGGCATGCAACCAACGCGAGCACAAGTGGTACCGTAAGGGCCGCCTTCAATCATGACAACACTGTCAGTATGTGCTTTTGCTGCACGGTAAGAGCCTAAACCTGCTGTACCACCACCGATAACAGCTACATCAACATTGACTTGTTTCATAATTAATATCTCACGTAGATTTATTTTAGAAGAAGAGTCTTGAAATGATAGCCCACAGCGTAGTGGGCTATTTTTTATTAACTATCGAGTTCGATATTAAGCTAGGAAATCTTCTAGTTCTTCGCTGCCACCGATGTGTTTACCGCCGATGAATACTTGAGGAACTGTAGTACGACCAGAGATTGCACGTAAACTTACAGTTGTTGCATCTTTACCTAGTACCACTTCTTCGTAGTTTAGACCTTTATCGATTAGGTTCTGTTTCGCTTTCATACAGAAAGGGCAGCCTGGTTTAGTGAATACTGTGATTGACTCTTGCTCTTTGTGTTCAGGTGCTAGGTAGTTCAGTATAGTATCAGCATCAGAAACTTTGAACGGGTCACCCGGTACATTCTCTTCGATGAACATTTTTTCAACTACGCCGTTTTTAACTAGCATGCTGTAACGCCATGAGCGCTTACCAAAACCAATGTCATTTTTCTCTACTAGCATGCCCATGCCATCAGTGAAGTCACCGTTACCATCTGGAATGAAAGTAATGTTTTCTGCTTCTTGATCTGCTTTCCATGCGTTCATTACAAACGTATCGTTTACAGAGACACAAACAATTTCATCAACGCCGTTGTCTTTAAATACAGAATAAAGCTCGTTGTAACGAGGTAGGTGGCTTGAAGAACAGGTTGGAGTAAATGCACCTGGAAGGCTGAATACGATAACTGTTTTGTCTTTAAATAGTTCTTCTGTTGTTACGTTAACCCAAGCATCACCTTTACGTGTTGGAAAAGTAACTTGAGGAACTGATTGACCTTCTTTAGATGTAAACATAATGATGTCCTTTAATTTTGAGTAATTTTGAATTTCTTTTCGGGGTCTTCCCGGTTGATGTAGCTATTATGCAAAAGCTAACTTGATAGTTCTAATCGTTTGGTGTTATCGTTTCAATCGTTAAAAACTATTAAAATACTTATCATAGTGAGATTTAAAGCTTTCAGGAGTGTAATACATGAATATCCGAGATTTTGAGTACTTGGTCGCACTTGCTGAGCATAAGCACTTTCGTAAGGCAGCAGAGTCCTGTTTTGTTAGTCAACCGACCTTAAGTGGGCAAATCAAGAAGTTAGAAGAAGAGGTTGGATTAACCTTATTGGAACGTACTAGTCGTAAGGTCTTATTTACTGAAGCAGGCTTGCAGTTAGTTGAGCAAGCAAAACGAATTTTGATTGAAGTTAAGTTATTTTCTGAATTGGCTAATCAACAAGGAAAGGAAATGACAGGGCCATTACATCTTGGTTTTATACCAACAGTAGGCCCTTATGTGCTGCCATGGATAGTGCCTACATTGAAGGCTCAATTTCCTGATTTAAATTTATACCTTCATGAAGCGCAGACTCATCAATTGGTTAAAATGTTAGAAGAAGGCAAAATTGATTGTATGATTCTGGCATCAGTTGATGAGACGAGTTCTTTTATTGAAGTTCCTGTTTATGATGAACCCATGGTACTTGCGGTTCCAAAAGATCATAAATGGGCAGAAGAAGAGTCAATAGACATGTCTCGCCTTAATGGTGAATCAGTATTAATGTTAGGCGATGGTCATTGTTTGCGAGATCAAGCGCTTGGTTTTTGCTTTGCAGCAGGAGCAAAAGATGATGACCATTTTAAAGCAACCAGTCTAGAAACATTGAGAAACATGGTTGCTGCGGGAGGAGGTATAACCTTAATGCCTTACTTGTCAGTACCTAAAGAAAAAGAACGAGATGGGGTTTGTTATTTGCCTGCACAAGCGCCTGTGCCACATCGTCAAATCGTATTAGCTTATCGTCCCGGCTCTCCATTAAAAGTGCGCTATGAGGCTTTAGCAAAAGAGATAGAAACTAAAATGACAGATGTTATTAGCTAGATTTTTAGTCACAACATGAAATAAAAAGGGACGCAAATTAAGCGTCCCTTTTTATTTACAAGATTACTGATTTAGAACAGGCTTTCGTCCTCTTCACCATCACCTGATGAATAGATAGTATCTTGGAAGTCTTTTTTGACGTATTCAGTTGGTTCGGTACCACCAGCAAAATATTCCCACATGCTAGTTTCATCATTTTTATTACTTAACAAACCGGTTTCACGGTCTATTTTTACTTTGATGATATTAGCAGGAAGGCGAGTTTCTGTTTGTGGGACACCATCAAGAGCAACCTTCATAAAGTTAACCCAAGAGTAGATAGCGGTCTTACCTCCCGCTTCACCACCAAAGGCCATTTCTTCTTTAGTCATGTTGTCGTTCTTAGTTGTATAACCTAAGTGATGTGATGGATTATCGAAACCAACCCAAGCGGTTGCAACAACATTAGGGCCATAACCGTTATACCATGCATCAACAGAGTCATTAGTTGTTCCTGTTTTACCACCGATATCGCGACGTTTTAACACTTGAGCACGCCAACCTGTGCCATTCCAGCCAGTTCCTTTACTCCATATGCCACCACCCCAGATGTTGCTATACATCATCTGTTTAACTAAAAAGGCATTTTGTGCTGAAATAACTTTTTTAGCGTAAGGAGAGTCTTCATCATTTTGGTTAGAGCAATCACTTTGACAAATAGTCTTTGGTGTTGCTTTGTAAACTTCATCACCAAATGGGCTATTAATGTGGTCGATATAGTAAGGCTCAACGTAATAACCGTTATTGGCAAATACAGAGAACCCTTGTGCCATCTGCACAGGAGTTAAGCTACCAGCACCAAGCGCAATGGTTTCAGAGTGAGGAAGCTCGTCTTTTTTAAAACCAAAGCGAGTAAGATAATCGATGGTTTCATCTAATCCTACTTCACGTAAAACTCGGACTGCCATTACGTTTTTAGATTGGGCTAAACCAATACGTAAACGAGCTGGGCCAACATAAGTCGGTGGCGAGTTTTTTGGTCTCCATGCCGTACCTTGACTAGCATCCCATGTATTAATTGGTGCGTCATTAATTAAGCTTGCTAGTGTTTTACCGTGGTATAACGCAGCAGAATAAATGAATGGTTTAATACTTGAACCTACCTGACGTACAGCTTGGGTTGCACGGTTAAATTTGTTGTGAACAAAGTTGAAACCACCAATTAATGATGTAATTGCACCATCATTTGGGTCCATTGCAACAAATGCCGTATTGGCAGCTGGAACTTGGCTTAATTTCCAAGTGATTGTCGTAATGTCATCTTTGGTTTCTTCGCTTAATGGACGAACGTAAATTTGTTCACCAACTGAAAGAATGTCAGATGCTCGGCGAGGTGCAGGGCCTTGGCGTTTATCTGTTTTAAAGCGACGAGCCCATTTTAAACCATCCCATGGAATCGTAGCTATACCGTTGTTTTTAATATCAACAGTGACTGTTTTTCCTGAAACTTTAGTGACAACGGCGGGTATTAGCTCCCCGTAAGAAGGTTCATTTCTTAGGTGTTTAGTAATCGCACCTTCGTCAAGCGGAGTTGCTTTTGGCTCCCATACAGTTTTAACAGCACCACGGAATCCATGACGTTCGTCATAAGCAAGTAGGTTATCAATCGATGCTTTATTTGCTGCCGCTTGCATTTTAGAGTCAACGGTTGTGTAAATACTCATACCTGAAGTATATGCAGCTTCTTCGCCGTATTTATTTACCATCCATGCACGAGCAATTTCAGCAATATAAGGTGCCTGTAGCTCTATTTCTGCACCGTGATATTGAGATATAACCTTTTCAGCTCTTGCGTCATCAAATTCTTGTTTTGTGATGTAACCTTCATCAAGCATACGAGATAACACTACGTTTCGACGAGTAGTTGCACGGTCAACTGAATAAATAGGGTTCATAGTTGAAGGTGCTTTTGGTAAACCAGCAATAATAGCGACTTCACCAAGGGTTAATTGACTCACTTCTTTACCAAAGTAAACATGAGCTGCTGCGCCCACACCATAAGAGCGATAACCTAAATATATCTTATTTAAGTAAAGTTCGAGAATCTCTTGTTTGGTCAGTAACTGCTCTATATGAACGGCAATAAAGATTTCTTTAATCTTACGCATAATTTTCTTCTCATTAGATAAGAAGAAGTTACGTGCAAGTTGTTGAGTAATGGTACTCGCACCTTGCTTTGCAGAACCTGATGCTAAGACAGCAAAAGCAGCACGTGTGATGCCGATAGGATCAAACCCGTAGTGGCTATAAAAACGACTGTCTTCGGTCGCAATGATTGCCTCAAGCAAATGAGGTGGCATCTCTTCCAATTTTAAAGGAATACGACGTTTCTCACCGAATTGAGCGATTAGTTTTCCATCGCGGCTATATACCTGCATTGGCGTTTGTAGTTGAACATCTTTCAATGTAGCGACATCTGGTAATTCTGGCTTCACATATTGGTAAAAACCAAAAATTGTTGTGACCCCAAGAATAATGCAAACCAATGTAACTATAAGCAGTGCCTTTATGAACTTCACCTGATATTTCCCGTTTACTTTAATCTATATTGTCGTTTCCAACCCATAACTTAGTAGTATAAATATAACACAACAAAAAATAACGCAAATAAACGCTTAATTTTGAGATATTTATTTATTACTTGGAGTTAAATCAAGATGATTTATCCCACCGTCACGGGGTTAGATATAGGGCATCATAGCATTAAAGCAGTATCTGTAAGGTTAAAAAAAGGTCAATTAGAGTTAGTTGGCTGTATTGAAATCTTATTATCAGATGCTGTCTTTTTAGATGCCAACACATTACATCTTGAAAAAATAAAGCCGTACTTATCTCGTTTAAAGAAAAAGCTAAAATTTAGTCAAAAACGTGTGGCATTTTCCATTCCCGATAGCAGTATCATTACTAAGGTTATTCAAGTTGATAGTGGATTGGATGCCAAAGAAACTGAGTTTTCTATTTCTCATACTTTTGAACAGCAATCTTCGTTTTTGGTTGATGATCTGAATATTGATTTTGTTGCAGTAAAGCAGCGAGGGGTGGGTAGTTTAAAAACGACAACCTATCAAGTTTTTGCTGCACGTAAAGAGCTTGTTCAATCACGACAAGAGTGTTTTAAATCAGCAGGGTTATCACCTGTATTGGCTGATGTTCACTCACATGCGTTATCTATTTTATGGCAGAGAAGTACAACAACATTTCCTGATAAAAAAAATTGGATGCTAGTCGATATAGGTCATCAACAAACTATTTTTTGCGTGACATCTCCAAATCAAAACTCATACACAAAGCATATTGTCTTTGGGGCGTTACAGCAGGATCAAGAAAAAAAAAGTGAGCCGTCATTAGTCATTGATTTTGGTTCTGATTCTCAATTTATCGCACAATTATCAGATCATATCCGTCGTCAAGTAACGTTATATTCTTCAATTCATAATCACAAAATAGAAGGCATTTGGATTACTGGAGGCGGCTCACTTCTGCCTGGGCTATCTGATTCATTAAGTTATGAATTGTCATTACCTGTTTTGGATTTGAATCTTGCTTCTTTATTTAAAATATCGAGCCAAGAAGTGATGCCTGTTAGTGCGCAAGCGAATCAATATGCATCTGCTTTAGGTCTTGCTTTAAGAGGTGTTGAATGGCTTACCAAATAAATTTATTGCCTTGGAGAGAAGAAGAAAGAGCGAAGTACCAACGTCGATTTATATTAATGTTGTGTTTTGGTGTTATAGCCTCCGTGGTTGTTCAATGGGGGATTGCACAGTATTTAGAGAAGCAAAGCGCATTACAAGTAGAGCGGAACCATTCTTTAGAGAGCCATATAGGATGGTTAAACAATGAGTTAAAAGAGTTGAACGAAATAGGAAAACAGCATGATTCTATTTTAACTCGTTTGGACGTTGTTGAAGACCTGCAACAGAATAGAAATACCACTACACAATTATTAAATGTATTACCAGATATGATCATGGAAGGTATTTACTTAAATAAAGTGCGTCTGCATAAGAAACAAGTTGAGATTAAAGGTTTTAGTGACAGTAATGCTCGCCTTGCCACCATGCTCGATAAGTTAGAGAACTCACCACTTATTTCATCTGTAGAGATGCACTCTATCGTTTCAGGACAAAAGATATTTGGTCATGATGTTAGTAGCTTTGATGTGTCATTTAGACTTCTGCCTTCGACGAAGGAGAAAAAATCATGACAGATTGGCGAGAGTTAGATCTCGATGAAATAACAGAATGGCCATTGATACCACAACTGTTAATGATTTTATTACTTTGTGTTTTTGTACAAGCAGCAGGATATTGGTTTTGGTTGCAACCAATAATGGAAGACACTGAGCAATTAAAGAGAGATGAAATTAGCTTAAAAACGACGGTGAAGTATAAATACAACCAAGTTGCAGCGATGCCAGAAATGGAAAATCAGTTGAATGAACTCAATTTACGTTATGAGTTTTTAGCCCAGCAATTACCTGCGCAAAAAGAATTAGCAAGTATGCTTTCTGGCATTAATCAGGTTGGTATTCAAAATAAATTAACCTTCACCCGAATCGATTGGGGGGAAAAACAGAATCAGGAATTTCTTTATAAGTTACCGCTAAATATTGAATTAACGGGCCAATACCATGATATCGGTTCGTTTTCAGAAGCGATTGCTGATCTGCCTCGTATTGTTAGCTTGGAAAATATAGATATTCAACGAGTGAGTAGAGAGAGCAGTACCTTACACTTTCGTGTCATGGCTTATACCTACCAGTTTAGGGGGAAACATGAGTAGTCGATTTTTAATATTGGTTATTGGTGCTTTAGTGATGGTTGGGTGTAAGGCAAACAAAGATCCTCTGGATACTTTCTATGCTGAAGCAAAGCAACAAGGAGAAAGTGATGTAGATAAACTCTCTCGAGTTCTTCCTTTTGAAGTTGAAGCATATTCTCAAGTGGATGGCCGTTCTCCTTTTGTGTTGCCTAAGCAACCGGAAATTGCGACTCAGTCAGTAAAGAAAAAAACTTGTTGGCAGCCAAAATATCGGAAGAAGATAGGAGCGTTAGAGCGCTATTCACTTAATCGGTTACGGTTAAAAGGTATCATGGGGGCTGATTCAGACATTACTGCATTAGTGCAAACGCCAAAAGGAAGCGTTGTAAAGGTGCGTAAAGGGCAATATATGGGAAGTAACAATGGGCAGGTTGTCGATATTAAATCAAGGCAAATCACACTAAAAGAGACCTTGCCTGATGGTATGGGTTGCTGGCAAAAAAGATACGTAAAATTGGCGTTGAAACATTAATTTTGAAAAGGATTGGAAAAATCTCATGTTGCTAGGACGCAAGAAAATCATCAAGCAATTCGGTCTTCGACTATGTGCGCTTATTGTGCTTTTTTCTACTCATTTAACCGTTTCTGCTGAAGAAGTGACTTTAAATGAACTGATGAGTGTGAATTTTCAATTGAGCCAGAAAAAAGAAGGAGTGATCACGGTTGATCTCGCTTCCGCTGCTGCTACGGTTGATTTAAAAAAAGAGGCAGATAAATTAATCATTGAATTGCATGATACAAAAGTCAGCGATGATAAATTAGTTATTTTAGATGTTGAAGATTTTGCAACGTTAGTCTCTAGAATTGAAACGTTTAGAGAGCCGAATAGTACTATTCTCTCGGTGGATATTAAGGGAGATTATCAATACGATTATTTTTTGAAAGATCGTTCACTACAAGTGGTTATTTCATCTCAACCAGAAAGAGATAAAAACGCTAAAATCAGCAATGAGAATGACGATAGCAAGCCTATTTCGATTAACTTCCAAGACATTCCTGTCCGACATGTATTGCAGCTTATTGCTGATTATAATGATTTTAACTTAGTTGTTGCTGATACCGTTCAAGGCAATTTAACATTGCGTTTAGATGGCGTTCCCTGGCAGCAAGTCTTAGACATTATCTTGCAGGTCAAAGGGTTAGATAAGCGAGTGGAAGGCAATGTTGTGTTAATTGCACCTAAATCAGAGTTGGATGCACAAGAGCAACAAGTTTTAGAGCAAGCTCAAATGGCATCAGAGCTGGGTGCTCTCTCTTCTGAGATCCTTTCAATTAAATACGCTAAAGCATCAGATATTGCTGAGTTATTAGTTGGTGAAGGAGAGATTACCATGCTCTCAAGCCGAGGTAGCATTACGGTAGATGAACGAACAAACTCATTGCTGCTGCGTGATCTTCCTGAAAATATAATCGTCATTAAAGATATTATTGATACGCTTGATGTTCCGATTAAACAAGTACAAATTGAAGCTCGAATTGTTACTGTTAATGAAGGTAACCTTGATGAACTAGGGGTTCGTTGGGGGATTACGAATACCAATGGAAGCACTACTGTGGGAGGCTCCATTGAAAGTAATTTAGCTGCCGTTGGTTTGTATGATGGTGGTTCAGGTACAAGTGGTGGTGGACTTCCTGTGGATGATTTTTTAAATGTAAACTTAGGGTTGGCAAACCCTGCAGCTTCTAGTATTGCTTTTCAGGTTGCAAAGTTGGGGTCCAATTTATTATTAGATTTAGAGCTTTCTGCATTGCAAGCAGAATCTAAAGCAGAAATCATTTCAAGTCCTCGCTTAATTACAACCAATAAGAAGCCTGCGTATATAGAGCAAGGAACCGAAATTCCGTATCTAGAGGCCTCTTCTAGCGGTGCAACGTCTGTTTCATTTAAGAAGGCGGTATTAAGTTTAATGGTGACACCACAAATTACACCTGATAATCGTTTGGTTCTTGATTTGACGGTTACTCAAGATAGACCGGGACAAGTGGTTAAAACAGGTACTGGAGAAGCGGTGGCTATTGATACTCAACGTATTGGTACACAAGTATTAGTTGATAATGGTGAAACTGTCGTTCTTGGTGGTATTTATCAACATTCACTATCAAATAGTGTAGAAAAAGTGCCACTATTAGGTGACTTACCTCTGCTTGGTGTGTTATTTCGTCGTAGCTCAGAAAATATAGGTAAAAAAGAATTATTAATCTTCGTTACCCCAAAAGTTGTTATACAGTAATAAGATAGCGTTACCTAAGCGGTCAAAATACGTTAAAAATAGTACTTGAAAAAAATAATTATGCTGAACTTTTCATCTAGCTATTGCAATCACTAGCTATAAACTGAGATAATTTTTGGTCTGATCACGAAATATCTGTGAGGAATATGGTGCCACAGGAGAATGTCTATTGAAGAGACAACTGTTGGCAATGTCGTTAATGAACTTTGCATAATTTCTAAAAAATGGCTGAAAAACGAAATATTTTCCTTGTTGGCCCAATGGGCGCCGGCAAAAGTACAATTGGTAGACACTTAGCACAGCAACTTCACATGGAGTTTCTTGATTCTGATACGGTAATTGAAGAACGTACAGGCGCTGATATCGCTTGGGTATTCGACGTTGAAGGTGAGGAAGGTTTCCGCATACGTGAAGAAGGTGTAATTAACGATTTAACTCAAGAGCAAGGCATTGTACTTGCGACGGGTGGCGGCTCTGTAATTAGTAAAGAGAGTCGTAATCGTTTATCTGCTCGTGGTGTCGTTGTATATCTTGAAACTACAATTGAGAAGCAATTAGCTCGCACACAACGCGATAAAAAACGTCCGTTGCTTCAAACTGATGAACCTCGAGAAGTGCTAGAAGCACTAGCGAAAGAGCGTAATGCACTTTATGAAGAAGTGTCTGATTACGTTGTTCGTACTGATGATCAAAGTGCAAAAGTAGTTGCAAATCAAATCATCCAAATGCTTGAAGAGCGTTAATTCAAGTTATTTACTAAGACAGATACTGGGAACGAATCATGGAAAGGATTCATGTAGATTTAGCAGAACGTAGCTATCCCATCTCTATCGGCGCCGAGTTGTTTTGCAACCCGGCGCATTTTTCATCTGTAATACCTGCCAAAAAACGTGTTGTCGTTATCAGTAATGTAACGGTTGCTCCGCTATATGCTCAGCAAATCATCGACACTTTACATACGTTTGAATGCCAAGTATCACTACTGGAATTAGATGATGGTGAGCAATATAAAAATTTAGACACCTTCAATAATATTCTTACTTTCCTACTTGAAGAAAATCACAGTCGCGATGTAACTATTGTTGCTCTAGGTGGTGGAGTGGTTGGCGATGTCGTTGGCTTTGCTTCTGCGTGTTATCAACGTGGTGTTGATTTTATTCAAATACCGACAACACTTCTTTCTCAAGTCGATTCATCTGTTGGTGGTAAAACCGCAATAAATCATCCGCTTGGTAAGAATATGGTAGGGGCTTTTTATCAACCTAAAGCCGTTATTATAGATATTAATTGCCTAAAAACATTGCCTGAGCGTGAGTTCGCAGCAGGGATGGCAGAGGTGATTAAGTACGGAATTATTATTGACCGTGACTTTTTTGATTGGCTTGATGAAAACATGGATAAGCTATATGCACTCGATCATGATGCATTGGTGTATGCCATTTCACGTTGCTGCCAAATTAAGGCTGACGTTGTAGCAAAAGATGAAAAAGAGTCAGGAATGCGTGCACTCTTGAACCTAGGTCATACTTTTGGTCACGCGATTGAAGCTGAAATGGGTTATGGTAACTGGCTTCACGGTGAGGCAGTTTCTGCAGGAACAGTAATGGCTGCGATTACGGCTCAGAAAGAAGGGTTAATTTCGCAAGAAGATGTAGAGCGTATTTGTGCTCTACTAGAAAAAGCGAAATTGCCTCTTAAAGCCCCAAAAGAAATGACAGTAGATGCATTTATGAAGCACATGATGCGTGACAAGAAAGTGTTGTCAGGTAAGTTACGCTTAGTTCTACCAACATCGATTGGCAGTTCCGAAGTTGTCACTGGTGTTTCTGAAGATGTACTTGCTGAAGTAATTGAGCAATGTAAGGCATAAAATATGAGTATTGGTCATGATTTAACTGTATTGGAATTAGAAAGCCAAATTGATGTGTTATCACGCATTCAATTTGTGTCTCGTTTTGGTTCTAATTTAGTACATATTGAAGGGGTTAAAGGCTCTGGAAAGTCATGGCTTGCTCAGCGCTATCTCGAAAAGTGGAGCGATGATGCTAATCAAGCTCTGCTTATGTGCCATCCAAATCAATCAATACAGCAACAACGCGGTATTATCCTAAAACAAGTTGTACGAGATCCTCTATTCAATGAATTTGATACTGTAGTAGACAGTATTGGGCGCATGTTAGCTGGAGAAAAGTGTAATTTAGTTTTAGTGATTGATGACGCTCATTTATTGCCTCCTGAATTACTTAGTGAATTATGGCTTTTAGTTCAAAAAGCGCAATTGACACCTAATTGGCAGATTAATGTTTTGCTCTTTTCGGAAGCGGGTAAGTTAACACCTGCGTTATCTCGCGTTTCTTATGGGCAAGAGAATAAGCCTGTTGATATCGATATCGTTCCATTAACTCAAGAAGAAGCGGCGACGTTTTCTGAAATGCTAGTGGTTCGTTTTGCAGCAAGTAGAGAAGAGAAAGCTAGGATTCGTAACTTGGTGGAGAAAACGAAGCGTTTTCCTGCTGAGTTGATTGCTTTAGGCGAAAAGAAAACCGAGCGTCGAGTAATTATTCGCTCTGTAACAAATTCACCTGTTGGTGTTTTAGCGTTAGCCTCTCTTTTATTATTGGGTGCAGCGGGAGGGTATTGGTGGTTAAATCAATCATCAACCACGCCAGTTTCTCCTTCTGTGGATACCACGTTAGAGCATGATTCAAAGTTAGCGCTTGATATGGATGAGAGAATAGACAGTGCAATGAGTCACTTTGAACCAGAAGATGATACTCATACTATTCCGCCGGACGTTATTGATACACCTGTAATCGCAGAAACAAGTGTAGAAAAAGGTAAGCGAGTTATTGTACCTTCAGAGTTAGTAGATTCATTGGTTAGTGATTCTGCATCTATTGAGAATGAACAAAAAGAACCAACTAAAATAGAGAATGAAGAGCAAATAGTATCGGTAAAAGTGAAGCCTACTGCTAAAGAAGGTAACGCGAAAGATAGCTCTACTCTTGAAAGTGAATTGGCATCTACAATAACGTTTACTTTAGCAAATAAAGAGTTGAAGACTATTTCTGATAAGCATTATATCTTACAGTTAGCAGCATTAACGAATGAAGAAGCGGTTCAAGAGTTCTTAGATGAATATAAAATTGAAAAATCAGTACGTATTTATCAAGCGCTTCGAAATGGGTCTATTTGGTATATTGTTACCTTTGGTGACTATGCATCAATTTCATTGGCACGTGGTGCAGTACAGACGTTACCAAGTTCAGTACAGACATTAGGGCCTTGGGCTAAATCTTTAGTACAAGTACACCGTGAAATTGATTCAGTAAAATAAGAGATAAGATAAACAGACCCTAGTAAAAAAATAGGGTACAATCCCCCGCTTTCTGAACTAAGGTAAAAAGGCGTAAAAGACGTATGAAAAAGCATCGCGCATTTCTCAAGTGGGCTGGCGGTAAATATAGCCTAGTAGAGGAAATTCAACGCCATCTTCCCGATGCTAGAAAACTGATCGAACCGTTTGTCGGTGCGGGCTCAGTATTTTTAAATACAAATTACGATCATTATCTTCTTGCCGATATTAATCCTGATTTAATCAATCTCTATAATCACCTTAAAGGTGAACCAGAGCGTTTTATTGAGGATGCTCGAGCGTTGTTTCAACCCGAATATAATCAAAAAGAAGTGTATTTAGAACTGCGTATTGAATTTAATCAATGTACAGATACTTATCGTCGTTCACTGCTTTTTTTATACATGAATCGTCATGGCTTTAATGGTTTATGTCGTTATAACAAAAAGGGCGGTTTTAATGTCCCGTTTGGTTCATATAAAAAACCTTATTTCCCTGAAAAAGAGATGTATTTTTTTGCTGAAAAAGCAAAGAAAGCAACATTTGTGTGTGAAGGGTATTTAGAGACCTTTAAACGAGCTCGTAAAGGTTGTGTTATTTATTGTGATCCACCTTATGCACCATTATCAACAACAGCAAACTTTACCTCATATGCAGGAAATGGTTTCTCGCTAGATGATCAGGCAGCTCTTGCAGATGTTGCTGAGAAAGCGGCATTTGAACGAGATATTCCAGTATTAATCTCGAATCATGACACGATATTAACTCGTCGTTTATACCATGGTGCAACTCTAAATTCGATTAAAGTAAAACGCACTATTAGTCGAAATGGAGCTGGACGAAATAAAGTTGATGAACTCATGGCTTTGTTTTATGCACCCAAATGTACAGAGTAAATTAAACACCACTCCTCAAAAATCCGCTCGAAAGGTTAACAGAGCCTAAGACAGGTTTAAAATTATCAGGTAGAATTGCGCGGTCGAGTTAATCGATTGCGCTATATCACTATAACAGTATCTAAATAATAAAATAATTAACCTGAGGCTCAACATGAAAGACTTTTTGATCGCACCATCTATTCTCTCAGCTGATTTCGCTCGTCTTGGTGAAGACGTTGAAAAAGTATTAGCATCAGGTGCTGATGTTGTTCATTTCGATGTAATGGATAATCATTACGTACCAAACCTAACGTTTGGCGCGCCAATCTGTAAAGCATTACGTGACTATGGTATTACTGCTCCTATCGATGTTCATTTAATGGTGAAACCGGTTGATAGTATTGTTCCTGAGTTTGCAAAAGCAGGTGCAACAATGATCACTTTCCATGTTGAAGCATCAGAACATGTAGATCGTACTCTTCAGTTGATTAAAGAACACGGTTGTAAAGCGGGTGTTGTTCTTAATCCTGCGACGCCATTAACTTGCCTTGATTACATTCTAGATAAAGTAGACATGATTCTACTTATGTCTGTGAACCCAGGCTTTGGTGGTCAATCATTTATTCCTAGCACGTTAGATAAATTACGCGCAGTTCGTAAACTCATCGATGAGTCAGGCTATGATATTCGTCTTGAAATCGATGGCGGTGTAAAAGTCGATAATATTCGTGAAATCGCAGAAGCGGGTGCGGATATGTTTGTTGCTGGTTCTGCTATTTTCAATCAACCAAACTACAAAGAAGTGATTGATGAAATGCGTGCAGAGCTAGAAAAAGTAAAAGGTAATTAAGAACCATGTTTGAAAATATCAAACTGATCGCCTTTGATTTGGATGGGACGCTACTTGATAGCGTTCCAGACTTAGCTCGTGCGGTTGACCTTGCGATGAAAGATGTTGGTTACCCAAGAGTAACGCTAGAACAAGCGTCTCATTGGATTGGTAATGGTGCAGATGTACTTGTTTCTCGGGCACTAAGTCAAAGTGTTGCGGTTCAAGAAGGCTTAGATCCTGAATTGGTTAAGCAAGCTCGAGCTCGTTTAGATCATCACTACCATGATGGTGGTCATGAGTTAAGTCATTTATATCCAAATGTGAAAGAGACGCTAGAAGCGCTTTATCAGCAAGGATACACTTTAGCTTTAGTGACGAATAAACCTGCGCAATTTGTTCCTGAATTACTTGAACAACATCAGCTTGCTCATCTTTTTGTCGATGTGATCGGTGGCGATACCTTTGTTGAGAAAAAGCCGAATCCATTTGCACTTAATTGGTTGCTTGATAAGCACCAATTAACGCCTTCTGAGATGCTGATGGTAGGCGATTCAAGAAATGATATTCAAGCAGCTCAAGCAGCCGGTTGCCATAGCTTTGGTTTAACTTATGGTTATAACCATGGGGAGCCTATCGCAGATAGTCAGCCTGATGTGGTGAGTGATGAATTTAATCATTTATTAGCCGTGATGAGTGTGGCAAGATAGTATTCATTGATAAGTACAAATAAAGACTATCAATACAATAGAATAACCATTAAATGATCCCATCGTGGATCATTTAATTTTTACAGTTAAACAAGGAATCATAACCATGAGCAAGCCCATCGTATTAAGTGGTGTTCAACCATCAGGTGAACTAAGTATCGGTAACTACTTGGGTGCTCTACGTCAATGGCAACAGATGCAAGACGATTATGATTGTCAGTACTGTGTAGTAGACCTTCATGCAATTACGGTTCGTCAAGATCCTAAAGCGCTGCATGAAGCGACTCTTGATGCACTGGCAATTTGTCTAGCGGTTGGTGTTGATCCAAAGAAGAGCACGCTATTTGTTCAGTCGCACGTACCAGAGCATGCTCAACTTGGTTGGCTTCTTAACTGTTATACCCAGATGGGTGAACTAAGTCGTATGACTCAGTTTAAAGATAAATCAGCTCGTCATGCAAATGATGTTAATGTTGGTTTATTTGGTTACCCAGTATTAATGGCGGCGGATATCTTACTTTATGGCGCACATCAAGTACCTGTAGGTAGTGATCAAAAGCAACATTTAGAATTAGCGCGTGATATTGCGAATCGCTTTAACAATTTCTATTGTCCTGAAGCGCCATTATTTACGGTTCCAGAACCGTACATTCCACAAGTGAATGCGCGTGTAATGAGCTTGCAAGATGCGAAGAAGAAGATGTCTAAATCAGACGATAATCGTAAGAACGTTATTACGTTGTTAGAAGATCCGAAGTCGATTCTTAAGAAGATTAATAAAGCACAAACAGATGCAGAAATGCCACCACGTATTGCTCATGATTGGGAAAATAAAGCGGGTATTTCAAATCTTATGGGTCTGTACTCTGCAGCATCAGGTAAAACGTTTGAAGAGATCGAATCTCAATACCAAGGTGTTGAAATGTACGGTCCATTTAAGAAAGACGTTGGTGAAGTAATTATTACCATGCTTGAGCCTATCCAATCTGAATACAAGCGTATTCGCGAAGATCGTGCTTACATGGATTCAGTAATGAAAGCGGGTGCTGAGAAAGCGTCTGAGCGTGCTGCTGTAACACTGAAAAAAGCGTTTGAAGCGGTAGGTTTTGTTACTCGCCCATAGTCTTTCGCTCTGATAAAATAGATTGCTCGTGGGGGTTTCCTTACGGGCAATTTTTATTTCTTATTCATTTTCTTAAGTAGTTCTTATGCTTTTAATGATCGATAATTATGATTCATTTACTTACAATCTATATCAATATTTCTGTGAATTAGGTGTTGAGGTAAAAGTCGTACGTAATGATGAAATTGACATTGTAGGCATTGAAGCACTTAATCCATCCCACTTAGTTATCTCCCCAGGTCCTTGTACTCCTAACGAAGCTGGAATTTCTTTGCAAGCTATTGAATATTTCGCAGGGAAATTACCCATCCTTGGTGTGTGTTTAGGTCATCAAGCTATTGCTCAAGTATTTGGTGGTGATGTTGTACGTGCTAAAAAAGTGATGCATGGAAAAACTTCCCCAATTATTCATACCAATCAAAGTGTATTTCAAGGTTTGAATAATCCTCTTACGGTTACTCGTTATCACTCTCTTGTTGTTAAAGCAGAGACCTTACCTAGTTGCTTTGAAGTCACGGCATGGACGGAAAATGAAGTAGGAGATATGGATGAAATTATGGGTTTTTGCCATAAAAAATTACCGATTGAAGCGGTACAATTTCACCCTGAATCGATAATGACAGAGCAAGGTCACGATATCCTCGCTAATTTTATTAATAAATAATTAATATATCCTCAATTCCCTAGAGCGATCTAGTTCACCCTTCTTACTTTTTCTTCTGTCTCTTCAGTGCGTTTTTTATCTGATGATTTATGCATAAGGCTGAGGTCTTCTATTCTTATAAATTCGTTTACTTATCTAGTTGCCTGCGATAGCTTGGAATTATAACTATTCTAATAAACTGACTTGTCAGTCATTTATCGATAGAGAAAGGAACTTTTTTAGTTCAAAAAAAGAATTTTGTGCTATTGAAAAGGTTAATGGTTTGTAAATATTATGCTGAAATACGGCATACGCAGAAGGAAAGTGTGATGACGACCAATTCACAAGTCGAACGTAAAGATTTTAATGATGTAATGGTACCTTGTTATAACCCGATGGAAGTGATTCCAGTTAAAGGGCAAGGTGCACGAGTGTGGGATCAGGCGGGTAAAGAATACGTTGATTTCGCAGGTGGTATTGCAGTGAGCTGTCTTGGTCATTGCCATCCAGTAATGGTTAATGCACTGCAAGAGCAATCTCAGAAACTGTGGCATTTAAGTAATGTAATGACCAATGAGCCAGCTATTCGTTTAGCTAAAAAGCTTACGGAAGTGTCGTTCGCTGAAAAAGTATTTTTTGCTAACTCAGGTGCAGAAGCAAATGAAGCAGCATTAAAGCTTGCTCGTCGTTGGGCAGTTGATGTTCACGGCGCAGAGAAAAGTGAAATTATCGCATTTAAACAAGGCTTCCATGGTCGAACTTTCTTTACTGTAACGGTTGGCGGCCAAGCGGCGTATTCTGATGGTTTTGGTCCTAAGCCGGGTGATATTTCTCACCTTGAATACAATAATCTTGCAGAGCTTGAAGCGCATATGTCAGAAAAAACGTGTGCAATTATGATGGAGCCACTGCAAGGCGAGGGTGGGTTGATTTCGCCAACGTCTGAATTTGTAGAAGGCGTTAGAGCACTATGTGATAAATACAACGCGCTGCTTATTTTTGATGAAGTACAGACAGGTAATGGCCGTACTGGTGACTTTTATGCCTACCAAGGTTTAGGTGTTACGCCTGATATTCTAAGTACTGCAAAATCATTGGGTGGTGGTTTTCCTATCGGCGCAATGTTAACAACGACAGAATTGGCTCAGCATTTAAAAGTAGGTACTCATGGCTCAACTTATGGTGGTAACCCGTTAGCATGTGCCATCGCTGAAGCCGTTGTGGAAGAGGTATCAAAACCTGAAACATTGGCAGGTGTAAAAGAGCGTGAGCAATGGTTCCGTGATGGACTAGAAGCGTTAAATACAAAATATGATATGTTTGCCGAAATCCGTGGTAAAGGCCTATTACTTGGCGCGGCATTAAACGAAGCATGGCAAGGTCGCGCTCGTGATGTTCTTGTTGCGGCTGGAGAGCAGGGTTTAATGGTCCTTGTTGCTGGTGTCAATGTTGTTCGTTTTACTCCATCTCTTGTTATTACAAAAGAAGACGTAGCTCTAGGGTTTGAACGTCTAGATAAAGCACTTTCATCGTTAGAAAAATAGATTCAAATTGGAATTTGGGCAGCTCAGGAGTTTGAGTTGCCCTCTTTTTATCTATCTAAAAATCAACGTAATACTCTACCGTGTTAATTCCAATAGATAGCCTTGAAGTTATATTTATTGAACTTAGCACAGCCAATGAAACATCGCATCGGAGGGAATATTGATGCTTGTTATTCGTCCTATCACTCAGGAAGATTATCCTGCACTTCATCAGTGTGCAGTAGAATCTGGTCATGGTTTTACTTCGCTACCAGTGAATGAAGAGCAGTTACGAAATCGAATAGAGCACTCTATTGGTAGCTTTCAAAAAGAGGTTCAAGTCCCTGGAACTGAAGGTTACTTAATGGTTGGTGAAGATTCAGTTTCTGGTGAGGTTACCGGTACGACAGGAATTGAAGCTGCGGTTGGTTTAGATTCACCTTTTTATAATTATCACATCAGTAAAGTCGTTCATTTCTCACGTAAGCTCAATGTTAATAATGTCGTGAAGGTACTGACTTTTGGTAGTAACTATACTGGTAGTACTGAAATTTGTACTTTATTTTTACGTCCGGAATTTCGTGAAGGTCTTAATGGACGTTTAATGTCTAAAGCGCGTTTTTTAATGATGGCTGAGCATCCTCATCGCTTTTCTGACACCATTTTTGCTGAGATGCGTGGAGTGTCAGATAAAGAAGGAGAGTCGCCATTTTGGAAGTGGCTGCAGAAGCACTTTTTTTCTATCGACTTCACCGAAGCTGATTATCTAACAGGTATTGGTTACAAAGGTTTTATTGCTGATCTTATGCCTAAATTACCTATTTACGTTAGCTTGTTAAGTAAAGAAGCACAGGAAGTTATCGGTAAGGTTCATGACAACACTAAGCCTGCATTAAAGCTATTAGAAAATGAAGGCTTTCGGTGTCGTGGTTATGTCGATATTTTTGATGCAGGCCCGACGGTTGAATGTGATTTACGCAGCATTGAATCGGTGCGGAATTCATTCAAAGCCAAAGTGATTATCACGGAGCATAACAGCTCGCAGCAGTATTTAATTTCAAATACATCGTTTGAGAGTTTCAGAGCAACAGCAACCACCGCCGCTTATGATAAAGCGACCGATACCGTTCATTTAACACAAGAAGCGGCAACGGCACTGCAAGTAGATGTTGATGATTACGTACGTTTATTAGCTCAATAGAGGACAAAGGATATGACACATTGGATTGCAGGGGATTGGGTTTCAGGTAATGGTGAAACAATACAATCAGTAAGCCCGTACAACAGTGAAGTGGTGTGGGAAGGGGACAGCGCAACCAAAGAACAGGTTGAGTCAGCCGTTAGTGCGGCACGCCGTGCCTTTATTGAGTGGAAAAAACAGCCTTTTGAAGCGCGCCAAGTGATCATTGAGCGTTTTGCTGAGTTAGTAAAACAAAATGCAGATCAGATAGCGGAAGTGATTGCTAAAGAAACCGGTAAACCATTTTGGGAAACAAAAACGGAAGCCGGTGCGATGGTTGGTAAGATCGCAATTTCTATTCGTGCTTATCATGAAAGAACGCCCTATAAAGAGCGTGAAGCCGCAGGAAATAAAATTGTACTTAGACATCGACCTTTAGGTGTTATGGCTGTATTTGGGCCGTACAACTTCCCAGGGCACCTTCCTAACGGTCATATTGTTCCAGCACTGCTTGCCGGAAACACCGTCGTGTTAAAACCCTCAGAACAGACGCCATGTACCAGTGAAGTGATCATGAAATTATGGCAAAAAGCAGGTTTGCCAAATGGTGTGATTAATCTAGTACAAGGTGCTCGTGCAACAGGTGAAGCGTTAGCGGGCGCTAAAGGTATTGATGGCCTGTTATTTACCGGTAGTGCGAATACTGGACATATCCTACATCGCCAATTTTCAGGAGACACAGGAAAAATGCTGGCTCTAGAAATGGGCGGCAATAATCCGATGGTTATTTCAAAAGATTTTGGTGATCAAGAAGCGGCAGTTTACACCATTATTCAATCGGCATTTATTAGTGCGGGTCAACGTTGTACGTGTGCTCGTCGCTTATATGTTCCTATTGGAAAAGCAGGCGATGAATTGTTAGTTCGCCTTGTTGAGGTGGCAAAAAGCATTGTTGTTGACCACCCGTTTGCTGATAACGCTCCGTTTATGGGCTCGCAAATATCAGTTGCAGCGGCAGAGTTTATTCTAAACGCTCAGAAGAATTTACAAGACTTGGGTGGAGAATCTTTGCTTGAAGCCAAAAGTTTAGGTCATGCCTTTGTTTCACCCGGTATTATTGATGCGACTAAGGTTGCTGAATTGCCGGATGAAGAATACTTTGGACCATTACTACAAGTGGTGCGTTACGAGACATTAGAAGAAGCCGTAGAGCTTGCTAATGATACTCGTTATGGATTATCGGCAGGTCTTGTTTCAACTGATGATAGTGAGTGGGAATATTTTGTTGAGCATATTCGTGCAGGTATTGTAAATCGTAACCGTCAATTGACTGGAGCAAGTGGTGACGCGCCATTTGGTGGTCCTGGTGCATCAGGAAACATGAAACCAAGTGCGTATTACGCTGCTGATTATTGTGCATACCCAATGGCATCAATGGAAGGCGATGCGTGTGAAATTCCAGCTCAAATTTCTCCGGGTCTAACTCTATAAGGTGGTCAGAATGAATAACGTTACTTCTTTATTTTCTGCACTATGGCAGGACTATGTCACTCGCTTGTCGCCATCGGCAGGTAAGGTGCATCAGTTATTATCTAATGGTGATGAGTTAATTAATGATCATATAGCTTTACGTACCTTTAATCTACCTAAGGTTGGATTACAGACTCTCGCTGCTCCATTTTTAGCAATAGGGTATAAAGCGTGTGAGACGTATGACTTTGAAGCGAAGAAACTAAAAGCACAGCATTTTGAACACCCAGCTCCTAATGCTCCATTAGTCTTTATTAGTGAGTTATTGGTTGAAGAGTTATCTGTTGAAGCTCAAAGGATTATTCATTCATTCGTAGAGCAAGTTCCTATGCATTATTTTGCTACCAATGATTTTCTTTCATCGGGTCGCCCTTGGTTTTTAAGTTTTGATGAATATCAAATCTTGGCAAAAGAGAGCGAGTATGCGTCTTGGTTAGCGGCTCATGGTTATGGTGCGAATCACTTTACGGTTTATGTCAATCAACTTGAATCTTTTGATGAGGTGGTTGATGTGAACCAACACTTACGCGATTCAGGCTTTGCGATGAATGAAGTGGGCGGTGAAGTGAAAGGTTCTCCTGAGGTTTACTTAGAGCAGTCATCAACGATGGCGGATAAAGTAACCGTCAGTTTTACCGAGGGAGAGTTTATCGTTCCTGGCGGTTTTTATGAATTTGCTAAGCGATACACTTTACCAAATGGAAAAATATATACCGGTTTTGTCGCTGCATCTGCTGATAAAATTTTTGAAAGCACAGACAGTTAATTCTAAAATTTAGGCATAAAAAAACGCAGCTCAAGAGCTGCGTTTTTATTCGTTTAAGATAAGCGTTAAATTAACGAGTACCGTAAACTACAATTGTTTTACCGTGTGCTGAAATCAAGTTTTGCTCTTCAAGCATCTTCAAGATACGGCCAACAGTTTCACGTGAACAACCTACAATTTGACCGATCTCTTGACGAGTGATCTTAATTTGCATGCCATCTGGGTGAGTCATTGCATCTGGTTGTTTAGCTAGATTCAATAGAGTCTGAGCGATACGGCCTGTAACGTCTAGGAATGCTAAATCACCTACTTTTTGGCTAGTGATTTGTAGACGAGTTGCCATTTGAGCTGAAAGACGCATCAGAATATCTGGGTTTACTTGAATAAGCTGACGGAATTTCTTGAATGAAATTTCCGCTACTTCACAAGGGCTTTTTGCACGAACCCATGCTGAACGTTCTTGACCTTCTTCAAACAAGCCAAGTTCACCGATGAAATCACCTTGGTTAAGGTAAGAAAGGATCATTTCCTTTCCTTCTTCATCTTTGATAAGTACAGCAACAGAACCTTTTACGATGTAGTAAAGAGTCTCAGCTTTTTCACCCGCGTGAATCAAAGTACTTTTTGATGGGTACTTATGAATGTGACAATGAGATAAGAACCACTCTAATGTTGGATCTGTCTGAGGTTTACCTAGAACCATACTTTATACTTCCTCTGCGTTTGCCAAGTAGGCGATGTCCATTTTAAAATAACTGAGCCAAATATCAGTTTGGCCTATACAATATGGTTATCGGAACAAGGCTGCATGTTCGTTGAGATAATTGATAAAATCATACCCTGTTTCGCAACCGATTTCTTGACTTTGATCGTATGAATAGTGCGACCAAGGGCACAGTTTAGTGAAATGGATCACGAGTTTTCCTTTTATGTAGTAAAGAGGCTTTTATGAATGCTGAAGTTAAATGGATTGATGGATTTACTTTCTTAGGTCAATCTCAATCAGGTCACTCTGTTGTTATGGATGGTAATGGGGGAGAAAAAGCCCCAAGTCCGATGGAATTAGTGTTAATGGCCGCTGGTGGATGCAGTTCTGTTGATGTTGTTGATGGTCTAAAATCCGCAAATCAAGCCGTACTTGGTTGTGTTGCAAAGCTATCAAGTGAGCGTCGTGAAACTGCGCCGAAGCTGTTTACTCATATTAATATTCACTTTGAAGTGAGTGGCGATAATCTCAATCCTAAGGTGGTTGAGCAAGTCACCGCTGATTCATTACAGAAATATTGTTCGGTGTGTTTAATGCTAGGTGAAGGCATTGAGGTGACGCATTCTTGGGAAATTATTGCTTAAATAATTCTTTGCAAAGAAAAGCCTCACACATTTTGATGTATGAGGCTTTGTTTTTAACTCGTAATAATGAACTGATAATTACGAGTATTAGTCGTCCATTATAGAATAAAGCGACTTAGATCTTCATCTGCGACTAGATCACCCAAGCGAGAGGTAACGTAAGCTGCATCAACAGTTAGGCTTTCACCGTCTTTTTCAGATGCATCGTAAGAGATCTCTTCCATTAGACGTTCCATTACAGTATGTAGACGACGTGCACCAATGTTTTCTGTGCTTTCGTTCACTTGGAATGCTGATTCTGCAATACGAGTAATGCCATCTTCAGTAAACTCAAGATTAACATTTTCTGTCGCTAATAAAGCGATGTATTGTTCTGTTAACGAGGCATTTGGTTCTGTCAGGATACGTTTAAAGTCGTTCGCAGTTAATGCTTCAAGTTCAACACGAATAGGCAATCGACCTTGCAATTCAGGGATAAGATCCGATGGCTTAGCCATTTGAAATGCACCTGAAGTGATAAATAACATGTGATCTGTTTTTACCATACCATGCTTCGTACTTACTGTGCTGCCTTCTACTAATGGAAGTAGGTCACGTTGCACGCCTTCACGAGATACATCACCAGATTGAGAGTTGGAATCTTTACAGATTTTATCAATCTCATCAATAAAGACGATACCGTGATTTTCCACATTGAAAATAGCTTGTTCTTTTAGCTCTTCAGGGTTAACTAATTTAGCACCTTCTTCTTCAGCTAGGGCTTTAAGTGCGTCTTTGATTTTCATCTTACGCTTTTTAGTTGTGTCACCACCAGATAGGTTTTGGAACATACCTTGAAGTTGGTTTGTCATCTCTTCCATACCAGGAGGAGCCATGATTTCTACGCCAACTTGAGGTGCAGCAACATCGACTTCGATTTCTTTATCGTCTAGATTACCTTCACGTAATTTTTTACGGAAAGATTGGCGAGTACCAGAGTCATTATCACCTTCTTCATTTTTACCCCATGCATCGCGTGCAGGAGGTAATAGAATGTCTAGAATACGATCTTCAGCTTGTTCTTCGGCTCGGAATTTTACTTTGTCTACCGCTTGTTGATGCGTCATTTTTATTGCAACATCAGTTAAGTCGCGAATGATACTATCAACTTCTTTACCGACGTAACCCACTTCAGTAAATTTAGTTGCTTCAACTTTGATGAAAGGTGCATTCGCTAGTTTCGCTAAGCGACGTGCAATTTCAGTTTTACCAACCCCTGTTGGTCCGATCATTAAAATATTTTTTGGTGTAACTTCTGCACGCAACTCAGGGTTAAGTTGCATACGACGCCAGCGATTACGTAAGGCAATAGCAACTGAACGCTTTGCTTTATCTTGACCAATAATATGGCTATCTAATTCGTGTACGATTTCACGAGGAGTCATCTCAGACATGGTTATTCCTTATTATTTGTCGTTAAACGTTCAGTTCTTCAACGGTATGATTATGGTTAGTGTAGACGTCAATATCACCAGCAATAGTTAATGCTTTGGTGGCAATTTCACGTGCATCTAATTCTGTGTTTTCTAGTAACGCCGTTGCGGCTGAACGAGCAAAATAGCCACCAGAACCTATAGTAAGAAGGTCATTATCGGCATTAATTAAATCACCAGTACCGCTAATGATTAGAGACGTTGTTTTATCAGCAACAATTAACATTGCTTCAAGACGGCGTAAAGCGCGATCGCTACGCCATTCTTTAGCGAGTTCAACGGCAGCTTTGGTTAAATTACCTTGGTGCATTTCTAATTTTCGTTCACACAGGTCAAACAGAATGAATGCATCAGCAGTGCTACCAGCAAAGCCAACTAGAACGGAATCATTGTAAAGGCGACGTACTTTCTTTACGTTACCTTTTGCGATCATATCACCTTGAGATGCTTGGCCATCGCCAGCAACCACGACTTTGCCTTCACGGCGTACAGAAACTATTGTAGTCACGAGTAAAACCTCTTATTCGATGATGTAATTTAGTGAGACTCTTACATTAATCTTTATGATTATTACTATTGTAATGGGGGGGATGATGTTGGTTTTCAAGATGAGTAGAATAGAAAAAGGAGCACTTGATGTGCTCCTTTTGGGAAATGTGTGATGTTATTACGACTTTTTATGCTGAGCTTTACTGATCTTTCCAGATAGCGCATGGCTCTATTTTAGCTCGTTGTAATTTATGGCGATCTTTTTCAGCATCACGCTTAAATTTATACGGACCTAAAACTACTTTAAACCAGCTGCTGCCTTCTGCATGCCTAACCGTTGAAGTTAGCCCTTGGAACGCAATGTTCATTTTACGTTCTTCGGCTTGTGAGCGATTTTTATAAGCGCCACATTGCATGATATAAGGGATTTCAGAAACTTTAAGTTCTTTTTGTTCAACTTCAATTTCTTTATTTGGCAGTTCATCCATATAGCTCCATTGCTCTTCAGGCATTGGAGGTATCTCTTCCGTGTTAGATTTCTTTTTAGCTTTAATTGGAACAACCTCCGTCACCGTTGATTTTGTCTCTGGTGCAGGAGAGTCATTTAGAAAGTAAAGGGCGTAACTAAACACAGCGACTAAGAGAGCGGCAACAGCAACTGCTTTCCATGGTGTTGAACCATTAGATATAGGTTGTTTATCCCCTTTTTTCTTGGCTGGTTTCTTTGTCGCTTTCTTAGGAGAGCGCCCACGTTTTACATAATCTTTATTGGCCACAGTACTTTAACTTTATACAGAATTACAGAGAGAATACGCTATGGTAATCAGTTGTATTAATGCATACCAGCACTTGTGTAAAAAAGTACGCAAAAAGTCACTATTTAGACAGATTCATCGTCTTATAAGAATGACTTTTGTGTGTTGACTCTTTTTATGTTGGTTTAAAGCCCTATTTTAGCGGTTCTTTGGTGGTGCAGTACTTCCTCTAAGTACTAACGAGGATTCAAGTAAGCGAGATCCAGAACGAACATCATGCCCTTTTAGTAAATCTAAAAGCATGAGCATAGATTGGCGACCAATCTCATAACGAGGTTGTGAAATAGTCGTCAGTGGTGGATCGCAATACTGAGAGAATTCAATGTCATCAAAACCCATGATGGAAATATCTTGGGGAACACGGAATCCCATTTGTTTTGCTTTTTGAATTGCTCCTATTGCCATTATGTCGTTATGGCAAAAGACCGCGGTAGGTGGCGATGAAAGTGAAAGCAATTGAGCAATTGCGGTTGCTCCGGCTTCAAAATTGAAGTTGCCATAATGCACATATGAATTGTTCATTGCAATGCCAGCACGACGTAAGGCTTGTTGGTAACCTTGATGTCTAAATTGACACAATGCAGAGTCTTCGGGTCCAGATAATTCAGCGATCCTATTATGGCCTAACTTGGTTAGGTAATTTACTGCTTCGAATGCTGCTGTTAGATTATCGATATGAACTGTTGGTAGTTCGAGTTCTGGTGCATATTCACAAGCCATTACCAGAGGAGGTAAGTTTTTTTGTTCTTGGCGGCTGGCATTAAAAGGAAGATCAGAACCGAGTAAAACCATGCCATCAACTTGTTTGGTGTAAACAAGGTTTACAAAAGATTGCTCGCGCTTTTTCTGTTGGCTGCTATCACCCACTAAAATGACATAACCATTTTCAACGGCAGTATCTTCAATACCTCGTAAAATATCACTAAAGTAAGGGTCACAGATATCAGGAACAATCGTTACAATGGTTTTTGATTCATTACGACGTAATGTACGGGTTAATGTCGTTGGAGAATAGCCAGTTTCTACGATGGCGCCTTCTACGCGTTTACGGGTGGATAATGACACCTTCTCTGGAGTCATTAATGCTCGTGATACGGTAGCTGTTGATACACCTGCCGATAAAGCAACGTCCTTCATTGTCGCCATATATATTCCTCTCCCAACTGTCTTTAAATCTAAAGTAAACGATTGCTCTAATTATTTGAAGAGATATTTTATGTGTAAAATAAAGATTTAAATACGGCGCGTTTAACAAAAATTACATCTGGATCGTGAATTGACTCACATCAGGGTCGATTGTTTTTCATTTAAAGAATAAAGTTTAATTAATAAACCCTTATTTTAAGTAAGGTCTTGTGGTTCTATGTCTAAAGTCCAACGTACTTTTTTTGCCAGCGGTAGTAATTCAATTGCTGTTTTAGCTCCGCGTAGCATGGATTGCATAACGGTTCTATTTGGTGCTTGAAAAAGTAATTGCCAACGATACTTTCCTGCTCGTCTTGCTAACGGTGCAGGTATTGGTCCGAGGACGGGGGTTGCGTCATGAAATTGTGGATGGCTTTCTAAAATATCACGAACTTGTCGTAAGAATTGTTCCACGTTATCGCTGTTGTTTGCTTCCGCTCTAAATAGAGAGAGGTGAGTATATGGCGGTAATTGAGCAAATTTTCGCTCTTGTAAAGCATACTCAGCAAAGTGGCCATAGCCTTGATGTAATAAGCTCTGAAGTAGAGAGTGTTCTGGGTGATGAGTTTGTAGGATTACTTCGCCAGGTTTACTTGCGCGGCCTGCACGTCCTGCCACTTGAATAAATAACTGAGCTAAGCGCTCTGGTGCGCGAAAATCACTACTAAACAGTGAGCTATCCACGTCAATTAAACCAACGAGCGTAACGTTAGGGAAATGGTGACCTTTAGCTAACATTTGAGTACCAATCAGAATTTGATATTCATTGTTTTTAATGGCTTCTAAATAATTCTCTAGACTGCCCTTTCTACGAGTGCTGTCTCGATCAATACGAACGGTTTTGTATTCAGGAAATAGATTCATGAGCTGGGTTTCAAGCTGTTCTGTACCAACACCAACTGAAATGAGTTGAGTTGAGCCGCACCCTTGGCATTGATGAATAATAGGTTGTTGTGAGCCACAATGATGACAACGAATTTCATTACTTTGTTGATGAAAGGTATAGAAGGCATCACAACGCTTACATTCAGCCATCCAACCACATTCATGACACATCAATGCAGGAGAGAAACCTCGACGGTTCAAAAATAGCATTACCTGATTACCTTCAGATAAATGTTTTCTCATTTGAGCTATTAGGGGAGCTGATAATCCACTATTTAGGTATAGTCCTTTTACATCTAGTACGCCATGACGCGCAGGAATTGCGGTGCCAGCACGCTTAGTTAATGTTAAGTGATGGTACTTACCTACTTTTGCATTATGCAGCGTTTCTAGTGCAGGAGTCGCTGAACCTAAAATAATCGGGATATTGTCTAAGTTTGCACGCATGACAGCTAAATCACGGGCGTGGTATCTCATGCTGTCTTGTTGTTTATAAGACACATCATGCTCTTCATCTACAATAATAATCCCAAGATCATTAAAGGGGGTAAAAAGCGCGGAACGAGTACCAATAATAATGCCGGCGTGATTATCCCGAGCGGCTAACCATGCATTTAGGCGTTCTGTATCATTAAGTGCGGAGTGGATCATATCAACGGGCACATTAAAGCGACGCTTAAAGCGGTTAATCGTTTGTGGGGTTAAGCCTATCTCTGGCACAAGTATAAGGGCTTGTCGTCCTGCTTTTAAAACCGGCTCTAATAACTGAAGGTACACTTCTGTTTTTCCTGAGCCTGTCACTCCGTCTAATAGATAACAGCCAAATTCAGGATTGGCGTTAACGGTAGCAATCGCAATGGCTTGCTCTTCATTTAATTGTGGTTTTTCTTGTGTTATTTGGACATTACGTTGCCAATAGGTTGGTTTTGGAGCAAGCGATATTTCTTCAATCCATCCTTTATCGACCACCGCTTTTAAGGTTGCTGCTGTAATGTCTTCTTCAAGCATGTGCTCGTGGCTGCATTGTTGATGACGAACAAGATTAAGGGCTTTGGCTTGTTTAGGTGCTCGAGTGAGTTTATTGAGATCTTGGTTTTTTCCTAGCTCAGTAATTTGCCATGCTTTTAGTGCTGAAAAACTGGCTTCTCTTCCTTTTCGTAACCATGCAGGCATGGCATTCGCTAAGGTTTCCCCTAATGGATATTGGTAATACGTACTGCTCCAATTAAGAAGCTTATAAAGATGAGGCGTCCATAGAGAGGTTGTATCTAGTACAGAATCTAGGCCTTTTAATTTCTTACGGGCAAATTCAGAGTCGTTACTTAATTTTGTGACAATTCCGATAAGGCGTTGACGACCAAAAGGCACTTTTACACGACCCCCAATGACTGGGTGTTGTCCGGCTTTAATTAAGTAATCAAAGGTACGGTCAAGAGGTACGGGAAGTGAAACGTGTGCAATTGAATAGGACATAGCCAACATTAATCAAGAATAATAGGATGAATAGTCTACTCTTAGATAAAAATATCGCAAAGGGGTAAAATAATTGGTGGAAAAAGTAACAGATTAGTTGATTGATCGGCCGCGATTCATTATTATACGCGACCTTAAGTAAGTGTAATTTATCTATGCTTACTATTTTTGTTACACGACGTGTGGTGTCCGGCTTAGATTCGGATGGCGACACGGCCTAAATTATAAGGTTTTCCCATGAAAGTAGGTATCCACCCAGAATACAAAGCTGTTAAAGCTACTTGTTCTTGCGGCAACGAATTTGAATTCAAATCAGCGCTAGGCAAAGACACAATCCACCTAGACGTATGTGGCGAATGTCATCCGTTCTACACTGGTAAGCAACGTATCGTTGATACTGGCGGCCGTGTTGATCGCTTCAACAAACGTTTCGGTGCAATTGGTTCTAAGAAATAATTACCAATTTCCGATAAAAGAGGAGTCCAATAGGGCTCCTTTTTTTATGCCTAAAATTCGGAGTAGTGTCACTTTCTTGTTTGAAATAAAGGAATAAAATCTTCCATTAAAACCCACATTTTTGTTGGTATGATCTGTAAGTGAGGACTATGAAGTTTGAGCTAGATCAACTATTATTACGATTCACTGTTTTTAAACAGTCCTCCTATAATTATTAGTATTCAGGAAAACCGCCATGTCTGAAGATTTTCGCGAACAAGCTCTCCATTATCACGCTTACCCGACTCCAGGTAAAATTGAAATTGCATTGACTAAGCCTGCTGATACCGCAGAAGATCTAGCACTGGCATACAGCCCCGGTGTTGCAGAGCCAGTACGTGAAATCGCAAAGAATCCTGATGATGTTTATAAATACACATCAAAAGGTAATATGGTTGCAGTGATCTCTAACGGTACCGCAATTCTTGGTTTAGGTAACTTAGGTCCTTTGGCATCAAAACCAGTTATGGAAGGTAAGTCATTACTTTTTAAACGTTTTGCAGGCCTAGATTCTATTGATATCGAAGTAAAGCACCGCACAATAGATGAATTCGTTGATACGGTTGCTAATATTGCTGACACCTTTGGTGGTATTAACTTAGAAGATATTAAAGCCCCTGATTGTTTTGAAATCGAACGTCGTTTAATTGAGCGTTGTGACATTCCTGTATTTCATGATGACCAACACGGTACTGCAATTGTAACGGCAGCGGGCATGTTGAATGCTATCGAACTTCAAGGTAAGAAGTTAGAAGAAGCTATTATTGTTTGTTTAGGCGCAGGTGCGGCAGCAGTTGCGTGCATGGAAATGCTTATTAAGTGTGGCGCGATGCGTGAAAAGATCTACATGCTAGATCGTAAAGGTGTTATTCACACTCGCCGTGATGATATTAATGAATATAAGCAACGTTTTGCGAATAACACAGACAAACGTACGCTGGAAGATGTTATTGAAGGCGCTGATTTATTCCTAGGGGTATCGGGTCCAAACCTATTACCACCTGAAGCGCTTAAATTAATGGCGGATAAGCCAGTCGTGTTTGCATGTTCAAACCCTGATCCTGAAATCAAGCCAGAGTTGGCTCATGAAGTTCGTGATGATTTAATCATGGGTACAGGTCGTTCGGATTATCCAAACCAAGTTAACAATGTGCTTTGTTTCCCATTCATTTTCCGTGGTGCTTTGGATGTTCGTGCAAGCGTGATTAATGATGAAATGAAATTAGCAGCAGTTGAAGCAATTCGTCAGTTAACAAAAGAACCAGTACCAGCTGAAGTATTAAAAGCAGCTGGTGTTGATGCGTTAGAGTTTGGTAAAGGCTACATCATTCCTAAACCAATGGATCCTCGCCTACTTCCTCGTGTTGCTAAAGCTGTGGCACAAGCTGCGGTTGATTCAGGCGTAGCACGTATTGAAATGCCTGAGAATTACATGGAAGCGTAAGTCGCTTTTATTTTTCTTTAGGGTATAAAAAAGGCTTCCTACATCATTGATGGGGAAGCCTTTTTACTTGGAGGGATGTTAGCGTATTTTGGTATTAGTTGTGACGTTTTTCAAAAACGGCAACCGACCAAGCTGGCGTGTTTAATTTATTGTTCGTCACGCTTGAGCTTTTTGAATCGTTGCGAGCAATGGACTTAGCCCCGTTTGCTGCTTGGATTGAATGAAGCGTATAACCTGTTGCATCAAAGTTGGCAAATTCATTGATAGCAGCTGGATTTGCATTAACTACAACCACGAGTCCATCCCGTTCTTGGTCAATAGACGTATCGTAGTTATTACCACTGTTATCTATGCTCATCACAATGACACCAACGGTTTGATTACTACCTGTATTGTGGAATTTCACTCGTTTAATAATCTTATCACCATGACCTAAAGTAAGTAAGCCTGAAGACGCTCGTAGTGATGCAAACTCTTCATAAAAGGCTTTCATTGCTTGGATGTTGGCGGGTGTTGGGGTGGCATTTTCGGCTGAATTATTTATTACGCCTTGAATAACCGTCCAGTTACTTCCATCTTTATCTTCACGAGGCAAACCAACATCCCAGTTATTGTCTTGTGCTGTGAAATCAACACGGTTGTACCAATCACCAGAGTCATAAGAGTCACGTTGCATCGATTTAGAACGCAATAACTCGCTACCCATATGTGTAAATGGAACCCCTTGACCTAGCATTGCGGTTGCTAATGAAACAGCTTGCATACGAGTTCGGATTTCTGCTGATACGTCGTAACCGATCTTATATTGGTTGTTATCCCATAAGGTTTGGTTATCGTGCTTTGATACGTAGTTTTGAATCTCCCATGCGTCTTTTGCATAGCCTGCAGGTTGGCCGTTGTAATCTAACTCTGAGCCTTTGATACTTTTGTTTTTACTGTCTACAAAAGTGAAATCAGATAAGTTACCAGCCATACCTAAACGAGTTAAATCAGCTAGGTGAAGTGCCGTTTCTTTATTTGTTTTATTTTGTTCGTTAGGTAAGATAAATGCACCATTACCAAAACCTTGGTTTTCACGTAATCCCATTTCAGAGTCGAATGGACCACCACCACGAACGGAGTCACGTAAGCGATCGGAAAAAGTACCAACACCTGTGCCATACATGTTTGGTTGAGTTGCTTGAGTAAATTGGCGATCATTACCCACTTCACCAAAGTTCCAACCTTCACCATAGAAATAAGTTTTTGGATCAACGGCTTTCACTGCTGCTAATGTCTCTAAGATTTGCGTTTTAGGGTGATGGCCCATTAAATCCCAACGGAAAGCATCAATTTTATAATCTTGCGCCCACACAACTAATGAATCAGAGATTAATTTACCCATCATGGCATTTTCTGGAGCGGTATTTGAACAACAGGTTGAGTTTTCAACACTACCTGTGATTTCATTCAAGCGTTGGTAATACCAGGGAACAATGCGATCTAAAACCGATTTATCGCTTACACCGGCTTCATTAGTATGGTTGTAAACGATATCCATAACTACATTCATTCCGATGTCATTTTTTATTGCCATGACCATTTCACGGAATTCTTTAATTCGAATCATCCCGTCTGGATTACTTGAGTAAGAGCCTTCAGGCACGGTGTAATGGTATGGGTCATAACCCCAGTTAAAACCATCAACGTCTATTACGTAACTATTTAAGCGTTGTATTACCGCATTCTCTGGAGAGTCTTTTGCTAGCATGGCAGTAAACACAGATGCGATACTGTCATTGCCGCTACAGTAGCTGCCAAAATCTTTATCGTCTTTGATGGTTGGTTTCAAACCACATAACTTTGTGAAGGATTCATCAATATTCGCTATTTGCGTGTTATCTTCATTGATGGTTGCAATATCAAAGGTTGGTAATAAATGCAGGTGTGATACGCCAGAATCAGAGAGTGACTTTAAATGTTTTACGGGTGCTGAATCTGCTTGACTGAAGGCTGAGTATTTACCTCTGCTATCTGTTGGTATTGATTGCTCTAGTGCTGAGAAATCACGGATGTGAGCTTCATATAAAATAAATTCGGCTGGGTTAGTTTGAGAGTGAGGTGATGTTAGGTTATTCCAACCTGCAGGCACTACTTCAGCATTTTTTAAATCAATAACTTGGCTTAATTCTGAGTTGGTAGAAAGACTTAATGAGTACGGATCAGTTACTTGGTACGTTTCAATCTTATCTGTCGCTGGGTGATAAACGGTTACTTCATATTTATAGAAATCACCATGTGTAAGTTCTGTGTTTTCAGCAACCCAACTACCTGTTGTTTGATTAAAGATCATAGGGATCTTTCTGCTCTCTTGCTTGCTGTTGTCATAAGATACTAAAACAACAGATTGAGAGGTTGGTGCCCATAAGCGGAAAGTTGTGCTTCCATCAGAATTAATAAGAGCACCAAATTTTTCATTCACTGCTTGGCTAGCATATAGTGAATCTAATGCACTTGCTGTTTGAACTTCGGTTGCTTTAATTACACCAGTAGCATTTGATGCTACTAGTATCAATTGGCCTTTTAGTGCTTCTTTTAAAGTAATATCTGCTTGAGAAAAATCGATATTAAACGCGATAAAATCAGACGCTAGATGTGGTTTTTCTTCTGAACCTTTCCACGTATCAGAGCGACTTAATGTCTTACTACTAATAACGTTATCTGAACCAATGACTTTTCTTGTTTTACTATCAAAAACCATTCCCGCATTTTTTGCATAAAATAACTCTATCTTTGTCGCATCTTTACTGTTTATTAGTAGGGTGTTATCACTAGCGAAAATGGCACTAGCACCTAATAATTCGATTGAGTTAACCGGTTTATTAGCCATCGGATCATAATAGACTTTATCGGTACCTTTGAAGAGGAAAGCGACATTACCTATTGCTGTTGTTTTTTCAAACTCAATTTTTAGATTCGCGCTTTGGTAATCGCCATCAAATTTTGTATTTGGAATGATATTTAAGCAATTATCAGTGCTATTAATAGGAATATCCCAATAGACCCCATAAGTATCACTAACACCGGAAGGTTCAATACCTGGCCATGCTGAATTGGTCGTATCTAGGTTGGTGCATGACCCCTCATTCCATACATGGAGTCGGAATGCATTTGCATCTGCATCTGGTGTATTCATGTATACACGAGCATGGTTAGCAGGAATATCACCAGTTGGAATTAATTCGGGATAAACAGAGGAGATACCTTCTTGTGTGAATACTTCCCCGCTAGTATTGGTCTGGAATAAATCGACTTTGCCATTAAAATCATTTAAAGGTTTAGTGTTGTTCTCGCCGATACGAGGAATAAAATTCACGCACTGAGAGGGGTGTTTTTTATCTACGTTGAGTGACCAGTACACTCCAAATTCTGTATCTTCTCCGTCAGGTTTGATCCCTATAGCCCAATCTTTGGCATCAGGATTATCACCCAAATAAGCACCACAGTTATCGTCATTCCAAACATACAAACTTGGATTATTGTAATTACTAGATGTTGATTTGAAATAGACTTTAACGGTGTTATTAGATTCAACTGGTTTTTCAATATCCCCAGAAGGGGAATTACAACCAAAAAGCATTGATGATGTAATGACAGTTAAAATAGATTTAGCTAGATAAGACGGTTTGAATATTTTATTAATATTATTCACAGTTAAGTATTTCCATATATTTATTTGTAGGGTTAATAAATTAAGATAAGAATAATATTATTTAATAAGTACATATTGTGATCATGGTAACTAGAAGTTATTTAACTTTAAAAAAATATCATACCATTTATTTAAACCAACAGCTAAAGCCATTAAAGGTAATCTTTAAAGGCTTTTTATATTATGTTTTTTATATTATTGTTATTTTTTATTTTCTAATGCATTAACAAAAACTTCTTCAGCGTCTTTGATTCCTAAGGCTTTTGCTTCTTCTAATAAAGCGAGAGCTTTGGTGATATCATTTTTCTTTGCCGCTTCAATAATCGCATTATGGTAAAACGTTTTTGTTTCTGGTTGAGCGACTACTGTTGCTAGTTTAGTTTGTTTTTTTTGTACTTTATGTGACTGTAGGGATAACGTTTTAACGGATAATTCTAATTTACCAAATCGTTTATAAACATAAGTAGGATCAGTCACCATTGGCATTGCTTCGCCTAATTCTTCAGCTCTTATCCTTGCTGGGTGTTTTACTTTTATGGATTTTCTTAAATATGATTCAGAGGAGTAAATAATAAAATAAGGTGTTTTTGTTGCATCAAGGTCAAAATTTAATTGAAATTGGGTTCGAGTAAAAGCATCTGATGGCTTTATATCAAATTGGTCTAAACTTGTGGTACTGATAATATTAAACTGGTTATCTAATGCGATTAATTTAGGGGCAACAACTGAATCGTTAACCATTAGGCTCGATAGACGCAATTGAACTTTTGCTGAACGGTCAGATAATTTAAAAGCATTAAAATAACTATTTCCATCAGAGAAATGACCAATAGGAGAATCAGCATCTAATTGAAAATCGATCTCTTCAGTGCTGTTAAGTTGTATCCACGGGAATTGAGTAAAGTCACTGCAACACACTTCTGAAGAGGCTATAGGAACTATTGGTTCTTGAATGGTTTTAGTTGAAGAACATGCGGTTAAAGAAAGCCCGACAAGTAAGCTAAATAATAATTTTTTGGTGTTCATCAAGACTCTCCATGATTCGATAAATAAACGCAAAAAGGCAGCCGATTTGGCTAATGCCAGTCAGTTAAGCGAACATCAATAAAAACAAGGGCTTCAGACGAATTTATTACAATCATTCTTGAGCCCTTGTTGTATCTATCTTTCACTCTCTTAACGGGTACTTTGCCATATCTATTAGACATTGAATAAATAGTGCATAATTACTCAATAAAGTGACTAACTGATCGGCATTAGCCGATTTGGCTGCCTTTAATTTTAAAGTAATTAGAACCAGATTTCAGTGTGAACACCGATAATTGTTTCAGATTTACCATCTTTAATGCCAATATCTTTAGCACTTGCTTCATCATCAGCTAGGATATAACTTACGTATGGTTTGATTTGTGGACGACCGAAATAGTCCGCGTTTACCGTAAATGCGGCGGCTAACTCTAAGTTCACAATATCACTTTCTGCGGCATCTGCACTTTTACCCCATACTCCACCAACTTCAACTTCTTCATGAGCATAAGACCCCGTAGCTTCAAGACGCAGGTTCTCATTTACTTTGTATGATGGACGCGCTGCAATGATGTAGCGTTTTAGATCTTTGGCACTAAATAATTCATCCAACCCAGCAAAGTATGTTACCTCAGAACCCATTTGCCAGTTTTCTGAAATGTTTACTACACCACCAGAGGTAAAGAAGATGGATTCAGCATTATCATCGCCGCCAGACCAGCTACCAAAGTTAACACCACGGTTTTGAGCTGCGCCTTTACCGTAAGCGATAGCAGTTTGTGACCAGCCATCTAAGCCGTAGTAGCTAGAGTTTAATGTGATAGAAGCTCCGATGCCGTCATCATCTTGAACGTTAGCTTGAGTGATGTATTTGAAATCAAAATCTAGGCTACCAAAGCCAACATCAACACCGTAATAGTATAAATCATGAGATGTTAGTGTTTGTCGCCCGTCTGTACCTGGACCGTTATTAATATCACCATCGGTATCTGCGGCTACAATTGCAAAACCTGCCGTGTTGCCAGCAATTTTAGTTTGGATACCAGCACCAACACCTGATGATTGTTTCCAGAACTCGCCAGATAGAGCACTTGCAGAACGGTTTAGATAACGTTGACCACCCCAAATAGACGTATCTTCGCCTAAATATGATAGCCCGCCAATCTCAACAAAAGTTTCTTTGATTTCAAATTGTGCTGTTGTGTTGTCTTTTTGGCTACCAGGAGATGAATAAGCGTAAGAGTTACCATTGCCGTATTCAGAACGTACAACAAAGTCAGACCAAACACCATTTGCGTGCTCGGTGTGTTTTTTGATTACGAATTCAACTTGGTTAGTACTTTTTCCATGAGTACCTGCTGTTTTGTAATCTGGTTTACCAAATTCAGTATCTACTGTTTCGCCATCTACCATACGGAAGTTCATAGATGCGTAACCGTGTACTTCCCAACCATCTGTTAATACATCTGTGCCATTAACTTTTTCAACTTTAGGTGCAGCTTCATCACCAGAGATAACATCTAATGCAAGGTCTGTTTCAGCGAATGCAGCACCTGAAAGTAATGCTGTAGAAACAGCGGCAGCAAGTAATGTGTATTTATTTATTTTCATCTTAAAATCCTATTTCCTTTTTAAAGGATATTTTGATTTGAAAATATTTACTTAACTAAGGCAGTGTAGGGAAGCAAAGTAAACATCGTCGTCGTTATTGAACGAGGGACAGATTAAAAATAAATTACGAGGTTGAAATCCTCCTTCTTTTATAAAGGGGAGGGCGTAGACTGAGGGATGAGAGAATTAGATAGGAGGTCTTCTGTTGATAAAAATCACACTTGGTAGGTGGGATTAGATTTATTTATGAGAGAGAAATCACGTAGGAAGATATTTTGAAATGGGAAATAATGGAGAAACAGGGAAAGTAAAGAAAATAGGAAATAAGCAGAAATGTGATCTAGCTAATGATAGACCTCATTAGCTAGAAATAGTTCAGTTTCTATTCGTTATTTACACTTCGAAACCATCACTGATTTAGGCTCCCCTTGAGGAGTAAATTCTAAGCTCCATACATAATTACCATCTTCTGGAAGGTAGATTGCAGTATCTTGCCCGTAACCACTGGTAATCAACGTATTGTTTTGCCCTAGTTTCGGAGATAAACCATCGGCTGTATACTGTGAAGCCCAATCTTTAGTTGCGTATTGCATTTTATAAGGCCCGCGTTTTTCATTTGCGACCACTTGATAGATGTTGTTTCCTTTATATTGATAAGCGCGCTGTGCTTTATGACTCCAACGAGAATCAGAGAAATCACCGACGAGGTATAACGTCTCTTTTATTGGGGCATTAGTATCAGATATCGTTGGATTATCACACTGAGCCATAAAACCACTGCCATACAGAGCTATTTCTTTTTCTGTCGCTTTAGGGCCAGCTGAACTTGGTTCTTCTATTTTTAAAAATCGACTTTCAAAGTTAGATAACGGGATGGTATATATCCCTTCATTAGGTGTGAATACGTGGTTAGTTAATAAATCGATTAAATGACCTGTTGAACCAATCTGTTTGGCCTCAAGAGAGAGTGTTTGGTTTTGTTCTTGAGTACTAACTATAAATAAAATTGAATTATTCGCTGCTTTTTTATGATCTACGTATACCGCTTTATTCGCGATAATATTGGTTCGAACACCTTCAGATAACGCGGGGTTATCAATACGTAAATTCATTAACTCAGTGACGTAATTCTTTAAGTTGAGTTGGGATGGGGTTAGTGTTGTGGTAAGGCCATCAATTTTGGCAGATGAGCGAGCAATGTGGTCATCACATAATCCGTTGATAGCGCAGGTGTCTTTATTTTCTTTATTAGAGAAACCATCAACTTGGTCGCCAATTTCATCTCCGTAATAAAGAGTGATAGGACCGGTATAAGCAGCTTGAAATGAAAGGGCAGCTTTATGACGTAACCAATAATTAGTGTCACTTGGTTCAGCAATATCACCACGCTGCAATAAATCACCAAAGCGAACGACATCATGATTTCCTGACATAAGGTTTGGTGTTGCATGAGAAGGATAAAGTTCATGCATTTTCATCCCTTCATTCAACCATCCTCCCCCTTTGTTTCCAACGTTACTTTCATTGACCGCAAAGGTTTCAGTCACTCGAAAACGCAAAGGAAAATCGAATGCGGAGCATAATGCAGGGTTTCCTTCTTCTCCATAACCTGTCTCTGTAATGTGATTTTCGTTATTCCATATCTCTGCCACCATGTAACCGAGAGGGGTCACTTGCTCGCCTTTATTATTGGTATATGTTGTGTTTTTTGATGCGTTATCAACGGCTTTTCTAATGTTTATCCAGGACTCTGTCGGAACTTGATAAGCTTGATCCAATCGCCAACCATCGATCTTTAATTCCGTTATCCAATAAGCGGCGACTTCAGAGTAAAAGTCCTCGCTCTCAGGGTAATCAACAGGGTTATTGTTGCCACTCGGTAGTAAGCCTGATGGTGATGGCTTAATGAGTCCTTCTTTATGATGACCAAATACACCATCAAATAAGACATAGATCCCGCGTTTATGTGCTTCTTCTACTAATTCTTTTGCTTTTTCCAATGTGCCAAAGCGAGGATCAATTTTGAAGAAGTCAGTTGCGAAATAGCCGGTTGCATCCAACTTATCAGCCCAATGGTCCTGGCCTTCAATTGGCGCAGATTCAAAAATAGGCGTCATCCAAATAGCATTCATACCGAGTGATTGAATGTAATCTAATGAATCAATAATCCCTTGTAGATCACCATTATGATGGCTTGGTCCATAACCGGTGCCATGACCAATGCTGCTATCACCATCAACAAAGCTTTCCACCATGATTTGGTAGATGCGTAAATGATTACTCTCTTCCATCATTTGAGGGTTGCATTGATATACAGGGGTTGTTTGTGTTGTTTCTGAGGTTGAGCTGCATGCGCTCAATAGAGAAGTAATAGCGAGTGCTATCACTGTTTTGGCGATCTTATTTTTCACAGTTAGTCCTTTATAATTATAAGTAGGGCACTGTGATTATTTAATAAGCAAATGGAAATGTAATCCTCCTAATTTGTTTAAAAGAAGGAGGAGACAGCAGGAGGAGATAAAGAGTTACTTACTCGTCATCAAATGCTTCGAATTCAATGCCCATTGCGGTCATTAATGCTTTAGCTTCTGCTGGAATATCATCAGGGCGATCTTTACGTAAGTCTTCATCTGTAGGTAAAGGTTGGCCTGTGTAAGCGTGAAGAAACGCTTCACATAATAATTCACTGTTTGTTGCGTGACGTAGGTTACTTACTTGGCGACGAGTACGCTCGTCGGTAAGGATTTGTAGTACCTTCGTTGGAATTGACACGGTAATTTTTTTTACCTGTTCACTTTTTTTACCATGCTCGGCATAAGGACTTAAATAGTCACCATTCCAATCAGCCATTGCTCACCTTCGTTCTGAATTATTGTTGTTTAAAATAGGATAGACTAATTCTAGCGATATTTACGGCTATAAGCAAAGATATATAGACGTCTAGAAGTATTGACGTCTCATTTTGTGATGGTAGAGTAGAAGAATATAACTTATGGATTAGATTATATCAGTCATCTTGAATGGAAGAGTAGAAAATTACTGCTTTATATCTCATTCAGGTAATTGGTATCAGACCACTGCCTAGCAGTTTGGAAGGGAAATTATGAGCGAGAGAAAACCTGCAACTATTGCTGTCCGTACCGGCATCGAAACTGACTCACAACATAACGCGGTTGTGCCTCCTATCTACTTATCTACCAATTATAGCTTTCCTGAGTTTGGTGATGTTCCTAAGTATGATTATGCTCGCTCAGGAAACCCAACTCGTACGCAACTCGAAACCACCTTATCTGATTTAGAGTGTGGTGCTGGGGCTGTCGTTACAAACTGCGGAACAGCTGCTCTTAACCTTATGGTATCGGCTTTACTTGGTCCGGATGATCTTATTGTGGCACCTCATGATTGTTATGGTGGTACTTATCGTTTGTTTAATACACGTGCGAACAAAGGTGATTTCCAAACTTTATTTGTTGACCAATCAAATACTGAAGCACTTGATGCAGCTCTTGCAAAAAAACCAAAACTTATCCTATTAGAGACGCCATCTAACCCATTGGTTCGAGTGGTGGATATTGCTGAAATTTGTCAAAAAGCAGCAAAAGTAGGGGCTTTGGTTGCGGTAGATAACACCTTCCTTTCTCCTGTACTACAACAACCTCTAACATTGGGTGCTGATTTTGTCCTTCATTCGACAACTAAATACATTAACGGTCACTCTGATGTGGTTGGTGGCGTATTGATAGCTAAAACTCAAGAGCACGCAGATGACTTTGCATGGTGGGGAAACTGTATTGGAGCTACGGGAACGGCTTTTGATAGCTACCTAACTTTACGTGGTATTCGTACGCTTGGTGCTCGTATGCGTGTACATGAAGAAAATGCGATGGAGGTACTTAAATGTCTCCAAGAGCAAGAGTTAGTTGGCACAATTTATCATCCAAGCTTACCTGAGCATCCAGGGCATGAGATTGCAAAGCGTCAGCAAGCAGGGTTTGGTGCTATGTTAAGTTTTGAGTTAAATGGTTCACTAGAGCAGCTTAAGGTCTTTGTAAAAGAGCTAAAATATTTCTCGTTAGCCGAATCTCTTGGTGGTGTAGAAAGTTTGATTGCACACCCTGGCACCATGACTCATCGAGCGATGTCAGATGAAGCACAAGCAGAAGCGGGATTAGCTCCAACACTGTTACGTATTTCTGTTGGGTTAGAAGACAGCCGCGATTTGATTGCGGATCTTAAGCAAGCCTTCCTTATCTCAGCTGAGGTGAAGTAATGACAGGATTAGTACCACGTCAGTTACATAAATTTGGAGGGAGTAGCCTTGCTGACCCTGAATGTTATCGCCGTGTTGCAACAATTTTAAAAGAGTATTCAAGCGATCATGACTTAGTGGTTGTTTCTGCTGCAGGTAACACGACTAACAGGATTTTAGAGTGGATTGATGGTTTATCAAAAGATGGTCGCTTAGCTCATGATGTCTTGGAGTCTTTACGTCAATATCAACAAGGTTTAATTTCAGACTTATTAACTCCTGAAAGTGCAGCGCCTTTACTTGATACTCTTCATGAAGAACTTATTGCTATTGGAAAATTACACGCGCCTTTAACGGACATCCAACAAGCCGACATTCTTGGTCATGGTGAAGTGTGGTCATCTCGATTACTTTCTGCTTATTTAAATCAAATTGATTTGCAAGCGGCACCTTTGGACTCTCGTTCTTTTTTAAGAGCTGAACGAGGATGTCAGCCAGAAATTGATCGCGCACTATCGTGGCCATTATTTAAAGAGCAAATGATTCAACATCCTCATGGTCGACTTGTTATTACCGGTTTTATGGCTCGTAATCAAAATGGTGAGACGGTATTGCTGGGCCGTAATGGTTCTGATTATTCAGCAACAATTATTGGTGCATTGACTGAAGTTTCTCGTGTAACTATCTGGAGTGATGTTGCTGGCGTATTCAGTGCCGATCCTCGTAAAGTAGAAGATGCTTGTTTATTGCCGTTGCTTCGTTTAGATGAAGCCAGTGAATTAGCTCGATTAGCCGCCCCTGTATTACATAGTCGAACACTACAACCTGTTGCTCAAAGTGCACTTGATTTAAGCTTGCGTTGCAGTTACCAACCTGAATCAGGCTCAACCCGTATCGAACGAGTATTGGCTTCTGGTCGTGGGGCTAAAATTGTTACTTCATTAGAAGATGTGTATTTAATTCAATTAGGTTTTGGGCGTGGGCAAGATTTTGAACGAGTGAAACAAGAAGTACTTTCTTTACTGACTCGCTCTCAGTTACAGCCTTTAGCATTAGAGGTTCAAGATGACCAATATACACTTTTATTGGCGTATACCTCTGAAGTCGTGAATGAAGCATTAGATGTTCTACAAAACTCTGCGGTACATGCTGAAATTAAATTGAAAGAAGGCTATTCAATGGTTGCGGCCGTTGGCGCAGGTGTTACTGGGAATGCCATTCATAGCCATGGTTTCTATCATCAATTAAAAAATTGCCCATTAGAGTTTGTATGTGAATCTGAGTCAGGGCTAAGTTTGGTTGCAATTTTACGTAAAGTAGATACAGCCTCGATCATTAACGCCATTCATACACATTTATTTCAAGCTCAAAAAAGAGTTGGGCTCGTGTTATGTGGGCATGGAAATATTGGCTCTCAATGGTTATCTCTTTTTACTGAGCAAAAACGTAACCTTGAGAAACGCCATGGTATGCAATTTTCATTGATTGGTGTAGTTGATCGTCATCGTCACTGGTTAGATTTTGATGGGTTAGACAGTGCATCAATTGTAGATAAATTTGATGATGAAGCTACCGCCTATGAGCACTTTGAATGGATAGAAAAAATTGGCGCAATTCAAGGATATGATGATGTTGTTGTATTAGATGTGACGGCAAGCCCTGAACTATCACAACAGTACACTAAAATTGCGGAGCAAGGCATACACCTTATTTCTGCGAATAAAGTTGCAGGTTCAGCACCAAGTCATGAATATCAAGCAGTGCTTGATGCGTTTACAAAAACAGGTCGTCATTGGCTATATAACGCGACTGTTGGTGCCGGTCTTCCAATTAACCACACAGTAAGAGATTTACGAGAAAGTGGTGATGAGATAGTCGCATTATCGGGTATATTTTCAGGTACCTTGTCATGGTTATTCCAACAGTATAATGGTGAGGTTCCATTTACCGAGTTAGTGGATCTTGCTTGGCAACAAGGATTAACAGAACCAGATCCAAGGCACGATCTTGATGGCTCTGATGTCATGAGAAAACTTGTCATTTTAGCTCGAGAGGCAGGATTGAAAATAGAACCAATTCAAGTAAAAGTAGAGTCTCTCGTTCCTGTAGAACTCAGAGAAGTGAGCTTGGATGAGTTCTTGGCAAAAGGTGAGTTAATTAATAATGAGTTACTTGAACGTTTAGAAAAAGCGCAAAGAGAACAAAAGGTATTACGTTATGTGGCACGCTTAAATAAAGATGGCTGCGCGACGGTAAGCATTGAAGCTCTGGTCGAGCATCATGCATTAGCTAACTTGTTACCATGTGATAATATTTTTGCAATTGAAAGTAAATGGTACCGTGATAATCCATTAGTTATTCGAGGGCCGGGTGCGGGAAGAGAGGTTACTGCTGGTGCTATTCAATCTGATTTAAATCGAATATCAGCGCTTTTTTAATCGAATTTTTTACCTGATATTTTGTGAAGCCATGCATACTTGCATGGCTTTTTTATTGACTTTGTAGGAAAAAACGTAATTGGAGTGCGTTTAGATTATTTTATGTTTTTCCTTAATTGATTGATTTGTAATTATAATTTAATCGTTAAACTAAATTAAGCATAAATTAAAATTAAAATACTTTCCATGCTATGGATTTTGTAAATCTATTCAGTGATGATAATTGAAGAATGGCTAATATATACAAGGTCAATATCTCGAAATAATAATAAAACTTGTAGCCATTTACTGTTATTTAATTTGAATAAAACTGCCCGATTGAGAGAGTCATCATATGAGTATATCAGAATCTACCCCAGAGCCAACGTCTATAATCAGTTCAGAACAAGTTTTACGTAGTGTCGATTTGAATCTATTGACGGTATTTGATGCTGTAATGCAAGAGCAAAACATTACAAGAGCAGCTCAAAACTTGGGAATGTCACAACCAGCAGTAAGTAATGCTGTTTCTCGTTTAAAGTTGATGTTTAATGATGAATTATTTATTCGTCATGGAAGAGGTATTCAGCCTACTCAACGAGCTCGTCAATTGTTTGCACCAATGCGTCAAGCATTGCAACTAGTTAAAAATGAACTGCCTAGTTCTACATTTGTTCCTGAAAGCTCAGGACGACAGTTTAAGCTATCAATTTGTAGTCCATCAGACATACGTTTTGCCCCACGTATTTTGAGAGATATTCAACAAAAAGCCCCTCATATTAGTTTAAAGCTATCTGGTGAATATGATCTCGATATAGCACAAAAATTGCGATATCAAGAAATAGATTTTGTTATTGATTACGTTCGTTTTGATGAACCGGGCTACATGAGTACTGAACTCTTTACAGATGAATTAGTGGTTGTTGCTTCAGTTAATCACCCTCGTATTCAAGGAACGATAACTAAAGATCAATTAGCAAACGAAAAACATGCTGTCCCTGCCCGTGTTGAAAATACTAAAGGGTTTGCTGATCACCTTTATATGGATTCACTGTATGAACAAGCTTATAAAGGCGCAAGTATCAGCAATGTTCTGTATGTTGTATCTCAATCAGATTTAATAACAGTAGCACCTAAATGGTTAGTTAACTCAATGCAGAATCGTGAGCAATTGATGGTATTGCCGCTGCCGATCGAATCAAAGAGCATTCGTGGTTACTTAAGTTGGCATGACTCATACCAAAAAGACAAAGGTCATATTTGGATGAGAGATCAATTGATGCTTATCTGTGGTGAGGAAGTCGTTGCTTCAAGCAAAGGTATGATGTTTTAAGCCATATTTCCACACTAAAAAATGAGATTAAGGCAACCTATAAAAGGTTGCCTTTTTTATTGGTATTCATACGATATAAACAGAATGTAGAGTTTAAATAATTATTTTGTTAATAGAGCTATCCTGAAATGGGTTTCACACAACAATACTTACATTTTATACAGAGAAACAGTTGCCTTTTTTACTGCCACTTGTACACTTTGTACAGATTATAGCTTACACCTGTAAGCCTAAAGGTGATTCGAGATGACTATTCAAAACCTACATATTGTAAAAGAGATCCGCAAACATATTGCTAATAAGCCTAATGATACTGCATTACGTGAACGTAAATGCGGTGCTTGGAGTGACACTCAGTGTTCTGCATGGAGTGATATCACTTGGGGCGAGTTTGGCCAACAAATGGATACTCTATCTTTGGCACTATTAGCTCATGGATTGAAAATACAAGAGAAAGTAGGGATCTTCTCCAATAATATGCCTCGCTGGACGGTTGCTGATTTTGCAACGATGCAACTACGTTCAGTTCCTGTTCCTATTTATCCAACAAATACACCTACACAAGCAGCTTATATCATTAATGATGCTGATATTCGTATTCTATTTGTTGGTGAGCAAGCGCAATATAATGCGGCTGTTGTTATTTTTGAGCAGTGTCCACTACTGACTCATATTGTTGCTTTGAGTGACGATATTGATTTGAATGATCATGAAGCGGGTGTTTCGTGGAATGATTTTATATCTAAAGCTGATGCGGTTAATCAAGATGAAGTTACTCATCGTCTTGAAAGTGCTGAAATGGATGATTTACTTACGTTAATTTATACCTCTGGTACGACTGGCGAGCCAAAAGGGGTAATGCTAGATTACGCTAATATCGGTTCCCAGCTAGCAGGGCATAACACGAATTTAGCACTAACAGAGAAAGATGTATCGTTATCTTTCCTGCCTCTCTCTCATGTGTTTGAGAGAGCTTGGACTTTTTATGTATTATACAAAGGTGCAGTAAACTGCTATTTGCCAAATACAAATCTAATCAAAGAAGCGCTAACAGAAGTGAAACCGACGGTAATGTGTGCGGTTCCTCGTTTCTATGAGAAAATCTTTTCAACAGTACATGAAAAAGTATCTCGTGCCCCTGCCCACCGTAAGGTGATGTTTACCTGGGCGGTAAACATGGGCGCTAAAATATCGGCGTGCAAGCAAGAAGGTCGTGAACCATCATGGGCTCTCAAGCAAGCTTATAAGGTAGCTGATAAACTAGTACTTTCTAAGTTGCGTATGATTTTAGGTGGGCATATTAATTTCATGCCTTGTGGTGGCGCTAAATTAGATGCAACGATCGGTCGCTTTTTTCATGCTCTTGGCGTTAACGTCAAACTGGGTTATGGCATGACAGAGACCACTGCCACTATTTCATGTTGGGAAGATGGTAAGTTTCATCCAGACTCCATCGGTACATTAATGCCAGGTGCTGAAGTTAAAATTGGTGAAAAAAATGAGATCCTAGTTCGTGGCCCTATGGTTATGAAGGGGTATTATAATAAACTAGAAGAAACAGCACTGAACTTTACTGAGGATGGCTTTTTAAAAACAGGCGATGCTGGTGAATTTGATGCGGCTGGTAACTTATATATTACCGATCGTATTAAAGAGTTGATGAAAACCTCTGGTGGTAAATACATCGCTCCGCAAGTGATTGAAGGGGCGATTGGTAAAGACCACTTTATTGAGCAGATTGCGGTTATTGCAGATACCCGAAAATTCGTATCGGCTTTGATTGTTCCTTGCTATGACGCATTGGAAGAATACGCAAAAGAGCTAAATATTGCTTATCATGACCGCATGGATTTAGTTAAGAATAGCGAAATTGTTGAGATGCTAGAAAAGCGTGTTGCGAACTTACAAAAAGAGTTAGCTCGCTTTGAGCAAGTGAAAAAGTTCACTTTATTATCTAAAGCGTTCTCTATGGACAAAGGTGAACTAACACCAACTCAAAAATTACGTCGTAAAGTTATTAGTGAACGTTACCAAGACGAAATTGATGACATGTATGATGAAAAGAAAGAGAGAAAAGAGAAGTAATTTTTCTTTTTCATTCTCATATTAGAATATATAAACCAGTCTTTTTAGACTGGTTTTTTTATGCCTTTAAAGTGGGGTGGATGAAAATGATCACTACCTTACAGCTAACAATTTATTATCTTTCATTTTTTAGTCAATATTAGCGGTTCATTCTTTATTTGTTATTGTGTGTAAGTGTAAGTCACTGCTTTATCTCTTAAAGCTGAAGGTATCATCGATTTAAAGAAATCCCCTCTAGACCAAGGTGCTAATAAAAGGTTAAAGTTGTTTCGTGATGTTGGTTTTTGTTATTAATAACGTACATCTACATAGGATTTTAATCTGATTAATGTCGGTTTAGGCTAAAAATAAGCCCTAACTATGTAAACCAATAATTTATCGATAATTCATGTCGTTAATTTAAAGGTTTTATGTCTGGAGATAAATATGGAAATGTTATCTGGCGCAGAGATGATTGTACAATCTCTGATTGATGAAGGTGTTGAACACATATTTGGCTACCCTGGTGGCTCAGTGTTGGATATTTATGATGCACTACACATGAAAGCTGATGATATTCAGCATGTGTTAGTAAGGCATGAGCAAGCAGCGACACACATGGCTGATGGATTTGCTAGAGCAACGGGTAAGCCTGGTGTGGTTTTAGTTTGTTCAGGCCCAGGAGCAACAAATACGATTACTGGAATAGCAACCGCCTATATGGATTCTATCCCGATGATTGTGCTTTCTGGAAACGTACCAAATAACATGATTGGCACCGATGCCTTTCAAGAGTGTGACATGGTAGGGGTTTCTCGCCCGATAGTGAAACATAGCTTTTTAGTTAGAAAAGCCGAAGACATTCCTGAAATTATAAAAAAAGCATTTTATATTGCTTCAACAGGCCGTCCTGGTCCTGTTGTTATTGATATCCCTAAAGATGTCATGAGCCCTGCATTTAAATTCCCTTATCAGTATCCTACGTCAATGTCATTACGAGCTTATAATCCAACGACAACAGGACATAAAGGGCAGATTAAAAAAGGCCTTAAAACTCTCTTAGCTGCGAAAAAACCAGTGCTATATATTGGTGGTGGAGCGGTTATCTCATCAGCTGAGCAACACGTTATTAAATTAGCCGAAGCACTTAATTTACCTGTAGTTAGCACGCTTATGGGCTTGGGTGCTTTTCCTGGTACTCATAAAAATGCATTAGGTATGCTAGGTATGCACGGTACCTATGAAGCCAATATGGCAATGCACAACGCTGATCTAATTTTTGGTGTCGGAGTGCGCTTTGATGATAGAACAACCAATAATTTAGAAAAATATTGTCCTGATGCCACTATCATGCATATTGATATCGACCCTTCATCTATTTCTAAAAATGTTCGAGTTGATGTACCTATTGTTGGTTCGGCAGAGGTCGTTTTAGAGTCGATGCTGAAATTGCTTGTTGAGCAAGGTGGAAGTAATGATGAGGCAGATTTAAAACAATGGTGGAAAGAAATTTCAGTATGGCAAGATAAAAAATGCTTATCTTACGAAACCTCACCTGACCGTATTAAGCCTCAACAAGTTATTGAAACCTTACATCGGCTAACGAATGGTGATGCTTATGTCGCGTCTGATGTTGGTCAGCATCAAATGTTTGCTGCGTTATATTACCCATTTAATAAACCACGTCGTTGGATTAACTCTGGTGGCCTTGGCACCATGGGATTTGGCTTACCAGCAGCATTAGGTGTGAAGTTTACTCATCCTGATGAAGTGGTTGTGTGTGTCACTGGTGATGGCAGTATTCAGATGAACATTCAAGAGCTATCAACAGCATTGCAATACGATATTCCAGTTAAAATTATCAACTTAAATAACCGTTTCTTAGGCATGGTTAAGCAATGGCAAGATATCATCTATCAAGGTCGTCACTCTAATTCTTACATGAGTTCAGTACCTGATTTTGCTGCGATTGCAGAAGCATATGGCCATGTTGGGATCCGTATTAATCATCCAGATGAACTTGAGTCAGGGTTAGAAAAAGCATTATCATTAAAAGACCGCTTGGTGTTTGTTGATATAAATGTTGATGAAACAGAACATGTTTATCCAATGCAAATTAAAGGCGAAGCAATGGATAAAATGTGGTTAAGCAAAACGGAGAGAACCTAATGAGACATATAATTTCACTATTATTAGAGAATGAATCAGGTTCTTTATCACGAGTTGTAGGGCTATTTTCACAGCGTGGTTACAATATTGAGTCATTAACCGTATCTCCGACAGAAGACCCTACTTTGTCACGCTTAAATATTACAACAGCAAGTGATGCTATGGAGTTAGAGCAAATTCAAAAGCAACTGCATAAACTTATTGATGTGATTAAAGTTCAAGAAGTGACTGAGACTGAGCATGTTGAACGAGAACTATTACTTGTTAAAGTGAAAGCTAGTGGGTTTGCAAGAGCAGAAGTTAAACGTACGGCTGATATTTTCCGAGGTCAGATAGTTGATGTGACAAGCTCACTATATACGATTCAGTTAGCTGGTACTTCTGAAAAACTCGACGCGTTTATTACTGCAGTATCAGAAGTAACAGAAGTGGTTGAAGTAGCGCGAAGTGGTGTTGTCGGTATTGCTCGTGGAGATAAATCATTAAGGGTGTAATATTTACTTACACTTGGATTTGGTTTCTTTATAAATTAGGCCCTCCTTTATAGGAGGGCCTAATTGTTAATCATATCAAATAAATATAAAATTCGAGTCGGTAAGTGTGTTGGTAAGTAAAATAAGGGAAATTCGGTAATGCGTAATAAGAAGATTAAGATTGTCGCGTATTCGATTTTTGTGTACTTAGTTCTATCATTATTAACCTCTCTTTACTTATACAATGACTTTCAAAAGCAGAAAAAGATCGCGATTGAGCAAATTCAAAATGAATCGACTCGGCAGCTAGCTTATACTCATCATGAGTATAAGGAGCTTTCTATACGCATAGCTAATACATTGGACTTATTATCGAATAGCCGTCCTTTGTATGACTACTTTTTATATCCTTCAATGAGAGTAAAACAAGCGGTAGAGTCATCTTGGCTTCGCTTAGTTTTAGCCGAAAAATTCTTTTATAAATTAGAACTTATTGATAATAAAGGCGTTCGCCAATTCTCTTTTATCTATAATGAAAATGACGACGATGCTATTAAGGTCATTAAGGATCAATCTTTAATTAATAGTAATGACTTAGAGAAATTATCTGAATTAGATGAAGGCTCTATTTTTTCAGAGGGTATCACTCTTAATCAGGATTTGGCCAAATCTGGTGTTTATGAACCCATGATGAAGCTCGCGATACCTATTGATGTTTTTGGTTTGAGAAAAGGCTATGTACTTGCAGAGCTGAATGACACAAGCATTATTAATGTCATTCGTTTTTCACCAACCCTTAGTATCTCCCCATCAATGGTTAATCAAGGCGGTTATTACCTTTTAACTGATAACTTAAACCAAGTATTTGGACATTTAGTTAAGGGACGCGAGGCTGAAACACTCAAAGCTAAAAAGCCAGAACTTTGGAATTTAATGGTTAATGATAAAATAGGGAGTGTATACCTTAACGGCAATATTTATTCTTTCTATCAGTTTTCGATAACGGTTAATAGACCAAATGAAAAAGCGTATTTTTTACTCGATTATCCGAAAAAAGAATTAGATGCAGTTTTTTATACTATTCAATTAGAGATTATAGAAGAAGCGAGTTTGTTATTTCTTTTATTGGGTTTGATTGTTATCCCATTTGGCGTGTTACTTACACTATGGGATAAATCGAATTTAGAAAGCCAGCTAGCAAAGTCAGCTCTTGAAGGAATGTCAGCGGTTGTAATCACCGACAAGCACCAACGAATAATTAAGGTGAATAGCGCATTTACGTCAATTAGTGGTTTTAGTAGTTTAGAGGCGATTGGAAAAACGACCTTTGATGTCTTGAATTCCAATAGTGAGGAATTTCAAAAACGGATTAATAATTGGAAAACTGTGCATGACTTAGGGGCATGGGAAGGTGAAATTGAAGTGCTCAGCAAATCGGGGGAGGAGTTGAGTTTGCTTGTTAGAATAAGGGTTGTAAAAAAGAAAGCGAAAGAAATCCAATATTATATTATTTCTTATATTGATATAAGTAAGCGTAAAGCGTTAGAAAAAGAATTGCGTTATTTAAGTGAGAAAGACAGCTTGTCTGATTGTTGGAATCGCCGAAAGTTTGAATTTGAATTAGAAAATCAAACATTATTAACTGACCGTTATTATCCCGCACATCAATGCTGTTTGGCGATTCTTGATATTGACTGGTTTAAACGAATTAATGACACGCAAGGGCATGACGTTGGAGATAAGGTCATTAAACTTGTTGCCGATGTTTTAAAGCAAAGCAGCAGAGAGACTGATTTTGTTGCTCGCATTGGAGGTGAAGAATTCGCGATTATCATGCCTCATACCGAGTTAAAAAGTGCTGAAATGGTGATAAACCGCCTTCGAGTTGCGATTTCTCAACTGGATGAGTATCAAGTAACGATCAGTGGGGGACTTACTGATATAGGTCTTTCTCATCGAAATGCATATAAATGTGCAGATATTGCACTGTATGAATCAAAGGCAAATGGTCGAAATACAATTTCTATATGCACTAATGTAGATGATTTGGCTTAGCTGCCTTCTTATTCCAATGAGGTATTTTATTCTGATTTCTTTGTAACTATCTGATTTACTAATTATCAAGGTTAAGGGTGTTAGACTAAAGTCTAGGGTTGTCTATACTTATTCTTACGGATTAACAGGCCTAAAGTAGGACGCGATTGCATTAAAAGGAAGATACTAGCAGGCTAATGATAGTGTGAGGCCTTTATGTTTACGGATTTTTTAGTACGACTCACGGTAGGAAGCTTGGCCATTTTGGGATTTAAATTGAGTGCTATTTATTTCTTATTAATGGTATTACTGATAGGAACTCACAATAAAGAGTTTTTTGGTTGGTAAGAAAACTAAAACCAGACGATAGTGTCTGGTTTTCTATATCTGTACTTGTTTGTGTGATTATTTGGTCAGCCAGTGTGAGTTGAAGTATTAAGCCTCAAAGGAACCGGATAAGAGGTCCATTGTTTTTATATAATGTTTTTCTAGCAATTCAACAGCCTGCTCTGAGTTACGAGATAATGCGAGTTTCATGATGGTTTCATGCTCTTCTAGATATTCAATATGCACTTTTTTATCTGTATTATAATTACTTTGAAGATGGCGATAACGTTTAATTTGATTGGTTAGTTCTTGATGGAATTGATACATGATAGGAGCATTAGCTCCCTCAAGAAGTGCAGAGTGAAAAGCTGAGTATCGCTCTTCTCGTTCTTGAATACCTTCAGGCGTGATCTCTTCTCTATTTATTTTTGTTAATTTATGGAAGTTAGTTAGGATATTTAATTCCCATGCTTCATTTCCATTTGTGATTGCTTTCTTTAATAAAATATTTCCAATAACCTGCAAGCCTTCAAATAATTCTTTTAATTCTTCTTGTGAAATAGATGCGACCCAACAGCCTTTTTGAGGTTCAAGCTTTACGTATTTATTCCAAGATAATTGTACAAGAGCTTCACGAATTGGAGATGCACCAACGCAGTAGCGTTCCTTCAGTTCGGAAACAACCAATTTTTGACCAGGGTTTAATTTGCCAGTAAGAATATCTTGGTAAATCATTTTTGACACTTTATCAGTCAGGGTTGGGCTAGACACTTGTCACTCTCTATATAAATAATCATGCAAAAAAAGGTTTGAATGATCAATGATCACTATATACCAGTTATCGTCCTGTTGTGTAGTATAGCGTCTTGTATATGTCGTGCAATAAAAACTTATAAAAAAAGAGGGCGTAAGCCCTCTTTTTATTTAGCATTGTAAAATATTATAGTTTCAGAGAATTATAATACGTGTACAGATGCTGTGTTTGTTGTGCCTGATGGTACTAGAGCACCAGAAACCATAACAACGATATCGCCTTTAGCGCCAATACCAGACTCAAGAGCTAGCTCTTTACCACGTAGGTAGAACGCATCAGTACTGTCGATAGCATCAACAACCATTGGAGTAATACCTTTAGAAAGACAAAGCTGTGCAGCCGTCTTAGTATTAGTCGTTACTGCGATGATTTTTGCTGTTGGGAAGTATTTACGGATAGAGCGAGCAGATTTACCTGCTTCAGTAGCTACTACGATTACAGGGGCATTCAGTTTTTCTGCTGTGTCTACAGCGCCTTTACATACCGCTTCAGTGATACGTAGACGAGGGCTGTCTAGGCGAGAACCTAGTTCTGCTTTTAGTGCTGAATCTGTACGAGCACAGATTTGAGCCATGATAGTTACTGCTTCAACTGGGTATTTACCTTTAGCAGACTCACCAGAAAGCATTACTGCATCTGTACCATCCATGATTGCATTCGCAACGTCGCCCGCTTCAGCACGAGTTGGACGTGGATTTTTGATCATAGAATCAAGCATTTGAGTTGCTGTGATTACAACTTTACGTGCACGGTTACATTTCTCGATCATCATCTTTTGAGCGAAGATTACTTCTTCAACTGGGATTTCAACACCAAGATCGCCACGAGCAACCATGATACCGTCAGAAGCTTCTAGAATTGAATCGAAGTTATCAACGCCTTCTTGGTTTTCAATTTTAGAGATGATTTGAATGCTTTCGCCGCCATTAGCAACAAGTAATTCACGGATTTCTTTAACGTCTTCTTCTTTACGGATGAAAGAGGCAGCAACGAAATCAACACCTTGCTCACAACCAAACTTAAGGTCAGCTTTATCTTTTTCAGAAAGAGCTGGAAGTTTAACTGAAACGCCAGGAAGGTTAACACCTTTGTTTTCGCCTAGGTCACCGCTGTTAAGAACTTTACACTTAACTTCAGTTTCAGTTGTAGCTACAACTTCCATTTCAATTAGGCCATCATCAACAAGGATGATATTACCCACTTCAAGATCTTTTGCAAAACCTGGGTAAGTAACAGCAACAACGTCTTTGTTACCAACAACAGAAATATCAGTTGTGAATGTGAAGTCTTGGCCTGCAACTAGAGTAACGTCATCGCCGTTTTCTAGTTTGATAGTGCGGATTTCAGGACCCTTAGTATCAAGAAGAATAGCAAGTTGCTTGCCAGTATTTTCCATCACTTGACGTACGTTATCAATACGTTGACCGTGCTCTGCGAAATCGCCGTGTGAGAAGTTAAGGCGCATTACGTTCATGCCAGCATTTGCAAGTTCAGTTAGTTTTTCTACTGACTCAGTTTTTGGGCCAATCGTACATACGATTTTGGTCTTTTTCATGTGAGAAATCTCTCCAGATGAGTATATTTAAAATGATAAACGCAGTAATGCTCAGTCTAATGATATGAGATGTTGATAAATTACAACAAATTTCATTCTCATAACCTTTATGACTAAGCATATAAATTTAATAATTGCCTGTAGTTTAGACCGAAAAGAGTAATGGATTATTGATTCAGGTAAACAATTTGCACTTTAATTACAATATTAAAAACAAATTTACATTACTCAACATCGTTTCGATCAGATCTTTTCTGTAATTTTCTATCGCTTTTGGTGCAAATTCTAACAGTAAAATAGATGAAGATCACTTTCTTGTTTTAAGGATCTTTGCTAAATATTTATTTTATAGTTCGAAATAAAAAAGGCACATAGAGTGCCTTTATATTATTGATTTTCAATTGGTTGATATGCTTTAAGTTTTTGCATTCCTTTGGCTAATTTAACAAACCAAGCGCCAATAGCTAAGAATGAAATGATTGCCCCAATAACTGGAATTGCAGAATAAACTTTATCAAGAATAGAGCTATGTACCCAATATTCTAATCCAGCAACCATACCACTCATTGTTGCAGCGCTAACGGCAAGAACAACAAAAAATGTAAGGAAAAGGAAGAAGCTCTTGATAATAGAGTAGTAATGACTATCAACAACATCATCGTTCGTTCCTTTATTCATTTGGTATCCAGCATAAATAATCGCAATAATGCCTGAAACCATTAGTGTTACTGGCGTTAATAGGCTCGCAATATAAGCAAACCAGATGCCTTTATCTGTTTTATTTGACATGGTAGTTATCCAATCATGAAGTTGTAGCACAAGTATATACCTATTTTTTATATGGGAATATACCTGTGATGGATGAGTCGAGAGAGTTGAAGGTTACACTTTTAACATGCGTTTTAAAATTTTACCGGTAGCTGTCATTGGTAAAGCTTCAACAATATCTAGATGTTTAGGGCACTTATAATCAGCTAAATACTGTTTACTCCACTTTATAAGATCTTTTTCTGAGACCAAATGACCTTCTTTAAGAATGATAAAGGCTTTTACTTCTTCACCAAAACGAGGATGTTCAACACCAATTACGGCAACAAGGTGAACTGAAGGGTGCTTCATATACACTTCTTCTACTTCGCGTGGGTAGACATTATAACCACCACTAATAATGAGCTCCTTTAAACGGTCCACAACATAAATATAGCCTTCGTCATCAAAACGTACGATGTCACCGGTGTGTAACCAACCATCAATAATGGTTTTTGCTGTTTCTTGTGGTTTTTTATAATAGCCTTTCATTACGTTATGACCACGAATGACAAGTTCGCCTTCTTGCCCTGTAGAGACTTCATGACCATTCTTATCAACGACCTTCATCGTAACGCCTGGTAAGGGTTGGCCTATGCTTCCCGGTTTTCTTTCAAATTCTAAATGGTTAAACGCCGCTACAGGCGATGATTCTGATAGACCATAACCTTCGATGACTGGAACTTGTAGCTTGTCTTCGAACTGCTTAAGAACTTCAACTGGCATTGAGGCTCCGCCTGAGATTGCAACTTTAAGAGTTTGTGCTATTTCCTTGAGATAATCCCCTTTGTGTTTCTCTGCGTAAGCAAGTAAACCAATAAACATTGTAGGAACGCCGGCAAGATGCGTTACTTTATGCTCATGCATTTGTTGAAGGACTGTTTTAGGAACAAAGCGAGAAATAAGAATAAGTGCGCTACCTGCTAAAACTGAGGTATTCATGATCAAGGATTGACCAAAAGTGTGAAATAGGGGAAGTATCGCAATACTAACATCCGTTCCCTTTTGGTTTGTTAATGACTGACAGGCTTGCGCATTACATAGCATATTACTTTGGCTTAACTCTGCGCCTTTTGCCGCACCAGTTGTACCAGAAGTGTATAGAATGACACAACTGTCTTGGGCAGTTCGATACACTGCATCAAAGGTTTCTCTGCCCGTTTTTAACCACTGATTAAAAGAGTGTGCTGCAACTGGTTTTTGAGATTCAATGGTTTCAATTAAAATAAAGTGTTCACAGAAATCTGCTTTTTCATATCCTTCATAGCCAAACTTCCCGATAGGCATTGCATCAGAGCCTTGGTATGAGATCAGGGCAACAGCGTCGGAGTCTTTTAAGTGATAGGCGACTTCGTCACTTTTTAACATAACATTGAGTGGAACGACGACCGCACCTATTTTTTGTATAGCATAGTAAGCAATAACAAATTCAGGAGTGTTTGGGCATGATAGAGCAACTTTCTCATTTGGCTGTATGTTTAGTTGAGTTAGATGATCAGCAATCGCATTTACTTTTTTATTCAGCTCGGCATAGGTAATTTTTACATCGTGGAAAATTAACGCGATATTATTAGGACGAAATGTAGCGTTACGTTCGAGATTGGTAGCAAGATTGTACATATATAACCTTTGTTAGTTTTTGTTGTGTGTTATATCGAGAAGTAATGTTTATCTGGATGGATTAAGTGTATATCAAGGAAAAGAAAAAAATAGAGAGGGTAAAGGTGATTTCTTGTTTTTATTATCAATAAGAGCAGTAATTGAACCTCCAACCACTGCTTTATGTATAAAATATACTAGAATTTATACGATGCGCCAATATACAGAGAGTCTAGAGCGTATAAGTTTGTTTCTGTTGTAAAACCATTTTGAATGTCAACATAATCAACAGCATACATATCCATCTCATAAGCTGCTCGAAGCTGGACTCCTTTTAGAGATACGGGGGTATATTCAACACCAAAACCAAACTTAAAGGCCGCGCCATTATCATCACTAAGATATTCTTTATTCTGTTTTAAATCTAAATTAGACATCCCAACAAGACCAAACGGACGGATACCATTATCAAAAGTGTAGCCTAAATTAGCAGCAAGAGATATTGAGGTTGGTTCCATAGAGTAGCCATCGACTTTTGCTTTTACTTTTCCATAGTTGGTGTAAGTCCCCTCAATCCCTACTATCTTATTGAACTGATAACCAAGGTAGACTTTTGTTGTATTTCCATCTGCTTTTGCTTCTATTTTATTATTACTATAGCCCCAAGAGTCTTCTTCAGAATAACCAAATGAACCAAAGCCAGCACCAACATAAAAACCACTAATTTTAGGATTCTGTGTAGGAACGTGTTCATTGGCTATGACACAAGAAGATGTAGAAAGAAGTAATAGCGAGATGCCTAATTTTTTCATCGATTATTCCTTAATCAAATAGGTTATTGCTCTGAGTATAGGTAGCTTTATCAAATATCCAAAAAAGGAATGGTTAATAGTGAGATATTGATAGTGCAATTGGTTCTTTGATAGAGGAAAAGGCTATTTTCCAATTAAAAAATGATGAGGGATAATTATCTATTCGATGAACTCAAGGATTAGAGAAGATGAATAAAAAAGGAATACTCGTTTTTTTTATTATTCTTATTGTTGTTGCGGTATTTACTTCTGGATTAATGAGGGCAACGATTGAATTATCATTATTCTTACTTTTGATGGGCTATGTATTAATAATTAAAAGAAAACAGAAAGAGTAGAAAAGCAAAAAGGCTGATAAATAATTAACTTATCAGCCTTTTCTAAATTTGGTGGCCCCTCCCAGATTTGAACTGGGGACCGAACGATTATGAGTCGTGCGCTCTAACCACTGAGCTAAGGGGCCTTTGTAGGTGGTTGATTATAGGGGAAGATGAAAAGGGTGTCTAGAGAGAAGGTGTTTGGTTTTTAATCAGTTAGTTAAAAAAGTGACTTTAGATCGAAAAAAGGTGAGCCTAAGCCCACCTTTTTGATTCTATTGATGAATAATAGTGAGAGCTATTACTCGTCTAAGAAGCTACGTAATACTTCTGAGCGGCTAGGGTGACGTAATTTACGTAATGCCTTAGCTTCGATTTGACGAATACGTTCACGTGTTACGTCAAATTGTTTACCTACTTCTTCTAGAGTATGGTCAGTATTCATATCAATACCAAAACGCATACGCAGTACTTTTGCTTCACGAGGTGTTAAACCAGCAAGAACATCGTTGGTTGCAAATTTCAAGCTTGTTGAAGTTGCAGAATCAACTGGAAGTTCAAGGGTATTATCCTCGATGAAATCACCTAGGTGCGAATCTTCATCATCACCGATAGGTGTTTCCATTGAAATAGGCTCTTTAGCGATTTTCAGAACCTTACGGATCTTGTCTTCAGGCATTTGCATGCGTTCAGCAAGTTCTTCAGGTAATGGCTCACGGCCCATTTCTTGTAGCATTTGACGTGAAATACGATTCAGTTTGTTGATCGTTTCAATCATGTGCACAGGAATACGGATAGTACGTGCTTGGTCGGCAATTGAGCGAGTGATAGCTTGACGGATCCACCATGTCGCATAAGTTGAGAACTTATAACCACGACGGTATTCAAACTTATCAACGGCTTTCATTAGACCAATATTACCTTCTTGGATTAGATCCAAGAATTGTAGGCCACGGTTGGTGTATTTTTTCGCAATTGAAATAACAAGACGTAAGTTAGCTTCAACCATTTCTTTTTTCGCACGACGAGCTTTCGCTTCACCGATAGACATACGACGGCTGATGTCTTTAATATTTACAACAGGCAAACCTGTTTCTTTTTCAATGCTGTCAATTTTTTTGATTGAACGACGAATATCATCCTCGTAGCGCTTTAGGCGCTCAACGTATGGTTTGTCAGATGCGATGATTTCGTTGAACCATTCGTCAGAAGATTCATTACCAGAGAAGAGTGAAATGAATGATTTTTTAGGCATTTTTCCGTATTCAACACACATACGCATAATTAAACGTTCTTGTGTACGAACACGATCCATGCTGCCACGCATTTCACGAACAAGGTAATCAAACTGCTTAGGAATAAGTTTGAACTCACGGAAAACATTAGTTAATTCGCCAATAGCTTCACGTGCCTTTGCGTTATCACGGCCATGCTCTTCAAAAGCAAGTTGCATGTTGTGGTAAGAAGTACGAAGTTCAGTGAATTTCTCCAAAGCAAGCTCTGGATCAATACCTACATCTTCTTCTTCCTCGTCCTCATCATCTTCAGCTTCTTCATCTTCAAGGTCTGATTCACTCAGTTCTGAACCGATATGTGTTGCTGTTGGTGCTGCAGAACCATCATCATTAGGATCAACAAAACCAGAAATGATGTCAGTAAGTCGAATTTCTTCGGCTTGAACTTTATCAAACTGTTCTAATAGGTATGAAATTGCGCCTGGGAATTCAGCAACAGAACACTGAACTTCATTGATGCCTTCTTCAATACGTTTAGCGATGTCGATTTCGCCTTCACGAGTAAGAAGTTCAACGGTACCCATTTCACGCATGTACATACGAACCGGATCCGTTGTACGGCCAATTTCACTTTCTACACTTGATAGTGCGGCTGCAGCGGCTTCTGCTGCATCTTCATCAGTTACGGCATCATCATCATTCAATGACATATCATCAGCATCAGGTGCGGTTTCTACCACTTTGATACCCATGTCATTGATCATTTGGATAATATCTTCAACCTGCTCAGAATCTACAATTTCTTCTGGTAGGTGATCGTTAACTTCTGCGTAGGTCAGATAGCCTTGTTCCTTGCCTTTGATTACAAGTAATTTTAGCTGTGACTGCGGATTTTGATCCATAGACGGTATCCTACTTCTGGTCTGTGTGAAGGAATTAGTATGCGAAATGCAAACTACTAATAATAACAAATTTTTTCATTGATGACGATGCTGGGATTCTATGCTTTTAGTTCTAGCATTAAGGCTAGTAGCTCCCGCTTTTCTTCGGCTGATAAGCCAAGTGTTCTTTCTTTCGTCTGCAAACTTTCAATTTGTTGATTGATGCACTGGGCCAAAATATTGTCCAGCGAATCCATAAATAAATCTTGTATGTTGTCTTGGTCGATAGGAAGTTCCCATGCGGCCAAGCGTGATAATAATTTTTCATTTTTATCACCGCGCCAATATTCTAATAATTGGCCTGTAGTGATATGGGGGTTATGTCGACAATTTTCAAGTAATTGAAGAAATAAACTTAATCCAGGGAGGGGAATGTCTTTTACACTCTCTAAATCTGGAACCAATTGAGCTAAATTTGGGTTTTGTAATAATAATGTAATTACTTCACGCATTGCTGTGCGTTTAATTTCTGGCTGAGCCTTGCGCTTTGTTTCTGGAGCGCCTTGTTTAGATATTAGTTGTTGTAATTGGCTTTCATCCATAATTCCAAGCGTTTTGCCAAGTTGCTCACGTAAATAAAGACGTAATGTGCCACCAGGAACTTTATCAATCAAAGGAACCGCTAAAGTTGTTAGTTTTGCTTTCCCTTCGCGACTACTGGTATCTATTTGATCAACCAAACTTCTAAACATAAAATTAATTAAAGAATCAGCTTGAGCGACTTCTTGTTCAAATGCTTCTTTACCATGTTGACGAATATAAGTATCAGGATCTTCGCCATCAGGTAAAAACATGAACTTTAATTGGCGTCCGTCATTTAAGTATGGCAAAGCTTGTTCCATTGCGCGCCATGCTGCTTCTCGACCTGCTCGGTCGCCGTCATAACAACAGACCACAGTACTGGTTTGACGAAACAGCAATTGCATGTGATCGCCAGTTGTTGCTGTACCTAGAGAGGCAACAGCATAATCAATGCCAAATTGAGCAAGGGCAACGACGTCCATATAGCCTTCAACCACTAATGCTTGTGGTAATTCTTTATAAGCTTGTAGTGCTTCATATAAACCATAAAGTTCTTTTCCTTTATGGAAAATAGGTGTTTCTGGTGAGTTTAAATATTTGGGAGTGCCTTCACCAATTACACGACCACCAAATCCAATAACACGCCCTCGGCGATCTCGAATTGGAAACATAACTCGACCACGGAAACGGTCGTAACGACGGCCATTATCGCTTTCAATTAACATCCCACCGCTGACTAATGCGTCTTGTGATGTTTTGTCTCTACCAAAGTTGTTTTTCACTAACTCCCATTCATCAGCAATATAACCGATACCAAACTTCTGAACTATTTCGCCAGAAAGTCCTCGATCCTTAAGATAGTTGATTGCGTGAATATTTGCTGCGGATTTTAATTGAGAGCAATAAAATTGACTGATGCCACCCATCAAATCATATAAGCTTCGTTTTTGTTCTGAGTTTGCTGTTGGGCCAGAGGGAGCATTGAAACCACTGCGTTGTTCACGTGGTACTTCAAGACTAAGCATTGAAGCAAGCTCTTCAATTGCTTCAACAAATTCTAAGCGGTCAAACTCCATGAGGAAATCAATGGCGTTACCATGAACCCCACAGCCAAAGCAGTGGTAAAATTGTTTTTCTTGGCTAACAGAAAAAGAAGGGGATTTTTCGTTATGGAATGGACAACAAGCACCGTAGTTTTTCCCTTGTTTTTTCAGTTTTACTCTTGCGTCAATGATATCGACAATGTCATGTCGATTTAAAAGCTCATCAATAAAACTGCGAGGGATATGTCCTGCCATTTTTTCTTTTCCTGTAAATACAAACAAGCCGTGCGATCAAAGATAGCACGGCTTGTTTTATAAATAGAGTACTATTAAGCCAGTTTAGATTTAACTAGTTGGCTTACTTTACCCATGTCAGCGCGGCCTTGGATTTGAGGTTTTAACACGCCCATCACCTTGCCCATATCTTGCATTCCTGCAGCACCTGATTCAATAATTGCTTTGTCTAATAACTCGGCAACTTCTTCATCGGTAAGTGCTTGCGGCATAAAATCATCAAGTACTGAAATTTCAGCACTCTCTTTATCTGCAAGATCATCACGACCAGCGGCAGTAAACTGCGATACTGAATCACGACGTTGTTTAACCATCTTCGTTAAAACAGCAATGATTTCATCGTCAGACAAAGTTGTATGACCGTCGATTTCACGTTGTTTAATTTCCGATAAAGCTAAACGAATTGTGCCAAGGCGTAATTTATCCTTGGCTTTCATCGCTAACTTTTGCTCGTCTTTGAGTTTTTCAATTAGAGCCATAACTTAGTCCTAAATTAGGTAAGTTATTAGTACAGGCGAACGCGACGTGCGTTTTCGCGAGACAACTTCTTAGCGTGACGCTTTTGAGCTGCTGCTTTAGCGCGTTTACGTACTGTAGTAGGTTTTTCGTAATGCTCACGACGGCGAACTTCAGAAAGAATACCTGCTTTTTCGCAAGAGCGCTTGAAACGACGTAGTGCAACGTCGAACGGTTCGTTTTCACGTACTTTAACTACTGGCATATGCCTTTCACCTCAGGTGTTAGTCAATTCGCTGGTAGTTATAATTAACCAGCTATTATTCAAATTGGTGCCGAATTTTAATCCGATCAAGACGTTTTGTAAAGCATTCTTGATTAAGAATTGAGTAATTTCTTTGTTTATTTTGTCTTCTCTAGTCATCAGGTCGCTTGAGCTAGCTTAGGGATGTAGGTAATATGGCGATAAATTAACGGGTAACTGAGAAAAATATGCGAATTTTAGGTATTGAAACCTCGTGTGATGAAACGGGTGTAGCTATTTATGATGACGAAAAAGGGCTACTGGCTCATCAGCTGTATAGTCAAGTAAAATTGCACGCAGATTATGGTGGTGTTGTACCTGAATTGGCCTCTCGTGACCATGTTAAAAAGACAATCCCCCTAATTCAAGCAGCATTAAATGATGCAGGCATGACTAAAGATGATATCGATGGTATCGCTTATACCGCAGGTCCTGGTTTGGTGGGCGCGTTATTAGTTGGTTCAACTATCGGTCGTAGTATCGCGTATGCATGGGATGTCCCAGCCATTCCTGTTCACCACATGGAAGGGCACTTACTTGCTCCAATGCTTGAAGATGAGCCACCAGCATTTCCGTTTGTAGCACTACTTGTGTCAGGCGGTCATACAATGATGGTTGAAGTAAAAGGCATTGGTGAATACCAAATTCTTGGTGAATCTGTTGACGATGCAGCTGGTGAAGCGTTTGATAAAACGGCTAAATTAATGGGGTTGGATTATCCTGGTGGTCCTTTGCTTTCAAAATTAGCAGAGAGTGGCATAAAAGGAAGATTTAAATTTCCTCGTCCCATGACTGATCGTCCTGGTTTAGATTTTAGTTTCTCTGGCCTAAAAACATTTGCGGCAAATACCATTCGTGCAAATGATGATGATTTACAAACTCGCGCTGACATTGCGTTTGCTTTCCAAGAAGCCGTTGCTGATACTTTAGCGATTAAGTGTCGTAGAGCATTAAAACAAACAGGCATGAAACGTCTGGTTATGGCTGGTGGTGTGAGTGCGAATACCTATTTACGCCAAGAGCTTGAAGTGATGATGAAGAAAGTTGGTGGCGAGGTATTTTACCCTCGAACTGAATTTTGTACCGATAATGGTGCCATGATTGCTTATGCAGGTATGCAGCGTCTGAAAAATGGTGAGACAACTGACTTAGCGGTTCAAGCGAAGCCGCGTTGGCCGATAGATCAGCTAAAACCTATTGCTAAATAGTACAGATCAAAAAAGATCGTTAATGATCTTTTAGACTTTAATATATAGAGGGGACTTAATTAGTCCCTTTTTCTTTGCCAAATTTTTGTTTCTTTTCCTGCAAAAAAACGTCGAATATTTTCATGGTGTTTTAAAACAATTAAGCAAGAAAGCATGGCAACTGGTAAGGTGTATTGAGGTTTTACAAGCCAAGTAAATAAAGGGGCAAGTAGAGCGGTGACCATTGACGCTAATGACGAATACCCAGTAACTAATACTGTGACGATCCAGCAACCAAATAACATTCCTGTTAAATCGAGTCCAATTGGGGCAAGTGCACCTAGTGCGGTTGCAACCCCTTTCCCACCTTTAAAATGAAAAAATAATGGATACATGTGACCTAAACAGGCTGAAATAGCAATAATACCTAGAATGAAAGGGTTAATTTCAAGAAAGTAGCCGCCCCATACCGGTAGCATCCCTTTTAAAATATCACATAGAAGAACCAAGCCTGCTGCGCCCTTTCCTCCCAAGCGAAGAACATTAGTTGCTCCTGGATTATGAGAGCCAGAAGTTCTTGGGTCTGGCAAGCCTTTTAATCGACATATTAAAACCGCACTAGAGATCGATCCTAGGAGATAGGCGATGATGATCATAATTAGTGCAAGAGGGGTCATGAATGAGCCTTTATTTAAGCGATCAAGAGCGATCAGAAATCATTTTTATAGTATATTGCTCAGCACATCGAGCAAAGTAATATTAATATTACGTTGTTTTTCTTTTGATGGGTATCCGACCTCTTAATAAAAAGTGTGATCAAAGATGGATTTAGTATTTATAAAACAACTTGAAGTTATTACAACCATTGGTGTTTATGAGTGGGAACAAGGCATTAAACAAAAGCTCGTATTAGATATTGATATGGCTCACGACAATAAACCAGCGGCAGATTCAGATGATGTTGAGCATTGCTTAAACTATGCTGAGGTGAGTGAAGCGGTAACAGAACATATTCAACAAGGGCGTTTTCTTTTGGTTGAACGCGTAGCTGAAGAAATTGCCAATCTGATTATGGCTCGTTTTTCAGTGCCTTGGGTTCGAATTCATTTATCTAAGCCTGGTGCTGTCGTTAATGCACATAGTGTAGGTGTTGTGATTGAGCGAGGAAGTAAATGATCACAACCTATATTGGTGTTGGCTCCAATATTTCTCCTGAAAAAAATGTAAAAAGAGCCATTGATGAATTACATCAACTTGGTGAAGTAACAAAAGTGTCAACAGTGTATGAAGCCGAACCTGTGGGGTTTTCTGGTCATAATTTTTTCAATTTAGTTGTTGAGCTAAAGGTTAATCACTCATTGAGTGAGCTTGGTGCTTTATTGCGTGCTATTGAAATTAAATGGGGTAGAGAGCCTGATGCAAAAAAGAATCAAGATAGAACTCTTGATCTTGATATCTTACTGTATGGTGACATCGTTTCAGCATCAGATCCCACATTACCTAGAGAGGATCTTTTTAAGTTCGCTTTTGCTATTTTGCCGATGGTAGAGCTGAACCCTGATCTTATTGTCCCTAATACTGAGAAAACGATCAGTCAAATATGGGCTGGTTTTTCACACAGCCAATCACTTAAACCCGTTTTAGTTAACTTAAATTTTTAATGGAATATCAATGACGTACTTTGAAGCTTTTTTTCTTGCTTTACTGCAAGGATTTACTGAATTTTTACCTATTTCAAGTTCTGCTCACCTTATCCTTCCTTCTGCCGTTCTTGGATGGCCTGATCAAGGTTTAGCCTTTGATGTCGCTGTGCATGTTGGTACGTTAGCTGCTGTTGTTATCTATTTTAGAAAGGAAGTGGTGACTCTATTAACTGCTTGGATTGGCTCTATTGTTAAAAAAGAACACAATAAAGAATCTAAGCTGGCTTGGTTAATTATTTTATCGACTATTCCAGCCGCATTATGTGGATTGTTATTCAAAGATTTTATTGAAGTATATCTACGCAGTGCATGGGTGATTGCAACGACGACGATTGTATTTGGTCTCTTGCTTTGGTGGGTGGATAAAAATTCAGAGTTAGCGAAAGGTGAATATGAGATGACGTGGAAAAAAGCGTTATTTTTAGGTGTTGCTCAAGCAATGGCTATGATCCCTGGTACGTCTCGTTCTGGTATTACGATTACTGCTGCTCTTTATCTAGGTTTTACTCGTGAAGCGGCGGCTCGTTTTTCATTTTTAATGTCTATCCCAATCATCACTCTTGCTGGTTCTTACCTTGGCCTTAAATTAGCAATGAGCGATGTTTCTGTGAATCTAGGCTTGTTAAGTACGGGTGTTTTGGTTTCTTTTATTAGTGCTTATATTTGTATTCATTTCTTCTTAAAGCTGATTTCAAGCATGGGAATGACGCCGTTTGTTATCTACCGTTTGTTGTTAGGTGCCGGCTTGTTTGCTTGGTTAAGTTTCGGTTAGAAACTAGAGGCTATACGCTTCGCTAACTAGAAACGATAAGAGCGAGTATTGCTGGCGTGGCAATGTTCTAGGCTTCAGGGCGCTATGCTTGCAGGTTTCAGGTGTACTCGGTTTTGATTTTCCTGAAACCTGAAACCTTAGCTTTTATAGTTCCTAGAGCGAAGCGTTCTAGTCAGCGTAGCGTATAGCTTATTTGATATCCAACTTATCCTTCACCGCTTCAATTCGTCTTTTGGTCAACTCATCTCTAATCTCTGGTCCTTTAAACCCAGCCGCAACCACTTCTTTTACTTCCACATTTTTTGCTGCTTCAAACGCCATTTCAAAACGTGTTTTTTGTGTATAAGGTTCAGATTCTAATCCTAATCGTCCTGCATGATCTGCTTGGCAACAAAGTAAAATAGGTTCTAAACGCTCTGGTTTACGCCATACATCCATTTTATCAAGTATTTTAATAAAGGTCTGAGCGCGAAGTTCAGAAGCTCGATGAATATTGGTGTGGTGCTCGCAAACTAACAAAGCTAAGTCTCTATATTCATTGGGAACTTTAACTCGAGTACACAGTTTTTTAATAAGTTTAATACCTGTATGACAATGCATTTTATGACTTGGCCATTCAGATTCTGGTGTTATACCTTTACCTAAGTCATGAACTTGAGCAGCAAAGCGAGTGGGTAAATCTTCGCTTAGCAATGCGGCTTGTTGAGTAACCATTAATGTATGAATGCCAGTATCTATTTCTGGGTGCCATTTTTCTGGTTGAGGTACACCAAACAATGCATCCAACTCTGGTAATACAACAGCTAGGGCACCGCACTCTTTTAACACAGAAAGAAATATCTCTGGATGTTGGCTTGATAAGGATTTTTCCCATTCCTGCCATACACGCTCTGGAGTTAGGTGAGATAACTCTCCACTCTCTACTAAGGTTTTCATTAATGTCATTGTCTCAACTGCGATAGTAAAGCCAAGATGATGAAAACGAGCTGCAAATCGAGCGACACGTAAAACACGCAACGGATCTTCGACAAAGGCCTCTGATACGTGACGTAATAGGCGATTCTTTAAATCCCCCTGTCCATTGTAAGGATCAATGAGTTCACCATCACCAGTTTTAGCAATAGCGTTAATGGTTAAATCACGGCGCAGTAAATCTTCTTCTAACGTAACGTCAGGTTCTGCATAACAAGTAAATCCTTTATAACCTTGGCCGCTTTTACGTTCAGTTCTTGCTAACGCATATTCTTCTTTGGTTTTTGGATGTAAGAAAACAGGAAAGTCTTGTCCGACAGCTTGATAGCCGAGCGAACCCATTTCGTTAGGGGTAGATCCAACGACAACCCAATCTTTATCTTTTACATCAATATTGAGAAGTGAATCTCGAACGGCACCACCAACTAAATAAATTTCCACGTTTTGCCCTACTAGCTGTCAAGATAAAGAGAACTTTCTTTACTTTCTTAACTCCAATGATACCGTGCAATCATAGGTTTTCGACTTTTTATTCCATATTTATTCTTGGAATTATTCAGATAAGGCAAACACCATTTTTATGTACCAAGATTTTTTTGGCTTTAATGAGCTTCCATTTTCAATGACGCCTAATGCGCGTTTTCTCTATTTGAGTGAACGCCATAAAGAAGCGCTGAATTATTTATTGTCTGGGTTAGGGCAAGGTGGTGGGTTTGCATTATTAACAGGAGAGGTCGGTACGGGTAAAACGACGGTATCAAAAGCTTTGTTTTCTAAATTAGAAAATAAAGTGCACTTAGCCTTAATTCTAAACCCTACATTTAGCGCTCAAGAATTGCTTGAAGCTATCTGCGATGAGTTGGAGATTATCTATTCAAATAGCACCTCTTTGAAAAACTTAACAGATAATATTGTTGGCTTTCTTAAACAAGAAAGAGAGAAAGGTTTTCAAACGATAGTTGCGATTGATGAAGCACAGCACTTAGGTCCAGATGTTTTAGAACAACTTCGTTTATTGACGAATTTTGAAACGGACAGTGACAAATTATTGAAAGTTCTTTTAATTGGCCAACCTGAACTGCAGCAGAAATTACAACAAACTAATTTACGTCAACTAGCGCAACGTATTACGGCCAGGTATCACTTATTACCATTAACCCCAAAAGAAATTGAGTATTATATTACCCATCGTTTAACGGTGGCGGGTGGGGATATTTCCTTATTTCCAGCATCGGTAATTAAAAAAATAGCTCATCATTCTAGTGGGATACCTCGCGTCGTAAATTTATTGTGTGATAAAGCACTTTGGATAAGTTATCAGAGCGGCAATAAGATCGTAAATAGCAAAGCGGTAGAGCAGGCGAGAGAGTTGGTGCTTGATTGGCAAAGTTCTCCAGAAGTGAGAACTCATCAGAGAGATTCTTTTGCATTCACCCCACTAGTTATAGCATTGGGTCTCTCTGCATTATTGAGTTTAGGGAGTTATCATTTTCTTCCTAAATATTTAGATGCTCATTACCCAATGAGTGCGCCTATCGTAGAGGCGCCATTAATTGGATTTGAATCTCAATCAGATGCGTTTCAAGCTTTATTATCGGTATGGGGTTATTCAACCAATTCATTTCAAGCCAATTGTACCAATGCAAAAAGAGCACAATTATATTGTTTAGACAGTAACGGAAGTTTAAATGATTTGCTGGCGATTAACAGACCTGCAGTGGTTTGGTTACAACAGGCAACAGGTGATGATTTATTAGCGCTTGTTTATCGTGTTGATTCTAAAGGGGTGGAATTGCTTTTGCCCTCTGAACATGTTGAAGTTTCTCATCAATGGTTTGAGCAACATTGGAATGGGGCTTATATTCAATTGTGGAAAAAACCAATTATTACCGACAGAGCAATGAAACGTGGTGATAAAGGGGAGGCGATTTTAGAGCTAAATCGTTTATTGTCCTTTGCATTAGAACAACCCTTCAGTAATTTAGATAGATTTAATAAAGAGACAGAAAAGCAAGTGAAAGAGTTTCAGGAAATATTTGGTTTAACCACCGACGGTGTTGCAGGCTCAAGTACATTAATGTGGTTAGACAGTGTGGTTAATATTGATGCGCCTTTGCTGCAAGGAGGTGAATAAATGTCGTCTTTCCGTATTCCTTTAGGGGTGTTAGGCTCAATTGTTGTGCTTCCTCCTTTGATGATATCTAGCTATCTTTCATTACCTTACTATAAAGCGTCTCAACAGGAGATAGAGCCTTACAAACCTACATATACGGTATTATCACTACCCGTTTTAGAAACGGTAAAGCTACCGCTACGAGCGACAGCGTTATCTTTAAGTCGTTTAAAAGAACCGACGAAAAAAGTGAATTCAATCGAAGAATTTAGAGGGAAGTCGGATTCAAAAGATAATGTAGAAAATATCGCAGTTGAACAAAATCAAGAACCTTTAGATATTGATAATCTCGATTTATCTGGGTTGTCACCGGAATTGGCTGCGCGATTTGAATCTATTTTAAATGAACCATCTGAGGTTGAGGAGCGAAATGAAAGCGATTCTGCTAAGTATGGTGACTCCTCATATGTTGAGTTAGATAAAAAAGGTGCTCAATTTTCAGGACGCTTACCACCGCTTAATTTTCAAACGCATAATTATACTTCTAAGGCGAGTCGTCGTTGGGTAAAAGTAAATGGTAGGGAAGTGAATCTTGGAGGGCATATTTCAAATGGAATTACATTATTAGAAATAAATCCAAGAAATGTAGTGATTGATTTTGAAGGTCAAAAGATAGAAATTCCCGCTCTGTATGAGTGGAAAGGTTAATATCAATTCCAGTAATTACATTGGTATAAAAAAGCTCAGATAATTCTGAGCTTTTTTGTATATAACGTTTGAAGATTAGTTATCAATAATGATTAAGACCAACCGTTTTGTTTTTTCTTACGGCTTGGGATCATGTGAGGAAGTAGAAGGCCAAATAATAGACCAATACCTGCAACACCACCGCCGTACATGAAGTACTTAAGTAATAAATCTTCTTTTTGCGTATCTAGCTTAGCGCGTAACTCGCGAATTTCAGACTGAGAGCTAACCAATTGGTTATTTACATCACTGTAGCTCTGCTCTAAATCTTGCATTTGTTGGTTACGTTGAGTCAGACTATCAGCTAAGCCCGCTTTCTCATCATTTGCTGCTTTACGAGCGTTAGCCAGTTGTGTTTTTACTGAAGTAAGTTCAGCTTCAACTTTTGGTAAACGCTCACCTAGACCAGCTTGGCGAGAAACAAATTTACTTTCAACCCAGCCTTTACGGCCTTTAGTATCAACAATTTGTGTGAAACCAGAGTTTTTGTTGCTGCTTAATAGAGTAATGCGTTCACCGGCATTTACACTACCAATGATCTTGTATTGATTACTTGGACCTGAGTGCATGTACGTAAACAGGTTATCAGAAATATAACGAGTTTGAGCTTGCGCTGGCGCAGCAATAGCCCAAGTAAGTAGAATCAGGCTAATAAAATGCTTCACAATAATATTCCTTTGACAAATTGGCCTTGAACCTTCTAAGTAAAGAGAAAAAAAATTTACTCATCACGACAGATTCAAACGAAGTTATAGATACTAAAAATATTTAAGCCCAGATGCAAGAAAAGAGGAGATATTACTCTCCTCTTTGTGCAATTGTTTCAAAATTGATTAAGCTTATGCGCTAACGCCAATACCGAAGATTGCTTGCATTGCGTAGTAGAAAACTACAGCCAATAATGCACCAGCTGGTAAGGTTACAACCCAAGACGCGACAATGTTACGTACCACACCTAAGTTTAGTGCGCCAATACCACGTGCAAAACCTACACCTAATACCGCACCTACAAGCGTTTGCGTTGTTGAGATAGGGAGACCTGTGCCTGAAGCGAGTACTACCGTTGATGCTGTTGCTAGTTGAGCTGCAAAGCCACGGCTAGGAGTTAGTTCAGTGATACCCGTACCTACCGTTGCCATTACTTTATGGCCTAGTGTTGCAAGACCAACAACGATACCAATACCACCTAGAGGAAGGATCCACCAAGCGATAGTACTCTTCGTTGTGATTTCACCCATATGTTCAACTGTTGAAACAACAGCAGACAGTGGACCAATCGCGTTAGCAACATCGTTAGAACCATGAGCAAATGCCATCGCACATGCGGTAATAACCATTAACGTACTAAAAATACTTTCTACGCCAGTAAAACCACGGCTGTCTTTCTCGTCATTTACGGTATTTGCAAATTTACGAGAGATATACAGATAACCACCAACCATCACTAATGCTGATACGCCTGCAGATGCAATCCATGCTTCACCGTTGCTTAAATGTAGACCAACGTGCTTTAGACCTTTCTTGATAGTAACAAGTGCAATAACCATAGTGGTTATGAACATGTACACAGGAACAAAACGTTTAGCATTCATTAATGGTTTATCAGTATCAAATATCAGTCGTTGAGCACTGATAAAGATCATATAAGCAAAAATACCGGATATGAGTGGGGTGATTAACCAGCTCCCTACGATACCTTGAACTGAGTTCCAATCAACTGCTTCAGTACCTACGGCAACACACGCAAAACCGATGATAGCACCGATAATTGAGTGAGTTGTTGATACTGGCCAGCCCATGTAAGACGCAAGCAATAACCAAGTACCCGCAGCAAGAAGTGCTGACATCATGCCGTAAACTAATACTTCAGGCTGATGGGCAAAAAGAGAGGTATCAATTACCCCTTTACGAATTGTATCTGTAACTTCGCCACCTGCAAGGTATGCCCCTGCAAATTCGAAGATCATAGCAATGATGATCGCTTGTTTTACTGTTAGTGCTTTAGACCCTACAGAGGTGCCCATTGCATTGGCTACATCATTTGCACCAATACCAATAGCCATAAGGAAGCCGAAGAAGGCCGCAACTAAAATAAGGGTCGTGCCGTAGTTAGCAAGAATATCCATTGTATTACCTGTTACTGAATCACAAACTTATGAGCGAGATAGCATTAGTTCTAAACGAGAACCAACACGCTGTGCTTGGTCGGCAATGCCACCAACCCACTCAAGGATTTTATAAAGGAACATAACATCGATCGGATTGTACTTGTGTTCGATGCTCATGAGTTGCTGGCGCAGTTGAATTTGCAATTCGTCAGTATCATCTTCAATGATATCTAATTTATTGATCATCTCAGCAACCAAAGTGACTTCACGTCCCTTAAAGCCGGTTTCTAATAGCTCGTCCAATTCGCTGATGACTTCTTGCGCTTGATTAGCCGCATCTAAACAACGTTGAACATAAGCTAAAAATGCGTCCTGCATAGAGCTTGGAATTTCAAGTTGGCGACCAACAACGCGACCTGCGATGTCTTTAGCCAGATTTGCAAGTTTATCTTGCTGAGTTAACAGACCGAGCATGTCGGTACGGTCAACAGGCATGAATAACCCACGAGGAAGTTTTAAACGAATTTCACGTTTTAGAACATCCGCTTCTTTCTCTAAATGAGAAATTTGTGCACGAAGTTCACCCGCTTTTTCCCAATCACCTTTTGCACACGTTTCGAAAAACGGAATAAGAAGTGAGCAGCATTCATTGACACAAACAACGTGACGCTGCAGAGGTTTCATTGGGGACTTTGCGAATAACCCCATAATAGTATTTACTGGCATGGTTTCTTAACCTAATAAAACAAGTACCTAATGGTGAATTGTTAGACGATGGCCATAAAGGCGCGAATGTTAACCCAATCCCACTATCAATAAAACTACTTTAGATCATGGTTTTGGCATTATTTGTTGCTTGATACCGAACAGTTTAAGCCATATCCTTGGAAAGACAACGGTTATGAGGTCATTATGGAAACTGAAATAGAACTGAAATTTTTTGTTTTTCCTGAGTTTGTAGACACTATTATAGACAAAATATCAGGAGCGAAAGTCATAGAGCAGAGTTGCCTTAACTTGGGTAACATCTATTTTGACACACCCGAACAGCATCTTCGTAAGCATGACACAGGCTTACGTATTCGTCGATTTAACGATGAAAGAACCCAAACATTGAAGACTGCAGGTCGAGTTGTTGCCGGATTACACCAGCGACCAGAGTACAATGCAGAGCATGATTCTGATGTCCCTAATGTCAATTTACACCCTCAAGATGCTTGGCCTAGCGATATTACGTTAGACGATCTTCAGCAACAGTTAGCCCCTTTATTTTCGACTAATTTCGTACGTCAACAATGGTTAGTTGCGATGCCTGATGGCAGTGAAATAGAACTGGCCTTTGACCAAGGTGAAGTCATTGCTGGTGATAAAACCACACCAATTTGCGAAGTAGAACTAGAGCTTAAGTCAGGACAAACGGATGCATTATTTACACTAGCTCGTGATTTATGTAGCTCGGGTGGAATGCGTCTAGGTAACCAAAGTAAAGCGGCCAAAGGGTATCGTTTAGCGATGAATACTCCAGCGGATAAAGTAAAAAACTTGTCGTTAGTGAGAACGGAGTCTAGTGACAGCGTTGAAACGTGCTTTATTAATTCTTTGGAATACGCACTTTCTCATTGGCATTATCACGAACAAATTTATATCGACACACAAGATCTACTTGCTTTGCAGGAGATCCGTATAGCGATAGCCTTTCTACGCCAAATATTTTTGGTGTTTGGTGAAATGGTGCCAAAACGTGCAAGTGAATTGTTGCGCCAAGAGTTAAAGTGGTTAGAAGAGCAGCTTCATTGGTTAGATGAATCAGAGCACCTAGACTACTTAATTGAAGAAAAAGGCAATGTATTAAGAAAATTAGATGCGAGAAAGTTCTTAGTTGCTAGTCTTAAAGAAAGTGCAGAATCGTTACCAAAGACAGATGAAATGATGTCTTTATTAATGTCATCTCGTTATTGTGGTTTGCTATTAGATTTGAGTCGTTGGATTTTAACGCGTGATTGGCAGCCATTTTTAGACGATAAAAAGCGTCAAATATTGCAAGAATCTATCGATAGTCATTCTGGGACTTTACTCGACCGTACTTGGGAAGCATTAGATTCCGCATTCTCTACAGAAAATCAATTATTACCCGTAGATTACTTTAAGCAAAAAATGCGTTTACGCCGAAATCTAATGACAGGGACGTGTTTTGCTCTTATTTATGACGATGAGAGACGAAAAGGGTTCCGCTTACCTTGGCTTGATTTATTGCAAGGTATAGATGACTTGATGAGTTTGGAACCATTAAGAACTCGAGTTCAGTTGCTGGATGACGAGGAAGAGCGAGAGCAACTTGTGCGTTGGTTACTCCGCCAAGAGCGTTCAATTCTTCATGCGATGGAACAAACCCGTAAAGCGGGGCTAGAATACCCTCCTTATTGGCAATAACTTTACGTCTAATAAGAATGTGTAATCATATAAAAGAGAAGTAATCACTTCTCTTTTATATTATTTATCTGATCTAGCTTTTGTAGTATTTCAGTTTGTTGTTGTAAAAGTAGTTCTAGCTTTTCATCTCTATGGTGCCTATCTTCTTGTTCTTTTTTTCTTTTCTCAATTTTTGAGGGCTCGGTAATTATTGAAGTTATCAAACCTGAAATCATACCAAAAATCCCCACACCTGAAATAATCACTAATACAGCCAGTATTTTTCCAGCCATGGTTACTGGGTAGTGATCGCCATATCCAACCGTTGATATAGTTACAAAAGCCCACCATACCGCATCGCTTGCTGTATGGATATTTGCATTAGGATCATTGCCTTCAAACATCAGCATAAAGACAGACCCTAAAGAAATTAGGGTGACCATTAAAATTAGAATAGAAGCAATGGTCGCTTCTTTTCGATTTGATTGGATTTGTTTTAACAAAGATTGGCTTGAACGAAGTAAACGAAAAACACGTAAAATATGAAATATACGAGCATAGCGTACTGGTTCAATAATTGGGATGCTAGCAACAAAGTCAATCCAGTGTTCTTTTAAATATTGGAGCTTATGTTTGCTACGGAAAAAATCAACTGAAAGCTGAAATATAAAGAGACCACATATAATGGTATCAAGGGTGATCAGTATCGTTCGGCTATTGTGTTCTAGTGGTACGAACAGAAGGCTTGAGATCACAATTAACGATAAAAAGGATAGTATCAGTGACATTAAACTCATGGGTTTAAGGTCAATTTTGTTATGATTCATGTTAATTACTTATGTCTGTCTGTCGATATAAAATAGAAATATGTGTTTGCATGATGATAAGCGTTATACGTTTTATCATGCACTAAAAAAATTGATTCCGAAAGGTAGTGAGGGAAGAGAATGTTAACAATAGCTTTTAAGCCATGGGAAAGGCTGGTCACTGATATTAAGTTAGTGCCAAAGCTGGTCATTTTAATGGTATTTAGTACGGTTTTATTGGTGTCAAAACAGTTATGGGACGCAAATACTTTTTATCAAGCAGTAATTACTATTCAAAAAGAGCAAGCCAAAGAGTCAGCTATTGCCAGCGCTGAGTTAGTTGATAGCATTTTAAGTAATAAGCCAAACGGTAAAGAACTCGCTAGTGAGGCAATTAGTATTCAATCTAATGCATTGGCTAAAGGTAATTATGTTTATGTGATAGATCGTGATAGCGGCAAAGTGTTTGGTCATCAATCGGTGAAGTCACTTTCTTCTCTTTCGTCTTCATTAGATGAGGGGCGTTCATTAAAAGAGGTGCTTCAGGGGCTTTCTTCTCAAAAAGCGTATTCTCTTAATGATCACAGTCGTTATGAATTTGCAGTAAAAGTGCCTAGCCATAATTGGGTAGTGGTGGCTTCTCAAACATCAGAGAGTGCTGAGGTATATTATCAAGATTATCTTTTCCAAGTTATTTGGCAAACGATAGTCATGATCGTTGCTTTTATGGTTATTCTTCTTGGTGCTTCAAGTATTATGTTACGTCAAATGCGCTACTTAAATGCATCAATGAAAGAAATTGCAGCCCAAAATTTATCTGAACCGGTAGAAATGAACTGTAAAGATGAATTTGGTGATTTAGCAAGAGAGTTAAATAAAACCCGTTTACAACTTAAATCAGTCGTTGAAACTCAATTGGCGGCTTCCCAAGAGTTATCTAGCCTAACAGAGATCATGACGATCAGTATGGAAGGAACAAAAGAAGCTGCTCAAGAAGAGTTTGCTGAAATAGATCAACTTGCTACGGCGATGAGTGAAATGAGTTCAACGGTACAAAATGTGGCAGAAAATGCACGTAATGCATCGGCTGGTACAGAGCAAGCTCAAGAGCAAGCAAAAGTCGGGCAACAGTTTGTAGAAGGTACGATCGTTAAAATTCAAGCGCTATCTGGTGACATTGCCGCTTCTGCTGAGGTGGTTAATCAGGTTGAAGAGCGTGTTATGTCTATTAGCTCAGTGGTTGAAACGATTCGTGGTATTTCAGAGCAGACGAATTTATTGGCATTAAATGCGGCAATTGAAGCTGCACGAGCTGGGGATGCTGGACGTGGTTTTGCTGTGGTTGCAGATGAAGTTAGAAACCTAGCGCAAAGTACACAAGGTGCCACGGTTGAAATTCAAGATATGATCACTCAACTTCAAAATAGTGCAAATCAAGCGGTTGAGCTAATGGAGAAAAGTGTTGTTGAAGCGGCTGAAGGTGTTGAGTTAGTGACTAACGCTGGTACAGAGTTAAACAGTATTGTGAGCCAAGTTAGTAGTATTAATGAAATGAACTTCCAAATCGCAAGTGCGGCAGAACAGCAAAGCAGCGTTGCGGAAGAAATGGATCAAAACCTGACGAATGTTCGAGAGCTGGTTGACGCTTCTGTGGTTGTCATGACAGAGCTAACAGAGACTTCTGAAGAGATGCAAAAAAATGCGGAAGAATTAGAAGAAAAAATGAAAGTATTTAAGATCTAACGCATTAGTTTTATTTCCTGACGCCTACACTCAGTTGTAGGCGTTTTTGTTTGCGGCTAATAATAAAGTTTGGCACCATTATTTTATCCGTTATGCTGTATTAACTAACGTTATGGAAATTTCGATAAGGAATATCATGTCTTTGCCATCATCATTACAAACTCTTGCTGAGCGTCGTCAGCAAGAGTTGACTCATCTTTCTCATGTTCAAAATTGGCCTGAACTGTATCAGCAGCAATTACTTATTGCTCTTGGCTGTAGTGACTTTTTACACGAATGCTTTCAAAAAGATGAATTCCTGTGTCAGCATTTTCCATCAATGTTTAAAGCAGCAGACAGAAGTGAGCAATACCGCTCTCGATTACAGGCAATACTGTCGTCCTGTACTGATGAACATGGATTAATGAGAGAGCTACGTTATTTCCGCCGACGTGAAATGGCTTATATAGCATGGCGCGATTTTACTTATACTCATTCCGCTGACAATAATTGGTCTTTAGAAATCAGTCTTTCTCACCTTTCCTTACTCGCAGAAGCACTAATAGTTGAATCTTACCAATGGCTTTACAAGCAAGCATGTATTGATTGGGGAACACCAAGAAATGCGCAAGGTGAAGAGCAGCCGATGCTCATTATTGGTATGGGTAAACTAGGTGGCGGAGAGTTGAACTTCTCATCTGATATCGATTTGATTTTTACTTATCCCGAAAATGGCGAGACAGAAGGCGCTCGTCGAAGTATTGCGAATGCTCAATTCTTTACACGCTTAGGTCAAAAACTAATTAAAGCGTTAGATCAAACGACAGTTGATGGTTTCTGTTATCGAGTTGATTTGCGTTTACGTCCTTTTGGTGAAAGTGGACCATTAGTGATGAGTTACGCTGCACTTGAAGATTATTATCAAGAACAAGGACGTGATTGGGAACGTTACGCGATGATCAAAGCGCGAGTGATGGGAAAAGAAACGTACAGTCATTACCAAGAATTGCGTCAAATGTTACGCCCATTCGTTTTCCGTCGTTATATTGATTTTGGTGCCATTCAAGCACTACGTCGAATGAAATCAATGATAACAACAGAGGTTCGCCGCCGTGGTTTACATGACAATATAAAACTTGGCGCTGGTGGTATTCGAGAAGTTGAGTTTATTGCTCAAGTATTCCAATTAATTCGCGGTGGTAGAGAGCCTTCTTTACGAGGTCGAGGATTATTAGAAACATTAATAGCGATTAAAGAACTAGGGCAATTATCTGTTCAAGAAATTGATGACCTCACCAACGGTTATTGCTTTTTACGTCGTTTAGAGAATTTATTACAAGCGATTGGAGACCAACAAACTCAAACCTTACCAATGGATGATCGCGACCAAACTCGTCTTGCTTTTGCTATGGGAATGGAACATTGGGCTGAGTTGTACTCTGAAATAGAGCACCATATGAATACGATTCATGCCGTATTTGAAGACTTAATTGGCCATGAAGAAGAGGAATCAGAGAGTAGTGTTGGTAAAGCGTATATTGAGTTATGGGATATGGCACATAACCAAGATGTACTTGAGCATATATTACAAGAACTCAACCCAGAACAAGCTGAATCGTTAACTCAACATATTATTGAGTTTAAAGGCGAGTTGAAAAAGAAAACCCTTGGTCCAAGAGGTCGAGAAGCGATTACTAATCTGATGCCGAAGTTGTTTAGTGTGGTGATCAGTCGAGAAGATGTTAGTGATACCTTACCTCGTATTACCAAACTTATTCAAGCGATTGCAACTCGAACGACTTACCTAGAGCTCCTTGATGAGCATAGCGGAGCATTGCAACATCTGGTTCGCCTGTGTGCGGCAAGCCCAATGGTTGCAGAACAGTTAACGCGTTATCCAATTTTGTTGGATGAATTACTGGATATAAATCAACTCTATAACCCAATTGAGTTGAGCCAATATAAAATTGAATTAAATGAGTTTCTTGCCCGCATTCCAGAAGATGATATGGAACAGCAGATGGAGGCTTTACGCCAATTTAAGCAAGTCTGTTTATTAAGAATTGCGGCTTCAGATATTGCTGGCGGACTCTCTTTAATGAAAGTAAGTGACCACTTAACGTACTTATCAGAAGCAATTGTTGAAGCTGTAGTAAATCAAGCATGGTTACAAGTCACTGAAAAATTTGGCGAACCTACTCATCTTGAGGGACGAGACAGTAAAGGCTTTGCGGTGATTGGCTACGGTAAAGTGGGGGGCTGGGAGTTAGGGTATAACTCCGATCTTGATATCGTATTTATGCACGATTGCGATGTAAATACGTACACTAATGGTAAAAAAGAGATCGATGGTCGTCAGTTCTACCTGCGATTAGCGCAACGAATTATTCATATTTTCTCTGTACGTACCTCTTCTGGTATTTTGTATGAAGTAGATACGCGTTTACGTCCATCTGGGGCATCAGGTTTGTTGGTAAGTACTAGCGAAGCCTTTGATGAGTACCAACGAGAAGATGCATGGACATGGGAGCATCAAGCTTTGGTTCGTGCTCGCATGATCTATGGTGATACGGCGTTACAATCGGCGTTTAATGCAACGCGACATGATATTCTTTGTTTAGAGCGAGATGAAAATAAGCTACAGAAAGATGTTGTCGAAATGCGTGAAAAAATGCGAGATCACTTAGGTGGGAAGAAAGCTGGTCGCTTTATGATTAAGCAAGATGCAGGAGGTATTACTGATATTGAGTTTTTAGCACAGTATTTAGTTTTGAATCACAGTCATCAAGCGCCAAAACTAACCCGATGGTCCGACAATGTTCGTATTTTTGAAAGCTTTTCTGAGCAGAATGTAATGAGTGAAGAGTTATCTCAATCATTAATTCATGCTTATTGTGTAATGAGAAATGAGATCCATCATCGCAACTTATTGGGTTTCGATGCCGATGTTGCTGATACCAGTTTTATCGAAGAGCGACAAGCGGTAGTCACAGCTTGGAAGCAATGGTTTGGTGAGTAATATTACTTAACCTTGAGTTTATTATTTCTAAGTTGGCGCAGAACTTGCGTAAATGCTACCATTTATAGCAGATAATTTTTATAAATAGCTCGAACCAATAATGGTGGATGATTTGCTGTTTATTACCCGGAGAAAAGAATGAAACCAACACTTCCTAATTACGATCAATCCGGTGTATTGATTGTTGGTGATGTAATGCTTGACCGCTATTGGGGTGGTCCAACAACTCGTATTTCACCTGAAGCTCCAGTTCCTGTGGTTAAAGTTAATAATATTGAAGAGCGTCCTGGTGGTGCTGCTAACGTAGCGATGAATATTGCCGCATTAGGTGGCGATGCTCATCTTGTTGGTCTTGTTGGTGATGATGAACCAGCAAAAGCGCTAGAGGCAACATTAGCGTCATTAAAAGTACATTGTGATTTTGTTACTCTTCCTGAGTTTCCAACGATTACTAAATTACGAGTGATGAGCCGTGGCCAACAGCTTATTCGTCTTGATTTTGAAGAGAGCTTTCATGATGTACCCGCTGAACCATTGATCAGCCGTATGCAAGCGACCTTATCAAAAGTAAAAGCCGTTGTATTATCGGATTACGCAAAGGGCGCACTAGAGCACGTACAATTAATGATTCAAGAAGCTCGAAAAGTAAATGTTCCTGTATTCATTGATCCTAAAGGTGCGGATTTTGAGCGTTACCGTGGTGCGACGTTATTAACACCAAACATGCTTGAGTTTGAAACGGTTGTTGGCAAAGTAAAAGATGAAGATGACTTGGTAGTGAAAGGCCAACAAATCATTGAAGAATTTGATTTTGAAGCTTTGCTTGTTACTCGTAGTGAACATGGCATGACATTGCTTCGTCGCGATATGGAACCACTGCACTTACCAACACTTGCTCGTGAAGTATTTGATGTAACTGGTGCCGGTGATACGGTAATTTCTGTACTGGCAGCATCAGTATCAACAGGTAAACCGCTTGATGAAGCATGTGCTTTAGCAAATGCCGCTGCTGGTGTTGTGGTTGGTAAACTTGGTACATCAACGCTATCAACGATTGAATTGGCAGAAGCGATTCACGGTAGCCAAGATTCTGGTTTTGGTATTATTGGTGAAGAACAGCTGATCAGCGCGGTAAAACAAGCGCGTGAACGTGGTGAAAAAGTCGTTATGACTAATGGGTGTTTTGACATTCTTCATGCGGGTCATGTGTCTTACTTAAATCATGCAGCAGAGTTGGGTGATCGCCTAATTGTTGCGGTAAATACGAATGAATCAGTACAACGCCTGAAAGGCCCTGGTCGTCCAATTAATCCTACGGATCGTCGTATGGCAGTATTGGCTGGCTTAGGTGCGGTTGATTGGGTTGTTCCTTTCTCTGAAGATACGCCACAACGTTTAATCTCAGAAGTATTGCCAACCATGCTAGTAAAAGGTGGTGATTATGTGATTGAAGATATTGCTGGTGGTGCAGAAGTCATTGCAGCCGGTGGTGAAGTTAAAGTATTGAACTTTGAAGATGGTTGTTCAACAACTGGCATCATTGAAGCGATTAAAGGCGGTAGAGGTTAATTCTTCTCTGCTCATAAATCTTTAGAACGTTAAAAATAAAAGCCCCATTATCTAGCTGGATAATGGGGCTTTTTTATAAGGTTTATAGAAAGTTAACTAAGTATCATTCTAGTTTTTTTGCTTTCTCAATCATTTTTGTAATCGTTGAGCCTTGAACAAGAATAGAGAAAACAACGACAGAGTAAGTCATAACAAGGATTAGCTCTCGTACATCAATATTTTTATCTGGGATAACTAAAATACCAGATGGAATCGCCAAAGCCATTGCCAGAGCTAAGCCTCCACGAAGACCGCCCCACGTTAAAATATTAACTGATAGTGGGTTATAGGTTCTGAAACGCTTAAAACCAATGTATGAAATGAAAACACTTAAATAGCGACTTGCTAGTACCAATGGAATAGATATTGCCATTAAGATCCAATCTTCTTGGTGGAACTGGAACAGCAGCATAGACATACCAATAAGAAGAAATAACACGCCATTTAAAAACTCATCAACTAATTCCCAGAAGTGATCTAAATGATCTTCACTCTCTTTTGAAAAGCCAATATAGCGAGTCCAGTTACCAATCATGATTCCCGATACCACCATCGCTAATGGGCCTGAAACATGAAGTATTTCAGCAAATGCATAACCAGAGGTTGGAATACCTATCGTTAATAGTAACTCCATCGAGTGGTCATTGGTTGAGCTGATTAAGTAATGGAAAATTAGGCCTAAAACTAAACCATAAATGATGCCACCGATAGCTTCTTGTAAAAAGAGGGCGCTAACACTGCCTACTGTTGGTGTTTCTGAACCAAAAGCAATCGTAAATAGAGTGACAAAAATGACCAAACCAAAACCATCATTGAATAGAGATTCACCTTCAATTTGAGTTGAGATACGCTGTGGTGCATTGAGTTTCTTTACAATAGCGAGAACTGCAATTGGATCGGTTGGCGAGATAAGAGCACCAAATAATAGGCAGTAGATTAAATCGAAATTAATACCAATTAGGTTACATATTCCCCATAGGACAAAACCTATAAAGAAAGTAGAGAATAGAGTTGCGCCTAAAGCCAATACGGTAATTTCCCACTTTTGGTCTTTGAGGTTTTGTAATTTAATTCCTAAACCACCTGCAAACAATAAGAAACCTAATATTCCTTTTAAGAGAAAATCTTCGAAATTTATGTCTGTTAGCGTTTCAGTCGCAATCTCTCTAAGATTAAACCAACCATTATGACCCGCAACAATGATCACTAGTGATAGCATCATTGAACCTGCAGTGATTGCTATGGTTGTTTGCATTTTCCCTATTTTGCTATTAAAAAATGCGATTAACATAGCAGCTGCTGCAAGAAAACAGAGTGTGTTATATACGGACATTGTTTAACCTCTATATATGTTATTTGTGTAACAAAATGTGATAGAGGTCATTTTCCACTCAAATTGATAAATATCAAACTTTATTTCTAATTTGTGAAAATAAAACCATTTTGGACGTCTAGATTTCTATTAGATGTGTGATAGGATTGTAACAGAAAAGTATTATGGATGAGGCTGTACCGTGGCAGGAAGCAATAAGAAAACTCAAATAGAAAAACAACTTTTAGAACGTATACTTTTGATAGATGGTGGTATGGGTACCATGATCCAAGAGTATAAGTTTGAAGAGCAAGATTATCGTGGAGAGCGCTTTAGTGATTGGCATTGTGATTTAAAAGGTAACAATGACCTTTTAGTGCTTTCTCGTCCTCAAATTATCAGGGATATTCATTCTGCTTATTTAGAAGCGGGTGCTGATATTTTAGAAACGAACACCTTTAACTCGACAACGATCGCAATGGCTGACTATGACATGGAAAGCCTGAGTGAAGAAATGAACTTTGAAGCGGCACGATTAGCAAGAGAAGTCGCAGATGAGTGGACATTAAAAACGCCTCATAAACCGCGTTATGTTGCTGGTGTTTTAGGCCCGACAAACCGAACGTGTTCTATTTCCCCAGATGTGAATGACCCTGGTTATCGAAATGTCTCTTTCGATGAATTAGTCGAAGCCTACTCAGAATCAACTCGTGCCTTAATTAAAGGTGGTTCTGATTTAATTCTTATCGAGACTATCTTTGATACCTTGAATGCAAAAGCCTGTTCTTTTGCTGTCGAATCTGTTTTTGAAGAAATGGGTATAACATTACCTGTAATGATCTCCGGTACGATAACCGATGCATCAGGACGTACCTTATCAGGACAAACAACCGAAGCTTTCTATAACGCATTACGTCATGTTAAACCAATCTCATTTGGTTTGAACTGTGCGTTGGGACCTGATGAGTTACGTGAGTATGTGAGTGAGTTATCTCGTATTTCAGAATGCAGCGTGTCTGCGCACCCTAATGCCGGCTTACCTAACGCCTTTGGTGAATATGACCTCTCTCCAGAAGAAATGGCAGAGTATGTAAAGGAATGGGCTGAAAGTGGTTTCCTAAATTTGATTGGTGGTTGTTGTGGTACAACACCTGAGCATATCCGCCAAATGGCACAAGTGGTTGAAGGTGTTAAGCCCCGTCAATTACCGACACTTCCTGTTGCTTGTCGTTTATCGGGTTTAGAGCCACTAACTATTGAAAAAGACTCTCTTTTTGTAAATGTCGGTGAAAGAACCAATGTTACCGGCTCTGCTCGCTTTAAACGTTTAATTAAAGAAGAGCTATATGATGAAGCATTAAGTGTCGCTCGTGAGCAAGTAGAAAACGGTGCTCAAATCATCGATATCAATATGGATGAAGGGATGCTTGATGCTGAAGCGTGTATGGTTAAATTCTTAAACCTGTGTGCTTCAGAACCTGAGATATCTAAAGTTCCTGTAATGGTCGATTCTTCTAAATGGGAAGTTATCGAAGCTGGACTTAAATGTATTCAAGGCAAGGGTATTGTTAACTCAATATCGCTTAAAGAAGGTAAAGAAAAATTCTTACAACAAGCTAAGCTAATCCGTCGCTATGGTGCTGCTGTGATTGTGATGGCTTTTGATGAAGTCGGCCAAGCGGATACGCGTGAGCGAAAAATAGAAATATGTACTAACGCTTATAACATCTTAGTGGATGAAATTGGTTTCCCACCAGAAGACATTATTTTTGACCCAAACATCTTTGCTGTTGCAACGGGGATCGATGAGCATAATAACTACGCTGTTGATTTTATTGAAGCCGTTGCTGATATAAAAAGAACGCTTCCCCATGCCATGATTTCAGGTGGCGTATCTAACGTATCATTCTCATTCCGAGGTAATAATTACGTACGTGAAGCGATTCACGCCGTGTTCTTATATCACTGTTTTAAGAACGGTATGGATATGGGTATCGTAAATGCAGGCCAATTAGAAATTTACGATAATGTACCTGAAGATTTACGTGAAGCGGTAGAAGATGTCGTACTTAACCGTCGTAATGATTCAACAGAACGCTTACTTGATATGGCAACAGAATATCTAGAACGAGCGGTCGGAAAGGTTGAAGATAAATCGGCTTTAGAATGGAGAACATGGTCAGTAGAAAAACGGCTTGAACATTCTTTAGTGAAGGGAATTACTGACTTCATTGTTGAAGATACAGAAGAAGCACGAGTCAATGCCGCTCGCCCTATTGAAGTGATCGAAGGTCCTTTAATGGACGGCATGAACGTCGTGGGTGATTTATTTGGTGAAGGGAAAATGTTCCTTCCTCAAGTGGTTAAGTCTGCGCGAGTGATGAAACAAGCCGTAGCGCATTTAGAACCTTTTATTAATGCTACGAAAGATGTCGGTTCAACTAATGGCAAAATCTTATTAGCAACGGTGAAAGGTGACGTTCACGATATCGGCAAGAATATTGTTGGGGTTGTTCTTCAATGTAATAACTATGAAATCATAGATCTTGGCGTGATGGTTTCTTGTGAGAAAATACTAAAAGTAGCGAAAGAAGAGAACGTCGATATTATTGGACTTTCAGGCCTTATTACACCATCACTTGATGAGATGGTTCATGTGGCTAAAGAGATGGAGCGTCAAGGATTTGATTTGCCACTTTTGATTGGTGGGGCAACGACGTCTAAAGCGCATACCGCGGTGAAGATAGAGCAAAATTACTCTCAACCTGTGGTTTATGTTAATAACGCTTCTCGTGCGGTTGGTGTTTGTACCTCGTTACTGTCTGATGAATTGAAACCAGCATTTATTGAGAAGTTGGATTTAGATTACGAGCGTGTGCGTGATCAACATAGCCGTAAAACACCACGAACAAAACCCGTTTCACTAGCAAGAGCACGAGCAAACAAAGTCGATATTGATTGGGTAAACTACACGCCTCCAGTACCTGTAAAGCCGGGTGTACATATTATTGATGATATGGATGTTGCGACGTTACGCGAATATATTGATTGGACTCCTTTCTTTATGACATGGTCTTTAATGGGCAAATACCCTGCAATTTTAGAGCATGAAGAGGTGGGTGAAGAAGCGAAGCGTTTATATAAAGACGCGAACGATTTGTTGGATCGTGTAGAAAAAGAAGGCTTACTAAAAGCACGAGGAATGTGTGCTCTTTTTCCTGCTAACAGTGTTGATGATGATATTGAAGTGTATACCGATGAATCACGCACTGAGGTATTGAAAGTGCTACATAATTTACGTCAACAAACAGAAAAGCCAAAAGGGTTTAACTATTGTTTATCTGATTATATCGCACCGAAAAAGAGCGGAAAGGCCGATTGGATTGGTGGCTTTGCTGTGACTGGTGGCATTGGTGAACGAGAGCTTGCAGATGACTATAAAGCCAAAGGTGATGATTATAATGCCATTATGATCCAAGCCGTTGCTGACCGTTTAGCTGAAGCGTTTGCCGAGTATTTGCATAAAGAAGTACGTAACGATATTTGGGGCTATTCTCCAGATGAAGACCTTTCAAATGATGATCTTATCCGTGAAAAGTATCAAGGTATTCGTCCTGCACCTGGATACCCTGCTTGTCCTGAGCATACAGAAAAAGGGACATTGTGGGAGTTGATGGATGTTGAAGAAGCAATAGGAATGTCGTTGACTTCTAGCTACGCTATGTGGCCGGGAGCCTCTGTTTCTGGTATGTATTTCTCTCATCCTGATTCTCGCTATTTTGCGATAGCTCAGATCCAAAAAGATCAAGCCGAGAGTTATGCTGAGAGAAAAGGCTGGAACATGCTAGAGACTGAAAAATGGTTAGGTCCAAACTTAAACTAGACTTCTTAAATAAAGCACATTAAAACAAAAAGCCCATTCACCAGTAACGAATGGGCTTTTTTAGATTAGCTTAAAGTGTAGGCTTATTTTTCAAAGAGCTCTTTATGTAGCACTTTTACAGCTTGTTTTGACTCTGACTCATGCAGTAAGAAGCAGAGGTTATGCTGACTTGCACCATAACAAATCATACGTAAATTGAAATCCTCTAAAGTACCGAATACTTGTTTAGCTGAGCCTTTAGAGTGACTCATTTGATTACCAATGAGGGCAACTAAGCATAAATTGTGTTCTATTTCTATTGTGCAGAGTTCTTCAAGTTCTTGCTGTGCTTCTGCTGGCAATTCAGGCGCTTTTCCGTTGGTATTTGTTTGATCCAATGTTAATGCAACACTGACTTCAGAAGTTGTAATTAAATCTACAGATATTTGGTATTTTGCCAAAATTTTAAACACTTCGGCAAGGAAACCGTAAGCATGGAACATGTTTGGACTATGCAACGTCACCATCGTTTGATTACAACGCAAGGTTAGTGCTCTAAATAAAGGCGCACTATTTACCTGTTGTTTAATCCATGTGCCGCCTTTTTCTGGTTCTTTTGATGAACCAACAAATACCGGAATTTGATGGCGAAGTGCTGGCAATAGGGTTGATGGATGCAATATTTTAGCCCCATAATTTGCCATTTCAGAGGCTTCGCTGAAACTGATTTCAGGGATTGGTGAGGCAGCAGAGGCAATGCGTGGATCGGTTGTATAAATACCCGAAACATCGGTCCAAATCTCTAATCCACACGCATTCACTGATTCTGCAATCAAAGCGGCACTGTAATCACTGCCTCCTCGACCTAATGTTGTTGTATTCCCTCGGCTATCTGAGCCAACAAAGCCCTGTGTTACAACGATATGTTTTTGGCATAGAGGTATCAGTTTTTCTCTAGCTAAACGAGTAATTTCTTCAAGTTGAGGTTCACCTTTACCAAACTTGGAATCGGTGCGTAGTATGGTTCGAATATCAAAGCGAACCGCAGAATTTCCACGTTCAATCAATAGTTGAGTAAAAAGGTGGGTAGACATTAACTCACCACACGCGACAAGGTGGTCAGTAAGTTTATCGCTAGGTTGGAAAGTCGCAGCGTCAGCCGCTTTTTCTATATCATCAAGAATTTCAAGAATGGCTTTTTCAGGGTAAATTGGATCGGAAAGTTGGTCTAATACTGAAAAATGTATGGACTTGAGTTCAGAGAGAATTGCTTTTTTTCTTTTGTTATCTTGTGTGCCGTTTGCGAGTTCAACTAAAAGATTAGTGACTCCAGAGCAAGCACTGATAACGACAAGGTGAGTATTTTGGTTCTGTTCTATGACATAAGCGCTGCGGCTCATTGCTTCAAAATTTGCAACACTTGTTCCGCCAAATTTAGCAACATTTATAGGGTTCACTTTCCTGTCTCCCGACTACATCCAATGTGGAAATAAATGTGAAGAGTCATAGCAAAAAATAAATAGCTGCTAGAAGCTCTCCACTTAAAATTAAGTGGCAATCGTAAGGATTCAGCCTATACGATCGATAATCTTTTCCCAATCAAGATTATCTCGGCACTGCTCTCCCTTACTTATTTGTTTAGGAGTTTGGGCTCCACAAATAAAGCTACCTAGGCAGTGCTCCTCTTCTGTGTATGTTTTATATAACAAAACATATGTTAACAATGTGCTTTTTTATGAAGTAAATGTCAATCAATAGTAATGACTTTATTTGCGTTTCTCCTATTTAAAGTAAATGTAAGTGTTTTATGGCTATTTTCTATAGTTAAGTCACTCTAATTACTTCGTCTAATTGAGTTTAATTATTATTGTGTCTATTCTTTATACACCCTATATTTCAAGGAGTGAATGATGCAAAGTTTTATCCCGCCAAAAAGAACCCTTATGGGACCTGGACCTTCTGATATATCGCCACAAGTATTGCAGGCATTAAGTCGCCCAACGATTGGCCACTTAGATCCTCTATTCATTAAAATGATAGATGAAGTAAAAGAGCTACTTAAGTATGCATTTCAAACAGAAAATGAGTTTACCATTGCGGTTTCTGCACCAGGAAGTGCAGGAATGGAAACCTGTTTTGTTAATCTCGTGGAAGAAGGCGAAAAAGTTTTAGTCTGTCGTAATGGTGTTTTTGGCGAGCGTATGCGTCAGAATGTTGAGCGATGTGGTGGAACTGTGATTGTTATCGATGATAAATGGGGTGAGCCAGTTTCACTAAATAAAGTTGAAGAGGCTTTACTGCAACATGCAGATATTAAGATCGTCGCTTTTGTGCATGCAGAGACATCAACCGGTGTATTAAGTGATGCTGAAGCCATTTCAACTCTTGCACGCCAGCATGGCTGCTTGACTATTGTTGATGCAGTAACGTCGTTGGGTGGTGTACCATTATTAGTTGATAAATGGCAATTAGATGCGGTTTATTCTGGTTCTCAAAAATGTTTATCTTGTACTCCTGGCTTATCTCCTGTGACGTTTTCCAAGCGAGCGGTCGATAAGATGAAATCAAGAACTAAAGCTGTTCAAAGCTGGTTCTTAGATCAAAGCTTAGTCCTGTCTTATTGGAGTGGTGAAGGAAAACGAAGTTATCACCATACTGCGCCTGTAAATAGTTTGTATGCATTGCACGAATCATTATTGATGCTTAAAAATGAAGGATTAGAAGCCGCGTGGAGTCGACATGCATTTTATCATCAAGAATTAAAAGAAGGATTAGAATCGCTAGGTATTCAGTTTATGGTTGATGAAGCGTATCGTTTACCACAGCTTAATGCCGTTTATATTCCAGAAGGTGTTAGCGACGTAGAAGTTAGGAGTCGATTACTGAATGAGTATAATTTAGAAATTGGCGCAGGGCTAGGTGATTTAGCCGGAAAGACTTGGCGTATTGGTTTGATGGGGTATGCGGCTAAAAAAGAAAATGTCGCATTATGTTTAAAAGCATTATCTGATGTTCTTTAGGTTGCAAATACAAAAGCCGCTAAAAACGTAGCGGCTTTTTACTGTTTCTTTATTTATGATTTTATTTTTGACGTAACTTTTCGTCGAGTTGTACCAATTCAAATTTGTTATTTGGAAAGAGATAAATGGCTTCTCTTCTAATATCTTCTGCTCTTTTTTCTTCGCCTAAAGCTTGATAAGCAATGATTAGGTTTTGATAAAAGGCTGGTCTTGGCTTGGTTTTAATCAGTTCTTTTGACCAAGTAATATAAGGCGTGATCAGTTCTGGTTTTTTGTTCATTATCCCAATGGATAGTTGAGCAGATAACACATCCCAATTAAATCTGTCTTCCCAAATCACAGGGTTAGTTACTTGATTTAAAATATCAGGGTTCATTGGTCGAGTGGTTTCAAATTTAGTTAAAACCCAATTCGTGTGAAGTGTTGAAAGCATATAAAAAGCAGTGACAATTGGCAGTACTAATGAGCTGACTCGTAATGTTATTTTACTGATATCACTAATGCGGTACTTTTTATATTTACAGCTTAGTTGATCTATCCAGAACAGAAGAATGATGAATGTAAACCAGTGCAGCATAGAGTGGTAAAATGGATACTCTAATTGACTATGAATAAAGATCGGAGCAATTAAAGCGAGCAAAGCAAATTGTGTATCTAGTTTGCTTTTTCGTATTTTGAGTAACACTCCTCCCGCGGCAATTAACAAACCTAATATTGCAACGATGCCACCTTCTACGCCCCAGTATAATACTTCATTGTGAGGATGATCCATTGAAGGCAACCCCGGTTTGTAGCTTGATGAAATTTGGTGTTGTTTTGCTGTATATAGGGTGTAATCAGCCTCGAAATTACCATAACCATAACCGGTAATCGGCTTTTCTAAAAACATGTCTAGAGCTTGTGGAAAGGTATACCGTCTCGGGCTTTCTAGATCCGCTTTTTGACTAATTAATGATACTTTAGATAAAGTATCTTGAGATAAGTTAAATAAAACAAAGCTACCACTAAAACCAATAATTAACGCTAATATCCAAGAAAAGAAACGTTGTTTCGTACAATATTTCCACATGTATGGCGTTAATAAAATAAGGCTGAAAGCCGTCGCTAGCCAACCTGTACGAGATGCTAATACGACGATCAGTGGTAAGGTAAATAAGATCGTTGCATAAAGTAGAGTGAGTGCAATAACATTTTCACGGTATTTAATTGGTTGTCGAGCAAGGAAGTAAGAGGCGATAGCGAGCCCTGTCGCTAGAAAACTTGCCATTACATTGGGTTGTTGAAAAATACCGTAAGGGCGATTCGCTATAACGTTATAACCGAAGCTGTTCCCTTCTTTTAGAAAAAGGTATTGGATATAGCCAAAAACCGCTTCGATTAACACTGAACCGATAATACACCACAAGAGCCACTGCTTCTGTTTATTTGAAAAGGTGAACTGTTGCAGAGTAATGAAGAAAAGTAATCCAGCCCATAAACCTAAAAACTTTCCTAAAGCTAATTGAGGGGAGGCATCATGATAAAACAGAGGAAGGGAAAGTAAGCTAACAGCGAACAATAAAACCAGAGTTAAGGTGGAATATTTAATTAGCCCCTGTTTTGCTGTATGAAATAAGGCAATTGCGATTGCAATACTTGCAGGGATCCAAGAGGCGGCATTGAATGCTAGGTGTAGCCCTGAACCTCCTGGGTTAGGTTGGAAAAAATGAGCACAAACAAAGAAAAGAACACTTAAGCTGAATAGATAGGATTTAGTTAATGGTTTTTTAATCTTTCTAGCTTCTAATAATGTTCCTTGAGTGAGTAGCGTTGCCATGTTTCATTAATTCCTTATTACGAGCATGAGAATAAAAGTAAAGCCAACAAAATGCTGGCTTTATTCTATCTGATCCAAGCAATAAAAGGCTTAATTTTATTACTTTAGCATTGGTTTTAAGAAGCGTGCCGTATGAGAGCCCTCAATTAATGCAACATCTTCTGGTGTTCCTTCTGCAATTATCTCTCCACCTCCTTGTCCGCCTTCTGGTCCTAAATCGATAATCCAGTCTGCGGTTTTTACTACATCAAGATTGTGTTCGATAACCACTATCGTATTTCCTCGTTCTCGTAAACGGTGAAGAACATTTAATAGTTGTTGAATATCGTGGAAATGCAATCCAGTTGTTGGCTCATCTAAGATATACAGTGTTTTTCCTGTGTCTCGTTTAGAGAGCTCGCGAGCTAACTTCACTCGTTGGGCTTCACCACCAGAGAGTGTGGTAGCAGCTTGGCCTAAGCGAATATAAGATAAGCCTACATCCATTAAGGTTTGTAGCTTTCTAGCGATAACAGGTACTGGCTCAAAGAAGGTATGAGCATCTTCAATGGTCATTTGGAGTACTTCGTCAATACTCTTACCCTTGTATTTTACCTCTAGTGTTTCACGGTTATATCGCTTCCCAGTACATACATCACATGGCACGTACACATCAGGTAAGAAGTGCATTTCGACTTTGATTACGCCATCACCTTGACATGCTTCACAGCGACCACCGCGAACGTTAAAGCTAAAGCGACCAGGTTTATAGCCACGTGAACGTGATTCTGGAGTGCCTGAAAACAGCTCACGAATAGGGGTAAAGATCCCTGTATAAGTTGCAGGATTTGATCGAGGAGTTCGGCCAATTGGACTTTGGTCAATGTCGATCACTTTATCAAAATGTTCGATCCCTTTGATCTTTTTATAAGGAGCAGGTTCTGATGTGGTAGCTCCATTTAATTGCGTATGGGCGATCTTAAAGAAGGTATCGTTAATTAACGTTGATTTTCCTGAGCCAGAAACGCCCGTTACACAAGTAAAGAGGCCTACGGGTAATTTTAATGTGACGTCTTTTAAGTTATTACCTGTCGCTCCAATTAATTCGACCTGTTTTTTAGGATCGGCTTTGATGCGTTCTTTAGGTACCGCGATTTCTTTAGCACCACTTAAGTATTGGCCTGTTAGTGAATTTGGGTTCGAAATAATAGCTTGGTAATCACCTTCAGCCACAATATGACCACCATGAATCCCAGCGCCTGGACCAATATCAATAATATGGTCGGCACTTCTTATCGCGTCCTCGTCATGCTCCACCACAATGACGGTATTACCAAGATCACGAAGGTGATTAAGGGTTTTTAATAGGCGCTCATTGTCTCGTTGATGAAGACCGATAGAAGGTTCATCAAGAACGTACATAACACCAACTAAACCCGCACCAATTTGACTTGCTAAGCGAATACGCTGCGCTTCGCCACCAGAAAGGGTATCAGCACTGCGTGATAAATTAAGGTAATTTAAACCTACATTGATAAGGAAATGCAGACGTTCATTAATCTCTTTCATTACTTTATCTGCGATTTGAGCTTTTTGCCCTTTCAGTTCTAGAGAACTAAAAAATGCCATTGAGTCTTGAATACTCATTTCACAGATTTCAGGTAATGTTGTATCACCAACAAATACACTACGCGCTTCTAAACGTAAACGCGTACCGTGACAGCTTGAACAAGATTGAGTCGAAATATATTTAGATAAATCATCACGAACAGAACTTGATTCTGTTTCTTTGTAGCGACGGTCAAGCGTATTTAATATGCCCTCAAAAGGGTGACGTTTAACACGTAAATCACCACGGTCATTACTGTATTGAAACTCAACTTCTTCCGTTCCTGAACCATTAAGAATGATATTTTGGAATTTCTTCGATAGAGATTTAAATGGTGCGAAAAGATCGAATCCATAATGATTTGCTAATGAAGTTAGCATTTGGAAGTAGTAATAGTTTTTTTGATCCCAGCCTTTAATTGCGCCTTCTGCAATGCTGAGCTTATTGTCTAAAACAATTCGGTCGGCATCAAAATATTGTTGAACACCTAGACCATCACAAGTACCACAAGCTCCTGCTGGGTTATTGAATGAAAATAGGCGAGGCTCAAGTTCTGACATGCTGTAACCACAATGTGGACATGCAAAGTTAGCAGAGAAAATCAGGGGTTCATCTTTGCTATCATCCATATAATCGACAACAGCAATACCGCCTGTAAGCTCTAAAGCGGTTTCAAAAGATTCAGCAAGGCGTTGTTTTAGGTCCTCTCTGACTTTAAAACGATCAACAACGACTTCAATGGTGTGTTTTTTATGTAATTCCAACGTCGGTGGATCTGAAAGATCGCAAACTTCGCCATCAATACGAGCGCGAATAAATCCTTGAGCAGCTAAATTTTCTAAGGTTTTAACATGTTCACCTTTACGCTCTTTCACAATAGGAGCTAATAGCATCAGCTTTGTGCCTTCAGGTAACTCTAGCGCTTTATCAACCATTTGACTGATAGTTTGTGCAGTTAGTTCTACATGATGCTCAGGGCAACGAGGTTCGCCAATACGTGCATATAAAAGACGTAAATAATCGTAAATCTCAGTAATTGTTCCGACAGTAGAACGAGGATTGTGAGACGTTGATTTTTGTTCGATAGAAATAGCAGGAGAAAGGCCTTCGATGTGGTCTACATCTGGTTTTTCCATTAGGGATAAAAACTGGCGAGCATAAGCAGATAACGACTCTACATAGCGTCGTTGACCTTCTGCATATAAAGTATCAAAGGCCAAAGAGGATTTGCCTGAACCAGATAAACCAGTAATAACGGTTAGTTTATCTCTTGGGATAGTTAAACTAATGTCTTTTAGGTTATGGGTTCTTGCCCCTCTAACTTCAATTTTATCCATGAAAATGTCTCTCTGCTTTAAAGAATAACTAGAGATAAGTATTGCACAGAGTATCAAAACAACAAAGAGGTACTGGGTAAAAAAACAGTAGTTTTATTAAAAGGGAGATATTATGTGGGAAATAAAAACGCCTTGAGATATATCACAAGGCGTTTATATAACTAGTAAGCAGAGGTATTATTTTTTACCTGTTTTTTGTTGTGCAAGTTCTGCGGATTTTTTATCTTTTAAGTAAATATTTTCGTAGCAGTAGTTAGTTGCTTCGATGTAGCCCTCAACGCTACCACAGTCAAAACGCTTACCTTTGAATTTATACGCAAGAACACAACCTGATTGAGCTTGTTTTAATAGCGCATCAGTGATTTGGATCTCACCACCTTTGCCTGGCTCTGTTGTTTCTAGAATTTCAAAAATATCAGGAGTTAAAATATAACGACCAATAATGGCAAGGTTACTTGGTGCTGTTCCTGGTTCTGGTTTTTCAACCATGTTGTCTACACGATATAAATCGTCTTTGATCATTTCACCAGCAATAACGCCGTATTTGTGAGTTTCGTTATCTGGCACTTCTTCTACTGCCACAATAGAGCAGCGGAATTGCTTATACAGCGCAACCATTTGTGAAAGAACACCTTGTTCTTCATTAACACACAAGTCATCTGCAAGTACGACAGCAAACGGTTCATCACCTACAAGTTCGCGACCAGTAAGAATAGCATGACCTAAACCTTTCATTTCACGCTGACGAATGTAAGTAAAGTGAGCTGCGTCGATCAATTCACGAACATCTTCAAGTAATTCTTCTTTATTGGTACCACTAATTTGGTGTTCTAATTCGTAGTTCTTATCAAAGTGATCCATTAATGAATGCTTACCACGACCTGTTACTACACAAATTCCGTCCATACCTGCATTGATAGCTTCTTCTACGCCGTATTCAATCAGAGGCTTGTTTACCACTGGCATCATTTCTTTTGGCATTGATTTCGTTGCTGGTAAAAAGCGAGTGCCGTAGCCTGCGGCAGGGAAAAGACATTTTTTGATCATTACAAAGTCCTAGAAAACAAGATTAAAATTAGTGAATAACGCTTACTTGAGCATTATTGTTATGAGTGCAGTTTAGCGATTAAGTAAACTGAAATGAAGCGCTTTAGATGAAAAGGGAGCTTGGTATCATTATTAATTAGGTAATATTCATAAGTTCTTTAAACCAATCCCAAATTCCGAATGAGAAATTATGAAATATGTCGATCCCGAGTGCTGATTTTATTAAATATAAAGTAACAACCGCTAGAGCAAATAGGCTCAGTACACCTAGGGCCATTAGCAATGTCATCATAAAGACAGCAAAAGGAGACTCATTTCTTAATTGTTGTCTAAAATCACGACCTAATAAGAAAACGAAGAAGTAACGTTTATTGAATATAGAAATGCTTTTTCGAATATCGACTTTATTATTCGAGCCAAGTCCTGTTGCTATGATTGCTCGTTCTATCGATTTTCGTTGCTCACTCGTGAGTTCACTTGCTGTTGTTTCATCAAGAGATGCATAGAACTGAGCGATTAAACGTTGTTGTTTTTTATTCATCATGACTTCTTTTTAGATGTTGTTTGGTTATAAACAGACATTGTCTGTTTTGCTATTTTTTTCCAATCATAATAATTAAGATACTTGTCGTAGTTGATTTTTTTAGTGTCGATTTGAGCATGATGTACTAACTGTGCTGATAATTCATTGATATCACCAACAGAGAAATAACTCTCATTAGTCAATTTTACTTCTAAGTTAGCAGGAATATTACTCACAATTGCCGGCAATGAATAAGACATTGCTTCTAATAAGGCAATAGGTAAACCTTCATGATATGAAGGCATTACAAAAGTTTTGGCTTGAGAGAAAAGGGCTTGTAACTGTTCACCCTTTAAGAAACCAGTCATGATGACGCCATCTACTTTACTTGCCTGCTCTTTTAGTTTTTCACTATAAGGTGTTGGGTGATCGGTATCGCCCATAATAACTAAAGGAATTGATAAATTAGCTTTACCATAAGCCTCAATTAAATCATGAAATCCTTTTTCTTCAACTAAGCGACCTACCGCTACAAAATAATTATTGGTGCTTAGAGAAAGTGTAGAGAGTGCATGCTCTATTTTTTCTTGTGCTAATGGCCTTGGTAATTTTACGCCATTATAGATCAGGTGAGCGTCATGACGATTATATTTATCTTTAATGATGTTATTAATAACCTCTGAAATAACAATAACTTCATTCGCGTAAGTAACTGCTAACTTTTCACCAAGTTGAAGGATACGTTTAGCAACCCCACCCCATTTTTGACGATCATAATCAGGGCCGTGATGAGTGAAAATTACTTTTTTCCGAGTAGATGCAATAATGGGACCACAAGACCTGGACCAATAGCGTGCACATGAACAATTTTTGATTTATCAAAAAGAGTAGAAAATGAAGCCAGAGTCGAGTGAATAATTGCTTCTAATGATTTCTTTTTTGGAGCCCAAATAGCTTTTGTTTTTACGCCTTGATAGCTTGATGTTTTGTAGTCAACGTAAGGTGAACGAGCGACTATACAAATATCACTATTAAATTGTTTATGGATCTCAGGGTAGAGGTGTTGACAATGTGTTTCGACGCCACCAAGTACATTTGGGATCCCACGAGTACCAATAACGGTGATTTTATTTGTCATCTGTTATCCTTTTAAAAGCGCTTGGTATAGATTTAATAAATCTGTTTTATGTTTGCTGAGTGTGTATTTACTTAAAAATCGTTCTCTGGCATTACTGCTCATTTGGGTTGTTTTTTCTGGTTCAGTAATTAATGAATCTAGCTTATTTGCTAGATCTTGGGCATTACCTGCTTCAAATAAGTAGCCATCAATACCATCACGGATTTGTTCTGGTATTCCACCAATTTTAGAACCAATCACAGGCTTACCATAAGATAAAGCTTCGATAACAGACATTGAGCAGTTTTCATAGCATTCCGATGGAACAACGACGGCTTTTGCTTCTTTAATTAGAGTTAATAATTCCTCGCCGATCTTAAAACCAAGTAATTCAGCTATTGGGTACGTTTCTTTTAATTGTGCAAATTCAGGGCCGTCACCAACGATTTTTAATCCTGCTTTTTGCGACATGAGTTGGTGTGCTTTTGCGAGAGTTGGTACGCCTTTTTCTTGGCTTAATCTACCTAAGTAAAGAAAATAACCTTGGTCACTTGTTCCTTCTAAAGATACATTTTCGTCAATACCGTTAACAATGACATCAACTCGGTTATTAGGTAGTTTTTGCTGAATAAATCGGCCAAGAAAGCGACTTGGAGAAATAATTGCGTCAAGCTGTTGGTAGTTTTTACTGATATTTTGGTAGATAGCTTCAATAGAAAGTAAAACACTTTTTGCTAGAGAGCCTTCCTGACATCGATATTTGGTCGCATTCCAAACAGAGCCATGAACACAGGCTTCGCATGTATGACCATCACGGTACATAGTGTAGCTTGGGCAAGCAATTTTAGTATCGTGGGCAGTAAGTACCGTTTTGCAGCCAGACTGTTTTGCCACCTTGATTATGGATGGTGTTAATTGGTGATAGATATTATGAAAATGCACCAAGTCAGGTTTTTCTTGTTCTAATAATGTTTTAAATTTTTCGCATGCTTTACTGTTATGGATAAAATTTACAGCAGTCTCAATTTTATTCTTAATAGTTTGCTCTTGATAATAATCGACGTTATCAACAAAAAAATCAGTGTATTTTGAGGCTAGATTTTTTTCATGTTTCATCGAAAATTCAATAATATCGACACCTTCCGAGAGCAGCATATCTCGCTCCTGAAAGTACACTGTTTCAGCCCCGCCTTTCATAAAGAAAAACTTATTAACTAACAGAATTTTCATTTTTTGCCCTCGTTAATAACTTTATGCTGTGGTGGTTGTTTTGGGTCTTTAAGTGGTAAAAATAACCCTCGAATTAAACCGATTGAAAAAACAGATAGATTAAATACACTTTGAAGAGCGTCTCTGATTGATTTGTTTTTAATTGTTTTTAATTGTTTTTAAAGCAATAAATGCGAATAAAGGCAGGGCAGAAAAAACAATAATAGCGGGGTCTAATGTGAAGAATGAACCGAATAACATCATTAAATAAAGTGTAAAAATAGCTTCATTTTTAATAGTGTTTAATGCTTTTTTAAATAGAGGAGTTCCAAAGGAGCCTTTTAGAAGCTCGCCAGAAGCAAATAGGTAGCCACCTTTCCATCGGTGTTTCATCAATGCTAATGAGGACATGGTGTAAGAAGTATGAAAGAAATATGGAACATTAAGTCGATGCAGTTTATAGCCAGCTAAACTTAAGCGCATTCCTAATTCTGACTCTTCATAAGCATGTAAATTGCGATTAGTTAAATAACCAAGTTTATCAATGGCACTTTTTCGATATAAGCCACCGCCGCCTAAATGGGAGCAATCGCCTAATGGATAGATTTGGTCTATACGCTGTTTGCGAGATTTAAACTCATAGCTATCAACATCATCCATTTCGACAACACCAGCAACACCTGCGTAGTCAGGGTGACTCATTAAGAAAGAAATACCTTGCTCTATGAAGTCAGGTTCTAATTCCATATCTCCATCAAGTAGCAATAAGAAATCGCCTTCACTATGTAAGTAGCCTAATTGATGGCCAACACCACAGCAGCGATCTTGTGCATTGGTTAATGAGACAACCGTTACTTCCATTTCTGATGCAATTGTTTGCGTCCTATCAGTGGATAAGCTGTCAGCAACAATAATTTTATGGGGGTATTCTCCCATGTGCTGCTGAATGCTACTAATGGTTTTAGCTAGACCAGCTTCTTCGTTATAGGTTTTAATAATAACCGAAATAAAAGGGAAATTAGTCATGATTCGCTGCCGCCGTGATTAGGGATTTTCGGATCACTAAGTTTGAACCTAATGATAGGTAAAAAATAAACTGAAGCATAGGAACCAACATCAATATTTGGCTATACGGAAGACTTAATAAGCAAGCAATAGCAAAAGCATTGAATGCGGGAGGGTAGCTCATTAATTTAATGTCGTCTTGTGTTACTTCATCTCGATTAAATAGGGGGGTAGGTTTACATACTCGAAGAATATAGAGTGTCATAGATATGAAAAATAATGTTCCAACGAGGCCTAATTCCCATAAAAGAACACTTAATGCTGTTGTATCTAGAATTAGATTAAAAAAGACATTCAAAAATCCTGGTGAGATAGCGCTTCCGTGGTTTGTGGTATTTAATCCATAACCAAATAATGCACTTGGAAGACCATAAAGATCGTTATTATTAATCCAAAAGAAAACAGTAGTCATTCGCCCTAACTCACCTGATGGCATTATGTAATTAGGGTCGAAAATATATTCTAAAGAACCCATGAAAATATCTAATGGTCCTTTTTCTGGGTCACTGCCGAAAGCTGATGAATAAGAAATTGAAAGTAATAAGATGGCAATACTCATAAGGAAAAACATGCCAGCTACAATAGATAAAATAATTTTTATGTCGTAGCTTTTCATGCCTTTTATGTAGCTAGGTGATAACCATACATAAGCCAATAGAATTGGTGATAATAAAATAACGAATTTTACTTCACCTAAAATACAAAGGGTAAATGCAGCACCAATATGTAGGATGGTTGATTTTATTGAACACAAGCCATGTTTATATTCAGAAAGCTTAAGTAACATTATGAGTAAACAAAAAAGTCCCATTGCTGCTGTATTGCCGCCTCCCATAGGGTCTCCACCAAAGGTCCCCACAACGGAATCCCATTTTTCAAACTCACCATGCGCGATAACACGCTTTGGCACAATGACTAGTATTTGAAATAAAATTACTGGGAATTGGGCATAAAAAATCCAATAAAGTGTTTTTGTTACTCGGTATATCTGAGATTCGCGGCAAAACCTCAATAATAGACAAAATAGAATTAAAGAGAGAGCGAGTTCATTTTTTAAGCCTATGATCGTAGTGGTTATACCATTTTGAAGAAAAGTACTGAGTACTGCTTGGACGAAGAAACCAGTAAATAAAATAAGTATGATGATTTCTTTGTGATCAAGGCCTAACGGTGAGTACCTATTCTGTAAAAATAGTAAGCCTGTCATTGTGAAAGCAAGCAAAAATGGCAACCATAAAATGGCAGAAATTCCGGTGAAATATTGTGTTACCCCACAAAGGACGAGGCTGGTAACTGCATAAAATTGCAAAAATAAACCGGTATTTAACGTCATGACATTTTATCTTCCTGCGCTAACCGATGAGCTCTTTGATTTACTTTTCTATAGATAAAACTGTAACGAACCAATGATAGAGTCGAAAATAAAAGAACTGAATAAGCGTAATCGTTATGGAAATATGGGAATATAACAAAGGCGATTACAATGACTAATAATTGCTCAATTTGGATGCGCAGAAAGTACTTAGGCGAGCCAAAAACCAATTCGATAACAGTAAGAGGGCAAACGGCAAGAGCAGGAAGTAAATAAGGCAGCATATAGCGAGACATTGGTACTGAGCTTAACCATTCATCATTAAAACCAAGTTGCATGACGAGTGGATAGAAGATAAATACACCTACCGTGGCGATAAGTCCCAGGATAAGAAGCATTAGGCGGACTTTTTTAAACTCTTGGAAATTAAAGGTGTTGTGACGAAAGTCGATAGACCACTTCGAAAAAATAGAATTTCGAACTGCATTACCAACAATGGTGACTGGTGCTAAGCAGAAGCGATTCACTACCGCAAAATAACCTGCAATTAATGGGGAAAACCAAAAGTTAATTAAGAGAGTTGGTAAGTTATTATTTGCCATCGCTAAAATTTCAGCACTTCCAATCCCACTAAGATGAACTCGATTCTCTTTCATAAACTGTAGATTCTTTTTTAAAGAGAAATGAGAAAAGTGAATTTGTGAAAAAGAAATTGAATGTAAAAGCCAAGCTGTTATAAGAGTAAATAAGCCAATAGCCCAACTTAAATAGAAGAGCTTAGTGGTTGGAGTTAAGAATACCGCTCCGATGACAAGCAGTGAAATAGAAATGCGTTGAAAGGCTAATAAACGGATGCTCTCTATTCTTAGTAATAAGTTTTCTGATACTAAAATCCAAGCATGACAAAGGGTTAGTACATACAGTAAATACCCATTCAATTCAAAAAATAATGTCATTATAAAGTTATAAGGTAGGGCGATAACCAAGCTTTGTAGTAATGAAAAAATAATATTTTGAGTTACTTTTTCTTCACTTTGTTTAGGGAGGAGTAATTGGGATGCAAAGGTACAAATCTGCGCTCCAATTAAGACAATGCTGTATACCAATGCGTAAGTACCCACTTGTGTCATATCGTACTTGTGGGAAATTAGCCAAATAGATATTGCCCCGATTATTTGAGAAATAACAGAGGCACCAGCAATCGTTGAAACGCTTTTAAGTAAACTCATTCGTAAACCTAGCTTAATAAATCTTCGTTTTGATGAATTAGTTGTTGTTTAGTTTCTTCTGTTTCTAATTCGTCATCAGCGACATTATTTAATATGGCACCAATGATTGGGGTTTGCTGTTGAGTCAACTTATCAATGTTAGTTAAGATATTGTTTGCGCTTAATGTGCCCGCTTTAACGGTATAAATAACCCCCGATAAATAACGAGTAATTAGCTGTGTATCTTTACTTTCTGAGAGTGCCGGCAAATGCACGATAACTTGCTCAAACTGTTGATTCATTTCTTGCAATCTTAATTCTAGTTCTTGTGAAGATAGCGTAAGCAGGGGAGCAGAAGTCAAGGTACCACGTGGCAAGAACGATAAATTATTTGCTAATGAAATTATACAATCATTAATTGGGTGATTTTTTCGAGTACTTCAGCCATTCCCATGACAGTTAATATAGGTAATACCTCTGAATTACTCTCTTCTTCGTTAGGTGAACTTAGTTGTTCACTTAAAGGTTGAGTCATTAACAGTTCTTCTGTGAGAGAGTTATCCTTCCTAAAGTCTAAATCTATTAATAGTGTTGAACGGTCTTGCGATAAAGATAGAGCAAGAAGGTAGCTGCTTAACTCATTGCTTTCGTTAGAATTAGTTGAGACCAAACCAATAGTCGGCCAAGGTTTGTCATTTAATAAAATACTGGTTCTAATTGCATGGACAGTCTCTCCAGAGTAAGAGTTAGCAAAGAAACCTTTAGAGAATAGAGAAATTTCTTCAATATAGTTGAATGGAAGGAGCTCTCCGATTGCATTGAGGCCTAAACGAGTTCTAACTTGCGTTAAATTATTTATTGATTTATTTAATGCTGATTTAATTATTATAAATAATAAGCTGATAATAAATGTCATCATGAATATCATGATGATAAATAAAGTTTTATTTGGTTTGCTTGGCTTGTTAGGTATAGTTGCAGAGTCTAATAATGTCGCTGTTGGTTCTCGATACTGGACGGTTAATTCTTGCTCCTTACTACGCGAAAATATTTTTTCATACAACTCTTGCGTCTTATCTAAATCCGCTTTCATTGTATTGTAGGTGTCTTTTTGAGCAGCTAGCTTTGTGAAATTTTTTCTTTGTTCATTAAGTAAAGCTTTGTATTTATTTTCTCGCTCTATTGACGCTTGATATTCTTTATATAATCCAGTTTTAAGCTCTTTTAATAGCGAAGTAGTTTGCAATTCGATAGCATTAATTTGAGCTTTAGCTTCTAAAATTAGTGGGTTCTTTGGGCCATATTTCTTTTGTAGATCAAATAAGCTACGTCTTGCTTGAATAAGTGCAATACGTAAATCTTGTAATTGAGCATGATTAGAAATCGAAGGTAGGGTTGCAACATCATCAAGAGAATATCCAAGTGCCTCACTCACAGTGTTGTAGTTTGCTTTTGCTGTGATTCGTTTTTCTTTTGCTGTCGCTAAACGATCATTGACTAAGGCTAATTGCTCTGTTTCAAAACCATCAATACCTTGATAAGTTAATAAGCCATGTTCGCTAAGAAATTTTTCTATGTCGCTTTTTTGCTGCTTGATTTTTTCTTTTAGCTCTTTCATGCGAATAGTATTCCACTCTTGAGCTTGCTTCGTTTTCTCTACTTTGCGTTTTTCTTCTAGATTAATATAAGCTTCAACTATGGCATTTGCTACTTCAGCTGACATCTTTGGGGATTTTGATTCATAAGAAATTTTCACCAATTGACTAAAGCGAATCGGAGTGACGGAGAGGGTTTTACTGATGCTCTTTACTATTTGTTGTATATGCTCTTTTTCTGAAATGTTTTTTTCTGTTTTTTTGATTTCAAATAGCGGATCGTCTTGTAAATTTAACTTTAGAACTGCCTCTTCTATCACTTGCTTTGATTGAATAACTTCAATTTGAGTTGGGTAGTATTCAGCTTGAGTTGCGTCAAAATCTTCGACTTGATCAATCGGAGTTGAGTTATCTGACTTTGCTTTTAATATGAGAGTTGCAGTTGCAGAATATTGAGGCGTCATTGAGTAAATTAATGGTAAAGCAACAAGAGTTACTGTCAAAACAATAAGTAGAACTCGTAAGCGGTACTTCTTAAACTCTTTTAAAAAGTTAGAAAAATCAATTGTGCTTTCTAACTTTTTTCCATTTTCTATAATTGATTGTGCCATAATTTAGAAAAAACTCTGTTCAATAATAACAACATCACCCGGACCTATTGGATAGGTTGGACCCACATTTTCAATTAATTCATTTGTTGCTGCTAACCGAATATTTATACCATCTCTATCTGAGCGGTCAGTAAAACCACCGGCCATCGCTATTGCTTGCTCTACAGTTAACCCAGGTTGAAATTCATATCCATTAGGGTTGGCAACTTCGCCACTAATAAAGAACTTTCTAAATGCTTCTATACTGACGGTAACCATAGGCTGTACGATGTAACCATCTTCAAGCTTGAGTTCAATGTCTTTTTCAACTTGTGCTGGTGTTCTTCCTATAAGTTGTATATCACCAATGTAAGGAAAGTTTACAAATCCACCACGATGAATTTTTAACTGTAAGCTCATTTCTGGTTCTTTGAAGACAGATATATCAATGCTATCCCCAGCACCTAAAACGTAGTCTAATTCATCTTTTGGAATCGTATTTTCTGACTTCTGGTTTTCTGTATTTATAGGTAATGGCGCGTCTGATGCATAAGCGTGAGAGAGCACTGAGATGAATAAGCAAAAAGATATAAAGAGGGATTTCATCTAAATCTGCACTTTAGTTGTAAACATAATAATGGATTTGTCGTAGCCTAGTGTTTGTATTATGGTTTCTGCGGAATCGTTGATTTCAAAATCATCGAATTCTTTATCTGACTCATTAATTAATTGCTGATAGCTTAACTCTAGTATAATTGATGGTCTAAATTTGTACGTTAATTTTGCGATAATATCGGTTGTTGTGGTCGTTTTTCCATCATCTTGATTTTTATCTGCACTGATTTCATAATTAAAACCTAATTCAGTTGAGAGTCTATTAGACCACCCAAAATGTTGCCAGCGTGTCCCATACTTAGTCTTTAAAACATAGCCTCCAATTTCGGTTGGATCTTCTACACTTTGATCTGTAAATAAGTGAAAGGTTGAATATCTTACCGGGCTCCAAGCTAAGTCTATATCCCAATTTAACCCTCGAAAATCTTCAGAGTCAGGTTGGTTTGGGAAGGTCTTATATAACCAAGCAATATTGGCATCAATTGTCGTTTTTCCGGTTTGCTGGGTTTTTATTCCTGCAACAAAAAAGGTCTCATTGGTATTTTTTTGAGTATCTTCGTCATAATCTCGTAGGTTACTTATTATTGAGTAACGAAATCGAGTGCGACTTGAAGCCTGATCAAATAATTCTACGGTAAACGTTGTTTGATCCCAATTTTGGTCTTTTATGTATTGGTTGAAGTTATGTTGATGGATATCGTTACTACTTCTATCATCATAGTTAAAATCTTTATATTGAACGGCAAAGCTTAATTTGCCAATACTGTCTTGCTTGTCGATACTATAACGAAGCTCTGTATTAAACATGTTTGTTTTTAATACATTATCGATACCATATTTATTAAAGCTTGCAACTGGATTACCGTTGTTGTCAACTAAGCCTTCCTGGTTAATGAAACCTTCAGTTAAACCTTCCCCACGATTTTCATGGCCAAGTTTATTTTCAATCGTAAACAATAAGTCATTATTAAAGCCCTTTTTCCAAGCTCCTATAAATCTAATTGTATGATCGTCGTAATTATCAGAGGTACTGTCTTTTTGGTATTGGCGATAATCGCCTAAATATTGGAGGGTATAAATATCCGCCCCACGAACCCCTTTTAATTGAAGCAAAGGTTTTACATTAAAAAAATCAGATTCTATATTAGGCGTTTTTTCTGATTGAAAATTTACATTATCATCATAACCATAATCAAGATCTAAACTACTTTGAAACTCAATACCAGCAGGGCCAATATGCGGTTTTGGGGTTAAATTTGCATAAGCAGTACTGCTCAGAAAGGGTAAACTAAGCAATAATAAATGCGCTGTAATGGTTGGTTTAGTAAGCAGTATCACTTACAAATCCTTTAAATACGGTCAAAAATATAATTTTAATATCAAGAGATAATGTCCAGTTTTGTAGATATTTAATATCATACTCCACTCGTTTTTCCATTTTATCTAACGTATCGGTTTCTCCGCGGTAACCATTTATTTGAGCTAATCCTGTTATCCCTGGTTTAATTTTATGTCTTACCATGTAATTGTCGACTAAGACACGATATTCCTCATTGTGAGAAACAGCGTGAGGTCTAGGGCCAACAATGGACATATCGCCTTGCAATACATTAATAAATTGAGGAAGTTCATCTAGCGAAGTGCGACGGATAAAGCTACCAAAACGCGTGACTCGTGGATCATTTTTCGTTGCTTGGGTAACAATCTCTGAGTTCTCCATTACTTTCATTGAACGGAATTTCCATACTTTAATTTTTTTTCCGCCTAATCCATAACGATCTTGTTTAAATAAAATAGGGCCTGGTGAACTCAGTCTCACACCTAAAGCCACAATGCAAAGTACGGGTAAAATCAGCAAGGTAATAAGCGAACCAATAACGGTATCTTCAATGCGCTTTGTTAGCGCTCCTAGGCCTTCAAATGGTGAACTAAAAATGCTAAATGTATGAACGTTACCAATTCGAGCTATTTGAGAGACGCTCAGTTTATAAGTGTATAAATCAGGAACAATATAAGCATCAACGGTAGAGTTAGATAATTGAAGTATTGCGTCTTTGATTCTGTCTTTTGCCACCATAGGAAGGGCAATATAAACATCGTCGATTAGATTGTTTTTCACTTTATCTATAAGTGTGGATACTTTTCCTGTATAGGAACTCTTTGCTATATAGCTGAAGCGATAATTTGAGCGATCGTCATAAAACTCGATGTTTATTTTTTGGTTTTTATATTTCTCTATCAAAGCTTTTTCAATGGAAAGGCCAGCCGGGGTCAACCCTATAATTGCAATATTTCTTACTCTTAGATTGGGTAAAATAAAGGTGTAATATGAAAGAGTACAAACTATTCGAGAAACTGAAAGAATGATGAATGTAATTGCGTACAATTGAAGGTTAATACTAGGGGATAGGTTACTAATCTCTATACCTTCTAAGTCTAGAAGTCGGAGTTTGAGCATAGAGTAAATAATGATAGCTAGACCTAGAGATAGTAATTACTTTAAAAGGTATTTTATAAGGTGTTTTTTTGTGTCAATTATATATAGACCTAAGTATTCACTGAGTAGTAGGTAGATTGTTGAGAATAATAAACCTGCAGATAGATCAATGGCCGTTTCTGTCAATCCATGAAATGAAAGTATAGACGTAAGCAAAGCATTTATTGCAATAAAATCAAAAGCCTTGATTAAGGTGCGATAGCTATTATTTATCACTTGTAGATTTTGCTGTTTCATACCACTCCAAGAACTTTAAGTTAGTTTTAACATTATATGAGTAGAAATTTATATTAAGTTAATTTACCGTCAAAAAAGTGACAGTGTATCTACTTTTATTTGTGGTAGATATCTCATATATCTGACTTATCTGCATTTTTTAAATGGTTAAGTCGTGAGGTGTACAGCAAAGCTTCTTCTATTTTAGGACGTTATAGAAAGGAACCTAAGTTTAGGACTATCAGAAATTACTATGAACGTGTTAGACTGAAGATCATTTTATATTAAATCGGGTGACATCATGTTCACCCTAATCTCTGGAGCAAACTATGGCCAGCCGTGGTATTAATAAAGTTATTCTTGTTGGTAACTTAGGGCAAGATCCTGAAATCCGTTACATGCCAAGTGGTGGTGCGGTAGCAAATATTACAATTGCAACGTCTGAATCATGGCGTGATAAAGCAACTGGTGAACAACGTGAAAAAACAGAATGGCACCGTGTGTCTTTGTTTGGAAAGTTGGCTGAAGTTGCTGGTGAATATTTACGTAAAGGTTCTCAAGTTTATGTAGAAGGTCAACTTCAAACACGTAAATGGCAAGACCAAAACGGACAAGATCGTTTTACAACAGAAGTTGTTGTTCAAGGCTTTAATGGTGTAATGCAAATGCTTGGTGGTCGTGGTCAGGGTGCTCCTGCTGGTGGTCAACAGCAGCAAGGTAATTGGGGTCAACCTCAACAGCCTGCTCAGCAAAATAATTTTGCACCGCAGCAGCAACAAGCTCCTCAACAACAAGCTCCACAAGCTGCTCAACCTCAATACAATGAGCCTCCAATGGATTTTGATGACGATATTCCGTTCTAGATCCTGTTTAAGGATTAAACGTATTGTTATAAAAACCTCGAATTTTCGAGGTTTTTTTGTTTGTATTCAATTATTAACTCATTGCTTATTTCTAATAGGCTTATGTTATTAAGGTGATTCACTCTATAGAGATATAGGTAAAATATTTGTATCATATCTAATGTGTATTTAGAGATAGTTCTAAAAATTATATTTAGAACTGTATTACGATCTACAATCTATTTGCTTCAAGGAAGAAGAGTTTAATGAGAAAAACTCCTAGTTTACGTTTAAGTAATCGTCTTATTTCATTTGTTACCTTAATGGTTTCTGCTGCTATATTTATTTTATTTATTGGTGGGGCAGTTTCTTTTAAGCAAATTGGTAATGAATATCTAGAGCACTACCTTGCTGGTGTGGTTAAAGTTGTTGATGAAGAGTTAGCCGCTCCTGAAGAAGCGAAATCAATGGCTAAATGGTTACCAAAGCTACTCAAAGCTAGCAGTGTTGTAAGTATGGAGCTTTCTTCACCTACGGGGCCAGTCTATTCATTTCAAACGTTATCTATGATGCCTGATGATAACCTTTTATATCAAAAAACCTTACCTCTTCAGATAAATAAAGGCTATTCGATTGGCTTTAAATCTCTACCTCCTTATAGTGCGTTTACTTACTCTTTAGGTGCATTATTTTCGATTACCGCTGCGATCGCAGTCATCATTGTTTCATTATTATGGGGAGTTGTTTGGTTAAGAAAGCAGCTTCACGGTTCTGAATTACTGGAAGAGCGTGGAAGAATGTTACTTGCCGGAAGATTGGATGAGTATTCTGTGGGGAGTGAGGAAGAGTGGCCAGCAACGGCTAGTTTAGCATTGGACTCAATTATTGCTGAGTTAAAAGATGCACGAAAGGAGCGCAGTCGTTTTGATACCTTCATACGGACGCATACTTTTTTAGATAAATTAACGGGCTCTGCTAATCGAGTATTATTTGATAGTAAATTAGAGTCAACGTTACAGGAATCGCAAAGCCAAGGTGTTCTTTTACTTTTACGAATTAATGGTTGGGATGATCTAATTGAAGAGCAAGGTAAAGCTGTTGCGGATGATTTGATTGTTGAGATTGGTAAGCAATTGAATAATATTATTCAGCGTTATAGTGATGGTGTTCTTTCTCGTTATTACCGTTCTGACTTTGCTTTACTTATTCCTCAGCAATCATTAAAGGAAGCTAAAATAATAGCTTCTCAGTGTTTAAAAGTTGTTGAAAAAATAATACCACCCAAGAGTTTAAATGGTGATAATTGGTGTCACATCGGGGTTAATATGTATGTGAGTGGTGAAGGAAGAGGCCGATTAATGGATGAGCTTGATATGGCTCATCGTAGTGCACTGTTGCAAAATAATAATAGTTGGTCTTTATTTAAAAAACAGCAACAGCTTACCGAAAGTTTGGGTAGCGTTCGTTGGAGAACATTATTTGATGCTATTTTTGAGCAAGAGCAACTACTTCTTTATAAGCAGCCTACCTTTTTATTTAAAGGTAATGGACTTGACCTACTTCACTTAGAAATATTTTCTCGTATTAGAGATGAAAATGGCGTCCAGATAAAAGCGTCCCGATTCTTACCTGCCATTAAACAAGTTGGCTATCAGGTAAAATTAGATAGTGCAGTATTGAAGCAAGTATTTCCTTTATTAAGTGACCCTGACTTCTCTCAATATTCATTTTCAGTACATCTACAGGTAAAGAGTTTACAAACTCCAGCATTCGTACGACAACTAAGAAACCGTTTATTACAAACCCCAAGAGTTCAACTCAAACGTTTGAGCTTTGAATTAGTTGAGGGGCAAGTTGTGACTTATTTAGATGCGGTTAGACCAATTGCAAGGCTATTAAAAAGTTTTGGGTGCCAGTTAGTTGTAGAGCAAGCCGGTAGAACTATTGTAAGTACACATTATATTAAAGATCTAAATGTTGATTACATTAAACTTCATCGTAGTTTAATGAAGGACATCTATCAACGTTATGAAAATCAATTATTTGTACGTAGTCTTTTAGGGGCGTGTGAAAACACTGGCGCGGAAGTTCTTTCCGTTGGGGTTGAGAACGAAAAAGAATTAAAACTATTGAAAGAGCTTGGTGTAGAGGGAGGACAAGGACGTGTTTTTGAAGCAGAAACAGCGTTATTTCACCACCAAGAAAAAATATCCATTCCAAAGAGACGAAATCGCTGGGGGAAGTAGAATGTCTCTCATTTTATAGATAATCCCATACCCGAAAAGAATAGAATGTTGTACTATTGCGTATGGTGTAGCTCTTTTGAGAGTGTTGTTAATAAAGTAAGAGATGAGAGTTGAACAATAAATGAATATTATGGGTGTATTTAAAAAACTGAAATTCTCTCGTTCAGTGAAAGTCACTACATCTATCGTGATACTACAAGGTGGTATTTATATTGCCAAAAGCGATAATGAAAATGAACTTAAAGAGCAACATTTTACGCCGATAGATCAATCTAATGAATGGAAAGAAGGGCTTATTGAAGCGTGCCAAAAAATGGCTCTTTCTGATTGCAAAGTAAATATTATTATTGGCTCTCATCTATATCAATCTTTTCAAATTGATAACCCTAATTTGCCTAAAGAAGAATTAACGGGTGCATTACCTTTCTTAGTTAAAGATCTTATTTCAGATCGTGTTGCCGATATAGTAGCTGATGGTGTAGAAACATCGAATGGTAAAATGCAGGTGTATATCTCTCAATTAGTGATAATTAAAACATTGATTGATTTATTACAATCTTTTTCTATTCAGGTTGGTAATATCACGCCGGATGAATTGGTGTGGAGTCATTCTAAAAAAGATGAAAGTAGCTTCATGTTACTTACATACAGTAAAGCTGCGGAATTTAAGTTATTAGCTTTTAATGAGAAGCGTTTATATCTTAACCGTTCTTTGCGTGGAATTATGCCGCCTTTAACTGGTGATTTAGAAAATAGTTTTCAATTTGATAGCTTAGCTCTAGAGTTACAGCGTTCGTTAGATTATTTAAGTGCTCAATTGCATAGTCTCAATATTAATCATTTATATGTTCGTTGTGATGATGAAGATGACTCTCTTCTTGTTTCAGAGCTACAGAAACGATTAGGTGTGCAAGTTGCCTCTTTATTACTTGAGGATCCTAGAGTATTTCGAGCCGGTGAATTATTAAGTTGGCTTGGTTTATTTAATCAACCAAACATTAATTTATATAATGATAAGTTAAAACCTCAAGTTGACTATTTTTCATTGAAGAATGTAATTGTTAGCTGGGGAATAGGCCTTATTTTTACTGGTCTATTTCTTGGGTATTATCAATGGCAGCTAAATCAGTTAGAGAGTCATATTTCTCAATTAACATCAGAAGAGAATGGTTACCGACAAGAATTATCAACGTTAAATAAAAAGCTCGAAAGCCATAAACCTTCGGCTGCAAAATTAGCCGCAATTAAGCGTTTGCAAGAAGATATTCAATCTAAAAAAGCGTCATTAAAAGTTATAGATAATTTTGATGAAGGTATGCAAATAGGTTATTCAGGCGTGATGAGTAGTTTAACCCAATTAGGTAAAGGGAACATCTCATTAACTAAGATCTATATTTCAGGCGATGATGTGAACTTTACAGGGTTTGCACGAACTCCCGATGTTGTTCCTAATTGGATTAAGAGCTTTGAAAACGAATTACATTTAGTTGGTCGTACATTCGATCAGCTAGAAATAAAAACAGATGAGGAAGGGCTGGTGTCGTTTATTTTAAACACTAAGACAGCAGAGGATAAGTAATGGAATATTGGACTAAAGCCAAAGAGGCATTTTCTGCATTATCACAACGAGAGAAAATATTAATTACTCTGGTTGGTTGGGTCGCGGTAATTTTTATTTCATTGACTGTTATTATCGAACCGAAAATAGAACAACATCAGCAGGCGCAACGAGAGGTAAATCGTTTAACGAGTTCAATTACGTCTTTGAAGCAACAAATTGAATTAGCGCAGTTTAGATTGCAAAAAGACCCAAATGTAGCAATTGATAAGCAATATCAGGAATTGACCCTTGATAGCCAAGATTTAGCTCAATTACTATCAACTCGAGTTGCTGCTTTGGTTTCACCGAGTCAGATGGCTCAACTACTAGAAACAGTATTGCAGAAATCATCAAAATTAACCTTAAAATCGATGACGACATTGCCTTCAGAAAGGCTATTAGATGAAAACAATAATGCAGGTTATTACATTCATCCAGTTAAATTGGTCTTGTCTGGTAACTATTTCGATATAGAAACATACCTTTCTAATTTAGAAGCGTTGTCAGTGAAATATTATTGGCGAAACTTTCGCTATCAAGTCGTTGAGTACCCAGTGGCTGAATTGACTATTGAAGTGTATACGTTGGGTTCTCGTAAAGGGTTTATTGGCGGTTAATATGAAGCATTTATTTTTAATGGTCGTACTGTTCTCTGCATCTATTAGTGCGTCAGAAGCCGTTGTTGGACATGATCCTACTGAGCCATTAAGTTGGTTTCAACCTGAACCAGTAAAAAAGAAAGTAATAAAAAAACGTCAATATTTCCCTTCTTTACAAGCAATCAGCTGCAGTAGTGAATCTGACTGTAACGCAGTGTTAGACGATAAATCAATGATAAAAGGTGACAAAATATCTGGGTATACCTTGTTAGCTATTAACGAAGAAAGCGTTTCGATTGGTCGTTCTGGTAAGAAATGGCAACTTTCCCTATTTTCACAAGATATTAAGAATTAAGGTTAGCAGTAATGAAAGTACGTAATGTCATCATTGGATTCATGGTAGCGTCATTAGCGGGGTGCTCTATGGGCCACCGTGATCCTGTTGAAATTAAACAGACCTTAGATAAATCGATTAATGAAAATGGCGGTCAATTATTAACAGAACTGCCCGCTTCGGTTCAGGCTGATTTAATGCCAGACTTAAGTTCTCCAAATGTTGAGGTTGAAGAACCAGTTAAACGTTTTAGAGTGAAAGCGAATGGCGTTAATGCTACAGCCTTCTTTACCAGCTTAATTAAAGGCACAGAATATAGTGTTGTTATTCATCCTGATGTTTCAGGGCGCATAACGATGAATGTAAATGACGCGACATTGGATGATGTGCTGTCTTCTGTTGAAGATTTATACGGCTACGAAATCATTAAATCAGGTAAAATCCTGCAAATCTACCCGGCAACGATTAGAACTGAAACTATCCCTATCGACTATTTACAATTAACTCGTAAAGGGCGTTCTTTAACTACGATTACCACGGGATCAATTACAAATTCTGATAGTAATTCGAGTGGTAGTGATAATTCAAACTCTAATAATAGTTCGTCTTCATCCTCATCAGCTACGGGTGGAACCGAGATTGAAACTACGAGCGAAAGTGACTTCTGGAAAGAATTAGAGAATGCCGTTTCTGTTATGATTGGAAGTGGTTCAGGACGAAGTGTCGTAGCTTCGCCACAAGCAGGAGTGCTTACTATTACAGCTTCTCCTGATGAACTACGTAAAGTTAAACAATTTTTAGGTACGTCTCATAAGCGTTTGCAACGACAGGTTATTTTAGAAGCTAAGTTGTTAGAAGTGACATTAAGCGATGGTTATCAACAAGGCATTAATTGGTCTAATTTAACGGCTTCTATTGGTGGAACAGATGTTGTGGTTGATAAACTAGCAAGCTCAGCGGTATTACCTGGTATGGATGCCATCGGAACTTTATTGGGTGGGCAAACTAATGTAACTGTTTCTGACGGAAATTTTAGTGCAGTTTTGAGCTTTATGGATACACAAGGCGATTTAAATGTACTTTCAAGCCCTCGCGTTACTGCGGCTAATAATCAAAAAGCGGTAATTAAAGTTGGTCGTGATGAATACTACGTTACAGATGTGTCGAGTGTTATAGGTAATGGCGATAATGCAAATGCTTCTCCTGAAGTAACCTTAACCCCATTCTTCTCTGGTATTTCATTAGATGTGACTCCACAAATTGATGATAAAGGTAATGTGATGTTGCATGTGCACCCATCCGTTATCGATGTTGAAAACGAAATAAAAGAGATTAACTTGGGTGAGAACGTTGGGATTTTAGAGCTTCCATTAGCGAAAAGTTCAATTCGTGAATCTGATTCGGTTATTCGAGCGAAAAGTGGTGATGTCGTGGTCATTGGTGGTTTGATGAAGTCACAAACCGTAGATCAAGTTTCAAAAGTTCCATTCTTAGGAGACCTTCCTGCTTTAGGGCACCTATTCCGCAATGTGAGTAAATTAACCCAAAAGACAGAATTGGTCATTTTATTAAAACCAACCGTTGTTGGTGTAGATACATGGCAAGAAGAATTGGAGCGCTCTCGTGATTTATTACAAGAGTGGTTTCCTGACGAGTAATCGTTAAATTATGTATGAACAACATTTTGGTTTAAAGCAACTTCCTTTTACTTTAACGCCAAATACTTCTCTTTTTCATGGATTATTGCCTCACTATGAGGCAATTCAGACGGTATTGTCTGCAATCTCCATGGGAGAAGGCGTTATTAAAGTTACAGGGGAGATCGGGACAGGAAAAACACTCGTGTGCCGAATGTTAATGAGTCAATTGCCTCCGAGTGTTGAATTGCTTTACTTACCTAATCCTGTCATGAGTGGGTATGAGTTAAGGCAAGCACTAGCAAAGGAACTTTGGCTTGACCAACGTGGGGATGGTATTGCGTTAACTGATCGTATTCATGAAAAGTTGATTGATTTACATGCAGAAGGAAAAACAGCAGTTGTCTTTATTGATGAGGCACAAGCCTTGTCTGATGAAGCATTAGAAACATTACGTCTCTTCGGTAATTTAGAAACGGATTATTGTAAATTATTGCAAATTGTCCTGTTTGGGCAACCAGAGTTAGATGAAAGGCTAAAACAATATCACTTACGTCAACTCAGACAGCGGATTACGTTTTCTGCAATGTTACGCCCGTTAAATGTGAGTGAAACTGTAGCTTATATTGATTATCGAATGGTGGGGGCTGGTTGTTTAAGTAATCCATTTTCACTTTCTCAAATGAAGGCTATTTGGCGAGCAAGCAGTGGGGTACCGCGACTCATTAATCAAATATGTCATAAATCGCTACTTATTTCTTTTTCAGAACAGTTAAGTATAGTGTCTTCAAAATCGGTATTTAATGCGATTTTAGACACAACCGATACCATACAGCCTAAGTATTACTTTCCCAGATTTTGGGGTTGGAGAGCATCGTGAGTGCAACGAATAAAGCCTTACTCAACATTACAAAGAAAGACACTGACGCGGGGTTTAAAAAGAGTATTTCTCCAGCAAATGTACCTAATATAGAATCAAGATTTAAAGCTTCGTTCTTTTTTGCTATTGGTGTGCTTAGCTCATTGTCTCTTATTGGTTGGGCAACATTAAATAACTCAGCAGAGGTTAGTCCTGTATTAACAACGAGTAGTGAAATACCTACTATTTCAAAAATAGATGCACTCTCTGTACCTTCAATAGCTTTAGCTAATTCACCAACGCAGAAAAGCTCTGCAAAAGAGGTGAGTGCTATTTATATCGATAATAGCGACAAGTTATCAGTGGTGATTGCCGCAAATACCAATGTTGCTCTACCTGCAACGAAACAACCTTCGGTAATCCCTAAGACTCCTCGTGAAGAGGTAAGCCAAGAGTTTCAAGTTGAGGAGGTGGAACTGCTGCCTTCTGAGTTGGCTCAAAAAAGTCGTGATGCAGCCAAAAAAGCACTAGATAGATCGGATTTTAAAGAAGCGACAAAAGAATATTATACCGTCTTAAAATATCAACCGAATGATGAAGAGTCGCGTAAAAAACTCGCGGCATTACTTTATGGGAAACGAGACGTAACAGAGGCCGCTGCAATATTACAACAAGGAATAAAACTTGATAATGATAGCGTTAATTTACGCTTAGCTTTAGCCAGCTTATTGCAAAAAGAAAAACAGCCAGAGGCGGCATTGTCGGTATTAGAATATATACCTCTGGATGCTAGTGTGGATTATTTAGCGACTCGTGGTGGTCTAGCTCAAAAACTAAAATTGATGGATTTAGCAAATGAAAGCTATCAGATGTTAGTAAAAAAAGAACCAGACAACGGTCGTTGGTGGCTAGGTTTAGCGATTGTTTATGAAAGAGAAGCGAAAACAGAACAGGCGTATGATACTTATCAAACCGCGTTAATTAAGCCTGGATTGTCTCGTTCTTCTTTGGTTTTCGTGAGAGACAGAATAAAACTATTAGCGACAATGAAGGGAAATGAATAATGCGTCTTAAGTTAAGAAAAAGACTTGGTGATTTATTAGTCGAAGAAAACATTGTCACTGAAGAACAAATTGAGCAAGCGCTATTAGCACAGAAAAAAACAGGTAGGAAGTTGGGTGGGACCTTAATTCAGTTAGGTTTTTTATCTGAAAAACAAATGCTCACTTTTCTATCTCAACAATTAGATGTGCCTTTAGTTGATTTGAATCGAGCGGATATTGATGCTGCTGCTGTCCATTTGTTACCTGAAGTTCATGCGAGGCGATTGAGAGCTTTAGTGTTGAGCCAGCAAGGTAATACCATTCGAGTTGCAATGAGTGATCCTGCCGATCTCTCTGCTCAAGAAGCACTATTTTCTCAATTACAGCAATATCAAATTGAAATGGTTATTTCTTCAGAAAGACAGTTGGTTGATAGCTTCGATCGCTTTTATCGTCGAACCAAAGAAATCGCCTCTTTTGCAGAGCAGTTGCAATCAGAGCATCAAGACAGCAATGATTTTAATTTTGGAATTTCAGGTAGTGATAATGACGAAGTTACTGTCGTAAAACTCATTAACTCATTATTTGAAGATGCTATTCAAGTTGGTGCGTCTGATATTCATATTGAACCCGATGACAAAGTACTGCGTCTGCGTCAACGTATTGATGGTGTATTGCATGAAACGTTACTAAATGAAGTGAATATTGCATCAGCGTTGGTGCTTCGTTTGAAGCTGATGGCGAATTTGGATATTTCAGAAAAACGTCTACCTCAAGATGGACGCTTTAATATTAAATCCCGTGGTCAGTCGGTTGATATTCGTTTATCGACAATGCCAGTGCAGTATGGTGAATCTGTGGTAATGCGTTTGCTAAATCAAACGTCAGGACTTCGTGAGTTAGAATATTCTGGCTTACCCGATCACCTTTTAGTTCGTTTACGTAAACAGTTACGACGTCCTCATGGGATGATTTTAGTTACAGGGCCAACTGGTTCAGGAAAAACAACCACTCTATATGGGGCACTTAGTGAGCTAAACACACCAAGTAAGAAGATCATTACTGCTGAAGACCCTGTAGAATATCGCTTGCCTCGAATTAATCAAGTGCAAGTAAACAGTAAAATTGATTTAACGTTTTCAAAAATATTAAGAACCTTTCTCCGTCAAGATCCAGATATTATTTTGATTGGTGAGATGCGAGATCAGGAAACGGTAGAGATCGGGTTACGTGCCGCATTAACGGGCCACTTGGTGTTATCTACCTTACATACGAATGATTCGATAGATAGTGCATTACGAATGATGGATATGGGTGCTCCTGGTTATCTTGTTGCCAGTGCTGTTCGTGCTGTATTAGCACAACGATTGGTTAAAAAAGTGTGCCCAGAATGTTCTGGTGTTGATACGCTTGATGAGCCTCGTAAGCAATGGGTACAAACTCGTTTTCCTAATCAAGTATCCGTACCTTTTCAACGAGGCTATGGTTGTCAAAGTTGTAACCTAACTGGATATCGTGGGCGTATTGGTGTGTTTGAGTTGTTAGAATTAGATCAACCAATGATGGATTCATTAAGAGCAAATGATGCGGTTGGATTCTCACAAAAAGCCCGTCAAAACCCAGATTATAAGCCACTGTTAGCGTCAGCAATGGAGCTTGCTATGAATGGGATTATCTGTCTTGATGAAGTAATGGTATTGGGCGAAGGCGATAATGCGGCTTCTCATCAACCAATATTGATGTAGGCATTAGCATGGCAATATTTAAATATAGCGGACGTAATAGCCGTGGTGAACAAGTCTCAGGGTCTATCGAGTCAACATCGCAAGAAATGGCGGCTGAGCAACTCATGAATGATGGCGTGATACCTACCTCAATTCGAGCGAGTAATTTTGGTGGGAACTCAAGTGCAACTGACTGGAAGAAGTGGTTTCAGCCAACGATCCCTTTAGAAGTGCTCGTTATTTTTTGTCGCCAAATGTACAGCCTAACTAAAGCTGGAGTTCCTTTATTACGAGCGATGAATGGATTATCACAGAACAGTAATAACAAATTATTAAAAAATGCATTGGAAGAGGTGACGGCTGATTTAACTAATGGTCGTAGTTTGTCGGTATCAATGCAACAACACCCTCATGTATTTAGCTCTTTGTTTGTATCAATGATACATGTTGGTGAGAATACAGGGCGGTTGGATCTTGTGTTAATGCAATTGGCTAATTATTACGAACAAGAGATGGAAACTCGTAAGCGAATTAAATCGGCAATGCGATATCCGATATTTGTATTAACGTTCATCTTACTTGCGATGTTTGTATTAAATATTAAGGTTATTCCTCAGTTTGCGAGCATGTTTTCTCGCTTTGGTGTTGATTTACCATTGCCAACACGGATCTTAATTACAACCTCTAGTTTCTTTGTTAATTATTGGCATTTTTTAATCGCAGGAATGGCAGCAGCATTGTTTGCGTTTCAAGCCTGGATTGGTCAGCCAAAGGGGAGAGAAGCTTGGGATAAGTGCCGTCTTCGGTTGCCTATTGTTGGTGATATTGTAACGCGTGCGCAAATGTCTCGCTTCTCAAGAACGTTTGCTTTGATGTTAAAATCAGGTGTACCACTTAACCAATCACTCGCGCTTTCTGCTGAATCTTTAGAGAATAAATACCTAGAGAATAGATTGCTTGAAATGAAAAATGGGATTGAGTCAGGTACTAGTATGTCAGCAACCGCAGCTCAGAGTGGTATTTTCACACCCTTAGTTCAACAAATGATAGCCGTTGGTGAAGAGACAGGGCAAATCGATGATTTATTATTAGAAGTCTCAGATTTTTATGACCGTGAAGTGGATTATGACTTAAAGACATTAACAGCAAGGATTGAACCTCTGTTATTGGTTATTGTTTCAGGAATGGTTTTGATATTAGCATTAGGTATTTTCTTACCAATGTGGAATATGTTAGATGTAGTAAAAGGGTCGTAATGATGTCAACAACCCGGTTTATATGGGGTGGGCTTGTTATTGTATTTCTCGCTGTTATTTTATATCAATGGGACAGAATCGAGCCTGAAGTGGAAGATACCGCGTTATTAATGAGTAGCCGAGAAATATTATCTTCAGCTAATGAATTTAAAAATTATTGGGTTGTAAATGGGCAACCTAACGTTATTGTTAAAGACGGAATAGAAGTAACATTTACCAAATTAGGCTGGCCACTGACTCTTGATGATAAAGAGTTAAATTGTCAAAAATGGCTACACCTTTTATTACCAGAAAAACAGAAAATTTATACAGAAGCGATTCATGTGACGAAAAAAAAAGCAAAAGTGGCTCAGTATGGTTGTGAGTATGGTATATCGAATGATAAAATTGTTTCTGTAATGTTGGTAAATGGCGTGTTTAAAGTTAACGTCGGTTTTTTGAATGAAAACTAAGTTGGCATTTTTTTGACTAACACTGTGTTTTTTATTGTAAAATCCCTTACAATTCAGAAAGAAAATAGAAATAGAGAGAAGCATTACGATGAAGTTCCAAAAAGGTTTCTCACTGGTTGAGCTAGTGATAGTGATCGTAGTTATAGGGTTGTTGGCAACTGTCGCACTACCTCGATTTTTAGATGTTAGTCTTGAAGCGAAAAAAGCGAGTGTTGAAGGAGTTGCGGGCGGATATGCTACGGCTGTTCTTTCAGCAAGAGCACAATGGGAAGCAGAAGCTCGTCCAAGAACTGATGGTTATAATGCGGTGAGTTATGATGGAACAGAATTTTGGTTAACGGATCCATCGCAATCAAATCAATCTGAATTTCGTCCGGGTTACCCAATAGCTCCACGAGAAGATTTAGATGGCAATGATACAGGTAGTTATCCAACAGCACTAACGGCAAAAGAGTGTATATTATTAATGGAAATGTTATTACAAAATGCACCGTACGTTACTGATGATCATAAAGATAATAAAGCCAAGTATCTAGCAGAAGTAATAACCGAAAATAGCCGTAATCAATGTAAATATACACAACAAGAAAATGAAGGACACTTCTTTACTTACGAGCCTGAGTCAGGTCGTGTTGTGGTGACATTACAATAATAAATTTAATAATTAATGCTTATTTAATTTTCCAAATAATATTAATTGGAAAATAAGACTTAATTATATCTATATATTAGTTTTAACAATAACGGTGGCACCATTTAAGTACCATCATATTAATAATAAAAGAGAGAAGTAACATGAAAAGACAAGGTGGTTTCACACTTATTGAGTTGGTAGTTGTAATCGTTATTCTAGGTATTCTAGCAGTAACCGCAGCACCTAAATTTCTTAACCTGCAATCTGATGCTCGTGCATCGTCACTGCAAGGTTTAAAAGGCGCAATGTCAGGAGCTTCTGGTATTGTGTATGGTAAAGCTGCAATTGATGGTAAAGAAACATCAGAAAAGACTGTTGCTATTGATGGTATTGATACTGTTTACGGCTACCCTAAAGCAACTTCTGCTGGTATTGGCGCAGCGGTTGTTGGTTTAGATGAGGATTGGAGTTCTGTAGTTTCTGGTTCAACATTAGTTGTTGGTTTTAAACAAGATCCAAAACCAACTTTAGCTTCAAAAATTACAGAGACCAATTGTTACGTAACATACAGTGAAGCAACGACACTTTCATCTGGTGTCTCTGTAATTGTAACTGCGACTAAGTGTTAATAAATAAACCTTAATATGCCTCTAAAAGCCAGCGATCTCCGCTGGCTTTTTTGTATCTAAAATTAACATTACCTTCGCTATCCTTATAAATTCCGTTATCCTAGTAACAGGAGACAATAAGGTAACGGATGATGATTTTTCCCCTCGTAGTATCCCTACAAAAACAACCAATAAAAACAAAAGGTTTCACATTAGTTGAATTGGTTGTAGTGATCGTTATTCTAGCGATTATTGCTATTTACACCTCTAGTAAATACATGGGGGCGAGCCGCTTTTCTTCTACAGCAGCTCAAGAGCAGGTCGTATCCATCTTGCGTCAAGTCCAGATTGCTGCAATGCAAACTAATGCCCCCGATAATAGCGATTCTTGTCGCTCAATTTTAATGACAACGAGTAAATTTGGTGTCTCTCAATCTTGTCAAAGCCAAGGCATGTCCAGTGCGGCACTTTCTGATTATTCTAAAGATACGGATCAGCAACAATTAGAGTTAATCAAACTAAGCTATGCTTTTAATTCAATAAGCGGAGCTGTTTCTGAGTTGTCATTTGATTTGCTTGGTAGACCAATAACTAAGGTTACCTCTTCAGTATCCTCTTCTCTTTGTACTGCTAGTGATTGTCGTATAACGATAACAACACCTTCTTCAAACGAGAGTCGTTCGGTATGTATTAATAGTGAAGGATTTATCTATCGTTCAACTCAAGGGGGCGGGTGTCAAATATGAGGTTGAAATTAACCTATCAGCGAGGGTTAACCTTAATAGAATCAATCGTCGGTATTGTGATTTTAGGTTTTGCATTATCAGTATTGATTTCTGGTGTGTTTACTTCCTCAACTACGTCTCATCAAGCCACCTACCAAGCACAAGCCGCCGCGCTTGGGCACTCAGTGATGACGGATATATTAAGTCGTCAATTCGATCAACATAGCGATCCTAATGGTGGCCAATATCGTTGTGGAGAAGTGCACTCTGGAATGATGATTCCGAGTTGTACTTTGGTGAAGAATTTGGGACGAGATGGAGCAGCAGAAAATAGCGCTATCACGTTTAATGATGTGGATGATTTTATTGGTTGCTGGGGAGCGTTATCTGAATGTTCATCAAATACTTTACCGTCATATCAATTAAACCAATTAATAGATACATCAAGTGCGGATGAATATAAGCATTTTACCGTAGAAATTAATGTTATGTATGCAGATATAGATGCTAAGAATACTGCTATTACGCAATATAAAAAAATAATTATCACGCTTTATGCAAGCCAATATGCCAAATATACCTTTAGTGCTTACAGAGGTAATTATTAATGACGAAATTAAGTGGATTTACCTTAATTGAATTGATTTTAACGGTTGTGGTCGTTGGCATTGTGGCTTTGGCTGCGAGCAATACGCTCCAGCTCGGATTTCAAAGTTATAACGACAGCATTGATCGTCAAGATAATCAAATGCAGGCAAAATTTCTGATTGAGAAATTGAGCCGTGAATTACGTCATGCCGTGCCTAATAGTATTGAAGTTTCAAGCTCCCAAGAGTGTGTTAGCTTTATTCCTGTAGAGGCGAGTGCCTTTTATTTAGAACTACCACTATTTAATGAAAAGCAAATTGATACAGTTCTACTTTCTAATAAGGCCAGTGTGATTGCAGGCTTAAACCTTACCATTAATCCAAGCAATCAAAATGAGTTGATTGAAATCAACGGTAGTCGATATGTTGCTATTGATTCGGTTACTGTTTCTGGTGGCGTTTCTACGATTAATTTTTCTACCAATAACAACCCCGCATTTACTTCTAACTCGGTATCTGGACGTGCTTTTATTTATAAACCTGAAGTCATTAGTTACTGTATTGTTCCCGGAAAAGTGAATCGAACGGTTACAAACACACAGACCCAATTAAGTTTTGTTAATCAGTTGGCTAATCACATTAATAGCGGTAAATTCATTTTTGAGCAGGCGTCAATACACCGAAATAGTATGGTCAGAATGGTGTTAGCGTTTGAAAATGATCTAGGTGAAACAACCCAATATCAACATGATGTGCAGGTGATTAATGTTCCATAATCAAACAAAGCAAAAAGGTAACCTGTTAATCATGTCGATTGTCGTTATGGTTGTTATCGGCTATTTATCATTAAATTTATTGAAGGTCGAAACCAGTAATTCAGATACGGTTTCAAAGGAAGTGTTAGGAACACAAGCTTGGTTTTTAGCGCACTCAGGTGCTGAATGGGGCTTGGTTCAGTTATTTCCTTTAGGGCAATCAGGTGTTGACGATGCTATTTGTGATGGGGTTGAGCGTAATCCGAATATGGCTTTGGCAAATAGTGGATGCAGTCATAACCCTAGTGTGGTGTGTGAAAGGAGTGAAGTTTCTTATCATGATGAAATTATTCAATATTTTAAAATAAAGAGCACGGCTATTTGTGGCTCTGGAGCAAATAAAGTGACGCGAGTACAAGAAGTATGGGCGAAGGAGATAAATTGATGGCTATTGTGGTTTATATAAAACGGTTACTACAGTTAAGTTTTCTTTTTATTGTTTTTATTTCTCATGCAAACGCAAATAATAATTTTGAGTTTGGAGTACTGAATAATCAAAATTGTATAGAACAAAGTTGTACTATTACATTCGAGAATACTTATACATCCCCATTAGTTTTTTTATTATCTTCTTTTGATACTGCTAATTATACGACCGATGTGTCGTCTACATTATTTCTTGAAAGTGTTTCTTCAACCAATGCAACGATACGTCAAAAAACTCGGGTGTATGAAGAATCTGAACAAATTCAAATGTTATCAATTCAATACGTAGTGGTTGAAGAAGGGAAGATTGTATTAGATCCGACACAGCCTACTATGCTGGCTGAGGCTGGGGTTATTTCTGGCGTCGCTTATATTGGAAAAAAAGTAAAGCACAAGCATAAGAAGTGGTTAAATGTTGATTTTAAATCACCTTTTTCAAGGCCTCCAATAGTCTTTACTCAGGTTCAAGGGTTATCTCAAACTAATGTATGGGCAACCACTTCAAATAGATATATATCCCCTCAAAATTTTGAAACAACTCTTGAATTAGGGCGTTCTTCTATAATGCCAGCGAATGATAAACCAGAAAAAATAGCCTATTTAGCGATTCAAGACTTTAGTGGAATTACGGATCGCGGGACTTCGTTTTTTGTTGGGAAAAAAGAGAATGTTAACCAAAAGAAACGTAAAGGCGATGACGTTGGAGCCTTGAATACATTGGCACGCTCTTGTCTGAATAATACAATTTCATTACCACCGTCATTTGACTCTAACTATACCGTATTAATATCGAAGCAAACACGTCAAGGTGCGGATGGTGGTTGGCTACGTTTATGCGAAGGCCAACAGAATAATGAATTATCATTTATGCTTGATGAAGATTATATTACTCGAGAGCATGGTGCTTTAGAGACTGTTGGTTATTTGGTTTTTGAAAATAAAAATGATCTATTTGATATGTGTGAATATTTTCCATCAGCGGCTCAAACTTGGTTTGATGGTGGAGGAATAGAAACACAATTAATTGTTGATGGGGAAAAGGGACAAAACCGTTCGTATATTGAAACCCCTAACCGTACGGTTGGTTTTCCTTCTGGCTCTATGAATCTAAAATCAGGAAATACCTGTGAGGATAGCGATGGAAGTAGCGGTGATTGTATTGCAGCTCCTTCTTTAATTGTACCTCACTTATCAGTAACTACAGAGTTTACTGGGGTCGACGGGTCTATAAACGGATTAAGTGATATCACAATTAGTCCAGGTCATTACACCGCGATAAATCTGATGGGGGGGAATGCTGTTGATTATATTCAAGTAGTTATTGAGCCTGGGATCTATTGGGTAAATCAATTTAGTGCAACAGGATTCGCTGAAATTCATTTTTCTAATATAGAAAAAACAATTATTCATGTTCAAAATTGGAATGATCCAGGCAATGTTATTTATAATCATGAGGCGAAACCTGATAACTTATTAATTGCAGCCCATGGAGTAAATGCCAATATACTTATGGCCGGGTCTAATTTATTAAAAGCGCATTTATATAGTGAAGGTAATATAGCCTTAAATGGTCGTGTTTCTGTATATGGAGCGGTAACTGCTAAAACCCTTAAATTATTCTCTAATTCACGCATTATTGGACAAAGTGAATGCTTTGACCCTCCTAAAAACTATACTTTAAAAGTCACTCCACAAATTGATTACAGTTTAACCTGTGAACGCATTCCTGTGAAATTTACCGTTGAAGATGATAATGGCCCTGTTCTCGGATTTAATAAGTTTTTTTCTGCAGTGATTAATACTAAAGATAATGGCTCTGCATGTTGGTCAGAATCTCCAGATAAATCAGTTGCTGCTGATTGCTCAATTACAGGTTCAACGTTCGTAGATGGTGAAAAAACACTGTACTTAGATAGCTCCGATTTGGATATTTTTGATGTTACGGCTTCTAGTGATAATCTGAACGAGACAGAGAAAGAACACTTTGAATTTGTGCCATTTAAATTTGATGTTAATACGATTAAAGCTATTGCAAATAAATCGCAGAGTTTTGATATCAATGTATTGGCTTGTAATGACGGATCTCCTGATATTGTTCAAGACTATAATGGTAATAAACAATTAGAGGTATCGCCGTATATTTTAGATTCTCCTAATTCATATGATGGAATAAGAACAGATTTAGAGTTGGCTAGTCTGATAAATCCAAATCAAATTGGGCTTACTTTTAATCAAGGCATAGCGACAACTAATTTAACTTATGGAGAAGCTGGTTCACTCCACTTTGCATTGAGTGATCCTAGCTTTATTTGCCCTCCTAATTTTGATTGTAATGATTACCCTATTGATTCAGGCTTGTTATCAACAACTGTAAATGTTGAATCTAGACCATGGAAGCTTGCAGTTTGTAGTGATGTTGCAGCAGACGGTAACAGTTCGAATGGCCCTGCTTTTGTTGCAGCAGCTGAAGCGTTCTCTCTTAAAGTTAAACCAGTTCAATATAGCAGTAGCCCTAATTCTGATTTGTGTGAGTTGCCAGTAACGCAAAATTTCTTTAAGCCATCGGCTCCTCAGGCGTTAATTACGGCACTAGATCCGACGTTAGATACTCCGCAATTAAGCATAGGAGGAATGCTAGGTACTTTATCTCCGTTGCTTTCTTTTTCTAATAATATTTATGCAGGCAGTAACTCAACTAGTCATTATCTATTTGAAAACATGACTTATGATGAGGTTGGTAGTATTCAATTTAACGTAGAGGCTTTAAGTGTTGGTTTTTATGATGGTATTCAAGGTGGTATAGATAAGGGCTCTAAACCAGTAGGTCGCTTCTATCCTGCTTATTTTTCCATTACAAATACATTATGGGATTACCCTGAAAATCAAGGATCTTCAGAAGGGACTTATTCCTATATGGCACAACCTTTTGATGACGTAAACTTTGAAGTAACAGCTTATTCTTATAATGATTCAATCGTCGCTAACTATGGGTTGTTTGATACAAACTTAAAAGCCAGTTTCTTATTAACCGGTGGCTATAATAGTCGGTTGAATATTGCGTCTTCTGATTTAGATAATACCCATTGGAGTAATGCGACTTGGGAGACGCCAGATCTTTCAAATAGTGTCATTTGGTCAAGAAAAAGTGCATCAATGTTGGCTGGTAATGTAACAACAACGACTGATGGTCCATTTAATGAGGGAGGGGATTCGATAACGACTGCGTTGAGCTTAGCAATAAGTGGAGTTGATCCTGTTTCTTTTGATAAAAATCAAGAAGCAGTGTTGGAACAAGAATTGTTATCTCAACCGAGTACTCGATACGGCCGAATGGTACTAGATAGTGTTGGAACGGCTGTAGGTCAACGTGTGATTGTCCCACTCCGAGTTGAGTTCTGGAATGGGAGTCGATTTGTTGTTAGTAAAACAGACGAGAACTCTCATTTTGATGGCGCAAAACATGATAAACAAATTATATGGCCAGATCCTACGAATTCGAGTGCATCTAAGTTAACTGGGAGTGGGGTTGTCGTTAATGGTATTAATACGGCTTCTCTGATTGCTGAGCCAGACAGCAGTAATTTACGTGAACAAGTACGCTTCTGGTTATGTCTAGACCCTGAATCGGCACAAAAAGATGATCCTAATATGAACTGTCAGAATGCTTCGTGGTCGAATGACGAACAACCTTGGTTGCAATACAATTGGCGAGGCCAAGGCGATGAAGATCCATCAACTGTGGTTACCTTTGGTATTTACCGTGGAAATGATCGCATCATATTTCGCAGCGAAAGTAACATAATTGGTACTTCTAACTAAAATATTAATAAAAATCCTGATTTGCTTCAGGATTCTGTAGCAATGCCTTGCTGATTAGGCTAGGCATTGGTACATTTAGATATATTTATCTTATTCTCACGCTTTCAGGAAATACGAAGATTATGTTCAAGAAACTTCGTGGCATGTTTTCAAACGATCTATCGATTGATTTAGGTACTGCCAACACACTTATTTATGTAAAAGGTCAAGGCATCGTTCTTGATGAACCGTCAGTAGTTGCTATTCGTCAAGACCGTAATGGCTCAACGAAAAGTGTTGCTGCTGTTGGTCATGATGCGAAGCAAATGCTAGGTCGTACTCCTGGTAATATTTCTGCTATCCGTCCAATGAAAGATGGCGTTATCGCTGACTTCTATGTGACAGAGAAAATGCTTCAGCACTTCATCAAACAAGTGCATGACAACAGTGTTTTACGTCCAAGCCCACGCGTATTAGTGTGTGTTCCTTGTGGTTCTACACAAGTTGAGCGCCGTGCAATTCGTGAATCAGCACAGGGTGCTGGTGCTCGTGAAGTGTATCTAATCGATGAGCCAATGGCTGCTGCGATTGGTGCGGGTCTTCCTGTATCAGAAGCAACTGGTTCAATGGTTATTGATATAGGTGGCGGTACAACAGAAGTTGCCGTTATTTCACTAAATGGTGTGGTTTACTCTTCATCTGTACGTATTGGTGGTGACCGTTTTGATGAAGCGATCATCAACTACGTACGTCGTAACTATGGCAGCCTAATCGGTGAAGCTACGGCTGAGCGCATTAAGCACGAAATCGGCTCAGCTTACCCTGGCGATGACGTATGCGAAATTGAAGTTCGTGGTCGTAACCTTGCAGAAGGTGTTCCTCGTAGCTTTACGCTTAACTCAAATGAAATCTTAGAAGCACTTCAAGAGCCTCTATCAGGTATCGTATCTGCAGTTATGGTAGCACTGGAACAATGTCCACCAGAACTTGCTTCTGATATTTCAGAGCATGGTATGGTATTGACTGGTGGTGGTGCACTTTTACGTGATTTAGACCGTCTTCTTACTGAAGAAACTGGTATCCCTGTCGTTGTTGCCGAAGAACCACTTACGTGTGTTGCTCGTGGTGGCGGTAAAGCATTAGAAATGATCGACATGCATGGTGGCGATCTCTTTAGTGAAGAGTAATAACAACTAACGGGTGAGTGGATATGACTCCAATCTTTGATAGAGGTCCTTCTCTACAGTTTCGCCTGTTTATTGCTGTAATGGTATCGGCTAGCCTCATGCTAGCCGATAGTCGTTTAAATGCGTTTTCCGACATTCGTTACTTATTAAATAGTTTTGTTTCTCCGATTCATTATGCGGCAAATCTTCCTCGTACTATGTTTGATGGCATGTATGACAGGTTTAATAGCCGTAATACTCTCATGCTTGAAAATCAAAAGCTTAAGCAAGAGATGTTTGTGCTGAACAGCAATTTATTGTTGATGGAACAACTTAAGCAAGAAAACAGTCGATTACGCGATCTACTTGGTTCACCGTTTATTCGAGATGAGAAAAAAATGGTCACTGAGGTGATGGCGGTAGATTCAGCTCCTTATACACATCAAGTTATGATCGATAAAGGCCAAGTTGATGGTGTTTATGAAGGTCAGCCGGTGATCAGTGATAAAGGTATTGTTGGGCAAATTAACTACGTTGGTGCTCACAATAGTCGAGTTTTATTACTAACCGATCCAAATAATGCCATTCCTGTGCAGGTTGTTAGAAACGATATTCGAGTGATTGCTTCTGGTAAAGGTCACTTAGATACTATGCAACTAGAGCATATACCGACAAATACTGATATTGAAGTTGGAGACTTACTTGTGAGCTCTGGTTTAGGTGGACGTTACCCTGAAGGTTACCCTGTCGGCTATGTTTCTATGGTTGATAATGATAATAAGCGTCCCTTTGCTTCAATTGATTTAGAAACTTCGGTTGAATTTGATAAGTTACGTTACCTATTATTAGTATGGCCAACAGGAACAGAAGTGAGTACAGAGGAGATGGCAAATGAGCAGTAGTCACTTAATGCGCGGTAGAATCATTATTTGGCTTTCTTTTTTAATTGCTTTAACTTTACAAGCAGCACCATGGCCTGGAGCGTTAGAAGTTCTCCGACCGTCTTGGATTATTCTCGTTACTTTTTATTGGGTACTTGCATTACCTCATCGAGTTAATGTTGGAACAGCAATGCTATTGGGTATTCTTTGGGACCTTCTATTGGGGACCACTTTGGGTATTCGTGGTATGACGATGGCAATTTTAGTTTATCTTGTGGCCGCTAATTTTAAGGTATTGAGAAACTTAGCATTATGGCAACAAGCCGCTATTTTTTCAGGATTAACCTTATTAGGTAAACTTTTAGAGTTTATGGGTGAATTTTTAGTTCATGATGTGTCTTTCAACGCACACTTCTTATGGGCTGGCGTGTTAAACTTTATTTTATGGCCTTGGTTATTTTTGTTAATGCGTAGAGTTCGTCGCCATTGGTCAATTCGATAAGGAAATGTAATGACTACTCAAGTATTCTTAGCTTCAGGATCTCCACGAAGAAAAGAACTATTAGCTCAATTGGGCTATCAATTTGAGATCTTGTCTGTTGATGTTGCAGAAGTGCATCAAGCACATGAAACGCCTCTTATGTACGTCGAGCGATTATCACAAGATAAAGCGCAAGCAGGTGTGAAAGCCATAGAACAAATAGAAAATAAGAATATCCCAGTGCTGGGCTCTGATACCATCGTTGTTATTGATGGTGTTATTCTAGAAAAACCTAAAGATTTTGAAGATGCTAAGAGAATGCTCTTAGCTTTGTCTGGTCGTCAACATCAAGTAATGACAGCCGTTACACTAGCAACACCTGAAAAAAAAAGAACCAAAACAGTAATAACACAGGTGTGGTTTAGAACACTTTCAATACAAGAAATAGAACAATATTGGGAAAGTGGAGAACCTTGCGATAAAGCAGGTTCATACGGTATTCAAGGTAGTGGTGGGCGATTTGTCTCGCGTATTGATGGCAGTTATCACGCTGTCATGGGACTGCCTTTGATGGAAACAGATCAGCTCTTACACCAATTTTTGTAAAATTAGTGAGGTGCTCCAATGAGTACAGAGTTGTTAATAAACGTAACTCCGAGCGAAACTCGAGTTGCAATGATTGAGGCCGGAGTGCTTCAAGAGATTCATGTTGAAAGAGAAGCAAGACGCGGTATTGTGGGTAATATATACAAAGGTCGAGTAAGCCGTGTATTACCGGGGATGCAAGCAGCGTTTATAGATATCGGTTTGGATAAAGCCGCATTTCTGCACGCCTCAGATATTGTTCCTCATACCGAGTGCGTATCTGAAAATGAAAAACGTCAATTTCAAGTAAGAGATATTTCTCAATTAGTACACCAAGGGCAAGATTTGGTAGTGCAAGTTGTTAAAGATCCTCTTGGAACTAAAGGTGCTCGTTTAACGACAGACATTACTCTTCCTTCTCGCTATTTAGTGTTTATGCCAGGCGCAAGTCATGTTGGTGTATCTCAACGAATTGAAAGTGAGAAAGAACGCAATCGTTTAAAAAATACGGTTTCTGATTATTGCGATGAATTCGGTGGCTTTATTATTCGAACTGCAGCAGAAGGCGCAAGTGAAGCTGAAATCTCACAAGATGCGGCTTTTTTAAAGCGTTTATGGCATAAGGTTATTGAGCGTCGTAAAAAGAGCAAAACGAAATCAATGTTGTATGGTGAGCTAGGTTTAGACCAACGCATCTTACGTGATTTCGTGGGCACCGAACTTGATTTAATTCGTGTTGACTCAAAGCTGGCGTTTGAGAAATTAAAAGAATTTACCTCTGAGTTTGTTCCAGAGTTAACCAAAAAACTTGAGTATTATTCTGGCGACAAGCCTATCTTTGATATGTACGAAACGGAAAATGAAATCCAGCGTGCACTTGATCGTAAGGTAGAATTAAAGTCAGGTGGATATTTGATTATTGATCAAACTGAAGCCATGACTACGGTTGATATCAATACAGGTGCTTTTGTTGGACGTCGTAACTTAGAAGAGACGATTTTCAATACTAACATCGAAGCAACTCAGGCTATTGCTCGTCAACTTCGCTTACGAAATCTTGGTGGTATTATTATTATCGACTTTATCGATATGATGAGTGAAGAGCATCGCCGTAGAGTATTACAAGTGTTAGGCTCTGTATTAGAGAAAGACAGAGTTAAAACCAACGTAAATGGCTTTACGCAGCTTGGCCTTGTTGAGATGACCCGTAAACGTACTCGTGAAAGTATTGAGCATGTATTATGTGGCCAATGCCCAACATGCGAAGGACGTGGCGCTGTTAAGACCGTAGAAAGTGTATGCTATGAGATCTTACGTGAAATTACTCGAGTAAACAGAGCGTATGATTCAGATAAATTTGTAGTTTATGCTTCTGTCGCTGTCGCTGATGCCCTAGAAGGGGAAGAGTCCCATGCACTTGCTGAACTCGAACTATTTATAGGTAAACAGGTTAAAATTCAAGCTGAACCTCTTTATATTCAAGAGCAGTTTGATGTCGTAATGATGTAGAGAATAAAAATACGTGACCACTAAGTTAATTCGTTTTGAACGTTGCTTGATGGGATTATTGCTGCTGGTATTCTTACTGGCAGCATTAGTCATTACAAGCCTACGCCTACTTCTTCCTTCACTTAATCAATATCAACCTGAAGTTGAAGCTTTTCTTTCCAAAAGTACCGGTTTTTCAATCTCTATTGGTGAGCTTGATGGTCGTTGGAGAAACACTAATCCCTCATTGAATCTTAAAAAACTGACAGCAGTAGATCCTATCTCTGGAGATGAAATTATCTCTGTTAAGGAGGTTGAGATCCAACTGAATATTCTTTCTTCTCTGTGGGCTCAGCAGCCTCAATTTGCTGACCTACGTATTGATAAGTTAGTTGCTGATTTGACGTCATTAGGTAATGATTCTAAAGAAGCAGAAGATGCGAAGAAACCAAGTAAAAAAAGTAATGACGAGTCTTTGGCAAAGCGTCTTGAAGATTTGTTTTTAGTGAGACTAAATCACTTTTCATTAAAAGATTCTCAAGTAACTCTTGTTGCATTGGATGGTAATGATAAAACACTTCAAATAGATTCACTTCAGTGGCGAAATGAAAACAGAAGACATCTTGCAGAAGGCGTTGTAAGCATTCTTGGCAGTGAGATTAATCAGCTCAAAGTCATTGCCAATTTCAAAGAGAAAGGCACATTTAAAAGCTTGGATGGGAATTTCTACGTCGAGGCCAAAAATATTCAAGTCACTCCGTGGATAACTGATGATATCCAAAAAGAATATGGAGTAACTCAAGGTGAAGTTTCAGCGAATGCTTGGTTGTCATTTAAAGATGGCCAACCAATTGATGCGCTTGTTGAGGCATCGCCATCTTATATTAACTGGCTTGAAGGTAAAGAAGTACATCAAGCAAGTGTTGAGGCCGGGGTATTTGAACTTCAGCCTAATAAAGATGGTTGGAAGGTATTAGCTTCTGACATTCGAATTAAGAATCAAAATGATATGTGGCCACAGGTTTCAGGAAGTTTTACATGGCAGCCTGATAAGTGGGTATTAAACCTGGCGCATATTGATCTTCATAGCGCATTAGACTTGAAAACGTTACTGCCAGCTTCTCAAGATAATATTACAGACCTTCTAACAACTCTTGATCCCAAAGGAAGTATTAACGATATTCGTATTGAGTATGATCACTCCACAGGGTTGAATTATTCAGCATCAATTCATGCTGCAGGAATGAAGCAGTGGGAGCTACTCCCAGGCTTTCATAAATTGGATATTTTAGTTGCAGGTGATGAAGAAAAGGGCAAAGCAACATTATCACTAGTGGATGATACCCTGCCTTATGGTGATGTATTCCAAGCGCCATTAAATATTAAACAAGGTAATGTAACCGCCTACTGGGAAGTCAATGATAACGGGTGGCGTTTATGGTCTGATTACATCAAAGTATCAACGCCAGATCTGCAAGCTAAAGGTGAGTTTCGTTTAGATTTTCCAAAAGACAAGCCATCAGTACTCTCTTTTTATGCTGAAGCCGATGCATTTCATGCAGATCAAACTTGGCGTTATTTACCTACGTTAGCATTAGGGCAAGATTTAACGGATTATTTATCTGCAGCCGTACAAGGTGGTAGTGCAAAAACCGTTCAACTGCTTTGGTATGGTGAAGTCGCTGATTTCCCTTACACCAAATACGATGGCATATTTCAAGTTAAAGTCGGTTTAAAAGATGCTCAGTTCTCGTTTGATACTGCGTGGCCGCCATTAACCGATCTTCAGTTGGATTTAATGTTCCAAAACGCTTCTATGTTCTTAAGCTCACATTCAGCCGAACTTATGGATGTACACGCGACCCGTGTTACTGGGCGTATTGCTAACTTATCGGAAGATGGAAAGTTAACTATTCGTGCAACCGCTAATGGTTCAGGTAAAGCCGTTCGTGAATATATGACAGCAACGCCATTAGTTGATTCTGTTGGTGCAGCATTAAACAGTATTCAAGTAGATAATCGTGTTGATGCGTTATTACGTCTTGATATCCCATTTAATGGAGATGATGTCCGTGCATGGGGTTACGCCGATCTTGCAAATAATCACATCGAATTGCAGTCTCCTAATATAGTTCTCACTAATGCAAAAGGTCGAATTGAGTTTGATAATGATGTAGTTAAAGCATCAAGTATTAAAGCGTCGTTATTAGGGCAGCCAATATCCCTTTCTTTTAACGGTGAAGCACAATCTGATTTTTATAGTGTGAATATTGAAACGAAAGGTAAGTGGAAAGTTTCACAGCTTAAAGACTATATTGATTCGCCAGTGATGGATAAAGTTGATGGTATATCGGTATGGAGCTCAACCATAAATTTACAGGTTGCAGATATTGGCTTCACTTATCAACTTGGCGTCAACGCGGCATTAAATGAGGTCAGTTCAACGTTGCCTTATCCATTGGCGTTGAATAAAGGGAACGGAGAAAAAGCATTATTACAGGTTTCTGGGAATTCAGAAAAACTCTCGGGGCGTTTAACGTTACCAGATGCAAAATACCAGACAGAAATTAATATCACAAAAGAAACGCCAGTCATTACAGCCAGCCATGTCGTTGTTGGACGTGGTAATTTTAGAGTTAGCCCTATTGTTGGGCAATCTGCCTCTATTAATACTAAATTTTTTGATGCTGATGCTTGGTTATCTGAGCCTATTTTAAATAAAGAAAAGTTAAGTTCTAAAAAGGCGTCAATGAGTCACTTTCCAGTCATTCCAATACCAACTCGTATTGATGCAAATATTAAGTCTTTACATTTAGCTTCGTTAGATTGGAATGATGTAGATATCAATGCACGTAAAAAATCGCAAGGTTGGTATGCTCAAGTTAATAGTCAAGAGGTTGATGGAAAGGCAAGTTTGAAAGAAACTGGGGAACTATTGGTTCAATTGGATAATCTTCATATTTTTATTCCAAGCTTAGATGAGCCTGAGAACCAAAAGCGACTAAACCAAGCAAAAGCTCATGAACCGATTATTTCTGAGTTTGATCGTCATTTCTTCCGCTTGATGCCGAACTTAGAGTTAACGATTAAAGATACATGGGTACAAGGTTATAAGTTAGGTAAGCTTGATACCAAGTTGCATAAGAAAGGGAAAACTTTTTACCTTGATAAGCTCAAAATCACCAGTGGTGAAAATAAATTAGCGATGTCAGGTGACTGGCTATTAAATAAAGATAAGAGTCTCTCTTCTTTTAAAATGAAAGCATCAGGAGAAAATAATTCCGAATTACTTGCGCGTTTTGGTATCAGCTCCGGTATCCAAAAAGCAACATACAGTATGGATGCGGATCTGAAATGGGAAGGGGCACCTTGGAGCATTCAAGTTGATACACTTTCAGGAGATCTTTCCTCGACCTTGGGTGAAGGTGTAATTACTGATGTTAAAGGAGCGGCACGTTTTCTTGGCCTATTTAGTATCGATTCTATCATTCGTAAGATGAAACTCGATTTTAGAGATGTTTTTGATGATGGTATGGCATTCAACTCGATTACTGGCAGTGGGAAGATGAGGGATGGTATTTTTGTCAGTAATAATTTGCTTATGGATGCGGTTGCTGGCGAGATGATAATTAAAGGAAAGGCTGATCTCAATACTCGTTTAGTGGATGCAGAGGTGAGTTTTACACCTGATTTAACTTCTGGTATTCCAATTCTTACTGCTTTTGCTGTTGCCCCACAGACTGCAATAATTGTACTTGCTGTTGCGACGGCGATAGCGCCTGTTATTGATGTTATTACGCAGGTGAACTACAAAGTTGAAGGCCCATTAGAGTCACCAGCAGTAAAAGAACTATCTCGTAGTCAAGGTGAATACCAACTACCAGAAAAAACGGATAATTAATGCAATATAGAGTTTCAACAAAGTCAATAATAAGGATGTATGATGAGAAAGGTTGGTGTTATTCAAATGAATTCAGGTGTAAACCCTGAAGATAATATTAAACAACTTAATCTCAAGCTAAAAGGATTACGTCAGCAAGGAGCTAAGCTGGCTTTAACCCCTGAAAACAGTATCGTTTTTGGACAGAAAGAAGATTATGAACGACATGCTGAATTCCTTGGGGAGGGAGAGTTACAAGAGAGGTTATCTGGGTTGGCAAAGCAATACCAGATTTGGCTTGTCGTTGGCTCTTTTCCAATAAGAAACCCTAATGAAAGTTTATCGTCAACGTGTTTAGTTTATAATGATGTCGGAGAGCTTGTAGAGCATTATCATAAATTACATATGTTTGATGTTGACGTTGAAGATGGGCACCAAAGCTATCGTGAGTCTGATACATTTACAGCAGGTAATGACATTAAAGTTGTTGATACACCCGTTGGGAAACTAGGATTATCTATTTGCTACGATGTTCGTTTTCCTCAACTGTACAGTGAACTTCGTCGACAAGGTGCAGAAATTATTGCCGTTCCAGCTGCATTCACTAAGGTAACGGGATATGCCCATTGGGATATTTTATTGCGTTCAAGAGCGATTGAAACTCAATGTTGGTTATTAGCCGCTGGTCAATGGGGTTCTCATGGTGCTGGTCGAGAAACGTGGGGGCATTCAATGATCGTTGATCCATGGGGAAATAAAGCGGCCCTGCAACAAGAGGGTACGGGTGTCATTATCGCTGATGTTGATTTATCACAGTTAGGGTCTATCCGTAAAAAAATGCCTGTAGAAAAACATGCAAGATTAAATTGCCAGTTAAACTAAACTCGGTGTGTATACGGTTTATTAAAGAAAAGAGTGAGTTTCACTATAAAATACACTCTTTTTTATTCATAATCAGATCCTAGATCTTAAATTCTTAACAAGAGTACCTCGAATGAGTTTGCAAGAAGTAGAACAATCCTTATTGAGTCAAGCAGGGATCGGTCAGCAGGAACTGTCTCAGACCTTGAGCACCATTGCAAAAAGAGACGTAGACTATGCTGATATCTACTTTCAGTCTTGCTGGCATGAATCGTTAGTACTTGAAGACAGTATTATTAAAGATGGGTCTTTTAATATTGATCGTGGTGTTGGTATTCGTGCTGTTGCTGGTGAGAAAACAGGTTTTGCTTATTCTGATCAAATTAATCTTGAAGCATTAACTCAAAGCGCAAAAGCGGCTCGTGGTATTGTTCAACAAAGTGGTGAAGGCAAAGTAAAAGCATTTTCATCTCAAGCCATCCCTCAATTCTATGCGCCTATCAATCCTCTTAATAGTTTAGATAAACAACAAAAAATAGCATTACTTGAAGAAGTTGATGCTTATATCCGAGCAAAAGAGCCACTAGTTCAAGAAGTTTCGGTAAGTATTAGCGGAGTTTACGAACAAATGTTGGTTGCTGCACTTGATGGAACTTATGCTGCTGATGTGCGTCCATTGGTTCGTTTGTCGATTAGTGTATTAGTTCAACGTGGTGATAAACGTGAACGTGGTAGTGCTGGTGGTGGTGGTCGTTATGGTTACGATTATTTTCTAACTGAAGTGAATGGTAAATCCATTGCTCTTGAGTTTGCAGATGAAGCTATTCGTCAGGCCTTAGTTAATTTAGATGCGGATGCTGCTCCGGCAGGAATGATGCCTGTAGTCCTTGGTTCTGGTTGGCCTGGTGTTTTATTACACGAAGCGGTTGGTCATGGACTTGAAGGTGACTTCAATCGTAAAGGGTCTTCAGTATTCTCTGGAAAGATCGGAGAAAAAGTAACGTCTTCGGTATGTACTATTGTCGATGATGGGACAATAGTTGATCGTCGTGGTTCATTAAACGTTGATGATGAAGGCGTTGCTGGCCAATACAATACATTAATCGAAAATGGTGTATTGAAGGGGTATATGCAAGATAAGTTAAACGCCCGTTTAATGGGAGTTGCACCGACGGGTAATGGCCGTCGTGAGTCTTATGCTCATTTGCCAATGCCTCGTATGACTAACACTTATATGCTGCCTGGCGAACATACGCCTGAAGAAATTATTTCAACAGTTAAAAAAGGTATCTATGCGCCAAACTTCGGTGGTGGTCAAGTGGATATTACTTCTGGTAAGTTCGTGTTCTCTGCATCAGAGGCTTATCTAATTGAAGAGGGTAAAATTACTCGCCCAGTAAAAGGAGCAACTTTGATTGGCTCTGGTATGGAAGCAATGCAGCAAATTTCGATGGTTGGTAATGATTTATCATTAGATCGTGGTGTTGGTGTTTGTGGTAAAGCAGGTCAAAGCGTTCCTGTTGGTGTTGGTCAACCAACATTGAAATTAGATACATTAACCGTTGGTGGTACTGAGTAGCTCTACTCGTTACAACCTAGGTATATAAAAAAGAGCCAAGTATCATTTGATGCTTGGCTCTTTTTTTATGAACGAAAAAGAAGGTTTATGAGTCTTCTTCTAAGTACAAGTCTTTTAAAATTTGGAAAATCTCACGGAATGCCTTTGGTGGCTTATTCGATGCTTTTTCTTTTTTAGCTTGACGAGCAAGCTGACGGAAGCGTTGGCGATCCGCTTCAGGGTATTTCACCATCACTTCTTCAATTACAACATCTGGAGTTTCAATCATACGGTCACGTAAGATTTCTAACTTATGAAGTGCGATAGTCGCTTGTGAGTGCTTATTACGAACTTTATCCAAAGCCAATTGAATTGGTTCTGGATCTTCAAGACGCATTAGCTTGCCAATGTATTGTAATTGGCGACGTTTTGCTTCGTTCTTAAAACGTTGCGCATCAGAAATAGCTACTTGCAGAGTTTCTGATAGTGGAAATTTAGCAAGAACTGCTGGCTTCAAGCCAACTAACTCTTCGCCTAATTTTTGTAGATCTTCCATGTCGTTTTTCATCTCGGTTCTACTTACCCAGATGATCTCTTCTTCTTCTTCCCAAGGAGCTTTTTGATTTTTACGTGCCATGATTTTCATTCTTTAATGGGTGATTATCTCTATTTTAGCAAGATAAATGGATAATTGGGCGCAAATTTATCACATAGAATGTTATTCTAGTAAAAATGTATATATTCAGTCAGATGTTATGGATGCAAAAGCCCAAATGATGAATCAAAAAATAGAACTTGAAGCTGCAGTAGCCAAGGCGTTAGAAATGGCTACACAACACGCGAGTGCTGCAGAAGTCGCAATCACAAAAACAACTGGTATCAGTGTCTCTACTTTAATGGGAGAGGTTGAAAACGTTGAATTTAATCGTGATGGCGCGTTAGGCATTACTGTTTATCGAGGCCACCGAAAAGGCAGTGCATCGACATCTGATTTAAGTGATAAGGCGATTCAGCAGACCGTTGCTGCGGCTTTAGATATCGCGAATTATACTTCTGAAGACCCATTTTCTGGACCTGCGCCAAAAGAATTAATGGCGAAAAATATTCCTGATTTAGATTTGTTTCATCCTGATGAGCCAGAGCCTGGCTATGCAGCACAAAAAGCGATTGAAGCTGAACAGGCGGCATTAGAGTATCACTCGTCGATTAAACAGAGTGATGGTGCAAGCTATGACAGTCATTATGGCATTAAAGTTTATGGTAACAGTCACGGCATGTTAGCGAGCTATCCATCAAGCCGTCACAGCATCAGCTGTAGTGTCATTGGCGTGGACAAAAATGGGGATATGGAGCGTGACTATAGTTATACCGTTGCTCGTCAACGTGATGATTTGTGGGATGCTAAGAAAGTTGGTTTAGATGCAGCTGAACGAACCGTAAGTCGTTTAGATGCTCAGAAACTAAATACAATGAGAGTACCTGTTATGTTTGCTGCTGATGTAGCAACTGGCTTGATGGGACATCTTGTGATGGCCATCAGTGGTGCGAACCTTTATCGTAAATCAACATTTATGCTTGATAAGTTAAACGAAAAGATTTTACCTGAATGGTTTAATGTTAGCGAACGTCCACATATATTAAAAGGTTTAGCAAGTAGCCCATTTGATAGTGAAGGGCTATATACGCAAGATAGTGAAATTATTACTGATGGTGTGTTAGCTACATACTTATTAACAAGTTACGCTGCTCGTAAATTGAATATGACACCAACAGGTCATGCGGGTGGTATTCATAACTGGTTTGTAAAATCAACGGGTCAAAGTTTTGAGCAGATGCTAAAAACCATGGGTACAGGGCTTTTAGTTACTGAGCTTATGGGGCAGGGCGTAAATACGGTTACTGGTGATTATTCTCGTGGTGCCGCTGGTTTTTGGGTTGAAAATGGTGAGATCCAATACCCAGTATCAGAGATTACGATTGCAGGTAATTTAGCTGAGATGTACCAAAATATTATCGCAGTAGGTAATGATGTTGAAACGCGCTCACAAATTCAAACGGGTTCAATCTTGATTGAATCAATGAAGATTGCGGGTCAATAATATTTCCTTCGGTTAGACTAAGTTAAATCTAAGATAAAAAAGCGCACTGTCATTGAATGAGAGCGCGCTTTTTTGATTCTAGTATTAAAAAACAATTACATAAGGATGGTTGCTAGGCCAAGAAAAGCAGATAAACCAATAATATCTGTGATGGTTGTTAATGCCATTCCTCCCGCTAGTGCAGGATCAATATTCATTTTCTTTAGAAGGACAGGAATAGCAACACCTGCAATTCCGGCAACGGTTAAGTTAACGAGCATCGCTGCAGAAATGATAGCTCCAAGCATGATGTCGCCCTTCCACACCATGACGATACCGCCAATGATAGAAGCCCACAAAATACCATTAAGCAAGCCTATTCCTGCTTCTTTGAGCAATAACTCCTTCTGGTTACTGTCACCGATGTGGCCAACCGCTAGACCACGGATCACTAGAGCAACGGTTTGGTTACCGGCAACACCACCCATTGAAGGGACAATCGTCATTAGTACGGCAATCGATGCCATTTGCGCCAATGTGGCTTCGAACATATTAGAAACCGATGCAGCAGCAAGAGCGGCTAATACATTCATGCCTAGCCATACACTACGACGTCGAGCTGATTTAACGACTGGTGCAAAAGTATCTTCTTCGTCATCCATACCAGCCATACTCATCATTGAGTGTTCGGCATCTTCACGAATAACATCGACCACATCATCGATGGTGATACGACCAAGCAGTAAGTGATTTTCATCAACTACAGGTGCAGAAACCCAGTTTCGACGTTCAAATAGATTGGCGACTTCACCATCGTCAGTATTTACTGGAATGGCTTCATCTGCATCATCCATGACTTCATTAACAAGAATGTCTGGTTGAGTAGTTAAAAGAGTCGCTAAAGATAAGTGGCCAATTAGGCGGCTCTCTTCGTCAAGAACATAAAGGGCATCTGTTGATTCTGGAAGATCGCCTTTCATACGTAAATAACGTAGAACTACATCAATTTCAACATCGGCTCGAATGGTAATGAAGTCGGTATTCATCATACCGCCAGCCGTATCTTCTGGGTAAGATAGCGCAGTTTCTACACGAAACCGGTCTACTGTGTCCATTTGGCTTAATACTTCACGAGAAACATCGTCAGGTAAGCTACGAAGAACGTAAGCGACATCATCTGTCTCCATACCTTCTGTTGCTTCTACAATGCTCTCAGGAGCCATTCTAGAGACAATACCGTCTTTTACATCTTCGGACAGTTCGTCAAGAATTTCACCGTAATCTTCAGGATCGGTTAGTTGCCATAATACATTACGGCTTTTTCTGGGTGATGCTTCTAATAGATGGGCAATATCCTCGGGTTCCATGTCTTGTAATAAACGTCGTACATGGACAAACATCCCACTATCAAGTGCATTAGATACTTCTTGAAGAGTTTGATGGGTTTGATCGAAATCTTGTGGTTCTTGCATGCTCTCCCCCATTTAATCGCTGTTCTAACTCGAATTATGAGTATAGACAATCTAGATTAGATAATGGGCTGAATAGTAACGTAATTTAGAGAGGACGATAAGTGAATTTTGTGAGGATTGGGTCAAACTATTGATGTTGTAAATAATAACTTATTCATCTTCGTCAAAACCAGCTTCAATAAGTTCGCAAATGGCGTTCAATGCTTGTTCAGCGTCAGGGCCATCGGCTGAAACATCAACAAATTGTCCTTGTGCAGAATCAAGCATAAGTAACCCCATAACGCCATCGGCGGTGGCTTGTTTGTTCTCATCATTCGTCAATGTTATTACGGCATCAAAGCTTTGTGCCATCTCAACTAACTTGATAGCGGCTCTTGCGTGTAAACCAAGACGATTCTTGATTAAGAGGTGGCGAGATGAAATTGGCATAGATCAGTGTCTCTCTAGTGTTTTATGACGTATTTGGACTTGTTTCCCTTGTTCTTTAAAATACTGACCTAGTTGTTGAGTTATATAAACAGATCGGTGCTGCCCACCAGTGCAACCGATAGCAACGGTTAAATAACTGCGATTATTTTTTTCTAATGCGGGTAGCCAAGTGGTTAGAAAACCTTGGATTTGTTCTTTTAATTGAATGACATCATCATGTTTTTCTAAGTAGTCTGCGACTGGTTTATCTAAACCAGTCATTGGTCTTAGTCCCGGTTCCCAGTGCGGATTAGGTAAGAAACGAACATCAAATACATAATCAGCATCAGTGGGTAAACCGTGTTTAAATCCAAAAGACTCAAATACCATAACTAATTCTTTTGATTCTCGACCGAGAATTCTAGATCGTAAGGTTTCACTTAGATCATGAATTGATTTTGTTGTGGTATCGAGAACAAGATCGGCTTCTTCTTTAAAATCACTAAGAATGTTTTTCTCTAACTCAACGGCTTGCTCTAAAGAGCATTGCTCTCCAATAAGGGATAATGGATGTAAGCGGCGAGTTTCACTGTAGCGTTTTATTAGCTCTTTATCTTCGGCATCTAAAAATATGACAGTAACATCATGAGATTGTTTTAATTCAGCTAATGTATTTTTCAGTAATGACGGATCTTTAGGTAGGTTTCTAATATCAACACTTACAGCCACATTTTGGCTGCTGTGCTGAATTGACTCAACAAATTGTGAAAGAAGGTCAACAGGTAAATTATCAACACAATAATAGCCTAAATCTTCTAATACTCGCAGTGCAACAGATTTACCTGCGCCCGAGTTTCCACTAACTACCATGAGTTTCATTATGATGACCTTTGAATCGATTTAAGAAGTGAAAAGTTGATACAGTTCTTGATCAGTTTCGGCGTGGCGAAGTTGACGTAAAACGTGTTTATCATTGAGTTTTTCAGCAACACTAGACAATGTTTTTAGGTGTAATTTACATTGTTCATCTGGCACAAGTAAGGCAAAAAGAATATCGACAGGACGATTGTCTATCGCATCAAACTCAATTGGTTCTTGGCATTGAAGTAATACTGCGACTGCGTTATCACAGTTAAAAATTCGACCGTGAGGAATAGCGATACCGTTGCCAATACCTGTACTTCCCATTTTTTCTCGGTTTAATAAACTTTCAAAAAGATCTTGAGGGTTTTGGTCTATATGAGGGGCTGCAATTTCACTGATAAGTTCTAATGCGCGTTTTTTGCTTGTACATTGGACTGCACTTTTAGTGCAATCCAATGAAAGAATGGTGCTTAATTGCATGTTAATGACTACTTAGTTTTTCTTTATGTTTATTGAGTTGGCGAACAAGTTTATCCACTAAACTATCAATAGCGGCATACATATCTTCTGCGTCAGAATGGGCGTGTATGTCACCTTGATTTACATGAAGTGTTGCTTCGGCCACATGCAGTACTTTTTCTAACTTTAATACCACATGCACATGATTTATATGTTCAAAAAAACGGTCTAATTTTTGGAATTTGGTTTCTACATATTCACGAAGGCTATCTGTAAGTTCGACGTTTTGACCTACGATGTTTATTTGCATAACACTTCCTTTCTGTTAATTAGAGTAAACGTTTACGCTGATTTGATGGGGCAATCCCAAGTGATTCACGATATTTTGCAATGGTTCGTCGTGCTACTTGGATCCCTTGTTCAGCTAGTAAAGTGGCTATTTTACTATCACTTAATGGTTTGGCTTGATTTTCAGCTGCGACCAATTTTTTCACTAGTGCCCGAATCGCAGTTGATGAACATTCACCACCGTTATCCGTACTAACATGACTAGAGAAGAAATATTTTAATTCAAAAATACCACGAGGGGTATGCATGAATTTTTGTGTTGTTACGCGAGAAATTGTTGATTCGTGCATTTCAACATCCAAAGCGATGTCATTAAGCACCATTGGCTTCATCGCTTCAGCACCATATTCGAAGAAATCTTGCTGATGTTCAACTATACAACGTGCAACTTTGAGCAGCGTCTCGTTTCTGCTCTCTAAACTTTTAATTAACCATTTCGCTTCTTGCAAATTAGTTCGAATAAATTGTCCATCAGGACTATTGCCTAATCCTTTACCTAATGCGGCATACTCGGCATTAACTTTTAATCGAGGGACGCTGTCTGGGTTAATTGTTACTACCCATTTCCCATTATGTTTAAATACTGAAACATCCGGAATTACGTATTCTGTATCTGTATCAATTACACGGTTACCAGGGCGAGGATCAAGCTTATGGATCAGCATCATTATTTGCTTTAAATCTTGTTCTTTAAGCTTAGTCTCTTTTGCCAGTTGTCGGTAGTCTCGATTACCTAATAAATTAATATGTTCTGTTAGAATAAGCTTTGTTTCAGGAAGCCAAGGGGTGTCATGAGGATAGGTCGCGAGTTGTAATAGCAGGCATTCAGCCAGATTGCGTGAAGCGACACCTAATGGATCAAATTGCTGAATTCGTTTTAGTACTGCTTCTACTTCATCAATCTCTACATCATCATTACCAACACTCTCGAGTACCTCATCAAGAGCAATTGTAAGGTAGCCGTAGTCATCTAAAGACTCAATAATTGTAGTAGCAATAGTACGATCAATATCACTGAATGGCGTTAAATCAGCTTGCCACATTAGGTAATCTTGAAGGCTTTCTGTTGTTTCACCTTGATATAGCGGGGTATCATCGTCGATAGCTAATCCAGTGCTGCCACTGTTAGCGCTGTAAACGTCATCCCAGCTAGCATCCATTTCTAATTCTTCAGATATATTATTGCTCTCAATAACATCACTGCTGTCAGTTACAGGTGTTTCTTGTTCTGCTGTTGCTGTTTCTTTTTCAGGTGTCGGCTCTGGAGATAATAAACTTTCAGGCGTGCTCAATTGCTCTTCTTCAACATCAAGAAGAGGATTAGAGTCGAGAGCTTCTTGAATCTCTTGCTGCAGGTCAAGTGTCGATAACTGTAGTAATCGAATGGCTTGCTGCAACTGTGGAGTCATTGCAAGCTGTTGGCCCATTTTTAGCTGAAGAGATGCTTTCATTATTTAGCTATACCTTTATATATTACAACTTAAATTGATCACCAAGATAAACGCGTTTTACGTGTTCATCATTCAAGACGTGATCTGGCGTGCCGTTTGCAATCATATGACCCTGACTTACTATGTAAGCGTGTTCACATACATCAAGGGTTTCACGAACGTTATGGTCTGTAATTAACACACCTAAACCGCGATCTCTTAAATGTTGAATGATTTTTTTGATATCGATTACAGAAATAGGATCGACACCAGCAAAAGGTTCATCAAGTAGAATGAATTTTGGGTTTGCAGCCAGTGCACGCGCAATTTCTACTCGACGGCGTTCACCACCAGAAAGTGCCATACCATTACTGTTACGAATATGCTGGATATTAAATTCATCTAATAACTCTTCAAGCTTATCTAAACGTTCTGGTTTTGATAAATCTTTACGAGTTTGGAGCACTGCCATGATGTTATCAAAAACAGATAATTTTCTAAAAATAGAGGCTTCTTGTGGTAAATACCCAATCCCCATTTTTGAGCGGTTGTGCATTGGTTGCAGTGATATATCAACGCCATCGATAGTGATAGAGCCTTCATCACGAGAAACTAACCCTACGATCATGTAGAAAGAGGTTGTTTTACCAGCACCATTTGGTCCTAATAAACCAACAATTTTACCAGACTCAACGGTCAGGCTTACATCGGAAACCACTTTACGGCTACCGTATGTCTTTGCGAGATTTTTTGCTTCTAAAATGGCCATAATTATTTTTTATTCAATTGGCTAGGCTGAAGGATGGTTGTAACGCGTTCGTTTTTACCACCATCAGCAATTAGTTTTTGGGTTTGCATATTGTAAGTAATTACTTTCCCTTGGATAATACTGTCATCTTGAGTTAATTCAGCACTATCCGTCATTTTTAGAAATTCATTTTCTAACTCATAACGTAATTTATTTGCTTTACCCTTCAGCGTTTTACCATCATCAGTCAATTGACTAAAACGCGCTGGTTTTCCGTAAGCTTCTAGGATCTCTCGGCCTTCTTGACCTTGAGGTCTAATTACCACCAATTTATCTGCAAAAATTTTGATACTGCCTTGCTTTAAGGTAACGTCACCTAAAAAAGTGACTTGGTTACTTTGCATATCAAAATTTTGCGAGTCTGAGTTTATGTGAATTGGTTGTTCTGTATCGCTGCTTAGTGCCCAGCTTGGGGAGCTAAATAGCAGACCAGCAAGTAGGCTAATTTGTGAAAGCTTCATAGATACCTTGTACATTCTTTAATAGGGTCGCTTGTTGACTGGTAAAATTACCTTTCATTCCTACGCCTGTCGTTTCAAACGTTGGGCCAACAAGGTTAACGACATCTTCTGTCATAAAATCTTTAGTAGAGAGCTCTATTGTTAAGCTGTCAGTTGTCATTGTTTCAAATGCTGCTTCAGGCAGTAAGTTTTTGACAATCACGTTACCGCTTAAGTAGAGGACGTGTTTTTTGTTTAAAACGCCAATATCAGAAATTATTTCCCATTCCTTTATTTTTCCGTCTTGGAAGACAAAAAGGTGAGGAGTAGTAAAATTAGTTTCGCCTGTTTTAGCAAAACGCTCTAGTGCTTTCGCGTTAATTTGATAATTGCGAACACCATTTTCATCATAATTATTATTAGTTGTGTTTCTACCCGTAAAAACAGGAACTTGCTGATCAGGAGCGATTTGTTGATCGTTCTGAGTGTACTCATAATATAAGTAGTACCCTGACCAGGTAGAGATCATTAATAATATTGTCATGAAAAGATGTTTTAAGGTCATATACTTAAACCTTTATGCTGTTCTAACTCACCTTTTGCTTCTAAGATCAAATCACTGACTTCTCGAACAGCACCATGCCCACCTTTAATCGTGGTTACATAGTTTGCTCGTTGAACGAGCAGTGGGTGTCCATCAGCGACACATACTTTTAATGCCACTTTATCCATTACTGGCCAATCAATGAGATCGTCACCGATGTAGCCTGTGTGTTCTGGAGCTATATTGAGTTTAGTTAAAATATCTTGGTATGCTTGTAATTTATTGTCTTGGCCTTGGTAGAGCAGTTTAATACCAAGCGCTGTCATGCGGTTTTCTACAATCTTAGAATTACGGCCAGTAATGATAGCGATCTCTACACCTGCAGACATTAATGATTTTACACCGTAACCATCACGAGTATGGAACGTTTTTAGCTCTTCCCCGCTATTGCCCATATAAACAAGACCGTCAGAAAAAACGCCATCAACATCACAGATCAGTAATTTTATGTCTTTTGCAATGTTGAATATAGACTCTTCAACATTGCCATAGAGCGTTGGAATGAATTTAGCTGTCATTACATTACACCTGCTTTCAATAAGTCGTGCATATTAAGAGCACCAACTAAGCGGTTATTTTCATCACACAGTAGTAAGCCATTAATTTTCTTATCTTGCATTAAATTTAGGCCTTCTACCGCTAATAAATTTGGATTTGCAACGGCTGGAGAAGGAGTCATTACTTCACCAATAGTTTGAGTATGGATATCAACGCGATTATCCAATAAGCGACGTAAATCACCATCAGTAAAAATACCAATGACTTTTTGCTCGCTATCAACAATAGCTGTCATGCCAAGTCCTTTTTCAGAAACCTCTAGCAGCGCCGTTTTAATTAATGCGCCTTCGGTTACCATTGGTAACTCATCATCTTTATGCATGATATCAGATAATAATAGCAGTAATTTACGGCCTAATGCGCCACCTGGGTGAGACAAAGCAAAGTCGTCAGCAGTAAATCCTTTTGCTTGCAGTAGAGCAACAGCAAAAGCATCGCCCATTGCTAAGGTTGCTGTTGTACTTGATGTCGGTGCTAATCCTAGAGGGCAAGCTTCCTGAGGTACGGTTATTTGCAGATTAACATCAGCCACTTTAGCCATACTTGATTCAGGATTTCCCGTCATGGTAATAAGAGTAATACCAAGGCGTTTAATTACGGGCAGTAAGGCTAAAATTTCTCCCGCTTCCCCTGAGTTTGAAATGGCAATAACTACATCGCCTTTTTCAATCATGCCTAAGTCACCATGACTTGCTTCACCTGGGTGAACAAAGAAAGAAGGGGTGCCAGTACTTGCTAAGGTAGCCGCAATTTTATTACCGATATGTCCCGATTTCCCCATTCCCATTACAACGACCTTACGCTTACATTCCAGCATTAATTGGCATGCTTTGGTAAAATCATCATTAATGTAGTTATTCAGTTGGGTGAGTGCATCAATTTCAATTTGAAGAACATTTTTTCCTGCTTTGCAGAAATCAAACTGAGTTGCCATCGGGTTACCACCTTTTATTTGGGTTATAGCAGATGTAAGAGCTAGAAGAGTAGCGTATACAATTATTATGCCATATACCAGAGGTAGTTCAAGGTAGAGTGGTTTCTAATGAGGAAGGGAATGTGAAAAATAGATAGGTCATCAATTAATACTAAGTTTTATTGATGACCTATTTGTGTTTTTGTGGCTATTTAACGATAGAGTTACATTGAGTAAAACAGGTAACCTTGATAAGCCAAGAAGCATGTAACTAAGATGCTACCTTCAATTCTGTTAATGCTACGGCTCTTACCTAGTGCCATAAACAATAATAAAATCGAGACCCCCATCATTACGTAAAAGTCTCGTCCCATTAAGTCTGGGCTTATTTCTGATGGGTTAATAAGTGCAGGGATCCCCATAACCGCGAGAATGTTGAATACATTCGAACCGATAATATTACCCGCAGCCATATCGTCTTCACCTTTTAAAACACCAGCTACTGAAGCTGCAAGTTCTGGAAGGCTTGTCCCTAAAGCAATAATCGTCAAACCAATAACGAGATCACTCATACCAAAATACTTAGCAATAACAACCGCGTTGTCGATTAGCATGTTTGCGCCAACAGGCAGTAAGATTAAACCAACAACGACCCAAAATAGAGCTTTTTTATTTTCAACACCTTCTGGAATTTCAGATTCTTGCTCTTCAAGAAGGTTGTCACCATTTTTTTGTTCGCTTTTGCTAATGTAGAGCATCGCAATAATGAAAGCTGCAAAAAGGGCAATTAACAATAAACCTTCATTAAAACCAAGGTAATTGTTGTACATGATGCCGCCAGCTAACAAGGTTACAATTAGCATCAGTGGTAATTCACGACGGATGATGCCAGAACTGATAGCAAGTGGTTTGATTATCGCGGTAATACCTAAAATTAACGCAATGTTAGCGATGTTTGAGCCAATTACATTACCTACGGCGGTATCTGTTTTACCATCAAGTGCAGCAGCTGCTGATACCATCATTTCAGGTGCAGAAGACCCCATGGCTAAGATAGTCATACCAATGACTAATGGCGAAATTCCGTAGTTTCTCGCTAACGCGGCAGAACCAAATACCAGTTTATCTGCGCCCCAAACAAGTAGAGAGAGCCCAACGATAAGAAGTAGAGATGGCATGAGCAGCTCTGTCATGGTGTTAATTTCCTTTTGTAAAAGATGTTTTTATAGTTAACCATCAATTTTGACGCTTCTCTGACGAAAAGGAAAGAAAAAAGGCGACTCAGGAAGGGGATATTCGAAAGAATGTTAAAAATAATAAGTTTGATGGATAAGTTAACGTATACTTATCACTATGTTGCTAGGAAGGGCTTTTGATGAAAAGTAATGATATGAATATAGGCACAACTTTAATAAAAGTCGAAAACTTAACCTTTAAACGTGGTGATAGAATTATTTTTGATGATATTAATTTATCAGTACCAAAAGGAAAGATAACGGCGATTATGGGGCCGTCAGGTATTGGTAAAACCACGTTGCTAAGATTAATTGGTGGTCAAATTCCTCCAGAGTCGGGAAATATTCATTTTGAAGAGTGGAATATTCCTAAGCTAGGCCGAAAAGAATTGTATTTAGCCCGTAAAAAAATGGGCATGCTATTTCAATCTGGCGCTCTTTTTACTGATATGAATGTGTTTGATAATGTGTCTTTCCCGTTGCGCGAACATACAAAATTATCAGAGGAATTCATTCGTACATTAGTATTGCTAAAGCTTGAGGCGGTAGGATTACGTGGTGCAGCCGAGTTAATGCCAAGCGAATTGTCTGGTGGTATGGCTCGTCGAGCAGCATTGGCACGAGCGATTGCATTGGACCCAGATCTCATTATGTATGACGAACCTTTTGTTGGCCAAGATCCTATAACAATGGGAGTCTTGGTTGATCTAATTCGTAATTTAAATGATGCTTTAGGACTTACTTCAGTTGTAGTATCTCATGATGTTCCTGAAGTTATGAGTATTGCTGATCATGTGTATCTATTAGCTAATGGACAGATCATTGCTCAAGGTTCACCGCAAGAACTTGAAGATAACCCTGATCCTCAAGTGCGTCAGTTTTTGGATGGTCGTTCTGATGGACCTGTTCCTTTTCGTTTTCCAGCGAAACCATTAAATGAGGCATTGTTTACTCATGAGTAATTTTTCACTTATTTCGTCAATTGAGCAACTTGGTAAGCGAGCCTTATCGGTTTGTGAAATGTTCGGGCGAGCCACTTTTATGTTACTTGGGGCAATTATTGCCAAACCTCAACCAGTAAAAATGTTTCCATTGTTACTAACTCAACTGTATTCAGTTGGGGTTCGTTCTTTGGTCATCATAATGGTTTCTGGTTTATTTATTGGCATGGTCATCAGCCTTCAAGGCTATGTCATCCTTGTGGATTATGGCGCAGAAACCAGTTTAGGCCAGTTAGTATCGTTGTCCTTACTACGAGAGTTGGGCCCAGTGGTTACAGCATTACTATTTGCAGGGCGTGCAGGATCTGCATTAACGGCTGAAATTGGTTTAATGAAAACGACAGAACAACTTTCTGGTATGGAAATGATGGCCGTTGATCCTTTGCGTCGAATTATTGCTCCGCGTTTGTGGGCTGGTGTTATTTCAATGCCACTATTAGCAATGATTTTTATGGCGATCGGTATTTGGGGAGGGCAGATAGTTGGTGTCGAATGGAAAGGTATTGATTACGGTAGTTTTTGGTCATTAATGCAATCATCAGTTGATGTGCGTTATGACATAGTAAACAGCATTATTAAATGTGTGGTGTTCGCCTTTATCGTGACGTGGATTGCGTTATTTAATGGCTACGATGCAACACCGACCTCTGAGGGGATCTCATTGGCAACAACACGAACGGTAGTGCATTCGTCACTGGCGGTATTAGGTATTGATTTTGTGCTGACAGCACTGATGTTTGGGAATTAATTATGCAACAGACACGTAAAGTAGAGTTTTTTGTTGGTCTTTTTGTTTTAGCCGGGATGGCAGCGTTATTAATGTTATTGCTTAAAGTGGCGGACGTTCGTAGTGGCGGTAGCGGTGAGTATTACACGCTAAATGCACAGTTTGATAATATCGGCAGTTTGAAATCTCGCTCTCCAGTTAAAATTGGCGGCGTAGTGGTTGGTAGAGTTGAGGGTATTACTTTAGATACAGAAAGTTATTTGCCTGTCGTTAGTATGGAAATCGATAAGCAGTTTGGTCAATTTCCTGAAACTTCTGCGGCACAAATTTTAACGTCAGGATTAATTGGCGAGCAATACATCGGGATCGTACCTGGATTTATTGATGAAGATATCGATATGTTAGGCAATGGTGATTATATTGAAGATACTAAATCGGCTTTAGTTCTTGAGGATATGATAGGACAAGTACTGTATAGCATTGGTGGTGACTCATCAGATAAAAGTGAGGAAGAATAATGAAACAATGGTTGAGTATGTTTGTAGCGGTAATTACTCTGTTCTCAGGAGCAGCTCACGCCCAAGAAATTGATAAAACAAAACCTTATGAAATGATGGCGCAAGTGTCAGAAGATACTTTTGCTCGTTTAAAAGCAGAACAACCTGCAATTCAAAAAGATCCTAATGTATTAAAAACGGTCGTTGAAGAAGAATTAATGCCGTACGTTAATGTTAAATATGCCGCTTATAAATTACTAGGTCCTCACCTGAAAAAGACAAGTTCCGAAGAAAGAGAGCTATTTGTGACGGCTTTTCGTGAATATTTAGTATCATCTTACGCTCAAGTATTAACGTTATACACGGATCAAAAAATCATTTTAGAGAAACCAAAAGCAATCCCTGAAAAGAAATCTATAATTAGTGTCCGTGTTGATATTCTTGACTCCGCTCGACCAACGGTAAAAGTTGACTTTAAGCTTCGTAAGAATAAAAAGACGTCAGAATGGCAAGCGTTCGATATGGTTGCGGAAGGTGTGAGCCTATTATCAACAAAACAATCTGAGTGGAGCGCAAAAATCCGTAAAGATGGTATTGATTCGGTAAGCAAAGAATTGACTTCATTAGCAGCTCAACCTATTCGTTTAGAGGGAAGCAAGTAATGAGTTATGTGGATTTATGTGAGTCTAACTCTGATGAAATTTACTTCAAAGGGGCTCTTGAACGTGAGACTGTGCCTAATATTTGGAATAAATTGACACAATGGAAACCTAATATTACACAAGTAAAGGTAGACTTAACTCACGTTAATCGTATTGACTCAGCAGGTGTTGTGTTACTTTTACACCTAATAGAGCATGCAAAAAAACAAAACTGTCATATAATGCTTGCTTTCGTCCCTGATCAGCTCGTTACTTTAATTAAATTAAGTAATGTGGAATCATTGTTTGCTGATCACTTAATAACGCAAAAGGTAGAGTAATGGATAGCGCCGAGATTAAAGAATTATTAGACGCAGCACTTCAACTTCAAGAGATTCACGTTAAAGGTGAAGGAAGCCATTTTGAAGTTATTGCTGTGGATGAATCGTTCAATGGAATGAGCCGAGTTAAGAAACAACAAACCATCTATGGACCTTTGATGGAACACATCTCAACAAATACCATTCACGCTCTATCAATAAAAGCGTTTACTCCGGAAGAGTGGGCACGTGATAAAAAATTAAATAGCTTATTCTAAGAGGCCCTTTTGAATGTATAAGTTTCGAATTCAAGGAAGTGAACAACCACTTTCTGGAGAAGTTACGATTTCTGGTGCAAAAAATGCTGCACTGCCAATTTTATTTGCAGCACTGCTGGCTGAAGAACCAGTAGAAGTTGCAAACGTTCCAAAATTACGTGATGTAGATACAACTATGGAGTTATTACAACGCCTAGGTGCTAATGTTTCTCGTAATGGTTCAGTTCATATTGATGCTAGCGGCGTTAATGATTTCTGTGCGCCGTATGACCTTGTTAAAACAATGCGTGCATCAATTTGGGCGCTTGGTCCATTAGTTGCTCGCTTTGGTAAAGGCCAAGTATCGTTACCTGGTGGTTGTGCTATCGGTGCTCGTCCTGTTGATCTTCATATTCACGGACTTGAGCAACTTGGTGCAACGATTAAGCTTGAAGAAGGCTACGTTAAAGCGGAAGTTGATGGTCGTCTGAAAGGCGCTCATATCGTAATGGATAAAGTAAGTGTTGGTGCAACAATCACTGTGATGTGTGCAGCAACATTAGCTGAAGGTAAAACTATTTTAGAAAACGCAGCGCGTGAACCTGAAATCGTTGATACTGCGAACTTCCTAAACGCCATTGGTGCGAAAGTATCTGGCATGGGTAGTGATACTATTACTATTGAAGGCGTAGAGCGTCTTGGTGGTGGTTATCATGAAGTGGTTGCTGACCGTATTGAAACGGGTACTTTCTTAGTTGCTGCTGCTGTATCAGGCGGTAAAGTTGTTTGTAAGAACACTAAAGCGCACCTTCTTGAAGCAGTGCTTGCTAAGCTTGAAGAAGCGGGTGCAAAAGTTGAAACGGGTGAAGACTGGATTAGCCTGGATATGACTGGTCGTGAGCTTAAAGCGGTAAATATCCGTACAGCACCACACCCTGCATTCCCAACAGACATGCAAGCACAGTTTACTTTGCTAAACATGATGGCAAAAGGCCCAGGCATTATTACTGAAACGATTTTTGAAAACCGTTTCATGCATATTCCTGAACTGCAACGCATGGGCGCTCATGCTGAAATCGAAGGTAATACCGCTATTTGTGGCGATACTGATGGTTTAAGTGGTGCTCAAGTGATGGCGACAGATTTACGTGCCTCTGCAAGCCTTGTGATTGCTGGTTGTATAGCGAAAGGTGAAACAATTGTTGATCGTATTTATCATATCGACCGTGGTTATGATAAGATCGAAGACAAGTTAACCGCATTAGGCGCGAATATCGAGAGAGTTCGTAGTAGCGATTTATAATCTTACTGATTATTTTGCTGAAAAGCTAAGCGGAAACCGGGTATATAATTACCCGGTTTTTTATTGTTTGTATGTAGGAGAAACACTTATGATCGCATTGTTACGCCTAGTTGCTCTGGCTATCTTTGCTGTCTTTACGTTTGTATTTGGCTGTGGCTATTGTTTACTGAGTCCACGTAATCCAAAACACGTTTATACTTTTGGTCTATGGTTTGCTCGTATGTCACGAGTGTTTGGTATTAAACTTGAAGTTCGCGTTCCTGAGAGTGTTAAGAATGCAGGCCCAAGTTTATATATTGCTAACCACCAAAATAACTGGGATTTATTTACGGTTTCTGGTGCTATTCAGCCTCGAACGGTAACGGTAGGCAAAAAAAGCTTAGCGTGGATGCCATTATTTGGTCAGCTTTATTGGATCACGGGTAATATTCTTATTGACCGTAATAACCGTAGTAAAGCCGTTGGTACTATTGCTCAAGTAGCGGATAACATTAAAAAACGTAATGTGTCTGTTTGGATGTTTCCTGAAGGAACTCGCTCTCGTGGCCGCGGATTATTGCCATTTAAAACGGGTGCGTTTCATGCTGCAATAGCTGCTGAGGTTCCTGTAACGCCAATTGTATGTAGTAATACTGAAGGCGTAAAATTAAACCGTTGGAATAATGGTGTTGTGATTGTTGAAATTTTACCGGCGGTAAGTCTTGATGGTTACGATAAAACAAACGTTCGTGAGCTAGCGAATGAGTGTCGTGAACAGATGAAAACTAAGCTAGAAGAATTAAACAAAGAGGTTGCGGAGCGCAGCTAAGTTTAAGTTTTTATTATAATTTTAAGGGTATGCAGCTTGCTGTATACCCTTTTGTTTTTGATGTGTATATCCTTAAAACGTGTAGATAATAATGAAAGAAGAAGTCGTCCTTGTAAACCAACAGGGTCAAGCTATTGGTACAATGGAAAAGTTAGAAGCGCATGAAAAAGGCCTATTACATTTGGCTTTCTCAGTTTTGCTTTATCGTAATGGTAAAGAAGAAAGAGAATTTCTTTTACAAAAACGTGCGGAGTGTAAATATCATAGCAAAGGCAAGTGGAGTAATACCTGTTGCTCACATCCAAGACTTCATGAGTCGATTGAATCAGCTGGAGAGCGTCGATTAGAAGAAGAAATTGGCATTACTGATGTCGCTGCAAATGCATTTGAAAATTTGGGTTGGTTTATTTATCAAGCAGAGTTAGAGAATGGTTTAAGTGAGCATGAGTTGGATTATATTTTATTAGCAAACTCCCCTGACGTTAACTTTACGATTAATCCAGAAGAAGTTAGTGATATTCAATGGTGGCGAGAGAGTGATATTGCAAAAGAGTTAGAAAAAAATCCTACTATTTTCTCTGTATGGTTTGAAACAGTCTATTCTCAAACAATACAATATTTGAATAAAAAATAAGGCAGAAACTTATAGAGCCTACCTTAATTACGTTATTTATTGCTTTTGATCTTATTTGCGGACGGCAATAGCTTCGATTTCAATGCCAACATCTTTTGGAAGACGAGCAACTTCAACACAAGAACGTGCAGGGTAGTTTGCTACTTTATGTTCATCAAAGAAGTTGCCATACACTTCATTTACAGTACCAAAATCATTTAAGTCTTTAACAAATACCGTCATTTTTACAATATCAGAAACAGTTAGGCCAGAAGATTCCACAACCGCTTTTACGTTTTCTAGAGATTGACGAGCTTGTTCTGCAATATCATCAGATACTTCCCCAGTTGCTGGATTGACAGGGATTTGGCCAGAAGTCAGTACCATGTTACCAAGATCAACACCTTGAATGTATGGACCAATTGCTGCTGGTGCGTTATCTGTATGAAGAACTTTAGTCATTGTAATGATTCCTTTTTGAATGGATGAATATTATACCAATCAACATAAATATTTGTTCATTCTTGCTTGTTAAAATTGATTATAGCTGCGTTATAAATTTTATAATTAGAACTACTAGTTATAAAACATATGCCTTGCTCTAATCGATTTTTCCTACGCAATTCTCTGAACAACTACTTATCCAGATTGGTATTAGGTTCAATAAACCCAATATAAAACAAACTTTACCAATAAAAAAGCCCCAGAATATCTGAGGCTAAAAATTGTGTATTAACAATAGGATTAATTTAAATCAGTGACTACTTCACGTGAATATACTTTCTCGCAATACTTACACTTTAAGTGAACATCTTCGTTTTTTGTAATGACTTTAAAGCTACTATCAACGGGCTCACCATGAGTAATACAATTGCTGTTTGGACACTCAAACACACCTGTAATTTGTGTTGGTAGCTGAAGAGGGATCTTCTTCGCCACTTCATAGTTTTCAATTTGATTAACCGTTGCGTGTGGTGCATAGAGTGCTAATTTACTTGCTTGCTCTGGCGTCACAAAGGTGTTTTCAATTTTCAATAAATCTTTAGAGCCCAAAGCAGAAGAAGGTAAGTTTAAGCCTATCGTTACGCGTTCTACTGTTTTATCCATCTGAAATAGCTTTAAGACTTTAACACCAATATTTGCAGGAATATGGTCGATTACTGTTCCGTTGTTAATAGCTTCAACACGTAATTGAGTTTTATTAGGCATCATCGTTTCTCCTAAAGTGTTTCATTAAGAACAAGCGCTAATAGAGCTTGTCGTGCATAAACGCCATTTTCTGCTTGTTGGAAATAATAAGCGTGTGGTGTTTTATCAACATCAGTATCAATTTCATCGATACGAGGAAGCGGGTGAAGCACTTTTAGGTTGTTACGAGCTGGCTGTAAATCTTGCGCAGAAAGAATATAAGCTGATTTAATATGCGCATATTCAGATTCATCAAAACGCTCTTTTTGAACACGAGTCATATACAGAATATCTAATTCAGGAATTGCATCTTCCATACTATTAAGTAGCTGGTATTCAATGCCTAATTCATCTAACTCTTCACAAATGTAATCAGGCATTGCTAATACTTCTGGTGCGATAAAGAAGAACTTAACACCATTAAATTTAGCTAACGCTTGAGTTAAAGAGTGAACGGTACGACCGTATTTTAAATCACCAACAAAGGCGATATTAATATTATCTAAACGACCTTGAGTTTCGTAAATAGTATACAAGTCTAATAAGGTTTGCGTTGGGTGTTGGTTTGCGCCATCTCCGGCATTAATTACTGGAGTGCCGTTTGAGAATTCAGAAGCAAGGCGTGCTGCACCTTCTTTAGGGTGACGCATAACATAAGCATCGGCATAAGAAGCTATGATTTGAACTGAATCGGCTAGAGTCTCGCCCTTTTGAGCAAGAGACGTATTACCAGCAGTATCAAAACCAATGACTGAACCACCTAAACGTTGAATTGCGGTTTCAAAAGATAGGCGAGTACGAGTTGAGGCTTCAAAAAAGCAGCTTGCAATAACCTTATTCTTTAATAGATCAGGTTGAGGTTCTTTTTTGATTTTCCCTGCTGTTTCTACGATCAGTTCTAGCTCTTCACGAGATAGTTCTGGAATAGAAATGATATGCTTTTGATATAGCGAGTTAGCCATAGTCTCTCTTCCCTTTAGTGTGTCAGTCATATTTAAATCAAAAAAAAGCCCCCTATAAAATAGGAGGCTTTAAAAATATCGGTAATTAGGAAAATCAAAAAATAGGGGACCACCACACTTTGTTAGTGCAGGCATAGGGTCGACCGCTGTATGAATATAAGTCAATAACATCATAATTTCCTAGTAAATTGCGCGAGATTATACTCGTATCAAAATCCTAAGCAAGCGTTTGCATCAAACTTATTTCTATTTCCTTTATTGGGTACTTAGATTAATTACCTAAGGTTGCAACCATAATCGCTTTAATTGTGTGCATGCGATTTTCTGCTTGATCAAATACGATAGAGTAGTCAGATTCAAAAACTTCGTCAGTAACTTCTAAACCATTCATACCATACTTTTCTGAGATTTCTTTTCCAATGGTTGTTTCATTATTATGAAAGGCGGGTAAACAGTGCATGAATTTCACGTTTGGATTTTCGGTTGCTTTAATTACATCCATATTGACTTGATAAGGCGTCATTAATGCGACACGCTCATCCCATGCTTCTGGTGCTTCACCCATAGAAACCCAAACATCTGTGTATAAAAAGTCACAGCCTTTTACGCCTGTTTGTACTTCTTCCGTTAGGATGATTTTGGCGCCAGTTTGGGCTGCTATTTCTTGGCATTGAGCGACTAATGTTTCTTCTGGCCAAAACTGTTTTGGTGCAATAAGACAGATCTCCATGCCCATTTTTGCTGCGCCAACCATCAGCGAGTTGCCCATGTTATTGCGTGCATCACCAAGGTAGGCAAAAGTAATTTGATTTAACTGTTTACCATTTGCATATTCTTGCATTGTAAGAAAGTCTGCCAGAATTTGTGTTGGGTGAAACTCATCAGTTAATCCATTCCAAACTGGAACGCCAGCATACTTACCGAGTTCTTCTACAATGGATTGACCAAAGCCACGGTATTCAATGCCATCATACATACGGCCAAGTACGCGAGCAGTGTCTTTCATTGATTCCTTTTGACCAATTTGAGAACCTGATGGACCAAGGTAAGTGACTTTAGCTCCTTGGTCAAAAGCAGCAACTTCAAAGGCACAGCGTGTACGAGTAGAGGCTTTTTCAAAAATAAGTGCAATATTTTTACCTGATAGGCGAGGTTGTTCATATCCTGCGTATTTTGCTTTTTTTAAATCAGCAGATAACTTAAGTAAATGCATAATTTCTTTAGGGGTAAAATCTAATAATTTTAAAAAATTTCTGTTACGTATATTAAAAGCCATACCGTGCTCCTAGCTGATAGTCTTAATCCGATAAAATACATTTAAACATAAAAATGCATTAAATGTGAATTTTTATTTTAAAGGGCTATACCAGTCACAGTAAGTAAGTGATCAGAAATAGCGCAGGAAAAATGCTTGAGAACAAGGCGAAATTTTTCGATAAGTAGTTATTCTACAATCAAAAATTTCAACGTAGTTATCGAGCATTTTAACCAGCTAGGATGACCAGTTATTTACTACGATTGGTATTAAATGCCATCTCTTTCAATAGGACAACTCATACAGCGAGCACCACCACGGCCTCTGCCTAATTCATCCCCGGTAATTGGTAGTACCTTTATGCCGGCTTTATCGTATTTCTCATTGGTATAAGTATTTCTTTCATAAGCAACGACAACACCCGGTTTAATGGTTAATACATTATTAGCATCATGCCATTGTTCGCGCTCTGCTTCATAACTATCACCACCCGTTGTAATAATATTAAGTGAATCTAATTCTAAAGCGGACATCAGAGTGTGCTGAAAGTTTGGCATCTCTTTAATCGCCAGTTGTTGCTCGCCGCAAGCGGTAATTGACCAGCAGGACATTGCCATGTCAATGACCCTTGGATAGACAGAAAATACATTATGATCCATATGAGTCATGACGGTATCTAAATGCATACAAGAGCGATCTTCTGGCAATTTAATGGCTATAACTTGCTTTGCTTGATGTGTTCTAAAGAGTTGCTTTGCTAAATTTTCAATGCCTTGTGGTGTGGTTCGTTCTGAAATACCGACTAAGACATTTCCTTTGCCGATAACTAATACATCCCCACCTTCTATAGTCGCATTATCATAGTATCGATTTTCATCTTCAAAATAACGGGGGAATGAATGATTTGAAAATAAAGGATGCCACTTATAGATTGCTCGCAAATGATTTGATTCTCTCTTCCTTGCTGCTTTTGCCATAGGGTTAATGGAAACGCCACCATAAATCCAGCATGAAGTATCTCGAGTAAATAAATGGTTTGGTAATGGGTCAATGACAAAGTCAAAAGGGTCACTTAATTGTTGTAGCATCGATGGAGCTTTGAATGGTAATTCGATAAATGCCAAACCACCTAATAAGATTGAAGCCAATTCTTTATTGTCTTTTTCGAGTAAAAAGACCCGAATTTGATTAGCAAAAGTAGGGCCGAAACGATAGTGAGATATTTGATGTCTCAGCAACCATTGCTTTGCTTCTTTGTTTGCTAATGTTTCTTCTAATAAATCTTGAAGTAATAAGACTTCTACATCTTGTTGTCTGAGGGTTTTTACAAATTGATCGTGTTCAAGCAGTGCTTTCTCAACAGAAAGTACATCATCAAAAAGTAAGTTACGGCAATTGGTAGGGGTTAGGTGACTCAATGCTCTTTCTGGACGATGAAGAATAACTCGGCGAAGTTGACCAATCTCAGAGCCAACAAATAGCTTATTCATAAGATTCCTTTCTAATATCTACAGCTAGTAAGAGAAATAATACCGTATAGCAGCTAAATATTCTTTAATTATTGAAGTGCTAGGGAATTTGGTTTGAGCAGGCTATAATGCCCAAGTTAATTTCTATTATTTTATACAGTGTGGAGTCTTACTATGTCTCAAGAAGATGAATATCTATCGGTTGAGCAATTTCTTGAATTGCAAAAAGCGGAAACGCGTGAAATTATTGAATCGCTAAAAGCCGACGGAAGTGAGCCTGACGCACTGTATGCTATCGAGCACCACTTAATGGCGGAAGACTTTAAAGCGCTTGAAAATGCGGTTGTTGAAGCATTTAAAATGGGCTTTGAAGTATTAGAAGCTGAAGAGCTTGAAGATGAAGATGGTGCTAAGATCCTTTGCTGTGATGCAGTAATGGATTCAGCGTTAGATGCTGAAGTTATTGATGCTCAAGTAGAAAAATTGGTTCAACTGGCTGAGAAATTCGACATTATCTATGATGGTTGGGGCACATACTACGAAGGCGAAGACGCTGAGTATGATGTTATCGAAGATGGTGACGACGAATAAAAAATTGTCGAATAGCGACAATTGAGAGACTGTGCCCTAGGCTTGTAATAACAAGTGTAGGGCATTTTTTTAGGGATGAATATAGTAATGAACTCAAGAATTATACTTAATGGTAAAGAAGCGTTATGGCAACTTTCACCGTTAACTGACACAAAATTGTCCATTAAAGACATTCCAATTCAACAAGGCGTTGCTTCTGCTCATGATGCTCTTTCTGTTGAAGATGCAGATAGTCAAGAATGGCATTTAATGCGTTTTTTTGAGGTGGATGAAACGCTGCTGAATTATCCTGCGGTTGAATTAGTGATGAGTGGGATCTCTCGCTATGCCGAGGTGCGAATTAATGGTGTAGCCGTATTTGATTGTACTGAAAAAATGACTCGTTACCGTAAAGACATCAAAGAGTTTTTACAGTTAGGTGGTAATCGTTTCGAAGTTCTCTTTTTAGAAGAAGATGACGATGATTGGTTATTAGATGATGATGACGTCAGTAATGTCTGTGAAATAAATCAGGCATATCATTATCGTTTTGGTGCAGTAAAAGACAGCGATATTAAAGATGATATTGGTGTGTTTGGTGTTTGCTTTTTCCAGCCAATCCCTCATCTTTCTCTAAACCATATTAGTGTTGAGCAAATATGGCACCATGGTTGTGAGCTTAAAGTCGATGTTCATTTTAAAATGTACAAGCCAAATTTAATTTCAGCCAGCATTAAGTTTGATGGCATGACATTAACGATTCCTGTCGACGTAAGAGGCGAGCATGTTTCTGCACTATTTCAGGTTGAAGCACCAAAGTATTGGGATGACCAAACGAAGAACTCAAATGATTTATATGTGGTTTCTGTGATACTTGATGGGCAACTGCATGAACTTGAGATTGGATTATCAAAAACTGAAAACGTCATTCACTTTCCTTTGTAAGTAGACTCATTAATTTTAGTGAATTGATTTTTTAGTTATAAAAAGAGACAGGTAACAAAAAGGCCGATGTATTAACATCGGCCTTTTTTATGCATTACGATAATATCAACCTAATAAAGATATAAAGGCTTACTTATAGTGCAGCGATTGTTTCTTTTTGCGCTTCTAGTTTAACTAAGGTTTCTTTATAGCCTTCTAGTTTTTCACGCTCTTTAGCGATAACAACTTCAGGTGCTTTAGCAACGAAACCTTCGTTACCTAATTTACCTTCGATACGTTTAATTTCGCCTTGGATTTTAGCTACTTCTTTATCTAAACGAGCAAGCTCTGCATCTTTATCGATAAGGCCCGCCATTGGGATCATCAGCTCAGACTTACCAACAAGAGAGGTTGCACATGCAGGCGTCTCTTCATTGTCTGTAAGTACTTTGATGCTGTCTAGTTTTGCTAGAGAAGTAAGAACAATCTCATTTGCTTGAATACGTGCAGCGTCTTTTTCGTCAGCGACTTTAATCATCACATCTAAGCCTTTGCTTGGTGCGATGTCGTATTCAGCACGTAAGTTACGAATGCTTGTAATGAAGGCTTTAACCCACTCAAGATCAGCAACCACATCAGCATTGAAGTTTTCTTCATTAAACTGAGGTAATGCTTGAGTCATGATAGTCTCACCTTCAACACCGTTAACTAGCGGCTTAACGCTCTGCCAGATAGATTCAGTGATGTAAGGAAGAACAGGGTGAGCAAGACGTAATGTCTTCTCAAGAACCGTAATTAGCGTGTAACGCGTTGCACGTTGTTGTGCTTCGGTGCCTTTCCATAGAACTGGTTTAGTTAGCTCTAAGTACCAGTCACAGAATTGGTTCCAGATGAATTCATACAGCGTATTTGCTGCCATATCTAGACGGTAGTTATCTAGGTGTGCATTAAATTCTTTTGCTGCGATTTCAAACTGAGACGCGATCCATTGGTCAGCCAGTGAGAACTCAAGCTCTGCACCTTCAGCCATGCCACAATCGTGCTCTTCTGTGTTCATTAATACGTAACGGCTTGCGTTCCATAGTTTGTTACAGAAGTTACGGTAACCTTCAAGACGCTTCATATCCCAGTTGATATCACGACCTGTTGATGCCATTGCTGCAAGAGTGAAACGTAGAGCATCAGTACCGTATGGTTCGATACCGCCTTCAAACGTTTTACGCGTTGCTTTTTCGATTTTCTTAGCAAGTTGAGGTTGCATCATGTTGCCACAACGTTTTTCAACAAGCTCTTCAAGGCCGATACCATCGATCATATCGATAGGATCAAGTACGTTACCTTTAGACTTAGACATCTTGTCACCGTTCTCATCACGGATAAGGCCCGTCATGTAAACTGTCTTAAATGGTACTTGTGCATTGCCTTCTTCGTCTTTCACGAAGTGCATGGTCATCATGATCATACGAGCAACCCAGAAGAAGATAATATCAAAACCAGATACTAGAACTTCTGATGGGTGGAATGTTTTAAGTGCGTCTGTGTTTTCAGGCCAGCCTTGTGTGCCGAACGTCCAAAGTGCAGAAGAGAACCATGTATCAAGTACATCATCATCTTGGCGAAGAACGATAACTGGAGAAAGGTTGTTTTTCTCACGAACTTCTTCTTCAGTACGACCAACGTAAACTTTACCGTCGTTGTCATACCATGCAGGAATACGGTGACCCCACCAAAGTTGACGAGAGATACACCAATCTTGTACGTCACGCATCCACGCAAAGTACATGTTTTCGTATTGCTTAGGAACGAATTCGATTTGACCATCTTCAACCGCTTTAACTGCTGGAGCAGCTAGAGGTGCAGTACGTACATACCATTGGTCAGTTAGCATTGGTTCGATAACAACACCACCACGGTCACCGTAAGGAACGGTTAAATCGTGATCTTTGATTTCTTCAAGAAGACCCAGTTCATCAAACTCAGCAACGATAGCTTTACGAGCGGCAAAACGTTCCATGCCGTGGTATTTAGCAGGAAGTTCAGCGCTGTACACATCGCTTTCTTCGCCGTTTGTTGTGAATACTTCAGCAGTATCACGAATATCAGCGTTAAAAGTAAGGATGTTGATCATTGGTAGGCTATGACGTTTACCTACTTCGTAATCGTTAAAGTCATGAGCTGGAGTGATTTTCACACAACCCGTGCCTTTTTCCATGTCCGCATGCTCATCGCCTACGATAGGAATTAAACGACCAACGATAGGCAGTTCAATGTGTTGACCGATTAGATCTTTGTAACGAGGATCTTCAGGGTTTACAGCAACACCAGTATCACCAAGCATCGTTTCTGGACGAGTCGTAGCTACAATAATGTAGTCTTTGCCGTCAGCAGTTTTAACGCCGTTTGCTAGTGGGTAGCGGAAGTGCCACATAAAGCCTTTTTTGTCTTTGTTTTCAACTTCAAGATCAGAAATAGCAGTGTGCAGTTTCGGATCCCAGTTTACTAGACGCTTACCACGGTAGATAAGGTCTTCTTCGTATAGACGAACAAACACTTCTTGAGTTGCAGCAGATAAACCATCGTCCATTGTGAATCGTTCACGATCCCAATCAACTGATGCTCCTAGGCGACGAAGTTGTTTCGTGATTGTGCCGCCTGATTCTGCTTTCCATTCCCAAATTTTGTCGATGAAAGCGTCACGACCGTAATCGTGTTTTGTTTTGCCTTCTTCAGCCGCAATCTTACGCTCAACAACCATTTGAGTTGCAATACCTGCGTGGTCGGTACCGACTTGCCAAAGAGTATTCTTACCTTTCATACGTTCAGCACGGATAAGTGTATCCATGATGGTATCTTGGAAAGCGTGACCCATATGCAGGCTACCAGTGACGTTTGGTGGCGGGATCATGATGCTGTAAGCTTCTTTTGATGTATCGCCATGAGGCTTAAAGTAGCCTTTTTCTTCCCAAGTCTGGTACAGAGCTTGTTCTATTGATTGCGGATTATATGTCTTTTCCATAGTGTTCGTCACGAATATCTCTATTAAAAAGTGGAATGCCAAATATCATAATTAATGGCTCAAGTTAATAATTATCTTTTAATTAAGTTACTTAGCTATGATGATTGGCATTATTCTAATGTCTCGGTTTGCATGGCTCGGCCTGCATTTCGGTATATTTTATACCTTTCTCGAGCGTGTTGTTTGCTTTTTTCTTCACAGGGTACGAAGTCTACCACTTGAGCAAAGGAAACCGCAAAAGTTGCGACCTCTTGAGCTAAATTTATTAGCACATGTCGGCGGCCTGATGGGCGTAGTGTTCCCCAACCAATTTCAATTGGAGAACCAGATTTTGGGCCTTCACCAATAAGGTTATGTGGTGTGAACTCAGAAATTTCATTCTGCCAAAGTGCTTCATCAATTAATAACGCTTGTTCTTTATCGCTACTTAAAATATAGATTCGAGCATTTTCAGAGTAATAATAATGAGCAAGCTGACACACAAATTTTAACAGACCTTCTTGAGTCGCTGTTGATGATGTGGGTTCAATAACATAAAACAGTGCTTGGCTCATAATCTCTCTTATTTATTACAGCGTATATGACCATAAATAAGTCATTAAAAAAGGGCCTGTATATAGGCCCTTTATATCATAAAACGAAGTGGTTTATTCTACGTTTTCTTGGCCTGAACGATTCAGTAAAAACTGGACAAGTAATGAGACTGGTCGGCCTGTTGAGCCTTTGTTGGCACCAGAGACCCAAGCAGTACCCGCACTATCAATGTGGGCCCAATGGTATTTCTTAGCAAAGCGAGCAAGGAAACAACCAGCAGTGATTGTGCCAGCTGCTTTTCCGCCAATGTTAGCCATGTCTGCAAACGGGCTATTCAGTTGTTCATTGTATTCGTCAGCCATAGGTAAGCGCCAAGCGCGGTCACCAGATTGTTCAGACGCATTAATGAGTTCATGAGCTAATGGATTATGGTTTGCGATTAAGCCATTGATGTGATGGCCAAGAGCCACAACACAAGCGCCTGTCAATGTAGCCACATCAACAACGCATTCTGGATCGTAACGTTCAACATAAGTAAGCGCATCACAAAGTACTAAACGACCTTCAGCATCGGTATTTAATACTTCAACTGTTTGACCTGACATTGTAGTTAAAATATCACCAGGGCGATAAGAATTACTGCTTGGCATGTTTTCACAACCAGCAAGTACACCAACAACGTTTAAAGGAAGGTTTAACTTAGCAAGCGCTTTCATTGCACCAAAGACAGAGGCAGCACCACACATGTCGTACTTCATCTCATCCATACCGTCACTTGGTTTGATAGAGATACCGCCTGAATCGAACGTCAGACCTTTACCAATAAGTACGATAGGTTTTGCATCAGGATTAGAATGACCTTTGTATTCCATCACTGACATCATGGATTCATTATGAGACCCTTGACCTACAGCTAGGTAAGAAGTCATGCCTAGTTTTTTCATCTCTTCTTCACCAATTACTTTAGTGGTAACGGTTTCGTAGTCATCGGCTAAGCGACGAGCTTGAGATGCAAGGTACGCTGGGTTGGCAACGTTTGGTGGCATATTGCCTAAATCTTTCGATGCTTTAACGCCAGAGGCAATAGATAAACCATGATTAATTGCTTTTTCACCTAAGTTAAGTTCACGGCGAGTTGGTACATTAAATACTAACTTGCGTAATGGGCGACGAGTCTCAGGTTTGTTACTCTTGAATTGGTTAAAGGTGTATAAGCTGTCTTTAGTAGACTCAACAGCTTGGCGAACCTTCCAGTACGTATCGCGACCTTTAACGTGCAGTTCGGTAAGGAAACATACTGCTTCCATAGAGCCTGTTTCATTTAGTGTGCTGATGGTTTTTTTGATGATTTCTTTATATTGACGCTCACCAAGTTCACGCTCTTTACCACAACCGACTAATAAAACACGCTCAGAAAGAATATTTGGTACTTGATGCAACAACAGCATTTGACCAGGTTTACCTTCTAGATCACCACGGCGAAGTAATGAACTGATGTAACCGTCACTGATTTTATCTAGCTGTTCTGCGATTGGAGATAAACGGCGTGGTTCGAAAACACCGACAACGATACATGCGCTGCGCTGCTTCTCTGGACTGCCACTTTTTACACTGAACTCCATGCGTACTCCTACATCCTAAAGACAAATAGAACTAAATGTTAGATAATGAGCAAAATCTAGTTAGATACTATACTATTAGTGTTCCGATTTCGCAGGCTAACATTTAGCCAAAGATTAAAAAATAAATGGTTTACACGGAAATTATAGTGATTCTGGCAAAAATACAAGTTTTCTATAGGTAGATTCGACGTGATTATTATTAGATATTTGATCAAGGAAACATTAAAGAGCCAATTTGCGATCTTTTTTGTTTTATTTTTGATCTTTATGAGCCAAAAATTTATTAGCGTTTTAGCTGACGCTTCGGATGGAGATATCCCTGGAGGGTTGATCCTATCTTTAGTTGGTTTGAACATGCCCGCAATGGGCTTGCTGATGCTACCTTTGAGTATTTTTATAGGTATTCTTCTTACTTTTGGGCGTTTATACGCAGAGAGTGAGATCACAGTAATGAACGCTACAGGTATGGGGAATTCAATCCTTATTCGTGCTGCGCTTTACTTAGCATTAATTACAGGAACCGCCGCGGCGTTTAATTCACTATGGCTATCTCCTTGGAGCCAAGAAAAAACAACGCAATTAATGGAAACTGTTGAAACTGATGCAGGTGTAGATTTATTGCAAAAAGGTCAATTTCAGCGCTCTCCTGATGGCCAAGCTGTCGTATTTATTGATGATATTAATACGAAAAATGGCAAAGAATTAGAGCATGTTTTTCTCGCTCAACCGATACCTCGTGACTCATTGCGTCCAAGCGTTTTAGTTGCAGAGCGAGGTGTAGTGAAAGAATTGCCTGATGGTCGTCAAGTATTAGATCTTCAAAGTGGTACTCGATATGAAGGTATTCCAACTCGTTTAGATTATCTTGAAAGTAATTTTGAATCTTATGAGCTATTAATTGGACAAAAAGAAGTTAAAGAAAAGCGTCGTGATTGGGATGCGATTCCTACGTTGGATCTAATTAAACGCAATGAACTAGAAGCGAAAGCTGAATTGCAATGGCGAATCTCTCTTATTATTTGTATACCACTATTAACCATGGTGGTGGTGCCGTTGTCAGCCGTAAATCCCCGACAAGGGCGTTTTGCTAAATTGGGGCCAGCTGTTCTGTTGTATCTTGCCTATTTCTTATCATTAAGTGCGGGTAAATCAGCAGTAGAAGACGGTGGGTTAGCGCCTTATATTGGCTTGTGGGCCATAAATGCTGTGCTATTAATTATTGGTATTGTATTGAACTCAATGGACAGTGTATTTGTTAGAAAATTAAAAGATAAAATGCGGAGAAAACCAAAACATGTTTAAGATTTTAGATTGGTATATTGGCCGTACGATTATAGCAACCTCTGCATTATGTTTGGTGACCTTGGTTGGGTTATCTTCGATCATCAAATATGTTGAGCAATTACGAAAAGTAGGCAAAGGCACATACGATCTTTTAGATGCGCTTTATTTTGTTATTTTAAGCATGCCTCGTGATATTGAAATGTTCTTTCCTATGGCGGCCTTACTTGGTGCTTTGATTGGCTTAGGGATGTTAGCAGCGAGCTCTGAGCTTGTAGTAATGCAAGCTGCGGGGTATTCAAAATTAGATATTGGCGTATCGGTATTGAAAACGGCAATCCCATTAATGTTGATGGTTATGGCGTTAGGTCAATGGGGAGCCCCACAAGCCCAAAAAATGGCTCGTGATTTACGAACTTTTGAAACATCAGGCGGCAATATTGCTGCCGTAAGAGCAGGGGTTTGGGCTAAAGATGCTGATGACTTTATTTACTTATCTCGTGTTGATAACCAAGAAAAACTATACGGTGTCACCGTGTGGCAATTTGATGATGACTGCCAATTAAATAATATTATTTTTGCACGAAAAGCAGATTATCAATCTAAAGAAGCAGGTTGGCTAATGAGTGATGTTTCTATTACTCAAATGGAAGATGATGCAGTCATTAGTGAAAGGAAAGTCGATAGTCTGAATTGGTCAACGACATTAACGCCAGATAAATTGGCTGTAGTAACTGTAAAACCAGAAGAGCAATCTCTTACTGGGTTATATGATTACGTTACTTATTTAAAAGATTCAGAGTTAGATGCATCGCGTTATGAATTAGCTTTTTGGCGTAAAGCATTGCAACCTATATCAGTTGCCGTAATGATGTTATTAGCTCTTTCTTTTGTCTTTGGGCCGCTACGAAGTGTGACTATGGGAGCAAGAATACTGTCAGGTGTTATTGCTGGTTTTACCTTCTATATATCTAATGAAGTGTTTGGGCCTATGACCTTGGTGTATAACATCCACCCCATATTTGGTGCATTAGGACCGAGTTTAATTTTCTTGTTAATTACTTTGGCCTTGTTAAATCGGAAGTTATAAACGATTCAATAAAAAGGAGATACTGTAAAGTATCTCCTTTTTTTTGTGTCTATAAATTGATTTTACGTGAATAGAGCTATACGGCTTTATCCAGAACAATTACTCGAGTTTTTGCCCATGTATCTTGGAAAGCGGCGTTATCATGAGACATGAATACTAAAAGGTTACCTAAACCAAATGCCGAGGTAGACATTCGGATAATGGCTTGAGTTAATGTAATTGGTGAGCCATCAAGTTGTTGAACTTGTAGTTTCCAAGCTCGCATTCCTAGTGTTTGTCCCTGACACCAAAAGTAAGCAAAGAAGCCAACAAAAACAGAAATAAGAGTGATAGGGTATAGATTGCTCCACATAGGGTCATGGTTTAGATATGAACTAACATCAGGGTATGAGCCATAACTGACTATGCCGACGCCATATAGCATCTCAAGAGTTGCTACGATAGCACCACCGGTTAACATCATCACAGCACTGATGATTAGAGTATCGTAAAACCAAGCCCCCATGCGGCGCATAAATCCTGCTTGTTTTTGTGTTGTCATTTTATCTTCCATAAATTAAAAAACTGACAGCAGTATAACGATAGATTCGATAAAAATGAAAATCAGATTGTAAATAACTGCTGAATATTTCAGCAAACAAATATCTTAGAGTAATAAAGAGCTTGCGCCATGATCATCTCTGAGTATAATCAGTCACATCAAGCAGTAATGCTGATAAAGCCGGTATGGTGAAATTGGTATACACGACGGATTCAAAATCCGTTTCCGAAAGGAGTGGCGGTTCAAGTCCGCCTACCGGTACCATATTTAAATGACAAAGCCTCGATGAAAATCGGGGCTTTGTTGTATTTGGAACATAGAAAGCACACCATCGATCTCTCGATACAAAAAAGCCCCAACCGAAGTCAGGGCTCTAGTATTACTCATTGAAAAGATTTATTGATTTTCTTCAAGCTTTGCTTTTGCTTCTTCTACTTTTGAAAAATCCAAACCTAGTTCTTCTACAGCTTCTTTAATTAAGCTTGGGTTTGTCATTACTTGCATCATTAATGGTTGAAGTTGTTCTTGTGGAATCCCTAAGCTTTGGATTGTTGCAATCGCTGCTAGTGGGTTTTGTGTTAGTGCTTGAAATACTTCTGAGATTTTTTCATCACTAACATTGTGTTCTTTTAATGTTTGAATAATAGGGTTCATTAAAATCTTCCTCTTTAAAATGGATACGTTCTATTTATCTATTCAAGATAAATAAAATTATAAATAATGGTTACCTAGGATCATTAGCCAGGTAAAGCCTGCAAAGCACAGAGCGACAAATACGGCTGCAGAGCCGATATCTTTAGCTCGGCCACTTAATTCGTGATGTTCTGGCCCAATACGGTCTACAACAGCCTCTATAGCTGAATTCAATAGCTCTACGATAAAGATTAAGACAAAGACACCAATTAATAAGATTTGTTCTATCGTGGATACATCAAGTAGTAGGGCGGTAGGGGTGGCGATAACTAACATCGCAAATTCTTGACGAACAGCGGCTTCATGTTTAAATGCTGCTTTTAAACCTTGAATAGAAAACCCAGTAGCTTTAATTACTCGTTTAATACCAGTATTGCCTGGTTTACCTGATGGAGTATCTGTCATGGTGTAACCTTAGTGAAATAAGTGATCTCAATCCTTATTGTATCGTAATGATAGTATGTTTGTGGATTGGTATGAATGGAGGTTATGGTAGTGTTGAGTTTGCCAAATAACAAGCATAAAAAAAGCCTCATCAGAATGATGAGGCTTTTTAATATGGCTCCCTTTGCTGGACTTGAACCAGCGACATACGGATTAACAGTCCGGCGTTCTACCAACTGAACTAAAAGGGAATTATATGGTGCCTCGAGGCGGAATCGAACCACCGACACGAGGATTTTCAATCCTCTGCTCTACCGACTGAGCTATCGAGGCAAAAAAATGGTGCCGACTACCGGAGTCGAACTGGTGACCTACTGATTACAAGTCAGTTGCTCTACCTACTGAGCTAAGTCGGCACACTATATTTTTTTGCTATTACTGAATTAAGTCAGTAATAAAAAAACCTCGTCCTACGACAAGGCTTTTGAATGTGGCTCCCTTTGCTGGACTTGAACCAGCGACATACGGATTAACAGTCCGGCGTTCTACCAACTGAACTAAAAGGGAACAGATTTTCTATTCTTCTTACAAGTAAGAAATGGTGCCGACTACCGGAGTCGAACTGGTGACCTACTGATTACAAGTCAGTTGCTCTACCTACTGAGCTAAGTCGGCACTAATTTTTATTAATCTTTAAAACGTAAAGATTAAATTGTATGGCTCCCTTTGCTGGACTTGAACCAGCGACATACGGATTAACAGTCCGGCGTTCTACCAACTGAACTAAAAGGGAATTGTATGGTGCCTCGAGGCGGAATCGAACCACCGACACGAGGATTTTCAATCCTCTGCTCTACCGACTGAGCTATCGAGGCAAAAGAATGGTGCCGACTACCGGAGTCGAACTGGTGACCTACTGATTACAAGTCAGTTGCTCTACCTACTGAGCTAAGTCGGCACACTAAATTCTTTTGACTATTCGTGATCTAGCATTTAATTAATCTAGAACTACACCAACAATCTTATTGTATGGTGCCCGGAGGCGGAATCGAACCACCGACACGAGGATTTTCAATCCTCTGCTCTACCGACTGAGCTATCCGGGCAACGAGCGCTATTAAACGGATTTTTGCCCCTACCGTCAACTTTTTTTTGCAAAATACGCTATTTTTTTGGTTGTTTGATGGATAATTCATCGAATAGGCGATTTTATCGCTAAATCTTCCCTGAATTAAATTCTTTTTTAAAGGCTGTAACCTTTTCTAAGTAACGGCGAGATTCTGCATTTTTATGCTTTTTGGTTAAAGCCCAGTAGACTTGATTTGGATTTAAGCTATTAATATCACTAATTGCTCTGCTTCTACTGCTGCTAAAAGTATTAAATACACCACCAGCGCCGCCGTTATAAGCTGAAATCATACTGTATTGTTTTGAAATAGGATTACGAATGTCTTTTAAGTAACGGGTTTTTAAAATATGAAAATAAGCCGTGCCGGTATCTATATTGTTGTGAGGATTGAAAAGGTATTCGGGGGTTGGATCGCCTGATTTTTTCTTAACTAATTTAAATACGTCGCGTCCAGCTGTTTTTGGGACGACTTGCATTAACCCGTAGGCATTTGCCCAACTTACCGCATATGGGTTAAAGCTACTTTCCGTTCTAATTATGGAATAAATGAGATCTTCAGGGATGTCATAACGCTGAGATGCACCACGAACAATATCAGCATATTGATATTCACGTAGCTGAGTATGGTTTTTTACCATAGGAATATCGACATAAAAGGCTTTTTTGTAATCGATATTTTTTGTTTTTAAGTGATTAGCAATTAAATAATCAGCATAACGACCTGCACGCCATGACCATTCAATTGGTTTTTTATCTTGATCAACGACTTGTTGGTATAAGAAGGGTTTGCCATCAAGGGCAACATCAGCATCAGAATAAAGATCGACACCTGCGGGATCGTCAGGCGTAAGTAGGGTCGTAATAATTGCTTGACGTAAATGGGCTTTAGGCTCGGTACCTGCAACCGTCTCAACCGTAACTCGGCCCGTTGTAAAATCAACTTGAGATCGGCTTAAGTAGCCATCGGTATATTTTACGTATGAGCGTTTACTGGCAATAACGAGATTCTTTTTACCCCAACGCTTTTCAATGTTGGCATTAAAACTGTTAATTAAAGAGTCGAGTGCTTTTATATCTTTAGTAAATTGCCCTGGAAGAGGGGCAAGGTTTTTAGCAAAGCGATTAGTGGTATCGTAATTAATACCAAAAGTAGACTCTATTGATTCTCGGCTACAACTGGTAAGAAAAAGACAAGCAGAGGCAATCAGGATAATTTTTTTCATAAAGACAATATAGATAAGAACTCGATAATAATGTTAACGGCAGAATGCCCTCTAACTGAAAAAGAATAAAAATAAAGCAGCCATTAGACTAATGCCAGTCAGTTAAGCGAATATCAATAAAAACAAGGGCTTCAGACGAATTTATTACAATCATTCTGGAGCCCTTGTTGTATCTATCTTTCACTCTCTTAACGGGTACTTTTCCATATCTATTAGACATTGAATAAATAGTGCGTAATTACTCAATAAAGTGACTAACTGATCGGCATTAGCCATTAGACTGCTTTATTTACAATAACTTATTCACTTGGTGGTGTGTAACCATCAATGATGACTTCTTTGCCATCAAATAAGAAACCTTCCATTTCTGTTTCCAGTAGTTTGCGGTGCTCTGGATCCATCATGTTCAGTTTCTTTTCATTAATAAGCATGGTTTGTTTATGCTGCCATTGGCCCCATGCTTCTTTGGAGATATTGTCAAAAATACGCTTACCTAGTTCACCTGGGTAAAGTTGAAAATCTAGGCCATCGGCTTCTTTATTTAAAAGAACGCAAAATACAGTGCGACTCATGGTTATTCTCCATTAGAAATTTCGAACGGTAAGGTATCTAGCAGTTTTTGAACTGGAGCTGCTAATCCTACCGTCATTGGTTGAGATAAGTTATACCAAACTCCACGCGTTCCTTCCATCACCATATGAGGTTTCTTACTCAGAGTGATAAGTACAGGAGTGATATCTAAGTGGTAATGACTAAAGGTATGACGAAAAGCAATTAATTGTTGGCTTGATTTCACATCCATACCATAGCGGTCGGATAAATCATTTAAGGTATTTTCTGGCTGTTCGGGGAAGCAATATAGTCCACCCCAAATTCCCGTTTGAGGTCGTTGCTCTAGTAATACATCACCATCGTGATAGTAGATAGCAAACCATGCCTCTTTGGTTGGCTTGTCTTTTTTGGGTTTCTTAGTTGGAAAATCCAATTGACGATCTTGTGCTTTTGCTTGGCAAAGATCATTGACAGGGCATAATTTGCATTTAGGTTTTGAGCGAGTACAAACCATTGCCCCCATGTCCATCATGGCTTGGTTATAGCGTTCAACCCCAAACTCTGGGGTATGTTCTTCGGCTACTTCCCACATGGCATTTTCAACGGACTTTTTACCTGACCAACCTTCAATAGCAAAGCAGCGAGAAAGCGTACGTTTTACATTGCCATCTAAAATTGGATGACGTTGTTTTAATGATAATGATAACACTGCCCCAGCAGTAGATCGTCCAATCCCCGGGAGAGCGATGACTTCGTCGATGGTTTCTGGAAACTTCCCATTATATTGTTCAGCAATGATTTGGGCTGTTTTGTGTAAATTACGAGCACGAGCGTAATAGCCAAGTCCGGTCCATAAATGCAGGACTTCATCTTGTTCTGCATTAGCTAAATCAACAACCGTTGGAAAGCGGGCCATGAAACGCTCGAAATAGGGAATAACGGTAGTTACTTGGGTTTGTTGAAGCATGATCTCAGATAACCATACCTTATAAGGAGTTTTTTCTAATTGCCAAGGTAACGTCTTACGGCCGTAATTGTCGTACCACTCTAAAATGGCGTGAGAGAAAGATGTCATGACATGCTCGATTGCTTTTTATAATGGTGTGAATTGCACCACAGTAGAATGAATTTGTACACCCGACAGAAAATAGGGGTATTCGTTAGATAGTATAAATTCGAGTATTGAGTGAGTTTATGACGAAAACGAAAGATAATACTTGAACACTGGGCTAAACTTTGGATAATGCCGGATCCACAATCCTTGTTCAGAGAATAACCAGGTTATCCAATCATGACTGAAGTGACTAAAAACGACTTTACCGAAGAAGGTAAAGTTGTTCGTAAAATTCGCAGCTTTGTACGCCGCGAAGGACGTTTAACGAAAGGCCAAGAAGGCGCTATTACTGAGTGCTGGTCTACCATGGGCATCGATTTTGTTGAGCAAATGCTTGACTGGAGCGAGGTGTTTGGTAATAACAACCCTGTCGTTTTAGAAATCGGTTTTGGTATGGGTGCATCTTTGGTTGAGATGGCGCAGAAAGCACCAGAGCTTAATTTCCTTGGAATTGAAGTTCATCGCCCAGGTGTTGGCGCATGTCTTGCTGCAGCGAAAGAAGCTGGCGTAACTAACTTACGTGTAATGTGTCACGATGCCGTTGAAGTATTTGAATCAATGATCCCTGATTCATCAGTAAATACATTACAATTGTTCTTCCCTGACCCATGGCATAAAGCACGTCATCATAAGCGTCGTATCGTTAAAGCTGAGTTTGCTGAGATGATCCGTCCTAAGTTAAATGCAGATGGTATTTTCCACATGGCTACTGACTGGGAAAACTACGCAGAGCATATGATCGAAGTAATGAATGCGGCACCGGGTTACGAGAATATCGCTACAGATGGTGACTACATTCCTCGTCCAGATGAACGCCCACTAACAAAATTTGAAGCGCGTGGCCACCGTTTAGGTCATGGCGTTTGGGATATTAAATTCCGTCGTAACGTTTAATCAGTTTTTTAAAGTTGTATGACAGCGCACCATAAGCGCTGCATGGTTCTTATACCAATCTAAATAAATACTAAAGCCAACCTCAGTGTTGGCTTTTTTGTCCTTGCGCTCAACAGGAAGTAAAAATAATGAAGCCAACAAAACAAATATTAGATGATATTTTGAATGAAGTGCGTCCTCTTATTGGACAAGGGAAAGTTGCCGATTACATCCCAGCTCTAGCTTGTGTTCCAAACGATAAATTGGGGATAGCGGTATACACCAATGATGGTGAAATGATCACATCAGGTGATGCCGATGAACGCTTTTCGATTCAATCAATCTCTAAAGCGTTGAGCTTAACTTTAGCTATGGAATTGTATCAGCCTGAAGAATTATGGCAGAGAGTAGGAAAAGAGCCATCAGGACAAGCGTTTAATTCCCTTATTCAGCTTGAGATGGAGCAAGGAGTCCCTCGTAATCCGTTCATTAATGCGGGTGCGATTGTTGTTGCCGATATGCTGTTTAGTCGTTTTTCTGCACCAAAGCATAGATTATTAGAATTTGTGCGAAAGCTCTCAGGTAATGAACATATTATATATAATCGTGTCGTCGCTAATTCAGAAATGGATCATAGTGATCGAAATGCATCGATTGCCTATTTGATGCGTTCATTTGGTAATTTCGATAATGAAGTGATGCCAGTATTAAAAAACTATTTTCATGCTTGTGCACTGAATATGAGCTGTGTTGACTTAGCAAGAACGTTTGGTTATTTAGCCAATAAAGGTATTCAACCAGAGACTAATAAGTTCATCGTAACGCCAATGCAGAGTAAACAAATTAACGCATTAATGGCGACTTGTGGCTTATATGATGGAGCTGGTGAGTTTGCGTATCGTGTTGGTATGCCGGGAAAATCGGGTGTTGGTGGTGGTATTATTGCGATTGTTCCTGGTGAGATGACGATAGCGGTATGGTCTCCAGAGTTGGACCCATCAGGGAATTCGTTAGCTGGAACTAAAGCGTTAGAGTTGCTTTCAGAGCGTATTGGTCGTTCTATATTTTAAAATAAGAGCAGGTTTCAGGAAAAGCTTTTTAAGCTCTTCCTGAAACCTTTAAGCGAAGCGTTCTGAACCCTGTTTTTAATCCTCATCACTCACAAACGCCTCCAATAAATCATTCAAAAACAACTTCCCGTGCTCTGTGATCTGCCAGTGAGTTTCTGTTTCTTCTAGGTACTTCTTCTCTTTAGCCCAATCCATTGTTTCTTGAATTGATTCAAATCCTAACCCTGTTTTATCAATGAAATCTTGCTTTGGACAGGTTTCTAATAGACGAAAACGGTTCATAAAGAACTCAAAAGGTCTGTCGTGATCCGTAACCTTTTGTTCGTCAATTAAGTAAGGTTTCATTAAATCCAGGAAGCCGCGTGGGTGCTTGATTTTAGTGGTTCGAACAATGCGACCATCAGAAAAACTGAGCTTGCCATGAGCACCACAACCAATCCCTAAATAGTCGCCAAAGCGCCAGTAATTCAAATTATGGCGACATTGATAACCGACTTTACTGTAGCCCGATATTTCATATTGAACATAACCGGCATCAGATAGAATTTGATGACCTTGTTCAAAAATATCCCATAAATCATCATCGTCAGGCAACGTTGGTGGCTTATAGTAAAACACAGTATTTGGCTCAATAGTAAGCTGATACCAAGACAAATGTGGCGGATTAAGCTCAATCGCTTGTTTTAAATCAGACAAGGCATCATCAATAGTTTGGTTTGGTAAACCATGCATTAAGTCGAGATTAAAACTGTTTAATCCTGCTTCATGAGCCAGACGAGCAGCGCGAACGGCTTCATCTTTACCATGGATTCGTCCCAGTTTTTCGAGTTTTTCTTGTTGGAAACTTTGTACACCAATAGAAATGCGATTGACACCTGCTTCACGATATTCAATGAATCGTCCAGCTTCTACGGTTCCTGGATTCGCTTCCATGGTGATCTCAATATCATCAGCAAACGGCAGGCGCTTTTCAATTTCGATTAATAAGCGTTTAATCTCTGGAGCGGTAATTAGGCTTGGTGTACCACCTCCTATAAAAATAGAGTGCAGCTTACGTGGCTCATTTTCCATATCATAACGTGCAAGATCGGTATCAAGATCGTCAATTAACGCTGAAATGTATTGTGCTTCAGGGATTGTCGTTTTCAATGCGTGAGAGTTGAAATCGCAATATGGGCACTTTTGAATACACCATGGAATATGAATGTATAAGCTAAGTGGTGGTGGGACTAGCATCAATTATTGACCTTCTTTTAATGCAGCGAACAGTTTTTTCAGCGCTTGACCACGGTGAGACAATTGTTTTTTACGAGCAGGTTCAAGCTCTGCTGAAGAACAGTTATCTTCACTTACCCAGAAGATAGGATCATAGCCAAAGCCATTTTCGCCTTGTTGTTCTGTGGTGATATGACCTTCCCATGAACCATGGCAAATTAATGGCGTAGGATCGTTCTCATGCTTCATTAGTACTAAAACACAATGGAAGCGCGCTGTGCGTTTTTCGGTAGGAACACCTTCCATTGCAGCTAGCATTTTATCTATGTTCTTTTGATCTGTTGCGCCTTCACCAGAATAGCGCGCAGAGTAAACGCCTGGAGCGCCATTTAATGCATCAACTTCTAAACCGGAGTCATCAGCAATGGCAGGTAGGCCTGTTTCTTTAGCGGCGTGGCGTGCTTTTATAATGGCATTTTCAATGAAAGTAGTGCCTGTTTCAGCTACGTCAGAGACGTTGAATTCACTTTGTGCCACAACATTAAATCCAAAGTCAGATAACACATCTGCCATTTCACGAACTTTACCTTGGTTGCCTGTTGCTAATACGATTTTGCTCATAATGATTTTCTTACTCTTCTACGTAGAACTTTTGATTGAATTTTAATTTGCCTGCGCCCTTGGTATCGGCAGATACATCGATATCAAAGCGAAAGGTTTCTTCATTAGTAATTGGCAGCTCAGCGATATAATAAATCGCATTTTGCTCTTTAATTTCACGGAAGGTTAACGTTTTTGTTTGCCCAAGTAAATTTTTAGCGTTACCTGTTATTTTGGCTGCGATGGCAGGCTTTCCTGCTTGAGAGGTATCTAGCACACTGATATTAATTAGCGCGTTGTAACCAGAGCGTTTTAATTGATAAGCGCGGGCTACTTTGGGAGTTAGAAAGGTGGAATTAAATGCAGAGTAATGCACCTCTACATTTTTTATTTGTACAAATTGTCCCGCAAAAGTGGGTAGGCTAAAAAGGAACAGGGACAAAAGTAAGGTTATTTTTTTCATAACGATCCTCATATAAAAAGATTTCCATATAAAAAAGCCGAGGGTTAACTCGGCACTAGTATTTTTTTGATGGTAACAGCTGCTTAATTGCTTCTGGAATAATTTCCGGAGAATGAATTCGAACTTGTTTGTGACGATTTAGCTCTCCTTTCTCGACCGTAATTTTTCCTTTAGCAACTTTAAACAGTTTGGAGAAGTATTTAATTAAATGCGCATTGGCTTTCCCATCGACTGGAGGGGCTGTTATCGCTATTTTAAGTTCTTCACCATGTATACCAACGATTTGATCTCGACTGGCCTTTGGTTGAAGGTAAAGTCTTAAGATCAAATCGTCGTTATCGTATTTAACTGGCATAACTGATTTACAAGCTATACCAAACTGGGCCAATTAAGTCGCCCATTAGGAAGTTAGCAAATTGAAGCACAATAAATAACACCAATACGCTTAAGTCTAATCCGCTCATTTGAGGTAATATTTTACGAATAGGAGCAAGCATTGGTTCTGTTAATTGGTGCATAACATACTCAATTGGGCTACGACCTTGGCTAACCCAACTTAGGATTGCACGTACTAATAAGATCCAGAACAGCAAACCACCAGCGGCTTTAGCTAGTGCGATTAAACCAATGAATAAGAATTCTGGGCCAAAATTAATACCACCTGCAACGACAACTTGTAATGCAACAAATTTAACGACACATAGCACATAAGCAAATAACACGGTTGCTAGGTCTAGGCTGCCAATTGATGGAATAATACGACGTAAAGGAGAAACGACGGGTTGAGTTGCCTTTACGATAAATTGAGAAAATGGATTATAAAAATCGGCACGTGCGACTTGTAACCAAATACGTAGGATCACGACCATGATGTATAAATCAAAAACGGTCGAGATTAAAAAGCTCATTGCATTCATAGTTTATTAACCTTAAAAATCATTGGTTTTGTAAATAGAGTAATTGAGTAGAGAAGGTTATCTTAAAATAACGATTCCATCTCTTCTGCACGAGACACAGCCGCTTGCATTGCTTTGGCTACGATCTCTTGCAATTTATGTTCATTAAATGTGCGTAGAGCCTCTGCTGTTGTACCGCCTTTTGAGGTCACTTGTTCACGCAGTGTCGATAATTGTGTGTCAGGGTTAGCGACGACCATTTCAGCGGCACCAAGTGCAGATTGTTGCACGAGCAGACGAGCAGTGTCTTCACTAAAACCTTGTTTCATCGCTTCGGCTTGCATTGCTTCCATGAATAAGAAAAAGTACGCAGGCGCACTTCCTGCTGCTGCAATTACTGAGTTAATGCCTGATTCTTTTTCGACCCAGCATACTTCACCAACGGCAGACATTAAGTCGCTTGCATAGGTTTTATCTTGTTCAGAGATATGTTCAATAGCAAATAAACCACTCATGCCTTTGCCTACTAGTGCTGGTGTATTTGGCATAACGCGCACTAAGTTTAGGTCGGTTGCGAACATCTCATTTAAACGCTTTGCAGAAATACCAGCTGCAATAGAGATCACTAATTTAGTCGAGTAATCGATGGTTTGTAGTGGCTCAGCAGCGGTTGCCATCATTTGTGGTTTTACCGCAAGAACGATAACATCTGCATTTTCAGCCGCAGTCATGTTATTGGTCGAGGTATTAATGCCGTAACATTTTTCTAAATGTTCAAGTTTCTCTGTGCTTGGATTTGTGGCTGTGATTTTATCTTTTGGGTAACCACTGCTAATTAGACCGGCAATAATCGAGCGAGTCATGTTGCCTGCGCCAATAAAAGCAATATTGCGATGTTCCATTCGTCTTCCTTACTTTATACCTATCGCTATAATTGAGATTGGTATCATTCGAGTTGAGGTTATTCTTTGTTTTTATAGTCTCTAGCACCAAAAATTGCGGTACCAATTCGAACCATTGTTGAGCCAGCTTCAATTGCGGCATCCATATCACCACTCATTCCCATTGATAGGGTATCCACTTGAGGATATTGTGCGCGTAATTGATTTTGAATGGAAGCAAGTTGTGTAAATGCTGCCAATTGCTCATCGTAATTGGATACATTCGCAGGGATCGACATTAACCCACGTAAGGTTAAATTTGGCATTTCATTTATAGCTGCTGCAAGTTCCATTACTTCGTTGCTTGTCGTCCCAGATTTACTCTCTTCTGAACTAATATTGACCTGAATAAGTACATTTAGTTCGCCATGCTCTTTTGGACGTTGCTCATTTAAGCGTTGTGCAATTTTAAGACGTTCAACAGAGTGAACCCAATCAAAATGTTCCGCTATCGGACGAGTTTTGTTAGATTGGATTGGGCCAATAAAATGCCATTCTAATGATGTATCAGAATGGTTTTTTTGAAAGTATTGAACCTTTTCAATGCCTTCTTGTACGTAGTTTTCACCAAAAGCACGCTGACCAATTTCTATCGCTTGTTCGAGTAACTCGATAGGTTTGGTTTTACTTACCGCTAACAATTGCACTGAATTTGGGCGTCGACCACATTTTTGAATGTTGTTCTCTATCTGAAGAGTGATTTGGTGGATATTTTGCTTAATACTAGTCATAGAAACGATTACCGAGGAAAATTATGGACATCACAGAACTACTGGACTTTAGTGTAAAACAAAACGCATCAGATCTACACCTATCTGCAGGAGTTCCTCCTATGGTACGTGTTGATGGTGAAGTGCGTAAACTGACATTGCCTGATTTTACACATGCAGAAGTTCATCGTTTAGTGACTGACATTATGAACGATTCTCAACGCAGTGAGTTTGAAGAAAAGTTAGAAGTCGATTTTTCATTTGAATTACCTAATGTTGGACGTTTTCGTGTGAATGCATTTAATCAATCGAGAGGCTGTGCTGCGGTATTTCGAACTATCCCGGTTGATATCCCATCATTAGAGCGACTTTCTGCTCCTGAAATTTTCACAACAATTTCAAATTATCAAAAAGGGTTGGTGTTAATTACAGGCCCAACAGGGTCGGGTAAATCCACCACGCTTGCAGCTATGGTGGATTACATTAATGAGAATCATAATAAACATGTATTAACGATTGAAGATCCGATTGAGTTCGTACATAAGAATAAGAAATGTTTGATTAACCAACGTGAAGTACATCGTGACACTCATAGCTTTAAAGCGGCACTACGCTCAGCATTACGTGAAGATCCTGATGTTATTTTAGTGGGTGAGCTTCGAGATCAAGAGACCATCAGTCTAGCATTAACCGCCGCAGAAACCGGTCACTTAGTGTTTGGCACTTTGCATACTAGCTCAGCAGCAAAAACCATTGACCGTATTATTGATGTATTCCCTGGTAGTGATAAATCTATGGTTCGTTCTATGCTGTCTGAATCATTAAGAGCTGTTGTGGCTCAAACTTTATTAAAGCGTACTGGTGGTGGTCGTGTTGCATGTCATGAAATCATGATAGCGACTCCTGCAATCCGTAATTTGATTCGTGAAGATAAAGTCGCTCAAATGTATTCGATTATCCAAACTGGCTCTTCTTTTGGTATGCAGACAATGGAGCAAAATGCGAAGAAAATTATTGCTCAAGGTTTGGTTGATCCTGATGAAGTTGCAAAGAAAGTTGAAATAACAAGCATGGGCTTTTAATTATGACGTTAGATGAATTGCTACATCAAATGGTAAAGCAAAAAGCATCGGATGTTTATTTAACGGTTGATGCTCCATGTTTATTGCGAATTCATGGTGAGCTTAGAGCGATTGGTCACAAGCAGACCAATGAATCTGTTTCTGCATTATTAGCGGAGATGATGGATGAAGATCGCCAGACTGAATTTAATCAAACATTAGAAGCCAACTTTGCCATTGTAAAAGAAAGTGGACGCTTTCGCGTGAGTGCATTTTGGCAGCGTGAGCAACCAGGAGTGGTTATCCGTCGTATTGAAACCAAAATTCCATCCATGGAGTCATTACATTTACCTGAAGTGATGAAAGAGCTAGCGATAGCTAAGCGTGGCTTGGTTCTGGTTGTTGGCGCAACAGGCTCTGGTAAATCGACATCGATGGCAGCAATGACAGGGTATCGTAATGATAATAAATCCGGTCATATATTAACAGTTGAAGATCCGATTGAATTTGTTCACCCTCACCACAAATGCATCGTTACTCAGCGTGAAGTTGGCTTAGATACCGAAAGCTATGAAGTCGCGTTAAAGAACTCTTTGCGACAGGCTCCTGACATGATTTTAATTGGTGAAATCCGCAGTCGAGAGACGATGGAGTACGCCATGACCTTTGCGGAGACGGGGCACCTTTGTATGGCAACGCTCCATGCTAATAATGCTAACCAAGCGTTAGAGCGAATTCTCCACTTAGTACCGAAAGATCAGAAAGAGCAGTTCTTATTTGACCTTTCTATGAACTTAAAAGGGATCATTGCTCAACAATTGGTTCCTGATATAAATGGTCACGGGCGTCATGGCGTTTATGAGGTGTTGTTAAATACTCCTCGGATTTCGGATTTGATCCGTAGAGGTGAGTTGCATGAATTAAAAGCTACCATGACAAAATCGCGAGAATCAGGCATGCAGACGTTTGATCAGTGTTTATTTGATTTAGTGGTAGCGAATAAAATCTCTGAAGATGAAGCATTGCACAGTGCAGATTCTGCGAATGACTTGAGGTTGATGCTGAAGACGAAGCGTGGTGATTCATTTACGACGTCGAAGTTTGATAATGTGTCGATATCGTTAGACTAAAAGCGATACGCTTCGCTAACTAGAAGGCTATGCTCTAGAAACTATAAAAGCAGTAATACGTAAAATAATTACTGCTCTTAATATCTGCTTTTGAGCTTATAGGAGCGAAGCGTCTCAAGCAACTTGTTGCATCTGCTTTTAGATTTTAGCTCCACTGACTCTCAAACCAACTTTCTAAAATAACCACCGCTGATTGACAGTCAATATTGCCTTTCGATAATGCTTTATAACCACCGAACTCAAATAAATCAGAGCGAGCTTCAGCTGTTGATAGACGTTCATCGTGTAATTCAACTTGATTACCAAAACGGCCATGTAAACGGTTAGCAAATTTCTTTGCTTTCGGTGTAATCGTTTCTAGCTCTTTGCCGTGTAGATCGGTTGGCAGGCCAACAACGATTAAATCGGGTTGCCATTCTTTAATTTGCTTTTCGATATCGTCCCAATTAGGGGTGCCATCTTGTGCTTTAAACGCTTTTAATGGGCTTGCTGTACCTGTAATTTCTTGGCCTATGGCTGAGCCAATACTTTTGGTGCCAAAATCAAATGCCATGATGGTACGTGAACTCATGCGTGTCCAACCTCGCTGGATAAATTTGCTGGATTGATACCTAATATCCCAATCGCTTTTCTCCAACGATCATGAATAGGAGTATCAAAGATAACGGAAGGATCTGCTTCTAGGATAAGCCATGTGTTTTCTGACAACTCCTTTTCTAACTGACCCGCATCCCATCCAGAATAACCAAGAGCAACCAAATACTTACGAGGTTGAGATTCTGTACCTAATGTCGCTAAAATATCTTTTGATGTCGTGACATAAAGCTCGTTAGTTACTCGTATACTCGAAGTGTAAGCGTCTTTTTCTGAATGAAGAACAAAACCACGATCGTCAGAAACTGGGCCGCCATTAAGTACTGGTTGAGTTAAGGTTTTTGGAAATATAATTGGAGAGGGGTTATCTAGTTCAATTTGTTCCAGCATACCTTTTAATGAAATAGGAATCGTTTCATTAATGCGTAACCCCATGGTTCCTTCTGAATCATGTTCACAAATATAGATAACACTTCGCTGAAAGAAAGGATCTTTCATACTAGGCATTGCGACTAAAAAATGATTCTTTAAATCCACATAGCCTCCTAAATTATTCAGTTCCATTGAAGGGAGCTAAGCTCCCTTCATATTACTTGGAAGTATTAAGCGTTAATTCGGCGCTCAATTGCATCCATTAGTTTACCTGTGATTGAAATATCGAACGCCGCTTCAATTTCTTTAATACAAGTCGGGCTAGTTACGTTAATTTCAGTCAGTTTGTCACCAATAACATCAAGTCCAACAAAAATTAAGCCTTTTTCTTTCAATGTTGGTGCAACGGCGTTAGCAATTGCCCAATCGGTTTCACTTAGTGGGCGAGCTTCACCAGTACCACCTGCAGCTAAGTTACCGCGCGTTTCACCTTTTGCTGGAATACGAGCTAAGCAATAAGGCATTGGTTCGCCATCAACCACTAGAATACGTTTATCACCATTGCTGATATCTGGAACAAAGGTTTGTGCCATGCAGTAGTTTTGTTCGTGGTTAGTCAACGTTTCAATGATAACCGATACGTTTGGATCGCCGGCTTTTACACGGAAGATGGATGCACCACCCATACCATCTAGTGGTTTTAGGATAATATCGCCATGTTCTTCGCGGAATGCTTTAATCTTTTCAGCTTTACGAGTAACGAGTGTTGTTGGTGTTAGTTCTGGGAACCAAGCTGTAAACAGTTTTTCGTTACAATCACGTAGGCTTTGTGGTTTATTTACGATTAAAGCCCCCTGAATTTCAGCACGCTCAAGAATGTACGTTGCGTAGATGTATTCGGTATCAAATGGTGGATCTTTGCGCATTAATACCGCATCAAGATCAGCTAGATCGATAGTTTGCTCTGATTTGAATTCATACCAACTTGTTGGGTCTTCTTTCAGCTTAACCACTTTGGTATCAGCGACTGCTTTACCTTGATCTAGGTGTAGGTCAGCCATTTCCATGTAATGGATTTCCCAGCCACGCTTTTGAGCTTCAAGCATCATGGCAAAGCTAGAGTCTTTCTTGATGTTAATGGATGAAATTGGATCCATTACGATACCGAGTTTGATCATTGTGTTTCTCCAGTTAGCCAAGATCGCCAAAACGAACTTGTAAGGCTGTAATTGCGGTAAGCGCTGCGGTTTCGGTTCTAAGAACGCGAGGACCAAGCAGAGTTTCTTCAAATTGATACTGTTCAGTCATGTTAATTTCATCAGACGATAACCCGCCTTCTGGTCCAATTAACAAGCGAACATTAGTGACTGGTTCTGGCAGTGTGTTGATTGAGTATTTTGCTCTTGGGTGAAGATTTAATTTCAAACCTTCATATTCTTCAGCACACCACTCTTCTAATGACATAATCGGACGTATCTCTGGAACGATATTGCGTCCAGATTGCTCACATGCAGCAATCGCAATTTTTTGCCATTGGTCGAGTTTCTTTTCAAAACGTTCTTTGTTTAATTTGACACCACAACGTTCTGAAATCAAAGGAGTAATGATATTTACGCCTAATTCTACGGATTTTTGAATGGTGAATTCCATTTTATCACCACGAGAAACCACTTGGCCTAAATGTAAATTTAATGGTGATTCACTGCTGCGATCAATACGTTCACTGATCTCAACTTCTACACTTTTCTTTGATGAAGAAGTGATTACTGCAGGAAACTCAGCACCGCTACCATCAAATAATAGTACAGCTTCACCTTCTTTCATTCGCATAACACGGCCAACATGATTGGCGGCATCATCGCTTAAGTTTACTTTACCTTGTGAAGGAAGCAGTTCTGGATGATGGATTCTTGGTATTCTCATGGTCTACTTTTCTTTAACTATCTTACATTTAAGGATGGAGGTTAAAATGTGCTTTTTCAACCTCTAGCTCTGTCTAATTTATTTAGTGCATGCTTTGTAGACAAATTGGTTATGATTGCCTTGAATCTTGGCAATGCGCTTATCTCGTTCACATTCCCATGCTGATACTGGATACTGCTTATTCCATGCTTCCATTAATTGGCGTTGGGCTTTGGATAGATTAAAGCGGTACTCATTATTCATGTATAAATAAGTGCGAGCAATTGCACCTCTTGATTGTGCTGGTGGCTCTGCAACTCTGCTTTTGAAATCGACCTTAAAAGCACATTGCCCATAATAAGCGCCTTTATTACCATTCCATTGTGAAAAACGAAAATTAGAACGGTCCCCATTTACTTCACCCACCGCTGGAACTAAATTATGTAAATCTGCTTCCATTGATTTGAATTGTTTATCGTTCCTAGTGCAGTTTTTTCGCCCACCATTTTGCCAGCATTGGCGCTGGTGTCCAAATTGCCAGGCAGGGACTACGTGCTCCCATTCAATACGACTGGCTCGTTTTTCTTGTTTACGAACTTGATAACCACAGCTTTCTAGATCTGGAATACCTTTCTTTTTATTTTTCCAAGTAATGTCGCACCCACAATAAAATGAAGTTGGGTAATCAAGGTAAATCTTGACCGCTTCTTTTTTTGCTTTTGAAAAAGAAGAAGGAGGAGCGGCAAAAGCATGAAAAGTGATAGAAAAAATAAAGGCTGCAATAGCTAAGCGAATTAATCTCATAAGAGGCTCTACTGATTATTGTATTAATGCAGTAAGAGTAGCTTATTGTTAATTCGCATTATAGATAATTTAATAAACAGAATGATAAATCGGTTTATTTTGGGATTTTATGCCTATGAAGCTTGGTGTTTAGAGAGTTTTAGTGGTGACTGGCATGATTTACAAAGGTATTGAGTTTCTTTACGTTGAACTCGGTTGTGACGACGTACTGTGAGTTCGTGTTGTGTGCACTTACAACGATAGGTAAATGTTTTTCCTTTGACTGATTCAACATTAAAACTGTGGGTGGTTCTAGCTGGTAAATTGAATACTTGATTCATTACGCTCTGCCACTCCTTACCGTGAGGTCGAACTCGGCCATATAATTTGAATACGATTAAATGTGCGATTTCATGAGGAATTACTTCATTAATAAAAGTGTGTTGATTTTCTTCTAATAGGATAGGGTTGATGCGTATTTCCCAGCCTTGAAGACGAGCGGTTCCCGCAATTTTTCCACGTTGAGTAAAATTAATTTCAGGTAAAGAAAAAGGACGTTTAAAAAAACTTGAGGCTCGTTGAATGCATTGTTGAGCTTTAGCAATAGATGCTTGTTGAAGTGGAGTCATTGAATCTCTTTATTTTTGAGTGTTGCTGTAAAGGTGATGCTTTAAGCTATAAAGAGTATATGGGGCCTGAAAGTAAAAAAGGAAGCCGAAGCTTCCTTTTTAAAACAGATTTAAGTAATAATTTACTTAATGCCTGCAAAGTCACGCAGGATGTCAGCTTTGTCAGTTGCTTCCCATGGAAACTCTTCACGACCGAAATGACCGTAAGCTGCTGTCTTCTTGTAGATTGGCTGAAGAAGGTTAAGCATTTCTTGTAGACCGTATGGGCGTAGGTCGAAGTGCTGACGAACCGCTTCAATGATGATGTCGTGAGATACTTTTTCAGTACCAAACGTTTCAACCATGATTGATGTTGGATCAGCAACTCCGATAGCGTATGAAAGTTGGATTTCACAACGATCAGCCATGCCTGCAGCAACAATGTTTTTCGCTACGTAACGCGCAGCATATGCTGCTGAACGGTCAACTTTTGATGGATCTTTACCAGAGAATGCACCGCCACCGTGACGAGCTGCGCCGCCATAAGTATCAACGATGATTTTACGACCAGTCAGGCCACAGTCACCCATTGGGCCACCGATAACAAAACGACCTGTTGGGTTAATAAAGAACTTAGTTTCTTTATTTAACCATTCTTGAGGAAGTACTGGCTTAATTATCTCTTCCATTACTGCTTCACGAAGATCTGGAGTGGTTACTGAATCACAATGCTGAGTTGAAAGAACTACAGCATCGATGCCAACAATTTTACCTTGGTCGTATTGGAAAGTTACTTGAGATTTTGCATCTGGACGTAAGAAGTCTAGTTTGCCGCTCTTACGTACTTCAGCCTGCTTTTTAACAAGTAGGTGAGAGTAAGTAATTGGAGCAGGCATTAAAATTGGTGTTTCGTTCGTTGCGTAACCAAACATGATACCTTGGTCACCAGCGCCTTGATCTTTAGGATCGGCTTTATCAACACCTTGGTTGATATCTGGAGATTGCTTACCAATTGTGTTTAGTACTGCACAAGAATTAGCATCAAAACCCATGTCTGAATGTACGTAACCAATTTCACGAACGGTTTCACGAGTGATTTCTTCGATATCAACCCATGCAGAAGTGGTGACTTCACCACCGACCATAACCATGCCAGTTTTTACGTACGTTTCACAAGCAACACGTGCTTTTGGATCTTGTTCTAAGATCGCATCAAGTACTGCATCTGAAATTTGGTCTGCAATTTTATCTGGATGACCTTCTGATACTGACTCAGAGGTAAATAGGTGCTTAGCCATGATGAGCTCCACTTCTATAGGTAATAAATTTTAAGAAAATACCCACAGTATATATAAGTCTATACGTTTAACAGTGTAGGTGTTCTTCCATCTAGACGGCTATAATAGAGAAGAATTGATTAATTACAACCCATTTCAATGAATGATATGAATATAAGACATAACCAATCGTTTGCGTTTAATTGTGATAATTATCCATAGAAATAAGGTTTTCTGTCTAAATCGTGAAAAAAAGCGCTTTATTTCCTAAGTAAACGTTTGCAGTCGTTATAAGGCTTTGCGACAATACGGCGCTGCAAATTTAAGTTAATCCATATTTATGGGTAACTAATCAAGAGTTAATGAGCTCAATAAACATATAGTCCTTCGAATTTTCAGGAGCAGGCATGTCTTCACGTAAACATCTAGCAAATGCAATCCGCGCTTTAAGCATGGATGGTGTTCAACAAGCAAACTCTGGTCACCCAGGCGCACCTATGGGTATGGCAGACATCGCTGAAGTATTATGGCGTAGCCACCTAAATCATAACCCACAAAACCCAGAGTGGGCTGATCGCGACCGTTTCATTCTTTCGAATGGCCACGGCTCAATGCTGATTTATTCTCTGCTTCACCTTTCAGGTTACGACTTGTCTATCGAAGACTTAAAGAACTTCCGTCAACTGCATTCTAAAACTCCAGGTCACCCTGAGTACGGTTATGCTCCTGGCATCGAAACAACAACAGGTCCATTAGGCCAAGGTATCACTAACGGTGTTGGTATGGCGATGGCTGAAAAAGCATTAGCTGCACAATTTAACCGTGAAGGTCACGATATCGTTGACCATAATACATACGTGTTCATGGGCGATGGCTGTCTAATGGAAGGTATCTCTCACGAAGCATGTTCTTTAGCGGGTACATTAGGTCTTGGTAAGTTGGTTGCTTTCTGGGATGACAACGGTATCTCTATTGATGGTGAAGTTGAAGGTTGGTTCTCTGACGATACACCTAAACGTTTTGAAGCGTACGGTTGGCATGTAATTCCTGCGGTTGATGGCCACGATGCTGATGCGATTAATGCAGCAATCATCGCGGCAAAAGCAGATCCTCGCCCTACTTTGATTTGTACTAAAACTATTATTGGTTTTGGTTCTCCAAATAAAGAAGGTACACACGATTGTCACGGTGCTCCACTAGGTGCTGATGAAATAGCTGCAACTAAAGCAAAACTTGGTTGGAAGCATGGTGCATTTGAAATCCCTGCTGACGTATATGGCGAGTGGGATGCAAAAGAAGCAGGTATTGCAAAAGAAGCATCTTGGAATGCAAAATTTGATGCATACGCTGCCGCACACCCTGAACTAGCAGCGGAATATAAGCGTCGTGTAAATGGTGGTTTACCTGCTGAATGGGAAGAGAAAGCAAATGCAATCATTGCTGATCTTCAAGCGAACCCTGCAAACATCGCATCACGTAAAGCCTCTCAAAATGTATTAGAAGCGTTTGGAGCTATGCTACCTGAATTCATGGGCGGCTCTGCTGACCTTGCACCATCTAACTTGACCATGTGGTCTGGTTCTAAATCTCTAACGGCTGAAGATTTTTCTGGTAACTACATTCACTACGGTGTACGTGAGTTTGCTATGACAGCTATCATGAACGGTATTGCTCTACACGGTGGTTTCGTACCATACGGCGCAACTTTCCTAATGTTCATGGAATACGCGCGTAATGCAATGCGTATGGCTGCTTTGATGAAAGTTCAGAATATCCAAGTATATACGCACGATTCTATCGGTCTTGGCGAAGATGGTCCGACTCACCAACCTGTTGAGCAGATCGCTTCTCTACGTCTAACACCAAACATGAGTACATGGCGTCCATGTGACCAAGTTGAATCTGCTGTTTCTTGGAAGCTAGCAATTGAACGTAAAGATGGCCCTTCTGCACTTATTTTCTCTCGTCAAAATCTTGCACAACAAGATCGTAACGCAGAGCAAGTAGCTAATATCGCGAAGGGTGGTTACATCCTAAAAGATTGTGAAGGCCAACCAGAGCTAATCCTTATTGCGACAGGTTCTGAAGTGGAGCTAGCGGTTGAAGCAGCGGCTCAATTGTCTGCAGACGGTAAAGCTGTACGTGTTGTTTCAATGCCATCTACAGATGCATTTGATAAGCAAGATGAAGCGTACCGTGAAGCGGTTTTACCATCATCAGTAACTAAGCGTATTGCTGTTGAAGCTGGTATTGCTGATTTCTGGTACAAGTACGTTGGTTTCGGTGGCAAGATCATCGGTATGACAACGTTTGGTGAATCTGCTCCAGCAGACGAGCTATTCAAAATGTTTGGTTTTACTACTGAAAACGTAGTAAATACAGCAAAAGAACTTTTAGCTTAATTAAATAAAAGCATTAGCTTAATTTAGCAATAAGCCATAAATAAGATTGAGAGCGAAGTTATCGAAAGGTAGCTTCGCTTTTTTGATCCTTTAAGAAAAAAGCGAAAAGAGTACAATAGGCAGCAAATAAATCTGAGTGAATAGAATTATGTTAAGAGTGGCGATAAATGGATTTGGCCGAATTGGTCGCAGTATTCTTCGTGCTTTATATGAAAGCGGGAAAAGAGATCAAATTGAAGTGGTTGCGGTGAATGAATTATCGCAACCTGAGGGAATGGCACACCTTCTTCAGTATGACTCTACCCACGGGCGCTTTCAGCATAAAGTCACTCATGATCAAGAATACCTCTATATCGATGTATCTGATGGTACTCAGGATAAAGTGCGAATATTGCATCAAGCTGATATTTCACTGTTACCGTGGCATTCATTAGATGTCGATCTAGTCTTAGATTGCACAGGTGTTTACGGTTCAAAAGCGGATGGTGAAAAACATATTGAAGCTGGCGCTAAAAAGGTTCTATTTTCACACCCAGGTGGTACTGATTTAGATAACACCATCATTTATGGTGTTAATCATGACACTTTGTTGCCAGAGCATAGAATTGTCTCCAATGGTTCATGTACTACCAACTGTATTATTCCTATTATTAAAGCCATTGATGATGCATTTGGGATTGATTCTGGAACCATTACAACTATCCACTCATCGATGAATGACCAACAAGTAATTGATGCTTATCACCCTGATTTACGCCGAACTCGTGCGGCAAGCCAATCAATTATTCCGGTTGATACTAAACTTCATAAAGGTATTGAGCGAATTTTCCCGAAATTTTCTAACAAGTTTGAAGCGATTTCCGTGCGGGTACCGACAGTAAACGTCACTGCGATGGATTTAAGTGTAACAATTAATACAAATGTGAAAGTTAATGACATAAATCAAACCATTGTGAACGCATCTCGGTGTACATTACATAATATAGTTGACTATACTGAAGCGCCGCTTGTTTCTATCGATTTTAATCATGACCCCCACAGTGCGATTGTCGATGGTTCACAAACAAGAGTGAGTAATGGCCACTTAGTTAAAATGCTGGTTTGGTGTGATAACGAATGGGGATTCGCAAATCGAATGTTAGATACCGCATTAGTAATGAGAAAATAAAAGCGTCATTCAAACTATTTGTGATGGAAAGAGAAAAAAGATTAATTATCACCTTGAAAAAAGTGAACTCCATCCCTATTTACTGAATAATGCAGTAAGAATTTAATCGGTTTGGCAATGATGCCGTGCTTGAAAACTTTTTATTATTTAATTGAGAGGACAAAAAATGTCTGTAATCAAGATGACTGACCTGGAACTTGCAGGTAAACGCGTATTTATCCGTGCTGACCTAAACGTACCAGTTAAAGATGGTAAAGTAACTTCTGATGCTCGTATCCTTGCATCTCTACCAACTATCAAGCTTTGCTTGGAAGCTGGCGCTAAAGTAATGGTTACTTCTCACCTAGGTCGTCCAACGGAAGGCGAATACAACGAAGAGTTCTCTCTAGCTCCTGTAGTTAACTACTTAAATGACGCACTAGATTGTGACGTTAAACTAGCTAAAGATTACCTAGATGGTCTTGAATTAAATGCTGGTGAGCTAGTTGTTCTTGAAAACGTTCGCTTTAACAAAGGCGAGAAGAAAAACGAAGAAGAGCTTTCTAAGAAGTACGCAGCATTATGTGATATTTTCGTGATGGACGCATTTGGTACTGCTCACCGTGCTCAAGCATCAACTCACGGTGTTGGCATGAACGCTCCAGTAGCGTGTGCTGGTCCTCTTTTAGCTGCTGAACTTGAAGCACTAGGTAAAGCAATGGACAAGCCTGCTCGTCCACTTGTTGCTATCGTTGGCGGTTCTAAAGTATCTACTAAGCTGACTGTTCTTGAGTCTCTATCTAAAATCGCTGACCAACTTGTTGTTGGTGGTGGTATCGCGAACACGTTCATCGCTGCTGAAGGCCACAACGTAGGTAAGTCTTTATACGAAGCCGACCTAGTTGAGACTGCTCAAAAGCTAATGAAAGAGTGTGCAATTCCTGTTGCTACTGACGTTGCATGTGCAAAAGCATTTGATGAAAACGCTGAAGCTGAAATCAAACACGTTTCTGAAGTTCAAGACGACGACATGATCTTCGACCTTGGTCCAGATTCAACAGCTGCTCTTGCTGAAATCATCAGTAACGCAAAAACAATTCTTTGGAATGGTCCAGTTGGCGTATTTGAATTCAAAAACTTTGAAGCAGGTACTGCAGGTATTTCTAAAGCAATCGCTGATTCTGAAGGTTTCTCTGTAGCAGGTGGTGGTGATACGCTAGCAGCTATCGATAAGTTCGGTATCAAAGCTGACGTTTCTTACATTTCTACTGGTGGTGGTGCATTCCTTGAGTTCGTTGAAGGTAAAGTACTTCCTGCAGTAGCAATGCTTGAAGAGCGCGCTAAAGCATAATTATTTAAGAGCGGGAATCTAAACATTCCCGCTTTTTGCGTTTGTTGATGACAATGTTTATTGATACAATAAGAAAAGTTGTGAGCAAACGTTTGCAAAAATTTGAACGTAAGTTTTTTAATTTTAAAACGATAGAATAAATAGGACTATTTCCATGTCTAAGATCTTCGATTTTGTAAAACCTGGTGTTATTTCTGGCGACGACGTACAGAAAGTATTTGCAGTAGCAAAAGAAAACAAATTTGCTCTTCCTGCGGTAAACGTAGTAAACACAGACACAATCAATGGTGTTCTTGAAGCTGCGTCTAAAGTTAAAGCTCCAGTTGTTGTTCAGTTTTCTAATGGCGGTGCTGGTTTCTTCGCTGGTAAAGGCGTTAAACTTGAAGGTCAAGGTGCACAAATCCTTGGTGCTGTAGCTGGTGCAAAATACGTTCATGCTGTAGCTGCATCTTACGGTGTTCCAGTTATTCTTCATACTGACCACGCTGCTAAGAAACTTCTTCCATGGATCGACGGTCTACTAGACGCTGGTGAAGAGTTCTTCGCTGAAACTGGTAAGCCTCTATTCTCTTCTCACATGATCGACCTTTCTGAAGAGTCTCTAGAAGAAAACATCGAAATCTCTGGCAAATACCTTGAGCGTATGGCTAAGATGGGCATGACTCTAGAAATCGAACTAGGTTGTACTGGTGGTGAAGAAGACGGCGTTGATAACTCTCACATGGACGCGTCTGAGCTTTATACTTCTCCTGAAGATGTTGCATACGCATACGAGAAACTAAACGCTATCAGCCCACGTTTCACTATCGCTGCATCTTTCGGTAACGTACACGGTGTTTACCAAGCAGGTAACGTTGTTCTTACTCCAACTATCCTACGTGACTCTCAAGCTTACTGTGCTGAGAAGTTTGGTATCGCACCTAACGCACTTAACTTCGTATTCCACGGTGGTTCTGGTTCTTCTGAAGCCGAAATCCAAGAGTCAATCGGTTACGGTGTTATCAAAATGAACATCGATACTGATACTCAGTGGGCTTCATGGGATGGCGTTCGTGCATACGAAGCTGAAAACCGTGATTTCCTACAAGGTCAAATCGGTAACCCAACTGGCGAATCTGCGCCAAACAAGAAGTACTACGATCCACGCGTATGGCTACGTGCTGGTCAAGCTTCAATGGTTACTCGTCTTGAGAAAGCATTTGCTGACCTTAACGCAATCGACGTACTATAATTTGTATTATAGACAGCTCGAATTGAGTTAATAAAAACCCGCTAATAGCGGGTTTTTTTATGTCTGTAATAGGGACTAGAGGCGAGAATGTAGGGACGAGTCTTTAGCTTTGGCTTTTACTCGAAGCGAAGCGTTTTTGTCCCTAGTTCCTGAGTGACTTCTAATAAAAAAGCAGCCTGTAATACAGGCTGCTTTTATCGTTTCTAAAGAGTAGCGTTCTAGCTAGCGAAGCATACAGAAATTACTTTTTCTTTTTTTTCTTCGGCGCAAGTTTCTTCGCTAAAGCCGCTTTTTTCTTCGCGTTCTTTTTCTGTTTATTTTTAAAAACAGGTTTTTTATGAGTTGGTTTTAACCCTTCAATAAAGCGTTCTTTAATGATCTCATCTTCTTCTTTAACGTAACGGCCAACACGTTCCATCATTGGTTGATCGTGTGCTTCGATTAAAGAAACAGCGCTGCCTTTATTACCAGCACGGGCAGTTCGGCCAATACGGTGTAGGTATACGTCAGCAGTGCGTGGCATGTCGAAGTTAATAACATGGCTTACGTTTGGCAAATCGATACCACGAGCAGCAACGTCTGTTGCAATAAGTACGTTAACTTTGCCGTCACGGAAACGAGCGATAGCATTATTACGGCTTTCTTGTGGCATATCACCTTGTAACCATGCACATGAAATCTTCGCGGTTTCTAAATGGCCACGAAGTTCAGCAAGACGCTCGCGCGTTTTAACAAAGACAATTGAGCGCTCAGCTTGTTGAGTTAAGATGCTTTTTAATAGCTCAATTTTATGAGGCATATTATCGGCACGGTGATACCACTGAGTGATCTTCTTACGCTCACGACGTGATGGTTCTGCATTTATTGTTGCTGGTTCATTTAATAGATCAGCTGTAAAGCCTTCAACACCACGACCTTCTAATGTTGCAGAGAATAAAAAGGTTTGCTTACGCCAGCGACACTCTTTTGAAAGACGGTCAACAACAGGGCCAAAGCCCATGTCTAGCATACGGTCTGCTTCATCAAGGATTAGCGTTTCAATAGCACGACAGTCAAAGCGCTCAGCTTCGATGTATTCCATTAAACGTCCAGGTGTTGCTACTACGATATCTTGAGTTCTTGCAAGAATATCAGCATGCTCTTGATAGCTGATACCACCAGTAATGGTAAATACTTTATGGTGAGTATATTTTGCTAATTCACGAGCTTCATCAGCTACTTGTATTGCAAGTTCACGTGTTGGCGTCAGGATCAATACGCGCGCAGGACCCGGATCACGACGTGGGAAATCGTCAAGATGCTGTAAAGCAGGCAATAAAAAAGCCGCAGATTTACCAGTACCAGTTGGAGCAGAAGCAAGGATATCTTTTCCTTCTAATGCTTCAGGAATAGCCATAGCCTGAACTTGAGTTGGACGTTGATAACCAATCTCCTCAAGAGCGCGCAGTAGGTTAGGGGATAGATCGAGATCAGCAAACGTTTTGATCACTGTTGGATTCTCCGTTCAGGTCTAAAGAGTATAAATATCATGTTAGCCAGACATTATAGTGATTTATTAGAGATGGATCACCGATCTTTTAATCCATATTGAGATAAAAACATTTTGTTAGGTTAATAAAGGCATCACTGTAGCCATCTTGATTATGAATTATTAATGTATTCTCTTGATAATCATAAGGAAAAACAGAAAGTTCTATTAATAAGCGAGAAACGGATTTTTTTTCAGTTGTTTTGATCTTTGTGAGTTTTGTTAGCTTAAAATCGCAGTTTTTAGCTATTTCAATAAATTGTTCACCTTCAATGAGCGGAAGAATGAAACTTGCACGCCCCTCTGAGGTGAGTAATTTTTTACATTGTGTTAGTAAATCAAAAAATGGTAGAGCGTCAGTATGACGAGCAACAGAGCGTTCCCCTTTTTGTGATTGTTCACCGTTATTAAAATAGGGAGGGTTACAAATAATAGCATCGTAGGTTTTTTGTGGAGTAAAAGAGAGAATATCTTGATGAAACAAGGTTATTTGTTTTGCCCATTTACTGTTTTGGAAATTAGCTTGAGCTACTTCTACCGCCATTGGCATTAATTCTACAGCATCAATTTGACTCAATGGTTCTCTTTGAGCACACATTAAACTTAATAATCCAGTTCCACACCCTATATCTAAGATCGACAGGCTGTTATTAATTGTTGCCCACGCACCTAATAAAACACCGTCAGTGCTTACTGGCATACCGCATTGTCCGATATCAATATGAAATTGTTTAAAAGTGAAGCTTTTATTCATAATTAGCTCAATATGAGTATAGTTGTTAATGTTGTAATTTATATGTTAAATGGTGTGATATTCTATTTTTGATATTTTGTTGAATCTTTGAATGCTAATTGATCACTCTTTTATAAAACCAATTAATAGAGGATAACACTGCATATTGGCTTGTTGGCAATTTGATTATGGTGTTTTTCTCTAGACTATTGCGAATTATTGATAATTTGTTCATTATTCTGACATAAATATCGAAAAAGATATAAAACACAACATTAAATACACACAACATTATACAAGGGTTTCTTATGAAACAATCATTAAAACTCACTGATATCATTGCTGTTGGCTTTATGCTTTTTGCCTTCTTTTTAGGCGCGGGTAATATCATCTTCCCTCCAATTGCTGGTCAAATGGCTGGAGCGCATGTCTTTAGTGCTATGAGTGGATTTTTAATTACAGCCGTTGGTTTACCATTACTGACTATTATTGCTATCGGTGTTTCTGGTGGTTCTTGGCAGCACCTTACTCGTGATTTACCGCCTAAAGTAGCAATGATCATGGCGATTCTAATGTTCGTTATTATTGGTCCAGCTTTTGCTGCACCACGTACGGGATTAGTTGCTTATGAAATGGCAGCAAAACCTTTTCTTGGAGCGGATGCGGGTCAGCTTTCTCTAACTCTATTTTCAATCGCATTCTTTTCAATCGCAATGTTTTTTGCGTGGTCTCAAGGTAAGCTAATCGATACGATTGGTAAGTTCTTAACGCCAGCGTTATTCATTGGTTTAATCGTTCTTGCTATTGCCGTATTTATTAACCCACAAGGGGATATTGTTGCTGCGACAGGAAAGTACATTGATAGCCCTTTAACTACAGGTTTCTTTGAGGGCTATAACACCATGGATACGTTTGGTGCCTTAATGTTTGGTATTTTGATTATTGATGCATTGAAGAATAAAGGGATTACAGAACATAAAGCAACAACTAAGTATTTAACTATTGCAGGTTTAATTGCTGCATCAGGCTTGGCATTTGTTTATATTTCACTATTTTACTTAGGCGCGACGTCAAGTACTGTCGCTGCGGGTGCTGGCAATGGTGGAGCTATCTTAACGGCTTACACTCATGCATTGTTTGGCTCTTCTGGTCAAATCGTATTGTCTATTATCGTATTGATTGCTTGTTTAACAACAGCGATTGGTCTGATTTCAGCTTGTGCAGATTATTTCAGTTCAATTTGTAAAGTGACATATAAGGCGTGGGTTATTATCGTTGGTGTTGCGTGTGCAGTAGTTGCTAATGTAGGATTAAGTCAATTGATTACACTGTCTGTTCCTGTGTTATTTTTACTTTACCCAGTAGCAATTGCATTAGTTGCGTTAGCATTTACTCGCAAATTTATGCCTAATCCTCGTCTTGCATACCGAGTTGTTATTTTAGTTGCGACGTGTTTTGCGATATTAGATGCAGCAAAGGTCGCGGGTGCGGATATGTCAGTATTCTCTATGTTACCAATGTTTGAGCATAGCATGGCTTGGGTTATCCCAACGTTTGCATCGATGATTATCGTTCGTTTTGTAGGTTCGAAAGAAGACGAATTAGTAACTGAAAGTGCATAATTTTTAGAGACTAGAAGAGCGAGTGTAACTGTTTAAGTTTACTCGCTCTTTTCTTTTATAGGAGCGAAGCGATCTAGTTAGCGAAGCGTATCGTTTCTAGCTATTAAAGCGAATCGTGATACTCCACTAACACCTGTTCACACCATTGCTCAATACGCTCATCACTTTTATCGTATTGGCTGTCTTCATCTAACGCCAAACCAACAAAGTGAGATTCATCTTCAGTCAACGCTTTTGATGCATCAAACTGATAACCTTCATTTTTCCAATAACCGATAAACTTAGCGTTTGTTGCTTTTAATTCATCATGCAATAGACCCATTGCATCTAAGAACCATTCGCCATAGCCTTCTTGATCTCCTAGACCAAATAGAGCAATAGTTTTACCTTCTAGAGAAAGGCCATCTAACTCTTCCCACACAGCTAACCAGTCTTCTTGAATTTCACCAAAATCCCATGTAGATATGCCAAGTAACAGCAGATCATAATCGTTCATTGTAGCTACTGGAGTCTCTTTAATATTGTAGATATCAACCAACTCTTCGCCCATGATTGCTCTGATTTTTTCAGAAGCCATTTCGGTGTAACAAGTGGACGAGCCGTAAAACAGACCAATTTTCATTTTAACTACCATTATTAAAGAGGACGAAAGCCTAGTGTACCGCAAATGATTCTTAAAATTAAACTTGCAATGAAAGCGGTGATAATTGTTTAATACTGTAATTCTAACCAGTATTTTTTGGTTTTCAGTAAATGGTGATGGCAATGAACAATGATATGGCTTTAATTGAGCGTTTTTTAGATACCATGTGGATGGAGCGTGGATTATCAGAAAATACGTTAGCTTCGTATCGAAATGACTTGGTGAAATTATTGCAATGGCTAGAAGATAATCATTATAAATGCGCTTCTATTTCAGCAATGGGATTAAATGAATATCAAGCGTATTTGGTAGATAAAGAATATAAACAGACATCGCGAGCGCGTATGCTGTCAGCACTTCGTCGATTTTTTCAGTATTTACACCGTGAGAAAATACGTGGTGATGATCCAACCGCGTTATTGATGAGCCCTAAATTACCGCAACGTTTACCAAAAGATTTGAGTGAGGATCAGGTAAATGATTTATTAGAAGCACCAAATGTAGACGATCCATTAGAGCTTCGAGATCGTGCAATGCTAGAACTGCTTTATGCTACAGGTTTGCGTGTGACGGAATTGGTAAGTTTAACCATGGAAAACTTGAGCCTTCGCCAAGGTGTTGTTCGTGTTACAGGTAAGGGGGACAAGGAACGCTTAGTACCAATGGGTGAAAATGCGGTAGATTGGATTCAAACTTTTCTGGATCAAGGGCGTCCAGCGTTACTTGGCGAAAAAAGTTCAGATGTGGTCTTCCCTAGTAAAAGAGCCAGACAAATGACAAGGCAAACCTTTTGGCATCGTATTAAACACTATGCTGTGATCGCGGGTATTGATACGGATAAATTATCACCCCATGTATTACGCCATGCGTTTGCTACACATTTACTAAACTATGGGGCAGATCTTAGAGTCGTACAAATGTTACTTGGACATAGTGATCTTTCGACGACACAAATATATACTCACGTAGCTACAGAACGTTTAAAACAAATTCATCAAGAACACCATCCTCGTTCATAGTTAGAGGGAACTTCTTGTTGGTTTGTTACTCTAAAATTTAAACCTTCTATTTTTACTTTTTTTATAGGTATCTTTTATGTCATTTATTCGCCGTACTAGCGCGATGTGTATTGCTTTATTAAGTGTTATTTCTTTTACCGCGTGTTCTGATGAGCAAGCAAAAGAGCACGCAGTATCTCCGTCAGTTGTTGAAACATCTCAGGTTGATTCAGAGCAAGCGATTACTCAGCGTTTAACGACATTAGGCTTGCCTGTTGAAGCGATTCACGATTCTGAAGTGGATGGCTTTAAACAAGTTGAAACGCCATTTGGTATTTTTTATGTATCAGATGACGGTAAGCATTTTATTCAAGGTCGTATTTTTGAGTTTGATGAAAATGGCAATATGAAAGATTTATTAGCGGCTCGTTTTGCTAAATTAGTTGATAGTCAAAGCGAAAACATGATCGTGTTCCCTGCGAAAAATGAAAAGCATGTCATTACAGTTTTCACTGATATAACTTGTGGCTACTGTACTAAGTTACATAAAGAGATGAAAGACTATAATGATGCTGGTATTACTGTTCGTTATTTAGCATATCCTCGCCAAGGTTACCAAGGCTCTGTTGCTGATAAAATGGCACAAATTTGGTGTGCTGATGATAAGCAACAGGCGATGGAAGATGCAAAATCAAACCGTGCAATTAATGGTTCAAAACCAGCAACAGCTCAGTGTAAGAACATCATCAAAGAACAGTATTTATTAGGTCGTAAAATGGGTGTAAATGGTACGCCTGCGATTGTGCTACCTAATGGTGATCTCGTACCTGGTTACAAACCAGCACAAGAGCTTTTGAAAGACTTAGAAAAATAATTCTTACGTAATTGAATTTAAATCCCCGCAATACTTATTTAAATTAAGTATAGTGCGGGGATTTTTTTATCTTTATAAACCTTACCTTGGGCCATTATCATGATTGAAGTGAAACGTCGTCTTATTCCAGAAATTCCAGCTCTTCCGAGTTCAATTCCTTCAATTTTACAACGGATTTATGCGGCTCGTGGTATTACATCAAATTCTCAATTAGAGCGTGGTGCCAAATCGCTACTGTCATTTCAATCTATGCATGGCATTACTAAAGCCGTTGATATCTTAGTTGAAGCGATAGCAAAGCAAACGCGTATTATTGTTGTGGGTGATTTCGATGCTGATGGCGCGACGAGTTCAGCATTGTCTGTCATGGCGTTTCGCTTAATGGGCAGCAGTAATGTGGATTACTTAGTGCCGAATCGTTTTGAAGATGGTTACGGATTAAGTCCTGATGTTGTCGATCAAGCTAAGGCGATGGGCGCTGAAATCATTATGACGGTAGATAATGGTGTTTCATCCATTGAAGGAGTCGCGGCAGCTAAAGCTTATGGCATGCAAGTGGTCGTAACCGATCACCATTTACCGGGGGCTTCTTTACCGATTGCCGATTCAATTGTTAATCCAAACCTAGAAGAGTGTGCTTTTCCGTCTAAATCTTTAGCGGGTGTTGGCGTCGCGTTTTATTTGATGTTAGCGATTCGTGCACGTTTACGTGAAAACAATTGGTTTGAAACTCAAAATATACCTATTCCGAATCTTGCTGATTTATTGGATTTGGTCGCACTAGGCACTGTTGCTGACTTGGTGGCGCTGGATGAAAATAACCGTATTTTAGTGCATCAAGGTATTCAACGAATTCGTGCGGGTAAGTGTCGTCCGGGCATACAAGCGTTAATCGAAGTAGCAAATAAAGTACCGTCTCGAATTTTAGCTTCTGATTTTGGCTTTGCACTTGGACCAAGAATTAATGCAGCAGGGCGTTTGGATGATATGTCGTTTGGTGTTGAACTTCTTATGTCCAATAACATTCACGCTGCTCGCCGCATGGCTTCAGAGCTAGATGCCTTGAATCAAACTCGTAAAGAGATAGAGCAAGGCATGAAAGATGAAGCAATGGCGATTTGTGAACGATTAGAGTTTGGGGCGCAAAGTGAATTGCCTTTTGGTTTAGTGTTATTCCAACGCGATTGGCATCAAGGTGTGATTGGTATCTTAGCCTCGCGTATTAAAGAGAAATATCACCGTCCAGTGATTGCTTTTGCTGATGGTGGTGATGGATTCATTAAAGGTTCGTGTCGTTCTATCCCTGGTTTTCATATGCGTGATGCATTGGATTTGATTGATACCCGTAACCCAGGCTTGATTCTAAAATTTGGTGGCCATGCAATGGCGGCGGGCTTAACTATTAAAGAAGTCGATTATAAAAAGTTCAATCAAGCTTTTGATGGCGTAGTTCGTGAATCCGTAGAAGAAGAGGCCCTTAATGGGGTGGTTTTATCTGATGGGGAATTAACACCAGAAGAGTTTACCCTAGGAACTGCTGAAATTATTCGAGCTGGTGGCCCATGGGGACAAGCTTTTCCCGAGCCGATTTTTGATGGTGAATTTAAAGTATTGAATCAGCGTTTGGTGGGTGAGAAACACCTTAAATTGATGTTAGAGCCAATTCATAAAGATTTCCCAACCAATAAAATGGTCGATGCTATTGCTTTTAATATTGATATTCGTCGTTGGCCTGATGCGTCGGTCCAAAAAGTGAAGCTGGCTTATCGTTTAGATATTAATGAATTTAGAGGTAATCAAACATTGCAATTAATGGTTGAATACATAGAACCAATGTAAAGCGACCCTTCTATAACGTGAAAAGGTTAATTTATACTAAACTAGCCGTTAAGAAATACCTAATGAGATGTTGCGTTTTTGTTTTGTATGAAAATAGAAAGGCTCGTATTCCGAGTTGAGGTTAAATAAAAAAGAATTTGGTGTGATTAAATTTACACCATTTTCTCAAACCTTATTGTTCTTGCTTTCAGAGGTTGAAATACCTCGATTTCTATCACACTTTTCGTTAAAATCTCTCGGTTATTTTTTATTCGGCGATGATAAAACACCATGTTCGAAATTAATCCTATTAAAAACCGCCTCCAGGATGTGTCTGATCGCACAAATATCCTGAGGGGGTACCTTTGACTATGATGCTAAGAAAGAGCGTCTAGAAGAAGTCAATGCAGAGTTAGAACAACCTGAAGTATGGAACGAACCTGAGCGCGCACAAGCGTTAGGTAAAGAACGTGCCTCTTTGGAAGCGATTGTTGAAACTATTGACCAATTAGATCAAGGCGGCGAAGACGTTGAAGGTTTGCTTGAGTTAGCAGTTGAAGAACAAGATCAAGAAACGTTTGATGAGATTGAACCAGAGCTTGCTGACTTAGAAGAAAAACTAGCGACATTAGAATTCCGTCGTATGTTCTCTGGTGCGCATGATCCTTCAGATTGTTATATTGATTTACAATCAGGTTCTGGCGGTACAGAAGCGCAAGATTGGACATCAATGATGTTGCGTATGTATTTGCGTTGGGCGGAAGCCAAAGGATTTAAAACAGAGATTATTGAAGTTTCTGATGGCGATGTTGCTGGCCTTAAAGGCGCAACAGTACGCATCTCTGGTGAATACGCTTATGGTTGGTTACGTACTGAAACGGGTGTACACCGTTTAGTTCGTAAATCTCCATTTGATTCAAGTGGTCGTCGACATACCTCATTTGCTTCAGCGTTTATCTATCCTGAAATAGATGACAATATTGAAGTAGATATCAATCCTGCTGATTTACGTATTGATGTATACCGAGCGTCTGGCGCGGGTGGTCAACACGTAAACACCACTGAATCTGCGGTACGTATTACTCACGTTCCGACAAATACAGTTGTGCAATGTCAAAATGATCGTTCTCAGCATAAAAACAAAGCACAAGCGATGAAGCAGTTGAAAGCAAAACTGTTTGAACTTGAGCTTCAGAAACAAAACGCAGAGAAACAAGTAAACGAAGATTCTAAATCCGATATCGGGTGGGGCAGTCAGATTCGCTCATACGTATTAGATGATTCGCGCATTAAAGATTTGCGTACCGGCATTGAAAATCGTAATACGCAAGCCGTATTAGACGGTGATTTAGATAAATTTATCGAAGCCAGCTTAAAATCTGGATTATAAGAAAGGGTTCATTATGACTGACCAAGTACAACTAGATGAAAACAAACTGATTGCAGAACGTCGTGGTAAATTAGACCATATCCGTCAAGCATGTAAGGCAAATGGCCACCCGAATGACTTCCGTCGTGACAGCCTTGCTGCGGATCTTCAAGCAGAATTTGGTGAGAAGACCAAAGAAGAGCTAGAAGAATTAAACCATATCGTTGCTATCGCAGGTCGTATCATGGCTAAGCGTGGTCCTTTCTTATTGATCCAAGAAGTGTCTGGTAAGATCCAAGCTTATGCAGCAAAAGAAGTGCAAAAAGAGCTTAAAGAGAAATACCAAGGTTTAGATATCGGTGACATCATCGGTGTTAAAGGTGCTCTACATAAATCAGGTAAAGGCGATCTTTACGTGAACATGGAAGAGTACGTATTGCTAACAAAAGCACTGCGTCCATTACCTGAAAAATTCCACGGTTTAACTGACCAAGAAATGCGTTACCGTCAGCGTTATGTTGACCTTATCGTAAATGATGATTCACGTACTGCATTTGTTATCCGATCTAAAGTGGTTTCTGCAATTCGTAACTTCATGGTTGATAAAGGCTTCATGGAAGTTGAAACGCCAATGATGCACGTTATCCCTGGTGGCGCTTCTGCACGTCCATTCGTAACACACCATAATGCACTTGATGTTGATATGTACCTACGTATCGCCCCTGAGCTTTACCTAAAACGTCTAGTTGTTGGTGGTTTTGAGCGTGTGTTCGAAATTAACCGTAACTTCCGTAACGAAGGCCTATCTCCACGTCATAACCCAGAATTCACAATGATGGAATTCTACATGGCGTATGCTGATTACAACGATCTAATGGATCTAACAGAAGCAATGCTATCTCAAGTAGCTATCTCTGTTCTAGGCAGCGATAAAATGCCTTACGGTGAGTATACCGTTGATTTTGGTGGCAAATACGCACGTATGAGCATGCTAGACGCGATTAAACTATACAACCCAGAGCATGCTGAGATTCAAGCGCTAACGTACGAAGGCGTTCAAGATCGTGATTTAATGGTTTCTATCGCGAAATCAGTTCATGTTGATGTTGAAAGCTTCTGGACATGTGGTCAACTTCTTGAAGAGATCTTTGGTGAAACAGCGGAACCTAAGTTAATGCAACCTACGTTCATCACTGAATACCCAGCAGATATTTCTCCATTAGCACGCCGTAACGACAACAATGATTTCATTACAGACCGTTTTGAATTTTTCATTGGTGGTCGTGAAGTAGCAAATGGTTTCTCTGAGCTTAATGATGCTCAAGACCAAGATGAGCGTTTTAAAGCGCAAGTTAATGCAAAAGAGTCTGGTGATGATGAAGCAATGTTCTATGATGCTGACTATATTACAGCGCTTGAGCACGGCTTACCGCCAACAGCGGGTCAAGGTATTGGTATTGACCGTTTAGTGATGCTATTCACTAACACTCATACAATTCGTGACGTAATTTTATTCCCTTCTATGCGTCCACAAGCATAATTAAGAATAGAATTAATAAAAAGAGCGACTACTAAGTTGCTCTTTTTTTATTAATTTTCTTACATAATGTATAAAAATGAGAAAGTAATTACACTTTTTTATCAATTGACCTAACTTTTACAATTCTTTTTTACTTAAATCCCCGCCTTTAAAAGTAATTAAAAGTTCCATTTTTATATCAAACTTACCCTTCATTCTTATAAATGAGTCAACTTTAATTCTAATATGTTAACTGTCATTTATTATTTAGCTTTTAGTTGTTTTGTTTTTGTTAAAAGGATGACGTGCATCTCGTTTGTGAGACGCTGGGGGGTCTTAAAACCTGTATAGTTGTTCTATAACGATTTCTCAGTTAGTTTCATTCAAGAATTTAGAGGTAAGGCTTATATGAGTACTCAGTTTCGTATGGATTCTGTTCCCGGTTCATTAGTGGTTGTTGGCGGAAGTTATGAACCTTGGTTAGCAGTATTAGAACAGGTAGGTTGGCGTTGTCATCGTTGTTATGATCTTCGAGCAGCACAAACACTGTTTGACGAAATTGGCCCATGCATTGGTATTGTAGACTTAAGCCAAGACGATTTTAGTCTTAATGGTATTGCGACGTTGGTTAATAACAACAAACAAGTTCGCTGGATGGCATTTATTCGTGAATCACAATTGAGCTCAGATACTATTTGCCAATTCATAGTAAACTTCTGTATCGATTTTTTCACCGCCCCAATTCCTGATACGCAATTGCTAAGTACTATTGGTCACCAGTTAGGTATGTTAAAGCTAGAGCGTAAAGTTTGGCCTAATATGGGTAAGAAGTCAGACTTAGGTATTCTAGGTGAAGCGCCAGCAGTGAAACGTCTACGAGATCAAATTCGTCGAGTTGCACCAACTGATGTCTCTATTTTAATTTCAGGAGAAAGCGGTGTAGGTAAAGATGCGGTAGCTAGAGCCGTTCATGATTCATCTGGTCGTAACAAAGGCCCATTTGTTTCACTGAATTGTGGTTCATTATCTGAATCTAAAATAGAGCAAGAATTATTTGGCCTTCATCTTTCAGAGTACAAAGAGTCAAAACTATTTCAAGCGAATGGCGGTACATTATTCTTAAATGATATTAATGATTTACCAGTCAGCCAACAGCAACATTTATTACGTTTCTTACAAGAAGGTAATATTGAAACGTCTGAAGGTTTTATCGATATTGATGTGCGAGTGATTGTTGCAAGTCATATTGATCTTGAGAAAGGGATAGAAGAAGGTTGTTTTAAAGAAGAGCTTTATTACCGCCTGAATGTACTGCGTATCCATGTGCCTTCTTTAAAAGAGAGAAGTTCAGATATTGCGATTCTTGCGGAGCACTTCCTTCAACGCTATGCAAAAGAATACAATACTCAAGCACGTACTTTTTCTGAAGATTCTATGCAAACCATGCTGCATTATCCGTGGCCTGGGAATGTTCGTGAATTAGTTAATCAAGTAAAACGAGCGGTACTTCTTGCTGATAGTATGACGATTGATCTTGAGCATTTAGATCTTCCTCAGCGTAATGATACAAAACGTAGCTTACGAGTGATTCGAGAAAACTCAGAGCGAGACGCTTTATTGATGGTTTTAGAGTCTCATGATGGTCAGGTTTCTTCTGCTGCGAAAGAGCTTGGTGTATCTCGAGCAACAATGTACCGCTTATTGAATAAACATAATTTAATCTCTGAACCAAGAAGCTATAGCTAAGTTAGAGCGACGGCTTATATAGAAGGTAAATCAACAGAGTAATAAAATGGCTTATCTCATTGAGATAGGCCTTTTTTTTAATTAAAAAATGAAGTGAGGATAGCGTGAGTAAAATGGGTTTTCAGATAGAAACCTCTTGGCAATGTTTTGATTGGCTGACCATTTTCACCATAAGCTTCAGTAAGTGCTCTGCTGTTTGCTGCTTTAGGTCTGAGTTGTAAAACTTCCCCATGCTTTGCTGTAATTGATTCAACCTTACCCAAAACGATCAAATCCATTAATTCTTCCCAATCTTGTTTGAGCTGTTTTTCTTCTTTAGCTGAAGGCTGCCATAATACGGGGTAGCCTACGCGTCTATCTCTCACAGGGATTTCTCTTTCTCCCTCTACAGGGATCCATAAAACGTGCGCCAGTTTATGGCGTACATGTGATTCTTCCCAACGTAAGCTATGAATCCCAGTTAATGGGGCTACTGAAACAAAAGTTGTTTCGAGTGGCTTACCGGTATAACTGATCGGAATTGTTTTTAATTCAATACCAAGATCAATGAAGTCAGGGAGAGGTTTACTGCCAGCTGAGGCACCTAAATGCAGTTCTAATAATTGACCAACCCAACCTTTATCACGCTTTAAGTTTTCAGGCACAGGAGCACCAACTTGCTCGGCAAGCTCTAATAGCGTGTAGCCTGCAATACTTTCAGCTCTTATTAATAACTCATTAATAGTAGTAGGTGGTTGTTTCATAGCGACTCGTTGATGATGGTTTAGAGGGTAGATTATCATATTATTTTATAGTTTTAGTGCTCTTAATTGGATCTAATTAAGTTATCCACATTGGCGATGTTTTTTTAAGCGATATCTATTTGTCTGGATCCATGTACAGTATTATATTTATGAATAAGTTATTGACTTTCAGGTGCATGGCACATTAAAGGGCGTTACTTTGTGGGTAACCATTAGATTGATTGATCTTTAACCGATCTGCATTTATATTAATCTGCCGATTTTAATTTAAAAGATCATGTAAAAGATCTTTTATTTAACTTGCTGTTTAATATGTATTTTATTGTTCTTTTTTTTCCAGTACTTTCTATTGATACATTGATTTTTATTGTGCTATTTGATTTGTTTTTATCTTCTTCACAAAGTTATACACAGAAAAGGTGAATAAATGTGGGTCAGCTCTCATTGTTATGTTGATAAGTCGTTAATCGATTAAAAGTTATTCAAGGAAAGCGCTTATTTTAGTAAAACGTGACAAGAAAGCGTGATCCTGTTTGCTCAAAGAGGCGATCTGTGAAAAAATCAAAGGAATATAAGTTTATGATGAGGTCATCCAGTGATAGATGGCGATGGTTTCCGCCCGAACGTCGGGATAGTGATATGCAATAGCCATGGTCAAGTATTCTGGGCGAAACGATACGGGCAACATTCTTGGCAATTTCCACAAGGTGGCATTGATGATGGTGAGACACCAGAGCAAGCAATGTACCGAGAATTGTATGAAGAAGTTGGTTTGACAAAAAATGATGTACGTATTTTAGCAAGCAGCCGTCATTGGTTGCGATATAAACTACCGAAACGTTTAGTTAGATGGGACTCAAAACCTGTCTGTATTGGACAAAAACAGAAATGGTTTTTGTTACGCTTGGAATGTGACGAATCCAAGGTGAATATGCAAAGAGATCGCTCGCCGGAATTTGATGGCTGGCGATGGGTAAGTTATTGGTACCCTGTAAGACAAGTTGTTTCATTTAAACGTGACGTTTATCGCCGAGCGCTAAAAGAGTTCGCGGTGATTGCTATGCCGTTTAAGGAACGAAAATTTAAAAGGAAAGGTAAAAAAGGGTAAGCTGTCTATACCTTATCACCTTAAGGATTATTTAGTATGCTTACTCAACTCAGGGATATAGTTGATCACGTCGCTAAAGCAGAGTCATTGGATGATGCTTTAGCGCTACTGGTGCAAAATACTCGGCACTCTATGAGAACAGAGTGTTGCTCAGTTTATTTGATGAGTAATGACAATCTTCGACTAGAATTGATGGCTACTGAGGGCTTAAAAGCAAAGCCTAATACGGTGTCATTGGGTATTGATGAAGGACTTGTTGGTCTTGTCGCTCGTAGCTGTGAGCCTCTAAACCTCGCCAATGCATCGGTACATCCTTCATATAAATATATCCCAAGTATTGCCGAATATAAATTTAATTCATTTCTCGCTACGCCAATCATATATCGTCGTCAAAACTTAGGTGTATTGGTTGTCCAGCAAAAAGAAAAGCGTCAGTTTACCGAAGTTGAAGAATCCTTTTTAGTGACTCTATCTGCTCAGCTTGCGGTTGTTTTAGCTCATGCAAAAGCTCATGAAAGTTGGTCTACTCAACTGCAAGCCTCTTCCACACAACAAAAGCAGTTCAAAGGTATTTCTGCGTCTAATGGCGTTGGAATCGCACCGCTGTGGTTTGATGATGCTCAACCGAAGATAGAAGCTATTTTACCTAGTTCATGTCTTGATATTGAATTGGAAAAAGATCGTCTTGGTACTGCTGTTGAACTTGCATTGAAAGACTTTCGACGTGCAAAGAAACGGTTTGAACAAGAGCTTAATACCGAAACGTTAGCCATTTTTGATTTATTTAGTCATTTATTGAATGATCCTATGTTAAAGGCTGATCTTAAAAAACAGATTAACCAAGGTGATTCTGCTGAATGGGCACTACGTCAAGTTATAGAGTCTTATGCTGGGCGCTTTGAACGAATGAGTGATTCTTATTTGAGTGAACGAGCAAACGATGTTCGAGAGCTTGGGCAACGATTACTTTATTTTCTTAATTATGAAGATAAGCTAGATATTGATCTGTCACATCCAGTGATTCTGGTAACAACTCAACTGACAGCATCAATGCTTGCCAGTATACCTAAAGATAAATTAAAAGCGGTGATCTCCTTAGAAGGGGCGGCAAACTCGCATGCTGCTATTTTGTCTAAAGCGCTTGGGATACCTGCAATAATGGGGGTTGAGTTTAACCCTGCTCATTATCATAAATCATTAGCCATTGTTGATGGGTATAGTGGCTCACTTTATATCAAGCCAACGGAAGCTTTAATTCAAGAATATACTGATCTTCAAAATGAAGAGCTTGAATTATCAAAGCTGATTACGCTTGATCTTGATAAACCCACATTAACACTTGATGGGCATTTAATGAATATTCATTTAAATGCAGGATTGAGTGTTGATTCAAGTATTGCGGTGAATAAAGGCGTTGATGGTGTTGGTTTGTATCGAACCGAAATTCCATTTTTGTTACATCAACGTTTTCCATCAGAAGAAGAACAATACCTACAATATAAAGCTATTTTAGAAACATACCCTAAAAAACCGGTAGTCATGAGAACGCTTGATATTGGCGGTGATAAACCTTTACCTTATTTACCTATTGAGGAAGATAATCCTTTCTTAGGTTGGCGTGGTATTCGTTTTACTTTAGATCATCCTGATATATTTTTATTGCAATTAAAAGCGATGATCAGAGCTAATATTGGTAATGAAAACTTATCGATTATGCTACCTATGATTTCAGGCATCCCTGAGTTGAAGCAGGCAAGAGCTTTTATTAATCAAGCATACGAAGAAGTGCTCAACGAGTCTGACATGGATTTTTCTAAGCCTCGTATTGGTATGATGGTTGAAGTGCCATCAATGCTGTATTTATTACCAAGAGTGGCTGGACTTGTTGATTTTATTTCTGTTGGAAGTAATGATTTAACTCAATATTTATTAGCGGTAGATAGGAACAATTCAAGAGTTTCTCATGTTTATGAGTCTTACCATCCGGCTGTTATTTTGGCTTTAAAGCAAATAGTAGAAACAGCAACTCAGCATAACTTACCTGTTAGTGTGTGTGGGGAATTAGCGGGTGATCCTATTGGTTGTTTACTGTTAATTGGACTTGGTTATCGTAATTTAAGTATGAATACGTCCAATGTGGCTAAGATTAAATACATTATTAGACAAGTAACTTTGGCTGAAATTGAATCAATAACAGAGATTCTTTTACATCATGATGATGCTGAGAAAATTTTAGCTGATATGATGACGTTTTTTGAAGAGAAAGATCTTTTAGGGTTTATTCGAGCAGGTAAATAAATGTCAGTAGATTTTTGGTCTATTTTTGCGCTGTATCTTGTACTTGGCAGTGTGGTTGGCGTTATGGCCGGCTTATTAGGGATTGGTGGTGGATTACTTGTTGTTCCTGCTTTGCTGTGGCTACTGCCCTTGGCTGGAATCGATTCAAGCATCGCAATGCAAATGGCTCTTGGTACGTCGCTAGCGACAATTATATTTACATCGAGCTCATCGGCATTGAACCATTTGCGTTTAGGCAATGTCGAAGTGAGGTTAATTAAAAGTTTAGCTCCTGGAGTCATTCTTGGAGGCTTTGTTGGTAGTTACCTTACTGAGTTAATTCCAACACAATATTTACCTAAAGTATTTGGTATTATCGTACTTTTACTAGCATTACAAATGCTGTTAGCACTTAAATTCACAGCTACAAGAGCTATGCCATCTCCTTTAAAAACAGCTGCTTCTGGTGGGATTATCGGTATTGTTTCTAGTTTAGCAGGTATTGGTGGTGGCTCATTGACAGTACCTTATTTAAGCTTTCATGGTGTTGAAATGAGAAAAGCTATTGGTAGTTCTTCTTTGTGTGGCACATTAATAGCAATAGCTGGCATGATAGGCTTTGTTATACACGGTGTTAGTGTCGCTAATTTGCCGTCAATGAGTTTAGGGTATGTATATTTACCTGCGTTATGTGGCATTAGTGTAACGTCTATTTTTACCACTAGAGTTGGCGCAAAATTAGCTTCGCATTTACCAACATCAACATTAAAAAAAATCTTTGCCGTATTTCTAGTATTTATCGGCAGTAAAATGTTCTTAGGATAAGAGAGTAATCATGAACCAAGGGTATTTAACCTTCCCAAATATTGACCCAATATTATTTCAAATAGGTCCACTAGCTGTTCGTTGGTATGGATTAATGTATTTGTTCGGTTTCATGTTTGCCTTATGGTTAGCAAATAAGCGTGCAGACAAACCAAATAGCGGTTGGACTCGTGATCAAGTCAGTGATCTTCTTTTTGCTGGCTTTTTAGGGGTCGTGATTGGTGGGCGAGTTGGTTATGTCTTATTTTATAACTTTGGTTATTTCTTAGATAACCCACTGTACTTATTTGAAGTATGGACTGGCGGCATGTCTTTCCATGGGGGATTGCTTGGTGTAATTTCTGCAATGCTTTGGTATGGTTATAAGAATAATCGCAGCTTCTTTACTATTGCTGACTTTGTAGCGCCATTAGTACCGTTTGGCTTAGGTGCTGGTCGTCTCGGTAACTTTATGAATGGTGAACTATGGGGCCGAGTTACTGATGTGCCTTGGGCGATGATATTCCCAACAGGGGGGCCTCTTCCTCGTCATCCATCTCAATTATATGAGTTTGCACTTGAAGGGGTTGTTTTATTCTTAATCTTAAATTGGTTTATTCGTAAACCTCGTCCTTTGGGTGCAGTATCTGGTTTATTCTTATTTGGTTACGGAACATTTAGATTCTTAGTCGAATATGTTCGTCAACCTGATGCTCAATTAGGTCTGTTTGGCGATTGGATTTCAATGGGACAAATCTTATCGCTACCAATGGTGATTGGTGGTCTTCTTATGATGCTTTGGGCATTTAAGCGTAATCTTTTTGCTACTGATTTACAGATAAATGAGACGAAGTCAAAAAAATCGAAACCAAAAGCAAAATAAACAAACTCAGAAAAATACGTTAGAATAGCGTTAATAACGATTTATAGTGATGGCCTCTCGTTTGAGGCCATTTTTTTAAGCCAATTTTAGAGAACATGACCGTGAAGCAGTATTTAGATTTATGCCAACGCATCGTTGATGAAGGAACCTGGATTGAAAACGAGCGAACAGGAAAGCGCTGTTTGACGGTAATTAATGCCGATCTGACTTACGATGTTGCTAATGGAGAGTTTCCTTTAGTTACAACACGTAAAAGTTTTTGGAAGTCAGCAGTAGCTGAAATGATTGGTTATATTCGCGGTTATGATAATGCTGAAGATTTTCGTAAAATAGGCACTAAAACATGGGATGCTAATTCGAATTTAAATGATGCTTGGCTGAATAATCCTCACCGTAAAGGTGAAGATGACATGGGACGAGTATATGGTGTTCAAGGTCGTTCATGGGCAAAACCAAACGGTGAGTTTATCGATCAGTTGAAAAAGATCATTGATGATTTAAGCAATGGTATTGACGACCGTGGTGAGATTTTAAATTTCTATAATCCAGGTGAGTTTGATATGGGCTGTTTACGTCCGTGCATGTACTCACACCACTTTTCACTGCTAGGTGATACGTTATACTTAAATAGTACTCAACGCTCTTGTGATGTTCCTTTAGGGCTTAATTTTAACATGGTTCAAGTGTATTTTCTGTTAGCTATTGTGGCTCAGATTACAGGGCATAAAGCAGGTAAGGCTTATCATAAGATTGTGAATGGTCATATCTATGAAGATCAACTTGAATTGATGAAAGATGTACAGCTAAAGCGTGAGCCATTGAAAGCCCCAGTCTTTAAAATAAACCCTAAGATTAAATCATTAGAAGATTTAGAAACATGGGTAACTGTGGATGATTTTGATGTAGTTGGCTATGAAAGCCATGAAGCGATTAAATATCCTTTTTCGGTCTAAGTTATAGATTAAAAAAGCCCCAGAGTGTAAGTTCACTCTGGGGCTTTTTTATATACGTATTATTTTTTATACAGTTAGTGCTAACACACTGCCTGGTAGGATGATAAATACAAAGCTTAAATAGCCTGCTACCACACCTTTATTACGGTTCGCCATCTCTGCAATCCACTCAGCACCTTTCAATGGTAATTCACGTAAGAATGGAGTACCAAAGATAACCAGTGTTGCAATTACGTTGAAGCACAAGTGTACCAATGCAATTTGTAGAGCGAAGATAGCATATTCACCTGATACTGCCGTTGCTGCTAATAATGCAGTTACACAAGTACCGATATTTGCTCCAAGAGTAAATGGATATACGTCACGTACTTTAAGAACGCCAGTACCTACTAATGGAACCATTAAACTTGTTGTTGTTGAAGATGATTGAACAAGAACAGTAACTACTGTACCTGATGCGATGCCATGCAGAGGTCCACGACCAATCGCGCTTTTAAGGATATCACGAGCACGACCAACCATAAGGCTCTTCATTAGTTTTCCCATCAACGTAATCGCAATAACCAAAATCACAATACCTAAAGCAATCATTAGTAGACCGCCAGTCATGCTGCCAAAGTTAGATAGAGGCTCTTTGATTGCTCCAATAACAGGTTTAGTAATTGGCTTGATGAAGTCAAAACCTTTAATGCTCATGTCGCCAGCATTCAATAGTGGAGAAACTAACCATGCAGACAACTTTTGGAAGATACCAAACATCATTTCTAGTGGTAAGAAGATCGAAACAGCAAGCAAGTTAAAAAAGTCATGAACAGTAGCACATGCAAATGCACGTCTAAATTCAGTCTTGCAACGCGCGTGACCTAAACTAACTAGTGTATTCGTAACTGTCGTACCAATGTTTGCCCCCATAACCATAGGGATAGCCGTTTCAACAGGTAAACCACCTGCAACTAAGCCAACAATAATAGAAGTTACAGTTGAAGATGATTGAATCAATGCTGTTGCAACTAGGCCTATCATTAAGCCAGCAACTGGGTGAGAAGCGAATTCAAAAAGAACTTTTGCTTCTTCACCTACAGACCATTTAAAGCCTGTGCCAACCATAGCAACAGCTAAAAGAAGAAGATAAAGCATAAATGCTAAGTTTGCCCAACGCAGCATGCGCGAGGTGTTACTCATTGTTGCTGCAGAAATTGATTGGGTATTCATAGTAAAGCTCCGTACCGAAATAGTATGTTGTCGGTTTATTTAATCTGAAGCGATAGTAGATAAGGAATATTTCAGAAATATTACAGTCAGAAGGAAAACTGTAATAAATGCGTCATATTTGATTTTGATGCATTGGGTGTTTGTTTTTTACCTTTTAAGCTTTTGATATTTATTGTTTTTTATTCTTTATTTTAAAATGGAATATAAATTTTTTTTTAAAACTTTTTTGTTCTATATTGCGGATTAATGACACTTTTAAGAATATGGATGCGGAAAAAGCGAAATGTAAGTGATAAATGAATGGTTTTTACGAAGTGTTTGCTATTGGTGTAATAAATGACGTATCTTAAATTATTACTATCATTCTTAATGTAATAGATAAGTGCATTGATTTATAAATCATAGGATTCGAAATGTCTCATTTAAACTATAACCATTTGTATTATTTTTGGATGGTATGCAAACAAGGGTCAGTGACGAAAGCAGCAGAAGCTTTATTTCTTACACCTCAAACGGTTACCGGGCAGATTAAGGCGCTGGAAGAGAGAGTTAATGGTAAGTTAACCAAGCGTAATGGTCGTAATGTAGAGCCAACAGAGCTGGGTCAACTTATTTATAAATACGCTGACCGCATGTTTGGGTTAAGTTATGAAATGCTCGATATTGTAAATTACAGTCAACAATCGAATGTATTATTTGATGTTGGTGTGGCTGATGCACTTTCTAAACGATTAGTAAGTAAAGTCCTTTCAACAACGATCCCTGAAGACGCGTCAATCCATCTTCGTTGTTTTGAATCTACCCATGAACTTTTACTTGAACAGTTATCGCAACATAAATTAGATATGATCCTGTCGGATTGTCCTGTGGATTCAAGTCAAAACTCAGGGCTTTTTAGTAAAAAATTAGGTGAGTGTGGAATGAGTTTTTTTTGCTCTAAAGAAATGACGGATATTCAATTTCCTGACGTATTGGAGAGAAAAAAGGTACTTATTCCTGGTAGCCGAACATCAATGGGTAGAAAAGTGATCCAATGGTGCGATCAACAAGGCATTACCCCTAATATTTTAGGTGAGTTTGATGACGTTGCTTTAATGAAAGCATTTGCTCGTGAGAATGATTCAGTGTTTTTGGCCCCAACGGTTTACATGAATGAGGCAGATTCAGACCTTTCTTTACATCGAATAGCAGACGTAAAAGATTTGAAAGAAGAATATTATGTTATTTTTGCTGAGCGAATGATTCAGCATCCTGCAGTGAAAAGTATCTGTGCTGCTGATTTCTCACATTTATTTGATTTTCATTTGCAATAGTGAGGTAGAATATACTAAATTAGCACTAGCTAAATTAGAGGTTGTTTTATGAATTTACAAATGATGGAAGAAAATGCACCTCAAGCAGTAGCATTATTAAAAGCGATGGCGAATGAACGTCGTTTATTTATTTTGTGTTTATTACTTGATGGTGAGTTATCTGTTGGTCAAATTGCAGAAAAATTAGAACTTAGCCAATCTGCACTATCTCAGCATTTAGGCTGGCTACGTAAAGATGAATTAGTATCAACAAGAAAAGAGTCTCAAACGGTGTTTTATTCATTGAATAGCCATGAAGTAAGATCCGTAATTCAACTATTACATGATTTATACTGTCAAAAGTAAGCTATAGATGGGATAGCAAAAGGGTAAGTAATCTTCTTTTGTTTTTTCTTCAAATTGCAGATATAAAAAAACCGACCTAGGTCGGTTTTTTCTTATTTCTAACTGAGAATCAAATTTCTATTAAAGAGCTTTGATTGCTGCAGTGAAACGCGCTTTATGACGTGCAGCTTTATTCTTATGAATAAGGCCTTTAGTCGCCATGCGGTCTAGAAGTGGAGTTGCAGTTGCTAGTGCAGCAGTTGCAGCTTCTTTATCGCCAGCTTCAATAGCTGCAATAGTTTTTTTCATGTAAGTGCGCATCATTGAACGACGGCTAGCGTTGTGCTGGCGACGTCTTTCAGCTTGAGTTGCGCGCTTCTTAGCAGATTTACTATTTGCCAAGGGTCTAACTCCCAAAAACGTAGTTCGGTGACAATTTAAGGTCGGGAAATATGCACCCATTGAACCCAAATGTCAAATGATTTGTGTAAAAACCAAGCTGTCTCAGACAAAAGTTTGATGAGAATGGCAAAACACGGTTAAGATGGCGTGCATTCTAACAGCATTTTTTCCAGTTAGTAAGCTCTTTATCGCCATCAACGGCATCTTTATGAGGTTTTTTTTATGAGTAAACGACTTTTACGTTCTGGCTTAATCGTCAGTATCATGACTTTAGTGTCTAGAGTACTCGGTTTAGTCCGTGATGTAGTGGTAGCAAATTTAATGGGAGCGGGGGCGTCTGCCGACGTTTTCTTCTTTGCGAATAAAATACCTAATTTTTTACGCCGTTTATTTGCAGAAGGAGCTTTTTCACAAGCGTTTGTTCCTGTACTAACGGAATATCACGCCAGTGGTGATGATAATAAAACTCGTGAATTAATAGCAAAAGCATCGGGTACTCTTGGTGTTCTCGTTACGATAGTTACTTTTTTCGGAGTTTTAGGTTCTGGAGCGGTCACAGCCTTGTTCGGAGCGGGCTGGTTTATGGACTGGCTTAATGATGGTCCTAATGCCCCTAAGTTTGAACTTGCTAGTTTCTTGCTAAAAATTACTTTCCCTTACCTCTGGTTTATTACTTTTGTTGCGTTATCTGGTGCCATTTTAAATACATTAGGTAAATTTGCCGTTTCTTCATTTACGCCTGTCTTTTTAAACGTTGCTATTATTGCGTGCGCTTATTTTGTTTCACCGAATTTAGAACAACCAGAGATCGGTTTAGCGATTGGTGTGTTCCTTGGTGGTTTAATTCAATTTCTATTTCAATTGCCATTTCTTTATAAAGCGAAAATGTTAGTTCGTCCGCAATGGGGCTGGAATGATCCTGGTGTAGTAAAAATCAGAACGTTAATGATCCCAGCACTCTTTGGGGTATCAGTAAGTCAAATTAACTTATTGTTTGATACTTTTATTGCAAGTTTCTTGGCAACGGGATCGATTAGTTGGCTCTATTATTCAGATCGTTTATTAGAATTCCCATTGGGTTTATTTGGTATTGCTATTGCTACGGTAATTTTACCTGCTTTGTCTCGCCAGCATGTTGATGCAAAAGGAACTGGCTTCTCTAGTACGATGGATTGGGGGGTTAGAATGGTGATATTACTTGGGATCCCTGCAATGTTAGGGCTGATGGTATTGGCGAAACCTATGTTAATGGTATTGTTTATGCGTGGTGAGTTTTCTCCTAATGACGTACATAATGCTTCATTATCTCTCCTTGCTTATTCATCTGGATTATTAAATTTCATGCTAATTAAGGTATTGGCTCCTGGCTATTATGCTCGCCAAGATACTAAAACCCCGGTGCGCTACGGTATCATTGCGATGATAACTAATATGTTTTTTAATGCTATTTTTGCTTATTTCTATGGTTATGTTGGATTAGCAATGGCAACAGCATTGTCTGCTTTGGTTAACATGGCATTGCTTTATCGTGGTTTGCATTTGGCAAATGTATATAAGCTATCTAAAGAGACTATTATTTATATTATAAAATTAGTGGTATCTGGTGGCATTATGGTTGGCGTTTTATTGTGGTTTATGCCAGCCATGAATGTGTGGCTAGAATGGGACTTATTAAAACGAATGATCATGCTACTAGGCTTTATTGGACTAGGAGCGGTGAGTTACTTAATCCCTGCGTTAGTATTAGGATTGCGTCTGCGCCACTTACGAGTTAATGCATAATATTGTTATTCACTGAGTTGAGTGGTTTGGCTAGTAAGATTAGTATATAATTCGTCAGTTTTTTTAATCAAATAACTTGATATTGAGATAATGGAATTAATCCGAGGCATTCATAATATTACGCCTGACCATCATGGTTGCGTAATGACTATTGGTAATTTTGACGGTGTTCATTTAGGACATCAACAAGTATTACAACAAGTTAAGGCTAAAGCTAAGCAATTAGGTTTACCTTCTGTTGTAATGACATTTGATCCACAACCAATGGAATTTTTTGCTAAAGATAAAGCACCAGCTCGATTGACTCGTTTACGAGATAAGTTTGTTCAACTTGATAAATTGGATATAGAGCGTCTGCTTTGTATTAATTTTAATCATAAATTTGCACAGCAAACGGCAGATGAATTCGTTGAGCACTTGTTGGTTAAGCTATTGGGTGTTAAGTTTCTGGTTGTTGGTGATGATTTTTGTTTTGGACAACATCGCCAAGGTAACTTTGAAATGCTACAAAAAGCAGGTGAAAAATATGGCTTTGAAGTAGTAAATACACAAAGCTTTTGTCTGCAAAAACAGCGAGTCAGTAGTACAGCTATTCGTAATGCACTTGCTGAAGACAGATTTGAAGACGTCGCCACGATGTTAGGGCGACACTATAGTATTACAGGCCGTGTTTCACATGGTCGAAAACTAGGGAGAACGATAGGTTTTCCCACTGCGAATATCCCATTAAAGCGTTGTGTTTCCCCTGTATCTGGCGTTTATGTTGTTCAAGCCAAAGACAGTAGTGGTAAACAATTAGGTGGTGTCGCCAATATAGGCAACCGTCCAACGGTAAATGGCGTTCGTCAACAGCTGGAAGTTCACTTCTTCGATTACAAAGGCAATTTATATGGCCAACAATTGGATGTAGAGTTACTTTGTAAGTTGCGTGATGAGCATAAATTTGAGTCATTTGACGCATTAAAACAACAAATAGAATTAGATTCTCAGGCAGCACGGGTGTGGCTGTCTGAAAACAGATAACATTTCATTTCGCCCAAGTAACGGAATTAAGAATCAATGAGTGACTATAAAGATACCTTGAACCTGCCAGAAACAGGATTCCCAATGCGTGGTAACCTGGCTAATCGTGAGCCAGAAATGCTGAAGCGTTGGTATGATGAAGATCTTTACGGTGAGATCCGTAAAGCAAAAAAAGGTAAGAAATCGTTCGTATTACACGACGGTCCTCCTTATGCAAATGGTGACATCCATATTGGTCACGCATTAAACAAGATTCTTAAAGACATTATTATTAAGTCAAAGACACTTTCTGGCTTTGATGCGCCGTACATTCCTGGTTGGGATTGCCACGGTCTACCAATTGAATTAATGGTAGAGAAGAAAAAAGGCAAGCCTGGTCAAAAAATCTCTGCGGCTGAATTCCGTGAAGAGTGTCGTAAATACGCGGCAGGCCAAGTTGAAGGTCAAAAAGAAAGCTTTAAGCGTTTAGGCATCATGGGCGAGTGGGATAAACCATACCGCACTATGGATTTTGGTACTGAAGCAAACATCATCCGTTCATTGGGTAAAATTGCTGACCAAGGTCACCTACTTAAAGGTTTCAAACCTGTTCACTGGTGTACAGATTGTGGTTCAGCTCTTGCTGAAGCAGAAGTTGAATACCAAGATAAAGTATCTCCATCGATCGATGTGCGTTTTATTGCTGCAGACGAAGCCGCAACATTAGCAAAATTCAGCACGCCTGAAGGCCATCAAGGTGAAGGTGAAGTATCGGTTGTTATCTGGACAACGACACCTTGGACTCTTCCTGCTAACCGTGCAGTAGCATTACATGCTGATCTTGAATACGTATTAGTTCAAGTTGAAGCACATGGTGAGCAAAAAGCACAACGTCTAATCCTTGCATCTGAGCTAGCTAAATCTGTAATGGATCGCGCAGGTATTGAGCATTTCCATAACTTAGGTTTTGCAAAAGGGTCTGATTTAGAGCTTCTTCAATTCAATCACCCATTCTATGGCTTTACGGTTCCAGCTATTTTAGGCGAGCACGTAACGACAGATTCAGGTACAGGTATCGTTCATACTGCCCCTGGTCACGGTCAAGAAGATTTCGTGGTTGGTAAAAAATACGATCTAGAAATTGCAAACCCAGTAGGTTCAAACGGTGTATACCTTCCTGATACTGAACTGTTTGCTGGTCAACACGTATTTAAAGCGAACGATTCAGTTCTTGAAGTACTAAAAGAAAAAGGTGCATTACTGCATCATCACGCGTACGAGCACAGCTATCCACATTGCTGGAGACACAAAACGCCAATCATCTTCCGTGCTACACCACAATGGTTCATCTCAATGGATCAAGCGGGTCTTCGTGCAAAAGCATTAGAAGAAGTGAAGAGTGTTGAGTGGATGCCTGAGTGGGGTCAAAACCGCATTGAAGGTATGATCGAAGGTCGTCCTGAGTGGTGTATTTCTCGTCAACGTACTTGGGGTGTGCCAATCGCTCTATTCGTTCACAAAGAAACGTCTGAACTACACCCTAATTCACTAGAGCTAATTGAAAAAGTAGCTAAGTTAGTTGAAGAAAAAGGCATTCAAGCATGGTGGGATGTAGATGCCGCTGAGCTTATGGGTGAAGATGACGCCGCTAAATACGAAAAAGTATTAGATACTTTAGATGTATGGTTTGATTCTGGCGTTACGCACTTCTCTGTGGTTGATTCTCGTGAAGAGTATGACTTCCCAGAAGAAAAAGAAGAAAGAACACACAGCGCAGATCTTTACCTAGAAGGTTCAGATCAACACCGTGGTTGGTTCCAATCATCATTGATCTCTTCTGTTGCAATGAAAGGTAAAGCACCTTACCGCCAAGTACTAACACACGGTTTCGTGGTAGATGGTAATGGTCGTAAGATGTCTAAATCTATCGGTAACGTAGTTGCACCAAAAGACGTAACGAACAAACTAGGCGCAGATATTCTTCGTCTATGGGTTGCTTCAACGGATTATACTAACGAAGTTGCGGTTTCTGATGAAATCCTAAAACGTTCAGCTGACGCGTACCGTCGTATTCGTAACACAGCACGTTTCTTCTTAGCGAACTTAAACGGCTTTAACCCAGAAACAGACATCGTTCCTGCTGAAGAAATGGTTGCTCTTGATCGCTGGGCCGTTGGTCGTGCATTTGCTGCACAAGAAGAGATCATTAAGTCTTTTGAGGAATATAACCTTCATGAAGTAACTCAGCGTTTGATGCACTTCTGTTCAATCGAAATGGGTTCTTTCTACCTAGACGTAATTAAAGACCGTCAATATACAGCGAAGCAAAGTGGCCACGCTCAACGTAGCTGTCAAACTGCGCTTTACTACATTGTAGAAGCTCTTGTTCGTTGGATGGCACCAATCATGTCATTCACAGCTGATGAAATCTGGAATGAAATGCCAGGTGAGCGCGAGAAATTCGTATTCACAGGTGAGTGGTACCAAGGCCTGTTTTATCTTGCTGAAGGCGAAGAGTTTAATAATGAATTCTGGACTGAAATTCAATCAGTTCGTGCGTCAGTAAACAAACTTCTAGAAACTGCTCGTAGTGAGAAAGTTATCGGTGGTTCACTTCAAGCTGAAGTAACGTTATACGCAGATGATGCACTAGCAGTTAAAATTAACAAACTTGAAGATGAGTTACGTTTTGTTCTTCTAACATCAAGTGCAACAGTTAAGCCACTTAGCGAAAAAACAGAATCAGCAAAAGCAACAGAACTTGAAGGTTTGTTTGTAGATGTTACCGCTTCTGAAGCCGCGAAGTGTGAGCGTTGTTGGCACCATGTTGCTGATGTAGGTACTATCGAAGGTCACGAAGAAGTATGTGGTCGTTGTGTATCTAACGTTAGTGGCGAAGGCGAAGAGCGTAAATTTGCATAATGACTAGCGATAATAAGACATTACCGCTGCTTAAAGAATCAGGACTTCGCTGGCTATGGCTAGCGGGGATCATCTTTATGGCAGACATCAGCATCAAATTATTTGTGATGAAAGAGATGGGTTATGGTTGGGCAAACCGAATTGAGGTATTGCCATTCTTTAACTTTCTTTATGTTCATAACTATGGTGCGGCATTTAGCTTTTTAAGTGATCAAGCTGGTTGGCAACGTTGGTTCTTTACTGGTATTGCTGTAGCTGTGTGTAGCTTACTAGGGTATTGGATGCGTAAAGCACCACAAACTGACAAGCTAAACAATATGGCTTATGCACTGATCATTGGCGGAGCCATTGGTAATGTGTTTGATCGCTTAGTGCATGGGTTTGTAGTGGATTATCTCGATTTTTATTGGGGGAATTATCACTGGCCAGCTTTCAATTTAGCAGATGCCGCAATTTGTATTGGTGCAGGACTTATCATTCTAGATGGTCTTCGTACGAATAAAAAAGAACAGTAAATAAAAAGAAAGTAAATTAACGCTGCCCGTGAACTCGAGGTGGCGTTTTTTTTAAATACAATATAAAAATCTAGGGAAAGAGAATGTCAAAAATTGAAAGCAATAGCGAAGTCACTCTACATTTTACAATAAAACTAAAAGATGGTTCAGTTGCGGACAGTACGCATACTGGAGGAAAAGCAGCAAAATTCACCATGGGTGATGGAAGCATTAGTGAAAATTTTGAAAAGTGTCTATTAGGTTTAGAGTCAAAGCAGTCTAAAAGTATTGAACTTAGTGCTGAAGATGCTTTCGGTTTGCCAAATCCTGATAATATCCATCATATGGATAAAAGTCGCTTCGTTGGAGATGCGGCGGCAGAGATTGGGACTATTATGGGGTTTAGTGGTCCTGATGGTATGGATATTCCAGGTATTATTACAGAGATCGCAGGTGATTCGGTAACGGTTGATTTTAATCACCCATTAGCTGGCCAAGATGTTATCTTTGACGTAGAAATTGTAGCGGTTGATTAATTCAACAAGATATAGAGATAAAAGATGAAAATAGTATTAGCGAATCCTCGTGGTTTTTGTGCTGGTGTTGATCGTGCGATTAGCATTGTTGAACGTGCGCTTGAATTGTATGAAGCACCTATTTATGTTCGCCACGAAGTGGTTCATAACCGCTTTGTTGTTGAGGGCTTAAAACAACGTGGTGCTATTTTTGTTGAAGAGTTAAGTGAAGTGCCTGACGATAATATCGTTATATTTTCAGCTCATGGTGTTTCTCAAGCAGTACGAAAAGAAGCGAAAGAACGAGCGTTGACCGTGTTTGATGCAACTTGTCCATTGGTAACTAAAGTACATATGGAAGTAGCGCGTGCAAGTAAGAAAAATATTGAAGTCGTATTGATTGGTCATGCCGGTCACCCAGAAGTCGAAGGTACGATGGGGCAATACGCAAGTGAAACTGGAGGGATGTATTTAGTTGAAACACCAGCTGATGTTGAAAAACTGAGTGTTCGTGATCAAAGCAACTTGCATTACGTCAGCCAAACAACACTGTCTGTTGATGAAACCGCAGATGTCATTGATGAACTTCGCCGAGTATTCCCAGAGATCCAAGGGCCGCGTAAAGATGATATCTGTTATGCGACACAAAATCGCCAAGATGCAGTGCGAGATATGGCAAGTCAGGTTGATGTAATGATTGTAGTGGGTTCGAAAAATTCATCTAACTCGAATCGCTTACGTGAATTGTCTGAAAAACTAGGCACAACAAGTTATTTGATTGATTGTCCAGAAGAACTAAAAGAAGAGTGGTTAACCGATCAAGCTAAAGTTGGCGTAACAGCTGGAGCATCAGCGCCTGAAGAGTTAGTGAATCAAATCATTGAACAAGTAAAAGCCTTCGGTGGCACTACCGTTGATGAGTTGAGTGGTCGTGAAGAAAATATGTTTTTTGAAGTACCAAAAGAACTTCAAATTAAAACCGTGTCTTAAATCTTCACATAGCCGAAGTAAAAAAATTAAGATAGAGTGCAAGGATACTAATTTAAAGGAGCGAGAATTAAGATGGTAAGAGTAGCAATTGCTGGTGCAGCAGGAAGAATGGGCCGTAATTTAATTAAAGCGGTAAATGGTTCCCAGTTTTCGGTACTTGCAGCGGCAAGTGAGCACCCAGAATCAAGCTTAATTGGTGTTGATGTTGGCGAAATGGCTGGCCTAGGTAAATCTGGTATTTCTATTGTTGATGATTTAGCAAAAGTTGTTGATGATTTTGATGTCATTATTGATTTTACTCTTCCTATCTCTACGCTTAAAAATATAGAGCTTTGCCAAGAGAATAAGAAAGCGATTGTTATTGGTACTACAGGGTTTAGTGAGCCAGGCAAAGAACTAATAGATGAAGCTGCAAAAGTTATTCCTATCGTGATGGCGCCTAATTACAGTGTTGGTGTAAATGTAGTATTTAAATTACTAGAGAAAGCAGCAAAAGTAATGGGTGATTATTGTGATATCGAAATTGTAGAAGCGCACCATCGTTATAAAGTAGATGCTCCTTCAGGTACTGCTATTGGGATGGGAGAAGCAATTGCTGGTGCTATGGGGAATAAACTGGATGATGTAGCTGTGTATTCTCGTGAAGGGATAACAGGAGAAAGAACCAAGGATGAAATTGGTTTTGCTACTATTCGAGCTGGTGACATTGTAGGGGAGCATACGGCAATGTTTGCAGATATTGGTGAGCGTGTTGAAATCACACATAAAGCAACCGATAGAATGACATTTGCTAATGGTGCGGTAAGAGCTTCTCATTGGTTACATCAAAAATCTCCAGGTTTTTATACCATGCATGATGTTTTAGAATTAGATCAGCTTTAATTTTTAATTAAGCCCGAATCATAATAGATTCGGGCTTTTTTTTACACTAAATAAGTTTGTAATCATATTTTATGCAAGTATGGCGGGCTGTATATAGTGCTTTAGGCTTTTCCTATAAATTTATTTATTATGATTGAGTGGATTCCTTTCATAAGTTTATTGTTGTTTTTGATTGTTACAGCCTATTTTTCCATTTAGTCTTTTATTTTGTTATGTTTAATCTTTAATTTAACGTTTGCTTTATTTTTATGAGTAATTTTTTTTTAATAAAAAAGATTGAGTATGCAATAAATCATCATAAGGTTAAATAATCGACAAATAGGGTTGGATAGTTTAAAGAATAATAGTTAAAAGAGTGTTTTTGGTATGAAGCCTCTAAAAATGTTACTTATTAATGTGTTTTGTGTTGACAGTTATCCTATAGATCTCTAGAATTTCGCCAATTTGTCAAAATTCGACCTTAAAGTTCGAGTTTTGGGTTTAAAAAAAACAACTTTGCATTATTATGTTGTAAGGTTGAATATTTATTATGTTTGGAGGTTGTCTTGAGTAAATCAGCGCTGTTAGTCCTAGAAGATGGGACAGTGTTCCGCGGTCAATCGATTGGAGCAGATGGCTCGGCCGTTGGTGAAGTCGTTTTTAATACCTCGATGACGGGGTACCAAGAAATTCTCACCGATCCTTCCTATTCTCAACAAATCGTTACTCTTACTTATCCTCACATTGGCAATACCGGAATCAATTCCGAAGATGAAGAATCCTCTTCTATCCACGCTCAAGGCCTTGTGATTCGCGATCTCCCTCTCTTAGCTTCAAATTTCCGCAGTGAACAAACTCTTTCTGAATACCTTAAATCTCAAAATATTGTCGGCATTGCTGATATCGATACGCGTAAGCTGACTCGAATTTTACGAGAGAAAGGTGCTCAGAATGGCTGTATCGTTGCTGGCAACAACCTAGATGAAGCGTTCGCACTTGCTCAAGCAAAAGAGTTCCCAGGTCTTAAAGGAATGGATTTAGCAAAAGAAGTGACAACTTCTGAAGCTTATCAATGGAAACAAGGTTCTTGGACTTTAACTGGCGGTTTGCCAGAAGAAAAAGCAGACAGTGAATTACCATTCCACGTAGTGGCTTACGATTTTGGTGCTAAACGTAACATCCTACGTATGTTAGTAGACCGCGGTTGTCGCCTAACGGTTGTTCCTGCGCAAACTTCAGCTGAAGAAGTGTTAGCAATGAATCCTGATGGCGTATTCCTATCAAATGGCCCTGGTGATCCTGCCCCATGTACTTACGCAATTGAAGCAACGAAAGTGTTCCTAGAAAAAGGGTTACCAATCTTTGGTATCTGTCTTGGTCACCAAATTCTTGCTCTAGCATCAGGCGCTCAAACAGTAAAAATGAAATTTGGTCACCACGGTGCAAACCACCCTGTTAAAGATTTGGATCGTGATGTAGTTATGATCACTGCACAGAACCATGGTTTTGCGGCAGATGAAGAAACACTTCCAGAAAATTTACGTGCAACACACAAATCATTGTTTGATGGCACTCTGCAAGGCATTCATCGTACAGATAAGCCAGCATTTAGCTTCCAAGGTCACCCTGAAGCAAGCCCTGGTCCACATGATGCAGCGCCATTATTTGACCATTTCATTGAATTGATTCAGCAGCATAAAGCTTAATTCGGAGTAGTAATAAGATGCCAAAACGTACTGATATTAAAAGCGTTCTAATTCTAGGTGCAGGCCCAATCGTAATCGGCCAAGCATGTGAATTTGACTACTCTGGTGCACAAGCGTGTAAAGCACTTCGTGAAGAAGGCTACCGCGTTATCCTTGTGAACTCTAACCCTGCAACAATCATGACTGACCCAGATATGGCTGATGCAACATACATTGAGCCTATCCATTGGGAAGTGGTTCGTAACATTATCGAAAAAGAGCGTCCAGATGCAGTTCTACCTACAATGGGTGGCCAAACAGCATTGAACTGTGCGCTTGATTTAGAAAAACACGGCGTGCTTGCAGAGTTCGGTGTTGAAATGATTGGTGCAACGGCTGATGCCATTGATAAAGCTGAAGACCGTTCACGTTTCGATAAAGCAATGAAGTCAATTGGTCTTGAGTGTCCAACGGCTGATACTGCAAAAACAATGGAAGAAGCTTACAGAGTTCTAGAGATGGTAGGCTTCCCTTGTATCATTCGCCCATCATTTACGATGGGTGGAACTGGCGGTGGTATCGCTTATAACAAAGAAGAGTTTGAAGAAATTTGTCGTCGTGGTTTGGACCTATCTCCAACCAACGAGCTTCTAATCGATGAATCATTAATCGGTTGGAAAGAGTATGAGATGGAAGTGGTTCGTGATAAGAACGACAACTGTATTATCGTATGTGCGATTGAAAACTTTGATGCAATGGGCATCCATACAGGTGACTCAATCACCGTAGCTCCAGCTCAAACGCTAACAGATAAAGAATACCAATTAATGCGTAATGCTTCTCTAGCAGTACTGCGTGAGATTGGTGTTGAAACAGGCGGTTCAAACGTACAGTTTGGTATTAACCCGAAAGATGGCCGTATGGTTATCATCGAGATGAACCCACGTGTATCACGTTCTTCTGCGCTTGCATCTAAAGCGACGGGTTTTCCTATTGCTAAAATTGCAGCGAAACTTGCGATTGGTTATACACTTGATGAGTTAATGAATGACATTACAGGTGGGGCAACACCAGCATCATTCGAACCAACAATTGATTACGTTGTTACTAAGATCCCTCGTTTTAACTTCGAAAAATTCGCAGGAGCTAACGACCGTCTAACAACACAGATGAAATCAGTTGGTGAAGTTATGGCTATCGGCCGTAACCAACAAGAATCTCTACAAAAAGCATTACGTGGCCTAGAAGTTGGCGCGGATGGTTTTGATGAAATGGTTGATCTTGATGCTCCTGATGCATTAACTAAAATTCGTCATGAATTAAAAGATGCTGGTGCTGAACGTATTTGGTACATCGCTGATGCATTCCGTGCAGGTATGTCAGTTGATGGCGTATTTAACCTAACGAATGTTGACCGTTGGTTCTTAGTTCAAATCGAAGACTTAGTTAAGATGGAAGCTGAAGTTAAAGCGGGCGGTTTCGCAAGCTTAACTGCGGATGGCCTTCGTCAACTTAAGCGTAAAGGTTTTGCTGATGCGCGTTTATCTAAACTACTAGGTGTTGCTGAAAGTGAAATTCGTCGCCTACGTGACCAACATGATATTCACCCAGTCTACAAGCGTGTAGATACATGTGCCGCTGAATTCTCATCAGATACGGCTTACATGTACTCATCTTACGATGAAGAGTGTGAAGCAAATCCAACAGATAAAGATAAGATCATGATCTTAGGTGGCGGTCCAAACCGTATTGGTCAAGGTATTGAGTTTGATTACTGTTGTGTACACGCATCACTAGCACTGCGTGAAGATGGTTATGAAACTATCATGGTTAACTGTAACCCTGAGACTGTTTCTACTGATTACGATACGTCTGACCGTCTATACTTCGAACCAGTAACTCTGGAAGATGTATTAGCGATTGCACGTGTTGAAAAACCAAAAGGCGTTATCGTTCAGTACGGTGGTCAAACGCCACTTAAACTGGCTCGTGCTCTTGAAGCGGCAGGTGTGCCAATTATTGGTACAAGCCCTGATGCGATTGACCGTGCAGAAGACCGTGAGCGTTTCCAAGTTGCCGTAGACCGTTTAGGCCTTCTTCAACCAGAAAATGCAACCGTAACTACAATGGAACAAGCCGTTGAGAAATCAAAAGAAATTGGTTTCCCATTAGTTGTTCGTCCTTCTTATGTCCTTGGTGGTCGTGCGATGGAAATCGTATATGATGAGCAAGACTTACGTCGTTACTTCAATGAAGCAGTGAGCGTTTCAAATGAATCTCCAGTTCTTCTTGATAGCTTCCTAGATGATGCTGTTGAAGTTGACGTAGATGCAATCTGTGACGGTGAGCAAGTGGTTATTGCTGGTATCATGGAGCACATCGAGCAAGCGGGTGTTCACTCAGGTGACTCAGCATGTTCTCTTCCTGCTTATACATTAAGCGAAGAAATTCAAGATGTAATGCGTGATCAAGTACGTAAGCTGGCATTCGAGTTAGGTGTGCGTGGCTTAATGAATACACAGTTTGCTGTTAAAGATAACAAAGTATATCTAATTGAAGTGAACCCACGTGCTGCTCGTACGGTTCCATTCGTATCTAAGGCGACTGGTGCGCCAGTGGCTAAGATTGCTGCACGAGTAATGGCGGGGCAATCGTTAGAGTCTCAAGGCTTTACGAAAGAGATTATTCCTCCATACTACTCAGTTAAAGAAGTGGTATTACCGTTCAACAAGTTCCCTGGTGTTGACCCACTGTTAGGCCCAGAAATGCGTTCGACGGGTGAAGTTATGGGTGTTGGTGCAACGTTTGCTGAAGCATTCGCAAAGGCAGAGTTAGGTTGTAGCAAAGAGTACCCAGAAGGCGGTCGAGCATTACTTTCTGTTCGTGAAGGCGATAAGAAACGTGTTGTCGATTTAGCAAAACATCTTGTTAAATTGGGTTACCAATTAGATGCCACTCACGGTACAGCGGTTATTCTTGGCGAAGCGGGTATTAACCCTCGTCTAGTAAACAAGGTACACGAAGGTCGTCCTCACATTCTTGACCGTATCAAGAATGGCGAATACACCTACATCGTAAATACTGCAGCTGGTCGTCAAGCGATTGAAGATTCTAAAGTATTACGTCGTGGTGCATTGGCTGAAAAAGTGAACTACACAACAACGCTAAATGCAGCATTTGCTAGCTGTTTAGCGCATGAAGCAGATGACCGTAATACGGTTAACTCTGTTCAAGAGCTACACGCTAAAGTAGCGGCTAAATACGCTTAATTACTAAGTTAGTTAAGAAAAGTATTAGTTAAGTAATAATAAAAATCCCGAAGAATGAGAATTCTTCGGGATTTTTTCATTTATCTTTTCTAGTTAATCTAATGCAATTAATTAGAAAAATAAAAAGCTAATCTTTAGACAGTTCAATTAACTCTTGGTAGAAGCTTTTCTCAAAGGTATCAATAGGGCGATCAACGGGCACTGAATCTTTCTTTGCGGCGACCGGATGATAATCTGCTACAAATTGAACAAACAAATGAGGTTCTTTATTTTCTAAGCCGACAAATCCCGCCATATTATAACTACCAAACAGTGAACCACTTTTAGATTTCATGCTGCCTTTAATTGGCTCTTTACGCATGCTGTTACGATATTTTAGTGTGCCATCAATGCCTGATGTCGGTAATAGGTCGATCAGCCCTAATTCTTTATCGTATTTATAGATATATTGAAGGATTGATCTCATTTGATTTGCGGTCATACGGTTATTACGAGATAAACCTGAACCATCCACTAACACCGCATTGCTTAAATCGATATCGGCGTGCTTTAGTAAGATATCTTTAATTGCAGCTGTACCATTGGTGAAGCTTCCTGCTTGTTGGTAATTCAAGTGACCTAACATCTTGGTTAAATTATCAGCGTAATGGTTATCCGATTTTTTAAGCATGTGATCTAATAACGTCATTAAAGGTTTAGATTGATGCTGAGCTAGTAAGCTCGATGGTAGAGGTTCTTGTTGAGGTTTACCAAAGCGGACTTGACCATTAAGGGCAATATTATGCTCACCTAAAATTTTTAAAACAGTTTGTTCGGTGAAATCTTGAGTGTCTTGTACTGCAAATTTGAGAGGTAAGGGTTTATTACGATTAACCAGGCAACCATTTAATTGATAATGATTTCCTTGAGTCGTTAGTTCTAAATCACAGAATGATTCTTTTTGCTCCTTTTTAGTAACACTTTTCGCATTACTGGAAAATGAAATAGGCTGATGTATTGGGACGAAGACTTTAGTGCTGCCATCATCATGTGTAGTGATAGAGGCTTGTACACAGTTTTCATCAATACTTAAGGCGCTTGATGGTGCACTATAGCAAACCCCTAGAATATCCCATGGCCAACCGACTGCTCGTTCATATCCAGTAAATATTGTGCCATCTACCCATAAGTCACCTTTAATGGTTTTTAAGCCGCTGTCTTCAAAAAGAGCGGATAATTGTTCTCTTGAAAGGGAAGGATCGCCAGTGAAAGTAAGGGTTACATCATTTCCTTGCTTATAAAGCGTAGTAGAGAAGGTGAAGTCTTTGCCAAGAGCTAACCTTGCTGCTAGTGCAGTTGCGAGTTTTAATGTGCTTGCTGGAGGTAGTAGTTCGTTTTGCTTTTGTTGGTATTTAATATCATGAGTTGGTAATGATTCAACAATAATAGCCGCTCGACTTCCAGGTGGGAGGTAATCAAGATTTTCTTGGATATTATGAGCAAAGCTTGAGTAAGAAAATAAAGCGAGACTTAAAAGAGTAAAACGAGAAAAAGACATGATGAACTCAATATAAAGATAATTGAGTATATATTATCGTTTGCAGCGAGTGATGTGTAATGATTGAGCAAAAATTAATGGAATATCACAAATAAAAAACGCCCACCGAGGTGAGCGCTTTATTTAAGTAGGAGTTAGGACTGGATTAGAAGTCGTAACGCATACCTAGAGCTAGAGAGTCTTCAGCGTCAGAATTTGATGCTTTTCCGTTAACTCCTGATGTAGAACCCATCTTATCGCCTTCACTGATTAAGTTGAAGTTGTAAGAGATGTATGTACGGAAGTTAGCATTGAAGAAGTACGTTGCATCTACAGCAAAGTTGTCTGTTGATGTTTCATTATTTGTTTCTGCGTTGTTATACGTAGAAGTAAATACTGTTTTACCCATTGTATAAGCTACAGCTGCTTCGTAACCGGTGTAATCAACAGAACCGTTATGGAATACAGTAGTATTATTTACTGTAGTCGCTTTTTGCTTCTCACCGTTGGTGAATGTACCAGCAAGGTATAGGTCACCCATGATGTAAGAACCAGCAACCATCATTTCGTTAGAGTCTGCTTGGTCTGCGTAACCGCCACCTAGTTTGAAGCCAGAATCGCCAAATGCGTAAATACCAGATAGAGCGTAACCATCATTAGAGATTTCGTTATTATCAGCATCGTCAAAACGGTAGTTTACTTTAGCAGAGAAGTCACCAAATGTGCCTTTGTAGCCAAGGTTGTTGTTTGTACGGTCAGCTACTGCAATTTTATCTGCAGCTGAGTTACCGTGGTATGCCATGATATCGGTAAAGTCAGTGATAACGCCTAGAGCACCATCGTTTTTACCGTAAGAAACTTCACCGAAGTTACCACCGATTCCAGCATATGCGTAACGGTTTTCAAGTCCATCAGTACCTGAATCAGTAACTAGACCGTTATCATTTGTTGTAAATTCACCTTCCCAGAAACCAACACCGTATAGGCCGTCAGAAATTTGAGTAGTACCTTTAAAGTTTAGACGGATACGAGAGTTATCAGAAACATCACCATCTTGAGCGAATAGACGAGCTTCAGCACGGCCACCCATTTCTAGAGTTTGGTCTGCGCCTTTGTAAATTTCTGCTGCATTTACCGCGCCAGCTGAAGTAATTGCTGCTACTGCTAGAGCTAGTACTTTTTTATTCATCATTGTTCTAATTCCTATAAGGGTGGAGGAGATTATGTCCATTTTCAATGAAGAGTGTAATAGATAGCCTCTTATCTTGTAAGTGGAGCTATCGCTTACATTCACTGTTTCAATAAGGTCATTTTCAGGGTTATTTCGGATAAAAGGTTAGTAAAACAATCTAAAAACTGCAATTGAACAGTGTTTTTTATTGTTTTTTTGTGAGCCTTGTCATTGAAAATCAGGTGTTTATAAAATTTAAATAAAGTTTTCTTAAATTTTAAGCTTAATGGTATTTTATGTTTTTTTTAGTTTTAACTATAAAAGTAATGTGATAATTGTCCCACTTTATATTTTATACTCTATTATTTTACTGGTTTAATTTTATTTTTGAGACGAACTTCTTACGTGTGTTGTAGTCATTACTTAAAAACAAATGCTAGAAACAAACAATAGATAGGTGATAAAAGCCATTTCTTTGTTTACACTAGAGCAAATTAAATTTAAACAGATACACTTAGGTCGTTTTCTTATTTAGCAAATGTTTTGCTACTATGGGTGCCCTTGGTGGGATTTTTATTTGCTGAATTTGTAATTTCAGCTTTAGAGGTAGAAAATATGGATAAGGTACCAATGACGGTACGTGGTGAAAAGTTACTGCGTGATGAGTTAGATGTGTTATTAAAGCGTCGTCCTCTTATTTCAAAAGCAATTGGCGAGGCTCGTGAGCTTGGTGACTTAAAAGAGAATGCTGAATATCATGCTGCTCGTGAAGAACAAGGTATCTGTGAAGCTCAGATCCGTGATATCGAATATAAGTTATCAGTTGCTCATGTGATTGACGTTACTAAAATGGTCAACACTGGCAAGATTATTTTCGGAACTACAGTTACATTGATTGATGTGAATACTGACGATGAAGTTAAATATCAGATTGTAGCGGATGATGAAGCTAACATTAAAGAAGGTCGAATTTCAGTAAACTCACCGATTGCTCGTGGTTTGATTGGAAAAATGGCTGGTGATGAAGTGAACATTCAAACGCCAGGCGGCACTAAAGAATTTGAAATCGAAGAAGTCGAGTACATTTGATTTGTAACTATTGATTCAAAATATAAAGGCCGCGTAGTTATCTTTAAGTAGAGAACTAAGACGGCCTTTTTAATTTCTTACAAAATAAGTGTAGAAATTATTTTCTAGGGATCTCGATTTTACGAGCTTCGCTAGCGCGGAATAGGACAAGTGTCTTACCGATAACTTGCACTTTTTCAGCTTCAGTTTCGCGAATGATTGCATCAACAATCAGTTGCTTAGTATCACGATCTTCAGAAGCAATTTTAACTTTGATTAGCTCGTGGTGATTAAGCGCAATCTCAATTTCAGCTACTACAGCTTCAGTAAGACCGTTTGAGCCCATCATCACAACGGGTTTTAAATTGTGAGCAAGGCCTTTAAGGTGTTGCTTCTGTTTTGTGCTTAGGTTCATATATACCCGATTTTTTCTATATTAAGGGTTGAAAACAGCCTATTCTAACGCCATCTATCCCTGAAGACTATTTTTTGTTTCAGTCTTCTAATTTAAATTAAGTATTTTTAGGTAATGCATGAGTAAGAATAAACTTTCAGCAAGCTCTGGCCGCTGGTTAAAAGAACACTTTGACGATAAATACGTTCTTGAAGCGCAAAAAAGAGGCTATCGTTCTCGTGCTATTTTTAAGATTGAAGAAATTCAAAATAAAGACAAGTTATTAAAACCAGGAATGACGGTTGTTGACCTTGGTGCAGCTCCTGGTGGGTGGTCACAGTATGCGGTTGAACAAGTAGGTGATTCAGGGCAAGTTATTGCTTGTGATATTTTAGCAATGGATTCAATCGCAGGTGTAAGCTTTCTGCAGGGGGACTTTAGGGAAGAAGCAGTATTGAACGCATTGCTTGAACGCATACAACCAGATATGGTAGATGTAGTAATGTCTGACATGGCGCCAAATATGAGTGGTAACCAAGCGGTAGATCAACCAAGAGCTATGTATCTTGTTGAGTTAGCATTGGATATGTGCCGTCAAGTATTGGCTCCAAACGGCAGCTTCACAGTTAAAGTATTTCAGGGTGAAAGCTTTGATCAATACTTACAAGAAGTCCGTAAAATGTTTAAAGTCGTCAAAATTAGAAAACCAGATTCATCACGTGCTCGTTCTCGTGAAGTGTATATTGTAGCCACTGGTTACAAAGGATAATTCGTACGTAGTAGCTACACTTAATAAACTGTAGTACTCTATCTTTCATCTATTTAGTTAACGCGGGGTTAACACCTTGAGTGACATGGCAAAAAATCTAATATTGTGGCTGGTTATCGCTGTTGTTTTAATGTCGGTATTCCAAAGCTTTGGGCCGGGTGACAGCTCTGGTCGTTCGATTGATTACACCACTTTTGTAAAAGAAGTTGGTAATAGTCAAGTACAAGAAGCAACGTTTAATAATCGTGAAATTAAGGTAACGAAGCGTGACGGTAGTCGTTATGTAACGTATATGCCTGTATTCCAAGATCCTAAATTGCTTGATGATCTTATTAACCAAAACGTAATCGTTAAAGGCACACCACCTGAAGAGCAGAGCTTACTTGAGTCTATCTTTATTTCGTGGTTCCCAATGATCCTTCTTATTGGTGTTTGGATCTTTTTTATGCGTCAGATGCAAGGCGGCGGTGGCAAAGGTGCAATGTCCTTTGGTAAAAGCAAAGCTAAGATGATGACTGAGGAGCAGATTAAAACAACCTTTGATGATGTTGCTGGTTGTGATGAAGCAAAAGAAGACGTTAAAGAATTAGTTGACTACTTACGTGAACCAAGCCGTTTCCAAAAGTTGGGTGGTAAGATCCCAACAGGTGTTCTTTTAGTCGGGCCTCCGGGTACGGGTAAGACACTGATTGCAAAAGCGATTGCTGGTGAAGCAAAAGTACCTTTCTTCTCTATTTCAGGTTCTGATTTCGTTGAAATGTTTGTTGGTGTTGGTGCATCTCGTGTGCGTGACATGTTTGAACAAGCGAAGAAGTCATCTCCTTGTATTATCTTTATCGATGAAATCGATGCTGTCGGTCGTCAACGTGGCGCTGGTGTTGGTGGTGGTAACGATGAACGTGAACAAACACTGAACCAAATGTTGGTTGAGATGGATGGCTTTGAAGGTAACGAAGGTATTATCGTCGTTGCTGCGACTAACCGTCCAGACGTACTAGATGCGGCATTACTTCGTCCTGGTCGTTTTGACCGTCAAGTTGTTGTTGGTTTACCAGACATCCGTGGACGTGAACAAATTCTTCAAGTTCATATGCGTAAAGTACCATTAGCTGGCGGTGTTGAACCATCGCTTATTGCTCGTGGAACACCGGGTTTCTCTGGTGCTGACTTAGCAAACTTAGTGAACGAGGCTGCGTTATTCGCTGCTCGTACTAATAAGCGTGTGGTTTCGATGGTTGAGTTTGAACTTGCTAAAGATAAAATCATGATGGGCGCAGAGCGTAAATCGATGGTTATGTCAGAAGAAACGAAAGCATCAACAGCGTATCACGAAGCTGGTCATGCAATTGTTGGTCGTTTAGTGCCAGAGCATGATCCAGTATATAAAGTATCTATTATTCCACGTGGCCGAGCGCTAGGTGTAACAATGTACTTACCAGAGCAAGATCGTATCAGTATGAACCGTCAGCACTTAGAATCGATGATTTCAAGTCTATACGGTGGTCGATTGGCTGAAGAGCTGATTTATGGTGTTGATAAAGTGTCAACTGGCGCATCAAATGATATTGAACGTGCCACTGATATCGCTCGTAAAATGGTAACACAGTGGGGTTTCTCTGATGCATTAGGTCCTCTGCTTTATGCAGAAGATCAAGGCGACCCATTCTCAGGCCACGGCGGTTCTCATCACTCAAAGCATGTTTCACCTGAAACACTAAAACTTATTGATGCTGAAATTCGTACTATCATTGATCGTAACTACGCTCGCGCTAGACAGATCCTTGAAGATAATATGGATATCATGCATGCAATGAAAGATGCACTAATGACATTTGAAACGATTGACGCTGGTCAAATTGATGATTTGATGGAACGTAAAACTGAGATCCGTGAACCTCAAGGTTGGGGCGATGATAATCAAACTAAACCTCAAGAGAAAAATGAGAAACCAGTAAACGAAGAAGAGTCAAAAGTAGAAGAAAATCCTGAGGACGAAAAACCTCAAGAGCCTGAAGATACTAAAAAAGATTCTGATTCATCAGAAAAATAAGATGAATTAAGTTCGAAATAAACCCCGAGTTATGCTCGGGGTTTTTGTATTTTAAAAGGACTAAACATGAACTTAATAAGTAAAGATAAAACGTTAATATTAGACCGTTCTCATGTTATGGCGATCCTTAATGTTACGCCGGATTCTTTTTCTGATGGTGGACAATTTACTCATCTAGACGTTGCATTAACGCAAGCAGAGAAAATGGTGAATGCCGGAGTCACCTTCATTGATATCGGTGGAGAGTCAACACGCCCAGGTGCGCCAGAGGTTTCATTACAACAAGAGTTAGATCGTGTTATCCCTATTATTGAGGCTGTTCATCAGCGATTTGATACTTGGATTTCTATCGATACTAGTAAAGCTATTGTAATGAAAGAAGCCGTAAAAGCTGGGGCTGATTTAATTAATGATGTACGAGCATTGCAAGAACCAAATGCATTAGAGGCTGCAGCAAAGGCAAATGTGCCTATTTGTTTAATGCATATGCAAGGTCAACCAAGAACGATGCAATCAAATCCTACTTATCAAGACTTGTTTACAGATATCTCTGACTTTTTGAGTGAGCGGATTTTAGCGTGCCAATCGGTTGGTATCGCAAAAGATAAGTTAATTCTTGATCCTGGGTTTGGATTTGGTAAAACCTTGGAGCATAATTACCAACTACTTGCAGAATTAGAGCGTTTTCATCAACTAGGTTTACCTGTCTTGGCGGGAATGTCTCGCAAATCAATGGTTTTTAAATTGCTCGATGTTGAACCTCAACAGGCAACGTCAGGTAGCTTGGCATGTGCGACGATTGCGGCAATGAAAGGCGCACAAATTATTCGAGTTCATGACTTTGAACAAACCATGGATATAGTCAAAGTTTGCCAAGCAACGTTAGAACAAGTATCTCATTAAAGAATTGTTCATTTTAAAATAAATTATTAAAAATAAAACATGGAGTACAACATGGCTGAGCGTAAATATTTTGGAACCGATGGTGTTCGTGGACTTGTAGGGCAAGCACCTATCACCCCAGATTTTATTATGAAATTAGGTTGGGCTGCAGGTAAGGTCCTTGCAAAACAAGGAACGAAAAAAGTTATTATCGGTAAAGATACACGCATTTCTGGCTACATGCTTGAATCTGCACTAGAAGCAGGTTTAGCTGCTGCTGGTTTGCAAGCAAAATTTACAGGCCCAATGCCAACGCCTGCTGTGGCTTATTTAACACAAACTTTCCGTGCTGAAGCGGGTATTGTTATTTCTGCGTCACATAACCCTTATTATGATAACGGCATCAAATTTTTCTCATCTGAAGGAACAAAGCTTCCTGATGATATCGAAATGGCAATTGAAGCAGAGCTAGATAAACCAATGACGTGTGTTGAATCTGCTTTGTTAGGTAAAGCATCTCGTTTAAACGATGCAGCAGGTCGTTATATTGAATTTTGTAAAAGTACCTTCCCTAAAGAGCTGAGTTTAGCCGGTGTGAAAATGGTTGTAGATTGTGCTCATGGCGCAACGTATCACATTGCACCGAACGTTTTTAAAGAACTTGGTGCAGAGATCGTTACTATTGGTTGTGAACCAAATGGTACTAATATTAACCATGAAGTAGGAGCTACTGACGTACGTGCTCTACAAGCAAAAGTATTAGAAAAAAAAGCAGATTTCGGTGTCGCTTTTGATGGTGATGGTGACCGTATTATCATGGTTGATGAATTTGGTGAGAAGGTTGATGGTGACCAAATCGCTTATATTATTGCTCGTGATGCGTTACGTCGTGGTGAATTGAAGGGTGGGGTTGTTGGTACTTTGATGACCAATATGGGAATGGAAGTGGCGTTACGTAATTTAGGTATCCCATTTGTTCGTTCTAATGTTGGTGACCGTTATGTGATGGAAAAACTATTAGAGAACAACTGGTTAATTGGGGCTGAGAATTCAGGTCATGTTATTTTATTGGATAAAGTAACTACGGGCGATGCAATTGTCGCGGCACTTCAAGTAATCGCTTCTATTGTAGGAAGTAAAATGTCATTACAAGAATTATGCAATGGTATGAGTATGTTTCCACAAGTATTGGAAAATGTTCGCTTTACTGGCGATAGTAATCCTCTTGATTCTGATGCAGTTAAGGCAGCTCAAGCCGATGTTGAATCAAAATTAGGTGATAACGGTCGAGTTTTACTACGTAAATCAGGCACGGAACCTTTAATCCGCGTTATGGTTGAAGGCGAGAATGCTGAGCTTGTTCAGCAATATGCACTTCAGATTGCTGATGCTGTAAAGGAAAGCTGTTAATTTAACCAATTAAATGAAATTGAACGTTTTTTGTTAATTTTAACTTGTCATAGTAGCCTAGTTTGGTTAATATCCCTCGGCCTCTTAATTGAGAGGGCGCTGGTGTTGCCAATGGGCTACCGGTACATTAATTAGATACATGGGTGACGGAATGCATACTATTCTACTTGTGATTTATCTGATTGCCGCAGTCGGTGTAATTGGCCTAGTATTGGTACAACACGGTAAAGGCGCAGATATGGGAGCTTCATTTGGGGCTGGAGCATCAAATACAGTATTTGGCTCTGGTGGCTCTGGAAACTTTTTAACCCGAATGACCGCACTTTGTGCAACAGTATTTTTTATTATCAGCTTAGCGCTAGGCAATATGTCTACGCATAAATCTGAAGGCTTTGATCTTAAATTAGATCAACAAGCAACAGAGCAAGTAACTGATAATACGAGTGACGTTCCTGCTACTGAAAACAGCGACGTACCTCTTTAAACGACTTTAGCCGAGATGGTGAAATTGGTAGACACGCTAGCATGAGGTGCTAGTGCCTTATGGTGTGAGGGTTCAAGTCCCTCTCTCGGCACCATATTCAGACAAGAATCTGATTCTTGTAATAAAAGGATAAAGAAACTATACTTTCTTTGTTCTTTTCGGACGCGGGATGGAGCAGCTTGGTAGCTCGTCGGGCTCATAACCCGAAGGTCGTCGGTTCAAATCCGGCTCCCGCAACCAATTATCTAATAAGAGTAATTGCTATTATTAGATAAGTCACGCAAGTGGCATTCAGGGTCCAGCAGTACTAAACCCCGCAATTTTCGGGGTTTTTTGCTATCTGAAACAGACTGTTTTTTAAGAATTGGGCCTTTAGTGCCCTTTTTTTGTTTTCAGGGGATATCAATGACAGGATTAGAAAGACAACTAACAGAAATGCTTGAGGCTCCTGTTGGTGCTTTAGGTTATGAATTGGTCGGTTTGGAATTTATTCGTGCGGGTGAGCATTCAACGTTACGCGTATTTATCGATCATGAAAATGGCATCTTTGTGGAGGACTGTGCAGAAGCCAGTCGTCAAATCAGTGCGGTAATGGATGTAGAAGATCCAATTACAGTAGCATATAACCTAGAGGTTTCGTCTCCAGGTCTTGAACGTCCACTGTTTAAAGCAGCACATTATCAACAATTTGTTGGTCACGAGGTCAGCCTTGTATTAAAGATGCCGATGAATAACCGTCGTAAATGGAAAGGAGATATCCTAGACATTAACGGTGAGATTGTTACGGTTACAGTTGATGGTAACAATGAAGAATTTGCGTTAAGCAACATTTCAAAGGCGAACTTAGTTCCTAAATTTTAAGGCTGAATAGAGGCTAAAATGAACAAAGAAATCTTAGCTGTTGTAGAAGCAGTATCAAATGAAAAAGCTGTTCCTCGTGAGCGAATTTTTGAAGCATTAGAAATCGCGCTAGCAACAGCAACAAAGAAAAAATCTGAATTAGAAATTGAAGTACGTGTAGCGATTGATCGCAAAACAGGTAACTTTGAAACTTTCCGTCGTTGGGTAGCTGTAGAAAAAGTTGAACACCCAACGCTTGAAATTTCTATTGAAGCAGCACAGTTTGAAGATGAAACTATCGAGATCGGTGGTTACGTTGAAGATGATATTGAATCAGTAACATTTGACCGTATTACCACTCAAACAGCGAAACAAGTTATCGTACAAAAAGTACGTGAAGCTGAGCGTGCAATGATCGTTGAACAGTTTATTGATAACGAAGGTGAACTAATCACTGGTATCGTTAAAAAAGTAAACCGTGATGCAATCATTGTGGATCTTGGTAACAACGCTGAAGCGGTAATTTTACGTGAAGACCAACTTCCACGTGAAAACTTCCGTCCAGGTGACCGTGTTCGTGGTCTGCTATACGCAGTTAAACCAGAAGCACGTGGTTTCCAGTTATTCATGACTCGTTCAAAAGGCATTATGCTAACTGAACTATTCCGCGTAGAAGTGCCTGAAATCGGTGAAGAACTGATTGAATTAAAAGCCGCTGCTCGTGATCCAGGTTCTCGTGCTAAAATCGCAGTGAAAACTAACGACAAGCGTATTGACCCTGTGGGTGCTTGTGTTGGTATGCGTGGTGCTCGAGTTCAAGCTGTATCGAACGATCTTGGCGGTGAGCGTATTGATATCGTGCTATGGGATGATAACCCGGCCCAATTCGTTATCAATGCAATGGCTCCAGCTGAAGTTGCTTCTATTATTGTTGATGAAGACAACAATACAATGGATATTGCTGTTGAAGCTGATAACCTAGCACAAGCAATTGGCCGTAGTGGTCAAAACGTACGTCTAGCATCTCAACTAACTGGTTGGGAACTAAATGTAATGACAGTTGCAGATCTTAACAAGAAGCACCAAGAAGAAGCGCAAGGTTCTATTGATGCATTTGTTAAGCATTTAGATATCGATGAAGATTTTGCTCAGCTATTAGTTGAAGAAGGCTTCACTACGCTTGAAGAGATCGCTTACGTACCTGTAAACGAACTATTAGAAGTTGAAGCTTTGGACGAAGAGACAGTTGATCTTCTTCGTACTCGCGCTAAAGAAGCATTAACAACACTTGCTCTAGCGCAAGAAGAATCTCTTGATGGTGTAGAACCAGCAGAAGACCTACTTGCACTTGAAGGTCTAGAACGTGAATTAGCGTTTAAACTTGCAGCTAAAGGTGTTGTGACACTTGAAGATCTTGCAGATCAAGGTGTTGATGAGCTGTCTGATATTGAAGACCTAACAGAAGCTCGTGCTGGTGAGTTAATCATGGCAGCACGTAATATTTGTTGGTTTAGCGACGAAGCATAATTATTTCAGCAAGGAGAAGCGGTATGACAAAGCTTACGGTAAAAGCACTTAGTGATGAAATTGGAACTCCAGTTGACCGCTTACTTCAGCAATTTTCGGATGCTGGTATTAATAAAAAAGATGGCGATTTTGTTTCTGAAGGTGAAAAGCAATCATTGCTAGTTCACCTAAAGAAAGAGCATGGTAGCGCTGATGACAGCGCGTCACCAACCCGTCTAACTCTTCAACGTAAGACTCGTAGTACATTAAGTGTTGCTGGTACTGGCGGTAAAAGTAAAGATGTGCAAGTTGAAGTACGTAAAAAGCGTACTTATGTAAAAGCAAGCACACTTGAAGAAGAGAAGAAAACTGAGCAGCTGAAAGCAGAAGCTGAAGAGCAAGCAAAACGTGATGCAGAGGATGCTGCAATTCACGAAGTTGAACAAAAAGCACAACGTGAAGCGGAAGAAAAAGCTAAGCGTGATGCTGAAGCAGAGGTTAAAGCAAAACGTGACGCTGAACAAAAAGCGAAACAAGCTGAGACTGAAAAGGCTAAAAAAGAAATGACTACTAAAAATGATCAAGCAAAAAAAGAAGCTGATGAACTAAGACTTCGTCAAGAACAAGAAGCAACTCGTAAAGCAGAAGCAGAAGCAGCAAAACTGGTTGAAGATGCTCGTAAACTGGCTGAAGAAAATGAAGCTCGTTGGAAAGAAGAAGAGCAAAAGAAATCAGCAGCTGAAAAAACTGCAGATTACCATGTGACAACTTCATCTCACGCTCGTGAAGCAGAAGATGCTGCTGACCGTAAAGATGAGCAACAGCCTCGTCGTCGTAAGAAGAAAGCGAAACCAGCTGAAGCAGCACCTCGCGGTGGTCGTAACCAACGTGGCGGTCGCAACAAGAAGCCTCAAGTAAACAAACCAACTTCTATGCAGCATGGCTTTGATAAGTCAGCAACTGTTGCTAAGCAAGATGTTGCTATTGGTGAGACAATTGTTGTTTCTGAACTGGCAAGCAAAATGTCAGTAAAAGCGACTGAAGTAATTAAAGTTATGATGAAGATGGGCGCTATGGCGACTATCAACCAAGTTATTGACCAAGAAACAGCGGCTCTAGTTGCTGAAGAAATGGGCCATAAAGTGGTTCTTCGTAAAGAAAATGAATTAGAAGAAGCAGTACTGTCTGATCGTGATAACAATGCAGCGGTTGAAGGCCGAGCACCAGTTGTTACTATCATGGGTCACGTTGACCACGGTAAAACTTCTACACTGGATTACATCCGTCGTGCACACGTTGCTGATGCGGAAGCTGGTGGTATTACACAACACATCGGTGCATACCACGTTGAAACTGACAACGGTATGATCACTTTCCTTGATACTCCTGGACACGCAGCGTTTACCGCTATGCGTGCACGTGGTGCTCAAGCGACAGATATCGTTGTTCTTGTTGTTGCTGCAGATGATGGTGTTATGCCACAAACAATCGAAGCTATCCAACACGCAAAAGCGGCTGGTGTACCTCTGATTGTTGCAGTAAACAAAATCGATAAAGAAGGCGCTAATCCAGATAACGTTAAAAATGAGCTTGCTCAATACGACGTTATTCCTGAGGAGTGGGGCGGCGAGAATATCTTCGTTCATATCTCTGCTAAGCAAGGTACAAACATCGAAGGCCTTCTTGAAGCAATCCTTCTTCAATCTGAAGTACTTGAATTAACTGCGGTTAAAGAAGGTATGGCATCAGGTGTTGTTGTTGAATCTCGTCTGGATAAAGGCCGTGGCCCTGTAGCTACTGTTCTTGTTCAATCTGGTACTCTAAACAAAGGCGATATCGTTCTTTGTGGTCAAGAGTATGGCCGTGTACGTGCAATGCGCGATGAAAACGGTAAAGACATTGAATCAGCAGGTCCATCTATTCCTGTAGAAATTCTTGGTCTTTCTGGTGTTCCTGCATCAGGTGACGAAGCAACAGTTGTTCGTGATGAGCGTAAAGCGCGTGAAGTTGCTAACTACCGTCAAGGTAAATTCCGTGATGTTAAACTAGCTCGTCAACAAAAAGCGAAACTAGAAAACATGTTTGCAAACATGGAAGCTGGTGAAGTAGCTGAATGTAACGTTGTACTTAAAGCTGACGTTCAAGGTTCAGTTGAAGCAATCGCTGACTCACTACTGAAACTGTCTACTGATGAAGTTAAAGTGAACATCATCGGTTCTGGTGTTGGTGGTATTACTGAAACTGATGCAACACTTGCAGCAGCATCTAATGCAATCCTTCTAGGCTTCAACGTTCGTGCTGATGCGACAGCTCGCCGTACAATTGAAAATGAAAACCTAGACCTTCGTTACTACTCAATCATCTACCAGTTGATTGACGAAGTTAAACAAGCGATGGGCGGTATGCTTGCTCCTGAGTTCCGTCAAGAAATCATTGGTCTTGCACAAGTTCGTGAAGTATTTAAGTCTCCTAAACTTGGCGCTATCGCAGGTTGTATGGTTACTGAAGGTACAATCAAGCGTAACAACCCAATTCGTGTTCTACGTGAAAACGTAGTTATCTACGAAGGTGAGCTTGAATCACTACGTCGTTTTAAAGATGACGTTGCTGAAGTTAAAAATGGTTACGAGTGTGGTATCGGCGTTAAGAACTACAACGATGTTCGTGCTGGCGACCAAATCGAAGTATTCGAAATTGTTGAGATCAAACGTACTCTTGACTAATTGACTATAATTACTAACGTTATCATTAACGATAAGTAGTAATCGGTTGTTGAATACACCATGGGGGGCTGGTAATTACCAAGCCCCCCATCTTTCTAAGTGAGAAATGATATGTCAAAAGAATTTAGCCGCACACAACGTGTGTCGCAACAATTACAAAAAGAGTTAGCTCTAATTCTACAACGCGAAGTTCGTGATTCACGCATCGGTATGGTTACCATTTCTGATGTTGAAGTATCTCGTGACCTTGCATACGCAAAAGTATTCGTTACTTTCTTCTGTGTTGGCGATCAAACGCCTGAAACATGCCTAGCAGCACTAAAAGAACATGAAGTGCCAGTTCGAATGATGCTTGGTAAGCGTATTCGTCATCGTTTAACGCCAGAGGTTCGCTTTACTTACGATAATACGCTTGTTGAAGGTATGCGTATGTCTAATTTAGTGTCGGACGTTGTAAACACAGATAAGCGTAAAATGGCTGAATCTGGTCGTACTGAATCAGATGAAGGTGAAGAGTAATGGCTCGTCGTCGTAAGGGTCGTCCAGTTAATGGTGTTATCTTAATCGATAAACCAACAGGAATTACGTCGAACGATACATTGCAAAAAGTAAAACGTATTTACTTTGCTGAAAAAGCAGGTCATACCGGCGCGCTTGATCCACTTGCAACTGGTATGCTGCCATTATGTTTTGGTGAAGCGACGAAGTTCTCTCAGTTTCTATTAGATTCTGATAAGCGCTATCGCGTTGTTGCTAAGCTTGGTGAACGTACTAACACTTCCGATTCTGATGGTGAAGTAGTTCAAACTCGTGAAGTAAAAGTTGACCGTGGTCAGCTTGAACGTTGTATTGCTAAGTTCCGTGGTACGACAGATCAAATCCCTTCAATGTTTTCTGCGCTAAAGCATCAAGGTCGCCCTTTGTATGAATATGCACGTGAAGGTATTGAAGTACCACGTGAGTCTCGCAAAATTACGGTTTACTCAATTGAATTAATCCGTTTTGAAGGTCATGAAGTAGAAATGGACGTGCACTGTTCTAAAGGCACTTATATCCGTACTATTACTGATGATCTTGGCGAAATGCTTGGCTGTGGCGCACACGTAACCTATTTACGTCGTACTGGTGTATCAAATTACAAATATGAAAATATGGTAACGATTGAGCACCTTGAAGCCTTACTGGAAAAAGCACATCGTGAAGAAATTGCTCCTCGCGAATTGCTTGATCCACTGCTTATGCCAATGGACTCTGCAGTACAGGATTTACCAGAAGTAAATATGATCCCTGAATTGGCTGATCATGTATTACATGGACAGCCTGTTCAAGTGTTTGGCGCCCCACAAGATGGCATTGTTCGTATGACGTCAGGTGAAGAGCGTTTATTCATCGGTGTTGGTCACATCGATAATGATGGTCGTGTTGCTCCTAAGCGTTTAGTTGTTTTCCGAGATGAAGTCGAAGAAGATAAATAAATACTTTTGAAGTAGCCTGATTAATAAAGAGTAAAGCCTTACGGTTTTGCTCTTTTTTTTATTGCTTTATTATTGTTCATCCGTATAATTCGCCCTTCGCGTAGTGGCTGAATCAGAGATTGGCTGCTACATATATTAAACAACTCTTATCAGGAGAGCATTATGTCTCTGAATGCAGAAACTAAAGCAGCAATCGTTGCAGAATACGCACAATCTGAAGGCGATACAGGTTCACCAGAAGTACAAGTAGCACTACTTACAGCTTCTATCAACCACCTTCAAGGTCACTTCGCTAATCACAAGCACGATCACCACAGCCGTCGTGGTCTATTACGTATGGTTTCTAGCCGTCGTAAGCTTCTTGATTACCTAAAAGGTAAAAACAGCGAGCGTTACCAAAATCTAATCAAACGTCTAGGCCTACGTCGCTAATTGCGATGTTTGTAAAGACAGTTTGACAAAAAGGAGCGTTTATCGCTCCTTTTTTTGTGCCTGCAATTCTCCTTTTTCATTTCTGAACCTCGCATATTGCCTTAATTGGGGTATACTATTGCCGTTGAAATCGCTGTGTGCGTTTTTAACTCTATAATTTTGTTCATCTATTACAGTCACCGAAGTCGGCCACTAGGTCGCGACTATTACAAGTTATCTTTTTTAAGTAAATTTGTACTAGTCGCGATTGGTAATAGATTGAATTATCACTTAAATTTTCTTAATTTCAGCCAGAAATGGTTTGGTTATTAAGAATGAAGGAAAAATAATGTTCGCGAATCCAGTCGTAAAATCATTCCAGTACGGTAACCACACCGTAACTCTTGAGACGGGCGTAATGGCACGTCAAGCAACTGCAGCTGTTATGGCAAGCATGGACGATACTTCAGTATTCGTTTCTGTTGTTGCTAAAAAAGACGCAGTACCGGGTCAAGATTTCTTCCCATTAACAGTTAACTACCAAGAGCGTACTTACGCTGCTGGTAAAATTCCTGGTGGTTTCTTCAAGCGTGAAGGTCGTCCTTCTGAAGGCGAAACACTAACGGCTCGTCTAATCGACCGTCCAATTCGTCCACTTTTCCCAAGTGCGTTTAAAAACGAAGTTCAAGTTATCGCTACGGTTGTTTCTATCAACCCTGACGTAAACCCAGACATGATCACAATGATCGCAACATCTGCTGCACTTTCTATCGCTGGTGTACCATTTAATGGTCCTATCGGTGCTGCACGTGTTGGTCACATCAATGGTGAGCTAGTTCTTAACCCATCAAACACTGAGCTTGAAAACTCTAAACTAGACCTAGTTGTGTCTGGTACAGAAGGCGCAGTATTAATGGTTGAGTCAGAAGCTGACAACCTATCTGAAGAAGAAATGCTTTCTGCTGTTGTATTTGGTCACGACCAACAACAAGTAGTAATTAAAGCAATCAACGAATTCGCTGCTGAAGTAGCTACTCCTGCTTGGGATTGGACTGCTCCAGAAGTAAACGCAGAGCTTAAAGCACAAGTTGCTGAGCTTGCAGAAACTCGTCTTTCTGAAGCGTACCAAATTACTGAAAAAATGGCGCGTTACGAGCAAGTTGGCGTAATTAAAAACGAAGCTGTTGAAGCACTTTTAGCTCAAAATGAAGAACTAGACGAGCGCGAAATCCGCGGCATGCTTGGTTCTCTAGAGAAAAACGTTGTACGTAGCCGCATAATTGCTGGTCACCCACGTATCGATGGTCGTGAAAAAGACATGGTTCGTGCGCTAGACGTACGTACAGGTGTTCTTCCGCGTACACACGGTTCTTCTCTATTCACTCGTGGTGAAACTCAAGCACTTGTTACTGCAACGCTTGGTACACAACGTGATGCACAAATCATCGATAGCCTAATGGGTGAGAAGAAAGATCACTTCCTTCTACACTACAACTTCCCTCCATACTGTGTAGGTGAGACTGGCTTTGTTGGTTCTCCTAAGCGTCGTGAAATCGGTCACGGTAAACTAGCTAAACGTGGTATCCAAGCGGTTATGCCTTCTGTTGAAGAATTCCCATACACAGTACGTGTAGTATCGGAAATCACTGAATCTAACGGTTCATCTTCAATGGCTTCTGTATGTGGTACATCTCTAGCTCTTATGGATGCGGGTGTTCCAATTAAAGCGTCTGTTGCTGGTATCGCAATGGGTCTTGTTAAAGAAGGCGACGATTTCGTTGTTCTTTCTGACATCCTTGGCGACGAAGATCACCTAGGTGATATGGACTTTAAAGTAGCGGGTACTAACGAAGGTATTACTGCTCTTCAAATGGACATCAAAATCGAAGGTATCACTAAAGAGATCATGCAGATCGCTCTAAACCAAGCACAAGGCGCGCGTAAGCACATCCTTACTGTTATGGACGAAGCAATCTCTGGTGCTCGTGAAGATATCTCTGAGTTCGCTCCACGTATCCACACAATGAAAATCAGCTCTGATAAGATCAAAGATGTTATCGGTAAAGGTGGTGCAGTTATCCGTGCTCTTTGTGAAGAGACAGGTACAACTATCGAAATCGAAGACGATGGTACTATCAAAATCGCTGCGACTGAAGGTGCTGCTGCACAAGAAGCTATCCGTCGTATCGAAGAAATTACTGCTGAAGTTGAAGTGGGTAAGATCTACACTGGTAAAGTTATGCGTATCGTTGATTTCGGTGCATTCGTAACGGTTCTTGGTCCTAAAGAAGGTCTAGTACACATCTCTCAAATCGCAGAAGAGCGCATCGAGAAAGTAGCTGACCACCTACAAGTTGGTCAAGAAGTGAAAACTAAAGTACTAGAAATCGACCGTCAAGGCCGTATTCGTCTAAGTATCAAAGAAGCAAATGCTGAGTTAAACCCAGCAGCTGCAGCTGAAGTAAAAGACGCAGAATAATCTGATTGATTACAGTCTTTTAATATAAAGCGTGTTATAAAGGGAGCAGAAATGCTCCCTTTTCTTTTAACTGCAGTTAGAAGAAGTCAGCTTATCATAGGAGAAAATGAATGAATTGGATTCGAGTAGCCTTAGTTGGCGTAGTTATGGTGTTATCAGGTTGTGCATCAACAAGTAACACTTCTGGATGGGTTTCCCCTCCAATGGCGGTACCTTTGCAAGCAAGTATTCAACAGGAGATACAACTCTCTCGTTTGGAGCAACTATTACTGCGTCCAGATATTGATGATATTACCCGAGCTAAAATGTTTTATGAACGCGGGTTAATTAATGACAGTCTGGGATTACGTGATTTAGCTCGTGTTGATTTCACTCAATCTTTAAACTTGAAGCCAGATCAAAGTGATGTATTTAATATTTTGGGTGTGTATTACACGCAGAATACTGATTTTGATGGGGCTTATGAAGCGTTAGATTCAGCATTAGAACTTGATCCTAGTAATCAATTTGCAGAGCGAAATTTAGCGATTGCTCTTTATTATGGTGAACGTTATGACCAAGCGTATGAGATAGCAAGAAAGCATTATAATGATGCACCCACAGACCCTTATCGTGCGATTTGGTTATATTGGATTGGCCTTGAAGTTGACCCATTAGCGGCAACGGAAGAATTCAAAGTTCAATATCAACAACGTACAGATGATGATTTTGGGTGGGATCTTGTTGGCCTGATTCTAAAAGAGACAACTGAAGATGAGTTTTTTAATAAGCTACTAACCACGACTCGTAATAACGTGGAGTTAGCTCAGAAATTAACCGAAGGCTATTTTTATTTAGCGAAAGGCTACCAGCATGATGGTGATTACCCAAGTGCAATTGCTCTGTATAAATTAGCAATGGCAGGTAACGTCTATGAATTTGTTGAGCATCGCTATTCGTTTGTTGAATTAGGAAAGATCTATCAATCATTACGTGAATTACAAGAACAGAAAATAAAAGAGCAGCAAGCATTAGAAGCTAAAGAAACTGCTGTATCTGAAGGTATTGAAAAAGAAGCGTTAAAAGAAGAAGCGCTAAGCGAATAAATAGAGATTATTTTTTGAATCAAAAGCCCTGACTTAAAGTAAGTAAGGGCTTTTTTATTTACAGTACATATGAATTAAATTTGAACATCTAACCCAGCAATGTTGTGCCAATAGCCATTGCATTGACGTGCATCTTTTAATGCAAATTTTTCAGTACCGGCTTCATTAGCTTTAAACTTAGAGACTTCACTGAATGTTTCAACGCTTAATGGGCTTAAACGAACCACATCAACTAGTTCATTCATGCTTGGTAAGTCATTGATTAAGTTATAGCAGTAGCCTGATTGAGTTTGAATTCCGTTTAATGTAAAGACTTCTTGTCCTTCTTGGCTGTTAACCGTAATACCATTAGGGTATTTGATACAACAAGTCTCGCATTCATCTTTTGGTTTATTTTCAGCTCTAGCAGTAAAGCATCGAGCAGAATAGGCTAATGGCAGATAGCCATAACTGAATACTTCAGTTTCAAATTTTCCCTTAATGCCTAAATCATCGCATTGAAGTAGAACATTCTGTAGCCACTCACGAGATAACTCAACGGGCATACACCAACGAGTCATACCCTGTTTTAAAAATAAATTGAGCGTTTGAGCGTTGTAACAGTTAACTGCGGGACCGACGACAAAAGGAACTTTACTTTCTGAAGCCAATTGAATCGCAGATACATCGTTAGCTTCAATAATGAAGTCACCGTTATCAATGTATTTTTTCATTGCGCTGACTTCACTAGGGGCCTCTAACAGCGCCATCGTAGAAAGTACAACTTGTTTTCCCGATTCAGAAATATCTTTAGCAATTGAAAACCAATCTTTAGGCTTCATTTCACGACGCTTTGAACAAACACTTTCGCCCAAATAAATAATGTCAGTTTCGCTGTTTATCGCTTTTTGATAAAAAGATTCAATGTTTTCTTTAGACCAAAAATATAAGAGTGGACCTAATGCGTACTTCATAACTTTCTCCTATTGCCACTTCTTATGATAAGCACCAAGGGTCGTTTGAGTCCCTTCTGATACGTTTGCTAATGTTGCATCCCACTTAGGTTCTACAGTGTAGCCTTCAGGGTTTGCTTTATAACGGTCAATGGCCGCTCGCCAAGTTTTAGTTACTTGTTCTACGTATGCGGGGCTACGTTGACGACCTTCAATTTTCACTGACGCCACATTAGCGGAAAATAATTCAGGAACAAGAGATAGGGTATTTAAACTCGTAGGCTCTTCTAATGCATGGAACGTTTTTCCTTCTACATCGAAACGGCCTTTACAAAGCGTTGGGTAACCCGCGTTTTCACCTTCGCCGTAGCGGTCAATAAGAATGTTGTTTAAGCGAGACTCTAGGCCATTTTCTGTTTCTTGCCAGCGAACGTATTTAGCTGGAGAGCAAGCCCCTACTGTATTTGGTGACTCGCCAGTCATGTATGATGATAAGTAACAACGTCCCTCAGACATAATACATAGGCTACCAAAGGCAAATACTTCAAGATCCACATCAGAAGTTAAATTACGAGATAGTTGTTTGACTTGGTGAATCGATAATACACGAGGCAATACAACTCGTTTAATATTGAAATTCTTTTTATAGAAATCAATCGCGGCAACGTTAGTCGCAGAAGCTTGAACTGATAAGTGTAGTTCTAAATCTGGATAAGTGTTTGCCGCGTACTCTAGAACCCCAATGTCTGAGATGATTAATGCATCAATACCCATTGCCGCCGCATTATCAACAGCTTTGGTCCAACGGTTAAAGCCATCAGGATGGGCGAAGGTATTCAACGCAACATGAATATGTTTATTGTTGTCATGAACATATTGCACTGCCTTTTCAAGTTTTTTACCTGTAAAGTTTAAGCCTGCAAAATGGCGAGCATTTGTATCGTCTTTAAAACCGATATAAACGGCATCGGCACCGCAATCTATCGCGGTTTTTAGAGCAGGTAAGTTACCGGCTGGGCAGAGGAGTTCCATAAGAATACCTAGTTACAAAAATCTGATGCTCTATGATAATGATAAGATAATTTTGAAACTTGATTTAAGGCAGGTTTTTAGTTGTTTTGTTACTTAAATAAAGAGTTGTAGTTGAGTAGGGGTAAATGCTAATTATTGCTATTTAAGAGGCTGTAATACCTAGAAAGAAGTAGTTTAATTCTAGGTATTAACCCCTCTATTATTTGATTATCTTGAACGTTTATTTTGTACTAATAACGATTCAATCTCATGTTTCGGTTGAGGTTTGTAGAAGTGGAATCCTTGAATGGAATCACAGTTTAAACTAGAGAGAAGCATTGCTTGTTGTCTTGTTTCAACACCTTCTGCAACGATATCCATGTTTAGGTTTTTACCTAAGTTTATGACATTTTCTATAATGGTAATTTGTTTCGGTAATGTGTCAATTTCACTAATGAAGCCACGATCAATTTTTAATTCATCAAGTGGGAAACGAGCAAGATAGGCTAATGAAGAATAGCCAGTACCGAAATCATCGATAGAGAGTGTAAAACCTAATTTCTTAATTGCATCAAGCATTTGAATCGCGTGTTCACCATCGCTCATTACGGCACTTTCTGTCAGCTCTAAAGTGATGCAATTAGGGTCTACTTGAGTTGTTTTTAGTAGCCGTTCCATGTATTCAATTAATTGAGGGTTACCGAATTGTGCTGGAGATAAATTAATCGCGATTCGGCCAGGCAAGATCCCTTGAATTTTCCATTCTTTTACTGTTTGGAAAACTTCACGCATTACCACTTTGCCTAAGGTTTCAATTAAACCAGAGCGCTCAGCTACAGGGATAAAGCGAGCAGGGCTGATGTAACCCTCTACAGGATGTTTCCATCGAACAAGCGCTTCTGCGCCATTAATTCTAAAATCACGGGCACTGACTTTTGGTTGGTACCACACTTCTAATCCATTATTTTGCAATGCCTTTTGAAGTTCGATCTCTAGCCATAATCGCATTCTTGCTTCTTTGTTCATTTGGTCGTGGAATTTAATCAAACGGTTTCGGCCACGATCTTTTGCTTCATACATAGCGGTATCAGCGTTTTGTAATAAGCTACGAGCATCAGTCCCATCAATAGGGTATTGAACGCTACCAATAGAGCAAGCTAATCGTTTAGAGAAGTGAACTAAGTCAAAAGGTTGATTGATTAACTTGATGATTTTGTCTGAGAGTTGGTCAAGAATTTGGTTATGTTCAGGCTTTGGAAATAGGATGCCAAATTCATCGCCACCTAAATGCCCAACAATGGCGTGTTTTGGTAATAGCTTTTGTAGACGAGTCGAGATCTCTTTTAATACACGATCGCCGATGTGGTGGCCTAAAGAATCATTAATATTCTTGAAGTTATCAATGTCTAAGTAGAGCATGAAAAAAGGAATGTTTTCTTTAATCATCTTTTCTATGACATGAGTAAAGCCGTGTCGGTTATATATCCCTGTCAGTAAATCAACTTGAGAAACTGCCATTTGATTGGTTGTTGCAAGTTGTTTCTTATGTTCTTTTAAAATAACAAGGTGAGCAGGACTGCCTAAAATAAGTGTTTTTTCAACGGTTAAGAGTAACTCAGCTTGAATGCCACAATTGACAGTCGTTCTTACTGTGAGTTGTTGTTCTGAGGCTAAATTAGCAATGACTTCAGATAGAGATTGGGTTTTGTTACTTGAAATTAATAGTTGTTCAATACTTTCGCCAATAAATTCGGCTGGTTTATTAAAACCAAGCATCTTTGCTGATGCAGTATTAGCAGAAACAATGATGTCGCCTTCAATTAAAAAGATAGAATCATTAAGAAGCTCTGTTAATTTTTGGTATTTTGATTCACTTTCTTTTAAAGAATTAAGTAATTGTTGGCGCTCAGAGGTATCTACGGCATGAAAGACAATGTAAGTGTTATTGTCTTGCTCTATTGGGAACAAACTAAAATGAAGACTGGTATCAAAACGATGGTCGTCTAACGTGATTTCAGCTTCAATTTTTTCACCATTTAAGGCTCGGCAATAATAAGGTCTGAGAGAGGCATAAAAATGTGCGCCTAAAACCTCAGAGTCAGAGCGTCCACATAATTCTTCCCGGTTTAATCCACTGATCTCACAGTAACGATTATTAACGGTAACGTAGTTATGGTCCGTGTCCAAAATAGCAAACAGAAATGGACTGTTATCTGTTAGCAAAGGAAGCCAATGTTGTATTTGAGAAAGTGACATAGTGTTACCGCTTTTTAGTAAAGAAGACAAATAACTTCCAGAATCAGTACTGATTATTAGTATTTATAATTTCAACAGCAAAATATACATTGAATGGATCCCTATTTTCCACCTTAAATTGTAATAAGTGTTTTTTTGATAAGAAACAGGTTAGATATCCGTCAATCAATTTATACTGCATAAAGTTATCGATCAAATGTAATGGAAATTAAGCGTGATGAATCAAATTCGTTCAAAACTAGTAGAAAATGCAGCATCAGTTCTCAAAGTACCTGCAAAATTAGTTCCTGTTTCAATGCAACAAAAGGTATTACTCGAAGGATTAAAACAAGTCTTTCACGAAGCACTTGAAGATGGTGATTTTGAATTTTTGGAAGATAAGTGGTTAAAAGTTTCAATTCTTGATCTCGAATTGCACTGGTTTATCAGTTATCAAGATGAAAAACTGATAGTCTCCAATAAAGCTGAAAAAGAAGATGTTAGCTTTAGTGGTCCGCTGAATGATTTAATTTTAATTGCTGGCCGTAAAGAAGATCCTGACACTTTGTTTTTTCAACGACGCCTAAAAATTGAAGGTGATACAGAGCTTGGGCTTGAAGTGAAAAACTTAATGGACAGTGTTGATCTTGATTCATTACCAAAACCTTTAAACCAAGCATTAATGACGTTGGCTAATTTTGTCCAACAAGGTTTGCAAAAGCCTGAAGCGAAAGAGACGATAAATGCTTATTAGAACTGAAGCTCCTGCGGATATTTTAACGATTGATCGATTGGTTCGTGAGACATTTGAGACTGAAGCAGAAGCTCAGTTAGTGATGTCTTTACGTGAAAATAGTCATTTAACATTGTCGTTAGTTGCGTGTACCGATGACGGTGAAGTGATTGGCCATTGCCTTTTTAGCCCAGTAACGCTTAACGGTGATGATTTTAATTGGCAAGGGCTTGCGCCTTTGTGTGTAAAAAAAGAATTTGAGAAACAAGGTATAGCTCAGTCTTTAGTGAATGAAGGATTAGAAACCCTAGCGGAGCTTGGTTATCCAGTATCGGTAGTATTAGGTGACCCCGCTTATTACCATCGCTTTGGTTTTGAATCTGCGAATAAATACAATATGAAGTGCAAGTGGGAAGCACCTGAAGGTGCATTTATGATAAAAGCGTGCTCTCCTGAATTTCTTGAAGGAAAAGCAGGTCTTATTGAATATTGTCCTGAATTTGATTTATTGTAACGTATTAATAAAATGCTCATTTCAATAATGAGCATCATTTTTAAACTATCGTTTTAATCCCAAAACTTCTATTTTTGCTTTTTTGACGACTCCTGCTGCATTTAAAGTAAGATTACCCCAACTTTTATACTCTAGCTCTAGTCGGTCAAACTTTGCGGTGTCTGAGCTTGGAAGTGTATAGGCTCTTGTTGACATTCCTTTCGTCAAATTACCTACTGTTTTTAGTTTTTTATTTGAACCATCACTCATTGTGACGTTCATACTTTTAATATTTACAGTACCTTGAATACATTTTATTTTTATTTTCGAAAATGCTCTTTGACTAATAAAAGCAATTGGTTCGACGGTATCTGTTTCTTGTTCAAAATTAACCACTTTATCGCTAATTAAAACCCATTCATTTTCACTAGCATAAGCAGAATTTAACGACATAACATTAATGAGCAAGACCAGTAATAGAAGTGCCAGTAATGAACAAATACCAGCAACTGTAAGTAGTTTTTTTTTCATCTATATAGATAGCCTAAAATCAAAAGGGCTGAAGAGTCTATAAGATGAATACATGCCAAAGTCAGGTGGGTGTAAAATCAACGAACTGTTTATTATTTAAGACACTTCAAGTGGCATCCGTTCTAGAATATTGCTAATATCCCAACCCTTAAATTGACAGGTGAATTGAGATGCCAAAACAAGTGTTACAGTTTTTAAATGAAATGGATATTTCTGTTTGGCAAGTCAGACAAACTGAATATTTCGCAGCATTAAAAAACAGCACAATATCATTGTCTGAAACTTGTCAGTTATTATTTATCGCTTCTTCTGTTCCTACTGAGCGTGATGCTTTCCTATTTGGTAAAGTTCTTGCGAGTATGAAACTCTTACCAGAGCAGGCGTTATTTCTTCCTTCTGAGTCGTTAGAATATGTAGCTGAACACCATCTAAAATGGTGTTGGTTTTCAGGTGTCCCTATTACTGAGTTAGAAGGCGTGCAAACATTAAGCTCACCTCCTTTATTTGATATGCACACCAATGCTCAATCACGACGCGATTTATGGCGACAAATTTGTTCTTATGACCATTAATATTCAATGCATTTCTGATTCTCATCTAGATGATATTTGGCGAATTGAAAGAGCAGCACATTCGCACCCTTGGGCAGAATCGATGATTCGAGATCTAAATAGTCGTTGTGCACAACATCGAGTGATGTTAGAAAACGATCAAGTTGTGGGCTATTTTTATGCTCAAAACGTGGTGGGAGAGGTTACTTTACTTAATATTGCTATTGATCCTGCATATCAAAGAAAAGGATTTGGTCGTAAATTGACTGAGTTTTTTATAGATATGTGTATGGAGCAAAATGCAGAATCTGCTTGGCTTGAGGTACGCGAAAGTAACGTAAAAGCGATTTCTTTGTATGAATCTGAAGGGTTTAATGAAGTGACTCGACGCCACGATTACTACCCAACAGCTAATGGTAAGGAAGACGCCATTATCATGAGTTATATATTCTTTTAATTCGGCGCTTTAGATAATGAACGTCTTTGAGTATAATCTCGCCTAATTACATCCTTTCTGAAATCTTACAGGATTATCAACGCTTATGTCTTTTTTACAAGAAGTGGGTAAACGCAGAACGTTTGCCATCATTTCTCACCCGGATGCGGGTAAAACAACCATTACTGAAAAAGTATTATTATTCGGAAACGCGATTCAAAAAGCGGGTACGGTAAAAGGTCGTGGTTCAAACCAGCACGCAAAATCAGACTGGATGGAAATGGAAAAAGAACGTGGTATCTCGGTAACTACGTCGGTGATGCAATTTCCATTTAACGGGTGCCTAGTTAACCTTCTTGATACTCCTGGACACGAAGATTTCTCTGAAGATACTTACCGTACATTAACAGCGGTAGATTCATGTTTAATGGTTATTGATGCAGCTAAAGGTGTCGAAGACCGTACTCGTAAGCTAATGGAAGTAACACGTTTACGTGATACGCCTATCGTTACCTTTATGAACAAATTAGACCGTGAAGTACGAGATCCAATGGAAGTACTTGATGAAGTAGAAAGCGAGCTAGGAATGGCGTGTGCTCCTATTTCATGGCCTATAGGTTGTGGTAAAGAGTTTAAAGGTGTTTATCACATTCACCGTGATGAAACGATCTTATATGAATCAGGCCATGGCCATGAAATTCAAGAAGTTCGTACTATTAAAGGTCTTGATAACCCTGAGTTAGATGTAGCGGTTGGTGCCGAATTGGCTGCAAGCGTACGTGAAGAGTTAGAGTTAGTGATGGGTGCTTGCCCTGAATTTGATCTTGAACTTTTCCTTGTTGGTGAGTTAACACCTGTTTACTTTGGTACTGCACTAGGTAACTTTGGTGTTGACCATATGCTAGAAGGTTTAACTGAGTGGGCTCCAGCACCACAAACACGTGAAGCTGTAGAACGTCCAGTTGAAGCAACAGAAGATAAATTCTCAGGCTTTGTATTTAAGATCCAAGCAAACATGGATCCTAAGCACCGTGACCGTATTGCTTTCATGCGTATTGTTTCAGGTACTTATACTCAAAGCATGAAAATGAACCATGTACGTACAGGTAAGAACGTCAGTATTTCTGATGCAGTAACCTTTATGGCTGGTGATCGTGCTCGTGCAGAAACTGCGTATGCGGGTGACATCATTGGTTTGCATAACCACGGTACGATCCAAATTGGTGATACGTTTACGCAAGGTGAGAGCTTAAAATTCTCAGGTATCCCTAATTTTGCTCCTGAGCTATTTCGTCGTATTCGCCTTAAAGATCCACTAAAGCAAAAGCAACTGCTTAAAGGTCTTGTGCAACTTTCTGAAGAAGGCGCGGTACAAGTATTCCGTCCACTGCAAAACAATGATTTGATCGTTGGTGCGGTTGGTGTACTTCAGTTTGATGTGGTTGTCTCTCGTTTGAAATCTGAATATAACGTAGAAGCAATCTATGAAGGTATCAGTGTTGCAACCGCTCGTTGGGTTGAGTGTACTGATGGCAAAATCATGGATGACTTCCAACGTAAAAACCAAACTAACCTAGCGTTAGATGGTGGCAATAACTTAACGTATATTGCACCGACAATGGTTAATTTGAACTTAGCGTCTGAGCGTTTCCCTGAAGTTCAGTTCAGAGCAACACGTGAGCACTAATTAGCTGTGTATCAAATAAATGAAACGGAGTCTTAATAGACTCCGTTTTTGTATCTATAGTTTAATTAATGGATGTTTTAGTAATAGAGTTAAAGTTTACTTATGTGGAAAATAATTAAGCAATGGATTAAAAAATATGACGCATGGTGCGAGTCTCTTGGTTTAACACCAGAGAATAAGCGCAGTTGTGTGCCATATAAGAAAGAGGATGAGTAATGTCTGTTGAATTTATCGACTCTCATTGTCATTTAGATTTCTTACCATTTGCTGGCAATGAATCTTATTACCTGCAAAAAGCTCAAGAGAAAGGCGTAACTAAATTTATTGTCCCTAGTGTAAATAAATCGAATTGGGCTAGGGTTGTGTCGTTATCACAACAACATTCATCAATTTATTATGCGTTGGGTATTCATCCTCTATTTATCTCTGATGATTATCAGAATGAGATTGATCTTTTAAAGCAATCCTTGCAAGAGCACCGAGATAAATGTGTTGCTATTGGTGAGTGCGGCTTAGATTTCTGGGATCCTGACTGTGATAGGGATGCCCAAATTTATGTGTTTCGAGAACAGTGTTTACTTGCTAAGCAGTATCAACTTCCTTTAATTATTCACAGTCGAAAAAGTCACGATCATGTTTTAAAGAGACTACGAGAAATAAAGTTAGAAAAAGGCGGGGTTATTCATGGTTTCAGTGGCAGCTTGCAGCAGGCGAATCAATTTATTGAATTAGGTTTCTATATTGGTGTCGGCGGCGTGATCAGTTACGAAAGAGCTAAGAAGACCAAAATGGTGGTTTCACAATTGCCTTTAGATAAAATTTTATTAGAAACCGACGCACCAGACATGCCATTGTTTGGCTTTCAAGGGCAAAAAAATACGCCAGATAAAGTACGAAAAGTATGCGAATACTTGGCTTTGATTAGAAAAGAGTCAATGCAAACGATTTCGGAAACTGTTTATAAAAATACCACCTCTTTATTTGGGATTTGAGTTATTAGTCATTTCTTTAGGTGTAATTGATGATTATTTAGAAACCCCTTAGTGATAATGATCACAATTATGAATAAACAAAGCATGTATCAGCTGCGAATATGTGACAACAGCATTACTTTATAGGTGCTTCAGTGAGTATAATCGCCCCCGCTAATTTGAAACACGCCAACAATCAATTTTAGGGAAACTTTTAACTATGAGCCTGTTAATGAGCTTGGTTGGGATTGTAGCACTGCTTGCTTTTGCAGTACTTCTATCTGATAACCGCAAAGCAATCAATCTACGTACTGTCGGTGGCGCTTTTGCCATTCAATTTCTTTTGGGTGCATTCATACTTTATGTACAAGTGGGGCGTGATGTACTTTTAGGTGCATCTGAAGCGGTTGCTAATGTAATAAACTACGGTAACACTGGTATCGAATTCTTATTCGGTGGCCTAGTATCGGGTAAAATGTTTGAATTATTTGGCGGCGGCGGTTTCATCTTCGCACTGCGTGTTCTTCCTGTCATCGTATTCTTCGCTTCACTAACAGCGGTTCTTTACTACTTAGGTATCATGCAAGTAGTTATCAACTTCTTAGGGGGAGCTCTTCAAAAAGCACTAGGCACTTCTCGTGCGGAATCTCTATCTGCTACTGCGAATATTTTCGTAGGTCAAACAGAAGCGCCTCTAGTAGTTCGTCCATTCATTCCAAAAATGACTCAATCTGAATTGTTTGCAGTAATGTGTGGTGGTCTAGCTTCTGTTGCTGGTGGTGTACTTGCTGGTTATGCTTCTATGGGCGTTCCTCTAGAGTACTTAATCGCGGCATCATTCATGGCTGCACCTGGTGGCCTTCTGTTTGCTAAAATCATGAAACCAGAAACAGAAACGCCTGTTGATCAATTTGATGCTTTAGAGCAAAAAGGCGATGACAAACCAGCTAACGTAATCGATGCTGCTGCTGCAGGTGCTGCAACAGGTATGCAACTTGCGTTAAACGTAGGTGCAATGCTTCTTGCTTTCATCGGTCTAATCGCGCTAATCAACGGTATCCTAGGTGGCGTTGGTGGTTGGTTCGGTATGCCAGAAATTACGCTAGAGCTTATTCTTGGTTACGTATTTGCGCCAGTTGCTTTCTTAATCGGTGTGCCGTGGGAAGAAGCGACAGTTGCAGGTTCGTTCTTAGGTCAAAAATTAGTAGTTAACGAATTCGTTGCTTACTTAAACTTTGCACCTTACCTAAAAGACGTTGCTGATGGCGGCATGTTAGTTGCACAAACTGGCGTTGAAATATCTGAGAAGACGAAAGCAATCATTTCATTCGCACTATGTGGTTTTGCTAACCTTTCTTCTGTAGCAATCTTACTTGGTGGTTTAGGTAGTCTTGCTCCTGAACGTCGTCATGACATCGCTAAGATGGGTATGAAAGCTGTTGCTGCTGGTACATTATCAAACTTAATGTCTGCAACAATCGCAGGTCTATTCTTATCTCTATAATCGTTATAGACTAAGTTAGATAGTAAAAACCCGCATTTATTGCGGGTTTTTTTATGCTTGTTATTAAATTAAAATTAGTGATGTGGGAATAAATGCATTTCACATTTTTTATGCAAAAAGTTTGAGATGCAAAACGATTGCGTTACCAGCTAGAAACATTCCCTTGGGTTAATCTTGATATAATGAGACCCATAGCAAGGAGAAAGACTGTTAGAGTTTGAAAACTAAACTACATTTAATGCATACACAAAAAGTAACTTGAGAGTGGATTATGTTGAATGAAGTTTTGTTATCAGTCTTTGCTGGTTTGATTGTTGGTGTTGTTTTTTCAGCAATTAAATTACCAATTCCGGCACCTCCAGTATTATCTGGCGTTATGGGTATCGTCGGTGTTTATCTTGGCGCTGTGGGGTATCAATGGATTATTGAACGTTTCTTTTCATAATCTCTGTGTCTTTATACGGAAACATGGTTTCACTAGTGACACTAAAGAAGTATTGGTAAAATGAACCATGTTTCAACGGCGTCTCATGATGAGATGTTAGAGCGGTATTTATTCATTTCATGAGTAAGTACTGGCGGCAAAATGGATATTGATTGGGCGTTATGCGCTCAAGTCTTCAGGGAATCAAGTCCGCTCATTTGCTGTTGAACTTAAATATATGAACAGCAAAACTATCAAAGAATTTATTCTATTTTGGAGATAACAATGAGCGATTTAAAAGCAGCGGCACTACGTGCATTAAAATTAATGGATCTAACGACGCTTAACGATAACGATACAGATGAAGCGGTAATCGCATTATGTAAGAACGCGAAAACAGCAGTAGGTAATACAGCAGCTGTTTGTATTTACCCACGTTTCGTTCCAATCGCTAAGAAAACGCTGCGCGAGCAAGGCACACCAGAAGTACGCATTGCAACAGTAACTAACTTCCCTCATGGAAATGACGATATTGCTATCGCTGTTGCTGAAACGAAAGCCGCTGTTGCTTACGGCGCAGATGAAGTTGATGTGGTATTCCCATACCGTGCATTGATTGCTGGTGACGACACAGTTGGTTTTGAACTGGTTAAACAGTGTAAAGAAGCGTGTGGTGATGTTCTGCTTAAAGTAATCATCGAAACGGGTGAGCTAAAAGAAGAAGCATTGATCAAAAAAGCCTCTCAAATCTGTATTGAAGCCGGTGCTAATTTCATTAAAACATCAACAGGCAAAGTGCCAGTTAACGCAACACCTGAATACGCACGCATGATGCTAGAAGTAATTCGTGATATGGGCGTAGCTAAAACAGTTGGCTTTAAGCCTGCTGGCGGCGTTCGTACTGCTGAAGATGCACAAGCATACCTAGCAATGGCTGATGATATTTTAGGTGGTGATTGGGCTGATAACATGCATTACCGTTTTGGTGCTTCAAGCCTACTAACGAATCTTTTAAATACATTAGAAGTAACAGAAGAAACAGCAGATCCAACTGCTTACTAGTTTCTCGTTACTTGATTTATAGCTAAAAAATAAATCGACTTAGGTGAGGCATTACCGTCTCATCTACCTCAACCCTACCTATATAAATTACCCAACCAAGATTGGGGAGGCACTAATGTATCTACCACAAGAGATTATTCGCAGAAAACGTGACAATAAAGTACTAACAGCAGAAGAAATTAACTTCTTTATTCAAGGAGTTGCAAAGAATACCGTGTCTGAAGGACAAATCGCAGCGTTTGCTATGGCGATTTATTTTAATGAAATGACAATGCCTGAACGTATCGCATTAACCTGTGCAATGCGTGATTCAGGAATGGTGATTGATTGGAGCCACATGAACTTTGACGGACCTATTGTTGATAAACATTCAACAGGTGGCGTTGGTGACGTGACTTCATTAATGCTTGGTCCTATGGTCGCTGCGTGTGGTGGCTATGTTCCAATGATCTCTGGTCGTGGCTTAGGTCACACTGGCGGTACATTGGATAAACTAGAATCAATTGCTGGTTACAATATTATGCCAAGCAATGAGATTTTTGGAAAAGTAACCAAAGAAGCGGGTGTGGCGATTATTGGTCAAACCGGTGATTTAGCGCCAGCTGATAAACGTGTGTATGCCACTCGTGATGTAACGGCAACCGTTGATAACATCTCATTGATTACCGCATCTATTCTATCTAAGAAATTAGCTGCTGGTTTAGATTCATTAGTGATGGATGTTAAAGTAGGGTCTGGTGCATTCATGCCAACTTACGAAGCATCAGAAGAGCTTGCGAAATCTATCGTAGCAGTAGCAAATGGTGCAGGCACTAAAATAACGGCACTGCTTACTGATATGAACCAAGTATTGGCCTCTACAGCCGGTAATGCATTAGAAGTACGTGAAGCGATTCGTTTCTTAACGGGTGAATATCGTAATCCTCGTTTATACGAAGTAACGATGGCATTATGTGCAGAGATGCTAGTAATTGCTAATTTAGCAAAAGATGAAAAAGAAGCTCGAGCTAAATTACAAACGGTATTAGATAATGGCAAAGCAGCAGAATGCTTTGGTAAAATGGTGTTTGGACTTGGTGGTCCGAGTGACATTATTGAAAATTACGATAACCATTTAGAAAGCGCACAAATTATTAAACCTGTATTCGCAGATAAAGCCGGTTTTGTTAATGCGATGGATACTCGTGATTTAGGTATGGCAGTTGTAGGCATGGGCGGTGGTCGTCGTGTTGCAACCGATACTATTGATTATGCGGTTGGCCTAAGTGATATGATCCGCCTTGGTCAAACAGCAGATACAGAACAACCATTAGCGATGATTCATGCGCGTAATGAAGAACAATGGCAACAAGCCGCGGATGCTGTAAAAGCAGCAATCGTGATTAGTGATGAACAACCAGAAATGACTCCGGAAGTTTATCGCAAAATTCGCCCTGAAGATGTGTAAGGAAGAAAACATGAAACGTGCAATAATTTTAGTACTAGATTCATTTGGTATTGGTGCCGCAGGCGACGCTGAAAAATTTGGCGATGTAGGTTCAGATACTATGGGTCATATTGCTGAGCAGTGTGATAAAGGCCTAGCTGACAACAGTAATCGTCAAGGACCTTTAACTCTTCCAAACCTTTCTAAGCTTGGTTTAGCTATGGCGGGTAAAGAATCAACAGGTCAATTTGCAGCAGGTTTAGATACGAACGCAGAGATCATTGGTGCTTACGGCCATGCGGCTGAATTGTCTTCAGGTAAAGATACGCCTTCAGGTCACTGGGAAATCGCCGGTGTTCCAGTATTGTTTGATTGGGGTTACTTTTCTGATAAAACAAACAGCTTCCCTAAAGAACTGACTGATCGCATTCTTGCTCGTGCAAATCTTTCTGGTTACCTAGGTAACTGCCATGCATCAGGAACTCAAGTACTTGATGATTTGGGCGAAGATCACATGAAAACAGGCATGCCTATTTTCTATACCTCTGCCGATTCAGTATTCCAAATTGCCTGTCATGAAGAGACATTTGGTTTAGATAATTTGCTAACGCTTTGTCAGATTGCTCGTGAAGAGCTTGCTGATTACAATATTGGCCGTGTAATTGCGCGTCCATTCATTGGTGAAGGCAAAGGTAAATTTGAGCGTACTGGTAATCGTCGTGATTTATCGCTAGAGCCACCGGCAACGACTGTACTGCAAAAATTAGTTGAAGAGAAGAATGGCCAAGTGCATTCAATTGGTAAAATCTCTGATATTTACGCAGGTTGTGGTATTACTCAAAAAACCAAAGCGACAGGTATTCCTGCACTGTTTGATGCGACTAAAGATGCGATTGGAACAGCAGGTGATAACACTATCGTATTTACTAACTTTGTCGATTTCGATTCAGCGTATGGCCACCGTCGTGATGTTGCTGGCTATGCTGCAGCGTTAGAATATTTTGATGGTCGTCTTCCTGAGATCATGGATATGCTAAAAGAAGATGATCTTCTTATTCTAACAGCGGATCACGGTTGTGATCCAACATGGCCGGGAACTGATCATACACGTGAGCATATTCCTGTTCTTGTTTATGGTCATAAAGTACCAGCAGGTTCATTAGGCCGTCGTGATACATTTGCAGATATTGGTCAAACCTTAGCAGAGTACTTTGAAACCTCTGATATGGAATATGGAAAATCTTTCCTATAAAAAATAATAAGCAGTAGAGTTCGCTCTGCTGCTTTTTTCTATTTAAAGTTAAAAGAAAGGATATAAACTTATGGCTACTCCACATATTAATGCTGAAATGGGTGATTTTGCAGACGTAGTACTGATGCCTGGAGACCCAATCCGTGCAAAATATATTGCTGAAACTTTTTTAGACGATGTAGTTCAAGTGTGCGATGTACGTAATATGTATGGTTTTACCGGGACTTATAAAGGCCGTAAGATTTCAGTTATGGGTCATGGCATGGGTATTCCATCATGTTCTATTTACATGACTGAATTAGTAAAAGATTTTGGCGTTAAAAAAGTGATCCGTGTTGGTAGCTGTGGCGCGGTTAATGATGGTATTAAATTACGTGACGTTGTTATTGGTATGGGCGCATGTACTGATTCAAAAGTGAACCGCATCCGCTTTAAAGATCATGACTTTGCAGCGATTGCTGATTATGAAATGGTTCGTAACGCAGAATTAGCTGCTCAAGCACGTGGTATCGATGTAAAAGTAGGTAACCTTTTCTCTGCTGAGTTATTCTATACGCCAGATCCAAGCATGTTTGACCTAATGGACAAATATGGCATCGTAGGTGTAGAGATGGAAGCGGCTGGAATGTACGGTGTAGCTGCAGAATATGGTGCAAAAGCACTGGCAATTTGTACCGTATCAGATCACATTAAGACTGGTGAGCAAACTACTTCTGATGAGCGTGCTACAACGTTTGATGAGATGATGTTAATCGCATTAGATTCAGTCCTACTTGGCGACAAATAATACGTATAACCAAAACGTTTAGATGTAAAAAAGGCGATGAAGGTAACTTCACTGCCTTTCTTTTTATGATTTCCCACCAAATAAGGTAGTAATAGGCTTGCTCGAATTTTTACGTTTTCGAAGTAAAGCCATAATAAGCATTCCAGAGACCAAACTTATTGCTAGCATACCAAACATCAAACGGTCACTTTTGCGATAGTGATGGTTAGCAAAGCCTGTTAAGGTTGATTTCTCAAAGGTAATTCTTAAAAATCCCAGTAAATGGTCATTTTTGACAATCGGTTCAATCAGTTGTTGTCGACCAATTCCATCAATTGATAGTGGCGTATTTAAGCCTGTAATTTGAGATGCTGTAAGTGCGTTATCACTTTTAGCTAAAATACCACCTTCAGAATCATAAATCGTGGCATCAAATACTAAAGATTCTTTAGCTAAGTTATTCGCTAATAATAGTAATCCTTCATGATTATCTTGTTTAATGTTATCAACAGAAAAAAGAGCGGCTTGGCGAGCCATAGTACGACTTAGGTCTTGTAATTGTTTATTTTGAATAACTTGGTTACTGTCACTGATCACTGTACTGTTAATTAAGATGAAGTAACTGAACGCCATAAGAGAAAGTAACATTAGACCTTTGATGACAAAATTTTGAGACAACATTAATTAGCACCAGAGAAATTAGAGTGTCGGAATTATACCCAAATTTAAAAAAAATAGCAGTTTATGTCGTTTGACTATTGCTCATCTGCTCTTCAATCGGTATTTTTGAGATAGGATTAGTAAGGATACGAATCATGGATACGATAGCCCCACTGTTAATTAAGAAAAACATACCTTTGTTAAAGCGGTTCTCATCAACGCTAGAAATAAGTCAACTTGATATAAAACAAACAGGTTGGATAGTGTATGGATATCATTTGTCCCCAGAACATTTTCAAGACATCGATTTTTTTGTTGGTGAGCCATCTAAAGTCATAGCAACTTGGAAAGTTGGCCATTATGAAGTCGCTGCTATAGCTGGTGCAATAACGCCTGAACACAAAACGATTCTTGATGCTCTAGAACTTGATTATGCTGAAATAAAAGACATTCCAGACTTATCCAAGCCGGGTATTATTTTATTTGATATGGACTCTACCGCTATAGAGATAGAGTGTATTGATGAGATAGCAAAGCTTGCTGGTGTAGGTAAAAAAGTATCTGAAGTTACAGAGCGAGCAATGCAAGGTGAACTCGATTTTAAAGAAAGTTTGCTTCAGCGTGTAGGCACTCTTGAAGGGGCTGATGAATCAATATTAGCTCAAGTGAAATCAACGCTCCCATTTATGCCTGAAATCAGAGAGCTTGTTGCTACTATGCGTCAACAGGGCTGGAAACCAGCTATTGCTTCTGGTGGTTTTACTTATTTCTCTGATTATCTAAAAGAAGAATTAAATCTAGTTCATGCTCAATCAAATCAACTTGAAATAATAGACGGTAAGCTTACGGGAAAAGTGTTAGGTGAAATTGTAAGTGCTGAAACTAAAGCTGAAATTTTAGTAGAACTAGCGGATAAATATGACATAGAGATAAGCAATACCGTTGCCGTTGGCGATGGTGCCAATGATCTAGTAATGATGGAAGCCGCAGGGCTTGGGATCGCTTATCATGCAAAACCAAAAGTTCAAGAACAAGCGCAAACCGCAGTGCGCCATGCTGATTTGGGTGGCGTTGCTTGTATTCTTTCTGCATCCCTTCTACTTAATAAAAAATTGAGTTGGTAGATTATTAAAGTGGAAGATTATTCATTTAATTATTGAATAATCGTCCACTTTTCAAGGGTTACCCTAGCTCTAGTCGGATAAGAACTTCGTCTGTAATATCTGCTATTTCGCCACAACCCACAATGCTTGATAACTCATCTTCTAGCGCTCTTGCATAATGAATTGCATATTGTGCTAGTTGGCTTAGTTCAATTTCAGAGGTTGTTGATAATGGGTTTTTAACCGCAGTAGTTGTTACTCTAATTGCTAAAAACTCACCGTGTTCTTTTGCTTTCCTTATGAAAGTCAAACGGTCATTATACGATGAAAACTCTTGTAGCATTCTAGTGAATACGGATTTTATTTTTCCATCTTTTATTACGACAGCAATATAAATCTCATGATGATGAGATCGTTGATTCGCTGGTGTTTTCAATGGTTCAATCAGTAGTTTTTGCACTCTTGATTTGAAAATGGGTTCTAAGTTTAAATTTTGTTCATCGCCTAAATGCTGCCAAATTTTATTTAATCGATTAAGTGGAAAATTAACCCCAATACATCGGGTTTTAATTTTATGATTATCTTTCTCAATAAAAAATGGTGTTGTTGTTAGTTTTGTTAACAACAATTGATGCATAATTCTTAGCATGTCCATTGATGGCAGTTGTTCATAATCCATTGGTAATCTTTCGATATTATGTTGGATTAAGCGACCTAAAAATGCCTTACTCTTTTGAGTTTGTAGGTTATCTTCAATATGTAATTGAATGTTTTGTCCATCAGACGCGACTTTCAATACATGATAGCCAATACGACTTAATGGCGTATTTTTGTCTAGATTTTGTAGATCATTAAACGTTATTTTTACGTCAGATTTTTTAGTTAGCAATGCAGGTTTATCCAAAAGAATAGATAAACCATTAATTGAAATATCGAGAGTTCTACCTGTTATCTCTCCAAAACTAGGGTGAGATAACGTAATTAATGTTTGATAATTGAACCTTGGTTCTGTTCGACGTGGAGCAGAGTCAAAATATAAAGCATGCGCCTGACAAAGTGGTGTTACAGGATGGCGATATGAATTTAACGCTTTCGGTTCAAGGCTTGGCTTATCCGTTAGTAGGTAATCCTTCTGTGTTTCAGGAAGATTAATTTCCGTTAAGATCCCCATGTGCGTTAGAGTCGAAAGTACGCCCTCCATCTCCGGAGCAACTGTGAGAAGTCTTTCTTTATCGCCTTTCTCTAATTCAAATAGTGAAAGACGTATCACTTTCCAGCTTTTTCTTTTTGCGCCTATATGCCAAAACAACTGACGTTCTTCTTGAGTTGCTTCTGATGACATCATGGAATAGAAAAGCTCTCGATCTTCATGATCATGTTTAAAGCTATAAAAATGCGTGCGACTGGCTTTTAATCCTGGTTTGGTTAAAAACTGCATGCGTTCAGTTTTAAATAGATGATTGATGACTGGCTGATTTTTTTCATCATGCCAATGCTTCCAAAGGGATTCATTGTGTTCTGTAATTACGGCGTACTTTAGGCTATCACCAGAGAAGAACAGAGGAATATTTGTAGTATGCTTTAAAAAACAATGTTCATAACCTTGAGTTCTAGCTCGTACGATTTGATCTTTTTGATCATGTTGAGTTCGGCGCTTATTTTTATTTAATTTCTCATCAATAGCTGTCGCGATGACATCATGATTTGCTTCCATTTTTAAGCGTAACCAACGGTAGCTGTCATTTTCTTCGCTGTCATGAATACCAAGTATGCGATAAGGAAAGTCACCATTAAGATCTTTGATTCCCGTATCTTTTGCAAGACTTGGGAAGCTGACTTGGATAATCTGACCTAAACCATATTCAAACGCAGTTGGTACTTTAATTCGAGCACCAGAAGAAGATAAATCGCTGCTTGTGCCATGAATAAGATTACCATTAGGTAATAAAACGGTCACTTGAGTAGACATACGTAATCGATTTTCACTACGCGTTAAATAATGCCCAAAGCGAATTAATCTTGCTTTAAATAGGTTGGTGTCGTTACTTCCATCAACAGTAGCAATAAGTTCTTTGTTTTTATGTAGAACTCGAAAGTTATTTCTTGTGTTAGTTAATGCCGCCCATACACCTTCAGTGTAGCTACCATAACGCTCAATAGTCTTATGGTAAGTATTAATGGCAACATCATCCAGCCAGTGAGTATAACCATCTAATTCATATTGATGGCACTGCCCTTTTACTCGACCACGTAAATCAATGTTCTTTTTACAAGGCGTCATGATGCGCTTCAATTCAATCTTTACGATTAAATGAACAGAAGGGTGTTCATGTGCCATAACTTGAGCGCAAACTAATTCAAAATCAGGTTCGCCAAAGACAGGGATAAGTTGATCTACGTAGCTTTGATATTCTTCTTGCTGCATGATTTCTGGTACAGTAATAACAATCTAATGGGGTTATCGGCAGAATTGCTAAAATATTTAACACTAATGAGTTAAATAGTAATACCCATCACTTTAATAATATTTATGTCGGTGATATATGGCAAAAGCAAAACGAGCCTACGTTTGTAATGATTGTGGGGCAGACTTCCCTCGTTGGCAAGGGCAGTGTAGTGCTTGTGGGGCGTGGAACACGATAACAGAAGTAAGATTGGCTGCTTCTCCTCAAGTTGCTCGAAATGAGCGGTTAATAGGTGGTTATGCTGGTTCTACTATAGAATCGACAGTGCAATCTCTATCGAGTATTGATCTGCAAGAAGTCCCTAGGTTTACGACTACATTTAAAGAGTTTGATAGGGTACTCGGTGGTGGCATTGTTCCGGGAGCTGCTATTTTGATTGGTGGTAATCCTGGCGCTGGTAAATCAACGCTGTTATTGCAAACCATGTGTCAATTAGCCGCACACATGCCTACCCTGTATATCACTGGTGAGGAGTCGCTTCAACAAGTAGCGATGCGAGCATCTCGACTAGGATTGCCAAAAGATAATTTAAAAATGTTATCTGAAACCAGCATTGATAAAATTTGCCAGATCGCAGAAAAAGAAAAACCTAAAATAATGGTTATCGATTCAATTCAGGTAATGCATGTCGATGATGTACAGTCTTCACCAGGTAGTGTTTCTCAAGTGAGGGAATCTGCAACAACCTTAACGCGTTATGCAAAGCAAAATAATGTCTCTATTTTCCTTGTTGGGCACGTAACAAAAGACGGTACATTAGCTGGGCCAAAAGTTCTCGAACATATTATTGACTGTTCAGTATTGCTTGATGGTAGTGCCGATAGCCGTTTTAGAACATTACGTTGTAATAAAAATCGTTTTGGTGCTGTGAATGAGCTTGGTGTATTTGCTATGACAGGGCAGGGATTAAAAGAGGTTAATAACCCTTCTGCTATTTTTTTATCTCGTGGTGAAGAAGAAACATCAGGCAGCTCAGTGATGGTTGTTTGGGAGGGAACTCGTCCTCTGCTTGTAGAGATACAAGCGCTAGTTGATTATTCTCAATTATCAAATCCTCGCCGTGTCTCTGTTGGTTTAGATCAAAATAGACTATCAATGTTACTTGCTGTACTTCATAAACATGGTGGGTTACAGATGGCCGACCAAGATGTTTTTGTTAACGTTGTTGGTGGTGTCAAAGTGGCAGAAACCAGTGCTGACTTAGCTTTAATCATGGCATTATTATCCAGTTTCAAAGATCGCCCATTGCCAAAAGATGTAGTGGTTTTTGGTGAAGTCGGGTTGGCTGGCGAAATTCGACCAGTACCAAGTGGACAAGAGCGTTTAATGGAAGCCTATAAACATGGTTTTAAACGCGCGATTGTTCCTGCTGCCAATATGCCTAAAGGCGGTATTGAAGGCATGCAAATTCATGGTGTGAAGAAATTATCAGAGGCAATTGATGCCTTCGATGAGCTATAATCGATAATAATTACGAATTTTCACTATTCTTTGTATTTGAAATTGTGTAAATTCGTCTATAATTTGCCATAGCAGAAAGTAAGTAGGGGCTAATTGGGCTAAATTCTATCCAAAAATAGAACAAAGCATATACCAATTGGCAGTTTATGTTATACTCTGCGCGCATTTTCTATCCTATTAATAGAGTAAAACAATGACTGATTTATCAAAATACAGAAATATTGGTATTTTCGCGCACGTTGATGCGGGTAAAACTACCACAACTGAACGTATCCTAAAACTTACTGGTCAGATCCACAAAACTGGTGAAGTTCATGATGGCGAATCTACTACTGACTTCATGGAACAGGAAGCTGAGCGCGGAATTACTATCCAATCAGCAGCTGTAAGTTGTTTCTGGAAAGATCACCGTTTTAACGTTATCGATACTCCGGGACACGTTGACTTCACAGTAGAAGTTTACCGTTCTCTTAAAGTACTTGACGGTGGTATCGGTGTATTCTGTGGTTCTGGTGGTGTTGAACCTCAATCAGAAACTAACTGGCGTTACGCGAACGAATCAGAAGTTGCACGTATTATTTTCGTTAACAAACTAGACCGTATGGGTGCTGACTTCTTCCGTGTTGTTAAGCAAACTAAAGACGTACTAGGTGCTAACCCACTAGTTATGGTTCTACCTATCGGTATCGAAGACGATTTCGTTGGTGTTGTAGACCTTCTAACTCGTAAAGCATACGTTTGGGATGACTCTGGTCTTCCTGAAAACTACGAAATCACTGATGTTCCTGCGGACATGGTTGATCAAGTAGAAGAATACCGTGAAATGCTAGTTGAAACTGCTGTTGAGCAAGACGACGACCTAATGGAAGCATACATGGAAGGCGAAGAGCCAACTATTGAGCAACTTAAAGTATGTATCCGTAAGGGTACTCGCACAATGGACTTCTTCCCTGCATTCTGTGGTTCTGCGTTCAAAAATAAGGGTATGCAATTAATCCTTGATGCTGTTGTTGATTACCTACCTTCTCCTACAGAAGTAGATCCACAACCGCTAATGAACGAAGAAGGCGAAGAAACTGGCGAACACGCTATCGTTTCTGTTGATGAAACATTCAAAGCGCTAGCATTCAAAATCATGGATGACCGTTTTGGTGCTCTAACTTTTGTTCGTATTTACTCTGGTAAACTGAACAAAGGCGATACAATTCTTAACTCATTCACAGGTAAAACTGAGCGTGTTGGCCGTATGGTTGAGATGCAAGCGAATGATCGTAACGAATTAACTTACGCACAAGCTGGTGATATCATCGCTATCGTAGGTATGAAAAACGTGCAAACTGGTCACACTCTATGTGATGTTAAGCACGCAGTAACGCTTGAGCCAATGGTTTTCCCTGTACCAGTAATCTCTATCGCAGTAACGCCTAAAGATAAAGGCAGTACTGAGAAAATGGGTATTGCTATCGGTAAAATGGTTGCAGAAGATCCATCTTTCCAAGTTGAAACTGACGAAGAAACTGGCGAAACAATCCTTAAAGGTATGGGTGAGCTTCACCTAGACATTAAGGTTGATATCCTTCGTCGTACATACGGTGTAGACCTTACTGTTGGTCAACCTCAAGTTGCTTACCGTGAAACTATCACTCAACCTGTTGAAGATAGCTACACGCATAAGAAACAATCTGGTGGTTCTGGTCAATTCGGTAAGATCGATTACGTTATGAAGCCAGGTGAAGTTGGTTCAGGCTTCTCATTCAAGTCTTCTGTAGTGGGTGGTAACGTACCTAAAGAATTCTGGCCTGCAATCGAGAAAGGCTTCAAAGGCATGATGGATACTGGTGTTCTTGCTGGCTTCCCTGTTCTTGACGTTGAAATCGAACTTCTAGATGGTGGTTTCCACGCAGTCGATTCATCTGCAGTAGCATTTGAAATCGCAGCGAAAGGTGCATTCCGTCAATCTATGCCTAAAGCTGGTGCTCAACTTCTAGAACCAATCATGGCTGTAGATGTGTTCACTCCAGATGATCACGTTGGTGATGTAATTGGTGACCTTAACCGTCGTCGTGGCATGATCAAAGACCAAATGGCTGGCGTAACTGGTGTTCGTGTTAAAGCTGATATCCCTCTTTCAGAAATGTTTGGTTACATCGGTTCACTACGTACAATGACTTCTGGTCGTGGTCAGTTCTCTATGGAGTTCTCTCACTACGCACCTTGTCCAATGAACGTAGCAGAGCAAGTAATTGCTGATGTTAAAGAAGCTAACGCTAAGAAGTAATTCTGGCTAACGCTCTTTAATTAAAAAAGCCCCGTAAGTGAAAACTTACGGGGCTTTTTGTTTTTAATCGATTGAATATTTAAATTAATTTAATTTTGCTGCTTTTTCTTTATGACGTTGAAGTTTCAAATAGATATTCTCTACTCGCACTCGCGCCCATTCGGTTTTTCGCAAAAATTTCAAACTCGATTTAATGGTAGGATCAGATTTAAAACAATTGATATTAACCATGTAGCTTAATTCCTCCCAACCGTAATGTTCAACTAATTCTGTTAAGATTGCCTGCAGGGTCAAACCGTGAAGCGGGTTATTTTGCTGTGTCATAATATCGCCATTTATCTTGAATTAGGGTAAGTATAGCATTCACCCTAAAGAATATTCATAAAAAATGGGAGCACAAAGGCTCCCATTGGTATTTGATTATTGAACTTCCAATTAACGCTTAAATGACACTACTTCTGGTTTATCTAAAGTGATGGTCGTTGTTGCTGGTTGAGTTTCTGAAATCACATTACCTTGACGGATCGAGTAACGAACAGGAACTTGGCGACGAAGTGCATCAAAGCCATTTTCGGCAGGTAAAATAATTAAATTACCTGGTTTGCCTTCTTCAATGCCATAGTTATCTTGAATATTTAGCGTTCTTGCTGATTTATAGCTAATTAGGTCAAGACCTTGATTGATTTGCTCGTAACCCATGATTTGACAAACATGCAGTCCCATATGCAGTACTTGTAGCATATTTGCTGTACCTAGTGGGTACCATGGGTCAAATACATCATCGTGACCAAAACAGACGTTGATATCGCTTGCAAGCATCTCTTTAACGCGGGTAATGCCACGACGTTTAGGATAGTCATCAAAGCGCCCTTGTAAGTGAATATTCACTAGTGGGTTTGCAATAAAGTTGATGCCTGACATTTTCAACAAACGGAATAAACGAGAGGCGTAGGCACCATTATAAGAATGCATTGCTGTCGTATGGCTTGCTGTGACTTTTTCACCCATATTAAACTTATGAGCAAGTGCAGCTAGGGTTTCAACAAAACGTGATTGTTCATCATCAATTTCATCACAATGAACGTCGATCAAACGATCGTATTTTTGTGCCAGTTCAAAAACGTAATGCAGAGATTCAATACCGTACTCACGAGTAAACTCAAAGTGCGGGATTGCACCAATAACATCAGCACCAAGCTGAACTGCTTTTTCTAATAACTCTTTACCATTTGGGTAAGAAAGAATGCCCTCTTGAGGAAAAGCGACGATCTGGATATCAACCCATTCTTTCATCTCTTCTTTTACTTCAAGCATTGCTTTTAGTGCTATTAATGTTGGATCAGACACGTCTACATGGGTACGAACGTGTTGAATGCCATTCGCGATTTGCCATTTAAGTGTTTGTTTAGCGCGACTCTTAACATCTTCAATGGTTAGAATTTTTTTACGCTCAGACCAACGTTCAATCCCTTCAAAAAGAGTACCTGAGATATTCCAGCTTGGCTCACCTGCAGTTTGAGTCGTATCTAAGTGAACATGAGGCTCACAAAATGGTGCATTGGCAAGACCGCCCTCTGCATCTAAGGTATCACCTGAAAAAGCAAGATCTTGCTCATTTGATACGATAGTTTTGAATTGACCATCTTGGATCAAGATTTGGAATAACCCTTCTTGGTTTCGTAATGCCACATTTTTAATTAATAAATTAGTCATAAGAATTCTTCTATGCAGCTTCTGTTTTAGATGCTTTTTCTTTGTTTAAAAGAGGGTTAAGTACTAGATAACTTAGTGCGCTACCAAAAACTGCGTTTACAGGAACCACACCAGGTAGGAAATTACCAGCAGCAACCCCAATAGCAACAGCGATTATACCTGCCCAGTTAATCGTTTGAAATTTTGCGTTTTCAAAATCCATGTAACGCTTACGATTCATAAAGAAGTCAGCGATGATAACCCCTCCAATTGGTGGGATAGCTATTGATAGGAAAGCTAACCAGCCAACAAAGTTATTATATAACCATAATGCACAAACAGTACCAATTAACCCATTAAGCATTGAAATATATTTACTTGGTAAGCCTGTGATATTTGAGAAGCCAAGACCTGATGCGTAAAGGGCGTTATCGTTAGTTGTCCAGATATTTAAACCTAATACGATGATTGCTGGGATCAGTAGACCTTGAGCTATCATTACTTCTGAAATATCAGACTGACCAGTTACCGCTGCACCAGCTGCACCAAAGATGAACATTAATGAATTACCGATAAAGAAGGCAATCATGGTGATAGCAACTGCGCCCATTGGTTTTTTTCCAAACCTAACAAAATCAGCGGTTAATGTACCTGCACTAATGAATGAACCTACAACCATGGCAAGTGCAACAGAAAAGTCCATCGGCTCTGTCGGCTGAATCTTTTGAAGCTCTGTAATGCCACCAACACTATCAACAGCCGTTAATACCGAGTAACCACCAAGAATCGCAATGGCTGGGACGGCGATCATAGAAAGAACCATTAATGCAGAGATACCAAAATAAACAGTAACCGTCATTAATAGACCTGATATTATGATTAATGCGTTGGTATCAATGCCTGTTGCTTTGTGGACGGGGATTGCAAACATCGCAACACCAACACCAAACCAACCGATTTGAGTACCGCCAAGAAGTAAAGAGGGGATCCAAGAACCTTTAGAACCAAAAGAGAAACGAGCTAGGAGATGAGTAGAGAGACCAGTTGAAGCGCCGATGTAGCCAAGAAAAGAAGTGTAAATACCGAGAATTAAATTACCAATGAGAACAGCAAGGAAGAAATCATCAAAAGAGAGTCCTGTCCCTAACGATCCCCCTGTCCACATACTTGCAGAGAAAAAGGTGAGTCCAAGCATTACTAAAGTAAGTGAAACAACGCCTTTTCTTGCGGTCTTAGGTACAGGGCCTAAACTGAAATCATTGTCATGAGACATGTGTAACTCCGTTTGTCTGAATGTTTTTTGGTCAGTATTTTGATAAACGGACAGGAGTCTAAAGAAAATAATAACAATGTCAATAAGGAAAAGTTGGCCCTATTCTTTGTATGTAGTTTGATTTGATTTAAGTTGTTGATTTTGTTTGTTTTATTTTTATCTTTGTATTGTTTGTTATTTATAACAAACGGTTGCCTTACTTTATATTTTTAATAAATAAGCTATTAATTCTCAATTTTTTACTAGATTAGCTTATTTGTAAGAATTCAATGAAATTTAACGTGTTTTTTATTTTTATTATTCAATCGACGATTTTTTTCTTTATTTTTTCAATAAAAAAGACAGTAAAGTGGTTTTTATAGCCGTTTACTGTCTTTTTTGTTTTTAGATTGATTTTATTTTATGTTATCTTTGAGTTTTATTGCTTATTCCCAGATTATTTTTTTATCTTTTGGCCATTCAGAAGCAAAGTCATGATACTTTTTCTCTAAAATATGACGTTTAATCTTTAGTGTTGGGGTTAAAATGCCATTTTCTATACTCCAAGCCTCTTTAACCATTAGTATACCTTTTAGTTTTTCGTGTGACTCTAAGCCACTATTGATGGTATCTAAGTTCTTGAGAGCTGTTCGCTCGTAACGAGCTTGATCGAAGTTTGTATATGAATGAGGGACTGCGAGTAGAATGGGGCCAGGTAGACCAGAACCAATAAGACACATCATTTCTAAGTTACTTAAATCAAAAATACGTTTTTCGATAGGAACAGGAGCAACAAACTTCCCTTTAGCTGTTTTGAATGTGTCTTTTTTACGGCCTTGTATTGTTAAGAACCCTTCAGAATCAATGTAGCCAATATCTCCAGTATGTAGCCAACCTTCTTGATTAAACGTTTCTGCTGTTGCTTTATCATTTTTATAGTAGCCCGCAAAGAGTCCGTCTCCTCGAACTAAAATCTCTTCATCGGCTGCTATTTTTAATTCAACGCCAGGACCTGCTGAGCCAACCGTACCAACTTTATCTGAACGGTAAGGGTGGTTGAGCGTGCTATAAGCAAATGTTTCTGTCATTCCCCATGCTTCAGTAATATTTAAACCAATGCTTTCATACCATTTTAATAATCCGGCAGAAACTGGTGCAGATCCACAACCTAGAACTCGAGCTTTATCTAAGCCTAAACCATCAGCCAATTTACGTTTGATTAAGCTATTAACAAACGGGATTTTGAGTAATATATTGAGTTTTTTCTGAGGCAATTTATCTTGAATTCGTTGTTGGAAGACCGTCCATAATCGTGGAACAGAAATAAATAGCGTTGGGCGATGCATTTTTACATCATCGATAAAGGTGTCTAAAGATTCAGGGAAGGCTGTTTGAATACCGCCAAAGAAGGCTGAACCTAAAATATAAACTCGCTCTGTAATATGTGCGAGAGGCAAATAAGAAAATAATCGGTCATCAGGCTTCATGCCAATATGATTAACTAAGTGCTTGGATGAGCGACTGAATCCACCAAAGGTTAACATTGCTCCTTTTGGTAACCCTGAAGTTCCAGAGGTATAGACAATCGACATTAATGTATTGTCATTATGGTCGGGTCTAAATTCGGACGGTGGGTTATTTTGGATTAGTTGCTCAAATTGATACTGACACGAAGCCGCGGAATCATAATCAAAAGCGATAGTAGAGAGTTGAGGAAGATTTTGTATGGCTTGCGTTGTTGCTTCATTATTATCGAGTTTCCCAACGATAAGCGCTTTACTATCACTATGCGTTAAACAATGTTCAATTGTCTCTAACCCAGCAGTTGGGAAAATAGGAACACTGATAAAATTCCCAAGCATTAAAGCTAAATCAGTAATAAACCATTCTGCACAATTTTTAGAAATCAAAGCAACTCTGTCTTTTGGCTGTATACCAAGTTGCTGTAATGAAGTAACCAGTCGTAATGCTTTATCTACAACTTCTGAGAAAGTGTAATCAACAAAATTTCTTTCTTTAATTTGACGAAGGAAAATATCATTTGGTTTTTTTTCAGCCCATTCAAGCATCGCCTCGTGAGGGAGTTGTGGGTTGGCATTGTGATCGAATAATGATTGGCTCATGGCGGCATCCTGCAATTTATAGTTCTTATTTATTGTTAAATATATGTTAAGTAAAAGGCCTTTTGAGTTAATAGTCAAATTCAGTTAAAAATAATGAGAGGTAATTTTCTATAGAGATCATACTTTTTATATAAATAAGATAGGAAAAAATAAAGAGAAGGAAAGGGAATGTATAAAAAAGGCAATAACAGTAAATCATTGCCTTAATTCAATTGGGGAAATAGAAGTTACAAGAGTGCTTTTAGACGATACAGTTCTTCTAATGCTTGGCGTGGAGATAAATCATCAGGATTCACTTTTGCTAATGCTTCTTCAACTTCACTTGGTTCAGGAATAAGAGACAGTTGATGCTCTTGTTTTACTTGAGTTGTTGTTAATGGTTGATTTTTAGGCTGCCCATTCTCAAGTTGTTGAAGTTTTTGTTTTGCTTTTTTGATGACTGTTTTTGGCACGCCAGCCAGTGAAGCAACCGCTAGGCCGTAAGATTTATTGGCTGCGCCATCTTGCACTGCGTGCATAAAGGCAATTTCATCACCATGTTCTACGGCGTCTAAATGGACATTGGCTAAACCATTAAATAAATTTGGTAATTCAGTTAATTCAAAGTAATGAGTTGCAAATAGTGTCATTGCATTAATTTTTGTAGCTAGCCATTCGGCACTTGCCCAAGCAAGAGATAGCCCATCATAAGTACTTGTACCGCGACCAATTTCATCCATTAAAACTAAACTGTGTTTGGTGGCATTATGAAGTATGTTTGCTGTCTCTGTCATTTCAACCATGAAAGTTGAGCGGCCAGAAGCAAGGTCATCTGATGCTCCAATTCGAGTAAAAATTCGATCTAATGTGCCTATTTGAGCCGAATCGGCAGGAACATAACAACCAACATGAGCCATTAAAGCAATCAATGCTGTTTGGCGCATATACGTTGACTTACCACCCATGTTTGGTCCGGTAATGATCAACATTTTACGGTTATTATTTAAATTGATTGGGTTGGCAATAAATGGGGCACTCATCACTTGTTCAACAACTGGATGGCGACCGCCTTCAATTTTCATTCCTATATCTGATGATAAGGTAGGGCGGCAATAATTTAAGGTGTCAGCGCGCTCAGCAAGGTTGCTTAGTACGTCTAATTCAGAAATTGCATTGGCCATTAATTGAAGTTGCTCTAAGTGAGGCAGAAGTTGATCAAATAGTTCTTCCCACAGTTTTTTCTCTATTGCGAGAGCTTTTGATTTTGAGCTTAATACTTTGTCTTCGTGCTCTTTAAGCTCAGGAATTATGTAACGCTCTGCATTTTTTAATGTTTGACGGCGCACATAGTGAGCTGGCGCTTTGTGGCTTTGACCTTTACTTATCTGGATATAAAAACCGTGAACGTTGTTATAGCCGACCTTTAAAGTATCAATATCATGACGTTCACGTTCTTCTTGTTCTAACTTCTCTAAGAATAACGTTGCCCCATTTGCCAAGTCTCGCCATTGATCTAATTCTTCATTATAACCATCAGCCAAGACACCACCGTCACGGATAACAACGGGAGGGTTCTCTTTTACTGCTCGTTCTAATAATTCACAAATGGAATCAATAGGCTGTGCAAGGGAAGCAAGCTCTAATAAATGAGATTGTTCAAATTCTTTAGTGCTTTGTGCCAATTCAGGTAATTGCTGTAATGCATTACGTAAACGAGCTAAATCTCTTGGACGAGCAGAGCGTAAAGCTAAGCGTGCAAGAATTCGTTCAACATCACCAATTTGTTTTAGCTGTGGAGCCAGTTCTGTGAATAATCCACTCTCTTTTAATTCCCCAATCGCATCAAGGCGTTGGTTTAATACATTATGAGTTCTTACTGGTTGATGTAACCAACGTTTTAACAGGCGGCTACCCATCGCCGTTGATGTATGATCGAGAACTTCAGATAACGTATGATTAAAGCCACCCGCTAAATTTTGGGTTATCTCTAAATTACGACGCGTTGCGGCATCTAAGATCACTGAGTCATCTTGATGATCCATCACAATAGAACGAATGTGAGGTAAGGTTGTACGTTGCGTGTCTTTTACGTATTGAATTAAACAGCCAGCAGCACACAATCCAAACTCTGCCTTTTCAACCCCAAAACCAATAAGATCACGAGTGCCAAATTGTTGGTTCAACTGTTGTTTAGCTGTGTCTAATTCAAACTCCCATACTGGGCGACGACGGTTACCGCTGCGCTTTTCTAGTAAATGTACCGGCTCGAAATCTTCACTAAATAAAAGTTCAGTAGGAGAGGTTCGTTGAAGCTCTGCCAGCATTGATTCTTCAGTTGAAGGTTCTGATACTTTGAATCGACCAGAAGTAATGTCTAATGTGGCATAACCAAACTTACCTTTATGATGATAAATAGCCGCAATTAGGTTATCAAAGCGTTCTGGAAGAAGTGCTTCATCTGTTACGGTCCCCGGCGTTACGATACGAACAACTTTACGCTCTACAGGGCCTTTACTTGTTGCGGGATCGCCAATTTGCTCACAGATAGCAACAGATTCACCTTGTTGAACAAGCTTTGCTAAGTAACCTTCAACAGCATGATATGGAAGACCTGCCATAGGGATAGGTTCACCTGCTGACGAGCCGCGTTTAGTTAACGATATCTCAAGCAGTTGGGACGCTCGTTTGGCATCATCATAGAAAAGTTCATAAAAATCGCCCATACGATAGAACAGTAAGATATCCGGATTTTCAGATTTTAAACGCAAGTACTGTTGCATCATTGGGGTGTGTTTTTCAGTTGATTTTATTGCCACAACGAGACCTAATAGATGGAGAGAATATTTGCCGTTAAGAATACGTGAATCAAGACGGCAATCAAAGATAGAATGAATAAAATTCGAATCAAGATGGAAAGAATCTAATGGATATGACAAAAAATACTCAACTCGCACAAAAAGTTGGTGAGCTATTAATGCAACAAGGTAAAACGATGGCCTGTGCAGAATCTTGTACTGGTGGTGGCGTCGCTTTTTGTGCAACAGAAAATGCAGGAAGTTCAGTTTGGTTTGAACGAGGCTTTGTGACTTACAGTAACGAAGCAAAACAAGAATCATTAGGCGTTAATTTAGATACGTTAAGTGCTTTTGGTGCAGTGAGCGAAGCAGTAGTCAAAGAGATGGCAATAGGGACGTTACGTAACAGTCATGCTGATATTAGTGTGTCAATTAGCGGTATTGCAGGTCCAGGAGGGGCAACAGAAGATAAGCCTGTTGGGACTGTATGTTTTGGTTTTGCAGATAAAACGAATTGGCACCAAGAAACTACTGTGTATTTTACTGGTGATCGTAGTGAAATAAGACGAAGTGCGATTGAATATGCATTTCTCACAATAAAGAATCGATTGGAATATTTTAATTAATTCAATTTGTTATGTTTATTTACTATAACGTGTGTTCGAAAAAATAAGAAAAAATATCACAAGCCTATAGACACTGTATGAATAGACAGTATACTACTGGTTATTAACTGATTTAGTGTTCTAGAATTCTGGAGAATCAAATGGACGATAACAAGAAAAAAGCACTGGCCGCAGCATTAGGTCAAATTGAAAAACAATTTGGTAAAGGTTCAATCATGAAATTGGGCGACAATCGCACAATGGATGTTGAGACTGTGTCTACTGGTTCTTTATCTCTTGATATTGCTCTAGGTGCTGGCGGTTTACCAATGGGGCGTATCGTAGAAATCTACGGTCCTGAGTCATCAGGTAAAACAACACTGACTCTAGAAGCAATTGCTCAAGCACAAAAAGCAGGTAAAACCTGTGCATTTATCGATGCAGAGCATGCACTAGACCCTATCTACGCTCAAAAGCTGGGTGTAGATATTGACCAATTACTATGTTCTCAACCAGATACTGGTGAGCAAGCGTTAGAAATCGTTGATGCATTAGCTCGTTCTGGTGCTGTTGATGTAATCGTTGTCGATTCAGTAGCTGCTCTAACGCCGAAAGCTGAAATTGAAGGTGAAATGGGCGATAGCCACATGGGTCTTCAAGCTCGTATGCTTTCTCAAGCAATGCGTAAGTTAACGGGTAACCTAAAACAATCAAATTGTATGTGTATTTTCATCAACCAAATTCGTATGAAAATTGGTGTGATGTTTGGTAACCCAGAAACAACAACGGGCGGTAATGCACTTAAGTTCTATGCATCTGTTCGTCTTGATATCCGCCGTACTGGTGCAGTAAAAGATGGTGATGAAGTTGTTGGTAACGAAACTCGAATTAAAGTAGTTAAAAACAAAATTGCAGCGCCATTTAAGCAAGCAGAAACTCAAATCTTATACGGTAAAGGTTTTAACCGTGAAGGTGAGTTAATTGACTTAGGCGTTAAGCATAAACTTGTAGATAAAGCGGGTGCTTGGTACAGCTATAACGGCGATAAAATAGGTCAAGGTAAAGCAAATGCGTCTAAATTCATGCGTGAGAATGTAGAGATTGCAGCAGAGCTAGATCATAAACTACGTGAAATGCTATTAACACCAGCAGAAGAACAACCTGAAATCGAAGAAAAAATTGAAGAAGAAAACGAAGAGTTTTAATTTATTCAATTCTCAATAAAATAATAGAAAGCCAAACCTTTGTGTTTGGCTTTTTTACGTTTAGTAAAAAGAGACGGTACTAATCACAAATAAAATTATTTCCCTTTCCTTCCTTGATCGCTCTTCTCAATCTATATTTCGCTCTCATTTGCGTATACAATATCCGAAATTCTGTCTTAAAAACACTGCTTGGCTTAACTGAGTACAAGGGTGAGTTAAACTACGATTCAATCAGGAATATCCACATGTATATGAGCACTGACGAGATCCGCCGTGCGTTTCTTGCTTTTTTTGAAAGCAAAGGACACCAAATTGTTGAGAGTTCTTCTCTAGTTCCAGCAAATGATCCAACTCTTCTGTTTACCAATGCAGGTATGAACCAATTTAAGGACTGTTTCCTCGGTTCAGAGAAGCGTAACTACACTCGTGCAACGACAGCACAACGTTGTGTTCGTGCTGGTGGTAAGCATAACGATTTAGAAAACGTAGGCTTTACTGCTCGTCATCATACTTTCTTTGAAATGCTTGGTAACTTCAGCTTTGGTGATTACTTCAAGCAAGATGCGATTAAATATGCATGGGAATTCTTAACTGAGCGTTTAGAGCTTCCTGCTGACCGTCTGTTAGTGACTATCTATGAAACAGATGACGAAGCATTCGAAATCTGGAATAAAGAAATGGGTATTCCTGTAGATCGTATCGTCCGTATTGGTGATAACAAAGGCGCACCTTATGCATCAGATAACTTCTGGCAGATGGGTGATACAGGACCTTGTGGTCCTTGTACTGAAATTTTCTACGATCACGGTGAACATATTTGGGGTGGCCGCCCTGGAACTCCTGAAGAAGACGGCGACCGTTTCATTGAGATCTGGAATAACGTTTTCATGCAGTTCAACCGTCAAGCTGATGGCACTATGGAACCACTTCCAAAACCATCAGTAGATACAGGTATGGGTATTGAGCGTATTGCTGCAATCATGCAAGGTGTTCACTCGAACTATGAAATCGATATCTTCCAAACATTAATTAAAGAAACGGCAAAAGTGGTTGGTTATGATGATCTTTCAAACCAATCTTTACGTGTTGTTGCTGATCACATCCGTTCTTGTTCTTATTTAATTGTTGATGGCGTTATGCCGTCAAATGAAGGCCGTGGTTACGTATTACGTCGTATTATTCGTCGCGCAGTACGTCACGGTAACAAGCTAGGCGCTAAAGGTTCTTACTTCTATAAACTAGTTGGCCCGTTAGCTGAAATCATGAGTACGGCTGGTGAAGAGCTTAAAAAGCAACAAGCACTAGTAGAAAAAGTACTTAAGATTGAAGAAGAGAACTTTGGCCGTACGCTTGAGCGTGGCATGGTGATTCTAAACGAAGCGTTAGATAACCTAGAAGGTACTGTTCTTGATGGAGAAACGGTATTTAAACTTTATGATACTTACGGTTTCCCTGCAGATTTAACTAATGATGTTGCTCGTGAACGTGAATTAACTATCGATGAAGATGGTTTTGAAAAAGCGATGGAAGAGCAGCGTCAACGTGCTCGCGAAGCAGGCCAATTTGGTACTGATTATAATGCTGTTATCAAGGTAGAATCAGAGACCGAATTCCATGGTTATAACTCGACTGAAGCTAAAGCGACAGTTCTAGAGATTTTCCGTGAAGGCGAAGCTGTTGAAACTCTTTCTGCTGGCGATGACGCGATTCTAATTTTAGATGTGACGCCGTTCTATGCTGAGTCAGGCGGTCAATCTGGTGATGCTGGTATTATTACTGTTGAAGCGGGTAAATTTGTTGTTACCGATACTCAAAAAGTAGGTAATGCTATTGGTCATCACGGTAAGTTAGTTGAAGGCGTATTATCAACGGCTGATAGTGCAATGGCTCAAGTTGATGGAGAACGTCGTACTGCGATTACTCTAAACCACTCAGCTACGCATCTATTACACGCAGCACTTCGTGAAGTATTAGGTGAGCACGTAACTCAAAAAGGGTCATTAGTTAAAGCTGAAAGCTTACGTTTTGACTTTTCTAACCTTGAAGGCGTAAAAGCTGAAGAACTACGTAAAGTTGAGCGCATTGTTAACCAACAAATTCGTTTGAACCATGAGATTGAAACAAATCTAATGGACATTGATGCTGCAAAAGAAAAAGGCGCAATGGCTCTGTTTGGTGAGAAGTACGATGATGAAGTTCGTGTACTTTCTATGGGGAAATTCTCAACTGAATTATGTGGTGGTATTCATGCATCAAGCACTGGAGATATTGGTTTATTTAAAATCACTTCGGAAGGTGGTATCGCAGCGGGTATTCGTCGTATTGAAGCGGTTACCGGTGAAGCAGCACTAGATGCAATTGAAGCTCAACAAAAAGCGGCAGATAAAAAACTAATTGAAGCAGCAACAAAAGCGAAACAACTTGAAAAAGAAATTCAATTACTTCAAGAAAAAGTAGCAGCTGCTGAAAGTGCAAATATTATGGGTAAATTGCAAGAAATTGCAGGTACCAAGGTATTAATTGCAGCTTTAGATGGCGCTGATAGTAAGAATCTACGTACTATGGTTGATAACGCTAAAAACCAAATTGGTAGCGGTGTTGTTTTATTAGCTAACGTTTCAAATGGAAAAGTAAGTTTGATTGCTGGCGTAACTAAGGATCTTATCGGTCAAGTTAAAGCAGGTGAGTTAGTCAACATGGTAGCACAACAAGTTGGTGGCAAAGGCGGCGGTCGTCCAGACATGGCTCAAGCTGGCGGTACTGATACTGAGGCATTACCAGCGGCACTTGTTTCTGTTGAAGCTTGGCTAACTGAGCGTCTGTAATAGGTCGTATCAGTGGCATTAATCGTACAAAAATACGGTGGTACATCGGTTGGGTCTATTGAAAGGATCCAATCGGTATCTGAACGTATCATCTCAACTCAGCAACAGGGGCATAATGTCGTTGTTGCTGTTTCTGCTATGGCAGGTGAAACTAATCGCTTAATGAATTTAGCAAATCAAATTAGCGAGGTTCCAGAACCTCGTGAGTTAGATATGCTGCTTTCAGCAGGAGAACAGGTTTCTATTGCATTATTAGCCATGTCTTTAACCCAAAAGGGCATCAAGGCGATTTCTTTAACGGCAGATCAAGCTGGAATTCAGACAAACGCTGTCTTTAACGACGCAACAATTGAATATATTGAAACTGATTTAATTACAAAGTGGTTAAATAAAGGCTACGTGGTTATTGTGGCTGGGTTCCAAGGTCGAGATAGGATAGGCAACATTACCACATTAGGTAGAGGTGGCTCTGATACCACTGCAGTTGCTTTAGCTGCTGCATTAAATGCAGATGAATGTCAGATCTTTACGGATGTTGATGGTGTTTATTCTTCAGATCCTCGTTTTGTTTCTAATACTCGCCGCTTAAAAGAAGTTTCTTTCTCTGATATGCATGTATTAGCTAAGTCAGGCGCTAAGGTTCTTCAAGAGCACTCTGTTACTCATGCTTGGAACTCATCGGTAACGTTGAGAGTTTTATCTTCTTTTGATGATGGGGAAGGGACCCTTATCTGTGAGAATCCAAAAGAAGTTTTAGCTGTAACTGGATTAGCTTTAAAACAAGATCTCTTTCTTGTTGAATGCGAAGGTATTTCAGCAAAGGAACAAAGAGAGCTATATAAACAATATAAAGTGTTAGATGAAAGGTGTGATTGTTTTCAAATTGTTGTGCCAAAAGCAACTTTTTTACAATTGAAACTGGCATTTAATACAAAAATACGCAATATTAGTAGCTTATCAATTCTGACGTTGGTTGGGGATAATGTTGAAGGGATGGCAGACTCTGCTTGCAATCAACTAATGGTGAATAGTATTGATATTTATCAATATGATATAGAGCCGAAAAGTGTGTCAGTTATCGTGAATCAAGCTGATTTACAACGAGCGGCAGAAATTTTACACAAAACGTTTGTTATTACAGAGCAATCACAAGATAATAACCTTATGATCGCTGTTTCTTGAGCAGAGACGTTTATGAAAATAAGCGATAACCGACAATACATACATTTATTATAATACTGAGATAACTCAAGGAGCATTCGAATGCTAATTTTGACTCGCCGTGTAGGTGAAACTCTAATGATTGGTGACGAAGTAACAGTTACTGTACTAGGCGTTAAAGGCAACCAAGTACGTATTGGTGTTAACGCACCTAAAGAAGTATCTGTACACCGTGAAGAGATTTATATGCGCATTCAAGCGGAAAAAGGAACACCAGCTGCTTCACAAGGTAACTTTTAATTCGTATGAATTAGGCTGACGTTGTCAGCCTTGTTTATTTTTATCTGTTTTAGAACAGATAAATAAACAGAAAATAGAGGTGCAAACTACGTATAACGTTCTATTTTTGCTCATTTTGGTTATTTCATAGGCTGTTGAACAAAAAGCGTTATTTTTTACTAAAAAAGTCATTGACATATTTTTGGTAAACCGTAATATGTGCCTCCTCAAGACGGTGAGGTGGCCGAGAGGCTGAAGGCGCTCCCCTGCTAAGGGAGTATGCGGTTTATAGCCGCATCGAGGGTTCGAATCCCTCCTTCACCGCCATTATTGATTCATGTTGATCTTTATGGTCAGCAAGAATAAAAAAATTATTGTGCGCTAGTAGCTCAGCTGGATAGAGTACCTGGCTACGAACCAGGCGGTCGGAGGTTCGAATCCTCCCTGGCGCACCATTATTTTTATTGATAAATTTATTTGTCAATAATAGTGGTTGTTTGCAGATAATCACGAATTAAGCGAAATATAAAACGGTGAGGTGGCCGAGAGGCTGAAGGCGCTCCCCTGCTAAGGGAGTATGCGGTTTATAGCCGCATCGAGGGTTCGAATCCCTCCTTCACCGCCATTATTTGTTCATGTTGGTTTATTCAGCAAGAACGGAAAAGAATTATTGTGCGCTAGTAGCTCAGCTGGATAGAGTACCTGGCTACGAACCAGGCGGTCGGAGGTTCGAATCCTCCCTGGCGCACCATTATTTTTTTGTAACTGTTATCGATTTCGATATTTAGTTACAAGAATAATCA
>NZ_MSCO01000001.1:430589-462847 GCF_002954705.1 Aliivibrio sifiae
TTTTATTGGTTACGATATTTAGTTACAAAGACAATTAGAATTACTGTGCGCTAGTAGCTCAGCTGGATAGAGTACCTGGCTACGAACCAGGCGGTCGGAGGTTCGAATCCTCCCTGGCGCACCATTCTTTAAAAGAACCCGATCTTTATGGTCGGGTTTTTTTATGCCTATAAGAAATTTCGTTAATTAATTGATACTATTATTAAATAGATCGAATTATAGGTTATTATTAGGTAATTTGATTGTAATCAGTTTATTCTTAAGTGATTAGTGGCAGTGTATGGACATATCTCACCATAAAACGCTTTTTTTAATAATTTGTGATCGTTTCGTATTTGACAAATTTATTGATGTCGAGATAATCACTCTTTCTTTTTAGAATAAAAGAACACAATTTGTTATTAAGTTTTACATTGTCACTCTCATCAAAAAAGGAATAAAAGATGACAGACATTGGAAGTCTATTAGGGGAAGCTGCAACGTTAATGCTTACAGGCATGGGCGTCGTATTCGCATTCCTTACCATCCTCGTTTACCTCGTTCGACTTATGTCTCGATTGCTGCCTGTGGAGCTCGCTCCTAAGCAGGCATTAGCGATCCAAAAGGTTCAAAATCCCGATCAAACAACAGTCCAACCTCAAATTATTGCTGCGATCTCTGCTGCGGTTAAATTACACCGTCAAAAGAATCGATAAACTGTTTTAGGAAAATTATTACAAGGAGTTTGTAAGTATGTCTAAACCACTTTCTATCACTGATGTGGTACTTCGTGATGCTCATCAATCATTGTTTGCTACTCGTATGCGTGTCGAAGATATGCTGCCAATCGCTGAACAGCTTGATAAAATCGGCTATTGGTCATTAGAAACTTGGGGTGGAGCAACTTTTGATGCTTGTATTCGTTACCTAGGTGAAGATCCATGGGAACGTCTACGTTTATTAAAAAAAGCGATGCCAAATACACCGATGCAAATGTTATTACGTGGCCAAAACCTATTAGGTTATCGTCACTATGCTGATGACGTGGTGGAAAAGTTTGTTGAGAGAGCGCACGCGAATGGGATGGACGTTTTCCGTATTTTTGATGCAATGAATGACGTTAGAAATTTTCAAACAGCAGTAAAGGCAACGATAGACGTTGGTGCTCACGCACAAGGAACTCTTTCTTACACAACAAGCCCTGTACATAATTCAGATACTTGGGTTGATTTAGCAAAACGCCTTGAAGATCTGGGTTGCCACTCTTTATGTATTAAAGATATGTCAGGTCTGCTTAAGCCTTATGAAGCAGAAGATCTGATTACTCGTATCAAAGCGTCGTGTGATGTACCTCTTGCGTTACATAGCCATGCTACAACGGGTTTATCTACAGCAACAGCATTAAAAGCGGTTGAAGCGGGTATCGATATTCTAGATACAGCTATCTCTTCAATGAGCCAAACATATGGTCATACACCAACAGAAACTGTTGTCGCAATGTTAGAAGGAACGGGTCGTGATACTAATCTTAACCTTGAGCAACTAGAGCCTATTGCAACTTATTTCCGTGAAGTTCGTAAGAAATATACGAAATTTGAGGGAAAAATGAAAGGTGTAGATTCTCGTATTCTTATCGCCCAAGTTCCTGGTGGCATGCTTACTAATATGGAAAGTCAACTTAAAGAGCAAGGCGCTGCAGACAAAATGGATGAGGTACTACTAGAGATCCCTAGAGTACGTAAAGATCTTGGTTATATTCCTCTAGTTACACCGACTTCTCAAATTGTAGGTACTCAAGCGGTTATTAATGTACTTACTGGTGAGCGCTATAAGAGCATCACAAAAGAAACCGCAGGTGTATTAAAAGGTGAATATGGTTCAGCTCCTGCAGAGGTCAACGCTGAGTTACAAGCCCGAGTATTAGATGGAGGAGAAGCAATTACTTGCCGTCCTGCGGATCTATTAAAATCAGAACTTCATACATTGACTGATGAACTGATTGCTAAAGCAAAAGAAGACAATATTGAATTGGCAGAACAACAAGTGGATGACGTTCTAACCTATGCACTATTCCCACAAGTTGGTTTGAAATTCCTGAATAACCGTAATAATCCAGAAGCATTTGAACCCGCGCCAGGAACCGAAACAGACGTTGATGTTAAAGCGGCGCCTACAAAAGGTGGCGTTGAAGCTTATAGCGTTAAGGTCGATGGTCAAGTTTATAATGTTGAGGTTGGCCCTCAAGGCATTATTTCTTCTGTTTCACCTATATCAGCACAATCAGTACCAGTTCAATCAGCACAATTGTCAGCGGTAGATGCAGAATCTGTAGATGCCCCACTTGCAGGTACAATCTTCAAAGTTTTAGTGCAACCAGGTGCTGAAGTGGCTGAAGGTGACGTACTACTTATTCTTGAAGCTATGAAAATGGAAACTGAAATCAGAGCTTCGCGCAATGGTACAGTGCAAGATATTTTAACTAAGGAAGGCGATGCGGTAGCAGTTGGTGCACCGTTGCTTTCTCTAGCGTAAGGTAGCTAAACATGGATGGTTTATTAACACTATGGAATGAAACCGCAATTGCGAATTTTAAATTTGAACAACTTATTATGATCTTCGTGGGTTGTGGGCTTTTGTTTTTAGCGATTAAAAAAGGATTCGAGCCATTACTATTGCTACCAATTGGGTTTGGTGCAGTATTGGCTAATATTCCAAACGCAGGATTCACTGATCCTGGTGGGTTATTGTATTACGTGTATTACGTAGGGATAGAAACGGGGATATTCCCATTACTAATCTTTATGGGTGTAGGTGCAATGACAGATTTTGGTGCGCTCATTGCGAATCCAAAAACCCTGTGGTTAGGTGCTGCGGCCCAAGTCGGTATTTTTGCAACGTTGTTTGGTGCAATCTTACTCAACTATGTTCCGGGAATGGAATTCACACTAGCTGATGCTTCATCAATCGCAATTATTGGTGGTGCAGATGGCCCAACGGCTATTTTCTTAGCGAGCCAATTATCTCCTGATTTATTAGGTGCGATAGCTGTTGCTGCTTATAGTTACATGGCGCTTGTTCCAATTATTCAGCCGCCAATAATGAAAGCATTAACCACACCTGAAGAACGTCAAATTAAAATGGCTCAATTACGCCATGTAGGTAAAGCAGAGAAGGTCATCTTCCCTCTTGCTGTACTACTAATGACGATTTTATTTTTACCATCAGCAACGCCATTAGTTGGCATGTTCTGCTTGGGTAATTTAATGAAAGAATCAGGTGTTGTTGATCGCTTATCGAATACCGCTCAAAATGAATTAATCAATGTTGTTACTATTTTCTTAGGTTTAGGTGTTGGCTCAAAACTAAAAGCTGAAACTTTTTTGAATGTAGAAACACTAGGTATTTTATTATTGGGTGCAGTTGCCTTCAGTGTTGGTACTGCCGGTGGCGTATTAATGGCTAAAGTATTGAACAAGTATTCAAAAGAAGACATTAACCCGCTTATCGGTGCAGCAGGCGTATCTGCAGTACCAATGGCTGCACGAGTTGTTAATAAAGTGGGGCTTGAAGCTAACCCTCAAAACTTTTTATTAATGCATGCAATGGGACCAAATGTGGCAGGGGTATTAGGTTCAGCTGTTGCTGCAGGTATCCTTTTAGCTCTTGTTGGGTAATTCCAAATAAAACTTAACAATAAAAGGGTGCAGGCGCGCCCTTTTTTATTTTATGCTGTAGTAATATAAATCGTAATCAATGGAATTAATTCAGTCATGTTTGATTGGTTCAATGCAGATTCAGCATTATGGGTATTATTTAGTTCTGGATTTTTAAGTGCAACTTTACTTCCTGGAGCCTCTGAAGCAAGCTTAATTGCAACATTAAATCTAAACAGCTTTTCAATGTGGACAGTAATCGCCGTTGCAACATTGGGAAATACGCTAGGCGGAATAACAAATTATTGGATTGGTTTGTTACTTCCTGATAAAACTTCTTCACAGAAACATGGTCATAAAGCCATTCAATGGATAAAAACGTACGGTTATTGGACATTATTGTTCAGTTGGCTACCTGTTATTGGTGATCCTCTTTGTCTCGCAGCCGGATGGTTACGAATGAGATTCTGGCCATGCGTAATTTTAATTGGTATAGGAAAGGTTGCACGATATCTTCTGTTATCGCTCGCAGTAAATGGGATTTTATAGGAACTAGAATGAAAAAATTATTAGGTCTCTCGATAGTACTGGCTCTAGCGGGTTGCAGTAACTCTGAATTTGAAGCGCCAAAAAGCGCTGACTTACCACAAGGCGTTACTTTAGTTAAGCGAGTATTGCCAAAAGAAGGCACAACGGTTATTCCATACCAAAAATACACATTAGAAAATGGATTGACGGTTATTTTAAGCCCAGATCATTCTGATCCACTTGTGCACGTTGATGTTACTTATCATGTTGGTTCTGCACGAGAAGAAATTGGTAAATCAGGCTTTGCGCATTTCTTTGAACATATGATGTTCCAAGGTTCTGAAAATGTAGGTGATCAACAACACTTTAAGATTATTACTGAAGCGGGTGGTACGTTAAATGGCACAACGAACCGTGATAGAACCAATTATTTTGAAACCGTGCCAGCAAATCAATTAGAGAAAATGCTCTGGTTAGAGTCAGATCGTATGGGGTTTTTAATTGACGCCGTTTCCCAGAAGAAATTTGAGATTCAACGCAGTACAGTTAAGAACGAACGTGGTCAAAATTATGATAATAGACCTTATGGGTTAATTTATGAACGTATGGGAGAGGCTTTATTTCCACAAGACCATCCTTATTCATGGCAAACAATTGGTTACGTTGAAGACTTAGATCGTGTAGATGTGAATGATCTTAAAGCATTCTTTTTACGTTGGTACGGCCCAAATAACGCGGTTATTACCATTGGTGGTGATTTAGATAGTAAGCAAACACTAGAGTGGGTAAATAAATACTTTGGGTCAATTCCTCGTGGGCCAGAAGTTGAAAATGCACCGAAGCAACCAGTCACTCTGACTGAGAATCGTTTTATTACTTTGGAAGATAGAATTCAGCAACCGATGGTTATGATTGGTTGGCCAACAACGTATCGCGGTGAAAAAACGGAAGCTAGCCTTGATATGTTAGCAACCTTACTTGGTGATGGTAAAACGAGTTTACTTTATCAAGACCTAGTGAAGACTGGTAAAGTTGTTGATGCAGGTGCTTTCCATGATTGTGCAGAGCTGTCTTGTACTATGTATGTTTATGCGATGACAGATTCTAGCGATAAGAATGATCTTGCTACCGCATATAAAGAAGTGATGGATGTATTAGATAAATTTGAAAAAGAAGGCGTATCACAAGAAGATCTTGCTGAAGTCCAAGGCAGTGCAGAAGCAGGAGCTATTTTTGGTCTGCAATCAGTCTCAGGAAAAGTATCTCAACTCGCATCTAATGAAACTTTTTATGGCAACCCTGATCAGCTAGAAAAACAATTGGCTGAACTTAAAGCGGTTACTCCAGAGAAAGTTTCTCAAGCTTTTGATATGTATATTGCTAATAAATATAAAGTAACGTTAAGTGTGGTTCCAAAAGGAAAAACACAACTGCAAGTTAAAGCACCTAACTTTATAACCCCAAAACGCGACTTACCTGAATACAAGAAAATTGATGACAGTAGTTTAGATGTACGTAAAGCAGTTGATGATTTTGATCGTTCAGTTATGCCGTTACCATCAAAGGGGGTTACGGCTAAAACGCCAGATATTTTCCGTGCGCAATTAGCTAACGGTATTGAAGTTTTAGGCTCTGAAGCAATTGAAACACCAACGGTTCAATTACAAATATCAATTCCTGCTGGTAATCGTTACGTTCCAAGAGGTCAGGAAGGTTTAGCGTCACTAACTGCTGCTATGATGGAAGAAGGGACCACGACCTCAAGTTCAGAAGCGCTTCAGAAACGTTTAGATAAACTAGGTAGCGGTATTTCGTTTAACTCTGGTAACTACACGACTGGAATTTCCGTATCTTCATTAACAAAAAATTTAGATGAAACATTATCTATTGTAAATGAAATGCTGTTTTCTCCTGCATTTAAGCAAGCTGACTTTGAACGTTTGCAAAAACAAGCTGTAGAAGGTTTGGTTTATAGCCATCAAAAACCATCATGGTTAGCCTCTCAAGCTACGAGAGAAGTTTTGTTTAAAGGAACAATATTTGATCGCTCACCTGATGGAACGATTGCTTCGGTAAAAAACCTTACTCTAGATGATGTAAAACGTTTTTATAAAGAAAACTACACACCAGTAGGAACGCAAGTCGTGTCAGTTGGAGATATCAATAAATCAGATTTGATATCAAAACTCTCTTTTCTTTCTCTGTGGAAAGGTGAAGCACCACAATTGTTAGCACCACAAAAATTACCAACGTTAACTCAACAAAAAGTATATTTAATTGATAAACCTAATGCACCTCAAAGTGTGATTCGTTTTGTTCGACAAGGTATGCCTTTTGATGCAACGGGGGAACTATTTGAAACGCAACTTGCAAATTTTAATTTAGGTGGAAATTTCAATAGCCGAATTAATCAAAACCTTCGCGAAGATAAAGGGTATACCTATGGCGCGGGTGGTTATCTAACGGGAAATAAAGAAGTTGGTATGTCCATTTTTTATGCTCAAGTACGCGCAGATGTGACGCTTGAATCAATCAAAGAATTTACCGCAGAGATGCGGAAATTTGCTAACGATGGTATGACTATGGATGAACTTAACTTTATGCGTTTGGCAGTAGGTCAACAAGATGCGTTGAAGTATGAAACACCAAGTCAGAAAGCAAATTTATTAGGTAAAATACTAACGTACTCGTTAGACGCTGATTTTATTGATGAACAAAATGAATTAATTGCGACTTTGGGTCGTGATGAATTTAATGATTTAGCAACGAAGTGGTTTGATCCTACAAAATATCAAATTATTGTCGTCGGAGATAAAAAAGCATTAACTCCAAAATTGAAAACACTAGGATTACCGGTTGAGTTGATAGCTCCTAAGGAGTAATTATTGTTAGAAAAACGGCAATATCAAGCGTATATTGCCGTTTTTTCGTATCCAATCGTTATTAAAATTTGCTAATATCCCAAGATATAAATCAACATTATGTTGAACTTACCTCAATAGCGAGAATGTATTTTGACCGAATTTATCAACCGATTACAGAAAGTCGCTTCCAATCCTCAGGCATTTAAAAAAGCAGGCCGAGGAATTGAAAGAGAGACCCTAAGATTTACTCTTGGCGGATCGCTTTCTTCAAGGCCGCATCCAGTAGGCGTAGGTTCAGCATTAACTCATAAATACATAACAACAGACTTTGCAGAATCTTTATTAGAGTTTATTACACCAGTATCGAATGATGTCGATACTGTGATTAATCAGCTTGAAGATGTGCATCATTACACCGTATCTCATATGGGCGAAGAGAAGCTTTGGCCATTATCAATGCCGTGCTTTGTTACTAAAGACGACGATATCACATTGGCTCAATATGGTGAGTCGAATGTAGGTCAATTAAAAACAACATATCGTGAAGGCCTTAAGCGTCGCTATGGCAGCGTTATGCAGGTCATTTCGGGAGTGCATTTTAATTTTTCTTTCTCAACACAATTTTGGGATGAATTATTTGGTGAGCAAACAGAGGAAGATAGACAATCCTCTGTGTCTGATGCGTACTTTAGCCTTATTCGTAACTATTACCGCTTTGGTTGGTTAATTCCTTATTTCTTTGGTGCATCGCCTGCATTATGTAGTTCATTTATTCAAGGACGTGAAACGTCAATGGAGTTTGAATCTTTAGGTAATACATTGTATTTACCATATGCAACTTCGCTGCGCTTAAGTGATCTTGGATATACTAATGACGCTCAAAGTGATTTAAAAATTAGCCTAAACAGTGTAGATGAATATGTTGAAGGCTTAAATAAAGCGATTCGCACCCCATCTGCTGAGTTTGCTAAAATCGGACTAAAAGATGGCGAAAAGCATATTCAATTGAATGCCAATGTACTTCAAATTGAAAATGAATTATATGCACCAATTAGACCTAAACGCGTAGCAAAATCGGGCGAGCGCCCATCAGAAGCATTAGAGCGTTCAGGTGTTGAATACATTGAAGTTCGTTCATTAGATGTGAATCCATTCAGTTCAGTTGGTGTTGATAAGGACCAAGTGCGTTTCCTTGACCTATTTCTAACTTGGGCAGTATTAACAGATTCAGCGCCAATGAATGACAGTGAAATGGCTTGTTGGAAAGATAATTGGAATAAGATTATTGAGAAAGGCCGTAAACCTGGGCTAGAGCTTCAAATTGGTTGCCAAGGTGAAAGGCTTACTCAAAAAGCATGGGCAGAACGCGTCTTTGATGATTTGCTTCTTATTGCTAAAGAGATGGATTCGGTAAATGGCGATGATGAATACCAACAAACTCATCAGCGTTTAACTGCAATGATTGAAGATCCTGAATTAACTATTTCAGGTCGCCTACTTGCAGAAACTAAAAAAGGTGGTGGTATTGGTAAGATAGGCTGTGATCTTGCGGTTCAGCATCGAGAAACGCACCTTAGTCATCAATATAGCTTTTATACAAAAGAAGAGTTAGATGCTGAAGTTAAGCGTTCTATTCTAGCTCAGAAAGAGATTGAATCGAACGATAAGCAGTCCTTTTCTGAATATTTAGAAGATTATTTCAGTTATTTGAAGTAACGGTACCTGAAATTATAAAGCACTGTTATTCTATGAGTAGCAGTGCTTTTTTATTGAGTAAATATATGAACTATAAATTTTCTATCGCAATATTAGCATTATTAATACTATCGGGTTGCGCGACTACATCACCAACAAAGCAAGATAATTTATGCGAGATCTTTCGAGAGAAAAGTGGTTGGTATGATGATGCCAAAGACATGACAGAAGAGTATGGTACTCCAATCAATGTTGCTATGGCTATAATGAAGCAAGAAAGTAGCTTTCGCTCAGATGTGCGTCCACCAAGAACGAAATTATTAGGATTTATTCCATGGAGCCGTCCAAGCTCTGCCTATGGATATGCTCAAGCACAAGATCCTGTGTGGGGGGAATATGAAGATGCGACGGGTGGCGGCTCACGCAGTAGTTTTGATGATGCTATAATGTTTATCGGTTGGTATACTGACGGCTCTCAAAAACAATTAGGTATTTCTAAGTGGGACCCTTATAACCAATATCTTGCTTATCATGAGGGACGGGGAGGTTATAAACGTAAGAGCTATCAAAGTAAGCCGCAATTGATTAAGATAGCACGTAGAGTTGAGTCTCAAGCTAAAACTTATGGCTGGCAATTAAAACAATGTAAAGCTGAGCTTGAAAGACAAAGTAGTTGGTGGTGGTAAGTCACCATTCATAAATTAAAGGATTAAATAATGCCATTATTAGATAGTTTCACCGTTGACCATACTCGTATGGAGGCTCCTGCTGTTCGTGTTGCAAAAACAATGCAAACACCAAAAGGCGATACGATTACGGTATTTGATTTACGATTTACAGCCCCAAACAAAGATATCTTGTCTGAAAAAGGTATTCATACGTTAGAGCATTTATACGCTGGCTTTATGCGTAATCACCTTAATGGTACTGAAGTAGAAATTATTGATATTTCGCCAATGGGATGTCGTACTGGTTTCTACATGAGTTTGATTGGAACCCCAGTAGAACAAACAGTGGCAAATGCTTGGATTGCTTCAATGGAAGATGTATTAAAAGTGGAAGCTCAAAATAAAATTCCTGAATTAAATGAGTATCAGTGTGGTACGTATGCAATGCATTCATTAGAAGAAGCCAAGGCGATTGCTACTGCTATTTTAGCTTCGGGGATTCGAGTTAATAAAAATGATGAACTTGCACTGCCTGAATCAATGCTAAAAGAGCTATCAGTTAATTAGTTTACTTACTTATGATCTAAAAAAGCCCGTATTAGCGAATTAATACGGGCTTTTTTATAAAGGTTTATTTTGTCTTTTCTTCAGGTGTTGGAAATACTTTAACTAAATTGATCTTATTTTCTTCAACCGCAATAATTTTCATATTGTGATTATCAATTTCAAGATTTATATCAGTCTCTGGTATTTCTTCTAAATGTTCTAATATTAGCCCATTTAATGTTCTTGGGCCATCTGTGGGTAAACCCCATTTCAAGCCTTTATTTATATCTCGGATATTAGCGCTGCCTTCAATCATGAAACTGCCATCAGGTTGAGGTGTAATTTCTTCAGCTAAACTTGGTGCCATCGACGTTGTAAATTCACCAACAATTTCTTCCAAGATATCTTCTAATGTAATTAATCCTTGGATATCACCATATTCATTTACGACAAGTCCAATACGCTCTTTATTGCGTTGGAATTTGAGTAATTGGCTGTTTAGTGGTGTTGCTTCTGGAATGAAATAAATCTCATCAGCTGCTCGTAATAGGGTTTCTTTCGTCATCTCATTCTTTTCAAGCATCAATCGGTAAGATTCACGTAAGCGCAGCATCCCAACGACCTCATCAATTTGATCTCGATACAGTACAATGCGTCCATGAGGAGAGTGTGCTAATTGACGGGAAATAGACTTCCAATCGTCGTTAATATCGATGCCTGTAATTTCACTACGAGGGACCATGATGTCATTCACTGTGACATGTTCTAGGTCTAGAATTGAAATTAACATATCTTGATGTCGGCGAGGAATTAAGCCACCTGCCTCATGTACTACTGTTCGAAGCTCTTCTGAACTCAGATTATCTTTATCATCATTGCGGTTTCCAAGTCCTAAGATTTTTAAGAAACCATTTGTAATAAAGTTAACTAATATGACTAATGGAGAAAGGAGTTTCATTAATATATTTAAGACAATACTACTACTGTAAGACACTCGCTCAGGATACATAGCCGCAAGTGTTTTTGGGGTTACTTCAGCAAAAACAAGAATAACAAGCGTTAGTATGCCTGTAGCGATAGCAACACCATAATCACCATATAGGCGCATACCAAGGATAGTCGCGATTGCTGAGGCTAGGATGTTTACGAGGTTATTGCCAATAAGAATGAGTCCGATAAGACGGTCAGGACGACTTAATAATTTTTCAACACGTTTCGCACCTTTATGACCCTGATTGGATAGGTGCTTTAGGCGGTAGCGGTTTAACGACATCATGCCCGTTTCTGAGCTTGAGAAGTAACCAGAGATAACAATAAGTACAGCAAGTAGAGTAAATAGGGCGCCGGTTGATATGTCGTCCAAGTGTCTAAGTCCTCAATCTAAAAATAGTTGTAAAGCGTATTTATCAATACTAATAGTAAAAATGTCAATTTTGATCGTGAAAAATGAGTAGGTTATCGGTGTTAAGTCAAAATGATTTCTTGAACAAAACGACTACCAAAGTAAGCAAGCGTGAGTAGAAATGCTCCAGCAAGACTAAACCACAATGCTTTTTGTCCACGCCAACCTTGACGATAGTGTCCCCAAGTTAATACCGCATAGATTATCCAAGCCAAGAAGGAAAGAACCGCTTTATGCGTTTTACCTTGAGCGACCATATCTTGAATGAATGTGAGGCCGGTCAATAATGTAAGAGTTAATAGGCCTAAACCTACAAGGATGATCTTGAAAAGTTGACGTTCTACCATCATTAAAGGGGGAAGGTTTGGATTAAGAGTTAATGACTTCTTACTTTTTAGTTTATGATCAAGCCAAGCAAGTTGTAGAGCATAAAGTGTTGCTATCATTAACGTTGAATACGCAAATAATGCTAGCGATATATGAATTAATAGGCTTGGATGGGTTTCTAAATGGGTAATAAAAGCACCAGGTAAGAAGGTTGCAGCCAGTAGGTTTATTGCAGAGAAACTATAAACAACGGGCAGGATAAACCATACTCTAAATTTGAGCATAGATAGGCTCATCACTAGAGAGATAATGAAGCTAATAAGAGAGGCTACATTTAAAATACTTAAATTTTGTCCAAAGCTATTTAAAATGAGCTCTTTTAATTGCCAGGCGTGTAAAATCAGCGCAAGAGATGCACAAATAAAGACAATATTTGCTTGGATTTTATTTTGGCTAGCCAAGCCTGGAATAACAAAACCTAACGCAAGAAAGTAAAAAAGAGCAGCACTAATTGCTGTAATCGTATCCATAATTCACTGATCATTTAGTTTATCAACATTTTGATTATACCCTTTAGAGGCGAATCTCGGTAGGTGTGATTCAGTTAGGATAAAAAATTTTCATTATAACGTCTCAGATTTAGGTATAATCGAGATATGGTCGCAAAGTAGGCGCAAGAATATGTTTGATAATTTAACGGATAGACTATCCAAAACCCTGAAAAATATCAGTGGTAAAGGTCGATTAACAGAAGATAACATTAAAGAAACACTGCGTGAAGTGCGTATGGCTCTACTAGAGGCGGATGTTGCTTTACCTGTTGTTCGTGATTTTGTTAAACGAGTAAAAGAAAATGCGGTTGGCGTTGAGGTTTCAAAAAGCCTAACGCCAGGGCAAGAATTTATAAAAATCGTTCAGTCTGAGTTAGAAGCAATAATGGGAGACTCTAATGAGGCTCTTAATTTAGCGTGTCAACCTCCAGCGGTTATTTTAATGGCAGGTTTGCAAGGTGCTGGTAAAACAACCAGTACAGGTAAATTAGCTAAGCTATTAAAAGAAAGAGATAAAAAGAAAGTTCTTGTTGTGTCTGCCGATGTATATCGTCCAGCGGCAATCAAGCAACTAGAAACATTGGCTGCAGAAGTTGATGTGAACTTCTTCCCATCAAGTGCAGATCAAAAGCCGATTGATATTGTTGATGGTGCAATTAGCCACGCAAAATTAAAGTTTTTTGACGTAGTCATTGTCGATACAGCAGGCCGCTTGGCTGTTGATACCGAAATGATGGATGAAATCAAACAACTTCACGCGCATGTAAACCCAATTGAAACCTTGTTTGTTGTTGATGCAATGACAGGTCAGGATGCGGCGAATACTGCAAAGGCATTTGGTGATACGTTACCGCTAACGGGGGTTATCCTAACGAAAGTTGATGGTGATGCTCGTGGTGGTGCTGCACTATCTGTTCGTCATATTACCGGTAAGCCAGTTAAATTTTTGGGTGTTGGTGAGAAAACTGATGCATTAGAACCTTTCCACCCAGAACGTATTGCCTCTCGTATTTTAGGTATGGGTGATGTTCTTTCTTTAATCGAAGATCTTGAAAAGAATGTAGATAAAGAAAAGGCTGAAAAATTAGCGAAGAAATTCAAAGAGAAAAAAGGTTTTGATCTTGAAGATTTTCGTGAGCAACTTGGCCAAATGAAGAACATGGGCGGCATGATGGGCATGATGGATAAACTTCCAGGCATGTCTCAACTACCTGATAATGTAAAAGATAAAGTTGATGATAAAATGTTCCATCAAATGGAAGCTATTATTAACTCAATGACATTAAAAGAACGTGAGCGCCCAGAATTAATTAAGGGTTCTCGTAAAAAGCGTATTGCAGCAGGTTCTGGTACCCAAGTACAAGATGTAAACCGTATGCTGAAACAGTTCACTCAAATGCAAAAGATGATGAAAAAAATGCAGAAAGGTGGAATGAAAGGCATGATGCGTAATATGCAAGGAATGATGGGTGGTGGAATGGGCGGTATGGGTGGCTTTGGTCGCTAACTGTTAACTCTTATTCTCTCGACGTAAAAATCAGATAACAAGGTGCGACAAGTTAATTTATTGATAAATTTAACCTAGCGCACCTTTTTTACCCAATTTTTTCATTAATTACAGAAATAATTGGTGAAAAAGTAGCTAAAGCCCTTGCATTGAAAGCTCATAAGAGTAAAATTCCGGGGCTTTATTTTGGCACGAGGGCTCAAGAAAAATATTTTTTTTGGGCCAATTTAATTTTTATACAAAGCAAATAGAGGACGATATGGTTACCATTCGTTTGGCACGTCACGGCGCTAAGAAGCGTCCATTTTATCAAATCGTAGTAGCGGACAGCCGTTTCAAAGCAACTGGTCGTTACATTGAGAAAGTAGGTTTCTTTAACCCTACAGCACAAGGTCAAGAAGAAGGTCTACGTTTAGATCTTGATCGCGTTAACCATTGGGTTGGTTTAGGCGCTGGTCTTTCTGATCGTGTAGCTAAGCTAGTTAAAGACGCTAACAAAGCGGCTTAATTTTAGTTGGTTAAGGTAAAGATTTTATGAGTAAGCAAGACGAGATTATTGTTGTAGGTAAGTTCGGAGCTTCCTATGGTATTCGTGGCTGGTTGAAAGTAGTCTCCTTTACTGATCAACCTGAAAGTATTTTCGACTACAAACCTTGGCTTATAAAAGTTAAAGGTGAGTGGGTCGAGTTTTCAGTCGAAAGCTGGAAACGTCATAAAGGTTTGGTATGCAAACTGGAAGGGTTAGAAGTTCGAGAAGATGCTCAAACTTATACTAACCTAGAAATTGCAGTTAAAGCCGATGTATTACCTGAACTGTCAGAAGATGAATTCTACTGGCGTGAATTGTTTGGTATGGAAGTCCTTACAACAAAAGGCTATACGCTTGGTGTTGTTGACGATATTTTAGAAACCGGATCAAACGATGTTCTTGTAATCAAAGCAAACCTGAAAGATGCTTTTGGTAAGAAGGAACGATTAGTTCCTTTTATTGATGAGCAAGTGATTAAGTTAATTGATCGCACAGCTCAACGGATCGAAGTTGACTGGGATCCTGGGTTCTAAACCCTAGGTAAAGCGAGGGCACATGTGGGTTGGGGTTATAAGCCTATTTCCTGAAATGTTCCGTTCGGTTACCGATTTTGGGGTAACTAGCCAAGCAATTAAAAAAGGTCTTTTATCTATAGAGACATGGAATCCTCGAGATTTCACTCAAGATAAACATCGCACTGTTGATGACCGACCTTATGGTGGTGGTCCTGGTATGTTAATGATGGTTCAGCCTTTGCGCGACGCCATTACTGCAGCCAGACAAGCATCACCCGGCAAAACGAAAGTGATTTACCTTTCACCCCAAGGCCGTACGCTGAATCAAGCAGGTGTTGAGGAGTTAGCAACTAATGAGAATTTAATTCTTATTTGTGGCCGATACGAAGGAGTAGATGAGCGCATAATACAATCAGAAGTTGACGAAGAATGGTCAATTGGCGATTTTGTGCTTACCGGTGGGGAACTCCCTGCTATGACGTTGATTGATTCTGTATCTCGGTTTGTTCCGGGTGTATTAGGGGATTTCACGTCCGCTGAAGAAGATTCTTTTGCAGACGGTTTGTTAGATTGTCCGCACTATACAAGGCCTGAGGTTTTGGATGGTAAGGAAGTACCTAGTGTACTTAAATCTGGAAATCATAAAGATATCGCTCGTTGGCGAATGAAACAATCGTTAGGCCGTACTTGGCTAAGAAGACCAGAGCTCCTGGGAAATCTAGCTCTGACTGACGAACAGGAATTATTACTGGCTGAGTTTGTTCGTGAAGAACATCAGCAAAGTAAGTAATTAAGAAATTTAGTATCAGTTTATTCTAGGATATACAAAAATGAGCAACATCATTAAAGCTCTTGAAGATGAGCAACTAAAACAAGACCTACCTAAATTCGCTCCAGGTGACACTGTAGTAGTTCAGGTTAAAGTTAAAGAAGGTGACCGTGAGCGTCTACAGGCATTCGAAGGCGTTGTAATCGCTATTCGTAACCGTGGTCTTCACTCTGCGTTCACTGTACGTAAAATTTCTAACGGTGAAGGTGTTGAGCGTACGTTCCAAACTCACTCTCCAATCGTTAACAGCATCGAAGTTAAACGTCGCGGTGCAGTACGTCGTGCCAAGTTGTACTACCTACGTGAGCGTTCTGGTAAATCAGCTCGTATCAAAGAGAAGCTGGCTAAAAAGTAACGCACACGAGAACGTTCTCAAATGTGCTATGAAAGGTGTGCTGTTATCAGCGCACTTTTTTTATGTCTAAATCAAGATGTAATTAATTATTTACAGTTAAGTTAATTTGTATTTATTTAATTACAATGGTTGATTTTCATCCTATAGCTGTTAAATTATTTCTATTCGTCTTAAAAGACACTTGATGGAAATAAAAGTTTACAGGTATAGAGTATGAAAAAAAGCGAACTAAGTAATATCAATATCAGCGATGAACAAGTACTGATCACACCACAAGAGTTAAAAAATAAAATTCCATTAAGTGATAATGCTCGCCAATTTATCCAGCAATCTCGCCAAACTATTTCAAATATTATCCATAAGAAAGATCACCGCTTATTGATCGTTTGTGGGCCATGTTCAATTCATGATATCGATGCAGCGAAAGAGTACGCTAAGCGTTTAAAAGCGATCGCTGAAGATCTTAAAGATCAGCTTTATATTGTTATGCGTGTTTACTTTGAAAAGCCAAGAACCACCGTGGGTTGGAAGGGATTAATTAATGACCCACATCTTGATGGTTCTTTTGATATAGAACATGGTTTACATGCAGCAAGACAACTACTTGTTGATTTAACTGAAATGGAAATTCCATTAGCGACTGAAGCGTTAGATCCTATTAGTCCACAATACATCGGGGATACATTTAGCTGGGCGGCTATTGGTGCTCGTACAACGGAATCGCAAACACACCGTGAAATGGCGAGCGGTTTGTCTGTTCCTGTTGGTTTCAAAAATGGCACGGATGGTAGTTTATCAACATCAATTAATGCTATGCAGGCAGCGGCTTCTAGCCATCGTTTTATGGGGATTAATAGTGAAGGTCAAGTTGCATTATTAACAACCCAAGGTAACCCTAATGGGCATGTGATTCTTCGCGGTGGTAAACAAACGAATTATGACTCGGTATCGGTGACAGAGTGTGAAGAAGAGTTAGCTAAATCAAATCTTGATGCAGCACTAATGATTGACTGCAGCCATGCGAATTCACGTAAAGATTATCGTCGTCAGCCATTGGTTGCTGAAGATGCGATCCATCAAATTCGAGAAGGGAATAAATCAATCATAGGATTGATGATTGAAAGTCATTTAAATGAAGGAAATCAACCTTCTGACATTCCATTATCAGAGATGAAATATGGGGTTTCTATCACAGACGCATGTATCAATTGGGATTCAACTGAGGCACTATTACGTCATACTCATAAAGAATTAATTCCAGTATTGGAAGATCGTTTAAAAGGATAGAACGAGATGGCGGTAGAACTGAGTCATTTACGCGACCAAATTGATACAGTAGATAAAAAAATGTTGGATCTTTTATCTCAACGTTTGCATTTAGTTGAACAAGTTGGTGAAGTCAAAAGTGCACATGGATTACCTATTTATGATCCAAGCAGGGAAGCCGCGATGCTTGCTTCAAGACGACAAGAAGCTGAAAAGAAAGGAGTTCCGCCGTCCTTAATCGAAGATATCTTACGTCGCACAATGCGCGAATCTTATAGTAGTGAAAATGACTCAGGCTTCAAATGTTTAAAACCTGAATTACGGCCAATTGTAGTGGTTGGCGGTAATGGGCAGCTTGGTGGTTTATTTGCCAAAATGTTTCGATTATCTGGCTATGAAGTACGGATCCTTGGCAGTAAAGATTGGAATAATGCAGAGACAATTTTAAATGACGCAGGCATGGTGGTTGTTACTGTTCCTATTAATTTAACCGTTGATGTAATTAATAAACTCTCAGGATTACCTGAAGATTGTATTCTATGTGATTTAACGTCCATAAAGAAAAAGCCACTACAAGCAATGATGGATATTCATAAAGGTCCAGTAGTTGGTTTACACCCAATGTTTGGTCCTGATATCCCTAGTTTAGCGAAACAAGTGATTGTTATGTGCGATGGACGTAACAAAGAAAGTTATGCTTGGCTTAAAAATCAGTTTGAAATTTGGGGTGCAATCGTTCGTGATATATCTGCAACAGAGCATGATCATGGAATGACACTAATCCAAGCTCTGCGTCACTTTACTTCATTTGCATATGGTCAACATCTTGCTAAAGAAAATCCTGATATTGAACAACTACTTAATTTAAGTTCTCCAATTTATCGTTTGGAGTTATTGATGGTAGGGCGATTGTTTGCACAAGACCCGAATCTATATGCTGACATTATTCTTTCATCAGAAGAAAATATTGAAATGATAAAGCGTTTTCATCAACGATTTGGTGATGCAATTGTGTTATTAGAAAATCATAATCGTGAAGGCTTTATTGATAATTTTAAAGAAGTTGAACATTGGTTTGGAGATTATGCAGAGCAATTTCTAATCGAAAGTAAAGGCTTACTTAGACAAGCGAATGATTCGATTCATAGAGAACGAAGTTAATTAACAATAAAACAGGTGAGCACTTGCTCACCTGTTTTGTTTGATGCTATTAATCTTTTATTGAGTTAACTGTTTTACTGTTTGTAACTCTGTTTTTACGGTGTTAATTGCTTCAACTTGCTTAATTGTGGGTTTTTGAGTAAGTTTTAGTTGTAATTTCACAACGTTGTTAATAATTTCAACCAGCGGTGTCCACTTAACGCTGCGCTCTTTTTCAAACAGACTTTCAAATTTTTCAGGTGTCCAATCAATAAATGATTGTGGATTGAGAACTCGCCCAAGGAAGCGTACTTCATAATGTAGGTGAGGGCCGGTTGAGTTACCTGAATTGCCACAAGTTGCAATCAATTCACCTTTCTTAACAAACTGACCCGAACGAACTTTAAATTTTTCTAAATGAGCATACATGGTCATGAAGCCAAAAGAATGCTGAACTTTTAATAAATTACCGTAGCCTTTTTTGCTTGCTCGAGCCAGTTCAACGACACCATCGGCAGGGGCATAAATTTCCGTGCCGCGCTTGCAAGTTAGATCTAACCCTAAATGACGTTGTCTTTTACCTGATATTGGATTTGTTCTTTTTCCAAAACTAGAAGAGTTACGAATAAAATCAAGTGGTGTGTCATTGGGGATTAAACGGAACATCGTGGCACGAACCGCAGAGTCAATGGCTGCGACATCTAAACGTTGTTCTAATGTTTTTTCGGCTAATAAATTTTCGTCTTCTGACTGTTCTTGAAGACCAAGAACAGATTCTACATCCTCAACTCTTTGACTAATCACTAAAAACTCATTTTCTTTAGCTTCAAGTTGTTGATTTAATTCGTGATTGTTATTGTTATTTTCAATAATTAACTGATTAAGTTCATTGTTCTGTACTTGAAGTTGAGCGATAGCCAATTCAGAAGTTAGCTGTTTTTGGTAAAAATAGTGAAGACCAAAACCACTCAGAGAGAATGAACCTACCCCAAGTAGCAAAGATAAAATAACAAGATTTTTCCGTTTTTGGGAAATAGCGAAAAAACGCGTTCCTTTGTTGTGTGAAACGGAAATTCGAATTTTATCTGGCATAGGAATAAACTTATTTACTTTAGGTTAAGGTGGTTAACTCAGAGAGTTGGCGTAATAATAAATCACTATTTCCAACATTGAGTTCTACTAGACGTTTAAGGTGGCTAATACTATCAATATCTATGTGGCTTATACAGAGTCTTAGCGTATTATCTGTTTTATTTATTAGTTTGCATTCAGCAATGATATGAATATCGCTCTCATTAAGAGTAAATCTCACCGTCATTTTTTCATTTGGTTCAAGTTCACAATCATCGTCTAATGCGACGAGTAAGCCGTGAAGAGATAAATCAATTAAAGATCCATTTAATGATGTCCCATTATGTAAAATAATGGCATTGGCTTGATAGACCACGCGTGAAAACTTACGTCGTTCGATCATAATACTATCCTTATATTATACGCTTAACTTCTAAGTATGATGTCTGGTTTGTTCTAAGTCTAATAAAAAGGCCGCAATACTGCGGCCCTTATGATAAACATCAAATAATATGTGAAATGTTGAATTATTTCGTCATACGTTTGTATTTGATTCTATGAGGTTCTGCTGCTTGAGCGCCTAATGTTTTCTTCAGCCAATCGCTATATTCTGTGTAGTTACCTTCAAAGAAGTTTACTTGGCCTTCATCACGATAATCAAGAATGTGTGTAGCAATACGGTCTAAGAACCAACGGTCATGCGAGATGACCATTGCACAGCCTGGAAATTCAAGAAGTGCTTCTTCTAATGCTCGTAATGTTTCAACATCAAGGTCATTGGTTGGTTCATCAAGTAGTAATACGTTACCACCCGTTTTTAGCAGTTTCGCTAAATGAACACGGTTACGCTCACCACCAGAAAGATCACCAATTATTTTCTGTTGGTCATTACCTCGGAAGTTGAAACGAGAACAGTAAGCGCGAGCTGGGATCTCAAAATTGTTGATTTTGATAATGTCTGCGCCTTCAGAGATCTCTTGGAAAACAGTTTTAGTGTCATCCATAGAATCACGGAACTGATCAACAGAAGCCAGTTTAACTGTCTCACCTAAATCAATAGTGCCTGAATCAGGTGTTTCTGTACCGCTTAACATTTTGAATAATGTTGATTTACCTGCACCATTGGCACCGATAATACCGACTATAGCGCCTTTAGGCATGCTAAATGATAAGTCATCGATAAGAACACGATCACCAAATGATTTAGTTAGGTTATTTACTTCAAGAACCTTATCACCTAAACGCTCACCAGGCGGAATGAACAGTTCATTTGTTTCATTACGTTTTTGATGATCTGTATTTTGAAGTTCTTCAAAACGAGCCATACGCGCTTTTGATTTTGCTTGGCGACCTTTAGGGTTTTGACGAACCCATTCAAGTTCTTTTTCAATCGTTTTTTGACGAGCGTTTTCTTTTGCTGATTCTTGTTTTAGACGGTCATCTTTTTGTTCTAACCAAGACGTATAGTTACCTTCCCATGGAATACCTTCACCACGGTCAAGCTCTAAGATCCAACCTGCCGCATTATCTAGGAAATAACGGTCATGGGTAATTGCCACAACAGTACCAGAGTAATCAACAAGGAAGTGCTCAAGCCAAGCAACTGACTCAGCATCAAGGTGGTTGGTTGGTTCATCAAGAAGCAGCATGTCCGGTTTTTCAAGTAATAGACGACAAATTGCAACACGACGGCGTTCACCACCAGATAAAAATTCGATTTTCGCATCCCATTCAGGAAGGCGTAAGGCATCAGCTGCACGTTCTAGAGCATTATCTAGGTTATGTCCATCTTTTGCTTGGATAAGCGCTTCAAGTTCACCTTGTTCTTTGGCAAGAGCATCGAAATCGGCACCTTCTTCGGCGTAAGCCGCATAAACAGCATCAAGACGAGCAAGTGCACCTGCAACATCCGAAACGGCTTCTTCTACAATCTCACGAACTGTTTTTGATTCATCTAAAACAGGCTCTTGTGGTAGGTAGCCAACTTTTAATCCAGCTTGTGGACGAGCTTCACCATCAATATCGGTATCTAAACCTGCCATAATGCGAAGAAGGGTTGATTTACCTGAACCATTTAGGCCAAGAACACCGATTTTTGCACCAGGGAAGAAGCTAAGAGAAATGTCTTTCAGGATTTGTCTTTTTGGAGGAACAATTTTGCTCACTCGTGACATTGTATATACGTATTCAGCCATAATCACTTATTAGAGTAGGTTAACGGAAATATTATTTTACTATTTATGATACACAGTTTAACACTCATTCTGGTAGTTACTAGGGTAATATAAGTAAACTAAAAGAAGAAATTAGAGAGTTGTTTAACTCTGTCCCATACTCAACGTGTCGATGAAAAGGTTGGAAAGCTAGGTGTTTAAAGAATCAATGAAATATACACAGCAGAAGTTAGGGATGATGGCAGTGTTGTGCATTGGAATGAGTGTGCATACCGTTGAGGCATTATCGATAGATGAATCACGAGTTCAATACCAAGAAGCAAAGGAGTTGCTTACTGAAAAGAAGCTTGATGAGTACATAAAAGTAAGAGAGAGCCTAAAGGATTATCCTCTTGCTCCTTATTTAGATTATCGTGAATTACGAATGGATTTGAGTTCTAAAACACCAGACGATATTCGACTATTTAGGCATACCCATAAAACCTTAGCGATTGGCAATTCTTTAGATTATCAGTATTTAGTGGTACTTGGTTTAAATGAGCGCTGGAAAGAATTTTTGGATTACTTTCCTAATGAACCAAGCAGTACAAACTTAAAATGTTATTACTATCAAGCAAAAAATGAACTTGGAGAGAAAAAAGCAGCATGGAAAGGCGCTGAAAAATTATGGTTAACAGGTGGATCTGTTACCTATGAATGTGATGATTTATTTAAAGCGTGGTCCGATGCTGACAAGCTAACGGATGAGTTAATTATTGACCGAATGTTATTGGTTTATAAGGCTCGTAATAACAGCTTATTCTCCTATTTAGAAAAGATGTTAGAGTCAGATAAAGCGAAAGAACAAGCTAAAGATATAATTGCTTTGTTCAATGATCCTGATTTACTTGTTTCATATTCAGTTAAGAATAAATCATCTGAATTTACCAAACAATTAACCTTTATTTCTATGGAAAGGGAAGCAAGGAAAGATCCACGTAAAGCGATTGAGATGCTCCCAGCTATCGCAAAGAAACAAAAGTTTTCTCAAGAAGAGCTAGTGAAAGTTACACATCGCATTGTGAGTAGCATTATGTCGACCAGCTCTGATGATCTTGCACAATGGCGAGATACCCAACTTGAAAAGTATCCAGAAGATTCTTATATAGAGCGCCGTATGCGTGTCGCAATTCGTGCTGCGGATTGGAATGATATGAGTAAATGGATGGAATTCTTAACTCCAGAAAGTAAAGCGTCATTACGTTGGCAGTTCTGGCAAGCTCGTATTGAGAGTGAAAATGGTGAGCATGCTAAAGCGAATGAAAGACTACATAAACTGCTTGGTCAGCGTAATTTTTACAGTGTTGCAGCTGCAAATATTTTAGGGGAGCCAGTTCAATACCCAATGAATACCGCGCCAACGAATATTAAGCCTGTAAAAGAAAAATATAACATTGAGTTAGCTCGAATTAAGGAGCTGATTGCTATTGATGAAATACCAACAGCAAAAAGTGAATGGGAATATTTACTTAATAGGGCATCAAAAACTGAAGTGAAAGAGCTTGCAAGTTATGCGGCTCAACATCGTTGGCATCACTTTACAGTGCTCGCGACAATTAAGGGGAGAATGTGGGGATATTTGAGTTTACGTTTTCCTATTGCACATCAGTGGTGGTTTGGACATTACAGTAAAGAGCTAGGTTTAGATAAAGTGACGTTAATGTCGTTATCTCGCCAAGAGAGTGCTTTATATGCAGAGGCTCAATCACCGGTTGGAGCTCGTGGTTTAATGCAAATTATGCCAGGGACTGCTAAATATACGGCGAAAAAGATCGATTATGATAAGTATGAAGGCGTTAGTAGTTTAAATGATGTTGATGTAAATATTCATATAGGGTCGAATTATCTAAAAGGTTTAATGGATGATTATGATGGGAATCGAATATTTGCATTAGCGGGTTATAATGCGGGTCCTCACCGTGTAAAACGATGGAGAGCGGTCTCTGATGAGAAACTAGATGCTTACGCATTTATAGAGGCTATCCCTTTTAAGGAAACGCGTGGTTACGTACAAAACATTTTAATGTTTGAAACTTACTATCGTAGTTTACTTGGTGAAAAAGGGTCTTTCTTATCAGAGAAAGAACTGAATTTAGAGTATTAATTATTTTAGATTGATTATAAAGTAGGGGGCCTAAGAGCTCCCTTTTTTATTATTGTAATGAGGATTTTATGTCAGGTTCAGCAAAATATTCAGATTGGTCACAAGTGATGACATTGATAGCGAATGCTGCAGAACAAGGTAAGCATCAATCTTTGTTGACCATGTTGATGACCCCTGATGAGCGTGATGCCCTAATTGCACGAGTCAATATTTGTCATGAATTATTGCAAGGTGAGTTAAGTCAGCGACAGATCAGCCAATTATTAGGTGTAGGTATTGCGACAATAACTCGAGGTTCAAATGAATTAAAAAGCCATACTTATGATGAAAAAGAATGGCTAATGGAATTACTTCAACAAAGTGCTAAAAACGTTCAGGGTGAAGAAAAGGGATCAGAGCAAGAGTAAGTGCTTGTTGATAAACAGAGCTTCTTGTTAATAGGTTATTGGTTAATAAGCCAATAGCCCCACCTTTTTGCTTTATATTTTCAGTATTAAATTGTGCATCCATTACATGACCTAATTCTTTCCCTTCTTTTACAGCAGCGATGACCATTGGAGGAAGAGGTAAGCTAGATGATCGTGATTCTCCAACCATTCTTCCATTATCAATAACCATCCAGGCAAACGTTGCGGTATTTTCTATTCCAGCTTCAAGGCCAACGTAGTAACTGGCTTTTGGGCGTAATAGTTTGGCATTATTAACTCTATTTACTGCTCCTCGTTTGGTTTCAATGCAGCTCATTGGTTGGTCAGCAACTTCACTCTTAACTGAGACCCCTTCAAAAACAAAATCCATAGTAGGGAATGCTTGAGTGAATGCTGCTTCTACTGCATGTATTTTAGCTGGGTTGAGTGAAGCTATAATAACGTTATGTATCATGTTTAAATGTAATCCTTTATATAAATCAACGAACATATATTTTTGTATTCGTTGATTTATAGGTCATAAAAAGTAATAAATTAATTATTTCATTTGAGGAATATCAGTAGGAGTTACATTTTCTATTGGATAGCATCCAAGAACTTTTAAATACTGTGTAATAGAGGTTAATTCCTCAATAGCTGCACTCATTGCTTCTGATTTCAAGTGTGCTTGTAAATCAATATAGAACATTTCTTCCCAAGGGTTACCCATAATAGGGCGAGACTCTAATTTCGTCATATTAATACCATATTTTCGTAAGACTAATAGTGACTCTACTAGTGAACCTGCATCTTGAGAGGTTGATACGATCAGTGTGGTTTTCGCTGGTATTTGTTCTGATACATCAACGGGTTTTCTTGCTACAACAATGAATCGAGTCTGATTATCTGTTTGATTTGATATGTTACCAATCAAGGATTGAAGACCATACAGTTTACCACTGTCAGAGTTACCGATAGCTGCGACTTCTGGTGAGTTTAGTTCTTTTACGGTGATCATTGCATCTGCTGTGCTTGCACAAGAGATAAGCTCTACATTATCCAAACGGTTTAAAAACTCACTGCATTGCTCATGTGGTTGCGGATGAGAGTACAAGGTCTTAATTGCTTCTAGAGAGGTTTCTGTAGTGGTTAATAAGCAATGATCAATCTGCTGGGTTAACTCCCCAACAATATATAAGCTTGTATATTGAAGTAAATCGTAAACCTGGTTGATAGAGCCCGAGCTGGTATTTTCAATCGGTAACACACCGTAATCAGCATGACCTGATTCTACGGTTTTAATGACTTCTCTAAAGTTTTCACAGCCAAGTTCTGCCAGCTCAATATTTTTCTTACTGAAATAGCGACGACTTGCTAAGTTTGAATAAGAGCCTTTTGAACCAAGATAAGCAACTCTTGCAACAGGCTTTCTGCTTAATTCTGGATTGGCTAGATTTTGAAAATATTCTTGCTGTAATAAAACAGAATCTTCAATGATGGTGTGGAATAGTTGAGTGATGTAATAAGCATCAAGGTCGAATGCTTTGCCATTTTCAATTAACTTTACAAGTAATTGTTGCTCACGTTTTGGATCTCGAACAGGTTTGGCGGTTTGGACTTTGCTTTTAGCAACTTCAAGACTGAGTTTACGACGTTCAGAAAAAAGGGTTAATAGTTCATTATCAAGTTCATTAAGGCGTAAACGGATCTCATCCAGAGAATAGCGGGTATCAGTCATGAATATGCAAACCTAGTAAATTAAGAGTTAATTCACAATAAGGAATCGATAAGTTTGCGTCAAGAAAAAACAGCGCTCAAATGAGCGCTGTTTCAGAAAACGTTTGAGTTAACAATTTAATTACTGTTCGTATTCCTCTTCTAGGTCAACTTCTGGCTCTTCAACGATAGGTGCTTGAGCATGAGTTGCTCGGCGAGCCTCGCCTTTGTGTTGTAGCTTATCTAGTTGGCGTTCTAGTTTTTGGTACATCTCTCTAATTGCACCGAATAGGTCTTCTTGTTCTGCCGAGGCTGCAACTTTGCCACCTGCAATAGTTGCTTGCGCTTCTACCTTATGTTTGCCATTTGCGCGCTTTGTAACACTAGCGTGACGACCAATAATGTCTAGATTTCTTTTTTCTTCTAGTTTTTTAAATTTCCCTTCAATACGTTCACGGATGCCTGGAGTGATGTCGATGTTGTTACCAGTGATTTCTACTTTCATATGATTTTCCTCTCTCTTGCCCCGTTTGGCATGTATTCAGATTACGGATCCACAGTAAAAATAAAGTGATCTAGATCACTATTTTAAAGTGTTTTGTGGAGAAGGTGGTTGAATGTGATCTCAGGCAAGCCATTCAGATTTTTTTTGAAAAAAAACTTGATGAATTGGGTAAAGTAGGTAGATTGAAAGGGTTGGTTACTAGAAATTCTTGTTTTTAGGGCTTTACCTCAACCTATTGTTTTGTATGGTTAATTTTTAGCCTTGTAGGTTTTGTGAGTTTGAGTATTTCAGAACAAGCAGAGACATAAAAAAGCCGCACTTTATTTTAAGTGCGGCTTTTTGTTTTTACTGAACTCTGTTATTTAGGGTTCAATGCAATTAATTCTTCAGTGCGTTTTATTGCATCATCCAATTTTAATTCTTTATATGCAGCTAGCATTATCGTTAGCGACTTTCTTGCCGCCTCTGTATCTGGATAAGTTCGTTGCAGTTCTTGACTGCGCTTTATTGCAGAAATCCACGCTTCTCGACGTAAATAGAAATCAGCTGTCGCGAATTCATATTCAGCTAAACGGTTTTTTAATGAGAACATACGTGTTTGGGCATCTTCTGCATAAAGGCTATTTGGATAACGATCAAGTAATCGCTTAAAATCTTTAAATGCGGCACGTGCTGGTTCTGGATCTCGGTCTGAACGGTCGACTCTAAAAAGATCATGCATGAAGCTTCGGTCTTGAGCCATATGAGTCAGTCCACGCATATATAATACCCAGTCTGCTTTCGGATGAGTTGGATTTAAACGATTAAAGCGTTCAATGGTGGCTAAGCCTAAAGCGAGGTCATCATTTTTGTAATATACATAAATTAGATCGAGTTGAACTTGCTCAGAGTAGGCCCCAAAAGGATAACGAGAATCTAGAGCTTCAAGGCGTTCTATCGCACTTGTCCAATTACCTGCCTGTAAAGAGATTTGAGCTTGGGAATATAATTCTGATGGTGGGATATCAGGGATTACATCATCACTGCTTGAGCAACCCACCAGTAAAGATACGGCTAATAATGAAGAAAGTGTTAAGCGTTTCATGCTTGAAAATGATCCTTGACTAAAAAAACTGAAGTTATCCATTACGAAATCCGTCGTTAACAGATACAATGGCAGATAGTTTATTTCACTTACAGTGTTGATGATACCAAATATGACGTATTTGTTTGGTATTAGTACCACTAATTTAAAAAAAGTTCGATATGGCACAACAAATAGAGTTAACAAGTACAGTAAAAGAAAGTCAACTAGGCCAGCGTTTAGATCAAGCTGCTGCAGAGTTGTTTTCTGATTTCTCTCGTTCACGCATTAAAGAGTGGGTATTAGCGGGTAAAATTTCCGTTAACGGTGAAGTTATCACTAAAGCTCGTGTAAAAATGATGGGCGGAGAAGAAATTTCAGTTAAAGCGGAGTTAGAAGATGAGCAGCGTTGGTTAGCTCAAGATATTCCTCTTGATATCGTTTATGAAGATGATGATTTATTAGTAATTAATAAACCTCGTGACTTCGTTGTACATCCAGGTGCTGGTACGCCGGATAAAACGGTACTAAACGCATTGTTATTTCATTACCCAAGCATCGCAGAGGTACCTCGTGCAGGTATCGTGCACCGTTTAGATAAAGACACTACAGGTTTAATGGTAGTAGCGAAAACAGTACCAGCTCAAACACGTTTAGTTCGTGCGCTGCAAAAGCGTAAGATCACTCGTGAATATGAAGCCGTAGTATTAGGTCGTATGACGGCTGGTGGCATGATTGAAAAACCAATCGGACGTCACCCTCAAAAACGTACGTTAATGGCTGTACATGAATTAGGTAAAGATGCGGTAACACATTATCGTGTTGCTGAGCATTTCCGTATCCATACGCGTTTACGTTTACGTCTTGAAACAGGTCGTACTCACCAAATTCGTGTGCATATGTCTTATCTACAACATCCACTGGTAGGTGATACTGCTTATGGTGGTCGTGCTCGTATCCCTAAAGGTGCGTCACAAGAATTAATTGACATGATCCGTGGCTTTAATCGTCAAGCGCTTCATGCTGCAATGCTACGTTTTGACCATCCAATTACAGGTGAGGTCATGGAGTTCCATGCGCCAATTCCTGATGACATGATTGCTCTATCTCAAGCTTTACGTGACGATGAACGTCTATTGCATGAGGATGAGTATTAAATGTCACTATTGTCGCCAAAATGGTCCGCTCCTAAAAATATTAACGTAGTTAGTACGACTCGTTTAGATGGTGTGTCTAAAGCCCCATTTTCGAGTTTAAATTTAGGTGATCATGTTGGCGATAATCATAATGATGTTGTGCTCAATCGTGAAAAACTGATTACGTTGGCGCAGTTACCTACTGCACCAACGTGGTTAAATCAGATTCATTCAACCAAAGTTATTACCCTTCCTCATTTAGATTTAATGAATCCTCCTTCTGTTGATGCTGCATATACAAATACAGCAAATCAAGTATGTTGTGTAATGACAGCAGATTGCTTGCCTGTGGTTATTTGTAACAAGGAAGGAACAGAAGTTGCAGCTGCTCATGCTGGATGGCGTGGCCTTCTTGATGGTATTTTAGAAAATACAGTAGAGCATTTTTCTTCGAATGAGCTTATTGCATGGTGTGGACCAGCTATTGGCCCTACTGCATTTGAAGTCGGTAATGAAGTTAAGCTACAGTTTTGTGAGCAAGACCCTCAAGCGATAAACGCTTTTATTCCAAGTCATAATCCAGACAAATGGCTAGCTAATTTAGAACTACTTGCTACTCAACGCTTACAGAGTGTTGGTGTTCAAGAGGTTTATTATTCAAACCTTTGTACTTATTCAAATACAGAACAATTTTTCTCTTATAGAAAAGAGGGAGAAACAGGTCGCCAAGCAACCTTAATTTGGTTCGAATAATCTCTTTTATTTCCATTCCTCTTAGTTGATTTCTAAAGCACGAAACCCCATTTAAGAAGTAATAGTTACTTACTTTTCTTCTCTAGGAGAGGGTTATGCGTTTAGATCGATTTACCAGTAAATTTCAAATCGCCATTTCAGATGCTCAATCATTAGCATTGGGTCAAGATCATCAATATATAGAGCCAACCCATTTAATGGTGGCGTTATTAAATCAAGATGGCAGTACTATCAGACCACTACTGACATTACTTAATATTGATGTAACTCAACTTCGTTCAAAGCTATCTGAAATCCTAGACAAGGCTCCAAAAGTAACAGGTATTGGCGGTGATGTGCAGTTGTCATCAAACATGGGCGTTATTTTTAATTTGTGTGACAAAATCGCTCAGAAACGCAAAGATGCTTATATTTCTTCTGAAATATTCATGCTTGCAGCTATTGAAGATAAAGGACCATTAGGTAATTTATTCAGAGAGTTTGGACTTACAGAAACTAAAATTTCAAAATCTATTGATGAAATACGTGGTGGCGAGAAAGTAAATGATCAAAATGCAGAAGAAAAGCGTCAAGCATTAGAAAAATTTACCGTTGATCTTACTGAACGAGCAGAGCAAGGAAAACTGGATCCTGTTATTGGTCGTGATGATGAAATACGCAGAACGATTCAAGTTCTCCAAAGACGAACTAAAAATAATCCCGTAATTATCGGCCAACCAGGCGTTGGTAAAACAGCGATTGTCGAAGGTTTAGCTCAACGTATTATCAATGGTGAGGTTCCTGAAGGCTTAAAACATAAAAGAGTATTGTCTTTAGATATTGGCGCATTGGTTGCAGGTGCTAAATTTCGAGGTGAATTTGAAGAGCGATTAAAAGCGGTTTTAAATGAGCTTGCAAAAGAAGAAGGTAATATCATCCTCTTTATTGATGAAGTTCATACCATGGTTGGTGCTGGTAAAGGTGAAGGCTCAATGGATGCAGGAAATATGCTTAAACCAGCTTTAGCTCGTGGTGATCTGCATTGCGTCGGTGCAACAACTCTTGATGAATATCGTCAATATATAGAGAAGGATCCAGCATTAGAGCGAAGATTCCAAAAGGTCTTAGTGGATGAGCCTACAGTAGAAGATACCATCGCTATCCTACGTGGATTGAAAGAGCGTTATGAAATTCATCATCACGTTGAAATTACCGATCCTGCAATTGTGGCAGCAGCAACATTGTCTCATCGCTATATATCTGACAGACAATTACCGGATAAGGCAATTGATTTGATCGATGAAGCCGCATCGAGTATTCGAATGGAAATCGATTCTAAGCCTGAATCACTAGATAAACTTGATCGTAAAATTATCCAGCTAAAAATAGAGCAACAAGCCTTAGTTAAAGAGAGTGATGATGCTAGCTTAAAACGTTTAGACTCATTAAATCTTGAATTAAGAGAGAAAGAGCGAGATTACTCTGAACTAGAAGAAGTTTGGAAAGCAGAAAAAGCAGCACTTTCTGGAACTCAACATATAAAAACAGAGTTAGATACAGCAAGAAGTAATATGGACATTGCTCGACGTGCAGGCGATTTGAATCGTATGTCTGAATTGCAATATGGGCGTATTCCAGAGTTAGAAAAGCAATTGGATCTTGCCGCTCAAGCTGAAATGCAAGAGATGAGCTTATTAAAGAATAAAGTAACAGACAGTGAAATCGCAGAGGTTCTTTCTCGTCAAACTGGCATACCGGTTAATAAAATGCTTGAAGGGGAAAGAGATAAGCTATTAAAGATGGAAGGTGAACTACATAAGCGAGTGATAGGACAAGGAGAAGCGGTTGAAGCGGTATCCAATGCCATTCGACGCAGCCGAGCTGGGCTTTCAGATCCTAACCGCCCAATAGGGTCATTTTTATTTTTAGGTCCAACAGGTGTAGGTAAAACTGAACTTTGTAAATCATTAGCTAACTTTATGTTCGATAGTGAAGATGCGATGGTCCGTATTGATATGTCGGAGTTTATGGAAAAACATTCAGTCGCTCGATTAGTTGGCGCTCCTCCAGGATATGTTGGATATGAAGAAGGTGGGTATTTAACTGAAGCGGTTAGACGTAAACCTTACTCGGTCTTATTACTTGATGAAGTAGAGAAAGCACATCCAGATGTATTCAATATACTTTTGCAAGTCTTGGATGATGGTCGACTCACTGATGGTCAAGGCCGAACGGTAGATTTTAAAAATACCGTGATCATTATGACCTCTAATTTAGGCTCAGATAAAATCCAGCAACATTTTGGAGAGCTAGATTATGAGGGAATTAAAGCGTTGGTAATGGAAGTTGTTGGCCAGCACTTTAGACCTGAGTTTTTAAATCGAGTTGATGAAACCGTTGTTTTCCATCCGTTAGGCCAAGATCATATTAAGAATATTGCTTCTATTCAGTTGCAACGTTTGGAAAAACGATTAAATGAAAAAGACTATCAATTAGAAATATCAAATGAAGCTCTAGACTTAATTGCTGAAGCAGGGTTTGATCCAGTTTATGGCGCAAGACCATTAAAACGAGCGATTCAGACTTATATAGAGAACCCGTTAGCCCAAGACATTTTAAGTGGCAAATTAAGAACTGGTGAAGCGATTAAACTAAAGGTGAAAGATAATCATCTAATTACCACTCAAAATGACGACTTTTGATGGGTAAATAAGCGGGTTGGGTTAATTTTAATCACTTAAACTGTTTTTTTGTTGTTTTACTAAAAAACAGTTGCATGATATTAAAGACTCTCTATAATGCCGCCTCACTGACATGGAACGGATGAGTTAAATCTAAGTTTAATGTTTAGTGAGGTTGTTTTAATTATTTATTAAGTTAAGTGCTTGACACTTAATATTAAGTAAGTATTATGACCGTCCGCTTCAAGAGAAAGCCGAAAGGCTTCGAAACTTGAA
>NZ_MSCO01000001.1:468114-560021 GCF_002954705.1 Aliivibrio sifiae
ATTTATAGACAGAGTTAAGTCTTTAAAATAACTACAGGGGTGTAGCTCCAACTGGCAGAGCAGCGGATTCCAAATCCGCGTGTTGGGAGTTCGAATCTCTCCACCCCTGCCATACTTAAGAAGGCTCATATCGAAAGATATGAGCCTTTTTGCTATCTGTAAATTGAGAAAAGAGCAGCTGATTCCCCCTCCCATAAAAACGCTTGTGTTGGGAGTTCGTGAAAGGTATGGGCGACTTTATATGTCACCTACGTCCTATAATATTACCAACACCCTGAACTATTACCTAAACCTACACCACCAGCATTTAAAGTTAAAATGCCACATCTATCATTATTCTGGCCAAGATCAGGTTGTGGAGTTGCTGTTAAAGTATAAATATTCATACCAGAGTTAGTTAAATTGTAAGAAAGAAGATATCTATTATCATCAACTTTACAGATATGTTCTTGTAGACAAGAACCATTACTTTTATTGATGGTCAGTTCTAGTAGCGCTTGATATTTTTCCTTTGAAGTACTTTCAGTTCTGGTTGAGTAGAGGCTCTCTATATGAAGTTGAGTTTTAGTGAGTGCTTCAAGAGCTTCAGTTCTATAGCTTTTTAATACATAGGAAGTATAACTTGGGTAAGCTATTGTACTTAGGACTGCAATGATTGAAGTAACAATTAGTAATTCGACTAATGTCACGCCGTGATGAAACTTGTATGTCTTTACTTGGCTAAAAATTCGAATCATTCCGATAACTTATTGAAATAAAATATACCTACTTTTAATCGGTGTTACTCTCTGTAGCAAGATGAAATTTCCATTATGGAATGTTGCAAAGGAAATTGCGAAATGTCTCGCGGGTTTACTCTGTTTGAATTGGTTATAGCTATTGCTGTGCTTTCTACTTTATTGGTAGCAGCAGGGCCTAGTTTTTCACATCTGTTAGAAAATCAAAGTATGAAGAGGTTTGCAGGTGAAGTTGAAGGTTTTTTTATTCAAGCAAAATCAGAGGCTGTATTACAAAATAAAGAATTAAAATTATTTTATCTTAATGAATCTACAGATTGGATTATATCTTTAAACCCCGTAGATAGTACCGCAACAACAATTTCAGGCATAAAATTAACCTCTTTATCTTATATTGATTCAATAAATCATCCTAATATAAAAATCTCCTCGAGTGTGTCATCAATTATTTTTGATTCAGTTAGGGCAACTCCTAACTTATCAAGAAGTTTCTATTTTTATAAAGATAATGGTAAGCAATTAAAGCTATCAACTCATAATATTACAGGGCGTATTAAATTATGTGGAAATGGAGGTACTTTTTATGGTTACAAGGAGTGTTAATCATAAACAATCAGGTGCATCTTTAATTGAACTTCTTGTTGCATCAAGTCTTGGTTTAATTGCTTTAATGTTAATTGGTAATGTTTTTGTTGAGGGACAAAAAATATCAGCAAATAGAAGTCAAAAGTTATTATTAATTCAAGACTTAAATGATGCATTACGTTTTATAAAAGAAGAGAGTCAGAGGGCTGGTTATAGTCGTTCCGGTTCTTATTCTGAAATATTGTCAGGAGCGAATGATGTTATTCATATATCAGGAGCTCAGCTAAGTTTTATTTATCAATCTGAATCAGGTTCACCTTCTGAGTGGCGCTTTGCTCGTTTTAAATATGAATCTGAAACATTAAAAATATGCTCAAGGAAAAATATATCATTTATCCCTGATATATATTTTTCACCACAATGCTTGTCACTTGTTGATAATAATCTTATTAAAGTAACTGATTTTACATTGAACTATACAGCACTTGGTAGTTCTGTAAGTTCTGCATATATATCTATATTAACAACCGCAGAATTAAAGAATACAACTCATCAGTATTCTTCTGAGATCAACATTAAGCAAAGGAATTGGAAATAATGAAAAACCAAAAAGGTGCAATAACCCTTCTTGTTTCTAGTTTCATTTTAATGGCATCACTTATTTTTTCTTTAGGTAGTTATAAACATATTTTTTATCAAGTGAAACGGGCTCAGAATGAAGTAGAGGCGAGAAAAGGATATTGGGCAGCAGAAGGCGGTGTTGAATGTGCATTTACAAAGGTATCGACGATAGGATCTGTTCCTAGCACACCAATTCCTGAGTGTGCCTCTTTAGAGCTAACTGATTTGCAGATTACACAAGAGGTGAATTATCAAATTAAAGCAGATAAATTATCACAAGTCGTAAAAAAAGATTTCTCAATAGGAGGGAAAAGGAGCTCTGGAGCTATGAAATCTGCTGCTGATATTTATTTTTATGCAAGCACAACATTTTCAACTCCAGATCCTGGAGAGCTGACGGATGATGGTTGGGAGTGTGTTGCATTGCGTTATCGAAATCGATTTGAATCTGCCTCTGCTCCAATTAATCAAGGAGTAATTCATGGTGATAAGCCATTCTTGGAATTTGATAGTAAAGGTCTAGATTGTGCTCCCAGTCATATGACTTATGGTACAGGGAATGACTTTTTAAAAGATGAAACTGTAAATCCATTTGAGAGTTTATTTGGAGTAAAGAAAGAAGATCATAATAAAGTTAGAGATAATGGTATTTTCCAGATTATTGATATGAATGGTCAAAAAAAAAGTCAATGTGGTTCAAAAATAACGGATATTATAAATTCAGGGAAATACCATATTTGGGTTGAGGGTGGGTGTGAGATAGTATCATCTGATTATGCAAATCTTGCTACTGCATCAAATGACACCGATGGAGTTTTTATACTAATTCATGATGGTGTGTTGTCATTAATAGGATCTCCTTCTGGCAGCTCTCCGATTAAAGGTTTGTTGTTTCATTTTAATACTGAATTTGCTTTAGGGCCTAATTTATCAAGTTGGGAAGGGACTGAAGCATATACTCAACTTTCTTATGAACCAAGCGTATTTCCAAGTAGTTATCTAACGTCATCGTCGTACTACCAGGATGGTTCTTTCACTTTCAATGGAGGGCAAATTTTTGACTCTTTAGGTCAATCTGCATTATTTTTTAATGCTGTAAATTTTAAATATAATAAAGATGTTATGGATTCAGTTTTTGAAGAGTTAGTGCAACCTCAGTGGGTAAAAGGATCTTGGCATGATTTCTAAACAAAATGGATTTAGTTTACTTGAAGTCCTTATTTCATTTGTATTGCTGGTTGTCGGTGTTATGGGGCTGATTAAACTACAAGTTTACGTTGATAAAAAATCAGAATATGCAGCAAATAGTATTCAAGCATTGTATGCGGCGGAATCTAAACTTGAATATTTTAGGACTCGTTCAATAGATGGTGAAGATGGGACAATTAAGTTTAAGACGATAGTTACTCAAGCTACACCAGAGGTTATTAATGGCTATAAAGTTAGTTGGGATGTGATTGATAGCATGCCAATTGTTGTTTCGGGTGCAAATGTAACTACATTAAAAGAAATTAATATTAAAGCAGAGTGGAGTGACAGATGGAATGAGGTTCAAGAAGTTACTTTGCAAACAATGATATCAAGATACAGTGAATTTTATTAGGTTCAAACATTTGCTTGAACCTAATTTATTATAAATCATCCAATAAATGGCAGTGCAGCACCTATCGTAATAAAGAAACTCACCAAACCTACAATCGGTAGTTTAAGTACTTTCAATAATGCAAAGCCAATAATAACTAATGCCATATCTAGCCCTGAGCCTACAGCACTTGTAAATACAGGGTCATACAGTGCTGCGATTAGTAAACCGACGACAGAAGCATTAATTCCCGTTATAGCCCCTGCTAATGCTGGTTTTTGAGCTAGAACCTGCCAGTGACTAAATACCCCAAGAACCAATAAGAAACCCGGTAAGAAAATAGCTACCGTAGCAATTAACGCTCCAAGGATAGGTTGATCATTCCATAGTTCATAACCTAAGAAAGTAGCAAAGGTAAACATTGGACCTGGAACCGCCTGTGCAGCAGCATAGCCAGTTAAAAAACTATCAGTACTAATTTGGTCGCCAACAATATTTTGCAGTAATGGAAGTACTACGTGACCGCCGCCAAAGACTAAACTACCGGCTTGGAAAAAATCAGAAAAAAGAACAAGCAAAGGCGAATGATTAACGATAGCAGGCAAAGCAAAGAAACAAAGTCCAAAGATAACAAGCGGTATCCAATTAATACCTTTTGATTCCTTTTTAATTTCTGTTGTTTGGTCTGATTTTAGATAAACTCGACCAACGATAGCGGCAATTAATAAGGCAATTAATTGAGTGCTTATTGAAGGAAGAATTAATAACAAGCTCGCCGTCATAATACATAAAAGTACGGTGATTTTGTCCTTACAAAAACTCTTATACATTCCCATGATTGCATCTGCAACGACAACAACCGCTAATAATTTTAATCCATGAATAATGCCTTCAAAGATGTCATTGCCAAAGAATGAATGGCTTATGTTTGCTAATAAGACCATGATAAGAATAGAGGGCAATGTAAAACCAATTGATGCGAGTAGAGCGCCAAAGAGTCCCTTACGATGATAACCCAAAGCAAAGCCTACTTGGCTTGAACCTGGACCAGGTAAGAACTGGCTTAAAGCGATCAGTTGCGCGTACTCTTCTTCACTTATCCAACCTCGCTTTTGAACAAATTCATTGCGGAAGTAACCGATATGAGCGGCAGGCCCACCGAAGCTAACCCAACCTAATAAAAAAAATCGCTTAAATATTTCAAACATAATCTACTCAACTTTTGACGTATCATCCAAATTCGGACATTCCATTTTGATGGGATAAAGATTACGAGTTACTATCCAATTATTCAAATCGATTAAATTACTACTAACTATGAATGAAATTAATTGGAAGGCGGTAGATCTCAATTTATTGGTCGTTTTTAGCGCATTAATGGACACAAAAAGTGTGTCATTAGCGGCAAATAAATTATTTGTTGGGCAATCAGCGATGAGCCATAGCCTTGCTCGTTTACGTGAATTATTAAATGATCCTTTGTTTGAGCGACAAGGGCATAAAATGCTCCCAACCGCTAAAGCTAATCAGCTCTATCCAATGATTACTCAGGTATTACAGACAATCTCAGGGGATATTTTAAAAGTAGATACATTTGAAGCGAGTGAATTTACAGGTATGTTTAAAATTGGAATGACGGATTACGCAGAGCTTCTTTTTGCCGCTGATATATTTGATGCCATTCATCAATTAGCACCAAATGCACAGCTATGTTTTACCACAGTAGATAAAGCCAATTATCAAGATAGGTTTGATTCTGAGCCACTTGATTTAGTGATTGGTAGCATGAAGCCTGAGCAAAAAGAATTTCAATATCAAACATTATATACAGAAAAACATGTATGTATGTGGGATGGACAGCGACATCAGTTTAAAACGCCGATAACACTTGGTGATTACATATCTTTACCTCACGCGTTAGTAAGCCCTGATGGCGCATTAAAAACAGGGGTAGATAAAGAGTTAAAAGCGTTAGGTGTGAATCGTGCTGTTAGCGTTGCATCTAAACATTTTTTAACAATCAGACATTTAATGAAAAAAAGAGATTTGATCTGTGTGGTTCCAGAACTTATGGCTCAGCTCGATCTTTTTTCTGAAAAACTTGTACACTCCGAGCCTCCAATTAATGTAGGTGAGTTTGATATTCAATTGATTTGGCAGACAAGAAATAAAGAAAATAAACGCTATCAATGGCTCAAAGAACTACTCATTCAAACCATTGAAAAAAGTGTTTCTACTTATAGAACTTAATGTTCGATTATTATTTGGATTTAATGTTTATCGCCCAAAAGCGTCTTTAATTTTTTCATCTGTTCTATATTGGCTTAGCGCATAAACCGACCAAATAGCGACAGGGATCCAACCGATTAAGGTTATTTGTAAGATAAGACAAATGATGCCGCTAAATGGACAACCTATAGTAAAAAACTGTAACCAAGGCAGTAATAAAGCAAGTAATAGTCTCATTGAGTTTCCTTTATAAATAAAAAATGGCCAGTAACAATTTAGTTACTGGCCATAATATTATCTTGATCTTCATGAATGGAGCATGAATATACTCAAATCATGCAACGAAAAATTAGTTATTGCTGTGTAATTCGCTGTTTAGTTCAACGGCAGATTTATTCGTTAAACATTCGATTTGACCAGTGATAGAGTTACGACGGAACAGAAGATCTGTTTTGCCAGCAAGATCACGAGCTTTCGCAACTTCAACTTCTTTGCCTTGGTTATCTAGCATGCTTACTTTTGTGCCAGCGGTAACGTATAGACCAGATTCAATCGTACAGCGATCACCCATTGGGAAACCAAGGCCTGCATTAGCACCAAGTAGACAGTTCTCACCAATAGAGATAACCATCTTACCGCCACCAGAAAGTGTACCCATGATAGAAGCACCACCGCCGATATCAGAGCCATTACCAACAACAACACCCGCAGAAATACGACCCTCAACCATGCTCACGCCAGTAGTACCTGCGTTAAAGTTGATGAAACCTTCATGCATAACAGTTGTGCCTTCACCTACATGAGCGCCTAAACGAACACGTGAAGTATCAGCAATACGGATACCTGTAGGAACAACGTAATCAACCATTTTAGGGAATTTATCAACACAATCGACAGTCAGTGTTTCGCCAGCTAGACGAGCTTCGATTTGACGATCAGCAAGTTCTGGAAGATCGATAGGACCTTGATTAGTCCAAGCAATGTTATGAAGAAGGCCAAAGATACCATCTAACACAGTGCCATGTGGCTTAACTAAACGATTAGAGATAAGTTGAAGCTTTAAGAAACCTTCAGCAACAGATTGAGATTGCTCATCAGTCGCTAGAACAACAAGAACAAGAGGTTGTTTAGATTGAACTGCTTTTTCAGCAAATGCAGCGTTTGCAATATCGCCGTTTGCTGCAAATGCATTAGCAAGTTCAGTGCAAACTTCAGAAGAAACTTCGATAGCTTGGTTGCCTTCAGTATAACCACTTGCTTGAGCAATAGAATTAACTAGCGCTTCAGAAGGGTTTAATACTGGGTGTGGGAAAAATGCTTCAATGATTTTATTGTCGCGGTTTTTTGTTGCGGTACCAAAGGCAAGAGCAAAATGAGCCATGTAATGATTCTCCATTTCCATATAAATATTAGTATTTAAAAATAAATCTTACTTCACATCATAAAGAGAGTTGCTGTGATATAGAAGGGCGAAAGTAAGAAATATTTACTAAGAATGAAGAAAGAGTGTAAGAAAAGGAAATTAATAGATAAGAAGTAGAAAATAAAATAGCAGCTCATTAGGCTGCTATTTGTATTTTAATGTGCATTCTTTTTAGAATTAAGCCGCGTCAGATTCTTCGTCTTTTACCGCTTCAATCTTTGCTTTTTTTGGTGCTGGTTTACGTTTAGCACCAAGAGCAACTAATACATCTTCTTTATGTTTTGCTAGGTAAAGAGACAACTCTTCTTGCTTCTCTTCATCTTCAATTAAATTGCTTTCATTTAGCAGAGTAAAAAGTTCATCTGCAACATCCAGCATTTTGTCATAAGCATCGGCTTCAGTTTTAGAGGTAAAAGTCATCTTCTCTTCTCCGTTGCGCTCAACTACATATTTGACGATAACAGCCATGGTCGTCTCTCCTTTAAAATTAACTGGTGTTTTATACAGTAAATAGTTTTTTTTGTCCACTTTAGCGGGGTAAAGTCAGATAGAGTTAACGTTTAATAAATAGAATCTATTATTAATTAGTTTAAAAAAGAGTTGAGTAATGAAATTTAAAGTTGCATTTTAAATGCAACTTTAAATTAAAGGTGCTCATCTATGTTAGATTTTGAATTGAAACATAAAGCGACAACAAAAATTTCAGAGCGTATTGCTTATAAAATCACACAGTGCTTAAAATTTCTTTTAAATATTTTTTATGGTTCTCAGTACGCGAAGAGAGCCGTAATTTTAGAAACAATAGCCGCTGTTCCGGGTATGGTTGCTGGTATGTTCAATCATTTGAAAGCGTTACGTCGAATGAAAGATGACGAAGGTTGGATCCGTGAATTATTGAGTGAAGCTGAAAATGAAAGAATGCACTTAATGATATTTCTAGATATAGCTAAGCCACGTTGGATAGAACGAACGTTAGTCTTATTAGGGCAAGGTGTTTTTATGGTGGTTTATAGCTTTATTTATCTACTTTCATCAAAAATAGCGCACCGAGTGGTTGGGTATTTTGAAGAAGAAGCATGTAAAAGCTACACAGAATATTTAACTAAGATTGACGAGGGAGAGGTAGAGAATGAAGCAGCTCCACAAATCGCGATAGATTATTATCAGCTGCCACAAGATGCGATGCTACGAGATGTGATTCTTAAGATCCGCGATGATGAAGCAAAGCATCGAGATCGTAACCATTCATTTGCAGATGCTTATGAAACTCACGATCTTCCTGCTCATCAACGCTAAAGGCTAATTTAAAATGAGGCTAAATAGAGCCTCATTTTTGTTGGATGAAATTCATAAAATATTGCAGTAATGGTGTTTGGTATTTTTCTTTGTGTACTAATAACCAGTATTGTCTGGCCAGTACTTTGTTATAAGCGAGTTTAACTAAACGACCATCATTAATAGCGTTTTGCGCTGCGAGTTGAGAAATACAGGCCAACCCCATATTTTCAGCACAACAATTAATGATAGCCTCAGTGGTATGAAGTTGTAATGATTCATGCCAATCACTTAGATTCGCTGCTATATGATTAATAAAATATTCACGGCTGCCGGAACCTTCTTCTCGCAGCAACCAAGTTGAATGTTCTAAATCATCCAGAGTCAACTGGCTCTTAGTTGCCAAAGGGTGAGAAGGGGCGCACACTATGTACATATCGTCACATTGCCACTCAATCATATTTAGTTTTGGATGGTGTGCTTTACCCTCAACCAAACCGATATCAAGCTGAAACTCTAGCAGCCGATTAATAATTTGTGCTGTATTTGAAATAAACAGTTGTTGAATATCGCAAGGGTGTTGTTGCTGAAATTGACTGAGTAATACCGGCGCAATGTGATTACCAATGGTGTCACTAGCACCAATGTTTAATGAACCCGTTAATTGACTATCCGCCGTAAATTGGTGCTCGATAGCCTCTGCTCGTTCTAGTAATTCGTCTGCTAAAGGAAGGAGTTGACGGCCTTCACTATTCAATACTAGTCGATTATTTACCCGATCAAAGACTTTGTAACCAAGGTTTTTCTCAAGCTCAGAAAGTGAAAGGCTCACAGCAGGCTTAGTGATAAAAAGTCGCTCTGCTGCTTTAGTCATTGTTTTTTCTTGAGCAATAGCGGTAAATACATTCAGTTGCTTTAGTGAAATTCTCATGACAGGAAGTCCTAATAAATAAACTTTAAATCGTTTAGTTAATATTAACGCAACTTTAAGTTTATTCAAATTTTATTAATGGCAAGCAAGAAGTAAAATAGCTTCATCGTTAAATAGCAAAGAGAACAATGTCATGCTTAATTACACAAAACAAAAAGTAGCAGGTGCTCCAACGCCAATGGCAGGGTTAGCTCTTGGGATTGCAAGTTTAGGTTGGTGCTGGGAAAACGCATTGCCGCTCAATGGTTATGCGCAATGGATCTCAGCAGCAATCGCTTCAGTATTATTACTGGTATTAGCGATTAAATTTTTATTGCATCCAACGGTATTATGGAGCGAACTTGCTCATCCCGTTGTCGGTAGTGTCGCTCCAACCTTTGCTATGGGCACAATGGTTGTATCAAGTTCGATTGGTCATTTTTATCCAGCAGCAGGCGATGCGTTATGGCTTGCAGCAATCGCACTTCATATTATTTTCTTAGCCTCTTTTATTTATCATCGAGCAAAAGATTTTGAATTGCATCATATGGTGCCTAGTTGGTTTGTTCCACCAGTAGGTTTAGTGGTTGCTGATGTTTCTTTTTCAGGTAATCCAGCATTAGCACCTGTTGCAAATTGGGTTCTTATGTTTGGCTTGGTTATCTATGCAATCATGCTACCAGTTATGATTTATCGTTTGATTTTTTGCCATGAAGTACCAGATGCAGCAAAACCAACCATCGCAATCATGGCGGCACCAGCAAGCTTATCATTGGCGGGTTACTTAACAGTGACTGCTTCTCCATCACCAGTGATTATCGCGCTTTTATTTGGTATTGCAGTATTAATGACAAGCGTGATTTATATGGCTTTCTTTAAACTCATGAGACTTCCATTTAGCCCAGGTTATGCAGCATTCACCTTCCCTATGGTGATTGGTGCAACGGCATTATTTAAAACGGCTAATTGGATGTTATCTCAAGGTGTAGTCGCAGATTATGTTTATCAAGTGAGAACATTAGCGGTTGTTGAGTTGGTGGTTGCTACTTGTGTCGTGAGTTATGTTGCTGCACATTATTTAGCACATTATCGTCCAATAAGTCGTATGACAAATCGTTTAGTAAACCTTAAACACGCGCACTAATTAATACGCTTTTTTTCTCTTAAAACACATCCAGTTACGTTAAGCTATAGAGACTTTAATTTTCTTTATAAGCGAGCTGGGTGTGTTTACTGTTTATCATTCAAATCAACTTGATGTTCTTAAATCACTTGTCGTTGAATTAATTCGTCTTAACCCCCTAGATAACCCATTTGAGCATGAGCAAATCCTCGTTCAAAGTCCGGGCATGTCACAATGGCTTAAAATCGAACTCGCAAAAGAGTTAGGCATTGCCGCTAATCTTACTTTTCCTCTTCCTGCTACTTTTATTTGGGATCTGTTTACTCAGGTTCTTGATGATGTGCCAAAGCGCAGTGCTTTCCATAAAGAAGCCATGACTTGGAAGATAGTGACATTATTACCTGAGTTATTAAAACAAGATGAATTTGCACCTCTACAGCGCTATTTAGAAAATGATGAAAACCAACTTAAGTGCTACCAATTGGCTGCAAAAATTGCCGATATCTTTGACCAATATTTAGTATTTCGCCCTGAATGGATCCAAAAGTGGGAAGCGGGTGAAGAGGTCGTAGATCTCGAAGGTGAACACCCTTGGCAATCTATTTTATGGCGAGCGTTATATGATCAAACCTTAGCGCTTGGTCATTCTCCTTACCATCGTGCCAATATGTTTGAGCACTTTATTGAAACCCTAGATAACTATTTACAAACGGGCACCTTGCCAAAAGGCATGCCTAAGCGTTTATTTGTGGTGGGCATTACTTCGCTTCCTCCACGTTATTTAGATGCACTTGCGGCTCTTGGGCAACACATTGATGTGCATTTAATGTTTACCAATCCTTGCCGTTATTACTGGGGTGAAATTCGAGACAGAAAGTATCTCGCCCGCCTAGAAGCCCGTAATCGCCTACAAGTAAAATGGTTAGATGATCACAGTGAGCAAATTGGTGATACGGAACAATTAAAAGGATCATTGGATGCGAATTTTGAAGATGAGTTACACACTTCAGAAGTAGGTAATTCACTGCTCGCATCTTGGGGGAAATTAGGCCGAGACAATCTTTGTTTGTTATCAGAAATGGAAGCCCAAGAAATTGATGCTTTTGTTGATGTAGATAACGATAACCTCCTGCATTCTATCCAATCGGATATTTTAAATCTTGAAGAGCATAGTCGTGATGACGTGCTTGATCACAGCAAGCATAAACAATCAATCAACTCTAATGATCGCTCTATTCTTTTGCATTCTTGTCATAGCCCAATGCGTGAAGTAGAAGTTTTACACGATCAATTATTGGATATGTTCGCTAATGACCCAAAACTAAAACCACGCGATATTATCGTGATGGTGGCAGATATCAATGTTTACAGTGCGGCGATTCAAGCTGTCTTTGGTAATGCAGCTTTTGACCGTTATATTCCTTTTGCTATTTCAGACCAAAGTGCTGATCAAGAAAATCCAGTGTTATTGGCTTTCATGAGCTTGATGGCGCTGCCTGAGAATCGTTGTGGTCTTTCTGAATTGCTCACTTTACTTGAAGTTCCTGCGGTAATGTCTCGTTTTAAATTCAATGCCGAGCAATTTGAAATTGTGAAACGCTGGGCTGAAGAAACCGGTATTCGCTGGGGATTAGATAACAGCACATCTGCACAGTTTGATCTTCCTGAACACAATCAAAATTCATGGTTGTTTGGTATTCAACGCATGCTGCTTGGCTATGCAATGGAACAAGACGCAGGCTTATTTGAAGGCATAGCGAGTTACGAGCAAGTGCAAGGCATGAATGCCGAAATCGCTGGTAACTTGGCGCACTTTATTGATCAGCTTTTGACTTATCAGATCACCCTAGGCCAAGCGCAAACTATCGATGCATGGCGCACCATTATTAACCAATTAATGGATGATTTTTTAGATGTTGAATTAGAAGGTGAGTTGGTGGTTAAAAGCATTCGAGATCAACTGCAAAAACTGGAAGAAAATTTAGAAGATGCTGGTTTTGATGCACCAATCTCTGCTCCAATTATTAATAATTATCTGAAAAATAATTTATCAGGCGGTAAAGCAAGCCAACGATTCTTAGCCGGGCAAGTGAATTTCTGTACCTTAATGCCAATGCGTTCAATTCCATTTGATGTGGTATGTCTGCTTGGAATGACGGATGGGTCTTACCCACGAACCATGCCAGTGGAAGGTTTCGATTTAATGCAAAAACGCATGAAACCCGGTGACCGTTCACGTCGAGATGATGATAGATATCTATTCTTAGAAGCGCTGCAATCGGCAAATAAAGCCTTTTATTTAAGTTATATCGGCCGTTCAATTCGAGATAACACAGAAAAAGCACCTTCAGTATTAGTCAGTGAGTTACTTGAATATTGCCAACAAGGTTACTGCCTAGAGGGCGATGAATCATTAAACCCTGAAGAATCAGCAGAGCGTTTAGTTAAGCAATTAACCATTGTTCATCCATTAGTCCCGTATAGCCAACAAAGTTTTATTGGTGACAATACCAGTTATGCCAATGAGTGGTTACCAACCGCAAAATTAGAAGGGGCAGCGGCTCCTGAATTTCAGACTGCACCGTTAATTTATGCACCAGAAACAAAAGAATTAGATCTTACAGAGCTACAACGTTTTTGGCGTCTACCTGTTGCGTATTTCTTTAATCGTGGCTTGAAAGTCTTTTTTGAAACAGTAGAGAGTAGAGTTGAAGATGACGAACCGTTTACTATTGATGGTCGCACAGGTTATGGCATGAAATCAGACTTGCTTGAGGAGTTATTGGCCTATGATGATCCTAACCATATATCTCAAATCTCTCGTGATTTTTATCAGCAGCAAAAAGCCCAAGGTAAATTACCGATTGGTAGCTTTGGCGAAATAGCCGCCGACAAAGAAGTGAACACCGTTAAAGATTTAGTGACCCATATTCAACCATTAACGACGTTACCATTAGACGATCAAGAAGTACGTTTACGCTTTAGTTTCCCTCATGGTGAAATGGAACTGCAAGGTTGGTTAAAACAGCGTTATCAGGCTGGAATGCTGCGTTATCGTGGCGGTAAAATTCGCTCACATGAAATTTTAGCAACCTGGATTGATCACCTGTGTTTGTGTGCAATGGGCCAGCAGCAATTGACTCATCTATTTGGTACGGATGCGATTTATCACTTTGAAACCATCGAGAAAGAAAAAGCATACCAAGAACTAGAGACTATATTAAGTCTTTATATTTCGGGTAATTGCGCACCATTATCTTATTTACCTAAAGCAGCATTAGCAGGGCTTGAAGCGCATTTTGATAAAAAAGGCGTGTGGAATGACGATGAAGAAACTCATGAAAAAGCACTGAAAAAAATGGCTGATGAATATAATGGAACTCGTTACGCGGGTGAAAACAGCAATGACTACGTAATGCGTATGTGGCCCGAGTGGAATGACGAATTAGGTCAGACTATTTTTGATAACGCGAAAAACGTATTACATGATGCCTTGTTACACAGTGAGAAAGAAAAGCTGTAGTTTAAAACAAAGTAATGCTTAAGAAAGAAGGTATTGAAGAAAAAGCACGGAAGAAAAGAGTAGGGTGGCCGCCAGTAAATCATTTTTAGTGTAGGGCGTTCGCTGTACGGCCACAGGTCAGAGGTTGACCGAATCCTGATTACAAATGCACATTTAATGAGCTCTTTGTAAGTGGCGCTGAGTGTAACAAAGCATAAAAAGTGAACCGTGAGAAAGATCTCACATTGATAGCTTTATTAATTTTATTATCGTTGTTCCCAATGAATTACGATATGGATCACACAAATATCTTGTAAAAACAGGGTGTTGATGTTTAAAACGGTGATGTTCGATGACGACAATCGCAGCTCCAAATCAATTGAATGCAATGACGTTTCCTTTGCATGGAACACGTTTAATTGAAGCTTCAGCCGGTACAGGTAAAACGTTTACCATTGCCAGTTTATATTTACGTTTATTACTGGGACATGGCGAGGAAAATAGCCGTCATAGTGAAGAATTAACCGTAGACAGAATATTGGTAGTGACTTTTACTGAGGCAGCAACGGCTGAGTTGAGAGAGCGTATTCGAGCAAAAATTCATGATGCTCGTTTAGCGTTTGCTCGTGCTGTGCATAACAATGATTATAAGAGTGGCGATCCCGTTATTGACCCGTTATTAGCGGCTATTTCTGATCATAAATCGGCAGCACACATATTATTGAATGCTGAACGAAGCATGGATGAAGCCTCTATCTTCACCATTCATGGTTTTTGTCAGCGTATGCTAACCCAAAATGCCTTTGAATCGGGTGCGCAGTTTGAGAGTGAATTTGTTACCGACCAAGCCAAATTAATGCATCAAGTGGCTGCGGATTTTTGGCGTCGAAGTTTTTATCATCTGCCAAAAATGGTGGCTGAAAGTGTTTATGATTGCTGGCCAAATCCATCAGCCTTATTAGGTGATATGGGCAATAGTCTTACCGGTGTACCAAAGCATTTAACCGTAGAGCCGCTAGAGAGTTCATTGGAAGAATTCTGTCAGCAAGGCATTGCTCGTATTGATGAATTAAAAAAACAGTGGTCAGCACATTGCGCTGATTTTGAAGCCTTGATCTCAGGTTCGGGCGTGGATAAACGCAGTTACACTAAAAAGAATTTACCAAACTGGTTAGAACAAGTGTCATCGTGGGCCAATAACCCAACGACTTCGCTGCAAATTCATGACAAATTAGAAAAGTTTTCTCAAGAATTATTGATTGAAAAAACCAAAAAAGGCGAAGCGCCAGAGCACGCAGTATTTAAACTCATTGATGATTTTCTTGCTCAGCCATTAGAGATCAAACAGCCATTATTATCATTAGCGATTCATCAATGTCGTAAAACTTTACAGCAAGCCAAAGAGCAAAAGAATTGGTTATCGTTTGATGATTTGCTGACTCAGTTATCTGAAGCCACAGAAAATAAAGAAAACGCCTTGTTGTTAGAAAAAATCAGAGAACAATACCCTGTCGCTTTGATCGATGAATTCCAAGATACCGATCCGCTGCAATATTCGATTTTTAGTACGCTTTATCAAGATCAGCCACAGTGTGGTTTATTTATGATCGGCGATCCAAAACAAGCGATTTATGCTTTCCGTGGCGCGGATATCTTTACTTATATTCAAGCACGTCGCCAAGTTGCGGATCATTACACCTTGGATACTAACTGGCGCTCGACGGCAGATATGGTTTTGTCAGTAAACCGTATTTTTGAACATGGCAAGCAACCTTTTTTATACGATGACGATATCCCGTTTTATCCGGTTAAATATAACCCTGTTAATGCCGAGCAAAAATCATGGGCGTTGGATAATCAAACCCAGCCAGCAATGACCTTTTGGTTGCAAGAGAGTAAAGATGGCAATCCGGTAAATAAAACTACCTATCAGCGTGTGATGGCAGAATCAACCGCGGCACAAATTCAAACTATTTTGACTGGAGCGCAACAGGGCTCGGCGTATTTACAAAATGGCGAGAAAAAACAAGCCATCAAAGCGGGTGATATTGCGGTTCTGGTTCGTACTGGTAAAGAAGGTAAATTGGTTCGTGAAGCCTTATCAAAACAAGGTATCGCCAGTGTTTATTTATCTAACCGCGACAGTGTATTTTCTTCTCCATTAGCGAAAGATGTATTGCGTTTATTACAAGCTGCAATGACACCGACTGATGCGCGAGCAGTGCGTTCTGCATTGGCATCGTCATTATTTGCTTATACTGCCGATCAACTGCATCAATTTAATATCGATGAAATGCAATGGGAGCAAGCGGTTAATGAGTTTCGCGCCTACCGTAAGCATTGGCTACAGCGCGGTATCATGCCGATGTTGCATCAAATCATAACCCAGCAAGGTATTTCAGAGCGTTTATTAGCTGAAAATGGCGGTGAGCGTCAACTGACTGATTTACTGCATATCGGTGAGTTACTGCAACAAACCAGCCAAACGTTAGACAGTGATTATGGTTTATTACGTTGGTTATCTGAGTCTATTTCAGAGCCTAATGGGGATTCAGAAGAGCAGACAGTGCGTTTAGAGTCAGAACGTAACTTGGTGCAAATTGTCACTATCCATAAGTCCAAAGGTTTGGAATATGATTTAGTCTTTTTACCGTTTGTTTGTTCTTATCGAGCGATAGATAAAAAAGGTGAAGTCAGTTTTTATGATGAAGTTAACCATTACTCGGTGTTGGATTTATTAAAAGAAGATGATTCGGTCGAGAAAGCAGAGAAAGAACGTTTAGCTGAAGATTTACGCTTGATTTATGTAGCCCTGACTCGTGCGGTTTATGCCTGTTATATCGGCATGGCTCCTATCACTAAAGGTATCTCTAAAAAACCACCAACAGGTGTGCATTTATCGGGGTTAGGTTATCTAATTCAACAAGCAGATGAATGTAATGTTGAAGAGTTACAAGCGTGTCTTGAAAAGTTGATTGCAGGCAATTCGCCTATGGTGATCCAATCACCTCAAACGGTAACAGACGTGTTATATCAAGAAACTCAGGATGAGCACATTGAGTTGCATGCCAATAAATTAATTGAACCTGTCAAAAGTAATTGGTGGATGACCAGTTATTCAGGTTTGGTGAAACAAGGTAATCATCATAACGATGCCTCGTTAGAACTCATTAATTTGGATTTAGATTCAGCAGAAGATAAAGACGAAAAAGAATTAGATTTAGAGCCTGAACGTACGATATTCACTTTCCCTCGCGGTGCGAGAGCGGGTACCTTTTTACACTCGTTATTTGAAGAGGTTGAATTTACTCAGCCAATCAATAGCGAAGACAATACACAAATCATCATTAAGTTGTTAGAGAAAGAAAACTACGATGTAGAGTGGTTAGATGTAGTTCAAACCATGATGCAGAGAGTGTTAGATTGCCCGTTGGATGGCCAAAATTTATGTTTATCAAATAAAGGCCCAACTCAACGCTTGGTCGAAATGGAATTTTTATTGCCGATAACGCTATTGAACTCAAGCTTGGTCAATAAAACCATCGCTAAACACGATGAAGTATCTGCACGTGCGGGTGAGTTAGGCTTTTCTACCGTGAGTGGAATGTTGAAAGGCTTTATCGATTTAGTGTTTGAGCATGAAGGCAAATATTACGTTCTCGATTGGAAATCAAATCATTTGGGAGATTCCCCAGAATGCTACGGCGGTGACGCTTTAATTGAAGCAATGCGAGATCATCGTTATGACTTCCAATATCAGCTGTATGCTTTAGCGTTGCATCGATTCTTGAAAAGCCGCATTGCAGATTATAATTACGACACTCATTTTGGTGGAGCGTATTATATTTTCTTGCGTGGTATTGAAGAAAGTCATGAGGGGCATGATAGCAATTCAAATGGGGTCTTTTATTCAAAACCAAGTGAAGTGTTATTAGAAGAATTAGAGTTATTGGTAGATGGAGTAGAAGTCGATGCTTAAGCAATTACAACACTTAATGGATCACGGTGTACTTCGCCCATTGGATCTACAGTTTGCTAAGTTTTTAGGTCAACAGGAAAAGAACAGCGATAAAAACTTAATCATGTTGCTCGCAGCAATGACTAGCCATGAGTTAGGTAAAGGCCATGTGTGTATTGATATCGAGCAAGTAGAGCAAGGTGATCTGTTTACGTTGCCTGCAAAATATCGTGATGCATTGTTAGCGTTAGTACCAGAGAAAAATCAGTGGATTAGTGAATTGTCAGCGGCATCGACAATATCTAATGGCACAGAAGCAACGCCACTAGCCTTTGATGGAACTCGTTTATATTTACAACGTTATTGGTCGTTTGAGCAGCGTGTTGCCAACCGTATAACTAAAGCGGCGCAAAGCGTGGCGGTAAACCCTCAGTTATCGAATACATTGGATGAGCTATTTGCTCGCCAATACCATTTTTTATTCAGTGGGCTTAAAAAATTAGAGAATAATAATCAAGTATCTCGTCAGCAATTAGTGTGCGATATGCTCGATGTTGTGGGATCTAGTGATTTAGATTGGCAAGCGATTGATGCTGTTTTACTTGCAGCCACTAAGTCTTCAGAATTAGAGGCGCTGGATAATTTAATCCCAACTAAACACTGTGTTAATTGGCAAAAAGTCGCGGCAGCTGTGGCGCTAACTCGTCGATTCTCAGTTATTTCTGGTGGTCCAGGAACGGGTAAAACAACCACAGTAACCAAGCTTTTGGCCTCCTTAGTGACACAAGCTCAGCAGGATAATAAAAACATAGCGATTAAACTGGTTGCGCCAACCGGTAAAGCCGCGGCGCGTTTGACTGAATCCATTGGTCAAGCGGTGCAATCTATTGGTTTAGCACCAGAAGTAAAAGAAGCGATCCCGACAGACGCAAGTACGCTGCATCGCTTGCTTGGTTATATTCCAAACCAAGTGGATTTTCGTCATAACAAAAGCAATCCATTACACCTTGATGTATTGGTGGTGGATGAAGCCTCGATGGTCGATTTACCTATGATGGCCCGACTACTCGATGCGGTAGCAGAACACGCGCGTGTTATTTTATTGGGCGATAAAGATCAGTTAGCCTCGGTTGAAGCGGGAGCGGTGTTAGGTGATATCTGTCAGTTTACTAAAATGGGTTACAGCCAGAATCAAGCACAACAATTATCTCAATTAACAGGCTATGCTTTGCCTGTGCAATCGCACAATAACGCGGTAGCCGATAGCTTGTGTATGCTGCAAAAGAGTTACCGTTTTGATGCGCGCTCAGGAATTGGACAACTTGCCAAAGCCATTAATGAAGGCAGTAAATTTAAAGTAGAAGCAGTATGGGCGAAAGGGTTCTCTGATATTCGGTTTCATGATTTAAGTAATGACAGCTATAACGCAATGATCACCATGATGGTGAATGGCTATCGCAGTTATTTAGGCCATATCCATGCGGGCGATAAACCAGAAGTGGCGCTAAAAGCCTTTAGCCATATTCAATTATTGTGTGCAATGCGCGAAGGCGACTTTGGGGTTGTAGGGCTTAATCAACGAATTGAAAAAGGATTAAGAAAATCTGATTTGATTCCTCATGGTGATGAAGTATGGTACTCAGGCCGCCCGGTGATGGTGACTCAAAATGATTATGGTGTAGGTCTTTATAATGGTGATATTGGTATTGCGATGCCAGATCCTGTTGATCAACGTTTACGTGTTTATTTTGATATGCCGGATGGTTCGATTCGTGGAGTATTACCAAGCCAATTACCAGAGCATGAAACTGTGTATGCGATGACGATTCATAAATCTCAAGGGTCTGAATTTGAGCATACCGTATTAGCTTTACCTGCTGAGTTCAGCCCAATCTTAACGCGTGAGTTAATTTATACGGGTGTTACTCGAGCGAAGAAAAAACTCGATCTGTTTGCAACAGAGAAAGTGGTGGCGCGAGGTGTAATGATTAAAACTCAGAGGAACAGTGGGTTAGCATCATTGATGAGTTAAATAAATACAGTGGTTAATAAAAAAGATTAACCACTGTATTATTTCATATACGTAATAGTCATTTTCTTTTTTTACTCTAGTAAATATGGAATAAATGATTATAATTGCGCCTCTAAAATTCGGAAGGAATACCGGATCTTTTTTTCTACCAATATCATTAATTAGATGATTGATATAGTTGGTATTAATATGGCTGTTCCGTTATATGTTTAAACTACTTGTTTCAATGCCACCAGCAATGGCGCTTATTATTGCTATTATTTCCGAAGTAATAGCGACCTCTTACATTCCCAAAACAGAACAATTCACGAAATTAACACCAAGCCTTATCGTTGGTGTGGGTTATGCTATTGCATTCTTTTTACTTTCAATAACAGTTAAAAGTATGCCAGTAGGAATTGTTTATGCGATATGGAGCGGGGCTGGAATTGTCTTGGTTGCAGGTATTGGATATTTTGCTTATGGGCAAAAACTAGATTTACCTGCTGTAGCGGGAATAGGTCTTATTCTATCTGGTGTATTAGTCGTTAATCTGTTTTCGAACACTGCTGCTCACTAAAGAGAAGCGAATATATTTTAGAAGGCCGCATTGGATAGCACCAATGCGGCCTTTTTTATTTATAGTTCTTTTAATACTAAGATCTTCGATTTCCGCTGATAGTTGTATAATTTCTGTTTTTTCATTGGTAGATGTAAAACATCGACCTCGACGAAACCTTGCTCTCTAAACCAATGAAGGCTGCGAGTCGTAAGAACAAATAGTTGTGACAGTTTAAATTGTTTGGCTTTAACTCGTAAGCGGTTAAGTAAGGTAACGCCACGGTCACCATCTCGGTAATCAGGATGAACAGCAACACAACCCATCTCAGCCATTTTGTCTTCAGGGAATGGATAAAGAGCAGCACAAGCGATGACTAAACCATCTTTTTCGATAATCGTAAATTGAGCTATTTCTTGTTCTAATTGTTCACGAGAACGACGAACTAAAATCCCTTCCTCTTCTAATGGGTGGATCAAATCCATGATGCCACCGATATCATCAATTTCAGCATCTCGTACTTGTTCTGAGCTTGCCATAACCACTTGAGTTCCAATGCCATCAAAAGAAAATAGCTCTTGAATTAATGCGCCATCTTCTTTGTAGCTAATTAAATGACTTCGTGGTACACCAGCTTTGCACGCAGTAATCGATCCTTTCAAGAATCGAATGGTTCCGGTGGAGTTACCATCGTTAGGTGATACGTCTTTTTCTAGTCGTTGAAGGATCTCTTCGGCTTCACTAGGAAAAAGTTCTGCTAATATTTGACCATTGTTATTAAGTACGCCTTGTTCAGAACAAAAGCCAATGAGTTTATCTGCGTTTAGTCGAATCGCTAATTGTGTGGCAACATCTTCAGATAAAAGGTTAAAGCACTCGCCAGTTACTGAGCTTGCAACAGGACCGAGTAAAACGATGGATTGTTGGTCGAGCATTCGATTAATACCATTAGTATCAATTCTTCTAACACGGCCACTATGACAGTAATCAACACCGTCATCGACACCAAGAGGTTGAGCAATAATAAAGTTGCCACTGATGACATTAATCTGAGCGCCAGCCATGGGGGTATTGTTTAAGCTCATCGAGAGGCGAGCGGTAATATCGAGTTGTAATTGCCCTGCAATTTGTTTAACAAGCTCTAAGGTTTGTTCATCTGTAACTCTGATCCCTTTATGAAAAGGCGCCTCATGTGATGTTGATTCAAGTTGAGCACGCATTTGAGGTCGAGTGCCGTAAACAATGACAATTCGTAATCCAAGGGAATTTAAGAGAGCAATATCATTAACAATATTGGCAAAGTTTGGGTCAGCAATCGCTTCTCCTCCTAGCATAATAACCACCGTTTTATCGCGGTGAGCATTTACATAAGGTGCGGACTGACGAAAGCCTTTAACTAAAGCAGTACTACGAAACTTCACATTATTCATCCATGAGTGGTTATCTATTCATATATAGTGACTAATTATTTCTTGTTGTACAAGTGTTTAGTAGAAGGTCACATAAGTTTTTCTTAATATTTTTAATAATTGCCGATATCCTTATATATAAGTTATTTTTAGTAGGCAACATAATGAGTCGTGCTCAAGAAAAAGAGTTAAAAAGAAGAAAAATTCGATTGTTAGTTTTAATTAGTTTTGTTGCTATTGGATTGGTTGCTTCTGTTATTGCCGCTATGTATAAATCGGGTGCGTTTGCTCAGATGCCAGCATCTCAATTGTATGGTAATTGGGTTGAGTTAGGCGTTCCTAGTTATGCTCAAGACAGCTTCACGATTAGTGAAGGAGGTATTTATACTCATGGTCGCTTAATTAGTACTAAATTCGAATTTGATGGCACTAAGTTAAGTTATAAACATGGTGAGACGCTGTATGTTTATATGGTTGAAGATAAGGATGGGGCGGAATTACTACGTGTTCAACCAACGCATTATAAGTCTAGTTTTAGCAAAAAATAATAACTAAACCTTCCAAGTAATTATTTTTCATTGTACTTACTTGGCGGGTGGCAGTAACTTTGTGTCAAGTTTTGTCAAAATTCTCCTTTTCTTACATTTATTCTAGTGTAAGGAATTGCTCTCCCTCTATTTGTTTGTCATTCTTCCCTCACTATTTATCAATAAGGCTTTATTGTGTTTCGTAAATTTTCTCTTGTGTGTGTTCTTTTGGCTTTAGCTGGTTGTGCCGATCGTCCTACGGATCGTGCTCAGCAATATCTTGATGGCGGATTCAGCAGTAACTTAAATGAAGTCAGTGAGATTCACTCAGATAACCCTTCTGATTTTAGTGCCTTCAAAAAACAAAGCGCAGAAGTTGTTAATCGTTCGGAATCAATGTCATTACGTTATGAAGAGCTGTATGTACAATTACAAAAGTGGATTGATGAAAGCTCAAATCCAGCAGAGCTTTCAGCTTATGGTATTCAATTTGCTCAAATGGGTGGTGGCGACAAACAAGGTAATGTAATGTTCACTGGCTACTTTTCACCAGTGATTGAAATGCGCCATACGCCAAACGAAACGTTTAAATACCCAGTTTATGATAAACCAGACTGTGGTTCTAATTGCCCTACAAGAGCAGAAATTAATGCAGGTGCTTTATCTGGCTTGGGTCTAGAACTTGGATATTCAGATAATATGATTGATCCGTTTATTATGGAAGTTCAGGGTAGTGGCTTTATTCATTTTGGTGATGATGACAAGCTTCAGTATTTTGCCTACGGTGGTAAAAATAATCACCCTTACGTAAGTATTGGTAAGGTGCTGATTGAGCGTGGCGAAGTTGAACGTAAAGATATGTCACTTAAAGCGATTAAAGAGTGGGTTGCTAAAAATGATGAAGCGACGGTTCGTGAACTGTTAGAAACCAATCCATCTTATGTGTTCTTTTCACCACGAGACGCTAACCATGTGTTAGGTACGGCTGGGATCCCTTTACTTGCTGGCGCGGCGGTTGCAGCTGATCGTACTTTATTGCCTATGGGAACCCCTATACTTGCAGAGGTGCCTCAATTAGATAAAGACGGTAAGTGGACAGGTAAGCATGTACTTAAAGTATTATTGGCATTAGATACTGGTGGTGCGGTAAAAGAAAATCATTTAGACCAATACTACGGCATGGGTCCAGAGGCTGGTATTGCTGCTGGTCACTTTAAACATTTTGGTCGAGTATGGAAACTTGGTTTAAAAGATTCTGAAACTGAAAATCCATGGGAAATGCCAAAAAAGAAATAGAACAGAAATAATTCTGATTTTCTTAAAGCTTGATCTTCTAAAAAAGAGTGCGTATAAATCGTGCTCTTTTTTTGTTTTTGAGTAAGGTAACCCCATGCGCGAATTAACCACTCCTGCTTCTGAAAGTTATGACCAACGTTTTGGTGGCACTCGCCGTTTGTATGGTAATAGTGAAGTAGAAATCATGCGTGCAGCTCATGTATGTGTCGTTGGTATTGGTGGTGTGGGCTCTTGGGCTGTAGAGGCGCTCGTGCGTACTGGCCTAGGTGAAATTACGTTAATCGATATGGATGACGTATGTGTTACTAATATTAACCGTCAAATCCATGCGATGACGGGTACGATTGGCCAAAGTAAAATTGAAGTCATGGCGGAACGCATTAAATTAATTAACCCTGAGTGTAAGATTAATTTAATCGATGATTTTATTACCTCTGAAAATCTCTCTGAGTATATTTCTAAAGACTTTGATTACGTGCTTGATGCTATCGACAGTATGAAGCCTAAAGCAGCATTACTGGCATATTGTAAGAGCAATAAGATTAAAGTGATCACGACTGGTGGTGCGGGTGGTCAAACAGATCCGACTCAAATTCAAATCACAGATTTAACTAAGACAATTCAAGATCCACTGGCTAAGAAATTACGTGATACGCTGCGTCGTCACCATAATTTTACGAAAAATCCAAAGCGTAAATTTGGTATTGATTGTGTGTACTCAACAGAGCATTTGAAATACCCACAAGCCGATGGGTCTGTGTGTGCAACTAAAGCAACTGCGGAAGGCCCTAAACGTATGGATTGTGCGAGTGGTTTTGGGGCTGCTACGGTGGTAACTGCGACGTTTGGATTTGTTGCGGTGTCGAGAATTGTAGAGAAGTTGATTGAAAAGCATTCTTCTAGAGACTAGAGACTAGAGACTATAAGAGCGTGTATGTCAGTGTTGATTGTTTAACTGCTCATATCCGCTCTTTTGCTCTTATAGAAGCGAAGCGTTCTAGTTTCTAGCTAGCGGAGCGTATAGTTTCGTTAATAGTTTCAATGATCGCCTTAAGTCCATTACCACGTGATGGGCTTAAATGCTCAATTAGCCCTAACTGAGCAAAGTACCCATCCATATCAAACGTGCTAATCTCTTGTGCGGTTTTATTATTAACAGCGGCCATTACTAACGCGATAAGCCCACGAACAATTCTTGCATCAGAATCAGCACAGAAAAAATAAATCCCATCAACAACGTCATGTTGTAGCCACACTTTGCTTTCACAGCCTGAAATGGTCACGTTATCTTGTTGCAGTTCTTCTAGCATTTTAGGCAGTTTTTTACCTAATTGAATCACGTTACGGTAACGATCCTCCCAACCTTTCGCTTCACTCATTAAATCAAGAACTGTCGTGTGAGTGATGTCAAAACCAAAAGGTGACGATGGGAATGTAGACATAAATAAAATACCTTAAATTTGAGCTTATAGCATATCTGCGGCTTTATTTAGCGCGTCGATAAAACGTTGAACATCTTGCTTTGTATTATACAAGGCAAATGAAACGCGTACAGTCCCCGTTAACCCTAATGCATCCAACATAGGGTGAGCACAATGGTTACCAGAGCGAACAGCAATGCCTTGCTGATCAAGTAGGGTCGCTATATCTTGGTGGTGGACGCCATCAATAACAAAAGAAAATAGGCTCGCGTTATCTTGTAAACCGACAAAACGTAAGTCTTCAATATCTTTAATTCCTTCGATTGCCATGTGGCGTAATTCGCTAATATGAGCATTTAGATCATCATGGGCGAATTGCTTAACCCAGTTAATCGCTGTAGCAAAAGCAATCGCACCAGCAACGTTTGGTGTGCCGGCTTCAAATTTTCCTGGTAGTTCTGCAAACGTAGTTTTTTCAAACGATACTTTCTCAACCATTTTACCACCACCATGCCACACTGGCATAGATTCTAATAAATGCTGCTTGCCATAGAGAGCTCCAATGCCAGCAGGAGCAAATAATTTATGACCAGAGAAGGCATAAAAATCGGCATTCATTGCTTGCACATCAATATCATGATGAACAATTCCTTGAGCGCCATCAATAACCACAATAGCACCAACCAGATGTGCCGCTGTAATAATGTCATCAATTGGATTTAAGGTTCCCGTTACGTTGGTGACTTGAGCAACGGCAACAATTTTAGTGCGTTTGGTTACCAATGACTCAAATGCATCCATGTCTAATGTGCAATCGGTTTTCATTGGGATTTTTACAACAGTAGCTCCCGTTTGTTCCGCCACAATTTGCCAAGGCACAATATTAGCGTGATGCTCTAATTCACTGATTAGGATTTCATCACCGACCTTTAATGTACTACGAGCGTAGGTTTGAGCTATTAAATTAATTGCTTCGGTTGCACCGCGAGTCCAAATAATTTCTTTACTGCTTTTAGCATTAATAAAGTGTTGAACGGTTTCACGAGCTTGCTCAAATTGCAGTGTTGCTGAGGCGGTTAGGCTATGACTACCGCGATGCACATTAGCATTACTTTTTTGATAGTAATCTTGAAGCGCATTTAATACCGACAATGGTTTTTGTGTCGTTGCTGCGCTATCAAAGTAGGCAATAGGTTGGTCATTAACGTCTTGGGTTAAAGCTGGAAATTGAGAGCGAACAGCGTCAACAGTAAATGCAGTCATAATGATTTTCTTTATAGGGTAAGCGGGCAGCGACAATGATGCGGATTTCTGGCTTGTAAGTCAAAATTACAGGCAAAAAAAAGCACCGTATTAAACGGTGCTAGAATATTTTTTAACCAAAAGGTCAAAATGTAGTAAATAATTGGGTATTGCTAACAAATAGTTTGAAATCAATACTCGGGGCTCTAACAGTCGAGCCAATATGCAAACACAACATTGGAGTCTAGAGGGTAGAAAAAGATACTCAGGGAGGAATATATGTCTTTCCTCTAAACAACGGAGCCAATATTAGGTTTTATCTGGTAGTTCGGCAATGGACAATTTATAATACTTAGCATTAAAAAAACTAATGGTTCAGAATGTGAGTTCTTATGTCTCGTAGATTACCACCTTTAAATTCTTTGCGTGTGTTTGAAGCGGCAGCTAGACACTTAAGCTTTACTCGTGCTGCTGAAGAATTATTTGTTACACAAGCGGCAGTTAGCCACCAAATCAAAGCATTAGAAGAATTTCTAGGCTTGAAGTTATTTCGTCGTCGTAACCGCTCTTTACTTCTAACTGAAGAGGGGCAAAGTTACTTTTTGGATATTAAAGAAATCTTCTCTTCTTTATCAGAAGCAACAGATAAAGTATTGGAAAGAAGTGCGAAAGGTGCTCTAACCATCAGTTTACCACCAAGTTTTGCAATTCAATGGCTTGTGCCTCGATTGTCTGATTTTAATAATCAAGAACCAGATATTGATGTGCGCATTAAAGCGGTTGATATGGATGAAGGTTCGTTAACTGAAGATGTTGATGTTGCCATCTACTATGGCCGAGGTAATTGGCCGGGTTTACGAGTTGATTTGTTATACCAAGAACAGTTATTGCCATTATGTTCACCGCAAGTGTTGTTAAATGAAAAGCCCTTAGCAACAATTGATGATTTACGTTTTCATACGTTATTGCACGATACGTCACGCAAAGATTGGAAGTTGTTTGTAAAGCAGTTTGATTTACAAGGCATGAATGTGAATCAAGGGCCGATCTTTAGTCACTCAACCATGGTATTACAAGCTGCGGCACATGGGCAGGGCATTGCACTAGGAAATAATGTTCTTGCTCAACCAGAGTTGGATGCAGGTCGATTAGTTGCTCCCTTTGAAGAGTTATTAATAAGTAAGAACGCGTTCTATTTAGTATGCAGTGAAAAGCAAGCTGACACAGGGCGTATTGCAACGTTTAGAGAGTGGATATTAAGTAAAGCGCGCAGTGAACAAGAGATAACCGATGATGAATAGTCGCTTATGTTTACTTATTGCTAGTATTAGCGGTGCAATAACTGTCGGTTTAGGCGCTTTTGGTGCCCACGGTCTAAAGTCTGTTTTATCTCCGTATCTACTTGATGTGTATGAGACTGCGGTGCAATACCAAATGTGGCATACCCTTGCTCTATTTGGATGTGGAATTTTGTTGAGAAATTCATTTTCAAAAGGGGTATCATACGCCGCCTTGCTATTTACCATTGGGATGTTGTTTTTCAGTGGTAGTCTATATGCATTAGTGTTCACAGGAATAAAATGGTTTGGGCCAATTACTCCATTAGGTGGACTCTGTTTTATTATCGGTTGGCTAATGCTGGCTGTTTCAACTTATCGTTTGACTGAGGTTTCAAAGTGAAACAAGTAATGTTCTATTGTCGCTCTGGTTTTGAGAAAGAGTGTGCAGGTGAGATCCAAGATAAAGCCACTCAACTTGAAGTGTTTGGTTTTCCTCGCCTAAAAAATAATACAGGCTATGTGCTATTTGAATGCTACCAGGAAGGCGATGCAGATAAATTGATCCGTGAGATTAAATTTAATGAGCTGATTTTTGCTCGTCAAATGTTTGCGGTAGCAACTGAATTAAGTGATTTACCTTCTGAAGATCGTATCTCACCAATTTTGAATGCATTAGTTGATGTTGAAAATTTACCATGTTGTGGTGATATTCGTATTGAAACGCCTGATACGAATGAAGCAAAAGAATTATTGAAATTCTGCCGTAAATTTACAGTACCAATGCGTATTGCATTACGTGGTAAAGAGATGCTAACACCAAGAGATTCAGATCGAATCCCTGTTATGCATATTTGTTTTATTGCACCGGGTCAGTGTTATGTTGGTTATTCTTACACCAACAATAACTCAAAATTCTTCATGGGTATTCCTCGTTTGAAATTCCCATCAGATGCACCAAGCCGTTCAACGCTTAAGTTGGAAGAGGCGTTTCACGTATTTATTCCACGAGATGAGTGGGATACTCGCTTAGCTTCTGGCATGTGGGGTGTGGATTTAGGTGCGTGCCCTGGTGGTTGGACTTACCAATTAGTTAAGCGTTCTATGTTTGTTCATGCAATTGATAACGGCATGATGGCACAGAGCTTAATGGATACAGGCCAAGTTAAACACCACATGGTTGATGGCTTTAAATTTGAGCCAGCAAGAAAGAACGTAACGTGGATCGTGTGTGACATGATTGAAAAACCTGCACGAGTTGCGCACCTTATGGGTGAATGGCTAATTAAAGGTTGGGCTAAAGAAGCACTATTTAACCTTAAATTACCAATGAAAGGCCGTTACGATGAAGTACTTCAAGATATTGAAAACTTAAAAGAGTTTTTGAAGAAGAATAACTTCCAATACAAGCTTCAAGCTAAGCACTTGTATCATGACCGTGAAGAAATTACGGTTCATATCCAAGCGATTTCTAATATTTCTCCTCACTAATAATATTGGTGTAATACCAATTATTGAGAGATAAAAATAAACGCCCGCAGGTCATTTAATCTGCGGGCGTTTTTATTTAAGATAAATTAAGAACATAGAAGCTAACATGCTAGTCCCTAGTCCCTGATTCTGGCTTCTCATATCGTATATCTTGCAAATTAAACCCAAGTTTAATATCAGTTCTTAGTCCTGCAACCTTACGGCACAAAATAGCGGTGTCATAATGCTCATCAAACTTCTTACGATATTTTTTTTGTAACTCTTCAGATTCGTTTGCTGCTTCAATCGTTGGGAATTGAGTTAAAATTTCTAATGCAGCTTTAGGTCCAATGCCCGGGATCCCCGTAATTTTACTTGAGCTAATTCCAGCTAGTCCCCAATAATCAGCTAATTGCTCTGGTTTTAAACCAAATTCCTTTTCAATAAACGGAGCATCTAACCAACGATGTTGAAAATAATCTCGTATACGAAGCGTAGGGGAAAGTAATTGGCAATAACCTTTATCTGTCGAAATGATGGTTACTTGTTCATTATGAGCCGCCACCTTATTTGCCAAAGTGGCCACTAAATCATCGGCTTCATCACCATCAGATAACAAGGAGTCAATGCCGAGTTTCCACCATGCATCTTGAATGCTGTCCATGCCTTTTTGCAGTGCTTCAGGCATTGGTTTTCTGTCTTCTTTGTATTTAGGTAATACTTCTGCTCGCCATCCTCTATCTTGTAAGTGATGATCGAAGACGGCAATGATATGAGTGGGTTCGGTTTCTTTTAAAATACGATTTATTGTGCGACTCGTTGTAGTGATGACCGCTTGGATATCGTCTTGATTAGGTTGGGCGGAATGAACGCGACGAATAAGGTTTAATGCGTCAATAATAACCAGATGAATTGCCATAACGTATTCATTCCTATATAGAAAAAAGAAAAAGCCTATGTATTTAGCATAGGCTTTCTATTGTACGTTACTGAAGGGGAGGGATTCCAGCCTAATCTACGACGATTTCATAACAAGGCTCGTATTTAGAGCCGGGAAGCTTCATTCGACCTTGTTTGACAAAATCTTGTAAAAGACGATCCATTTTCTTCATTAACTTAGGATCTCCATGAAGTTTAAACACACCGTGTTTTTCTATTTCAGCAATGCCTTCTGCTTTTACATTTCCCGCGACTATTCCAGAGAATGCTTGGCGTAAACTTGCTGCGAGGTTTTCTGTTGGTTGATCTAAATGTAAATCAAGTGCAGACATAGCCTCGTGTGTTGGTTCGAATGGCTGCTGGAATTCTGATTCAATTTTTAACGCCCAGTTAAAGCTATAAGAATCATCTGTTGCTTTACGGTATTCTTTCACTTTCTTGATGCCATGATTAATCATCACTGCTGCTTTTTCTGGATCATCGACAACGATTTCATAATAATGAGTTGCCTCTTCACCTAATGTTTCTCGGATAAATGTGTCGATTGAAAGGAAGTAAGCTTCACTCTCTTTTGGCCCAGTTAATACTATCGGCATTGGTTGCTGACGATTGGCTGGGTTCATCATGATCCCCAGGATATACAGTAACTCTTCTGCTGTTCCCGGACCGCCAGGGAAAATGACAATGCCATGAGCCATACGAACAAATGCTTCTAATCGCTTTTCGATGTCAGGCATGATAATTAATTCATTTACGATAGGGTTTGGTGGCTCAGCTGCGATAATCGAAGGTTCTGTTAATCCAACAAAGCGGCTATCAGAATAACGTTGCTTAGCATGGCCAATAGCAGCTCCCTTCATCGGTCCTTCCATTGCGCCTGGTCCACAACCCGTACAAATATTTAATTCTCTTAACCCTAATTCGTGGCCAACTTCACGCGTGTATTGATATTCGATAGGATTAATAGAGTGCCCGCCCCAACATACAACAAGGTTAGGCTCAATTCCGGTATGAAGCGCTTTTGCATTACGTAAAATACTAAAGACAAGATTAGTTAGGTGGGTGTCTTTTGTTAGATTTAGACGGTTGTGATCTGCAATTTGCATATTCACATACACCATGTCACGTAATACCGAAAATAGATGTTCTTGGATCCCTTTTATAATGGTTCCATCAACAAAAGCATGTTCTGGTGGGTTACTTAGTTCGAGTTTAATACCGCGATCTCGACGTGTTACGGACACATCAAAAGATTCGTATTTTTCTAGAAGCTCTTTAGAGCTATCGGTGTGACTGCCTGAGTTTAAGACGGCTAATGTACAGTTTCGATACATCCTATAGACGTCACTAGAAGCAGTTTTTTTTAGTTGGTCGACTTCCAATTGTGATAGCAAATCCATGCTACCTGCGGGACTAATATGAGTGATCATACAGTGCCTCCCTAGCTGTTTTTATTATTGTTCAGATATTTAACTTACACAGCAATGGGAGATTTAGCGAGGAAAAAACAAAAAAATTGAGAAGTTTATAACCATTTATGAATTTATATTTATAGCACAGTAGTAAGAGATTACAGATTGATAAACTGTCCAGTGCCTTTTGATTTTTCTTTATAAAGGGCATCAACTGAACGTTTAATTACTTTTTCAGGTATATCACTATTGGTAAATTCTGAACTGCAAATAGATACGGTTATTTGGACATGATCATCTTTGAATTTGAAAGGCAGTTTTGCAATAGCGAGCTGAATGGCTTTAAGTGCTTTATCTCTTTCTTCTTTCTCGGTTTCGGTAAATAAAATTAAGAACTCTTCACCACTAAAACGCGCAACGAAATCGGTATCTGACACCTTGTTTTCAATGGTTTTTGCGATAATAGATAATGCTTTATCTCCAGCTAAATGTCCAAACCTTTCATTAATACGTTTGAATTGGTCGATATCTATCATAGTAAGAACAAGAGAGTGTTGATGACGAACCCAGCGTTTATATTCTAAATCTAAACGTTCATGCATAGCTGCACGGTTATATACTTTGGTTAGAGGGTCTTTAAAGATACGCTGTTGTTGGTCACTAAGCTGACGGCGATACTCCAATGTCTCTTCATATAAATTATTTAGTTTTTTTGTTGTGTATTCATGACGCTCAATTAATGCCGCTTCACGAGACTGCATTGCTTTATTGCGTTCTGATAAGTCATTCATCTCATTTAACAGCATTGCCATTTTTGTTTTGTATTCTTGTTCACTACTTTTGCTTTCTAGTACGCTTTCTGCTTGTTTAATTAGAAGAGAGTATTCTTCATTTAGTAAAGAGCGCTGTTCTAAATAAGATTGTCCTTGGTTTTGATTCTGCTCGTTGGTTTTGATGATCTGTGCTACCTGAGTATTCATATCACCAACAAAAGCTTGAGAAGCTTTACGTTCGTTATTTGTACCTTCTAATACTAGTTGAAGTGTTTGTAGTGCTAAATCAATCAGAGAAACGGCGTCAACCCCCGTTAATAATTTATTACGAATCCCAAGTAGTTTATTGCCAGAAGTATTATCAAAATCTAGTTCAGATATTAAATGCTGTAACTCGTGACTTAGTTGCTCTTGAGTATCAACATCAATAATTTCATTGGTGTTTATTTCAGATGAAATTTTACCGACAGAGATAAATTTAATGGCTCGTTCGTAAAGCTCTACTAAACGAACAATACGTTGAATATGCTTACTGCCATCTTGGGAAGGGTATTGTAAAAGAGTTCGAAGATCTCTTTTTAGACCAGCAGGCAAACCGACAACGCGTTGAAGAGTTTCACCACAATAGGAAATATGTTCTTCCATAACAGAATGCTCTCTTTGAACATTCATTTTGTAACGGTTAATTAGGCGCTCAAAAGTTGCAATTCGTACTGTTAATTCAGATGTATTTTCGACCTGTTCAATACTTGTAGCAAGTTCTACAATCTCTTTGTCTAACTCACCATCATGATGTTTACACGCAGCACAAAAGCGTAAAATAATACGTTTTAAAAGTAGTATTTCACGACGTGATTTCAAAGTGGTATCACGATGCGATAAGCGTGTTTGATCTAGTTGTTGCTTTAACTGACTTAATTCAGAGGCAACGATAGAGACTTCAATCATAATAGTTTAGAGAGTAATTCATATGTTATAAAAAATATAAAATTATTGATAAGGCCAGTTGGGCATAATAACAAATTTATAATTAACAGACTAAAAAAAGTATGCCGTTTGTTTAATTGATAATCATTCACTAATGATTATTATTAAATTTGTGATGCATAAGCCAAATCCGAAGTTTATTGTTTGGATGTCATGACTTTAATTAAGCCTTGGTTAATTGCTTGCTTGCACGCTGAAATAATATTATTGCTAGCAAAACTCGCTGCAGGCGCATTATCAATGGCTCGATAATGAACCCATTGACTGCCAGAATCTTCAGAACTAATATCGCAAGCTGTGTTGGTTGCCATAAGTAAAATATCAATTAATTCACGATCATTAATAGCGGTATAAGCTCGTGGTAAGAATGGATATTCCACCATACCTATATTAACGGTTCTATCTGTCATTGTTTGGGATTCAAAATTGTTTATCCAAGATTGAACGGTTTCTGCCATTTCTTGGGCATTTGATGTTGAATCGGATTTATGCTCAATGTATAGAAAACTAGCATCAGAAAAATGATAGATTCGACTTGGCAGAGTAACTACTGTTGATAAGTAATCCCCAAATGCCTTCTCGATTGATAACCCTTCTTGGTAGCCATGAGTAAAGTATAACTCTTGCAACATAGGTACGTGAAACAGAGTAAATCGAAGACGGTCACTCAGTGGTTCATTTATTAATTCACCTAAATGCCATTGTTCTATGTTTGAACTGCTTTGCTGTAAAGAGGAGGGCAGTCTTTCCGTTAATAGACGAAAATTGCGTAATCCACTTCGTGGATGAGTGTAATATTTATTCAATAGTAGGTGCAGACGCTTTTTAAGAAAACGATTAACTTGTTGTTGTCTAAAGGCATAGATAGAAATTAACGTTAATAGAACCAATAAGAATCCGGCTATTTTTTGTATTTTTCGAGTTTGTAGGTGGTTCTCTTTCAGTTGTTCTTCTAAGCCTTGATAATGCAGTGATTGCTCAATGATGCTTTTTTGTTGTCTAAATACGTCTTCGTTGATTTCATTCTGTACTGCTTGGATTGATGAATTCAGTGTTTCATATTCTCTTTGAGCTTTTAACGCGAGTTGGTATTGCCCCATTTTTTCGTAAGTTTTTGATAACAGTTTTTGTGACTGTAATTTTAAGCGCAAGTCATTATCTTTTTTACTGTATTTTATCGCTTGCTGTATTTGTTGAACAGCAAGGTCGGCTTTATTATTTACGAGATAAAGCTTCGCCTGCAATAGGGACGAACACGCTTTTTGTTCAGGTAAATTCACATATTCATTAAGGTTGTTTGCTTGTTTAAGGTAGTGCTCACTGAGAGCATAGTTGTAAAGTAAGAAATAGGTATTTGCGATGTCTAAACGTAATGAGATTAACTTATCGACGTTGTTTTTTTCTTTTTCTTGGTCAAGAGCATTGAAATATTGCACTAAGGCTAAGTTAAATCGTCCCTGTTTTAAGTGTATTTGAGCAATTAAAGTTAGGACATTAGAGAGCTGTTCGCTGTTATTGTATCGGCCATAAAATTCGGCAGATTGTGAGGCATGTTCTAATGCTTTATCTAATACCTGTCTTTGGAAAAATAATTGGCCAAGTAAATAGTTAGTCGTTGCTAACTGCCCACTTCTATCTGCTTCAATTGACTGCCAGTAAGCACTTAATAGCTCAGTTAGCGCTTGGTCAAACTGTTTATTTTTTAAAAAATACTTACCATAAGAAATGTGATAATAAATCATACTAGTCGGATCATTAAGGGCGCTTCCATGAGACATAGCCTGTTTATAATATTGTTGCGCATGGCTGTTGTTTCCTTGAAATGATTCAACTTCAGCATGAACTAAAGCTAATCCAAAGTAGATCTTTTGATTCAATGGTATGTGTTTATTGTATTCATTTAATTCGGCGGAAATTTCTTTCAAAATAGTATTTGTCTCATCGACATCTTGAGTTAAGTTCCACCATAAACTTGAATAGATGAGCTTTGATTCTAGGTAACCTGACTTTAAATTAAAATCTTTAGCAAGAGTAATTGCTTGTTTAATTGCTTCGATTGATTCACGGTTACGATCAAGACGTTTGTTTGCTAATGCTTTAATTTGAAAAGCTTCAACTGTGCTGATAGGTGTGCGGATGGTTCGTTCTGAATCATTGTTAATATGAATACGATTCGGATCTTGCTCTGGCGAGATTTGGCGTTGCTCTAAGTATTGTTGAGCAATAGATCGTGCTTGTTCTGGGTTAGTATCCAATAATTGATAAGCGTCGTTTAAAATAGGCGCAGAGAAAAATTTAGCCCACGCAGAAAGCGGGAAAAAAACAAAAAGAATAAGAAGGCACTGGCGCAAAGACATGTAATGATCCACTAAAAGACAACCATTACATACTAGCGATATAGTGAAATTTGTCTACTAAGAATACGGTTCCAAGTAGACAAAACTCATCATTTTAAACGCTTTTAATTCTTGAGTTCTTATTGTCGAGCTAAACGTAGGTTATGTTCTGGTTTTGCTAAATATGAACTACGGAATGGATTAATATCAAGTCCGCCACGACGGGTGTAACGAGCAAATACTGTTAATGAGTTTGGTTTACAGTATTTCATAATGTCGGTGTAGATACGTTCAACACACTGTTCATGAAACTCATTATGTTGACGGAAAGAAATTAAGTAACGAAGTAGCTTTTCACGATCAATTTTTTTACCTTCGTAATTAATTTCAACACTGCCCCAGTCGGGCTGATTAGTAATAAGGCAATTTGATTTTAGTAAGTGGCTGTGTAATGTCTCACTTACCATTTCTTCTAGTGTGCTTGATTGTAAATACTCAGCATCAAACTCATAATCATCAATAACGATGTCTTGGTTATCAATGCACTCGCCTTGCATATCGACAATAGGTTGCTGTGAGTACGCTTGTACTGGGTGCATTTCAACGGTGACTTCGCCACCCGCACATGCACTTAAATCTTGTATTAGTGTACGAGTTACTTCATTCCATGAAGAGAATTTAGTTTGGTTAAAACTATTCAAATATAATTTAAATGATTTTGACTCAACAAGATTAGGACTTGTCGCTGGTAAGGTGACATCGCCAACCGCAACTTGAGGTAATCCATTTTGGTTTAACCAAGACAGTTCATACAGTGTCCATACATCACAACCAACAAAAGGTAATTCATCACCAAGTTCAAGATCATCACGATTTAAACTGCGAGGAACGGCCTGCAATAATTCTGGCTCATAGCTATGTTTGTATTCAGTTTTCTGGCCAAGAGTCAGTGATTTTAGCTCATCAGCGTTAGTGTATTTAGTCATATTGAAAATGCCAAAAGTAGATTAGAATAGAGATCGCTTAATAAATTAGCGCTATTTGATACAATTAGCGCTAGTTTACTTGAATTTTTGTCTTATTAGGAGAATCGAATGCCACTTTCGGTAGAGCAAGCGCTTGCTAACTTTAGTCAACGTTATGTGGAAGCATGGAAAGTCAAACATGATAGCCTTCCGATAAATGAAGAATTAGTGGGATTAGCTTCTCCTTGTATAGATGAAACTCGTGATTTAGAGATCTTATGGCAACCTATTACTCGTGAAGAAAGTATTCGATTAGTTAATATTGAAAAAGGTATTGAGTTGGATCTTCATGATGATTTTCATGCGTTTTATGGTGCTCAATTTAGCGCAGATATGGCCGCTAAATTTGAGGATATGAATATTGAATTACTTCAAGTTTGGAGTGATGAAGACTTAGAAAATTTACAAGGTAATATGCTTGGTCATCTTGTGATGCAACGTCGATTAAAGTTAGTGCCAACATTATTTATTGCGGTGACTGATGATGAAATGGAAGTCATTTCTATTTGTAACCAGTCTGGTGAAGTAATTTTAGATACAGTGGGTACAAAGAAACGCAAAGTATTGGCTGAGAATATGGCTGAGTTTTTAGAGAAGCTTGAACCGGTTGTTGCTTAATCCACCGGTTGGTATGCCCTAGAAAGATCATAATTAAATGAATTCCGATAAAGGTATGCTTATCGGAATTTTTATTTACACGTTGTAGTAGGAAATAAGCGTTAATGTTTGTCACTGAGTTAGATTTTGAAATTTACTGCGATACTTCAATGGCTGCAGTAGAGAAGGCGATTAATTATTGTTTGGATTGTTTACGTTATAACGGACAAGTGATTGGTCGTGAATTACCTGTTGTAATGAAAGGCACAAACTTTGTTGCTCGTGTGATTTGTCCTGAAGAAGACTCTCTTCATCCTGATAATCACAGCCCACAAGTGAATTTAGCGTTTAAACAATTAAGTGATTTTGGTTTATTACAACCAAAAGTAAAAGTGGTAGGCCAAGATATGAATTCTGATCCAAGTGATGAGAGTGATAAAGTGAGTTGGCAGATATTGTATACCAGCCATTTACATACTTGTTCTCCAATTCGTCATGGTGAGACATTTCAACCCATTCCTCTTTATCGCTTACCTCCCGTTGCTAATGGCGATCAAAAACAATTTATTAAATGGCAAGAAGATTGGAGTGCGTGTGACCAGTTGCAGATGAATGGCTCTGTGGTTGAGCATCCATCATTACACGAGATAAGCTCAAGTAAGAGTCATTTATTTAAACGTGGTTGGGATTTATGTCGTCGTATGGCGGTAGTCAGTGGGATTCCAACGTATTTGTATATTTATCGTGTGGCTGGCGAGAGTAAAGAAAAAGAGTTAGCGCGTAAATGCCCTGTGTGTGACGGTGATTGGGCATTAGAAGAACCAATTCATGAAGTGTTTGATTTTAAATGCGATGAATGTAGGTTAGTGAGTAACCTGTCTTGGGATTTTAAAGATTAATTAACTTGTATACAGATAAACCAATGGGAGCTCATAATGAGCTCCCATTTTGATTTATTTTTAACTTTCTATTTCTTGAATTTAGCAAGAATGCGATCCAGTTGATTAGCAAATTCACGTCGATCGGTTTGTGATAATGCAGCAGGACCTCCGGTTTGAATTCCACTGGCACGCATTGTTTCCATAAAATCTCGGATATTTAGACGAGCTTTAATGGTTGCTTCTGTATAAAGCTCTCCACGAGGATTCAGAACTTGCACTTTTTTGGCAATTAATTCTGCAGCCAATGGAATATCCCCGCTGATCACTAAATCACCAGCTTCTGAGCGCCTTACGATTTCATCATCTGCAACATCAAAACCAGATTCAACCTGTATTGATTTAATATTAAAAGCGGTTGGTACCGGAATATAGTGGTTTGCGACAAAAGTCAGTTGGATACCAGTACGCGTCGCAGCACGGCAAAGCACTTCTTTTACGACTTTTGGACATGCATCAGCATCTACCCAAATTTGCATTATTTATTCTCCAAAGCGTTTAAACGCTGGGTTAATTCTTTTACTTGTTGTTCAAGCTGAATGATACGCTCATCGGCAGTTAATGTATTTTCAAGTACTTCAATTTTAGGAACATGAGCACTGGCCTGAAAGGATTTAATTGCAGTAATAATTGCTGGCATAGGAACTTGAGTACTTAGGCGAGATTTAACTAAGGCTGTTGTTGGTTTTTTCCCTTCATTAATTAAATCTTGCATTATTGTTTGCAGCTCTTCCGTTACATTTTTCATTCTAACTTCCTATATATCATCTAAAGCCATGATATCGAATACTGCCTCAATGCACCATAGAGGTAAATTATACCAATTCTAATAATTATCTGGTCATTATTACTGGTTAAATCACTCAATAGCTACGTTAAAAATTATTATTGTAGAATAACTACTTATAAGAATTATTGTCTTACTCTAAGTTATTTTCCTACATAATAAATCATCTAATTAGTTACATTGGTATTACTTAGGTTTGACTAACGTTTATCGACCTAGTAGAAAATAGGGTAGAAATAACAGAGAAACCTTGTAAGAGATCTCTCACTGTAATCTGAGATATGTCGTTTTATTTATAGTGTTAATCAGTGTTGTGCATCTTAATTTGTTGTTTGTAATGAGTTTTATTAAATGTTGTTATGACGTGTCTCGTATTTATTTAATGAAAGAAGAGTTAGGGTATTGTTCAAAAAAGTGAAAAGCGTAATCTTATTGGTGTCGGAAGGGTGCTGACACGGAACAGGAACTCACCAAGGATTTGGTACGCTTCAGGATGAGGCTCTCGGTTACTTAGGATGAGTAATCGGCATGGAAAGCAAAATTGGACATTGAATGGATTCAATAGTAGCTAGGATGGTTACTACTAAGGAAAGACAATGGACAGCTCTAGGATAGAGGAAGGATTAGACATCAGGATGATGTAAAGGACACCGCTTAAGGATTAAGTGAAGAGAGTTAGCGAAGGATTGTTAACGGATCAGGATTGGATTATGGACACCGCTAGGATAGCGCGAAAGGAATAGGCTGACGGATTCAGCATACTATCAAGGATTTGATGCATGGAGCATACGGGTAGCCGGATTGCTGCAAGTAAGGTTATAACCCCATTAGGCGAAAGCTTAGTGGGGTTTTTCTTTTTTCCCCTCCTTCAAAAATACATTTACCTAATACCTATAAGTAATAAATTACATAGATCACATTTTTATTATGCGTTTAATTAATAAGCGTGAGTTGAATCAAATTTGCTCAAACATGCAATGTAACCGGTTACTGAAACCGGTTACATTGCTTTCAGTTTATGATTTCGCATGTTTAAAATTCAATTCAGGGGTGAAAAATGAGTACGCAAGCGGCAACGATACAAAGCACAATAATGGAGAAGGTAAATAAAATCCTTCCTAAGCTTTTAAAGGTAGTTAATTCAAAACCAATTGTAGCTATTAAAGAAGGCTTCATGCTAACCATGCCATTGACCATCATTGGTTCAGTATTTTTATTACTGGCTTTTGTTCCGATTGACGGCTATGACCAATTTATGGCGGGAATTTTTGGTGCCGAATGGTCAACACCGTTATTTCAAGTGGTTGGTGCAACGTTTGATATTTTGGCACTGATTGGTGCTTTTGGTATTGCGTATACCTACGTGAAGTATGAAGGACACAACGGCGTAAATGCGGGGGTATTAGCCATTGTTTCTCTACTTATCGTAATGAACGCTTTTGTGGTTGCGCCAGACGGTGTGACGCATATCGGTGGAGTGATACCGAAAGCCTTCCTTGGTGGTAAAGGCATGATTGCAGCTATCGTTATTGGTTTAGTTGTCGGTATGATTTACTCAATGGCCTTTAACCGTAACTGGGTTATCAAGCTACCTGATAGTGTGCCTGAAGGGGTATCAAATGCCTTTAAATCTCTTATTCCTGGCTTTCTAATTATCACACTTGCTTTCTTGACGTATATCTTTTTTGAGGTGGTTTTTGAAAGAACGTTTATTGAAACTATTTACCATATTATTCAAACACCGCTGCAAAGCATGTCTGACTCTTTCTTTGGTGCAGTAGGTATCGCTTTGCTTATTTCTCTACTTTGGTGGTGTGGTGTTCATGGTCCAGTCATTGTTATGGGAATTATGGGACCAATCGTAACGGCGAATGCGCTTCATAACCAATCAATTGTTAATGCCGGTGACGTTCTAATTGCGGGTGAAAATGGCAAGATAGTAACTAACCAATTTGTTGACCAATTTATCACAGTCGGTGGTTCAGGTCTTACTTTTGGCTTGGTGTGTTGCATGGTTTTATTTGCTCGCTCTGTTCAGTTTAAGCAGCTAGGCCGCCTCTCTTTTATTCCTGGAATCTTTAATATCAATGAGCCTGTAATTTTCGCAACACCAATCATCTTTAACCCAATTATGTTTATTCCATTTGTTACTGCACCTGTGCTGTCAGCTGTCATGGTTTACACCTCAATTAACATGGGGTTTGTTGGACCATTCACGGCAGTTCAAGTGCCTTGGACGACACCTATGGTATTAAGTGGATTTATTGTTGGAGGATGGAGTGCCGCTGTATTACAGGTAGCAGTATTTTGTATGACAGTGTGTGTGTATTTCCCATTCTTTAAATATTTAGACAAATTAACAGCGCAAGAAGAAGCTAAATCAGCGGCGCCAGAAACAGAAACAACAACAGCTTAATTAAAACAGATTAGATTATTATCGAGGTTATTATGAAAAAGATTTTATTATTATGTGCAGCGGGTATGTCTACATCAATGGTCGTTAAAAAGATGCGCGAGTCGGCAGAGAAAAAAGGCATTAAGGTTCATATTGAGGCCCATGGTGTTGAGACGATTCAAGATTATTTAGCTGAGTACGATTTGTTTTTATTAGGTCCTCAAATTCGTTTTAAGAAAGATGAACTTCAGAAGTTAGCTGACGATGTTAATAAGAAAGTAGAAGTTATCGACATGATGGATTACGGCATGATGAAAGGTGAAAAAATCTTAGATGATGCGCTTGTTCTTTTAGCTTAACAATATCTACAGGCCTAGGCCGTTACTTAGGCCGTATTAAATTAATACTTCAGTTGGCTATATTTACACTACTGTTGAAGTAAAACAGGAATTCGATATGAAATTTGCAAATGACTTTTTATTTGGTGCCGCGACCGCTTCTTATCAGGTTGAAGGAGCATGGGATCAAGACGGTAAAGGGCTTACTAACTGGGATGAATTTACTAAAATCCCAGGAAAAACCTTTGAAGGGACAAATGGGGATGTTGCGGTTGATCACTACAATCGCTACAAAGAAGACATCGCATTAATGGCTGAAATGGGCTTAGAGTCTTACCGTTTTTCTATTTCTTGGGCTCGTATATTTCCGAATGGAACAGGCAAGATTAATCAGAAAGGCATTGATTTTTATAACAACCTGATTGATGAATGTTTGAAGTACGGCATCGTTCCATTTGTAACGCTTTATCATTGGGATCTACCATTGCCTCTTGAAAAAGAGGGCGCATGGTTAAATAAAGCAACTGGTGATGCATACATTGAGTTTGCCAAACTATGCTTTAATGAATTTGGTGATCGAGTTAAACACTTCATTACTTTCAATGAAACGGTTGTATTTTGTGCTCTAGGTTATATGGCGGGCGCGCATCCTCCAGGTATTAAAAATGATCCAAAAAAATATTTCCAAGCAACACACAACGTATTTTATGCCCATGCTAAAGCGGTTATTGAATACAAAAAATTAAACCAATTTGGTGAAATTGGTTTGAGCCATGTGTTTAGCCCAGCGTTTGGAGTCGATGAGTCAGAGGCGAGTCATTTTGCTGCAATGCATGCGAATCAATTTAGTATGAACTGGTTCTATGATCCTATTCTGCTTGGTAAATATCCTGAATACGTAGTTAAGCAACTACAAGAAGAAGGGAACTTACCTGATTGGACAGATGAAGAGCTACAAACTATTTTTGAAGCCGCGCCTTTGAATGACTTTATGGGACTGAATTACTATCAACCACAGCGTGTTGAAAAAATTCAAGGTGATGTTGAAGCTCGTGTTATCACTCGTGAAAATTCGACAGGATCTCCTGGTAACCCAAGTTATGACAATGTGTACCGCACAGTCAAAATGGAAGATAAAAAATACACGAAATGGGACTGGGAAATTTCACCAGAAGGGTTTGTTGGCGGGCTTGAAATGCTGAAAGAGCATTACGGTCAAATTAAACTTTATATTACCGAAAATGGGTTAGGTGATGAAGATCCAATCATTGAAGGTGAAGTGTGTGATATTCCAAGAATCAATTTCATTAAAGAGCATTTAGGTGCAGTAAAAGAAGCGGTTCGTCGTGGAGTACATATTAAAGGCTACTACGCTTGGTCAGCGATTGACTTATTAAGCTGGTTAAATGGCTATAAAAAGCAATATGGTTTCATTTATGTTGACCATCAAAATGGATTAGAGCGTAAGAAAAAAGCATCTTTCCACTGGTTTAAAGATGTTATTGCGACTCGTGGTGAAGATATCTAGTGTTAGATTAGAAGTGGGAAAGTCGAATTATGGCAACGTATTTATCGTTTGATATTGGTGGAACAGACATTAAGTTTGGCGTGCTGAATGAACACGGCCACATTCTAGAACAAGGCAAGGTGCAAACTGAGCCACGTGGGGAGCAAATCATTCAAACCATTGTTGATATAAAAGAGCAATGGTCTACACGATACACGTTTGATGGTGCGGCTTTTTCATTACCTGGTTTTGTTGATGTAAATACGGGATATTTAAAAACCGGTGGAGCCATTGATGATTTTTACGGGTTTCAATTTAAAGAGGTAATGATTGAAAAATTGTCATTACCAGTTGAATTAGAAAATGACGTTAATTGTGTGGCTTTAGCTGAAAAATGGCTTGGTAAAGCACAATCAGTGGATAATTTTATCTGCATTACGATAGGTACTGGTATTGGTGGTGCTATCTATATCAATAATCAAATGGTTCGAGGTCATGGTTTCATGGCGGGTGAATTTGGTTATATGTTCACAAAGAATATATTTGATATCGAAGATAAAGCGACAGCAACAATGAGTTTTACCGCATCAGTAAGAGAAGGACTTAGACGTCGATATTCTAAATTAAAGAATATTAATAGTATTGAAAATCTATCAGGTAAAGATATATTTAAATTAGCAGAGTCTGGAGATAATATTGCAATTAATGTTATTGACGATTTCTATAAAAATATAGCCATTGGTATATATAATTTAACGTTTATTTTAAATCCAGAGAAAATTATTATTGGTGGCGCAATAAGCAATCGGGATGATTTGATTTTAAATATAGAAGATAAAATTGAAGAGATTATACAAACGCAATCATCAATAAATAAATTTAATGTTAAAGAGTTAGTCACTATTGAACAAAGTACGTTTAATAATGACAGCGGATTAATTGGATCTGTTTATCACTTTTTATCAATGACCAATCAAATTAAATAGGAATAAAGCGATGTTAGTTGGTGAAGAACTAGAAACTACAGTAATGGAACTGATCATTAATGCGGGTGAATCAAAATCATGCGCAATGGAAGCACTTCGAGCTGCAAAATCGGGTGAATGGGATAAAGTTGATGAGTTATTAAAGCAATCAGCAGAAGCATCAAAAAGAGCGCATGATGTGCAAACGCAATTAATTGGTCTTGATGAAGGGGAAGGTAAAGTCCCGGTAAATTTAATTATGGTGCATGCTCAAGATCATATAATGACTTCTATGCTTGCAAAAGAAATGATTCAAGAGTTGATAGAGATCCATCGAGCTTTGCAGAATAAATAATAAAGTGTATTTAGCGTAATAACTTAGCTATTATTACGCTAATTCTTTTTGGGTGTATTTGGTGAGTGAATGGCAACAATTAATGATGTGTGTAAGCTTGCTGGTGTTTCTAAAGCGACTGTTTCTCGTGTAATGAATGGGAAAGGGCCGGTAAAAGAAGAAACCAAAAAACTGATTTTTGATGCAATGGAAACATTGAACTATAAACCGAGCCTTGTCGCTCAAGCATTGGCAACAAATAGTTCAAATAGCATTGGTCTTATAGTCTCTTTCTTTGATGGTTATTATTTTGGTATTTTACTCAAAGAAGCGACAAGAATTGCAGAAGAATCAGGTAAGCAGTTAATTGTTACTGATGGTCACAACCAACTTGAAACCGAAATAGAAGCCATTAATTCATTAGTCGCTAGAAAGTGTGATGCTATTTTAATTTATAGCCGAACCATGACTGCGACTGATTACTGTAAGATTCAAGAAACACTACCTATTCCTTTAGTTGTTATAAATAGAACATTACCTGATGGGTTAGGGCATGCCGTTGCTTTTGATCAATATGATGCAAGCCGAATGGCAATAGAACACCTTATTGAATTGAAACATAAAAACATTGCAATTATCACTCTTAGTCTAGCTTCAAGTACAGGACAAATAAGATTGCAAGGTGCGAAAGAAACACTAGAAAAGCATGGTGTATATTACGATGAGAGCTTAACAATCGTGAAGCACGGTAAGTTGGAAGATGGTTATCAAGCGTGTAAAGAACTACTGAGTAAATCAGATAAAATTACCGCTATATTTTGTTTTAATGATCATTTAGCGCTAGGGGCAATAAAGGCATTAAAAGAAATGAACTTGCGAGTACCTGAAGACATTTCAATTGTAGGTATTGATAATGATGAGATATCAGCGTTCTTATCTCCTGCATTAACAACAATTAATGTACCAATACAAGAAATAACACAACTAGCAATGAATAAAGCATTAGCGTTAATCTCGGATAAAGAAATAAAACCAACTACCGAAGTATTAACTGGGGATCTTATTATTCGTGATTCTAGTATGGAAAATAATAAATAATAAATTAACTAATATAAATACCTGAGTAAATTTATAATAAATTCGGGTGTTTTTAAATATCTTCCTTAAATTATACTGAATAAAATATATATAAATATAAAAGTCATGTGATTAACTTAATAGTTAATACTTCCTGTATTTGAATGTATTTGAATGTATTTAATTAAGTGCTTAATAATTAAATAGAGAATAAATAAATAACTTTAATTAGTGCGTTTTTGCATTGATTTGAATTTTGCTGTCTAAATATTTAAAGGAATATAAAATGAAGTTATTACCTGTTGCTTTTGCTGTTACAGCTGCACTTTCTTCACCAATTATTTTGGCTGAAACAGAATTGCTCGATAATATCCAATTAGATGATCAACAACCCTTAGTTATTTCGCCTGAAACTGATATACCTGATGGAATTGTATTTTCAGGCTACGCTCGTTATGGTTTTCACTTTTCAGATGACACAGAGAAATACGTTTCTGCTGACGGTCAATTGATTGGGAATGCTACCGGTCGTTTAGGTAACGAAAGCAATGGGGGAGAATTTCAATTTGCGAAAGGATTTGTCTCTGATAATGGCACTATTTGGGATGTCGTTTTAATGTTAGAGCATTGGGGAGATGAAGTTGGTTTGAAAAAATTCTATGCGGGGGCTACGAATGTTTTTGAATCACAACCTAATGCTTATATTTGGGCGGGTAGAGATTTCCATAACCGTCCTCAAACAGGATTGAACGATTATTTCTGGATGCAGAATGATGCTCAAGGTACAGGTATTAAAAACCTTGAGTTTGGTAGTGTAAAATTTGATATGGCAGCAGTAGCGCAAGTTGATGACAATGGCGGTACTGGTGATAGCGGAAATTACGCGATTACCTCTAAATTGCATGATATTAACCTGACAGATGCATTAGCCTTATCGCTGTATGCTAACTATGGCTTCTCTTCTAAAAATACAGAGACAGATAAAGATACACAAACATGTACAGGTACTGGGGTGGATAAACAGTGCTATGTGGATGATATCGATTCATACCAACTAGCAATTCAACTTGATCATACTTATGGTGCAATGACGAATCAGTTTGTTACTCGTTATGGCAACAATGTCGATAATAATATCTTTAATAAAACAGAAGACCTCACTACATTGCTTATGCAATTAGAAGGTAAATTGGTTATAAGTAATCAAACCAATATTGAATACTTAGCGGGTTATCAATCGCTAGAAGATAAGAATGCAAGTAAAGATGATCGAGCGAACTACAGTGCCATTGTTCGACCTACTTATGCATGGAACAGCATTCATTCCACTTGGTTAGAAGCGGGTTATTCTGTGGTTGATTTTGATAATCAAAGTGGACAAAACGACGCATGGAAAGTCACGCTATCTCAAAACATCAGCTTTGATATGGACTCTGGAGCACGCCCAATGTTGAGATTCTATGCAACGGTTGGTGATTCAAATACAGAGGTAGATTTAACTCGTGGAGAAACGGGTAAGCAAGATACATTTGCTGTAGGGGCTATGTGGGAAGCGTGGTGGTAATCTCAAGCTTATAAAATAAGGGGAGGGTTGAGCGGGTAGCTAAGTTAGTACCTGCTCAATTTTCAAAATTTATTAATGTAGTAATAAACGCGACTAATATTCTTGAGCCATACGATATGGAGGTAAATTAAACTTCGCAGCTTTAAAACCGATCATGATTAATTTCCCTGTATAATGATCATCACCAATGGATGAAAATTCAAATTCATAAGTCGTATATAAACGCTTTTTACCACTAGGTAATGTAAACCCATAAGATCCTCTTGCGACACTTAATAGCTGCAATTCCATTTTTTTACAATAATGTTGAATTGCTTGGTGTGCATATTCTGATTGTCTTCGTTGCTGCCAAAAAAGAAAGCAGAAAAAGGTTAAGCCAAGTATCGCAAAAAGATTATCCATATCATTAGCTCTTAGTCGTTTGCTGTAAAGTTAATAGTGCATCTGCTAACTTAGGATCTGCTTCTCCATGAAGGATCTGTAGCATACACATACGTAATTTAGGTTGCATAACTAAATCAGCAAACAGTTGATTGAACAGTTGTTGATCGCCTGTTTGAGCTAAACGTAGTAAGAATAAATTTGCAGTTACTATATCTTCTAATCCAGCCCAACAACGGCCAGCTACCGCCACTAATACTTCAGGGTGACTTAATCGTTCGCTTGATAGAACGTTTGTTAATGCCTGAGTTAAGATAGGATTTGAAGCACCTGAAAGGGCGCGGATATGTGCCGACAGTAAAAATAGGTCAGCATTATCATCAGCACAAAGATCAGTGACAATATCTAGCTGCTTTTGTGCTAATTTTTCTGGTAGATCTACATGCTCTAAACAACCAAGAGTGGCGTATAAAACGGTAGTAGGTAAATGAGATAATGCTTTGCGTAATACTGTGCCATTGTTTTCTTTATTTAGGTTTGCGCATACATCAGCTAAGCCCTGAACACCAACAAACTGCCAGTTATCCCAACCATTCTTACCTGAAAGGTAGGTTTGGGCATGTTCATAATACTGACTCATGGATTGCTTTAAATCAGAACGTAATAAGCTATGAAACATAGCCATTTTGTCGTCTTTAGGCTTAAAAGTATAAGGGTTATTAGCCAGCTTTTGTTGTTGCTCTTCGTTTAAATCGCCACTTAATGACACACCAATCGCTTCAACAACATATTTAATAAAGTTACCAATATCGCCTTGTTGTAATAAACCGCGTTCATCTAATGGTAGTTTTAAAAACCAAATCCAAGGTTGCTGAGTTTTATTCCAGTAAGCTATCGCTAGATGGGCATAGCGCTGAAGAGGAAAAGGATAAGGCTGCTGAGCTGCTTCTATGGATTCAAATTGTTTATTTGAAATAGGTTGTACACGACGACCTAAATCATAAATTGTGTATTCACAGTCTGATTGTTGTATCAGTTGGCTAAGCGTATAAATCTGGTCCATGATATGTCTTATTCTATGGTTAATATCGTGATTATACCCAAGCCTTGATAAGATGGTATCCTTTGTCATTAAAAGTATCAGAGAGTGCGAGTTCAATCGGTTATGACAGCATCGTTAGTATTATCAGAGTTACTAGAGCAGCTAGCTCAACAATTGGAATATCATGGGCACTGGCAAAGTACAGCACCATCGATAGCTGATTTATCAAGTACAGAACCTTTTTCAATCGACACCTTATCTGCTACTGAATGGCTACAGTGGATTTTCATTCCTAAAATGAATCAGCTAATTTCTCATGGTCAACCGACACCAAAAGGGTTTTCGATTGCACCTTATATTGAAGAAGCATTAAAAGATGTTGATGGTTACATTGAAATAGTTCGTTTATGTCACGCCATTGATGTATTAGGTAAATAAAGTGAATACAGAAGAAAACGCAGTGACTCACGATGAGTTATTGGAAGAGCAGGTTGAGCCAATTGAGCTTGAGATCGTTTATCGTGACGAGCACTTAATTGCGATTAATAAACCAGCAGGCATGTTAGTTCATCGTTCGTGGTTAGATAAGCATGAAACGGTTTTTGCTATGCAGACATTGCGAGATCAAATTGGTCAGCATGTTTTTCCATTGCACCGTTTAGATAGACCTACATCAGGTATATTGTTTTTTGCATTATCAAGTGAGATTGCCGCTCAAGTTTCACCGCTATTTGCGAGTCGAGAAATTAAGAAAACTTACCATGCGATAGTGCGTGGTTGGATAGAAGAAGCTGACACACTAGATTATCCGTTGAAAAAAGAACTGGATAAAATTGCTGATAAAAAAGCATCAAAAGAAGTGGAAGCGAAAGAGGCTATTACGGAATACAAACCATTAGCTAAGGTAGAGTTACCTTATTCAACCGGTAAATTTCCAACCAGTCGTTATTGCTTAATGGAACTTAAACCTCATACCGGCAGAAAACATCAGCTTCGTCGTCACATGGCACATTTGCGTCACCCAATCGTAGGGGATACCAGTCATGGTGATGGTAAGCATAATCGATTATTTAAAGAAAATTTAGACAGCCATCGTTTGTTATTACATGCATCAGAGCTGAGCTTTACTCATCCAATTACGGATGAAAATATTGTAATAAAAGCAAACGTTGATGAAACGTGGCAGAGATTAATGACAGAGTTTGCTTGGGATATAGAGTTATAGAAAATAGTGTTAAAGATAATAAAAAAGGGAAGTGAGATACACTCACTTCCCTTTTTTTAATCAAGATTTTTAATTCAAATCTTGGTAATCAATTAAGATTATTTAGCCATTGCTTCGCTGCCGTTTTCACGGATTTTCTTAAGCATAGACTTAACGATACGTGGGCTACCAGCTACTAGGCTACCAGTTTTCATGTAGTCAGTGTTGCCAGTGAAGTCAGTACAGATAACGCCAGATTCACGAGCGATTAGATCTGCTGCTGCCATTTCCCAAGGCTTAAGGCCAAGAGCGAAGAAACCATCGATGCGAGCTGCAGCTAGGTAACATAAATCTAGAGAAGGACAACCAGAGCTACGGATATCAGAACATTCAACAAACATAGCGCTTAATACTTTAGAGTAGCTTTCAGCGTGTTGTTTTTGACGGTATGGAAGGCCAGTCGCAAGAATTGTTTCGTTCATGTCTTTTAATTCTTGAACACGAACACGTTGGTTGTTGCGTTGAGCACCAGCACCACGTTGAGCTGTGAATAATTCATTACGGATTGGATCGTATACACAAGCCACTTCTGTACGGCCTTTAATGCGAACCGCAATAGAGATAGAGAAGTGTGGGATACCTTTAACGAAGTTAGTCGTGCCATCTAATGGGTCAATGATCCATTGAACGTCAGCGTCTTTGCCTTCGATTAGGCCAGACTCTTCAGAAATGATGCTGTGATCAGGGTAAGATTTCTTGATCATGTCAACAAGCATGTATTGAGCATCGTTTTCGATGTTCGTAATAAACTCGTTATTGCCTTTTTTTGTTGTTTCAATTTTGTCAGTTTGCTCAAAAGATTTAGCAACAAAGTCACCGGCTTTACGCGCAGTACGTATAGCAATATTTAGCATTGGATGCATAGTTATATCCCAAAAGATGTTAAAGAACAGAAATCGGCCGCGAGTATACATAAACTAACGTTCAAAAGGAAGCGTTTATTTTTTGTTCAGTTGGTGCCTTTATTATAAAAAAAGCGATTGTGGGTTAAAATCTCTGGTATATAAAGAAGAAAGGGATATTGCTTTATGATAGTATCCGGCGGCTCTTTTCATCATATGGAAAAATTAACATGCTAGATAGAATTCGTATTGTTCTTGTTGGTACTAGCCATTCAGGAAACATTGGGTCAGCGGCTCGTGCAATGAAAGTAATGGGCTTAACTAATATGGTATTAGTTGCTCCAGAGTGTGAAGTTGATGGTCAAGCCATCGCATTAGCGGCAGGTGCAAGTGATATTGCGAATCGAGCGCGTATTGTTAATACCTTAGATGAAGCGATTTCTGATTGTGGTTTAGTGATTGGGTCAAGTGCTCGCTCGAGAACGCTTGAATGGCCAATGCTAGAGCCTCGCGAAGCAGGGGTTAAAGCAATAGAAGAAGCACCATCTCACCCAATTGCGTTTGTATTTGGTCGAGAAAGAGTTGGGTTAACAAATGACGAATTACAAAAATGTCATTTCCATGTATGTATCCCGGCGAATCCAGAATACAGCTCATTGAATCTAGCAATGGCAGTACAAACAATCAGTTATGAAGCTCGTGTTGCTTGGTTAGATAGCCAAGCATATAAAGGGGAGTCAAAAGAAGCGGAATACCCTTTAAATCACGAATTAGAATTATTTTATGAGCACCTTGAAAAAGTCATGACAGACACTGACTTTATTAATAAGGCTCATCCAGGACAAGTGATGAATAAAATGCGCCGCATGTTTAATCGCGCTCGTCCAGAAACGCATGAATTACGTACATTACGCGGTATTTTAACTGCGGTAGAAAGAAGCATAAAAGAATAATTATCATCAAGTTATAATACTTGACCAAAATAGTAGGATAAATACTTGACCAAAATAGTCAGGTATGGGAAACTTCATTCCATACGAATAGTGTGGATATGAGGTAACTTATGAAATTAACTTCGAAGGGAAGGTATGCAGTAACAGCAATGCTTGATGTTGCCTTGCATGCACAAGAAGGCCCTGTGCCACTTGCCGATATTTCGGAGAGACAAGGGATTTCATTATCTTATCTTGAACAATTATTCTCTAGATTACGTAAAGCCGGTTTAGTTGCTAGCGTTAGAGGTCCAGGTGGTGGTTACCGCTTAGGCTTAAAACCGAATGAAATTGCGGTTGGAATGGTTATTTCAGCGGTTGATGAATCAGTTGACGCAACTAAATGTCATGGTAAAGAAGGCTGCCAAGGTGGGACACGTTGTTTAACGCACACCTTGTGGCGTGATTTAAGTTCACGAATTAGTAGCTTCTTAGATGGTATTACTCTTGGTGAGCTTATGATTGATAATGAAGTTCAACAAGTATCAGATAGACAAAATATCGATGCAGCCTTAAATAATGGGTTAGCAACGGGTTCTAAAATAACAAATTCTGTGGGTGTTAATGTCCGCCTTTGACGGTCAAACGTCTGTATTCTCGGAGATGAAAATGAAACTGCCAATTTACTTTGATTATTCGGCGACTTGTCCTGTTGATGAGCGTGTAGCGAATAAAATGGTTCAACATATGACAATGGACGGATGCTTTGGTAACCCTGCATCACGTTCACACCGCTACGGCTGGCAGGCTGAAGAAGCAGTAGATACTGCTCGTGACAATATTGCCGCTTTATTAAATGCTGACCCACGTGAGATCGTATTTACATCAGGCGCTACAGAATCAGATAACCTTGCAATTAAAGGTGCTGCACATTTCTACCATAAGAAAGGTAAGCACGTTATTACTTGTAAAACTGAGCATAAAGCCGTTCTTGACCCATGCCGTCAGCTTGAGCGTGAAGGCTATGAGGTTACTTACCTAGATCCTGAATCTAATGGTTTAGTTGACCTAGCTAAATTAGAAGCAGCAATGCGTGAAGATACCGTGCTTGTTTCTATTATGCATGTAAACAATGAAATTGGTGTGACTCAAGACATCGCAGCAATGGGCGAGCTTTGTCGCTCACGTAAAATTATTTTCCATGTTGATGCAGCACAATCTGCAGGTAAAATTCCTCTTGATGTACAAGAAATGAAAGTAGATTTAATTTCACTTTCTGCTCATAAAATGTATGGCCCTAAAGGCATTGGTGCATTGTACGTTCGCCGTAAACCTCGTATTCGTTTAGAAGCACAAATGCACGGCGGTGGTCATGAGCGTGGTTTCCGTTCTGGTACGTTAGCAACCCACCAAATCGTTGGTATGGGTGAAGCGTGTCGTATCGCAAAAGAAGAGATGCAAAAAGATTATGATCATTGTTTAGCAATGCGCGATCGTCTTCTTGATGGCGTTAAGGATATGGAAGCTGTACACATTAATGGTGATTTAGACCAGCGTGTACCGCATAACTTGAACATCAGCTTTGAGTTTGTTGAAGGTGAGTCATTATTAATGGCACTAAAAGATCTTGCGGTTTCTTCAGGTTCAGCATGTACTTCAGCAAGTCTTGAACCATCGTATGTATTGCGTGCGTTAGGTCTGAATGATGAGCTAGCACACAGTTCAATTCGTTTCTCATTTGGTCGTTATACGACGGAAGAAGAGATTGATCATGCAATCACACAAATTAGCCAAGCAGTAAATAAACTGCGTGATATGTCTCCATTATGGGATATGTATAAAGAAGGCATCGACTTAAACACGGTTGAGTGGGCACACCACTAACACGGACGTTCCAGAATTTAGAGGTATTTATCATGGCTTATAGCGAAAAAGTAATCGATCACTACGAAAACCCACGTAATGTTGGTTCATTTGAAAAAGATGATCCATCCGTTGGTAGCGGTATGGTTGGTGCACCAGCGTGTGGTGATGTAATGAAGTTGCAAATCAAAGTATCTCCAGAAGGTATTATTGAAGACGCAAAATTTAAAACATACGGTTGTGGTTCAGCAATCGCATCAAGCTCATTAGTTACTGAGTGGGTTAAAGGTAAAACTCTAGACGAAGCAGCAGCACTTAAAAATGCTGAAATCGCTGAAGAGCTAGAATTACCACCAGTGAAAGTTCACTGTTCAATCTTGGCGGAAGATGCGATTAAAGCAGCGGTATCTGACTACCGCAATAAACACTAAGATTAAGTAACGTTATAAAGCGTCTTGTTTACGTGATATCGTGTAAATAGGCGCTTTATTGTCTAATATAGGTCGTTATTGACTAACGACACCCATGACCACAAAACAAATATAGTAAAGGTTGTAGTATGGCCATTTCAGTAACTGAAGCAGCAGCAAGCCGTGTTCAAACATTTCTTGAAAACCGAGGAAAAGGCATTGGTCTACGTTTAGGCGTAAGAACCTCTGGTTGCTCTGGTATGGCGTATATTCTTGAATTTGTTGATGAGCTAAACGAAGAAGACCAAGTGTTTGAAGAATTTGGGGTTAAGATTATCATCGATCCAAAAAGCTTAGCTTACATGGATGGAACAGAATTAGATTTTGCCAAAGAAGGTCTAAATGAAGGTTTCCAATTCAACAATCCAAACGTAAAAAGTGAATGTGGGTGTGGTGAAAGCTTCAACGTATAGAGCATAACGTTAACTATGAATCATTTTGAATTATTTGGGCTACCAAACCAGTTTGAACTGGATGGTGGCCTTCTTTCTGCTCAATTCCGTGAATTGCAGAAACGATTCCACCCTGATAACTTCGCGACTTCGTCAGAACGTGACCGTTTACTTTCCGTTCAAAAAGCGGCACAAATTAACGACGCTTATCAAACGCTAAAAAATCCAGTCTCCCGTGCAGAATACCTACTTTCAGAACAAGGTCATGACATTCGTGGTGAACAAACGACGATGCAAGACCCGATGTTTTTAATGCAACAAATGGAACTGCGAGAAGAGCTAGAAGATATCTCATCAAGTTCAGATCCTGAAAGTGCACTATTTGATTTTTCTGAAAATGTTTCCGCAATGCGTAAATCACAATTAGCTGAATTGAAACAGCAATTAGACGTGGATGCATGGCAAGAGGCGGCACAAAGCGTACGTAAACTAAAGTTTATTGATAAGCTCAATCAAGAAGTCGAAAAGTTAGAAGATAAATTATTAAATTAATCTTTGTTAGATTAATTAAGTGAAGGATATTACCCATGGCATTTCTACAAATTTCTGAGCCTGGACAAAGTGCTGCACCACATCAACATAAACTAGCAGTCGGCATCGATTTAGGCACAACTAACTCATTGGTCGCTTCGGTTCGAAGTGGTGAAGCAAATACATTACCTGATACAAAAGGTAACGTAATTCTTCCGTCCGTAGTGCAATATCAAAACGATAAAATTTGTGTGGGTGCCAACGCTTATCAATCAGCCGCTTCTGATCCTCAAAATACCATTATTTCTGTAAAACGCTTAATGGGACGTTCATTGAAAGACATTCAAGCGCGTTACCCTGATTTACCTTACCAATTTACAGAAAGTGATAATGGGTTACCTGTGATTAGTACACCTCAAGGTGATGTTAATCCAGTTCAAGTATCAGCAGAGATCCTTAAATCATTATCTAACCGTGCTCAAGCAACGTTAGGTGGTGATCTTGAAGGTGTTGTAATTACAGTACCGGCTTATTTTGATGATGCTCAGCGCGCAGGAACCAAAGATGCCGCGACACTTGCAGGCTTAAACGTTTTACGTTTGTTGAATGAACCAACAGCCGCAGCGATTGCTTATGGCTTAGATTCAGGTCAGGAAGGGGTTATTGCAGTCTATGATCTTGGTGGTGGTACATTTGATATTTCAATCTTACGTTTATCAAAAGGTGTATTTGAAGTATTAGCAACAGGTGGTGATTCAGCACTGGGTGGTGATGATTTCGATCATGCATTAGCTCAATGGGTTAAAGACCAAGCAGGCATTACATCTGCACTTTCTAATCAAGAACAACGTGAGCTTTTAACATTAGCAACAGAAACTAAAGTGGCATTGTCAGATGCAGATTCAGTAACGGTTTCTTTTAAAGAATGGTCAGGCAGTATTACGGTTGAAATTTTTAATCAATTAATTCAATCATTAGTAAAGAAAACACTAATGGCTTGTCGCCGTGCTCTAAAAGATGCGGACATTACCTCTGAAGAAGTAATGGAAGTGGTTATGGTTGGCGGTTCAACAAGAACACCTATTGTTCGCAGCTCTGTTGGTGACTATTTTGGCAAAACACCATTAACCAGCATCGATCCTGATCAAGTGGTTGCTATTGGTGCTGCCATTCAAGCGGATATTTTAGTCGGTAATAAACCAGATGCTGAAATGTTATTGCTTGATGTTATCCCATTGTCTTTAGGTATTGAAACCATGGGTGGCTTGGTTGAAAAAATCATTCCACGTAATACCACTATCCCTGTAGCGAAAGCGCAAGAATTCACCACTTTTAAAGATGGTCAAACAGGTATGATGGTTCACGTTGTTCAAGGTGAGCGTGAAATGGTAGAAGACGGTCGCTCACTTGCTCGCTTCTCATTAAAAGGCATTCCACCGATGACTGCGGGTGCCGCGCATATCCGAGTGACTTACCAAGTAGATGCTGATGGACTTTTATCAGTAACAGCAATGGAAAAAAGTACGGGTGTTCAGTCCCATATCCAAGTTAAGCCTTCTTATGGTTTAAGCGATGATGAAGTTGCAAACATGCTGAAAGACTCGATGACATTTGCAAAAGAAGATATGCAAGCTCGTGCATTAGCAGAGCAGCAAGTTGAAGCAGACCGTGTTATCGAAGGATTAGTTGTAGCGCTTAATAATGATGGCGATGCATTACTATCCAAAGAAGAACAAGCAGAAATTTTACAAGCAATTGAAGCGTTAATCACAGTACGTCAAAGTACAGATACGCAAGCAATTGAAGATGGAATTAAACACGCTGATGAAGCAAGCCAAGAGTTTGCTGCGCGCCGAATGGATGCTTCTATTCGCGCTGCATTAGCCGGTCAATCTATTGATGAGGTATAGAAATGCCAAAGATTATTGTTCTACCACACGATGAGTTATGCCCAGAAGGTGCAGTACTTGAAGCAAATGAAGGTGATACGGTTTTAGACGTTGCTTTAAAAAACGGTATTGCAATTGAACATGCTTGTGAAAAATCATGTGCGTGTACAACGTGTCATGTTGTTATTCGTGAAGGGTTTGATTCACTTGAAGAGAGTGATGAACTAGAAGACGACATGCTAGATAAAGCGTGGGGTCTAGAACCTGAATCTCGTCTTGGTTGCCAAGCAAGAATGGCAAAACAAGATTTAGTGGTAGAAATTCCAAAATATACACTAAACTTAGCATCAGAAGACCATTAATCCTACCTGATTAATTGAACTACTTTTGATAAAGGTAAGAGATGGAAAACAAGTGAAAACTTGCGTTTCAGAACTTACCTTTTTTTATACCTGTACTATATACAACATAATTAAGGATGAAATTATGAGCATGAAGTGGATTGACTCACGTGATATAGCAATTGAACTCTCAGAGCAATACCCAGAGATTGACCCTCAAACTGTTCGCTTTACTGATTTAAGAGAGTGGGTGATGGCTTTAGATGAATTTGATGATGATCCAAATCATTCTGGTGAAAAAATATTAGAAGCGATAATGCTTTGTTGGATGGATGAACGAGATTAATTTAATCGTATTAATGAATACCGTTGATAACGTACAAAATCCCATCAACTGGTTGGATCCATCTCTTACATTTTGTGTAAATACCTTGTATCACCCTGGTAAAGTAGGCAAATTAGATAAAAACGAACGTTCAGTTCGCTTATTCCCATTGGATAGTCGCGCAATATAAATAACCACCAGTGTCAGTTTATGTGGTTGTATGGCGTTATTGCGTATTTAAAGGAGATTCACATGTCACAAAAGATGACAGTACAACTTTCAACAGAAACAGCAGCGGCTCACTGGGGTGATAATGCTCTTATTTCATTTGCTTCTGAAGGGGCTGTAATTCATTGTACAAATGATGATGTATACGGCGCAATTCAGCAAGCTGCTAGAAAGTTAAACGGTCAGGGTATTGTTGAGGTTGAATTAAAAGGAACAGAGTGGGATCTTGAATCTATTTGGTCTTTTATTCAAGGCTTCCGTGATTCTAAAAAGAACAATGATGTTATTTGGGCTGCATTAACTGATGTTGATGAAAAAGAATTGAATGCCCGTATCCTAACGACGAATTGGACACGCGACATCATCAATAAAACAGCCGAAGAAGTAGCGCCACGTCAACTTGCTACGATGGCTTCTGAATTTATTAAATCAGTGGCACCAGCAGGAACCGTGACGACAAAAATTGTAAAAGATAAAGACCTTTTAACTGAAGGTTGGGTTGGAACGTATGCTGTCGGTCGTGGCTCTGAACGCACATCGGCGATGCTGCAATTAGATTATAACCCAACAGGTGATGTTGATGCCCCTGTTTTTGCTTGTCTTGTTGGTAAAGGCATTACGTTTGACTCGGGTGGCTACAGTATTAAACCTTCTGGTGGTATGGCATCAATGAAATCAGATATGGGCGGATCGGCGTTAGCGACTGCTGGTCTTGCAATGTCTATTCTTCGTGGTTTAGATAAGCGTGTTAAGCTGGTTCTATGTTGCGCTGAAAATATGATCTCAGGCCGAGCATTAAAGTTAGGTGATATTATTACCTATAAAAATGGTAAAACGGTTGAGATTTTAAATACAGATGCTGAGGGGCGATTAGTATTAGCTGATGGCCTTCAATTTGCTTCAGCACAAAATCCAGAACTGATAATTGATTGTGCAACTTTAACAGGTTCTGCAAAAATGGCTGTGGGTAATGACTTCCATTCTTTATTAAGCTTTGATGATGAGTTGAGCCAAAAAGCATTAACGTCAGCTCAAGAAGAAAATGAAGGCTTATGGCGTTTACCGTTAATGGAATTTCATCGTAATATGCTACCATCAAACTTTGCTGATTTGGCAAATATTGGTTCAGGCCCATACTCGCCAGGTGCAAGTACGGCCGCTGGTTTCCTTTCTTACTTTGTTGATGATTATAAGAAAGGGTGGCTGCATATGGATTGCTCTGCAACTTACCGTACTGCTCCTTCAGATAAGTGGTCAGCCGGTGCAACCGGTGTAGGTGTAAGAACATTAGCGAACCTACTTACTAAATAACGAATAAGAGATCGAGCCCTAAACTCGGTCTTTTTTCTTATAACTATAATAGCTTCAAAAGAAGTAAAAGAAACTTAAAGGAAAGTAAAATGACAATAGAACGTACTTTTTCAATTGTAAAACCAGATGCTGTTAAGCGTAATCTTATTGGTGCTATTTACCGTCGTATTGAAAAAACAGGTATGCAAGTTGTTGCAGCTAAAATGTTGCGCTTAACTAAAGAACAAGCGGAAGGCTTTTATGCTGAGCATGAAGGCAAAGAATTCTTTAATGATCTAGTTGCTTATATGATGTCTGGTCCGGTAATGGTACAGGTATTAGAAGGTGAAAATGCGGTTGTTCGTTACCGTGAGCTGATGGGAAAAACTAACCCAGCAGAAGCTGCTTGTGGTTCATTGCGTGCAGATTATGCAATCAGCATGCGTCATAACTCTGTTCATGGTGCTGATAGCCCTGAATCGGCAGCTCGTGAGATTGCGTACTTCTTTGCTGAAGATGAAATTTGTCCGCGCCCAGCGGAATAAGCCACATTAAAGTAAGCGAAGCTAAGGTTTCTATATTAGCTAGAAACTAATCGCTTCGCTTCATATAAGAGCAGTGTAGCTTATACTGTCTGCATATCTGCTCTTATAGTATCTAGGCACGGAGTGCGTATAGTTTCTATTCTTTGATTTTTCCTCATACCTCTACCCTCTAGTAATATCCTCCCAAAACTTGTACAATTCTGCGCCCGATATTCGCGGTGATGTTATTTATCAGAGAGGCAACATGACTACAGCTAAAATCAATCTACTGGACTTTGATCGTAAAGGACTTCGAGCATTTTTTTCTGAGGAATTAGGAGAGAAAGCATTCAGAGCCGATCAAATCATGAAGTGGATGTATCACTTTGGTTGTGATGACTTCGATCAAATGAACAACATCAACAAAAAACTTCGTGAAAAACTAAAGCACAAGTGTGAGATCCGTGCTCCTTATGTTTCAGAAGCTCAGCATTCAGTTGATGGCACCATCAAATGGGCGATGAAAGTAGGAGATCAAGATGTTGAAACGGTTTATATCCCTGACGGTGACCGTGCTACATTATGTGTTTCTTCTCAAGTAGGTTGTGCATTGGAATGTAAATTCTGTTCAACCGCTCAGCAAGGCTTTAACCGTAACCTTAAAGTTTCTGAAATTGTAGGCCAAATTTGGCGTGCAGCTCGTGAAATTGGTTTAGAAAAAGAAACGGGTCGTCGTCCAATTACTAATATTGTAATGATGGGCATGGGCGAACCGCTGCTTAATATGAAAAACTTAATCCCATCATTAGAAATTATGCTTGATGATCTAGGTTTTGGTTTATCTAAGCGTCGTGTAACGGTATCGACTTCTGGTGTTGTATCTGGCCTAGAGCAAATGATTGGGAAAATCGATGTAGCATTAGCTATTTCTCTTCATGCGCCAACTGATGAACTACGTAGCGAAATTATGCCAATCAATGATCGTTGGAATATTGATGCATTTTTATCGTGTGTTCGCGAATACATTGCATCATCAAATGCTAACCGTGGTCGTGTAACGGTAGAGTATGTACTTTTAGATCATGTTAATGATGATATGAATCATGCAAGACAACTCGCAGAATTACTAAAAGATACCCCTGCAAAGATTAATTTGATTCCATTTAACCCATATCCTGGGTCACCATACAAAAAGCCAAGTAATTCACGTATCGATCGATTCATGAAGACACTAATGGAATACGATTTTACGGTAACCGTTCGTAAAACTCGTGGCGATGATATTGATGCTGCTTGTGGTCAATTAGTGGGTGATGTAATCGATAGAACTAAACGTACTCAAGTTAAACAGCAAGGTGAGGCTATCCCTGTTAAAACTGTTTAACCTTGATGTATAACAGCAAGGGAAGGCAGAATGAGAAAATGGAGTGCGGCACTATTAACCGTTGGATTGTTAGTTAGTGCTGGTTGTGTCACGGTAAATGAAGCCGATGATATGACCAAAGAAGAGATAATTCGAGCTGCTGAAGCTCGAATTACCCTTGGATTAAGCTATTTAAATGCGGGCAACATGATCAAAGCCCGTGAAAATTTGGAACTGGCTGTACAATACGCTCCTGACTATTACCGCTCTCAAACTTCCCTCGCTTATTATTACCAACAAGTAGAAGAAAACGAATTAGCTGAAAAGGCTTACAAACGAGCATTACGTTCTTCGTCAAAAAATGGTAATGTATTAAATAACTACGGCGTTTTTCTTTGTAAAAATGGCCGTTATGAGGAAGCTCAACAGAAGTTTACTCAAGCAATAGACCAACCTTACTATTATCTTGTTTCGGCAAGTTATGAAAATGCAGCTATGTGCGCATTAGGTAGTGGGGATAAAGTGACAGCAAAAACGTATTTTGAGCGCTCACTGGCTCATGATCCGAATCGAGTTCGTTCAACCCTTCAATTGGCAAAATTGAATATTGATGAAGGTAACTATTCAGAACCGAGAATTGCGCTGTTTAAATTTACTAAGAAGTACGGATATAAACCCGTTAGCCTAAGCTTACTCATAGAATTAGAAAAAAAAGCAGGTAATGCGCATTTGGTTAAAAAATACGCAGATTTGCTCGGGAAAAAATATCCGGACTCCAGAGAATATCAGAATTATTTAAATTATGACTCCTGAAAAGATTGAAGAAAAAGCAGAAACCCTTGTTGTTCCTGGGCAATTATTAAAAGAAGCTCGTGAAGCATTAAATTTAACGATAGAAGATATTTCTTCTCGTTTACGTTTACGAGTGGAAGTTCTAGAACAGATCGAAGCTGACCAGTTTGATATGGGAAAACTAGCCACGTTTACACGTGGCTATTATCGTTCTTATGCTAAAGTCGTTAACGTACCTGAAAGTAAAGTTCTTAACGCATTAGATCAATTAGGTAAAGCAAAAATAGAACAACATGATATGCAAAGTTTTTCTCGTAAGACGAAAAGAGAAAAGCACGATAATCGTATCATGAAGTTAACATGGGTCATTTTTGCAATTATTCTTGGCATGTCAGTTCTATGGTGGTGGCAAGAGCAAGCTCAACTAGAGAGCAGTCATGACGCTAAATTGATCAATGAAGTCGCAACCGTTGAGTCAATGGATTCCGCTGATAACAATACAGAAGTAGAAGTGAAACCAACTTTAGATGAAGCTGAAATGCTTGAAGTTGATACTAATGTTTCTGAATTAGAAACTTCTTCAGAAGCACTCGAGAAAGAAATAGCTAAAGAACCTGAGACGGCTGCGGCTTCTGAAGAAAAAATTGAAGAAAAAACGGCAATAGTTAGCGAGGATGTTGTGATGACATTCAATAGTGATTGCTGGCTACAAGTTCAAGACGCCGCAAACAATCGTTTGTACTCTGGCGTTAAAAAAACAAATCAAACATTAAAGTTAACAGGTAAAGCACCTTATAAATTAGTTATTGGTGCTCCAAGTGCCGTAACGCTAACTTATAAAGGTAAGCCTGTTGATTTATCAGCATATCCTGCCGGTAAAGTTGTACGATTAACTTTACCTCAATAATGAGTTGATTCCATGCATATAGAGTCCCCAATCAAACGTCGCCAATCTACCCGTATTTATGTGGGTAACGTTCCTATTGGTGATGGAGCCCCGATCGCTGTTCAGTCAATGACAAACACATTAACGACTGACGTTGCTGCGACAGTAGCTCAAATTAAAGCACTTGAAAAAGTAGGCGCTGATATTGTTCGTGTTTCAGTTCCGACAATGGATGCAGCTGAAGCGTTTAAACTAATCAAACAACAAGTGTCAGTCCCCTTAGTCGCTGATATTCATTTTGATTACCGTATCGCTTTAAAAGTAGCGGAATACGGTGTCGATTGTTTACGTATCAATCCAGGTAACATCGGTAATGAACAACGTATTCGCTCTGTTGTAGATTGTGCGAAAGATAAAAATATTCCTATTCGCATTGGTGTGAATGGGGGATCATTAGAAAAAGATATCCAAGTAAAATATAAAGAACCAACGGCTCAGGCGTTACTTGAATCAGCAATGCGCCATGTAGACATATTGGAAAGAATGAATTTTGACCAGTTTAAAGTCAGTGTGAAAGCTTCTGATGTATTCTTAGCGGTTGATTCTTATCGATTATTGGCAAAGCAGATTGCTCAACCATTGCATTTAGGTATTACCGAAGCTGGTGGCGCTCGTGCTGGTTCTGTTAAATCAGCGGTAGGTTTAGGCATGTTATTGTCTGAAGGTATTGGCGATACACTACGAATTTCATTGGCTGCGGATCCTATTGAAGAGATCAAAGTTGGTTTTGATATTTTAAAATCATTGCGTATTCGCTCTCGTGGTATTAACTTCATTGCTTGCCCTACGTGTTCTCGTCAAGAGTTTGATGTTATTGCAACAGTAAATGAACTAGAACAACGATTAGAAGATTTAATCACGCCAATGGATGTTTCTTTAATTGGTTGTGTAGTCAATGGCCCGGGTGAGGCTGAAGTCTCTCATATGGGGATTGCGGGAAGTAATCGTAAAAGTGCGTTCTATGAAGATGGTATTCGTCAGAAAGAACGTTTTGATAATGATAATATCGTGGATAAGCTAGAAGCGAAGATCCGAGCGAAAGCCGCGATGTTATCAAAAGAAAACCAAATTGATATTAATCAGATTGACTGATTAGTAAACCAGATATAAATGAAACCCATTGGGAAGTGAACGTGGCTAAAGCAATCCAAGCAATTCGAGGCATGAATGACTGCCTTCCAACACAATCGCCATTGTGGCACAAAGTAGAAGATGGCGTTAAACGCGTTATTAGTGCATATGGTTACAATGAAGTACGTATGCCAATTGTTGAACAAACACATCTATTTAAACGTGCTATCGGTGAAGTAACTGATGTTGTTGAAAAAGAGATGTACACGTTTGAAGATCGTAATGGTGATAGCTTAACGCTTCGTCCAGAAGGAACAGCAGGTTGTGTACGTGCAGGGATTGAAAATGGTTTACTGTACAACCAAGAACAACGTTTATGGTACATGGGCCCAATGTTCCGTCATGAGCGCCCTCAAAAAGGTCGTTACCGTCAGTTCCACCAAGTAGGTGTTGAAGTATTTGGTTTGAACGGTCCTGATGTTGATGCTGAACTTATTATGATGACAGCACGTTTATGGCGTGAACTAGGTATTGATAAGCATGTTCGTTTAGAGTTGAACTCTATCGGTTCATTAGAGGCTCGCGCTAACTACCGTATCGCATTAGTTGAATTTTTAGAGCAGCACTTAGATGTGTTGGATGAAGATTGTAAACGCCGTATGCATACTAATCCAATGCGTGTTCTTGATACTAAAAATCCAGATGTACAAGCTATTTTAGGTGATGCCCCTAAACTATCTGAATATTTGGATGATGATTCAAAAGCACATTTTTCTGGTTTATGTGAACTACTTGACGCTGCTGGCATCCAATATCAAGTTAATGAACGTTTAGTTCGTGGATTAGATTATTATAACCGTACTGTTTTTGAGTGGATTACCGAAAGTTTAGGTGCTCAAGGTACGGTATGTGGTGGTGGTCGTTACGACGGTCTAGTTGAACAATTAGGCGGAAAAACAACGCCAGCAGTTGGTTTTGCTATGGGATTAGAGCGTCTGGTATTACTGATGGAAACATTAGAATTAACAGATGTGCGTCGTTCAGTGGATGTTTACATGGTAACGTCTGGTGAAGGTACTCTAATGGCAGGGATGAAACTGGCTGAGTCACTACGTGAACAAGTTCCTGGTTTACGTGTAATGTGTCACTTCGGTGGTGGTAATTTTAAAAAGCAATTTAAACGTGCTGATAATGCAGGTGCTGCAGTTGCTCTTATCTTAGGTGAGAGTGAAGTGGCAGAGCAAACAGTAAACGTAAAAGATTTACGTACTGGCGAACAAAAAACGTTCGCTCAAGCAGATGTATTCGAAAAATTAGCTGAATTGATTTAAGAGGATAGGACGTGGAAGCCTACGAAACTGAAGAACAACAAGTTGAAGCCATTAAAAGTTGGTGGAAAGAAAACGGCAAGGCTGTCGTAGTTGGTGGTGTTGTTGGTATTGGTGCAATTCTAGGTTGGAAATATTACCAATCGACACAAATTGAAGCAAAAGAAACAACTTCAATTTCTTATGAAAAAACACTAACTGCATTGCAAGCTTCTGGTGCTGATGCTACAGAATCAGCGCAAGCATTTATTACCGCTCATGCTAAAAGTGAGTACGCAGTATTGGCGGCACTTCAGTTAGCAAAAGTTCAGGTAGATGCTGGCCAACTTGATGCAGCATTAGAGCAATTAAATTGGGTGGCAAGTAACAGCAACGATGAATCACTGATTGCTACTGCTCAAATTCGCACTGCTCGTATTCAAGCTCAACAAGAGAAATTTGATGCAGCTTTAGCGACATTAGAAAGTGTAAAACCGACAAGCTGGGCAGCACGTGTCGCTGAGCTAAAAGGTGATATTGCTCTTAGTCAAGGTGATGTAGCTACGGCTCGTTCTGCTTATACCGAAGCGTTACAAGCAGGAATGAACCAAGCCGTTCAAATGAAACTGGATGACTTAGCAGAGTAAGGACAACTGAATGCGTAAGGTGTTAAAAAAAGCGGCATTATGTACCTTTGGTTTCTCCATGCTTTTTGGCTGTGCGAGTGAAGAAGATACAATCGTAATGGCACCGGTTCCTGTTGTTCAGAATCAATTTGAACCAACAACGGAATGGACAAGTTCAATTGGTGATGGTGTTGGACATTATTTTTCACGTCTAGCGCCAGTTTATGCTTATCAAAAAGTTTATGTTGCAAGCCGTGATGGTCTTGTTAAAGCGCTTGATCCTGAAAATGGAAAAACCATTTGGGAGAAAGATTTAGAACAAGACGTATCAGCTCGATTATCTGGCGGTTTAACCTTAACTTACGGCAAAGTATTCATCGGCTCAGAGAATGGTGAAGTCATTACTCTTGATGCTGAAACTGGTGAAGAGTTGTGGCGTAAAACGGTTGATGGTGAAGTTCTTGCTAAACCATTAGCAGATGAAGGTTATCTCATTGTTCATACTAGTCGCGGGGCGTTGGTTGCTTTCGATGCTGAAACTGGTGATGAAAAGTGGCAAATTAACAGTGAAGTGCCTAACTTAACACTTCGTGGTGATAGTACTCCAGTCAGTATTTCAGGTGGCGTTTTTTGGGGAATGTCTAATGGTCGTTTAGCGGCAGCATTGATCTCTAAAGGTCAATTGTTGTGGCAACAGCCAGTAGGTACGCCAAAAGGGGCTACTGAGATTGACCGTTTAGTCGATGTTGATGCTTCACCACTTATTTTAGGTGGTCGTTTATATACAATTGGCTATAACGGACAATTAATTGCTCTGGATCTTCGTTCAGGGCAACCTGTCTGGAAACGTAATTATTCATCAGCAATGAATATGTCATCTGATGGTAAACGTCTTTTCTTAGTAACAGAGAAAGATCACGTAGTGGCAGTTGATGCACGAAGTGGTACTGAACTTTGGAATAATGAAGAGCTAGAGTATCGTCAATTAACACCGCCAATGATCATTGATAATTATATTGTTTTAGCTGATAGTGAAGGTTATCTACATTGGTTAGATAGAGATACTGGGCTGTTTGTTTCTCAACAAGAGATCGACAGTGATGGTATCGCAGTATCCCCAATTATTGTTGAAGATGGCTTTTTAATTGTTACTCGCGAAGGCGTTATCAAAAAAATGCGAATTAAATAAGTTTTATTTGCTATAATTGTGAATTGGCTCCAAGTCCTTTTGACTTTGGGGCCTTTTATTGTTTTTAGATAGTGAAAGATAATCCAATTTGGTGATGGTTTTTATCCGTTCATATTAAAAAAACTATCATCAAATTGGTATTAGCTCGCGCTATGCCTATGATTAAATTAAGAGGTATATATGATTCCTGTTGTTGCTCTGGTAGGGCGTCCAAATGTTGGTAAATCGACGCTGTTTAACCGTGTTACGCGTACAAGGGATGCATTAGTTGCTGACTTTCCAGGCTTAACTCGTGACCGTAAATACGGCCGTGCTAAGTTAGAAGAGCTTGAATTCATTTTGATCGATACCGGCGGTATTGATGGAACTGAAGAAGGTGTAGAAACTAAAATGGCAGAACAGTCATTAGCTGCGATTGAAGAAGCTGATGTTGTGTTATTTATGGTTGATGGCCGTGCTGGTTTAACATCATCTGATGAAGCGATTGCAAAACACTTACGTTCACGTGAAAAACCAACATTCTTAGTAGTAAATAAGATCGATGGTATTGATGCTGATGCGGCAAGTGCTGAATTCTGGCAATTAGGGATGAACAAGGTTTACCAAATTGCAGCTTCACATGGCCGTGGTGTAACATCTCTACTTGAATTAGCTCTTGCTCCTTTTATGGAAGAGTTAATTGAAGAATCTTTGAAAGATGAAAATGGTGAGATCATGGATCTTACTGAATTTGAAGATTTCGAAGAAGAAGAAAAAGATCGAACAGAAGAAGATGCAGAAAAAGATTTTTCACGCCTTCAAGATCAACCAATCAAATTAGCGATTATCGGTCGTCCTAACGTAGGTAAATCAACGCTAATTAACCGTATTTTAGGTGAAGAGCGTGTGGTTGTTTACGATATGCCTGGTACAACTCGTGACTCTATTTACATTCCAATGGAACGTGAAGGTCAAGAGTACGTACTTATTGATACCGCAGGTGTTCGTCGCCGTGGTCGTATCAATGAAACGGTTGAGAAATTCTCTGTAATCAAAACATTGAAAGCGGTTGAAGATGCTAACGTAGTATTGCTTGTTATCGATGCTCGTGAAAATATCTCAGATCAAGATCTAAGTTTGCTGGGCTTTGCATTGAACGCAGGTCGTTCATTAGTTATTGCTGTAAATAAGTGGGATGGTCTTGATAACGAAGTTAAAGAGAAAGTAAAGTCTGAGTTAGACCGTCGTCTAGGCTTTGTTGATTTTGCTCGTCTTCACTTTATTTCAGCTCTACATGGTACTGGTGTTGGTCATTTATATGAATCAGTACAAGAAGCGTATGTTTCTGCAACTAAGCGTGTAGGTACATCTGTTCTTACTCGTATCATGAAGATGGCTCAAGACGATCACCAACCACCAATGGTTCGTGGCCGTCGTGTGAAACTGAAATATGCACACGCAGGTGGTTACAACCCACCACTTATCGTTATTCACGGTAACCAAGTAAAAGAATTACCTTCTTCTTACAAACGTTTCTTAATGAACTACTTCCGTAAATCATTAGAAATTATGGGCACACCTATTCGTATTCAATTCCAGAATAGTGAAAACCCATTTGAAGATCGTGGTGGTAAGTTGACTCTATCTCAAGAGCGTCAACGTAAGCGTCTAGTTGGTGCAGTGAAAAGCCGTAACAAAAAATAATCTGTAATTACTTTATTTATACATATTGAATAATAAAACGCCCATCTTGTTGGGCGTTTTTTTTAGGTGAAAATCATGACTCAGTTATCAGCAACAGAGATTCTTTTTTGTCATAACACATGGCAACACACGTCAGTTGTTCAATTAATTAAAGAAACAGACCAAGGTAAATGGTTTGTGACTAAAGAAACGCCTTTTCACCCTGTAAGCCATATTTGGCCTGATCATCCAGAAGATAAAGGAACGATTCACATAAATGGCAATGACTATCCAATACTCGCTTGTCAAACAGGTGCGATTGAATTAGCTACGAGTGAATTATATATAGATAAAAAAATCCCAGTAAAACGTGGTGAAGATGGCTGGGTATTTGTCGTGACGCACTTAATATCTAAGGATGCGGATATTGCAGTAGAAAATACTGTAGAGCTAAAAGTTGATAAAGAATATCAAGACTCACTGAGTCGTGGGCATAGTGCTGGTCATATTGCTTACTTAGCCTTAAATAAAGTACTTCATGCAAGTTATTGGCGTAAAGATGCAGATCGAAAAGATGAACTGGGACATTACAATTTCAACAGTTATGCTCAAGAAACCAGTTTTGTCACAGAAGATCATTGTGAAGATGTGTATCGTTTAGGGAAAACACTGCGTAAGCGCGGTCTTAATAGTTCTGAAATGATGGAAAACCTCAACTCTATTACTGATCAAGTAAATGAACAGATAACTGTATGGTTAGCCTTAGAAAGTGAGGTTTCTATCGAGTGTGAGGGTAAAGCGTTAACGGATTCACGTTACTGGATTGCAGATTTTGGTATAGATGGTGTAGTAAAGCTTCCTTGTGGTGGTACTCATGTTTCTTCGTTTAAAGATTATCAAGAGATTCGAGTTGAATTAAAAGCAAAGGGTGAACAAGAGCTATTAATGCTTACCTATTCGAAAAAACGAATTTAAAATTGAAATTACATGAGGTGTATATCTTATTCTACATTTCGTGTAATTCCCGTTTTTTCTACTGAAATATATAAGCTCAATGCTGATTGATGTTCTGGATCTACTGTATGAAAGTGTATTTCTTGAAGTTTTATATCGTTTTAAATTGAAAGACAGAGTATGTAACTAATGCTTTCGGGGTGTGGTTATATAAATGTTCTTAAAGGGCATGATCGCTGATCAGATCCCTATAAGCATAAAGATCTATGTTTTTTGAGATAGGCAGCGTATCAGTATTTGGTTGAAATAAATTAATAAGGAATGAGTAATGCAAACAAACGAATGTCCTAAGTGTCAGTCTGAATTACGTTGGAATAGAGAAGGGTACCACTGCGATTTTTGTCAGGTAGATTTTAAAAAAGTAGTGTATTGCCCTGACTGTAGCAAAGAAATGGAAAAGCTTAATGCCTGTGGAGCACCAAGCTATTTTTGTCATGATTGTAATGAATTAAAATCTAAATCTCGTGCTAAAACTGAATTTGTTGAAATAGAACAGAGTTAGCTAGCTTATAGTTACTGTCGATTTAACTTCACCATCAACAAAGCGAGTCGTAATACTATCTCCAGTGCTGATTTGCTTTGTTGAAGTGATTACAGACCCTTTCTCATTTCGAGTAATAGAATAACCACGTTGTAAGGTGGCTAATGGGCTAACAGTATCGAGTTTCTCTGCCGCTAACGCTAATTGATGACGTTGCATAAGTAAATTTCTATCCATTGAATCTAATAATCGACGTTTTAATTCTTCAATACGTAATTGATCCTGAGATATTTTTTTACTTGGTGATAGGTTATTTAAACGTAGGGTTAAATTTTCAACGCTATGTTGATTGCGCTGCAGCCGCTGCATCATATGACTCATTAATCGTTGGTTTAAATCATCTAGCTTTTGACTTTGATTATTCAACTGCATTTGTGGATGCTGTTTTTCAAGGCGGTGCTGCAACGTTGACAATGTACGTTGTTGAAATGATAAATAACGCTCTATAGCATTGCGTAAGCGACGTTTCTGATGTGTTACTGTTTGTAGTTGAGAAGAGAGGTCTCGACTTACTAATTCAGCTGCAGCTGAAGGGGTTGGAGCTCGAACATCTGCAACAAAATCAGCAATAGTGACATCTATTTCATGACCAACAGCACTGACTATTGGGATCTTACTTGCTGCAATCGTTCTTGCAACAATTTCTTCATTAAAACACCAAAGATCTTCTAATGAGCCACCGCCACGTCCAACGATTAATATATCACATTCGTTACGGCTGTTAGCTCGTCCAATAGCTTGTGCAATTTGAATTGCAGCCCCCGAGCCTTGTACCATTGTCGGATAAATGATAACTGGTAGATTAGGGTCTCGTCGTTTTAATACATTAAGAATATCAAACAGCGCAGCACCTGTTTGAGAGGTAATAACCCCAATACGTTTTGGTTGTTCAGGTAAAGGTTGTTTGGCAGTTTGAGCAAAAAGCCCTTCAGCTGCGAGTGACATTTTTAATTGATCAAACTCTTGTTGAAGACGACCATCTCCCTCGGGTTGCATACTTTCAATGATTATTTGATAGTCGCCACGAGGTTCATAAAGCGAGAGGCGGGCTTTAACAAGAACTTGTTTACCATTTTGAGGTTTAAAGGTAACTCGGCGGTTATTGCCTTTAAACATGGCACATTTGACTTGAGCTTGACTGTCTTTAAGAGTGAGATACCAGTGACCAGAAACGGGCACAGTAAGGTTAGAAATTTCGCCAATCAGCCAAACAATCCCCATCTCATTTTCTAATAATAGACGAACTTCAGAGTTGAGACGCGAGACTGTAAAGATGCGAGGATTAGAATCGAGAGACATCAGAATGCCTTAGACATGAGTATAGGAATTAGCGGCAATATAATACATATCAAGGGGGTAAATGCAAATTAAAAATAAATAAATGTGTAGCCAAGCGATTGCGCAGTGCGTATAATCCGTCTGCAATATCAAATCCAAAACACTTTATTATGCGAAACGATAAAGTGGGATTTATTCCTTTAAACACTTATGTTGTGAGATATTGCAAATGCTACGAATCGCAAAAGAAGCTTTAACCTTCGATGACGTTTTACTCGTCCCAGCACACTCCACAGTTCTTCCTAACACCGCTGATCTTCGCACTCAGTTAACGAAGACTATCTCTCTAAATATTCCAATGATTTCAGCATCAATGGATACAGTGACAGAAGCGCGCCTTGCTATTGCATTAGCGCAAGAGGGTGGCATCGGTTTTATCCACAAAAACATGTCTATTGAACAGCAAGCTGAACAAGTTCGCTTAGTAAAAATCTTTGAGGCTGGCGTTGTCTCTGCTCCAGTAACCGTTCGTCCTGACGCAACTATCCAAGATGTGAAAGAACTGACTGAAAAACACGGTTTTGCTGGCTTCCCTGTAGTAACTGAAACTAACGAACTTGTTGGTATCATTACTGGTCGTGATGTTCGTTTTGTAACAGACTTATCTAAGAAAGTTGACGTTGTAATGACGCCAAAAGCACGCCTAGCTTCTGTTAAAGAAGGTGCAACTCGTGAAGAAGTTCAAGAGAAAATGCATGAAGCGCGTGTAGAGAAAGTATTGGTAGTGAACGATGAGTTCCAACTAACCGGTATGATCACAGCAAAAGATTTCCATAAAGCAGAACGTAAACCAAATGCATGTAAAGACGAACGTGGTCGTCTACGTGTAGGTGCTGCTGTTGGTGCAGGCGCTGGTAATGAAGAGCGTGTTGCTGCACTTGTTGAAGCGGGCGTTGATGTTCTACTTATCGATTCATCTCACGGTCATTCAGAAGGCGTTTTACAACGTATTCGTGAAACTCGTGCATCTTTCCCAGATCTACAAATTATAGGTGGTAACGTTGCTACTGGTGCAGGCGCTAAAGCATTAATCGATGCTGGTGTAAGTGCAGTTAAGGTTGGTATCGGCCCTGGTTCAATTTGTACAACTCGTATCGTTACGGGTGTGGGTGTTCCTCAAATTACCGCAATTTCAGACGCAGCAGAAGTTGCAACGGCTCATGGTGTTCCTGTTATTGCAGATGGCGGTATTCGTTATTCTGGCGATATCTGTAAAGCGATTGCTGCTGGCGCATCATGCGTGATGGTTGGTTCAATGTTTGCTGGTACAGAAGAAGCACCTGGTGAAGTAATCCTTTACCAAGGCCGTTCATACAAATCTTACCGTGGTATGGGCTCTCTTGGCGCTATGTCTCAAGGTTCTTCTGACCGTTACTTCCAATCTGATAATGCAGCAGACAAGCTTGTGCCTGAAGGTATCGAAGGTCGTATCGCATACAAAGGTCGTCTAAAAGAGATCGTTCACCAACAAATGGGTGGTTTACGTTCAAGCATGGGCCTAACAGGTTCAGCAACAATTGAAGACATGCGTACTAAAGCTGAATTTGTTCGTATTTCAGGTGCAGGGATGAAAGAGTCTCACGTACATGACGTTCAGATCACGAAAGAAGCACCAAACTATCGCCTAGGCTAATTTTTCTTAATTTTCTTTGCAGAATCTTCCGATTTCGTTGTCAAAGGTACTCATTTACACTTGTAAACTCCGTGCCTTTTCCTAGAACTCGAATGATTCTGCTGTGAAATATAAAGAAAAAACTTTGTACCAAATTCAATTTTAAGCGTGTGATTTATATGAAATCACACTAAATAAATGACTTTTTGAGAAAGACTAATGACGACTAATATCCACGATCAACGCATTCTTATTTTAGATTTTGGTTCTCAATACACGCAGCTTGTTGCGCGTCGTATCCGTGAGATTGGTGTTTACTGTGAGCTTTGGAGCTGGGATGTAGAAGAATCTGACATCCGTGATTTTAATCCAGATGGCATCATCTTATCTGGTGGTCCAGAAAGCGTTACAGAAGCAAATTCTCCTCGTGCTCCTCAATATGTATTTGATTCTGGTGTTCCTGTATTTGGCGTGTGTTACGGCATGCAAACAATGGCAGAACAACTTGGCGGTAAAGTAGCAACGTCTACTGAGCGTGAATTTGGTTATGCTGCGGTACAAGTAACAGGTGAATCAGCGCTGTTTAAAGATCTTGAAGCGACTCAAGATGTTTGGATGAGCCACGGTGATAAAGTTGTTGAAATCCCATCTGATTTCGTAAAAATTGCAGAGACAGAAACTTGTCCTTACGCTGCAATGGCGAACGAAGAGAAGAAATACTACGGTGTTCAATTCCACCCAGAAGTAACTCATACTAAAAACGGTCTAAAAATGCTTGAGAACTTTGTTCTTAATGTATGTGGCTGTGAAGGTCTGTGGACTTCTGCATCAATCATTGAAGATGCAGTTGCTCGTATTAAAGAGCAAGTAGGCGATGATGAAGTAATTCTTGGTCTTTCTGGTGGTGTTGATTCATCTGTTGTTGCTATGCTTGCACACCGTGCAATTGGCGACAAACTAACGTGTGTATTCGTTGATAATGGTTTACTTCGTTTAAATGAAGCAGACCAAGTAATGGAAATGTTCGGTAACAAGTTTGGTCTTAAGATCATTCATGTTGAAGCTGAAAAACGTTTCTTAGATGCACTTGAAGGTGAATCTGATCCTGAAGCGAAACGTAAGATCATTGGTCACGTATTTGTAGATATCTTTGATGAAGAGTCGAAGAAACTATCAAATGCGAAATGGTTAGCTCAAGGTACTATCTATCCAGATGTTATCGAATCAGCAGCATCGAAAACAGGTAAAGCGCACGTTATCAAATCTCATCACAATGTTGGTGGTCTTCCTGATGACATGGAAATGGGCCTTGTTGAGCCATTACGTGAACTGTTTAAAGATGAAGTGCGTAAGATTGGCCTAGAATTAGGTCTTCCATACAACATGCTTTATCGCCACCCGTTCCCTGGACCAGGTCTAGGTGTACGCGTTCTTGGTGAAATTAAGAAAGAGTACTGTGATTTACTGCGTCGTGCTGATGCAATCTTCATTGAAGAATTACACAATGCTGATCTTTATAATAAAGTATCTCAAGCATTCACTGTTTTCTTACCAGTACGTTCTGTAGGTGTAATGGGCGATGGTCGTAAATACGATTGGGTTGTCTCTTTACGTGCAGTAGAAACTATCGATTTTATGACAGCGCATTGGGCACATTTACCATACGATTTCTTAGGTAAAGTATCTAACCGTATTATTAATGAGGTTAGTGGTATCTCTCGTGTCGTTTACGATATTTCTGGTAAGCCACCAGCAACGATTGAGTGGGAATAATCTCCATTTAGTGAATTAGTTTGTATTAGATAAATAGAAAGCGCCGAAAGGCGCTTTTTTGTTTCTATTGTAATGTAAATATTAATTTTGTTGGCTATATGTTTCATTGAAACATTGATTTACAAATTAAACATTTGCATACCGATGAAAATGCAATGTATTAAGCTTTTCTTGGCAATATCTGGTTTACACTGATTTAGCAAAGGAATAGATAAAGAATAAAAAAAATCAAATCTCTTTATCTTTAAAGACAACATTACATAAAATGGAGTTACGAATGAGTAACCAAGTAGCAGAGAAAGCATCTAAGCCTAGTGGTATGGATCGTTTTCTAAATACAATCGAACGAGTAGGTAATAAGATCCCAGATCCTGCACTACTGTTCTTCTGGGGCCTTTTAATTGTTTGGGGTCTTTCAGCGCTATTATCACAAGTACAATTTGACTTGATTCATCCTGTTACTCAAGATGCAGTTCAAGTGAAAAACCTTTTAACGGGTGATTCTTTAGCAAACTTTTTAGCAACTATGGTAACTAACTTTACCGGTTTTGCCCCATTAGGCATTGTACTGGTAGCAATGTTAGGTGTTGGTGTTGCTGATTCTTCAGGCTTTATTCAAACTGGCCTTAAGAAAATGCTAAACTTCACTCCAGCTAAACTACTAACACCAATGCTTATTCTTGTTGCTATCGTGTCGCACACAGCAGCAGATGCCGGCTATGTATTAGTTATTCCATTAGGTGGTATCATTTTCCATGCTGCGGGACGTCATCCGTTAGCGGGTATTGCAGCAGCATTTGCCGGCGTATCAGGTGGTTTCTCTGCTAACTTTATTCCATCGGGAATCGATCCATTACTGGCTGGCTTTACACAAACAGCAGCACAAGTACTAGATACGACTTACATTGTTAACCCATTAGCAAACATTTACTTTACAGGCCTTTCTTCAATTCTAATAGTTGTTATTGGTTGGTATGTAACTGATAAAATTATCGAACCACGTTTAGTAAATACTCCAGTTGATGAAGATGCAGAAACAGCACCGGATTTAGGCTCTTTTACAGAGATTGAATCGAAAGCATTTAAGTTCGCTGGTTGGGCGATGGTTGCTGGTATCGCATTGTTAATTGCACTTATTTATCCTGAAGATTCAGCCCTGCGTTCTCCTGATGGTGAAATCACCTCGTTCTCTGCACCATTAATGAAGTCTATTGTTCCACTTATCTTCATTCTATTCATCATCCCAGGTATCGTGTTTGGGCGAGTTTCTGGTACGTTTAAAAGCAGTAATGATGTAATCAAAGCAATGTCAGAAACAATGGGCACAATGGGTGCATACATGGTTATGTCATTCTTCTGTGCGCAGTTCTTAGTTGCTTTTAGCCAATCAAATATAGGCACAATTTTAGCGATGTACGGCGCTGATGTACTTAAAGCAATGGAGCTTCCAGGTCAGCTAACTATTATTGGTATGATTTTGCTGACAGCATTTGTAAACCTACTAATTGGTTCTGCATCTGCTAAATGGGCATTAATTGGTCCTGTACTAGTTCCAATGCTAATGGGTGTTGGTATCTCTCCTGAGCTATCTCAAGCGGCATACCGTGTAGGTGATTCTGTTTCAAATATCATCTCACCATTAATGGTATTCTTCCCATTAGTTGTTGTTTACTGCCAACGTTACGTTAAGTCTACAGGTATAGGTACATTAGCTTCTCTAATGATGCCTTTCTCTATTGCGATGTTAATTGGTTGGACAGTATTCCTACTTGCTTACTGGGCTCTAGGTATTCCTTTAGGTATCCAAGCGCCATACACATACAACCTGCCGGGTTAATTTGTATTAGTAAAAATAAAAGCCCTGAGAATGTTAAGTTCTCAGGGCTTTTTTTTGTATTTCAATGTTCGGCATTATTTAAATTTTCTGAGATAACGATAAACAGAGTCTTTAGATACATTAAGTATGTTTGCTGTTATTTGAGTCGCGTCTTTTATATTAAATGCACCTTGATGATGTAAGCGCTCAACAATGGTTCTTACTCGTCGAGATACGGCTATGTTTTCATCTTCTAATACTTGGCTTTGTATTCTAGCAATAGAATCAGTCAGCATTTCTATACTGTCTTTTGCAAACGTTTCTGGTGATGCCGCTAACTGAGTTGATTGTGGGAATAAATCCATAAAGAAGCTATTCATAGGAACATCAAGGTTTGAATTGATGCAGAGTAAGGCGATAGGAATCTCTTCTTCATTTCGAATCATTGAAGTAACAGAGCGAAGTAATTCCCCTTTATCTGTTCGAGTAAAGTAGGGAGTTGATACATCAGAACCTGTTTTTAATTTTTCTAAAGCCAGATTAGTAATTGGTGCACCAATGCCACGTCCAGTAACATGCCCGTTCGCAATTTTAACGATTGATGGATTATCAGAATCTAAAGAGTGTAAAACCACTTCAACATGTCTTCCAAACATAGCAGCAATGCCATCAACGATACTAAAAGTTGATTGGATAATTAGCTTATCGGCTGTAGATAGTTTATGTAGCATACGTACTCTATATGTTAGTGGAAAAGTGATGTCACTAGCGAATAGTGACATTTTTTCATTATGACGCCATTATTTCAATGATTTCATGGTCAATATTCGGCATGCCTGTTGTTATCATTCTTCCGATGTTTTTAATCGTTTTCTCTACATCTTCGGCAATAACACCTTGTTTTGTTACGCAATGATCATTCAAAGCGAGTAACGATGATTTCATTGCTGATTGAGCACTGCTACCTACTTTCATAGCACAGGTTGATTTGGCCCCATCACAGATCATCCCACTGGTATCACTAATGGTATTCTGAATTGCAGAGCAAGATTGTTCGAATGTTCCGCCTGCTAAATATACCATTGCCATTGCTGCGGCTGCAGACGTGACGGCATTACCACAAAATGCGGATAGTGGTGGGTAATGAGATTTGATGTAAATGGCACCAAGGTGACTCATAATAAAGGCTCTTGCTAATGCTTCTTCATCAGCATTATAAAAATCAGCCATTTTCACAACAGGAATTGTTGCTGCTATACCTTGATTACCACTGCCGTAATTAGACATTGCAGGTAAGGTAGCACCGCCCATTCGAGCATCAGATGCTGCTGAAGTATAAATTAAAATTTCGCTGTCTAAACTTTTTGAAAGTAAACCGGTTTCTATATTTTTTTGGTATGTTCGGCCAACTTCTAAGCCGTATGGATTCTTTAACCCTTCTTGAGCTAGTGCAATATTGAGGTCTTTAGCTTCAAGAATAAACTTAATATCATTAAATTTAGCTTGAGTCGCGAAGTCATAAATTGATGATATTGTGATATCCACACCATCACAAATAGAGGCAGTGGAGGCTTTTGGTAACAAAGAATCTAAAGCAAAAATAATATTACCATCAAGTCGCTTTTCAACAATAAGGGTATGCCCCCCACTGATTGTTACTTCTGCGCTGTGCAGTGAGCTTTTAACGATAACACGACAATAGATGAATTCATCTGTAGCTTCTCGTTTTACTTGAACGTGTCCTGCATCAATCAGTTGCTGAGCTTCGTTGAGTTGAGATTCGTTTAATTTTGCTAGTACTTCCAACCCGGCTTCTGGATCTCCGCCAGTAGCTCCTGTAGCTGCTGCAATGGCAAGGCCAACTCTACCTGTTCTTGGTACAAAAACACCCATACTATTTTTATACAAATTATCAGAGACAAAAACATCAATAGTTTCTGGTTTTTCTCCAAGCATCTGTGTTGCTACGCTTGTCGCATAGGCTGCACAAATAGGTTCAGTACACCCAAGGGCTGGTTTCACAACATTTTTTAAAATAGTGATGTATTGTTTCCAGGTAGAGTTCATTTTGTTCGCCTTTATCTAATTATTATTTTTGATGCGCAATTGCTTCTACTTCAACAAGTACACCAAGCGGAAGATCTTTTACCGCAAAGCAAGAGCGTGCAGGGCAGTCTGTATGGAAAACTGTTTTATATACTTCATTAAATGCAGCGAAATCAGTGATATTAGCAAGGTAACAGGTTGTTTTTAAAACGGTATTAACATTACCATTGGCGGCTTCGATTACTGAAATTAAGTTTTTAAGAGACATTTCAGATTGAGCAGCAATTCCCCCTTCAACAACTGAGCCAGTTGAACCATCTACCGGTAATTGACCCGATGTAAAAATAAGCCCATTAAATGCGGTGCCGTGAGAGTAAGGGCCGATTGCTTCTGGTGCTGATTTTGCCACGATAATTTGCTTCATATGTATTGTCCTTTTTTGCAACTATTGTTGACTTTAAGTTTTAATTGAAAATATGCAAAAATAATTGCATTTGGTTTGTGTGAGTTGAATTTATGCTTATTTGCAAGGGATTGCAACGACTTTGTAGCAATTTTTTGTTTATTTTACGAACTGAGATCTCGCTATCATTTCAAATAAAATTGCATTGTTATTTTTAAATTAGAGAGTAAATTCTTCAAAAGTTGCAAGTTGGCGGCAGTTTGTCGCTTTAAAATTATAAGAATAGTGATCCCTACAAAGATGGAGTTTTATATGAACACAGCTACATTAGCAGGACTTGGTCGTGATCAAAGTAATATGACTGATTCTGAATGGAAAAAAGCCACTAAATTTGACAGCACTGATATTGGTTGGATAGTGATTAGTATTGGTATGGCTATTGGTGCGGGTATTGTTTTTCTACCTGTTCAAGTAGGTATTATGGGGCTTTGGGTTTTCCTTCTATCTTCAATTATTGGCTATCCAGCCATGTATTTGTTTCAAAAACTTTTCATTAATACTCTTGCCGAAGCAAAAACATGTACAGATTATCCAGGTGTCATTACTGGTTATTTAGGTAAGAATTGGGGAGTGGCCTTAGGTGTCCTTTATTTCATTATGTTGGTTATTTGGGTATTGGTTTACTCATTAGCGGTAACCAATGACAGTTCTTCATACTTACACTCGTTTGGTGTAACGGAAGGGCATTTAAATGACAATGTTTTTTATGGTTTAGGGCTGATCTGTGTCCTTGCTTTTATTGGATCTAAAGGTGAGAAAGTACTATTTAAACTATCTGGCTTTATGGCTGTAACAGTACTTTCATTAGTTGCAGTTATGGGCTTATTACTGGTTTCTCGTTGGGATTTTTCTAATATTCCAGCAATGGGATCGTTTGGTCCAATGCTAAAAGATGCGATTATTACGCTTCCATTTACCCTAACGTCTATTCTTTTTATTCAATCTCTTAGCCCTATGGTTATCTCGTATCGTTCACGTGAGAAATCAATTGAAGTTGCGCGTTATAAATCATTAAGAGCGATGAATATTGCTTTTGCTATTTTATTTGTTGTTGTGTTCTTTTTTGCAGTGTCATTTACCTTTGCAATAAGCCAAGAACAAGCGGCTGAAGCAATGAATAAAAACATCTCTGCATTAGCTATTATTGCTCATTACTTCCCAGGAAGTTGGGCAACGGTTACCGGCATTGTGATTAATATTTTTGCTGTCGTAACTTCATTCTTTGGTGTGTTTATGGCATTTCAAGAAGCGTGTCGTGGTATTGCAATGAACGTATTGTTAAGACGTATGGATGAGTCTGTAATTAATAAAGAGTTAGTAAATAAACTAATTACGGTGTTTATTATTTTGCTTGCGTGGTCTGCTGTTGCGTTAAATGCGCCTATCTTATCTTTTACTTCGATTTGTAGCCCTGTTTTTGGTTTAGTAGGTTGTTTAATTCCAGCTTACCTTGTGCATAAAGTGCCAACACTTCATAAGTACAAAGGCTTATCAACTAATCTAATTATTGTTACAGGTATTCTTCTTTGTATCTCTCCAGTGTTAGCGTTTATCTAATTATAGAAAAGTAATATATAGACATAAAAAATCCCAGAGAAGGAGAACCTACTCTGGGATTTTTCTATTTATACTTTTGCTTATTTTAAATCAGTATTATTTATTCAAATAAGCAGCATGAAACTCTAAATGCTCATCAATAAAAGTAGAAATGAAGAAGTAGCTGTGGTCGTAACCTGGTTGCATTCTTACTTCTACATCGGCACCAGATTGCTCTGCTGAAGAAAGTAGGTATTCCGGTTTTAACTGTTCTTCCAAAAAGCCGTCCGCTTCACCTTGGTCAACTAAGATCGGAAGTTTTGAGCCTTTTTTAAGAAGTTCAGCACTGTCGTATTCTAACCAAGCTTCTTTATTATCACCTAGGTATAAACCTAACGCTTTTTGTCCCCAAGGGCAGTTAATTGGACTAGCAATAGGACTAAATGCAGAAATTGATTGGTACATATCTTGGTTTTTTAAACCGATAGTAATAGCACCATGACCACCCATACTATGACCAGAAATCGATTTTTTATCTGATACAGGGAAGTGTTCTTCAATAAGAGATGGCAGCTCTTTTGTTACGTAGTCATACATATGGTAATGACGATTCCATGGTGCTTGAGTTGCGTTTAAATAGAACCCTGCACCTAGACCAAAATCGTAAGCAGCTTCTGCATCATCAGCAACGTCTTCGCCGCGAGGGCTCGTATCCATGGCAACAATGGCAATGCCTAATTCAGCCGCTTTTTTGAATGCGCCTGCTTTTTGCATAAAATTTTCATCAGTACAAGTTAAGCCTGATAGCCAGTATAAAACAGGAACTGGATTACTTTCAGAAGCGTTCGCTGGTAGGAAGATAGCAAAGCGCATATCGCAATTTAGTGTAGATGATGTATGTATATATTGTTTGTGCCAACCACCGGCAACTTTTGCTTGGCTGATATTTTCGATTGTCATGATGAGCCCTTTTATATTTTGATTCATATCAGCAAGATCACTGTATTGAATAGAAATCTACTGGTTGATTTTGAAGTGCTTTAAAATAAAGAATGAAACACTCAGTAAGCTTATCTATAAATTGCGCCACCCACGCAGATAAACCCGCAGTCTTGATATAAAGCACTTAGAGATCAAAAGTAGAATAGGGGCTAGAGTATCTAACCCCTTATTTTTACTTATTTATCCATATGTAGAACAGTACGGATAGATTTACCTTCGTGCATTAAGTCGAACGCTGCGTTTACATCAGCAAGACCCATTGTGTGAGTGATGAAATCATCAAGAGCAAACTCACCTTGCATGTAACGGTCAACGATACCTGGAAGCTCAGTACGGCCTTTAACGCCACCGAATGCAGAGCCACGCCATACACGACCAGTCACAAGTTGGAATGGACGAGTTGAGATCTCTTGACCAGCACCAGCAACACCGATGATAATTGATTCACCCCAACCTTTGTGACAACACTCAAGTGCAGCACGCATCACATTCACGTTACCGATACACTCAAAAGAGTAATCTACGCCGCCATCAGTCATTTCAACAATCACTTCTTGAATTGGCTTGTCGAAATTTGTTGGGTTGATGCAATCAGTCGCGCCTAATTTTTTAGCCAGTTCGTATTTGCTTTCGTTCAAGTCAACACCGATGATACGGCTTGCACCCGCCATTTTAGCGCCGATGATAGCTGAAAGACCGATACCACCTAGACCGAATACAGCAACCGTGTCGCCTTTTTCAACTTTAGCGGTGTTAAGAACCGCACCCATACCAGTCGTTACGCCACAACCTAGAAGACAAACTTCTTCAAGTGGTGCTTCTTTAGAAACTTTCGCTAAAGAGATTTCAGGAAGTACTGTGTATTCAGAGAACGTAGAGCACCCCATGTAATGGAAGATAGTTTCACCGTTAATAGAGAAGCGGCTAGTACCATCAGGCATAAGACCTTGGCCTTGAGTTTCACGAACAGCCTGACAAAGGTTAGTTTTGCCAGATTTACAGAATTTACACTCACCACATTCAGCAGTGTAAAGAGGGATAACGTGGTCACCAATTTCAAGGCCAGTTACGCCTTCACCAACCATTTCAACAATACCGCCACCTTCGTGACCTAAGATTGAAGGGAAGATACCTTCTGGATCATCACCAGATAGAGTGAATAGGTCAGTGTGACACACACCAGTAGCAACGATGCGAACTAAAACTTCGCCTGCTTTAGGAAGTTGAACATCCACTTCTTCCATTTTAAGAGGTTCGCCAGCAACCCAAGCTACCATTGCTTTAGATTTGATGTGAGTTTGACCAGGTTTAATATCAAGAGCCATTGGATTTTCCTTAGTGGGGTAATTTAATTTAAGACATTAATAAGCAGTTTCATTTTAAGCATAGTGCTATTTTTTGTTTGTGCTCGTCGTCTTGTTGTGTGCCATTATAAGTATTTCTCCTTATTTGATAATACGGTAGAATGGTAAATGATCTTTACGTATACGTAATAATAGCAATAAGGAAAACGTTGTGATTGATTGGGAAGGCGTTACTGAGTTTGTTGCCGTTACTGAAGCTCAAAGCTTCACTGGGGCAGCAAGAGCATTGGAAACATCGGTTGCACAGATCAGCCGTAAAGTAGCAGCATTAGAGGATCGTTTATCAATTAAATTACTGATCCGAACAACGAGAAAAGTATCAGTTACAGAAGCTGGCCAAACTTATTATCAGCACTGTCGCCATTTAGTTGAAGGATTAAAACAAGCAGATAGAGCGATCACTGAGCTTAATGCAACGCCTCAAGGTCGTTTAAAAATCACTTCGTCAGTGACTTATGGTGAGCAGTTAATAGCCCCATTGCTTAGTGACTTTATGTTGATGTACCCGCAGTTAGAGCTTGAACTTGTTTTATCAAATCAGACATTAGATTTAGTTGAGCAAGATTTTGACTTGGCGATTCGATTAGGACGTTTAACCGATTCAACCATGATGGCAAAGCGTTTATCAAGTCGACAGGTACGCGTATGTGCTTCTCCTAGCTATATTGAAAAACATGGTGAACCTCATACCTTATCTGAGCTTTCTCAGCACAACTGCTTAATTGGTAGTTTGCCTATTTGGCGTTTTATTGAAAATAAAAAAGAAAAAAGCGTGAGAGTAAAAGGATCTGTTCATTGTAATAGTGGTGCAGCGCTAACTAACGCCGCTTTAAAAGGATTAGGGATTGTCCAACTGCCAGATTTTTATGTTCAAGAATCAATGGATAAAGGAGAGTTAGTTGAAATCCTTGTTCCATATCGTGAACCAAAAGAAGGGATCTGGGCGGTTTACCCAAATAATCGACACCTTTCGATGAAAGTTCGTTTATTGGTTGAATTTTTAGCCCAAGAGTTAGCTGAATAGATGAGTGTTGAAAAAGAAAATAAAGATGCGAACTTCTATATGCAGCGAGCAATAGAACTGGCTGCAATTGCTGAAGAAGAAGGTGAGGTTCCTGTTGGTGCTGTGATTGTCTTAGATGGTGAAATCATAGGTGAGGGGTGGAATCGTTCAATTGGTTCTCATGATGCAACGGCACATGCTGAGATGATGGCGATTAAACAAGCGGGAAGTAAAATTGAAAACTATCGCTTAGTTGATGCGACGTTATACGTTACGTTAGAGCCATGCCCTATGTGTGCTGGTGCGATTGTTCATAGTAGAATAAAAAAAGTCATTTTTGGTGCTTCTGATATGAAAACTGGTGCATCTGGCAGCGTTATTAACTTATTTACTTCTGCAACCGCGTTTCATTTCGTAGAGTGTGAATCAGGTTTAATGGAAGAAGCGTGCCGAGAGCAACTACAAGCTTTTTTTAAAAGAAGACGTAAAGAGAAGAAAGAAGAGCGAAAATTACAACGAGAAGAATTGAAAAATCAGGTGATGGATTAATTCAGAAAACACTAAAATAGAGAGAAGGCAAATTGAATTATCGCAATTTGCCTTTTTTATTGAGCGTTAAGAAAAAATATGTCCAAAAGGTTAGCGGCACGAGAATGCTTCGCCTTCATCAAACAGTGACATCGCATAGGTACGTTGACGATGAAGTACCTTTTTGTGGTTATTTAACAGTTTACGTCGACGCTGAGTACTGCCCTTTAGCGATGTACTTGGCTTTAGTTTTTTTCTGCTAGAGAGCATAAACTCCCCCTTAAATTAACGAATAAAAATTAAAGTGTATTTAACTTTAATTGGTATGATGTTGAGTACAAGTTAACTCAGAGTATGTGCTAATTGTTACCGTAACATGAACATGCCATTTAATACGCATTTTTTAGTTATATTTCTTTATTTGTAATTAGAGTTCTACTTACTTGGAGTTGTATCACTAATTGTAGTGGCAGCAGAAGAAAGTGGAACATCAATCACCGTTAAATCTTCAACCGTGATTTCTTCTTGAATCAACTTATTTGCTTGCTCTTGTTCATAACCAATAATACTTTGGTAATAACGACGAATATTTTCAACGTAATTTTGGGCTTCATCACCACGACCAAAACCATAGCGTAGATATTTGTAATAACGTTTTTGGCGTAATAGCGGTAAATTATCTTTCACGTCTGTCCACGAATCAGGGTCACCACCTAGACGTTGCGTTAAACGACGTGCATCCATCATGTGACCAAAGCCAATGTTATAAGAGGCTAAAGCAAACCAAATTTTTTCATGTTCAGTAATGGAATCTGGTACGCGCTTTACTATTCGGCGTAAATATTCTGCTCCGCCACGAATGCTTTGCTCTGGGCTCAAGCGATTTTTAACGCCAACAGATTGAGCTGTTGGAAGCGTTAACATCATCATGCCACGCACCCCAGTAGGAGATTTTGCTAATGGGTTCCAATGTGATTCTTGGTATGACAGTGCTGCTAAGAAACGCCAATCAAAGTCCCCTGCGTACTTTTTAAATAGAGGTTCCCATTTAGGCAGTTTGCTTTCTAACGCACGAATAAAAGCACGAGTGTCGACGTAATCAAACGATTCAACGTGACCAAAATATTTTTCTTCTAAAAGAGCGAGTTTGCCACTTTCTTTTAGCTCACCAAAAAACTCGATCAATAATGCTTGTAAGCTATCATCTTCAGTTTTTTGTAAGAACCAGGCGACAGGCTGATCTTCAGTTAACTCAAAAGCAACCGCTAAGTCAGGATGAATACGCTGAGTTAATGACAATTCAACAGAGTCGGCGAGAGTGTAATGTATCTCTCCATTGGCTACTTTTTTTAATAATTCGCTAACGTCGGTATCTGGTTCTGTTTTCCAATCGAGATCAGGATGCTTTTCTTTTAACTTTGTTAACGTGCCTTCAAAGCTAGAGTCTTTGACTATAGTTAAGTTTTCATCAAGCACTGTAAGGTTTTTAATATTACGAGGGCGCCAACTGCCTTTTTTATAAACCACTTGTTGGCTGACATAATAATAGACAGGTCCAGGATTAAATTGTTGTAGGCGGTCTGGTGTAATCGTCATATTAGCAGCAACAATATCAACTTCATTGCGATCAAGAGCGGGGAATAAACCTGAATAAGTATAAGCTGGTGTGATTTCTAGCTTAACTTCTAGTTTTTCAGCAAAAGCCTTAGCTAGATCGTAATCTAACCCTGTTGGGCCATCAGAACCGATGTAATAAGAGAGTTGGTTGTTTAGTGTACTGACTCGTAAAATACCGCGTTCTCTCACTTGTTCTAATTTGTTTTTTGGTTCTGATTCTACTTGGCAGCCAGTTAAGGTAAGAACCAAAGTAAAAACAACCAAACAAGATGGTAAAAAGCGATAATATCGGATGCGGCTCAAGTCTGAATGCTCTTTTAAATAAGTAGGGCGTAGTTATATCAAATGGGAGAATAAGAGGCAAAAGCACGGTAACAAATTAGAACAATTATTAGATATTAAGGCAGAATAAATCATTCATTGTTTGTTTTTTATTCAAAATCATCAAATTGAGGGCCATTTAAACTTTTTTCAAAAAAAAATACGCAAACGGTTGCTTTTGGTGTTACTTCACAAAACAAAATCCTTTATAATGCGCTCGCAATACCAGAGGTAACATCGGCATAGTCACTATGTGTTCTGAATAATTAATAGAGTTAGCTATTTATAACGACATGAAACTATTCCAATATTACCTTTAATTCATTGCCGAAGAGACCTAAGTACATGAGAATTTTGCGTGGTTCACCTGCTTTATCTGAATTTCGTGTTAACAAGCTACTTGAGCTTTGTTGCGAGCTAAATTTACCTGTTACTGGTATTTATGCTGAGTTTGCTCACTTTGCTGACGTAACCTCAGATCTTGATGCATCTGAAATTGTAAAGTTAGAAAAATTGCTAACTTACGGCCCTACGATTGAAGAACATAAGCCTGAAGGTTTATTACTTCTTTCTGCACCTCGTCCAGGCACTATCTCTCCTTGGTCTTCAAAATCTACTGATATTGCCCATAACTGTGGCTTAGCTAAAATCGCACGTTTAGAGCGTGGTACTGCGTATTATGTAGAAACTTCTGAAACTCTTTCTGAACTTCAATTGGTTGAATTAAAAGCCATTCTTCATGATCGTATGATGGAAGTGGTCTTTACTGATTTTGAATCAGCAGCGGCATTATTTACGGTAGCTGAACCTGCACCATATGCTGAAGTCGACCTACTTTTTGGTGGTCGTAAAGCGCTAGAAAACGCAAACGTTACCCTAGGGCTTGCACTGGCTGAAGATGAAATAGATTACTTACTTGAAAGCTTTACTGAAAAGTTAGGTCGTAACCCAACGGACATCGAATTAATGATGTTTGCACAAGCGAACTCAGAGCATTGTCGTCACAAGATCTTCAATGCGGATTGGACTATCGATGGGATTAAGCAAGAGAAATCATTATTCAAGATGATTAAAAACACCTTCGAAGTTACTCCTGAAAATGTACTGTCTGCTTATAAAGATAATGCAGCTGTAATGACGGGTTCTACAGTCGGTCGCTTCTTCCCAGATCCAGAAACTCGTGGCTATGGTTACCATCAAGAGAAAACACACATCTTGATGAAAGTAGAAACGCATAACCATCCAACAGCAATCTCTCCTTGGCCGGGTGCGTCAACAGGTTCTGGCGGTGAAATCCGTGATGAAGGCGCAACAGGTATCGGTGGTAAACCAAAAGCAGGTTTAGTCGGTTTTTCTGTATCTAATTTAAAAATCCCTAATTTTGTTCAACCGTGGGAAACGGACTTTGGTAAGCCAAGCCGTATCGTGACTGCGCTTGATATTATGCTTGAAGGCCCTCTAGGTGGCGCGGCATTTAATAATGAATTTGGTCGTCCAAATCTGTTAGGTTACTTCCGTACATATGAAGAAAAAGTAAATTCTCATAATGGTGAAGAAGTACGTGGTTACCACAAGCCAATCATGCTTGCGGGTGGTCTAGGTAATATTCGTGATGATCATGTTCAGAAGAAAGAGATCCCAGTAGGTGCAAGCCTAATCGTTCTTGGTGGTCCAGCGATGAACATCGGTCTTGGTGGTGGTGCGGCATCTTCAATGGATTCAGGTTCTTCTTCTGAAGATCTAGATTTCGCTTCAGTACAACGTGAAAACCCAGAGATGGAACGTCGTTGTCAGGAAGTTATCGACCGTTGTTGGCAGCTTGGTGATGCAAACCCAATCGCATTTATCCACGATGTGGGTGCGGGTGGTATTTCAAACGCATTACCTGAGCTTGTTGATGATGGTGAGCGTGGTGGTATCTTTAACCTACGTGACGTTCCAAACGATGAGCCGGGCATGAGCCCACTTGAGATCTGGTGTAATGAATCTCAAGAGCGTTACGTAATGGCGGTTGCAGATAAAGACTTAGCGACATTTGAAGCTATTTGTAAGCGTGAACGTGCGCCATATGCAGTGGTTGGTAAAGCAACTGAAGAACGTGATCTGAAATTAGAAGATTCACACTTCGACAATACGCCAATCGACATGCCAATGGACATTCTTTTAGGCAAAACGCCTAAGATGCACCGTGATGCGAAAACACTAAAAGCGAATAACCCAGCGATTGATCGTTCAGGCATTGAAATGAACGATGCAATTGAACGTGTTCTTCGTTTGCCAACGGTTGCAGAGAAAACATTCTTAATTACAATTGGTGACCGCTCGGTAACAGGTCTTGTTGCTCGTGATCAAATGGTTGGTCCATGGCAGGTTCCTGTTGCTAACTGTGCGGTAACTGCGGCAAGTTATGATACTTACCACGGTGAAGCTATGTCTCTTGGTGAGCGTACTCCTGTTGCACTTCTAGACTTTGGTGCATCAGCTCGTTTAGCGGTTGGTGAAGCAATTACCAATATCGCAGCAACGAATATTGGCGACATTAAGAACATTAAATTATCTGCAAACTGGATGTCTCCAGCAGGTCACCCAGGTGAAGATGCCGGTCTTTATGAAGCAGTTAAAGCGGTAGGTGAAGAGCTTTGTCCTGCACTTGGTCTAACTATCCCTGTGGGTAAAGACTCAATGTCGATGAAGACTAAGTGGGAAGAGAATGGCGAGCAAAAAGAAGTTACTTCTCCGCTTTCTCTAGTTATTACTGCGTTTGCTCGTATTGAAGACGTTCGTAAGACGATTACTCCTCAACTACGTACTGACAAAGGTAACACGTCACTGGTTCTTATTGATTTAGGTAACGGCAAAAACCGTATGGGTGCAACAGCACTTGCACAGGTTTACAAGCAACTTGGTGATAAGCCAGCAGACGTAGATAACGCAGCGCAACTAAAAGGTTTCTACGAAGGTATTCAAACTTTAGTAGCAAACGACCAAGTTGTGGCTTATCACGATAAAGGCGATGGTGGTTTATTTGTTACTCTTGCTGAAATGGCATTCGCAGGTCACTGTGGTGTTAATGCTGATATTGCAGCGCTAGGCGAAGACACGCTAGCAGCATTATTTAATGAAGAGTTAGGTGCGGTAATCCAAGTTCGTAACGACGATTTAGATGCGGTGCTTTCTACTCTTGCAGCAAATAGCCTAGAAGCATGTTCACATGTAATCGGCTCTGTTGAAGATTCAAACGAACTCGTAATTAAATCTGGTGAGCAAGTTATAGTAGAACGTAACCGTACTGAACTACGTACTATCTGGGCTGAAACGACGCATAAGATGCAAGGTTTACGTGATAACCCAATCTGTGCTGACCAAGAACATGAAGCGAAGAAAGATAACTCAGATCCAGGTCTTAACGTGAAACTAAGTTTCGACGTAGATGAAGATATCGCAGCGCCTTATATCAACCTAGGTGCTAAACCTAAGATGGCGATTCTACGTGAGCAGGGTGTTAACTCTCACGTTGAAATGGCTGCAGCATTTGACCGTGCAGGCTTTGAAGCAACAGATATTCACATGAGTGATATCCTAACGGGTCAAGCGGTACTAGAAGAGTACAACGGTCTTGTGGCTTGTGGTGGCTTCTCTTACGGTGATGTACTGGGCGCAGGTGAAGGTTGGGCTAAATCGGTTCTGTTTAACAATTCTACTCGTGACCAATTTGAAAACTTCTTCAAGCGTGAAGATACCTTCTCTTTAGGTGTATGTAACGGTTGTCAGATGTTGTCTAACCTGCGTGAACTTATCCCAGGAGCTGAGTACTGGCCACGTTTCGTTCGTAACGAATCAGAGCGTTTTGAAGCTCGTTTTAGCTTAGTAGAAGTTCAGAAATCAGATTCTGTATTCTTTAATGGCATGGAAGGTTCTCGTATGCCAATTGCTGTTTCACACGGTGAAGGTCGCGTAGAAGTACGTAATAATGAACACCTAAACGCGATTGAAAACTCAGGCACAGTAGCATTACGTTATGTTGATAATAACGGTAACCAAACGCAGCAATACCCGAACAACCCGAATGGTTCGCCAAACGCTATCACAGGTTTAACAACTACTGATGGCCGTGTGACTATCATGATGCCACACCCAGAGCGTGTGTTCCGTACGGTTGCAAACTCTTGGGCTCCAGAGACGTGGGGTGAAAATGGTGCTTGGATGCGTATGTTCCAAAACGCACGTAAGAACCTTGGTTAAATTAGGGCATACTTTGATTGATGCTTATTTAAGTATTAATCAATAGCTTTAATTTAATAATCAATTATTTATCATGATTTTTTGAAAGTGTGATAAAAATCTGAAAATTAAATTAACAGTCTGTTCTATAATAAATAAAAGGGTTGGGTAAAGACGGCTCTTTTAGATAAAACCGCTGAAGTTTAGGCTTCAGCGGTTTTTTTGTTAGAATAGCGCTTTAATTTTATCTGTTGGAAGAAACAATGAAAAATACGCACGTTACGATTGGTTTGAGTAATCCGAAAAGCCCAACCAATGTTGGTGCAGTCATGCGTGCTGCAGGGTGTTATCAGGTTGATGATGTTCGTTATACTGGTGAACGATATGATCGTGCTGCAAAGTTTCAAACGGATACAAAAAAAGTAGCCAATAAAATTCCACTAACTAGCGTCGATAATCTATTGGATGGTCTGCCCGAAGACATGAAAGTCGTGTGTGTTGAACTTGCCGAGGGTGCAACGTCGCTTCCTGAGTTTCAACATCCAGAAAAAGCAATTTATGTTTTTGGTCCTGAAGATGGTTCGATTACTCAACAAGTTGCTGATCGTGCGGACCATGTGGTGTATGTTCCAACCGTTGGCTGTATGAATTTAGCGGCGACAGTGAATGTTCTTTTATATGATCGATTAGCTAAATCTGTGGATATAGTGAAAGGTGATGAACTGATCCGCAGTAGCAGAGATAACCGCAATCATTTAGCGGTCAAAAAATAAGATTAACTTCTCCTTTAAAGCATGAGTTGATTGACATCTTTTTGGTGCATTTTTGGCTGAATGTGTTCTAATAGCGGGCATTAAAGGGAATGCAGTTATTATACTGCAGTTATAGATGGATTTTTTAGCAATGATCTATCCCTTAACTATCGAATTCTAGGAAATAAAAATGGCAAAATTTGATTACCGTATTGTAGAAAAACGTAACGCTTGGGCTGCTGAAATTACGCGCCAAGTAACTTCTCGCAGAACGGTTGTATCTAAGCGTCAACTTGGTTTTGAAAGCGAAGCTGAAGCAGTTGAATGGGCAGAGAAAGAGCTTGTTGAATTTGCAAAAACGCAAGCGGTTCGTAATGATCGTAAAGCGGAACAACGCACTGAAAAAGAAGAAATGATTGCTCGTAAAAAAGAGAAATCAGCAGCACAAAAAGCGGAATATGAAGCCGCTCGTGATGCAGAAAATGATGAAGACGACTACGATTACGACGAAGAGTAATCTTCTCGAATAATTCAAAATGAAAAAGGCGCTTATTTGAGT
>NZ_MSCO01000001.1:561424-565355 GCF_002954705.1 Aliivibrio sifiae
ACTTATTTGAGCGCCTTTTTTGTACCTGCTATTTATTGATTGTTCATCTGCGTGAGTTTGTCACCGATAGGTTGTGAGAAGTTAAATCCATCATGTCTATCCCAGTTGATTGACCATGTCATGACTCCGCCAAAATTTGGATACAGTTTATTTGGTACAACAGTGCTACATGCCGATCCATAAGTGACACAATCTAAAGCATCAATAATATTTTGAGTTGGTGCTTGACCTGAGTTTGCAGAGCTTGGGCCAGATGGCAAGCCAATTGCGACTTGATCATCTCTAAGTGGGGCAAAGAATGACCCATCGGCTAACTCAAAACCCTCGACCAACATTTTCACAGAGGCAACCATCATATCAACAGAGCCTTCTGGCGCTGCTCCTGGCATGTATGGATTTGCTAATCCACCATTGTTATATAGCTGAACATGAAGAAGATCTAAGGTATCTCGAACTTGGTCGATGACTGGGATATAAGCACCCCAAATGCCACTGTAAGCAACCATTCCCCCTTGCACATAAGGATGCTCAGGAGCCATAGTTAAATACATATCTCCTCCCATGTTTGCTTCGATTTTCTTTAACGCGGTAGGCAAACGAGCTTGGATTTGTGTCCCGTGAAGTAAGTTAGACCCACTTTCTAAATCAATGTCTAATCCATCAAAGCCCCAATCAGCAATAATAGCGGTTAGGCTACTAACAAAGTTTGCTTCGTCTTCTGCTGTATTTAAGGTAATTGTACCTTCTGCACCACCGAGGGATAAGACGAATATTTTTCCTTTTGCTTGTAATGCTGCCATATCTTGTTTGAATTGTGCTGGATCTAGTGCGGCACAGCTACTGTGTATATCGCCAGAATAAAGATTGAAGTGTACTGTTCCGTTACTGTTTCTATCATTATCAGCAAAGGCAATATCGATGACGTCCCAAGAATCTGACATTTCAGATAATCGAGTAGGGCAGCCAGAACCATTAACAAAGTTATGCCAATAGCCTATTAATTTATGTTTGGCTTGGCTTTGTTCTAACACCGTAACACTAGATGCTGTAGATAGGGCTGTATTACCTTGAGCGTCAGTTGCTTCTACAGAAATAGAATAAGCACCAATGGCGCTTGGCATCCAGTTTGTATTATATGGCGTCGTAGTATCTGAACCAATAATAACGCCATTAACTAAGAAATCGACGTGGCTGATTGAACTCGTTAATGAGGTTGCTGTTGCACTTAATTGAGCTATTTTACCTAGAGCAAGGCTAGTACCTGATTGTGGTGATGTGAGGCTTGTTACTACGTTTTGATCGCTAACAGTAACAAGAATGCTACTGTCTGAATTATTGCCTTCGTTGTCGGTTGCAACTGCTTTTAATGTATTCGAGCCAATTAGGGTTGCGTCCCAACCAATTGAATAAGGTGCTTGTGTGTCAGCTCCTAATGTTATGTTATTAGCAAAGAATTCAACACCAACAATACTTCCATCGCTATCATTTGCAGTTGCATTAAGAATGACTGATGAACCTGCTAAAATAACGCTGTTGTCGCTAGGAGAGGTAATGCTAACTTGTGGTGGTGTACTGCAAACGCCTAATCCTGTCCATGCATCTTGCCAGTTTGATCCCGTTCCTGGAGCGTAAGCCCAATCAGAGGATGATGAACACCAACCACCTATCTCGCAACGGTATTTTTGGTTAAGGTTTTGAACTTCATCACCAGTCGTATAATTAGTTCCCGCTTGATACTGAGGCAATCCTGTACATCCGCCGCTAGACGGTTCAGAAACAATGAGTGTGACTTCTTTACTAATGGTTGATTGACTATCGTTATCTGTCGCTTTGGCTTTAAAGCTATGAGAACCGCTTATTGCTGTCCACAAATGCTCAAACGGAGCATTGGTATCGGTGAATACTAACTGACTATCAACATAAAACTCGACTTGACTAACTTCGCCATCACTGTCCATTGCCGTTGCTGAGATAAGAAGTGAATCACCGATAGATAAGTTTTCAGTTCCATTCGGAGAAATGAGTTCGATTGTTGGTGGTATTAATTCTCCAGCGGATTGAACATTAATAGCTACAGATTCAGTTGTTGTACTGCCTTCATTATCGGTTGCAATAACTGAAATATTTGTTGTATTTTTCACGGCAACCCAAGGAGTGCTGTAAGGTGATTTTGTTATTGTTGCTATAGATTGGTTGTTAGAGAAAAATTCAACTTGAGCAATGGAACCATCACTGTCATTAGCGTTTGCTTGTAATGTAATTTCACTACCTTCTGTAATTATTGCATTATTTAATGGTGAGGTTATTGATAATGTAGGAGCAATATTTCCCCCTCCATTAGTGCATTCTCCTAGACTTTTCCATTCTTGCCATTCTCCTGAATGAGTTTCTGGAGAATTTCCTTGTGACCACCACTGTGCTTGATAAGCTGTATTATTTTGTTGGACTTCAGTACCACCACCATAGGCTTCAGAACTTTGCCAAAATGGGAGTGAGCTACAATCAAATGCACTTGCGCCGTATGACATAAAGAGAGCAGAAGCAATAGCACTTCTAATAAAAATCCTTTTCATTTATTTACCCTTAATTTAGTGAGTGTTATAGACACTTAATTACTAGTATAAAATAGGGTAATTACTTTTATTTTGGTTCTGATTTAACAGAGGATCACAGAGAATATTTTAATTCTCATTAAGTTACGACTGTTTTTAGAAAGACTTCACATTAAGAAAATGATTGGAAATATAAATGTGAATCTTAATTTTTGCTATTATAACCCGCTAGATTTTATGGATTATGTAAGATGATAGAAAAAGAAGCATTATTAGAATCAATTATCCAAGCGTTGCGTGATGTTCATCAAATGGCGGTAGAAGCAACGCAGCGAGCGATTGATCAAGCAACAGACAAAGAAGCGATTGCACGCAGTAAGTATGAAACTTTTGGCTTAGAAGCGTCTTATTTGGCTCATGGACAAGCATTACGAGTTGCAGAGTGTGAAGCTGATATTCTTGCTTATCGTAAATTACCACGCTTAGAATACAATGAAGGGAGTGTGATTAATCAATGTGCTTTAGTGACGCTTGTTAATCAAGATGATATTGAAAGTCGATTCTTTATCGGCCCGTCAGCTGGTGGGGTAAAAGTAATACATAACAAAATGACATTTTCATTAATCACACCATCAGCTCCGCTTGGGAAAGCCATGATAGGGCAACAACTTGGTGATGAGTTTGAATTGAATTTAGCGGGTAAGAAACAGCACTATGAAATAATAGGTGTGCAGTAATTAATATTGGGCATTTATTTATAAAATAAGAGAGGCGAACCTCTCTTATTTTTAAACTGTGTTAGTAAAAAATACTACAGTGTAGATGTTGTGATTTGAGCATTAGTCAATTGATCTGTATCCGCTTCGATGATTTCATCGATATAGGTTTCAACCGTTTGACCTACCATTTCATCATCTTCAGTAAAATAAGCAAGATGGAAAATAGCATCTCCCTCATTAACCAAAGGCAAAGTTTGCTGGCCAATAACGATACCACCTTTATGAGCGCGAAGCTCGATTTCACTGTGGCCTAGCGGTGCGCTGATATAAGCCAGAACCTGACCTTTCTCAACTTGTTCACCTAGAGTCACAACAGTACGTAAAATACCGTCACTCTCTGCACGTAACCAATTTGTTGATTTTGCTATAATAGCTTCAGGTAAACGCTTTCTGCTTGCCTTTAGCATACCGATGGCTTGCATTACACGGTGCACCCCAACATAACCCGCATTGATAGCAATCGGCTCAAAGCGTAACGCTTCACCTGCTTCATAGGTTAATACTGGGATGTTACATTTTTCAGCTTCACTGCGAAGAGAACCGTCTCTTAAAGGTGAGTCAACAATCACTGGCGTACCGAATGCGTGTGCAATACGTAAC
>NZ_MSCO01000001.1:566180-576571 GCF_002954705.1 Aliivibrio sifiae
GTGTTTCCATTTAAAATCAGGATTAGAAATTCGACATGTGTATTTTTTTTTACATCTAACATGCACTTTTACATTCTCCTGACATATCCTGTTTAATTGTAAGTAGCATCCTCTTACTGACTTAATTGTAATTAGCATTATCTTCCTGTTTGATTCCTTTGTAAGCATTAACTCAGTACATCAATAATTTAGCGCGTCATCTTTAGAGCCTCTCATGTTGTTATTGTATTTCAATATAACTACCAAGCTGATAATAAAATATACAGCGATAGCCCCCCTATCGGCAGGATAGTTGTCACTGTTAAAATTTAACCAGTTTAGGGCGGCATAAGAGTTCACCTTGTCTCGTATTTCAATAGAAAGAAAAGAAGCAATATTAAAAAAACTGTTACCGCCACACTTAATGTCAGTAGCGGAAGTCTCAAAAGAAGAAGTTATCAGCAGAGCAACCCTGTATTATTGGCGACAACAACTCAGCCAATACTGTCGAGCAAAAGGCTTGTATCTCGAACAAATTAAAAACTGGAAAAATGAATGTATGCAAGGCTTTAAATCCAGTAAAGAGCAGGAAGCTAAAGCCAAAAAACAGGCTAAAGAAGATAAACTCGAAATAAAAGAGTTAAAGAAAGAGCTGCGGTACAAAGAAAAGGCGCTTGCTGAAACCGCGGCGCTATCCAAGGTTTGGAGTCCAAGAGTGCTACTTTGTACGTATAAGTAGATTTCTTCCGATAATTCGATAGAGTAAAAACATCTTTTAGGTGACTTTTATCAATTTTTTAATAAGGTAAGTTATGAAATTAAAATTAAGTTTTTTTTGCGGATTCGTCATAGTGCTACTTAGCCTTAGTGGTTATTTTTTCCACGAAGTAGGTTCCAAAGCAACAGAAGAATTACAACTAGTCAAAAACAACATATTTCCAGCTAACGAAGCTGCTGTAAAAGCAAATAATTTACTTCGTAGTTATCATCAAAATATAGAAAATGCAGTAGTCATCGGTGATAAAGAAGCTCTTAAAGTAGCAAAAAAAAACTTCAATGATATGACTGATTTATTGGTAAAATTAGAAGCATTGGTAAGCGATAAAAGAAATGTAACAAACATAAAAAAAGAAGTTAAGTTATATCATCAAACCGTTATTAATCAGGTTGAAAGTTTTCTAAATGGTTCGATTAAAATAAATGATTTTTTAGTTCAAGCCCAATCAAACACAACGAAGTATGAGCAAATAGAAAAAGAGATGGAAAAATTAATCATCACTCAATCTACAGAGCTTAATTCACTCATAACTTATACAAATAAATATATTAAAGCAAAGCAAAATGTGTTTTTTATCTTCCTAATTGTAGGGCTAATTATAATCATTGGCTTTGCATCTTACGCGTTTATTGTTTCGACAAGAATGACTAATGCTATAGATGAAGTTGCTTCAGCACTTCAAAGTTTCGCTCTTGGTGAAGGGGATTTAACTCAACGAATAGATGTCGGTGAGGGAAATGGTTTACAGCAGCTTATTAATAACTTTAATAGTTTCGTGTCATTACAAGAAAAAAACATAGGGTTTATAAAAGTATCCGTCGATAAGTTAACTGATATTGTCTCTGGATTAAACCAGTTTAGTTCTGAAAGCTATTCAAACAGCGAATTCCAAAAAAATCTTATATATCAATCAACTACAGATATATCAGAAATGTTGCAAGGTGTAAGAGTGATTTCTGATAATTCGGTTAATGCCAAAAATAGCGTTAAACGAACAAGCGAATCAACAGAAGCAAGTAAAGTAATTATTAATAATTCTATCACAGCAATGAATGAACTTAGTCGTGATGTTACTCGTTCATCAGAGGTGGTTGGTGAACTGATTCAGTATACAAATAAAGTTGGATTAGCGGTCAATACAATCGGCGATATAGCCGAGCAAACAAATTTATTAGCATTAAACGCGGCTATAGAAGCAGCTCGCGCAGGAGAACAAGGTAGGGGTTTTGCAGTTGTTGCAGATGAAGTTCGTACCTTAGCAAACCGAACACAAAGCACTACGTTAGCTATTCGTGAAATGTTAAATAGTTTTTCAAATATATCATCTGAGGTATCTACCGTTATGTCTACCAGTGTCGAAAGAGCAGCGATAGGTTTGGATAATGCAGAGCAGGTCGTAAATATAATGAATCAAGTTAACACAGGAGTTAGTGAGTTACTTGATAGTAATCAAATAATTGCAAGCACAGCAGAACAACAATCAGTTAACTCTAATAGTATAGAGCAAAAGTTAAAAGAAATAGATTCTCAGTCTGAAGTATCAATAGAAATGATGAGTCAATTACTTCAAATATCAAACCAGATAGGCGAAGTAACAAAACAATTAAATCATCTATCCGGCCAATAGGTCATATTTAAAATAGGAAGTAGGAAATATAAATGAAAATAAGTAGGTTAACTCTCGCTATATCTTCGTTACTAGCTTTACAAGTGTCGACTCAGGCTCTTGCTGAATCAACGATTAACGGCTTTGCATCTATTGGTTATACCAACTCGAAGAACAATTCAGGTTTTGCTGGAATTAATGATAGTAATATGTATCCAGAAAGCTTATTCGGATTGCAAGGCAATTTTGATGTGAACGAGAGTGTTGAAGCAACAGTACAAGTTGTAGCTCGTGGTAATGAAGAGTGGGATCTTGAAGTATCTCAAGCAAATTTAAGTTATAAGTTTGATAATGGTATAAAAGCCCGCGCTGGTGTTATTCGTGCTCCGTTCTTTCTTCTTTCTGAGTATCTAGATGTCGGTTATGCACAACCTTGGGCGCGCTCACCAGAAGAAGTTTACGGTTTAGTTCCTGTTGATTCTGTAACTGGTGTTGATGTTCAATACGAATTCTCATTTGATGATTCTTACTTAGCACTGCAAGTATTCGCAGGATCACAAAAGTTCTCATTTGCAGGGGTAGATGGTGAAGGGAAGGACGCGTATGGTTTAAATGCTACTTGGTATGACGATAGTTGGACTCTTCATGCTAGCTACAGTCAAGCGACTATCGTCGCAGATGAGATCAATCAAGGTTCTGGGCCATTTCCAAAGCCTGTTCTTTCTGAAGGCTCCGAAGATGCTAGTTTTGCGAGTGTAGGCGCTCGATATGATAATGGAGTATGGCTAGCTATGAGTGAGATTACTCATACACGTATATCAAACAATGATGGCATACCATTGTATCCAGAAAATAATGCTGGTTATGTAACGCTTGGTTATCATATTAACTCAGTTATGCCATACATTTCATACTCTCGAATTGAGACGCTAGGGATTGATGATACTGGCCATATGATCGGAGGAGGCACCATTGAGACGGCTTTCGACTATGAACGTAATTCTTATAGCCTTGGTGCTCGCTGGGATATTAAACAAGGCTTAGCACTTAAAGCTGATGTAACCTATTCTGATTATGCGAATACAAATGGGGGCACAATTGGAGGCCTCACATCAAATGCGGATGATGATTACATTTACACAATCAAACTTGATGCAACATTTTAAGGAATAAATATGTTTAATAAAATAAGTGTCTTAATAGTGTTATTGGCATCTTTTACAGCTAACGCGGGAATTGTAATTATTGGTTCTCCAGACCTTACGGGGCCAATTTCTGCAAAGGAAGTAAAAAAAGTTTACTTAGGAAAAAAAGTTAACTTTAACGGTGGTAAGTTAACTGCGATTGAAATCAATGAAAGTGAAGCAATTAAATCTGATTTTCACAAGCAAGTAACCAATAAATCAATTGTTCAACTTAACTCTTTTTGGGCTAAGCAGTTATTTACTGGTAAAGCTAAACCACTAAAAACTACAGCTAGTCAAGCGGAAATGAAAGCAAAAGTTGCGACAGGAAGTGCAATGATTGGTTATGTTGACGAAAGCTTAGTTGATGATCAAGTTGTAGTATTACTTAAGCTTTAAATTGAGTAGGATGGGGGCTCACCATGGCCTCCTGTAATGGTACGATGATCCTGGAGACTATTTAAGCCTTATAATCTTATTATGAGGTATGTTATGAAACGTAAAGAACGAATGAATTATACTAACGAACAAAAACTAGAATATGCTCGCATGATGGTTGAAAATAACTATTTAAATCAACAGATCAAAGATATATGGGTCTTCTGCGTTTCTTGTTGGAGTAGAACCCAGTAACCATAAGGGTTAGAATGTAGTATTGATTTAAAAACGTCCTGCTTTTATGAAAAATTTACGCATCCCTCTAGGTATTAAAACTCTTGATATTGAATCGCAACTCATTGATTCAAAGGTCGAATAGTAATTACTGTCACAAGTACGCAAACTCAAACTGACTGCCATAAATGTGGAAAACCCGGGACAAAATGCTATGGGTACTCATCTCCAATTAAAATCAGGCATACCTCAATTTTTGATACTCAAGTCCTATTAAAAATCAGACCAGTTCGTTATCAATGTGAGCATTGCGATGATCACGCAACCACAACTGAAAAATATGACTGGTGCGCTAAAGGTGGGAAGGTGACGAAAGGATTGGAGGACTATTTGATGCGATGTGTCATTAATAGCACGGTAGAGGACGTATCCAAAAAAGAACGAATTGGTTATCGCGTATTAGTGAGTATCATGAAGTCACGTATAGATAAACCCGTTGATTGGAGCAGTATTCGAATATTCACACGATTGGCATTGATGAAATAAGTAACTGTAAAGGTCATCAAAATTTCATTGCTATTGTGAGCACCTAAGAAGAACCGTAAAATGTGTCTGCACAGATATGCATGATGGTTTTGTCTATCCCGTGATAGAAGTCTTCGGAAAACAAGCAGTTATCACTGATAGGTACCATGTAGCTAAGCTCTATAGAAAACCACTGGACGATCTCAGGATCAAGGAAATGGTAAGGCTTAAGAAAGAGCTTACTGTGGCAGAATATAGTGAATTAGAAGGCATGATGTGGATCTTACGCAAGCAGCATGAATGCCTAACCGAAGCTGAAAAAACAAACTAGCATTGCTTTACCAGCACTCACCGATACTAAAAAAAGCGCATAGCTACGGGCTACAACTGACACAAATCTTCAATCCCCATTCTAATAGAGAATCTACGCTCTCAAAGATTGACCGCTGGGTAGAAAGTGTGGAGCGTAGTGAACTTACTTGTTTTAACCGCTTTATCAAGACTCTCAAAAAGTACAAAGGGTACATCGCTAATTATTTTAAGACGCGAAATACGAGTGGTTTTGTCGAAGGACTAAATAATAAAATCAAAGTAATAAAACGACGTTGCTATGGATTTTTTAAAACGGAGTCATTATTTCAGAGGTTGGTTCTGGATTTGCAGGGGTATAAAATGTTCGCATTTTGACCAACAAGAAACGCAGAAGACCCTTGACTTGTTGCGTTGTAAATCCATCCAAATAACGAGCCATACGGCCTGTTGAGCTGGTAATCGGCGACGCCGAATACTTGTTTTGTTAGTATTATGAAGAGCCTGTTCAATCCATTCCATCTCAATAGCATTAACAACAGACTCATAGTTACTACTGTTTTCTATCGTTTCATGCGCTTGGTTTAACTCATCAACTAACATATAAAAATCCCTACCAACAAAAGTTAGTAGGGATTATCACGCGATCTTAGGATCGTTCAAGTACCTTAAACGATCGGCATTAACTTCTATTTTAGTGGCCTTTACTTTGTCCTATATTTATTTTAAGTATTACAATGTGAATCGGTCAACAATATCTACAAGTGTATTCGCTTTTTTATTAAGTAAAACGCCACCTGCTCTATTATGCTCAGCTAGCTCTGCTGACTCAGAGCTTTGATCTGAAATCGAAACGATGAGCTCTGAGATCTCTTGACCTACAATACTCTGCTCTTGTGTCGCTGTTGCTATTAACAAATTCATTTCAGTTATCGTATTCACAGATACTAAAATTTCATTCAATACTTCAGAAGCCGCTTCTGCTTTACTCACCGTCAATAAACTAAAGTTTTTGCTTGCCGCCATCACCTGAACCGCAGAGTCTGAGCCTGATTTCAACGCTTCAATACGTTGATGAATTTTAGCTGTACTGTCCTGAGTGCTGCTTGCTAATTGGCGAACTTCATCGGCAACCACTGCAAAACCTCTGCCTTGCTCTCCTGCCCTTGCCGCTTCAATGGCAGCATTTAATGCAAGTAAATTAGTTTGCTCTGCAATTCCTTGGATAACAGATAATGAGCTTGCTATATTTTGTACATCCTCTTCTAATTTAGAGATCACATGACTTGCTTCATCCAATTCAGACGCTAACGTTTTCACTGACTCAGAGGCTTCATTAACTGTCCTCATTGCTACCTGTGCGTGATTATCGGCATCTTGAGCAGAGCTAGCTGCCTGCTCTGCGTTCAATGAAATATCATGAGAGGATGTGGTTAACTCCGTCATTGCTGTCGCAATCTGCTCTGTCTTTGAACGTTGATTCATGACAACGGTATTAACCTTATCTGAACGTTCAGACACGCTTATCGTTTCAGCCATAACATCTTGACTAACTACCGACACATTACTGATGATTTGATGAAGTGAGGCTACAAATAGATTGAAATTTTTACTTAATTGATTAAATTCTGGAGCGGTAAAGTCGGGCATCTTTGCCGTTAAATCTGCATCCCCAGAAGCAAATGAACGGATAGATTCATCAAATAATCGAATAGGAGAGATAATGCTTCGATTGATAACAAAACCAAGCACAGCAACAACCACAACAATAATCAAAGTAAAGATCATAATAGTTCTCATACTTTGAGATAATTTATCATCACTCAGCATTTTCATATCATTCAGCGCTGCATCAATATCATCAGTATAAAAACCAGTGCCTACGATTAAATCAAATTGAGGAACATAAATACTATAAGTCAGCTTTGCTAAAGGGATATTAGTGTTTGGTTTTGGGAAAAAATACTCCGTATACCCTGAACCATTTTTTGCGGCCCTAATAAGGTTCTGGATCAGGTAATTACCTTTTTTATCTTGAAGATCCCAAACATTTTCACCTACACCATTGGGGCCAATCACCCTCAAACCATTAGGCTTAAAACCCATAATATAACTATAAGGGCCATCAAAAGTTATAGAACTCAACAATTCATATATGTCCGATTCTTTAGTTTCATTTTCTGACAAATGCTTAAGCTCTGACGAGATTATTTCCATGTACGATTTAAGCTCTGTTCGCTTCATTTCCATCATTTGCGAACGAGTCATATCCATTTTAGCTTGGTGAAGTGCTTTCGTTTCTTTATAAGTTATTGCCATGATCAACACGGATGTTAAAACAATTGGTAAAATTGCAAGCAAGTACAATCTTACTTTTATTGATAGATTCATTTAAATATCTTTATTTGGAAGTAAATAGTGATACTACTATCAATATCCATACCAGTAATTAAGAATCCGTTTTAAAAACTAACTATATGTTAAAATAATCCGAGCCACTTCACTGGTGGTATGTAGTGGTCTAATCGTTCCGGACACCTCTATAAGTTTTAGTTATTATGTCACTAGAGGTGAATATGAATAAGAAAAATACACGTAGAACGTTTACTCTTGAGTATAAACAAGATGCAGTTAAATTAGTTACAGAGCAAGGCTATTCAAGACAGAAGGCAGCTGACAGTTTAGGTATCTCATTAAGCGCTATCATTACCTGGGTTAGGCAAAAATCACCAATAGGTGATTCAAAAGAAGCTAAATCAGTTACATTAAACCTTTCAGAACGCAGTGAATTAGAGCGCTTAAGAAAAGAGAATCAACGCTTATTGATGGAGCGCGATATTCTAAAAAAGGCCGCAGTCTTCTTTGCGAAAGAAAACGGATAAGATACCAATTTATTCAACAGCATAAAGAAGACTGGCCAATAACAATGCTTTGCGCGGTCATGAATGTAGGTACGAGTTCTTTTTACACATGGCAAAAGAAACCCAAAAACGTCATTGATATCAATAGGTTTCAGTTTGATGTGGCTGTGAAGGAAACCTTTAAAGAGCATAAGATGACATTAGGTAGTCGTCGAATGGTTTCTGAATTAGCTAAAAAAGGGAGCATTATTGGACGTTACAAAGCCAGAATGACGATGCGCAGATTAGGGCTTGTGCCGAGGTATCCTAAGAAATTTAAAGTAACTACTGATAGCACTCATAATAATAGGATTGAACCAAACAGGCTAGATCGTAAGTTCTTAGTTAATAAGATAAATACTTGTTGGACAACAGATATTACCTACATCCATACACATCAGGGATTTATTTATCTTGCTGTTGTTATGGACTTATATTCACGACGAATTGTTGGTTGGTCGATTGCAGACCACATGAAAACATCTCTTTGTAACTCAGCCCTTCAAATGGCTTTTTGGCAAAGAAAGCCACCCGCAGGTTTATTGCATCATTCTGATAGAGGAAGTCAATATACAAGCTATGAGTATCGTTCTTTAATGAAGGATATGAAAATGAATATCAGCATGAGTGGAAAAGGTGAATGCTGGGATAACGCTCCTACAGAGCGTTTCTTTCGTAGTCTCAAGCACGAACAATTGAATTATGAAACGTTTAAAACTAAAAAAGAAGCTAAGCTAAGTATTTTAGATTACTTGGCGTATTACAATGAATTGCGCCCACATACCGCTAATGGTTATTTGTCACCGCTCCAATATGAGAAAGAAACACGAGATTTGGTGTCCGGTTTTTGTTGACCATTACATTACGGTGAGGTTATTAAATTCATCGGCAAGATACCTCTGGTGCCAACTCGCTTGAGCCATGATAACAACAGCATGCTTGCCAGTTGGTGTGGCTTGAGAAATTAATCTGAGTTGCTCTTTCATCGCTTTCATATTGCTCAGGGGAACCACTATCGCTTCAGCTTCTCCTGTCGTGACACATACTGCTCCGAAAAGGTATGCATACTCAAATTGCTGTTGTTGTACTACTCTAGGCTGCGTACCTTTTTCTGCCCATATCCGCGTTGTTGTATTTCGCTGACCAAATCGAGCCTCGTCTTGAAACCATATTTGAACATCTTTTAAGGCTACATGGCCAGGGATCTTAAGGATCGTTTCGATTGGGAATTTTTTTAAAAGCTTCTTGAGCTTCGACTGACTGCTTAGGATGTTTAGAGCGAGTAGTAATCCAACTCAAACCTATGTCATGTAATAACTGATAGAGCGCCAACTTTTTATATAATGTATTGAAATTGCTTTCTATATAAAGCCCAACATCTCTCGCTTGAAGACGAGCGCCACTCTCATTTACGGCATGTTCGATAACATATTCTTTGAGGTGTAATTTTTGCTCATCTGTTAGGCGATGAGGTCTACCTGAATGTGGTTTCTCTTGAAGCCCTTCAAGACCATTATCGAGATATGCTTTGACCCATTTATTGACCTTACCCTGCTAACTTTAAGGTACTTAGCTATTTTGGTGCGACTTTTACCGTCAACAAAATGAGAAACGGATAAATAACGTATTCTAAGTCGAGCATTGGATGTGGAATTAATCAAACTCGGAAAATCATGCTTCATAAGGATTCCTTTTAAGAGTCCATATTAGATCATAAAATTAACGGAATTGGTATAAAACATTCGGATTTTGACCAACAAGAAACGCAGAAGACCCTGTTTTCTTTGCCTTACTAAAAGAGTTAATTGTTGTATTTCCATCGGCTAATGCATGGAAAGAGATAAGTAGGGTTGATGATAAAAGAAAGGCTTTATTCATAAAATAAGAGAGGCGAACCTCTCTTATTTTTAAACAGTGTTAGTAAAAAATACTACAGTGTAGATGTTGTGATTTGACCATTAGTCAATTGATCTGTATCCGCTTCGATGATTTCATCGATATAGGTTTCAACCGTTTGACCTACCATTTCATCATCTTCAGTAAAATAAGCAAGATGGAAAATAGCATCTCCCTCATTAACCAAAGGCAAAGTTTGCTGGCCAATAACGATACCACCTTTATGAGCGCGAAGCTCGATTTCACTATGGCCTAGCGGTGCGCTGATATAAGCCAGAACCTGACCTTTCTCAACTTGTTCACCTAGAGTCACAACAGTACGTAAAATACCGTCACTCTCTGCACGTAACCAACTTGTTGATTTTGCTATAATAGCTTCAGGTAAACGCTTTCTGCTTGCCTTTAGCATACCGATGGCTTGCATTACACGGTGCACCCCAACATAACCCGCATTGATAGCAATCGGCTCAAAGCGTAACGCTTCACCTGCTTCATAGGTTAATACTGGGATGTTACATTTTTCAGCTTCACTGCGAAGAGAACCGTCTCTTAAAGGTGAGTCAACAATCACTGGCGTACCGAATGCGTGTGCAATACGCAAT
>NZ_MSCO01000001.1:577741-648017 GCF_002954705.1 Aliivibrio sifiae
CCGAGTGCGTTAGTATTTCAAACGCTTGATTTTTTTTAGCCTTTGCCACGAGTTTTAGTCCTTTTAGTCGCTGCATTTTTCTCAATAAAATCAATAATTAGGCCAGCAACATCTTTACCAGTTGCTTTTTCAATGCCTTCTAAGCCCGGAGATGAGTTCACTTCCATAACTAGTGGACCACGCTCAGAACGAAGTAAATCTACGCCTGCTACATTTAAGCCCATGATATTTGCTGCAGCTACCGCTGTCTTACGCTCTTCAGGAGTTAATTTAACTAGTGATGCTGAACCACCGCGGTGTAAGTTAGAACGGAATTCACCTTCTGCACCTTGACGTTTCATTGCTGCGATCACTTTGCCACCAATTACGAAACAACGGATATCTGCACCGCCAGCTTCTTTGATGAACTCTTGAACCATGATGTTTGCTTTTAAGCCCATGAATGCTTCAACAACACTTTCTGCTGCTTTACGCGTTTCTGCAAGAACAACACCAATACCTTGAGTGCCTTCTAAGAGCTTGATCACAACTGGCGCACCGCCAACCATGTCTAATAAGTCTTTTACGTCATCAGGCTTGCTTGCAAAACCTGTGATAGGCATACCAATGCCTTTACGAGAAAGTAATTGCATTGAACGAAGTTTGTCACGAGAACGAGTGATCGCAACTGATTCGTTTACTGGATATACGCCCATCATTTCAAATTGACGCAGTACCGCAGTACCGTAGAACGTTACTGATGCTCCGATACGAGGAATGATAGCATCGTAATTAACAAGCTCTTCACCCTTAAAGTGGATCTGAGGTTTTTCTGAATTGATATTCATATAACAACGTAACGCATCAATCACTTTTACTTCGTGTCCACGACTCTCTGCTGCTTCAATTAGGCGGCTTGTAGAGTAAAGAGATTGGTTACGCGATAAAATACCGATTTTCATTATAAATTTTCCTCAAAATCAACTAGGTAAGACGATGATGGATCAACAACAATGCGATCTTGCATTGATGTTCTGCCAAGTAACATACGAAACACCATTGTTTCTCGGTTACTTAATGTAATTTGTACTGGCCATTCTTGGCCTGCTAGTCGGATCATTGTTTTGATGACATAACGCATCTCTTCTTGTCCGCTTGAACTTTTTACTGAACGCTGATCGAAAATTTTAGCTTCGCATATTTGTACGAAGTCATTATTTCTTTTTTCTGGATGAATCCAGAAGCGGACCCAGTCTTCACCATCCTTTGTGAAGGGCTCTACTTTAAAAGCATGTAAACAAGAAGTTTTGGCGCCAGTGTCAACTTTTGCCTTAATTAATTTAATACCAAGTTCTGGAAGGCTTAATGATTCGCGCCATCCGACAATGATTTTATCTGTCATTAATTTGTCTCAAATAGAAAAAATCCACACTAAGTATAGTTAATACTTGGCGGATATCTAACCCATTTGGCTACCATCTAATTGTCTGAGTGTGTAACTCAGTAGTCTGGAGTTTGGTGGAATACGTAGAGAGGTGTTATAGGATGTGTACACCGTGACTCAATGACGGCGAATTTATCAGTAGTTTTTAATTTCGTCAAATAAAAAATAGATTATAATTTTGATGCTTTTGCATTAGTTTTTCTAATGCTTTATGTTGTGAATAGATAATGTGATTTTATTTATATTGTTTAAAAAAAGAACACCGAAATTCTCTTTTTTTAACAAATAATGAATAAATATAATGCTGCCTATTGGTGCCGTTGAGGTGAGAAGCTCTGGACTCTTATTTGTTATGTAAATAAATGAGTTAATTAGAGATTTAAAACTGGTGTTTAATTATGAGTAAAGTTATTATACTTGCATCGTACTAGTTTGGTGATACAGAGAATGACGGATAATAGAGAAAGTTTTAGCTCAAGGATAGGGTTTATATTAGCAGCAGCAGGTGCCGCTGTTGGATTAGGAAATATTTGGGGATTCCCAACCCAAGCTGCTAGTAATGGTGGTGGGGCTTTCTTATTGGTTTATCTCATCATGATCCTTGTGGTGGCTTTTCCTATGCTTGTTGTCGAAATGGCGATTGGCAGACATGGTCAAGCGAACCCTGTCGACAGTATGCGTTCATTGACTTCTAATCCAATTGGTAAGCGCGTAGGTGCTTTTGTTGGTTGGATTGGTTTGAGCGTACCTAGCACTGTATTGATGTTTTATAGCATTGTTGGTGGCTGGTTAATCTGTTTCTTACTTGGTGCAATGGCAAATGTGGTTGGGCTGCATGATATTGCTGAATGGTTTAAAGGCTTTAGCATTGAACGTAATTTACTGGGTACGATAATCTTTTATGTATTAACTATTCTAATCGTACAAGGTGGAATTAAAGACGGTATAGAGAAATGGTCAACTCGTTTAATGCCTGCTTTGTTTGTTTTATTTGGCTTATTGTTTGTTTATATCATGATGCAGAAAGGTGCCGTTGAAGGATTAAAGCATTATTTGATCCCAGATTTTGAAAAGGTAATGGACAAAAAATTGATCCTTGCAGCCATGGGACAAGGTTTTTTCTCTTTGACTATTGGTGGTTGTTCAATGCTGATTTATGGTTCTTATTTAAGTAAAAAAGAGAACCTACCAAAGATGGCAATGAACGTAACTTTGGTTGATACGGCTGTCGCATTTATTGCTGGATTAGTGGTAATGCCTGCAATGTTCGTTGCGATGGAAAAGGGTGTTCAAATCTATGCAGAAGACGGTTCACTAATCAGCTCTGACACCTTAGTATTCACTGTATTACCAATGATGTTTGATAGTTTGGGTTTATTTGGTGACTTGTTCGCAATTGTATTCTTTTTATTATTAACGATTGCTGCATTAACTTCTTCAATCTCAATGCTTGAGTGTTCAGTCTCTTTAGTGAGTGAGCGATTTAAAACAAAAAGAACACCAACAAGCTGGGTATTAGGTGCACTGATAGCAGCTTTCAGCGTTGTTATTGTCTTTAATTTTGGTGACTTATTTGGCTTAGTAGCTATGATTGCGACTCAATATTTACAGCCTGTTGCGGCATTACTGTTCTGTGTATTTGGTGGTTGGGTATGGAGCCGTCATTCAAAAATTAAAGAACTTGAGCAAGGTTACCCAGAATTTCAACAAGGTTTCTTCGGTAAGATTTGGCCTCTGTATGTGAAGTTTGTGTGTCCTATCTTAGTGATTACCGTTCTTTGGGCATCGTTCTAGTATCATTAACGTAAATAAAAGGGCAGAACAATGATAATGTTGTTCTGCCCTTTTTTGTTTTTGAGCAATTAGAGTTTATCTAAATTGTTTAGCGTCGACTAAGTAATCAAAGCCAGCATCAGCCAGTTTTTTGATTAGCGCTTCTTTGTCCAATTCATAGAATTTTACGTAACTATCTAGATCACCAAACTCATCGCGGATCTTCATATTAACCATGCTCATAAGCATAATCGGATCCATTGAAGTCATCTTTTCAGGTGTCATTACTCATCCTCAAAATCAGAAATTAATAAATTAGCGGCAGCAAATGCGGCTTTTTCACGAGTTGCTTTTGGAAGCGCTTCGTCAGCGGCAATATCATTTAGTGATTTAACAGCACAAGTAATCGCTTGAGGGATGTAGCCCTGATCGCCACTACCAATTAATGAATACAACTCACGAACCATCTCACAACAATCATATACTTTCATTAGACTTTCCATTTTAAAATGATAACTGCTGTGAAGTTTACACGTTGAAAAAGGGAAAACCTAGATCAAAAAAAGCTGAAAAACCTAGGGGGAAGTTTTTCAGCTTTAGAGCAAAGGAATAGCTGTCTTTTATTGGATGAAGCCAGCAGATCTCATTCTAGTCACTACTGTTGTTTTCTGTTCAGCAGTTAATGGCATTAACGGTAAGCGAGGGTCTCCAGCATTAATATCATGAAGTTCCATCGCTACTTTACCGGCAGCTACGCCTCCAAAATCAACTAATACACGAATAAGCTCAATAACATTTGTCATCTTATTAAATACGGCTTCTTGATCACCACGATTAAACGCATCGATGATTGAATTGAAGTGAGGAGCGGCGTAGTTATAAGTACTGCCTACTGCGCTTTTAGCGCCAACCGCTAATGCACCTGGTAGATGTTCATCAACACCAAATGGAACATCAAATTTGCCATCACAAGCACGAAGACAACGTTGGTATTCGTATAAATCGCCACTGTTAAATTTAAGGCCTGATAAATTAGGAATGCGTTTATCGGCTTGGATTAAAAACTCTTCCATATTTAAATTCACACCAGACATGCCTGAATGGTAGTAGTAAAAGCCTTTTGATGGTGCTGCGGCAGCGATAGTTGCACAATATTCAACGAGATCAGCCACACTGCCCGGCTTGAAAAAACATGGCCCAATTGCTGATGTTGCTAAAATATCCAGTGTATCTGCATGACGTGTCAGCTCTAGCGTATCAACAATGCTTAATGCGCCTGTATGTACAATGATATCTAATTGATTATTAGAAGCGCTTACCCAACGTTCAGCAATTGCTTTACGCTCTTCAACACTACAGTGAATACCTTCACCTGTTGTACCACATACATAAATGCCTTTTACGCCATCTTTGATTAAATGCTTGGCGATTTTATCAATCTCTTCAAAATTTACGTTGTTTGAAGAATCAAAAGGTGTATGTGGAGCAGCAATTAAACCGGTTAACTTTTTCATTTAAGCCTCGTTAGTTTATTTCTTTATGAAGTTATTCTTCATTTAAATATCAATTCTGGAGTTAAACTAATCTTATGGAGTAAAGTTTCATTTAGCAACCTGAAAAGTGTTGGTTGATGTGCTAAATGTGATCTGTAAGAGGTAATTTAGATCTTATTATTTTTATATGCCTCTAATTTATTCTTTTTTAGTCGATAAAAGTAATGGGTTAATTATGGAGTTACACTTCACAAAATAAGGTTGCCGTGACAAAATGAAATGAATAGGGTGTTTTATTCAAGGATCATTTACTAATGTCCAACCATAATATTCAAATAAAAGCCGGTAACATCATCGATACCATAGGCAGTCTTTATAATAGTTTAACGCCATCATCAAAACGCATTGCTGATTATGTTGTGTCTAATGCTTCTCAGGTCAGTAAGCATTCAATAGCGGAGTTATCGCACCTTGTTAATGCAGGTGATGCGACTATCATTCGTTTTTGTCGTACATTAGGCTTTAAAGGTTTTCAAGACTTTAAAATGGAATTGGCAATAGAAGTGTCTAATCTTCAAGGTCGAGAGAAAGATATTTTTGATACCGACGTAACGGCGGAAGATAACGCTGAAGTCATAGGGCATAAACTTCAATCAACCATTGAAAGTGTATTGTCTGAAACCATGAATCTTCTTAATTTCCAATCTTTAGAGTCAGTGGCTGAAGCACTTAAAGATGCAAAAGCTATTTATTTTTTTGGTGTGGGTTCATCAGGATTAACGGCGGAAAGTGCAAAGCATAAATTTATGCGAATTGGTTTGAATGTAGATGCATTTACTAATAATCACTTTATGTATATTAAGTCATCTTTAATGCAACCGGGGGACTTTGCCGTTGGTATTAGCCATTCTGGAAATTCGTTAGAAACGACGAAAGCATTGCGTTTAGCGAAAGAGAATGGGGCGACAACAATCGCAATCACTCATAATCCTCGCTCAGATATCACTAAGTTTTCTGATTATGTATTAGTAAATGGAAATAGGCAGGGGCAGCTTCAAGGTGACTCGATTGGCACTAAGATCTCTCAACTATTTGTATTGGATTTGATTTATACGTTATTGGTCAAACGTGATATCAGTGGAGCGAAAGCCAATAAGTTAAAAACAACGGAAGCGCTTTCTAACCAGTCATAATTGATAATAGGCTTTCAAATAAAAAATTAGGCAGTGAATATAAAGCATATTCACTGCCTATTTTTTATTTTTGATGCGCTACTTTACCCATTTGGATTGTAGTCGTAACGTCATTATTTTTATCAAGTAGCGTAATGTTAGCTTTATAGTTTTCTTTTAATTGGCCATATTCATTATCTATTTTTAACGCTTGAGCAGGATACAAACTTGCCATTCTTAACGCTTCTTCTCTTGATAATCCCACATGATTAATGAGATTTTTTACTCCATCAATCATGGTGATGGCAGCACCAGCAATTGTGCCATCCTCATAATGACATTTACCATCAGTAACAAAAGCTTGTGTTCCTGCCATATCAAATTCAGTTAAATTGGTTCCTGCTGGAGTAACCGCATCCGTCACTAAAAATAATTTTTCTTTTAGCTGTTGATGAGCAATTCTAACAGATGGATAAGAGGCATGAATACCATCAACAATAACCCCTGCATGAGGCTTTTGATCGAAAATATAGCCAACTACACCGGGCTCTCTTGAGCCAAGAGGAGTCATTGCATTGTATAAATGTGTTGCCATTGTAAGACCTGACTTTGTATTAACTTCTTCATAGGTAGCATTGGTATGTCCAATAGAAACGGTAATGTCAGCATCCGTTAAACAATCTAAAACCTCTTGAGAAATATGTTCAGGTGCAATTGTAATTACCTTTATAGAGGCGCTATTTTTAGCAAGTAATTGGGCGGTTTCTAAATCTAATTCTCGAATATATTGAGCTTGATGTGCGCCTTTTTTTTCTATGCTAATGAAAGGACCTTCAAGGTGTAGTCCTAGAATGCCTTCTTGCTCTGCTTCTTTAAAATCAGCCATCATCATTAATGTGTTGTGCAAATCTTTCTCTGTACTGGTGATTAACGTCGGAAGGTATTGAGTCGTACCATACATTAGATTTGTTTTATTCATTGTGGCTAAGGTAGAAAGAGAAATATCGGTATTTAATAATACTCCGCCACAACCGTTTAATTGAATATCAATAAAGCCAGATGTTGCTAAGGCACCATTACCGTCAATGGTCTGGAGAGATAAATTACATGCTTCGTTCATTGAAATAACGGATGAAATAGTATCGTTCTTTATAATAATTGCTTGTTTTTCTTCTATTTTCTGGCCGTTAAAAAGATTAACGTTAGTAATCATATAATGATTATCGTGAGTATTTTCTCTGTTCATTATTTTACCTATGCAATCAATTTGTAGTTATTGTTTGGAGTTAAGCTCCGAGTTTATATTGATTGAAAATACAGTAATGTTGTTTTTCAATCAATATAAATCAAGGGTTTTGTTCTTATTGGTTGGTGTTGTTTACTTTTTTAGTAGATCTAGATCTCCATTTTTACATCTTTTTGTTGAAGTATAACTCCATAAATATATATTGGAGTAATACTATTATACTGTTGTGAAATTTGGAGTTTGGCTTTATGGGAAGCAATATCAACAAAACACTGAATGCATTATCGCAAGGTTTCGTTTCATCATGTCAACCTGTTGATGATGGACCTATGGATACTCCTGAAATCATTGCGGCAATGGCAATGGCAAGTGTTGAAGGCGGTGCTGTTGGTTTAAGAATTGAAGGCATTGATAATTTAAAAGCGGTGAGACCTCATGTCTCTGTACCTATTATTGGCATTGTTAAACGAGATTTAATGGATTCAGAGGTACGAATTACCCCTTTTATAGAAGATGTAATCGCATTAAAAGAAGCGGGGGCTGACATTATTGCTATTGATGCAACTCATCGACCTCGTCCTATATCCGTTGAAGAGTTAGTTAGAAAAATACACAGCTTAGGTTGTTTAGTTATGGCGGATTCTTCAACTTATGAGGAAGGTATGTTTTGTCATGATCTTGGCGTAGAGATTATAGGAACAACATTATCTGGATATACGACTCCAATTACTCCCACAGAACCGGACTTTCCATTCATTCAACAGCTTGCAAGCCAAGGGTGTTTTGTTATGGCTGAAGGGCGTTTTAATTCCCCTCAACTGGCTCGAGAAGCAATTGAAGCAGGCGCATCTTGTGTCACTGTTGGTTCTGCGATTACTCGGATTGAACATATTTGTGATTGGTTTAAAGCAGAAGTTGAACTTGGTAAACAAAATACCATTAAGGACATCGCATGAGTTCTTGTTTAGCGGTCGATATTGGTGGAACTAAGATAGCAGCAGCGGTTGTTGAATCTGGAAAAGTGCTACGTCGCCATCAAATATCTACCCCATCATCGACTAACCCAAAAGAGATGGATAACGCATTAAAACAACTGCTGACTCCATTCTTAAATGAGGTATCAACAGTTGCTGTGGCATCTACAGGGATCATTAATGACGGGATACTTACTGCGTTAAATCCACGTAATCTTGGAGGGTTAAATAATTACCCACTTCGTTCTGTGATTGAAGCTATCTCTAAAAAACCAACAACAGTGATTAACGATGCTCAGGCTGCGGCGTGGGCAGAGTACCAAACTCTTGAGTTAAATAGAGTCAATATGGCTTTTATTACCGTATCTACGGGAGTCGGGGCAGGCGTTGTTATTAATAATGATTTGCTTATTGGCGCTAATGGCATCGCTGGTCATGCAGGGCACACGCTTGCTGATCCTAATGGACCGATATGTGGTTGTGGTCGACAAGGCTGTGTGGAAAGTATTGCTTCAGGAACGGCGATAGGCGAAGCCGGAAAAGCCTTTTTTGGTGATGACTGCACAGGTGAAATAGTTTTTAAGCATTTCACTCAAAATAATCCGAATGCAATAGATATCGTCAATCGCTCTGCAAAAGCTATCGCACATTTAATCGCCGATTTAAAAATGGTTCTAGACATTGAATTGGTTACTTTAGGTGGCAGTGTTGGCCTTGCTCCTCAGTATTTAGATCGCGTACAGCATTATTTAGCACAACAACCTTCTCCTTATCAAACTCAAATTCAGTCTGCTCGTTGTGGCGCTGATGCAGGATTGATAGGCGTCGCTCATTGGGCTAGCACAACACATTAAATAAGAATTTATAAGAAATAGAAATTTAACCCTACAAAAATTATAAAAGGTATATTCGAATGGAAGCACAATCATTTGGTACAGTAAATTATATCGCTCTTTTTGCCTATCTAGCGGCAATTATGGCGGTGGGTGTTTATTTTGCGCGTCGTCAGAAATCCGCTGATGATTACTTTAAAGCAGGAGGGCGGATCCCCGGTTGGGCTGCAGGTTTCAGCGTTTTTGCTACTACATTAAGCTCTATCACATTTATGTCTATTCCGGCAAAAGCGTACACCAGTGACTGGACATTTTTGATTGGTCAATATGTTGCTATTGCTATTCTTCCTATTGTCTTTTGGTTCTACATTCCTTTTTTTAGAAAGTTGAATCTTACTTCTGTTTATGAATATTTAGAAAGACGTTTTGACGTAAGAATGCGTTTGTTTGGCAGCATTTCTTTTATGTTATTTCATATTGGTCGTATTGCAATCGTTACTTATTTAACCGCGTTAGCACTAATGCCATTCATCGATATTAGCCCATTAATGATTGTCTTCTTAATTGGTGTTCTTTGTATTATCTACACCTTCCTTGGTGGTATTGAAGGCGTTATTTGGACCGATGTAATTCAAGGTATTATGCTTTCTATTGCGGCTATTCTTATCTTTGTTGTTATCTGTTTTAACGTAGATGGCGGCATTGTTGAAGTGTTTAGCATGTCAAATCAAGCAAACAAATACTTCCCAACTGAGCAATTTAGTTGGAGTTGGACTGAAAGTACGATTCCGGTATTAATGATTGGTTTCTTCTTTGCTTCTCTACAACAATTCACAGCAAGCCAAGATGTGGTTCAACGTTATATCGTTACCGACAATATTGATGAAACTAAAAAAGCACTGATCACGAATGCAAAATTAGTTGCTTGTGTTCCTGTGTTCTTCTTTGCGGTGGGCTCTGCACTATTTGCTTACTACACTCAAAATCCTGAGCTGCTTCCTGCTGATTTTAATACTGGTGGTATCTTGCCTTTCTATATTATTTCGCAAATGCCTGTCGGTGTTGCAGGTCTGATTATTGCCGCTATTTTTGCTGCATCACAATCTAGTATTTCAAGCAGCTTGAACAGTATTGCCGCGTGTTTTACCTCTGATATTTATGAAAAAGTAAGTAAAAACCCAACCTCTGAGCAGAAACTAAGAGTGGGTAGAACCCTAACGGTTGTCGCTGGTATTTTGGGTGTTGTTGCTTCTACTTATTTGATTATGTCGAATGAAAGTGAAATCTGGGATGCGTTTAACAGCTTACTTGGCTTGATGGGTGGCCCAATGACAGGATTATTTATGCTAGGCATCTTTATCCGCCGTGCAAATGCAAACAGTGCGTTACTAGGTGTGGTTGCAAGTATCGCTACTGTGTTGTGGGTTCGTTCTGCTACCGATTTAAACTTCTTCTTCTACGGTGTTATCGGGACGTTGATGGTGGTTATTGTTGGTTATTTAACGGCACCGATGTTTAAAAATAATTTAAATAGCGACGAAATTGATGAGTTAAGTGCAACGAAAGACAAGAACTCAAAATCAGCAGCAAAAGCATAATTGATAATTTACTTTGAGCCTTTGCATTTACCTAAAGGCTCTTTTAAGGACAGTTTATGATTTACGGTCATATTGAACATCAAAAAACAAACCAGTATTTACCAAGTGTTATTCAACAATGTTTAGTCTATTTAAATGAGACAGATTTAGAAGCGTTGCCAACAGGAAAGCACATTATTGATGGTGAGCGAATTTTTGCTAATGTAATGGAATTTGAAACAGGTGAAGCAAGCAGTAAGCAAGCTGAAGTGCATAAAGAATACATTGATGTGCAATGCTTAATTCGTGGTGAAGAGCGTATTCAATATTCATTGGAAGATGCGGAAAATCCAATCGCTAAATCTTATGATGAAGAAAATGATTTTTACTTAGTAGAAAGTATGAATCAATGTAATGAAGTGATTATGCATCCTAAAATGTTTGCTGTGCTCTTACCTGAAGAGCCACATAAACCGGGGTGTCTAATATCTCAATCTGGATTGATTAAAAAGATAGTGATTAAAGTTCATCGAAGTTTATTAGCATAATTGATTGAAAATAAAAGCCCTGATAGGTACTTAGTTATGGCATAAGTATTATCAGGGCTTTGTCTTATCTAGAAAGGATTTTATTGATGCTTGTTTATCGTAATTTGCTTAGCGTAATTATTTTACGTCTAGCATGCCGCGATCAACGATGAATTCGATAATTTTTTCTAGGCCAACGCCTTTTTTCAGATTGGCAAATACGTATGGGCGAGTAGGGCGCATACGAGCGGTATCTGATTCCATTACTTCAAGAGATGCACCAACATACGGTGCTAAGTCGATTTTGTTGATGATCAATAGATCTGACTTAGTAATACCTGGGCCACCTTTACGTGGGATCTTTTCGCCTTCAGCAACATCAATCACATAGATGGTTAAGTCAGCTAACTCTGGACTGAATGTCGCACTTAGGTTATCGCCGCCGCTTTCAATAAATACCACATCTAGATTTTTATGGCGCTGTGCTAACTCTTCAACCGCAGCTAAATTCATTGATGCATCTTCACGAATCGCTGTGTGAGGACAGCCACCCGTTTCAACACCAATGATACGATCAGCAGCAAGTGCTTCCGCTTGAGTTAATATCTTTGCATCTTCTTGAGTATAAATATCGTTAGTGACTACGGCGATTTGGTAGGTATCACGCAGTGTTTTACACAGAACTTCTAATAGTGCAGTTTTACCTGAACCAACAGGACCGCCAACACCAATACGTAAAGGTTGTTTGTAATCTTGCATTTGCTTCTTCTTATGATCTAAATAGTCGAGTGTATTGGCTCTCGTGTCGAGAACTTGCCAATACTTGCGCTGGGGTGAAACTACCAATGAGGTGTTCAGGCCAGTGCTGTGATTTATCTACTGCTTGTAAGATAACGTCTGCCATTTCTAATAGCAGTTGTTGTCCTGCACTTTGTCCTAGAGGGACAAGCTTTATGCCAACAATGGTGGCATTTTCAAGCCACCCCCAGGCATACGCTGCGGCTAACTTTCTTTCTGATAATTGCCAATGGTTAGCAGCAAGTGCGAATGCCGCAATTTGAGTCTGCTTTACCATTGGTAGGGTGGTTTGATTGAGTTCAATCCCTAATTTTGGTAATAACATAGAGAAGGCCAATCCTCTCTGTCTCTCTTCAAGACGTAGTTCTTTAGTCTCTCGATTGGCGATAACAAAATCGCTCCATTCTTGAGCTTCTTGCCATTGTTCATTTTTTATTAATTGCGTCATTTTAGCCAAAATAGGCAGCTCTAATGTGGCAATGCTGTCCATTAATTGGTTGCTTAGCCAATGTTTTAACTCTGTAACATTGCTAACCCAGCCTTTTTCTATTGCCCATTCTAACCCTTGAGAATAGGTAAATGAGCCAACAGGTAGTGATGGGCTAATTAGTTGGTAGAGCCTTAAATCCTCTAACACAATGGCCTCGCTTAATGGTGGTGACCATCGTGTGAGCCAGCACTTGAGCCGCCATAAGCGCCCGGTTCTGGTTGGTATTTAGCTTGTTCTACTCTTACGTTTAATCCTAAACGTTGCACCATGTCATCCAGTACGTGATCGTGTAGGTAACGGCACCAACCTGCTTCAACTTGTAGAGGTACGTGACGGTTACCTAGGTGATAGCATGCTTTTGCTAGTAATAGTAAATCATCGCTGTAAACCGTTGATACCGTCTCTTCGGCTGCGGTGATCATCGCTTGAATACCATCATCGCTTTCTACAATGTCGTGTTCTTTTAATACGGTACCGCGAGGTAAGAATAGACCCGCATCAGAGCCATCACTTAAGGTGACTTTTAAACGACTTTTTGTACGCTCTAGCATCGTTAGGCAAAGCGTAAGTCCTGTTGTGTCGTGTGAATGCACTTCACCGTGATGATCGTCATGGTGGTGATGTGCAAGGTGAGTAAATTTAATCATGATTATTCACTGTAAAAGGTGCTCCACCAGAACTAGGAAAACTGGCAGAGCAAGGTTGCTTGGATAATTATTTAAAATAAGAAATAACGCTGCGCCATTGGTAACTCAGTTGCAGGTTCGCAAACAAGAGGGATGCCATCGGCTTTAACAATATAGGTCTGACTATCTAATTCGATGTTTGGCGTGTAACTGTTGTGTATCATCGATTTTTTCGAGATATTACGGCACCCTTTCACTTCACCAATTTGGCTTTGTAAATTTAATTGTTCAGGAACGCCAGCTGCAATACCTGCTTGTGACATAAAGATCATCGATGTTTTATGCATAGCTTTGCCATAACATGCGAACATTGGACGATAATGTACAGGTTGAGGCGTTGGGATTGCGGCATTAATATCTCCCATTGGTGCATAAGCAACTAAGCCACTTTTAATAACAAGGGCAGGTTTTACACCAAAGAAAGCAGGGCTCCATACCACTAAATCGGCTAATTTCCCGACTTCAACTGAACCTACCTCATGTGAAATACCATGGGCAATAGCTGGGTTTATAGTGTATTTAGCGACGTAACGTTTAATACGCTCATTGTCGCTATGTTCGTTATCACCTTCTAAAATGCCACGTTGAAGTTTCATTTTATTCGCACATTGCCAAGTACGGATGATCACTTCACCAACACGGCCCATCGCTTGTGAGTCTGATGACATCACAGAGATTGCGCCCATGTCATGAAGAATATCTTCAGCGGCAATGGTTTCACGACGAATACGAGATTCAGCAAAGGCAACGTCTTCAGGGATCGATGGATCTAAGTGGTGGCATACCATCAACATATCCAAGTGCTCATCAACGGTATTAATCGTATAAGGCATAGTTGGGTTTGTTGATGCAGGTAAAATGTTAGGTTCACCGACAGATTTAATTACATCAGGTGCGTGACCGCCGCCTGCGCCTTCGGTGTGAAATACGTGAATAACGCGATCACCAATGGCTTTAACGGTCTCTTCGTAAAAACCACCTTCATTTAAGGTGTCTGAGTGGATAGCGATTTGAATATCCATCTCATCTGCCACATTAAGGCAGTTATGAATTGCGGCAGGGGTAGCGCCCCAATCTTCGTGGATTTTTAAGCCAATAGCGCCCGCTTCAATTTGTTCACGTAGTGCTTCTGGTTTACTTACGCAGCCTTTACCAAATAGGCCAACGTTGATCGGTAAATCGTCCACCGCTTCTAGCATACGGTGCATATTCCAAATGCCCGGAGTTACGGTTGTTGCATTTGTACCTGCAACTGGGCCTGTACCACCACCGATAAAGGTTGTTACGCCAGAGGTTAAGCCTTCTTCTGCTTGTTGAGGACAAATGAAGTGAATATGAGTATCAACACCGCCAGCGGTAATAATTTTACCTTCACCAGCAATGACTTCAGTGCCAGGGCCAATAACGACATCAACATTAGGCTGTACATCTGGATTACCGGCTTTACCTATACCAAAGATACGACCATCTTTAATACCAATATCAGCTTTTACAATGCCCCAGTGATCGACAATTAATGCGTTGGTAATCACAGCATCAACACATTCACTGTTAACGACTTGGCTTTGACCCATACCATCACGGATCACTTTACCACCGCCGAATTTTACTTCTTCGCCATACGTAGTGAAGTCTTTTTCTACTTCTAAAAATAGCTCAGTATCAGCAAGGCGCAGACGGTCGCCAGTGGTTGGGCCAAACATGTTGGCATAAGCAGTACGAGAAATACGAGTCATTATTTCGCCTCTTTATCGTCAGTTAATGTTGTGGTATTTATCATGTCATCGACATTGCCCATCACCGCGCCTTGAAAACCGTAAATTTCGCGTTTACCTGAAAATTCAACCAGTTCAATAGTTCGACGTTGACCCGGCTCAAAACGGATCGCCATACCCGCGGGGATATTTAAACGAAAGCCTTTGGTTGGTTCACGGTCAAACTTCAGAGCTTCATTTACTTCATAAAAATGGTAATGAGAGCCGACTTGAATTGGGCGGTCACCATAATTAGCGACCGATAATTGATGTGTTTTACGGCCTACGTTTAATTCGATTTGGCCAAGTTCGTCATTAACTCTTAATTCACCAGGGATCATCATTAGTTCCTTAAACGATAGGATCGTGAATCGACACTAATTTGGTGCCGTCAGGGAAGGTACATTCAACCTGAACATCTGGGATCATTTCAGGAATTCCTTCCATTACATCATCAGCAGTTAAAATTGTACGACCGTAGTTCATGAGGTCTGCCACTGTTCGCCCATCACGAGCACCTTCCATTATTTCAAAACAGATTAAGGCGATGGCTTCTGGATAATTGAGTTTTAATCCGCGAGCTTTACGTCTTTCCGCGATCATGCCCGCAGATGCAAGCAGCAGTTTGTCTTTTTCTCTTGGTGTTAATTCCATTGCGATTCCAACTTATTATGTAGCCCAGATGCGTGGGACTTCGGGTAATGTTCCTAACCAGTCTTGGCGAGTGTGTTGCCATAAAGTGCTGAAACACGCCATCATGGGTTCTGTTTGGTAACCTAAATAGCGGATAACCAATAAGCCATCAATTTGAGTAATTCCACAAATAGGATCGCTATTGCCAAATAACCCAGTTTGTTCATGGAAATGTTCATCTATCAGTATTCTTAACTTGTCTTCTAATCCCTCAGAAGCGGGGTAAATAAAGAGATTGCCAAGCATTGGGTAATCTCGCATTCCTGCGGCATGTTTTGTTTCATCGAGGGAATCGATATACATGGATTCTGACAGAATTAATTTGTCATCAATTTTAATATTAGTACGGCCTGTCACCATGCCATTTTCAAAAATCTCATTGAGAACTGGGCGACCAAAACAGTTCATTTCCCAGCCAATAAAGTGAGCGTTTTTATGCAGGGTTATTTGTGTATTCAAGCGCGCTTGGCCATTAGGAAAAAAGATATTTTCTTGGGGAAGCCATTCTAAGAAACCAGTATCATCCACATTTAAGCGCTGTGTTTGAGTTGATGTTGCACCTGAGCTTCGATAAAACTTAGTCGCTCCGGGTGTGGTAATTAATGAATGTGCTTCTGGGGCGACATGAATATTAATATTGAGTTGATCACCACCGACTACGCCACCTGGAGGGTGAAGTAGATAAGTATGAGCTATCCCAACTTCTGGATAAAAAGGGCGCTGCACCATTAATGGGCCAACTTGTTCACGATGAACTAGTTTGGTATTTGAGCCTCTTTTTTCATAGAAAAGGGATATATCTGCTAACCAACCAGAGGGTGATGTATTTATTTCAGACATAATTGGTCCTGCCGATATGGCATATTTTCTTTAAAAGAAATAATGAAAACAAATAGCAAAATACTCCAGTTTTTAAAAACTAGAGAAGTAAGTATTCTAAATAAATTGTAAGAGCCTAAATCGCGGCAGTGTTGAGTTAAGTACTCATATTTACAGTAAAGGTAATCTAGTTTGAGTGAACATGAATATGAAAAATAGATTAACTTTAGATAAGGTTTTTGAACGCTTTGTGATCTGGATATTAATCCTATATTTTAAACTTGGCAACAGAAATATAGTGAAAAAAGAGAACTTTTTTAGGTCTTTAAATTTGTTAAATATAAGTAGAAAATTTATTCTAAAATTTAGTCAATATCTTTGAATAAAATGTCTATTTTAAGGTAATTACTTTTTCACAAATGGAGTTAAGTAAGCTCTTTTCATGTGAAATAATTAAAAGCCCAATATTTTTTTCTTTACTTAGTTTAAGTAATTGTGTCCAAATTGATTGCTGAGTTATCGGGTCGAGTTGAGCTGTTATCTCATCACACAATAAATATTGAGTGGTAGGCAATAATGCTCGTAGCAGTGCGATACGTTGAAGTTGTCCGCCAGACAACTCTTTTGGGTAGCGAGACAGCCATTCCTTTTCAATACTAAAACTCTTTAAATGGGAGTCAAAATCGACTTGGCGAAAGCTTTCTTTTAGTGATTTTAATAATGTCCATTTTGGATTAAATGAAAGCTCTGGATGTTGCCCGACCCACTGTACGGGATTGGCTTTATGTTTATCGTAAGCGGGTGTTACTACGATGCCAGAAGTTGGTATTAGAAAACCAGAAAGTAACATCGCAACGGTTGATTTACCTGAACCGCTAACCCCATTTAAACCAAGAATATCCCCCTGTGCTAAACGGATATCAGGTAAGGGCAGCAATTTTGTTTGATAACGAACGGTCGCGTTAGTTAAATAAATCATACTAATTCCAGTTTTTAGGTAATGCTTGCCACAAGGCTTGGCTGTATGAGCCACTATTTCTTTGAGTGATTTTTTTAGGTGTTGTGTATTCAATAGAAGATAAACTTTCTTGATTATCTACTCCCTGCAATATCAATATATGGTCAGCTATATCAAGTACATATTTGATGTCGTGACTGACAATAATGACGGTCTTTTTCTTTTTATGAGCCAATTGTTTGTAGTGTTGAAATAATGCTTCTGCGAATTCATCATTAACACCACAGCTTGGTTCATCAGCAATAATAATGTCAGGGTTTTGAATGAAAGCGAGAGCTGATAGGGCTCGTTTAGCCATACCTCCTGATAATTGATGAGGATATAAATTAGCGACAGAAACAGGAAGTTGAGCTAAAGTCAGAGCATTATTAACAAGGTTTTTGTCAGCGCGTTGATACCATTTTTTTCTAGGGCTGAATTGAATTAATTGAGAACCGATTTTTGCTGTTGGGTTTAACGCATTAATACTTTGTGGAACTAATGAAATACGAGTGTTCGGAGGCATTAAAATATTCCCCTTTAGTGTAAAATCAGCAGAAAGTGAGTTCATAATGGCATTAATTAATGCGCTTTTTCCGCTGCCGCTGGTCCCGATAATAGCTAACACTTCGCCTTCATTAATTGATAATGAAAGATCTGTGATGAGAGATTTAGCGTGGTTGTTTTGCTTGATATCCAATGCTGTAATATCGATCATCGCTGTCTTTTTATTTTTCATAACTTTTACTGATAGACATGAGTAGTAATAAGCTAATAATTAAAATTATGCCTGGGAACAGAGCAAGCCACCACTGACCACTGAGCAAATATTGACTGGATTCGGAGAGCATTCCGCCCATCGAAGGCGTAGATGGTTCAATCCCAAAGCCTAAAAATGTTAACCCTGCACCATGCACTAAAGCTTGAGGATATAGAACAAGGATCCCTGTTAGTATTTGAGGCAGTACATGAGGTGTTAAGTGCGTTTGATAAGAATGCAGTTTTGAATGCCCAAAAGCTAATGAGTGCAATACATAAGGCTTTTGCCGTAATTGCTCAATTTCAATTTTTAGTAAACGGGTTAACTTTGGCCAATGGCTGAAAGTAATTGCAATAACAAGCCCTTCAAATCCACCGCCAACTAATACAGATAAAACAATCATAACTAATAGGTGTGGCAAAGCACTCCAAACGTCGGTCAAAGTATCAATGACATAACTGAGCGTGGTATTAATGTTTCCTATTAGCGCTAAACAGAGCGACAGTAATGCACAACTTAAAGATGCAAGTCCTCCCATAGCAAGACTAAATAACAATGCTTTAAGGGTTCGACTGAAAACATCTCTGCCTAACCAATCTGTACCAAACCAATAATTAAAATTTGGCGCGAGATTCTTATTAAATAAATCAATCGCTTCTCCGTTATTTTGCCAAGTAATCGAAGTCATTAATAAAAGGCAAAACAAGGTTAAAGAAAGATGCTTATTAAGCATTATATATGGCCTTTAAAATTAAAATGACGAAGATAAAGAGAGTCGCTTACTTAGTAGTGAAGCGGAAGCATTACCAATAAATACAAAAATAGCACAGCAGAAAGTGATCCCTAAAAGTAGAGGCGTATCGCCACTTAACCCTGACTTTACTAAGGTTTGCCCAATACCAGGGAAGTTAAATACCGTCTCAATAATGACTGAACCGCTGAGTAACTCAGAGAAGCCAGCCAATTGAATAACAAGTGCAGGAACCATTGTGTTTCTTAGTAAATGATATCGAACGATTGAGAGTGTTGACTGACCATGCAGGCGAGCATAGTGAACATGCTGACTACTATTTACTTCCATCACTTTTTCTTTTGTATGTAAAATGATTGGAGCGATTAAACTGAAACATAGAGTAATTAAAGGCAATACGAAATAAGGTGCTTTTTCATTAAAGGATAAGGTTTCAGGGGCTACTCCAAGAGGAGAAATACCTCCGATTGGAAACCACATTAACTTAATCGCAAAAATGGCAATCAGCATTAACCCAATCCAAAAGCTAGGGAGCACGTTCATTATTAATGTCAGTTGAGTAATGAATGTGCTCACTTTTCTGGTTGGAAATAGGCCAAGCAGCAACCCAATCCCATAACCTAGAACAAGTGATGTGGCACTCGCGCCACACATTAGGATTAAGGAATATTTACTGCGTTGCCAAATGATGTTGCTGACGGGTTCCTGATAATGGTTGGAATAACCTAAATCACCAGATAATAGAGCTTGGACAAAGAGGATTATGCGCTCTATCGCACTTTGGTTTAATCCTAATTGCTCCGTCAGTAGATCTTTTCTATCCCCAAAAACCGCTAATGCATTACCATCAAAATAGGCACTGATCGGATCAATCGGTGATAACGTCAATAACAGCGTTATTAAGATTAAAGCCAAACAGAGTTGCACGATAAGACGTGCAAGAGTAATGCATAATTTATTTGAGTAACTTGCGGTTACTGACATTGCCAGCGCCACTCTTCAATGTTTGCGGTTAATGGCCAACCATGATCATGAGGCTCTGTAATTGGCGTGCCAAGGTTTAAGCAGGCATTTGCCATATAAAGATGTTTAATATTCACTAACCATGTCCATGGACGATCGTGCTGTATTTGTTGTTGAGCTTCTTGCCAAAAAGGGATGGATGCTTGCCAAGAAGAGGCTTTGAGTGCGTTATCTATCGCAGTGTCTACTTTTGTATTTTTATAGCCACCAGAGTTATAAAAATCAGTGTGTGCGTAGCGTGAATGATAGACATAGGTGACCTCACTCGCTGAGTGGCTACCAAAGCCCATTAATACAGGCGTGGTGGTCATTTGCAGTGCGATTGCATTCCACTCAAGACCTTTGATATCAACATTGATCCCAACTTGTGCTGCCATTGAGCGAATAGCAAGGGCAAGTTGTTCTCTAACACTATCTCCCGATTTATAGAGCAACGTAAAAGAAGCTTCATGGCCTTGTTTATCAATAACACCATTTCTATTACTGTCTACCCATCCGGCTTTTTTTAGCAATGCGTTCACATGTGTAAGGCTGGTTTTTTTCACGGTGATATTTTGAGTATCTAACCCCCAAGGCATATTATCTGCAATTGAATATGCCGGTGTCGCATAACCATCAAGTAACTTATCGACGATCAATTGTTTGTCTATTAGGTAATCAAATACTTCTCGTATTACAGGATCTGCACTTACATATGTGGCGTTTTTATCTTGCTGGTAAGTCATCGGCCAGACAATACCACGGTTATCTAAGGTCGGAACTGACCATAACTTATAGCCTGTAATAGACTGATTAGCATAGCGCTGTGGTATGACACTTAAATTGAGTTGGTGCATTTTTAACTGAATAAAACGAGATTCTTCACTACCAAAGACGGCGATTAATTTAGGGAATGCGGGTTTCTTACCATAATAAAATGGATTTAAACTCATGCTGACGTATTGGTTTTTAACCCATTGATTTAATACATAAGGGCCAGAGCCAATAGGGTTTTCACCATAAGCGTGTTTATTTTTACTTGTTTTCTGATACAGATGTTTAGGCACGATACCGATGGACGATAAACGGTCTAAGAAAGTGATATCGCAATCAATAAGATGGAAAGCAACAGAGTTAGGCGTTAATGGTTCTGCCATCTTCAGTATGCTTAAATCGTGTGAACTGCCTTGCTGTAAAATTTGATTGTAGGTAAACGCGACATCTTCCGCTGTCAATGGTGTGCCATCACTGAATTTTACATCGCCTCTTAAGTTGATAATCCAAGTCAGTTTATTATTCGTTAAGCGCCATTTTGTAGCTAGATCACCAACAAAATTTAATTCCTTATCTCTTTTTAATAAGGTTGATTGGAAAAGAGGATTGCCATATTTACCCCAACCTTTGATCGGATCAAATCCGGTAGTTGGTTCACTGCCAAGGGCGACTTTTAGTATGCTTGGCTTTTCATTTAGATGCGCAGATGCTTGTGAAATGAACGAGCTCACAATGAATAGAGATAATGTAAATAAGAAACGAAAAGATATTAATGGTAATTTTTGTCTATTTAAAATTTTAAATAATATATTCACAACTTGTTTCCAATATAAAGGAAGTGAGCACTGGTAAATAAGAAGACGATAGCACTTTATTTTACGCAGCATTAAACACCTCAATGATGAGGCAAAAAATACGAAACAAAATGTATAGACTTAACGGGTAAGCTAAATTAAATCGGATCTGATGAACTTAAAAATAGATAGATAAAGCACATCGAGGTAGAACTACAAGATATATAAAATCACAAAGCCGTAGAATAACGGTAATAAAAGGGAGCGATTTTGTTAAGGCGGATTCTATCAGTAGTCGAAAAGTTAGCAAGCAATAAATAAGTGAAAATTATATTTTTATAGATATAAAAAAAGCCAAGTCAGTGACTTGGCTTATTATTTATTAATGGTGACTGAAATTAGCTAAGTTGTGCTTTAATGTGCTCAACGATGTTTGCAATTTCTACCACTTCTTTGCTGTTTGCACGACGGTTCTTATATTCAAAGTTACCTTCGTCCATGCTACGGTCGCCAATAACAACGGTATGTGGAATACCGATAAGCTCGATGTCTTTGAACATAACACCTGGGCGTTCTTTACGATCATCAAATAGAACGTCGATGCCCATTGCTGTTAATTCTGCATACAGTTTTTCTGCAGCTTCTTTAACGCGATCAGATTTGTACATGTTCATAGGAACGATAGCAACCGTAAATGGTGCAAGTGCTTCTGGCCATACAATGCCGTATTCGTCATTATTTTGCTCGATAGCTGATGCAACAACTCGTGAAACACCGATACCGTAACAACCCATCTCAAGGATAGAGTTTTTACCGTTAGCATCAAGTACGCCACAGTTCATTGCTTCTGAGTAGGCAGTGCCTAATTGGAAGATGTGACCAACTTCGATACCGCGTTTCAGTTGTAGAGTACCTTGACCGCATGGGCTTAGGTCGCCTTCTACAACGTTACGTAGATCTTCAACTTGACCAAGCTGTACATCACGATCCCAGTTCACACCAAAGAAGTGTTTACCATCGATGTTTGCGCCTGTACCAAAGTCACTCATTACCGCAACAGAGCGGTCAACGATGAATGGCAGTTCTAGGCCAACAGGACCAAGAGAACCAGCACCAGCGCCGATTAGGTCACGAAGTTGTGCTTCGTCAGCCATCTCTAGTGGAGATAAAACTTGTGGAAGGTTTTCAGCTTTAACTTCGTTAAGTTCGTGATCACCACGGATGATAAGTGCGATGATATCAGCGTCAACTTCATCAGATGCTTTAACAAACAATGTTTTCACTGTTTTTTCAATCGCGATACCGTGTTGATCAACCAATTCAGCGATTGTTTTTGCGTTTGGTGTATCAACCGTTGTCATCTCTTGAGTAGGAGCGGCACGTTCAGTTGTCGGTGCTAGTGCTTCTGCTTTTTCGATGTTTGCTGCGTAATCAGATTCTGTTGAGAATGCGATTAAATCTTCGCCGCTTTCTGCAAGTACGTGGAACTCTTGAGAACCGCTGCCGCCGATAGCGCCTGAGTCAGCCAATACTGGACGGTACTCAAGACCCATACGGTCGAATGCTTTACAGTAAGCATCGTGCATTGCATCGTAAGACTTTTGTAGGCCTTCTTTATCGATATCAAAGCTGTACGCATCCATCATGCAGAATTCACGTGCACGCATTACGCCAAAGCGTGGACGACGTTCATCACGGAATTTAGTTTGGATTTGGTACAAGTTTAGTGGAAGCTGCTTGTAAGAGTTAACTTCGTTACGAACAAGGCTCGTGATAACTTCTTCAGCAGTTGGACTAAGTACAAACGGACGAACATGACGGTCAGTAAAGCGAAGAAGTTCAGGACCCATCTTTTCAGAACGGCCAGTCTCTTCCCAAAGCTCAAACGGTTGAACTACGGGCATCAAAGTTTCGATTGCACCTGCATTGTCGATCTCTTGACGAACGATGTTTTCGACTTTACGCAATACACGTAGACCAGTCGGTAGCCAAGTATATAAACCTGAAGCTAGACGACGGATCATACCTGCACGTAGCATTAGCTGGTGGCTAACTACTTCTGCGTCGTTTGGAGTCTCCTTCAGTGTTGAAAGAAGGTATTTGCTAGTGCGCATGTTTTCATCCATTTGTTAGTTATGAATATTGGAATAACTCGATTTAAACAGTTAAATCGAGAGTTTAATCTTAGTTTGAGAATGCTCTTTAAAGAATTAGCTCAAATCCAAAATTAAGCCCTCTATGATATCAGCCTAAAAGCGATCTCAAAAGCGATCAATTGCAGTTACCGTGATGGAATTGCTATCAACGGTGAATTTTACGTTCAAATCAAACAAATTGACCGCATATTCTTTAGTATCTGCTTTCCCTTTTTTATAAGCAGGGCGTGGATCTTGCCCAAGCACTTCTTTTATCACCGCTTCAATATGTGTTTTTTTTGGGTGTGAGCTAAGTGATTTTTGGGCCTCTATCGATAAATACACATCAAGAACATCGGGTTCTTTTTCGGCAAAACCACCTAAAGCATCAGGGATAGAATCGGAATAAGGGATATAAGGTTTGATGTCGATAATCGGTGTGTTATCCACTAAATCAACGCTCCCCAATTCTAAATAAGTTTGATTACCTTCTTGAACAACGCCTTTTAATTCAACTGCAGACATACCAATACCATTGGGACGAAAGGTCGCACGCGAAGCAAACACACCAATACGCTCGTTGCCACCCAAACGTGGTGGACGAACCGTTGGTCTCCATCCCGCATCGAGATTTTGGTCAAATAAGAATAATAACCATAGATGAGAGAATTGCTCAATTCCACGAACCGCTTCTGGTGAATTTGCATCTCCCACCAATTTTAGGCGAGATGTCGCGCTAGGGGCTAAGCGAGGTTGACGAGGAACCGAAAATTTTTCTTTATAAGGCGATTGAATAAAACCAACAGGATCGAGGTGATAAGTCATTTATGTAAGCTCAACGGTGAATATGGATGAATTTTATCATAACTAATGAGTCGTCACTTTTTTACTTTATATGATAATAGTTCTCAATTATTAACTGTTATGTTATAACATAACGGTTAATTTGATATGGAGAAAAAAGATGAAAGAAGGCATTCACCCAGAATACAGAAAGGTTATTTTTCACGATACGAGTGTGAATAAATATTTTCTTATTGGTTCAACATTACAGACAGATAGAAAAATGACATGGGAAGATGGTAAGGAATACCCTTATATGACATTGGATATCTCTTCTGAATCACATCCGTTTTATACGGGAGAGCAGAGAGTCGTGTCTAGCGAAGGTCGAGTTGCAAACTTCAATCGTCGATTTGGCGCATTAAAAGGTAAAGTATAATGAAAGTATTAAGCTCATTGAAAAGTGCTAAATCTAGACATAAAGATTGTCAAATCGTAAAACGAAAGGGGAGAGTTTTTGTTATTTGTAAAACAAACCCTCGATTTAAAGCTGTGCAAGGCAAGAAGAAAAAGTAAGATAAAAAAAGGTTGGCATCATTGCCAACCTTTTTAGGTTTTATTAAGTTAAAAGAGGGATTACCAACCTTTAACTACGCCACCTTTAAATGTTTTTAGAGCGGCTTGGTAAACTTCTTCTGATTGGTACGCTTTAACAAACGTTTTTACGTTTTCAGTGTTTACGTTATCAGTACGACCAACAATTAGGTTTACATACGGAGAGTCTTTATCTTCAACAAAGATACCATCTTTCTCAGGTGTAAGGTTTAGGCTACTTGCGTAAGTTGTGTTAATTACAGACAGTGCCACATCATCAAGAGACCGAGGAAGCTGTGCAGCATCTAACTCAACAATAGTGATGTTTTTAGGGTTAGCTGTAATATCACGAACCGTAGCAGCAAGACCAGAACCATCACGTAATGTGATTAGACCTTGTTCTTGAAGAAGAAGCAGAGAACGGCCAAGGTTAGTTGGATCGTTTGGTACTGCAATACGTGCACCATCTTCAATTTGGTCAACTGAAGTTACTTGCTTAGAGTAACCAGCAATTGGGTAAACGAATGAATTACCAGCAACTTCAATTTTGTAACCACGGTCAGCCACTTGTTGATCAAGGTATGGTTTATGTTGGAATGCATTTAGGTCGATAGAACCATCATCTAATGCCGCGTTTGGTGTTACGTAATCGGTAAATGTCACCAGTTCAACATCAAGTCCGTATTGCTCTTTTGCAACTTTCGCAGCTACTTCTGCAACTTGCGCTTCAGCACCCGCCATTACACCTACTTTAATTAGATTGGTGTTTGCTTCTTCTTGGCCACAACCAGTAAGAATTAATGTTGATGCTAGGCCTGCAACTGCTGCCAGTGTTTTTATGTTCAATTTCATTATTTACTCCTTAAAAATGAATTCCATTAAATTTTTTAATTAACGGTGATCAACTTTTTTAACTAAAGCATCACCTACAGATTGAATGATTTGCACCAAAACAATCAGCATTACAACAGTCACTGCCATGATAGTTAAATCATAACGGTGGAAACCATATCGAATAGCAACATCACCTAGACCACCACCGCCCACAGTACCTGCCATTGCAGAGTAGCTAACCAGAGTTACTAGAGTGATTGTTACTGCATTTAAGATTGTTGGTAGTGCTTCAGGAAGCAATACTTTAGTAATAATTTGTAGTGGTGTTGCACCCATAGATTGCGCCGCTTCAACTAAGCCACTTGGTACTTCAATTAGTGCGCCTTCAATCAGACGAGCCACAAATGGGATTGCACCAATAGTCAGCGGAACGATTGCCGCTGTAGTACCAATAAAGCTACCAACAATCAGTTTTGTTACTGGAATAATAGCAACCATTAATACTAAGAAAGGCACCGAACGACCCACGTTTACAATCGCACCAAGTACGCTGTTAAACGCAGTATTTTCCATCAAACCACCTTTTTTAGTGATATGTAGAATAACGCCCAATGGAATACCAATAGCAAAGCCAACAATACCTGCAACCGCGACCATATAAAGGGTTTCGCCTGTTGCGTTTAATAGCAGCTTGCTGTTTAAATCAAGCCATGCAGAAATCACATCAAATGACATAACCTAATACCTCTACTTTTACGTGATGATTGCGTAAGAATGCAATTGCTTGCTCTGTTGATTCTTGGTTACCGAAAAACTCCGCTAACATAAGGCCGAATTTCACACCGCCGGCATAATCAATATCTGCATTTAAGATACTGATATCAATATCGAACTCGCGAGATATTTGGCTAATAACAGGGGCATCAACACTCGCACCAGTAAATTCCAAACGAATGAGAGGGTAGCTGCCTTCTACATAAGTTTCTTGTAGACGAGATTTGAAATCATCAGGAATAGATAAATCTAATGTTGCACGAATAAATTCTTGAGCCAGTTTGGTTTTAGGATGAGCAAAAATATCACTCACAATGCCTTTTTCAACCAATTCACCACCACCGATAATAGCCACTTCATGACAGATGCTTTTTACGACTTCCATTTCATGAGTAATGATTAAGATCGTGATGTTTAATTTACGGTTTAGATCTTTAATCAGCTCTAAAATTGATTTTGTAGTTGCTGGATCAAGTGCACTGGTTGCTTCATCACAAAGCAGTACTTTTGGATCTGTTGATAAAGCTCGAGCAATCGCAACACGTTGTTTTTGACCACCACTTAAATTAGCTGGGTACGTATTATGTTTATCTTCTAAGCCAACCAAATCTAATAATTCAGTGACTTTTTTATTAATCTCTTGTTTTGATTTTCCCGCTAACTCTAATGGTAGAGCAACGTTATCAAATACAGTTCGTGAAGCTAAAAGATTAAAGTGTTGGAAGATCATCCCAATATTGCGGCGAGCTTTACTCAATTCGCTTGAAGAGAGCTTAGTTAAATCAACACCATCAACAATCACTTCACCATTAGTTGGCTTCTCTAGCATGTTTACACAGCGTATCAGTGTGCTTTTCCCTGCACCTGATGAGCCTATTACACCAAAGATGGTGCCTTGGGCAATGTGAAGGTTAATATCTTTAAGGGCATTAATTTCCTTTGCACCTTGATAAAACACCTTATTAACGCGGTTTATTTCAATCATGATTCGCCTTGAACTGCATTTTTGTAAAATAGGGAGCTAATGTAAATAGAAAGCCAGTGTAAATAGAAAGATAACAAAGGTTAAAAAATCTGAGCAATCTCTCATTTTTGATATCCTACTGATGCTATTTCGGATATTGATTTAAGTCAATAGATATTTTTACGTCTAGACGGCTAAACGTATAAATAAGATGCTAAGAAGCAAAAAGCGTGAGATAATTTTTTATTAACCGATTTGATTATATAGAGGGTTTCACCTTGTCTAAACCAGCAGTATTCCTTGATAGAGACGGCGTGATTAACGTTGATCGTGGCTATGTTCATAAACGTGATGACTTTGAATACATTGATGGTGTATTTAATGCTGTTAAAAAATGCAAAGACATGGGTTACCTACTGGTATTGGTAACAAACCAATCAGGCATTGCTCGTGGTATGTTTACAGAAGAGCAATTTGAAACACTAACAGAGTGGATGGATTGGAACTTTGCTGAAAATGATATCGATTTTGATGGTATCTATTACTGCCCACACCACCCAGAAGCAACGGTAGAACAATACAAAGAAGTGTGTGATTGCCGTAAACCAAATCCAGGTATGTTTATTTCAGCTCAAACTTTCTTAGACATCGACATGGAAAATTCAGTGATGATTGGTGACAAGAAAGAAGACATGATGGCTGCACAAGCAGCAGGTGTTGGTACTCGTATTCTTGTTCGCACAGGTAAGCCAGTAACAGAAGAAGGGGAAGCGTTAGCAACCACTGTTCTTGATAGCATTGCTGATGTACCTAAATTTTTGTTTGCTTAAGTAATACAGCTGACGAACATTATTTTAGAAAGCCCACAGACTTAGGTTTGTGGGCTTTTTTATTACTTATTCTTTTTGATAATTTAAATATTGAATACAGAGAGCATAAAATTGCTGTGCCTGAGGGGAAATAGTTCGACCTGTTAATTGAAATATGCCAATTTGTCGTTCTAGTGGTGGATCAATCAAAGGGATCCAGACTAACCGTGTTTCATTGGTTGGAAAGGCCAATTTAGGTAATGTCGTAATTCCTATACCAAGTTCTAATATAGAAAATAATGAGGTTATATTTTCAACAGAATAAAGAGCTTGTTCGCTAAGAATACGAGCCGGTGTTGAGTTGAGTAAAGTACATGTTCCGTTTCTTATAAAAGGTTGTTCGAGTAAAGTTTGCCACTCGATCCCTTCTGGATTATTTGCTATAGGGTTATCTTTTAAACAAACAACACCAATAGGATCGCTAATAAGAGGAGTAAAATGAATAGCCTCTTCTTCTAATTGTGAATAATTACCTAAGGCGAGATCTACCTCTCCAGACAATAATCTCGCTTCTACTCCTGCGGCATTATCATCTATCAAACTGACTTCTACGTTTGGGTATTTCTCGCTGAATGCACCAAGTACGCTCGGAATTAATTTTGCAGCCACTGAGGGAACACTGGCAATCCGAACGCGGCCTTGTTGTCCTGCGGCATCTGCCTGTAAATCATTCTTTAAACGATCATACACATCTAAAAACTGTGAGATTTTAGGAAAGCAAATTTCACCAAAAGGGGTGAGTTTTGATTTATTTCCAGCTTCAAATAATGGCTGTTCTAAAATGCGTTCAAGCTCTTTAATCGACGTTGATAATGCAGCTTGAGAGCGATTGGCTCGATTTGACGCCGCACGGAAGCCTCCTTCCTCTACGACTAAAGTAAAGTGTTTCAATTGTTGTAGCTTGATGCTCATACCTTAAACCTCACTGTCATCCCTTTATTTATCGAACTCTCACTAAGGTGATAAGTTTTTCTTATCGAATGTAAAAAATTTACCGTTAGATTTATCATCTGTCAATGTGCAATATTTAACCATATTGAAGCATTGTTATTACATGACGAATGAGAGCGTGAAGACTAAAATGAAAAAGCATTCAATAAAAACTGACTTATTTGCCTCTAAAGCGCCACTTGAGTGGGCAATTGTAAATAACGGAACTTTATATACCGCTCAGATCCCAATTGACCAATCTGGTGCGGTTGTTGACGGCGGCATTGAAGCACAAGCACGCCAAACACTAGACAACTTAGTTCATACCTTAGAGTGTGCTGGTGAGTCTTTAGATTCTGTTTTGCAGGTATTAATTTGTGTCACTGATAGAGAGTACTTAGCCACTGTAAATAAAGTGTACGCAGAGTACTTTAGTGCACCTTATCCAAACCGTGCAGCAATGATTGTTGCAGGGTTAGCTCGAGAAGAAATGCTCGTTGAATTTGTTGTTTATGCCACAGTCGGATCAGAATAAGCCCAACGCTTTACCTTATTAAATACTAAAGAATTCGTTTTTTATTGCTTATTTTTAAAAGCAATAATCTTAGAACAAGGAAGATAGCATGACAGTTCAAACACTAAATATTCAAGCAGAGAAATCATTATACATCGGTGGTGAATGGCAATCTGGTATCAGTACGATTGCCAATATTAACCCATCAGATATTACGCAGCATTTAGGCCATTTTGCTCAAGCAAGTGAAAGCCAAGTTCAAGACGCAATTTCAGCCGCAAAAAAAGCGCAACCACAGTGGGAAAAAACACCACTAGAGCGCAAACAAGCGGTACTGCAAGCGATTGGTGATGAGCTAATTGCACGTTGTGATGAACTAGGACGTTTGCTTTCAAGTGAAGAAGGTAAACCTTTTATGGAAGGTCGTGGTGAGATTTATCGTGCAGGTCAATTCTTCCAGTACTTTGCAGCAGAAGTACTACGCCAAATTGGGGACAGTGCCGATTCAGTAAGACCGGGTGTTTCTGTTGAGGTAACGCGTGAAGCCGTCGGTGTGATTGCGGTGATTTCTCCTTGGAACTTCCCAACGGCAACCGCGGCTTGGAAGATAGCTCCAGCTCTCGCGTTTGGCAATAGTGTTATTTGGAAACCTGCCAATCTTACCCCTGCAAGCGCCGTGGCCCTTACTGAGATTATTCATCGTCAAGGTTTACCAGAAGGAACGTTTAATCTGGTATTAGGCAACGGTTCTCAAGTGGGCAATGCATTAATCAATTCAAAAGAAATTAATGGTGTGAGCTTTACTGGTTCTGTAGATACAGGACGTAAAGTGGCAGCGGCAACTGCACCAAATTTTGTGCGTTGTCAGTTAGAAATGGGCAGTAAAAATGCGTTAGTGATTGCCGATGATGCCGATATTCAAATTGCGGTTGAAGCAACCATTGCAGGATCTTTTTCTGGTGCTGGTCAAAAATGTACAGCGTCATCTCGTTTAGTTGTGATGGACGGTATTCATGATGCGTACGTTGAAGCGCTAATTAAACGTATGAGTGAATTAAAAGTAGGTCACGCATTAGAAGATAGCATCTTCATGGGCCCAGTGGTTGATGGTAATCAATTGGATGCAAACTTTGGCTGGATAGAAAATGCACGCCAAAGTGGTGCTGAATTGGCATTTGGTGGTGAGCGTTTAAATCTTGAATATGATGGTTATTACATGTCTCCAACGCTATTTATTAACACCGATAATAAGTGGGAAGTAAACCAAGAAGAAGTCTTTGCTCCGATGGCAAGCGTGATCCGAGTGTCTGATTTAGAAGAAGCAATTGCAACGACTAACGATACTCGCTTTGGTTTAACGGGTGGCATTATTACTCAAAGTTTACGCACGAGTTCATTGTTTAAACAACAAGCTCAAACTGGGTGTGTGATGGTGAATTTGCCTACCGCGGGTACGGACTATCATGTGCCATTTGGTGGGCGTAAAGAATCAAGCTTTGGCCCTCGTGAGCAAGGCCAGTACGCAAAAGAGTTTTATACGGTTGTGAAAACGGCCTACCAACGTCCTTATTAAAATGGATGGAAAATCTACTCAACTAGATGAAACCGAAATGAAATAAGGAGTGATTTATGTATCAACAACGGATTGTTATCGATGGATTGCAGTATTGCAATTGGGATCGAGAATATTTTCAAACCTTAAAAGCCAGTGGGATTACTGCGGTTCACGCCACCATGGTGTACCACGAAAACGCACGTGAAACCTTGAGTCGTTTTGCAGAGTGGAACTTACGCTTTGAGCAAAATGCAGATTTAATCATGCCTATTTATTCGATGGTTGATATTGAAGCTGCAAAAGCGGAAGGCAAAGTCGGTATTTTCTTTGGCGCACAAAATTGCTCTCCCATTGAAGATGAAATTGGTTTAGTTGAGGTCATGCGTCAGCAAGGGTTGTTGATCATGCAATTGACCTATAACAACCAAAGCCTACTCGCGACGGGATGTTATGAAAAAAATGATACTGGTATTACTCGTTTTGGTCAGCAAGTGATTGAAGAGATGAATCGTGTAGGGATGATCGTTGATATGTCTCACAGTGCAGAGCGCTCAACCCTTGAAGCGATTGATTTATCGTCACGTCCTATTTGTATTAGTCATGCCAACCCTTCTTTTGCTCATGATGCATTACGTAATAAATCAGACACAGTAATTAAAGCATTGGCAGAGCGTGGTGGCTTACTTGGTTTTAGTTTGTATCCATTTCACCTACCAAACGGCAGTCAGTGTTCATTAAATGACTTTTGCCAAATGGTCGCGAAAACGGCCGATATGGTGGGGATAGATCATTTAGGTATTGGTAGTGATTTGTGCCTAAACCAACCACAAGAAGTGTTGGAGTGGATGCGTAATGGTCGTTGGTCAAAAGCGATGAATTATGGTGAAGGTTCAGCGAGTAATTCAGGGTGGCCAGATGCGCTCCCTTGGTTTTGTGGAAGTGCTGGGATGGAAAATATTTACAATGGATTAATGCGTCACGGGTTCAGTGAATCTGAAGCGGGGAAAATACTAGGTGAAAACTGGTTTAACTTTTTACAACAAGGACTAGAGCCTATTTCGTAAAGCGGACCCATACATGGAGCAGCCTACTCAATACAAAAATAACAGGGTAGGTGGTAAATACACCTTTGCAGCTGCAAAGCAACTTCTGGAGTCAGAGTATGTCTGATTTAGCCAATAGCGTGAAAGAGTCAAACAAAAATACGATAAAAAAGGAAACTAAAACCTCAACACTACAAAGTAAAGAATCAACATCTGAAAAGTTAGGGCTTGATAACCCTGCTTTATGGTATAGCGGTGGTTTTATCGCTCTATTTGTTTTACTTGCATTGGTTGATGGAGAGTTATTATCAACCGTTGTAAATACTGGCTTTTCGTGGGCCGTGAAAATATTTGGTCCTTACTGGCAGTTACTTTTATTACTGACATTTTTAATTGCTCTTGGGCTTGCAGTAGGGCGTACCGGGCGAGTAATACTGGGGGGGATCGATAAACCTGAAATGGATGGCTTTCGATGGGTTGCTATTATCTTTTGTACTTTACTTGCTGGTGGTGGGGTATTTTGGGCCGCAGCTGAACCAATAGCACACTTTGTTAATGCACCGCCATTATATGGTATTCAAGAGAGCGCTCAGCAAGGTGCCGTAAATGCACTGTCACAGTCATTTATGCATTGGGGGTTTTTAGCCTGGGCGATAGTGGGTGGTTTAACTTCCATTGTTGTTATGCACCTTCATTATAATAAAGGCTTGCCTCTTAAACCGAGAATTCTTCTTTATCCTCTTTTTGGTGAGCGTGTACTTAAGGGGCACACTGGGGCATTGATTGATGCATGTTGTATTGTCGCTGTTGCTGCGGGAACTATAGGTCCAATTGGCTTCTTAGGTTTACAAGTGAGCTATGCGTTAAACGCGTTGTTTGATATTCCTGATGGGTTTACCACACAGTTCATTATCATATTATTTGCGATTGCATTATATACCTTATCAGCATTAAGTGGTTTGAACCGCGGCATGCAAATGTTAAGTCGATATAACGTAATTTTAGCCGCTGCACTTATGCTTTATATCCTTATTTTTGGTCCAACTGACTTCATTGTGAATAGTTATATTCAAGGCGTTGGTAGCATGATTGATAACTTCATACCAATGGCGACATATCGTGGCGATGAAGAATGGTTAAGTTGGTGGACAGTCTTTTTCTGGGGATGGTTCCTAGGATACGGACCAATGATGGCTATCTTTATTGCGCGTATCTCACGTGGTCGAAGTATTCGTCAGTTAGTATCGATGATCTGTATTGTTGCACCGTTAGTGACGTGTTTTTGGTTCACCATTGTTGGTGGTTCTGGACTCGCATTTGAAATCACTAACCCGGGTAGTGTTAGTTCAGCTTTTGAAGGGTTTAATTTACCGGGCGCTCTGCTTGCAGTGACATCTCAGCTGCCAATGCCAATGCTGATATCTATCTTATTTCTTATCTTAACCACTATTTTCATTGTAACAACGGGTGACTCAATGACGTACACCATTAGCGTAGTGATCAGTGGTGAGACCGAACCTAATGCCATTATCCGAACTTTTTGGGGGGTGATGATGGGGGTAACCGCATTGATTTTAATTTCCTTAGGGTCTGGTGGTATTTCAGCGTTGCAATCCTTCATTGTTATCACCGCGGTTCCTGTCTCTTTGGTTCTCTTGCCTTCATTGTGGAACGCACCACAGATAGCAATGAAAATGGCCAAAGAGCAAGGTCTATAAACAACATCAATAACGTGAATTGAGTGGTGGAAACATCACTCTATCTGGCTCTAATAAAAGAGCTACCTATCAATATAATTATAACGAGAAATGGTGGTGAGCAACATGGATGCACATCGTTCAACGTACGCTGAAACTCATCTGCGTAAACCTAAAATTGTAATGGCACCAGAAAGATTAGGTGCAATGCATCAAAATAGGATCAGTTTTGTTCGTAGCCTAATTAGAAAAATGGCACAACAACACTGGCAAGTGACTAAGCATGAATGGCTGTTATCACCGCAAGGTTTTGGGCATGTTATTTATAAATTAGTGACTCCACATGATGTTTATCACTTAGTGGTATTTTGTGATGAAATAGCGGATGAAGAGCGGAATGACCGTGTTATTGCCGAAAAGTGGGATGTTACTTTTGCCTTAGTTCTTGGTGATGTTGATGTGACGTTGTTAAGCAGATTAAGAGAGAATGTACCGCTGCAAGAGGCAGGGCGAAACCCAAATAATGTACTGGTATTAGCAAGAGCAAATAAAAGTGTTCGAGTCTTTGACCATCTGGTTTCTCACTTAGCAAAAGGTGAACAACCTAATCAGAAAGAGTTGGCAGAGGTAGGGTATATCCTACGTACAACAGCTGTTTATGGTAATGGCAAATTTGGTATTGCTGATTTTAAATTATTAGAGAATAACACTGATTTTAATCAATCGTTTAGCGCGCAAATGTGTGCGGTTTATATGCTGCGCCAATTTAGTTTGGATTGGGTGCATTACCTTGCGACAGAGCAAGGTGGCGAGAAGGCAATTAGTTTACAGCCTGAATTACAACGTTATCTTGGTGTTGGTAATGCAACGGGGTTAGGGATGGCACCGTATTTAATTAATCATCCTTGTATTGTAGATCAGTGGATGTTTGCTCGTGAAATAGCTTTGGCTGAGGTTCTTCATCACAGAGTGTCACTGAATAAGAAATCACCTCTGGATTATTTATTGAAAAAAGCAGTGCTGCACTTAGAGCAGGTTATTACTATTAATGAAGTTCAAGATAACCTTAATCATATTGCAGTGTCTGAATTAAAAGAGTTTGTGAACAATTTAGATAATGTACTTGCTCTCAGTTCAACTTGGGAGGATGTAGTCACTCAAGCTCATAATATGAGCTTAGAAGCACAAGAGATTCTTCTGTCTTGCTTAATGGAAATTCATCCAGAATTAGTCGATAGATTTGAAGAGCAAATGAACTGTAGTGAAACGCTTTCTCTACCGAGTGGGAAGAAAGTGCAAGATTTGCAGATAATCATAGAGGGTTGTTATCAATGGGCAATCGGCACTGATTTTACTAAACCAGAGAATAACTACTGGTTTTGGTATCGCTCACAAGATAAAGAAGAGCCACGGTTAGGGGTTAGAGGGCAAGAAAAGGGAGAGGACAGAGAGTTGCCATTAGACATTGGTCGACAGGTTTATCGCCTTTACCATTCGCTATTGAAATGTGATAAGACGTTATCATTGGCTGAGTTTTTGGTTGAGCATCCTAAGTACCGTGCCATTGCACGAAGAGTGTGGACATTAGGGCATAAGGCAATGGGGGATATTCAAATGAATGTACTACATAAGTCGTCTTTACCTATGCATTTATTACGCTGTAAATTAGCGGTGTTTGGTGCGACAAAATTTGATCCTCGCTCAGATCGCTGGGTTAGAGTTACGTTTTTTCAAGGTGCGCCATTGCTCGATGAGATTAATGATGGTGAATGGCTGTTCCCATTATTGCCAGCCGAAGGAGAAAGCGAATGATCGTTTCACATAATGAGTTAGTTGCAGTAACTAATAAGGCATTTCTGGGGATGAGACGTACCTGTGGAGAGGCTGATATCATTGCTAACATGGTGGCAGACCTGCAAATGGTTGGTCTCAATGGCGTTAGGCATTTTAATAATGCGACCAAGTTTTTAACTGCTGAAGAAGATTGCCCTGTAGATATTACAATGTCCAACTCAGGGAACTTAGTGGTGGACTTACACGGTTGCAGTGTGGCTTGTCATTTGCCTGTCATCGTTGATTATGCGATTGAAAAAATGGTAGAGAAAAAAGCCTTAACGATCACACTTAAAAAATGCCATAACCGTTGGTTAGCTTACAGTGAATTAGTAAAGTTGGCTGCGAAAGGTATTGCCTGTAAAGCTCATTGGGAAAACGGTACGAGCCCTAAGCGAACTTTATATGTCTTGAATCGAGGGTGTGTGGCTCCTGAATTATTCTTATCCGATAAAATAGATCTAAACAGTGGTTACCTTAATGATATGACAATTGAATTATCTGTAAGAGATTTCAATGTAATGGCACTATCTGAAGGATACAGTATTCATATCGATTCCGCGGAATTAAGTTCAACACAAGAGAATGCATGGCGACACGGCATTGATGTTGATGATGTCGATTGGGAAAACTTGAAAAAAACCGCGACCGCTATTTTAGTCGAAAATAGTGAACAATCTCTAAAAGGGGCTGGTGAACTGGTCTAAGTAGGGTAAAAAAGTAATGCATACTAATGGCACTCATGGTAAAAACAATGAGTGCCTTTTTTAGACTTGTCTCAAAGTTAAGGTTGTTTGCCTGTATATTTATAAGGCAATTTTACATAAGGTTACTTACACTTATTTAGTAAGCATTTAAGGAAGAGGTGGTTTATATGAATACGTTAGATACAAGTAACAGTATGGTTTCAGATTTAGAAACGACAAAAAAATTACCAATTCAACATGATCAGCTAGATGATACCGTAAATACGTGGGACCAATTAACTGAAAAACAACAACAAGATATACTCGCTCATTTGACAGCAATACCTTTTGAGTAATTTTTGCGTTAAAACATTCTTTAATTTCCTTGTTTGGATAATCTAATCCAATGAGGTTTACTTTGTGACACTTTTATAACAATTGTATCAAAAAACAGCCTTTCCCTTCCTTATCCCCTCACTATTCTGCAAACTGTTAACTCTATTACATTATCAAGTCTTAGCTTTGTAGTTACTTAATCATTGAGCTAAGTTAATAAAATTATTATAAAAATAATAGGCAACGGAGTTTGTCGAAGGATATGGAGCAATAGTCACGGATGATATCTTATCTACTCAGACGACTTTTATTGGTTGTCCCTACCTTTATCGGTATTACCTTACTTATCTTTGCCCTAACTCGATTTGTACCGGGTGGCCCAGTTGAACGCATGTTACTCAGCTTACAAATGCAAGGAGCTTCAGAAACTGGTGGTACTAGCAGTGTTACTGATGGTAATAATGCCTTATCTGAAGAGCAAATCGCTGAGCTAAATGCTTTCTACGGCTTAGATAAACCCGTATTTGAAGCCTATTATGATTGGTTAACTAAGTTAGTCGTTCTTGATTTAGGTGAATCGACCCGTTATTACGAGCCAGTATGGGACATGATAGCTGAGCGCTTACCTGTCTCTCTTTTTTATGGGGGAATGACCTTTCTACTTAGTTATATGATCTCTATTCCTCTTGGTTATCTTAAAGCCTTAAAGCATGGTTCCATTCTTGATTCTACTTCTTCCATTGCGATTTTTGTTGGTTTTGCTTTGCCGGGCTATGTGATTGGTGTTTTCTTGATTAGCTTATTCAGTTACCAATTAGAATGGTTTCCAATGGGAGGCTTTGTTGGTGATGACTTTGATGACTTCGGAGTTTTTGAGCAAATAAAAGACATTATGTGGCATGCGGTGTTGCCTCTATTTTGTTATTTGATTGGTGATTTTGCTTTACTTACCATGACAATGAAAAACAACCTAATGGAAAACCTTGCGTCGGATTACGTGCGTACTGCCATTGCAAAAGGGTTGCCGTTTAAAAAAGCAGTACGTAAGCACGCATTGCGAAATAGCTTAATTCCTGTAGCAAGTCATTTTGGTAATTCATTAATGTTCTTTATGACAGGGTCATTTTTGATCGAGGTTATTTTCAATATTGATGGTATTGGATTACTAGGTTATGAAGCGATAATGGAACGTGATTACCCAGTAGTTATGGGATTGTTTGCCATTAATGCCACCATGTTGATGTTAGGTAATATCTTATCTGACATCTGTGTTGCTGCGGTTGATCCGCGCGTTAAATTTGGAGCTTAATTATGTTGTCTATTTTAAATTTAAGTCCATTAACGCAAAAGAAAGTTCAACGATTTAAAGGTATAAAACGCGGTTATTGGTCTTTTCTTATTTTATCTTTGCTATTGGTACTATCGATTTTTGCTGAAGTTTTTGTTAACAGCCGAGCTTTACTTGTTAGCTACCAAGGTCAGTGGCATTTCCCGACGTATGGTGATGTGAAATCAGGAGACACCTTTGGCTTAGGGTATGCTCATGAAACCAATTACAGAGAATTGCAGCTTAAGTTTGAACAAGAGAGCGAAGGCAATTTTGTCATTATGCCAATAGTGCCTTGGAACCCTTATGAGCAAGATTTCTCTGGCGATTTTCCACCGACAGAGCCAAGTATCGAAGGAAAACATTACCTAGGCACAGATACCATTGGACGAGATATTTTATCGCGCCTGACTTATGGTTTTAGGATTGCGATGGGCTTTGCGCTGATTACGTTAGTGATCTCGTATGCGATAGGGGTCTCTGTTGGCTGTGCGATGGGTTTCTTTGGTGGAAAGTTCGATCTATTTTTCCAACGCTTTATTGAAATTTGGTCTATGGTGCCATTTTTATACGTCATCATGATTTTAGTCTCGATAATGAAACCAAGCTTTATGCTCTTTACCTTAATTAACGTTATGTTTGGTTGGATGGGAATGACATGGTATATGCGAACCATGACCTATAAAGAAAAATCCAGAGAATATGTGATGGCAGCGAAAGCGCTAGGTGCGTCTAATTCTCGTATTTTATTTCATCATATTTTGCCTAATACCATGGTCATGATCGTGACATTAGCACCATTCACTATTGTTGCTAATATCACAGCACTAACAGCATTAGATTATTTAGGGTTAGGACTTATGCCTCCGACGCCAAGTTGGGGAGAACTATTGCAACAAGGTAAATCTAATTTAGATTCACCTTGGATCGCTACTTCGGTTGTGACTGCTATTGTTACTGTATTAATTATGGTGACTTTTATTGGGGAGGGGATACGTGAAGCTTTTGACCCTAAGAAACATACTCGATATGAGTAGTTCTACTTAATCGTTTAATGGAATGAATAATAAAAATAGGAAGGGATTTATGACGATAAAAAAGAGACTGGTATTGCTGTCAGCATCAACTGCCGCTTTATTCAGTATAAATGTATTTTCGGCCGATCTTCCAGCCAATCTTGAATGGAAAACAAATGATAGCGCGCCAACGTTTGCGTCTTCTCAAGCTACATTTGGTGGTACCTTTCGGACCTATACATTAAGTTTTCCACAGACTTTTAGAACAGTAGGGCCTGATTCTAATGGATCATTCAGAGCATGGATTTTAGAAGCTAACTTACCACCGTTAATTAAACACCCTAATACCAATGAATGGTTACCAGGCCTTGCTCAATCATGGGCGTTTGGCGACGATAATAAAACCGTCTACTTTAAGTTAAACCCAAAAGCTACATGGAGTGATGGCAAGCCCGTTACTGCGGACGATTATCAGTTCATGCTTAAATTAATGCGCTCAACTGACATTGTTGCACCTTGGTACAACGATTTCTTTACTAATGATATTGCAGATATTATTACGTTTGATAAACACACTATCGCAATCGTGTCAGCAAAAGCTCGAAATCGTGATGAGCTTATCGCCTATACCAACTTAATGCCCCGTCCTAAACACTTCTACGGTGAGCCTAAAATCGATGAAAATAATGATGGCATTGATGATAAATTCGTCCGTAAATATAACTTTAAACCAGAGCCTGTAACAGGGCCTTACTACATAGATAAAATTAAAAAAGGGAAGAATATTACCTTTAAACATGTCGGTAAAGATTGGTGGGGCTATGAGAATAAATACAATCAAAACCGTTATAACGTAGAGAAAATTAATATCAAAGTGATCCGTGATGCGGACATTGCGTTAAAGCATTTTGAAAAAGGTAATTTAGATACGTTTGATTTAGTGCGTCCTGATTTATGGCATGAAAAATCGGAAGGGAAAAATTACCAAAAAGGCTATATCCAAAAAGCGTGGGTATATAACCAAGCTGCGGTTGGTGCTGGTGGCTTGTGGTTAAATACCTCAAAACCTATGCTGGATGATATCAATGTTCGTCAAGGCATTATGTATGCGACGGATTTTGACATGATGATAGAGAAGGTGTTACGAGGAGATTATTCTCGTAAGCCAAATGGCATGGGGTTTGGTCACCCTGGTTATGATAATACGGAATTAAAAGCGCCTAAGTTCGATGCAAAAAAAGCGATTGGACACTTTGAAAAAGCAGGTTTTAAAACGGTAGGTTCTGATGGTATTCGAGTTAATGATAATGGTGAACGGTTAAGTTTTGCAGTGACGTACTCTCAACAATCCTTTACCCCACGAGTTGCTGTATTAAAAGAACAAGCAAAACAAGCAGGATTAGATCTTGAGCTTAACCTGATTGATGGATCGAGTATGTTTAAATATGTACTTGAGAAAAAACATGATATTTCCTTCCATAATATGGGAACCGGAGAGATCCCCGCTTACTGGGAATACTTTCACTCAGATAATGCCAATAAACCACAAACCAATCACTTTACTAATTTTTCTTCACCTGAGTTAGATGCGTTAATCATTTCATTCAAAAATGAGTTTGATATTGAAAAAAAACAAGCACTATCTCGTGAGATCCAGCAAGTTATAGCTGATGCAAACGTGATAGTTCCGGGCTATATGGTGCCTTATGCTCGTGCGGGTTATTGGCGTTGGATTAAATTACCAGAGCAAATAGCAACGAAGCAGACGGGATATTTATTTCATGGTTGGGGATTCTCTCAAACCTTCAGTACTTTTTGGATTGATGAAAAAACCAAGAAAGAAACTAAAGCGGCAATGAAGTCAGATAAAACGTTTGAACCAGTCATTATTATTGATGAAACCTATAAGCTGTAGCGCTTATTCTTATAAATTAATGGCTAGGAGAGGGATCTCTTAGCTAGAAAATAATAATACCAATTCCATTAATTATCTAATCATTATTACTGGTTAAATCACTCAATAGTTGCGTTAAAAATTATTCTTGTAGAATAACTACTTATAAGATTTTTTGCCTTACTCTTAAGTGATTTTTCTGCGTAATAAATAGATCATCTAATTAGTTACATTGGTATAATAAAAATAGTGAAGAAGCATATGGAAAGAAAAGTTGTATTAGCCGTTGAAGATCTAGTGACAGAGTTTCAAACGGACGAAGGAACAGTTCGAGTGCTTGATGGTGTGAGTTTTCAAGTACCTAAAGGTAAAACTATTGGGATTGTTGGTGAATCGGGCTGCGGAAAAAGCGTCACGTCCATGTCTATTATGGGCTTACTGCCTAAGCCTTACGGTAATGTGGTTGGTGGTCGTATCTTATACGGAGATATCGATCTGGTTCAATTAAGTACCGATAAATTATATGAAATGCGAGGTAACCGTATTTCAATGATTTTCCAAGATCCCATGACAGCATTAAACCCTGTACATACCATTGGAAAGCAAATTAATGAAGTATTAGAGCTTCATCGTCCTGATTTAGATAAAAAACAGCGTTTAGCATATTCAATTGAAATGCTTGAAAAAGTAGGAATGCCCTCACCAGAAACGCGATTGCACGAATATCCACATAATCTATCTGGTGGTATGCGCCAACGAGTCATGATAGCAATAGCTCTTGCTTGTGAGCCTGATATTTTGATTTGTGATGAGCCAACGACTGCACTAGATGTGACTATCCAAGCTCAGATTTTAGAGTTAATGAAAAAACTGCAAGATGAAACGGGTATGTCGATTATTTTTATTACTCATGATTTAGGCGTTGTTGCTGAAATATGTGATGAAGTAGTCGTGATGTATGCAGGAAGGGTAGCTGAACAAGCTGGTATTTTTGAATTATTTGATAACCCTAGTCACCCATATACAAAAGGACTAATGTCCTCAATGCCTAGCTTGAGTCTTCAGCCAAAAACAGAGCTTGAAACCATCCAAGGTACCGTACCTTCCTTAAGTGAAATGCCAAGCGGTTGTCGTTTTTCAACTCGTTGTAAATACAAGCAAGAGAAATGCGAGTCGGAAGTACCTATGATGAGCGAAATCAGCTTATTACACCAAGTGAGTTGTCATTTTAGTAATGCATTATCGATCAGTACTGAGGAGATAAAATGAGTGAATTGTTGAGTGTTGATGATCTCAAACAGTATTTTTACTCAGGTAAAGGGATCTTTAATAAGGGTTATGTGGTTCATGCGGTTGATGGAGTTTCACTGAGTGTTAATAAAGGTGAAACGCTTGGGCTTGTGGGGGAGTCTGGTTGTGGAAAAAGTACATTAGGTCGTAGCCTTCTGAAGTTATTTGAGCCAACTTCCGGGCGTATTTTTTTTGAAGGGCAGGATATTACTCATTTAGGCAATAAAGAAATGCGCTCACTTCGTCAAGAGATACAGATTATCTTTCAGGACCCAACAGAATCATTAAATCCTCGTCATACTATTGAAATGATCTTAGAGGAACCTTTTGTTATTCATAATGTTGGGACAAAAGAAGAACGCAAACAGTGGGTAGAAGAGCTATTGATAAAAGTGGGCTTACCAATAAGTGCTGCAACCCGTTATCCTCATGAGTTTTCTGGTGGGCAGAAACAACGTATTGGAATTGCTAGAGCTATAGCATTGAAACCAAAGTTAATTGTGTGTGATGAGTCAGTATCTGCATTAGATGTATCTGTTCAAGCGCAAATTGTGAATTTATTATTAGCTTTACAACGAGAGATGAATTTAGCATTAATTTTTATTGCTCACGATCTTTCGGTGGTTAAGCATATTTCAGATAAAGTTGCGGTAATGTACTTAGGTAAAATAGTGGAATATGGCGACTCAGAGACGCTTTATCATTTTCCTAAGCATCCTTATACCGAAGCATTATTATCCGCTATACCTGTTTCTCATCCTAGATTCAGGGGGAAAAAACGCATTATTTTGACTGGCGATGTACCATCACCAATTAACCCTCCCAAAGGCTGTCGATTTTCTACAAGGTGTCCAAAAGCAGAAAAGCAATGTTTTAAAGAGGAACCACAAAGAAAGATTTTAAATAATGCAGGTCATGAAGTTGCTTGTCATTTATATAAATAAATATCTTTTTTGGAACATCTTTTTTTTACTTGTTTTATCCTATAGTTAATAAAAAAGAATTGAGGATATTATGAAAAAATTACTCGTATTGATTGCCTTTGGAGTATTGGCTGGTTGTTCATCACAAATGCCAGACATGGGAACTGCAAAACCGGTACATTATCAATGTGAAGAGGGGCGAAATTTTCAAATCACATTCAATGAAGATAAAGCATTATTACAGTTACCAAAAGAAGATTATGCATTGAAACGTGCAGTATCAGCGTCGGGTATGAAGTATATTTCTGATGATGGGATGCAGGATGTGAGTACTGCAATTACTTTTCTTGGGAAAGGAGATGAGGCAAGGTTAGAGCTTGGCCGAGAGGTACTAAAGAATTGTATGGTAATGAAATAAACAGATTTTGAATAAAAATGGCCACGTACTTTAATTAGACGTGGCCATTTTTATCACTAATGTTCGTTTATCAACTACGAACCATAAACCACAATATAACGATTAGGTTTGTGATTCATAGCAAGAACAATATTTAATACAATGGCGCCAAGAACCGAAATCACCAATAGCGACGGCGTAATAAAAAAGAAAGAGGCACTTAAAATACAGAAGTCGATCGCCATCTGAACTTTACCAACTGAAATACCAAATTTTTCTTGGATAAATAGGCACAAAACATTAAATCCACCCAAGCTAGAACGATGTCTAAATAAGATCAACATACCTAACCCCATCAATAATCCACCAGCAATAGCGCAGTAAATATCATTGATATGATCAACAGATATCATCATATTCAAATGGTCAGTCATGATAGAAACAAGAGCACCAGAAATTAGACTAGTTAATGCAAAACGTTTTCCAAATCTCTGCCAAGCTAAGGCGTAAAACGGTAAGTTACATAAAAAGTATAAAATACCAAAGCTGATACCACTCATTTGGCTGATTAATAAAGCCAAACCCGTTGTGCCGCCTGTAAGTAATTGTGCCGCCTGTAAAAAGAAAACGCCTTGAGAAACGAGAAAGGTGCCAGTCAGGATAGCAATGACATCTTCCTTGTGCGTGTGTTTTATTTTTTTCATAACAATAAGTCTATTAACTAATACCAACAAAATAATGCCCGCAAGAATAGTGTGATTTTCAATTTATGCAATTGTTGATAGATAAATATGGCAGTGATTTTGTAGTAAACCCTTTACATAGTGTAAAGCTCAATATTGACACTTCTTGAGTCTCATTCATGTTGATAATGAGCAATCCTCAACAGAAATAACAAAGAAAAGTACTATTTAGGGTATCTGATCCAGATCAAATTATGTAGAATACGTTGCAGTTAAGACTAGTGACGTAATCGTTTGCGTCGCTGGGCTATTTTTGGGTTTTATATTTATCTGAGTCAGGAGATACAGATGCTTAAGCGTGATATGAACATTGCAGATTACGATGCAGACTTGTTTGCAGCAATCCAGGAAGAGACAGTACGTCAAGAAGAGCATATCGAGCTGATTGCTTCTGAAAACTACACTAGCCCACGAGTGATGGAAGCTCAAGGTTCACAACTAACAAACAAATATGCAGAAGGTTACCCTGGTAAGCGTTACTACGGCGGCTGTGAGTTCGTTGATAAAGTAGAAACACTGGCTATTAATCGTGCATGTGAACTGTTTGGTGCTGAATACGCAAACGTACAACCACATTCTGGTTCTCAAGCGAACAACGCAGTTTACATGGCATTACTAAACGCTGGTGATACCGTGTTAGGTATGAGCCTTGCTCACGGTGGCCACTTAACTCACGGTTCTCCAGTAAACTTCTCTGGTAAGCTTTATAACATCATTCCTTACGGTATTGATGAAGCTGGTCAAATTGACTATGAAGAAATGGAAGCACTAGCAGTAGAACATAAACCTAAAATGATCATTGGTGGTTTCTCTGCTTACTCTCAAGTATGTGATTGGGCTCGTATGCGTGAAATCGCAGATAAAGTTGGCGCTTACTTCTTCGTAGATATGGCTCACGTAGCAGGTCTTATTGCTGCTGGTGTTTACCCTAACCCAGTACCACATGCTCACGTAGTGACAACAACAACTCATAAAACGCTTGCTGGTCCTCGTGGTGGTCTTATCCTTTCTAATGAAGGGGAAGACCTTTATAAGAAACTAAATTCAGCTGTATTCCCTGGTGGTCAAGGTGGCCCTCTAATGCACGTTATCGCTGGTAAAGCGGTTGCATTTAAAGAAGCACTAGAGCTAGAATTTAAAGAATACCAAGCGCGCGTTGTTGCTAATGCAAAAGCGATGGTTGCAGAGTTTCTTGCTCGTGGTTACAACATCGTTTCTGGTTCTACTGAGAACCACTTGTTCCTAGTTGATTTAATCGACAAAGACATCACTGGTAAAGAAGCAGATGCGGCACTAGGTTCAGCTAACATTACCGTTAACAAGAACTCTGTACCAAACGATCCACGTAGCCCGTTTGTTACTTCAGGTATCCGTGTTGGTTCTCCTTCAATTACTCGCCGTGGTTTCTCTGAAGAAGATGCAAAAAACCTTGCGGGCTGGATGTGTGACATTCTAGACAACATGGGTGATGAGTCAGTTATCGAAGCAACTAAAGCGAAAGTATTAGAAATTTGTAAGCGTCTACCTGTATATGCTTAATCTCTAAACCTGCTTTAAAGTATTAAGAAGGTCAGCCTAGTTAGGCTGGCTTTTTTTTTGTCTGAAATTTAGTAAATTATTAATAATTCATTGGTTATTCTGAGTGATTTATATACATAGTGGAAATTAACTTCATATTATTCATGAATTAAATGTAAACTAGATTCTCTTTCATGATTCTTATTCTATTTCTGTATTATTTTTGAGAATTGGTGAAAATAAATATGGTATGTTTCGATCTTAGTGAACTGAACGTTTAGTTTCAGCACTTCTAAAAGGTTGAATTATGAGTAAGAAATTATTATTAGCATCGTTGGTATCAATGCTGCTTACTGGCTGTAATCAAGAAAGTATAGAGTTGGGTGGAGGTACGTCGACTAAGCCTGAAACTATTCCGCCGACAGATATTATTCCGCCAGAGCCAACTCCGGATCCAGAACCAGTCACTTATTTTGGTAAATTGACGGCGGGTGGTCAAGTTCTTAAAGGTGAATTGATTTGTGATGGTGAAGAACTCACAGACGGTACTTTTGAGATCGGTCAGGGGCGATCTTTTGATTGTCAATTGGGTACAGTACAGCTTGGCTCTTTTACGGCACCAATTCCGAATGTTTCTCGTGTAGCAAGCCCTTCTGATAAGGTTGAGCATTCATTTAACCTTGTAGAGCAGCATGGCGAAAACGTGACTAAAGTTCTGCAATCGATTAACTCATGTGATGTAGATAACACTATCTGTTTAACAGAGTTTGACTCAATCGATATTCAAGATATCTATTTGATACTTGATGATAACGCCGCAGTAACTGAATTTGTGGAGTTAAAAGATCAGCAAACTGAAAGTGAAGCCACTGATGAAGTTGATAAAGCGCCGAGCTCGCATGTCGATGCTAATGTGAAACCAGAAGAGTCTGAAGGTGTTAGCCCTGATCTTAATTCAGATTTTGTTTCTGCAAGTGCAGAAGAAACGTACGTCTACAAGCCAAGCGTAGAAAACCAAATCTTAACTGTTGGTAAATTGACAGATATTAATGGTAAAGCATTAAATGGAGTTAGTTTTTTCTCTGATAACTCGAGAGGTGTTACTGGCGTCTGTGAAGATGGTTCATGTGAAGATGGTTCGTTTAAATATGTTTGGGGTGATAAACTAACTTTTGGTATTGATACGTTTGAGTTTGGTGCGATTAAAGGGAATAAACTATCGTATAAAATTACCGATGTGACTGATAATGCAGTAACAAAAAATAACATTCAATCGCTTCTTGAGCGTTATGGTGATGTGAGCGGTGATAGCTTAGTTATTAGTGAAAATGTCACAGATGTTTTCTCTGAGTACCCTAACGTGATTAATGAATTGATTAATTTTCGATTGCCAAATGGTGGCTTGATTGAAGGGACGACGGATAAGTACGTGCCTAATGAGTTCAATAGTCAATTTGAGTCAGGATTAACGTCAATTATTGATGCAAAACTAAAGAATAATGCGAGTGATTATAAGGTTAAGTCACCTACAGTTTATTCGACGTTAAGTAATGGCACATACGTTACAGATTCTTTAAATTCCATTTTTAATAATGTAGAAACGTTTCATGTGTTTCATGATAACCAAGGTGGCTATGGTGCGACAGGCTGGGTTCGTGGTAATCGCGTATTAAACCTGTCGAACCGTGCCTTTCCTGTCATGATGGATCGTAATGACATTAACCGATTAATTCCGTTTGATAGTGCTCAAGCTTGGACACGAGAAGGTAAACCTTATATCGCAGAATACAAAGATGTGTCGATGCCTAATGTACCAACAGTTAAGGATGATACCGCTACTTATGGGTTGCCTTTTGTGGGGGCTGGTGAGATAGGTAAGGGTAAGGTGGTGTTCATGGGGAACTCCATGTATCCATCAATCCTATCGTGCCCTGATAATTTCTGGGCAAATGGATGGAATGAAGTTCGCGTTAACGCACAATCAAAAGAGTGTACTTCGAATGTAACCGAATCTGATCCTCGTTCAGATAAAGGTGACATGCAGCGTTACTTTATTAACTTGTTTGATTGGTTTAAAGCTGGTGGTCGCCACAAAGTAGCAACCAATATTGATCAAGGTGTATTTGCACAGGCAAATAACGATGCTGGTTTACGTTATGACTTCTTTATTGATGAAACTTATGGATTAAATGTCAGTGAGATTTCAACTGGTGGCTTTAATTTAGATCCAATAGAAACACCTATTTTGATTCTTCAGGCATACGGTACTCATGGTTCATTTAATAATAATGCAGCAGATTTAAACGATCCGAAATTAACTCAAAAGGATATTACGGATCTTATTCATTACATAAATGAAGGTGGCAATGTTTTATTTATGGATGGCATCGATACCACTAACCCCGAGCCGATTGCTCGATTAGCCGATGCGGCAGGTGTTTCACTTGGTGGGCCAAATGTTGCCAATGTCACCCAAAGTAATTGTGATGCTGGCAATAAATATTGCAACAAGTCACCAGTATTAAACCAAAAGCAAGAAAAAGACATCGTAGTGCTTCAGCGCTTTGATAATCTAGCTGGAGGTAAGCCTCCATTTACTGTTAATGAGGGTACAGGGTTTGTAACATGGGCTTCTGCTGCTGATATGTTATCAACCCCATTCCATGTACCAACGTATAGGGTTACCAACAGTGATGGCAGCGAATCGACTCATCGAGCACTTATTCGAGTAAATAATGCAGAAGAACGTGAAGCGGCATTTAAAGAGCTAGAAGTAGCATTTCCTGGTACACCGCGTTGTACTCATGAGTATGAATATGAGTTTAACTGTATTGAAAAACGTTCAGGTACGGGTGTCACTGAACGAGCTTATGGTCGAGCGGATTTTGAACGTATTCAGTTTGAAGTAAGCAGTATGGTTAAAGCGGCTAGTTTGGGCTCGAACATGCAGGCCTTAGGGGATCATGAGCTTTATTACCGTTCAGGAGGTAAGCAAGGTAAGCGTCTTCCAATCAATGAGTTAAATCAGACCTATGACAATATGTCTACGTGGTTATGGAACAATAACGATTACCACTATGATGCTGCTGTTGGTCAAGATGAGCTTGGTTTCAAACGCCTTGTTGAGTACATGAATTGTTATACCAGTGATACTTATGGTGGTAATGCTGAGTGTCCAACGGATCTGAAAACGACGCTCGTGGCGAATAACATGATTGTTGGTGAAGGCGAGTTAGCGGGTTTCATGAATCCAAGCTACCCTCTAAACTACCAAGAAAAGCCATTAACACGCATCATGTTAGGGCGCTCATTCTGGGATTATCGTATTAAAGTAGATACAACGAGCTACCCTACGCGTCCAGATAATAACGCGGTAACGACAACGACGATTGATATTGAAACTGACGGGGTAGGGGTTTCTTTCTCGGCGGGCAATAATCAGTCTACCGGTATGTGGTTGCCACAGCATGAGGTTGGTACGGTTACGGGCAGTGTTTCAGCAATCATTACTGTCATGTTTGCTGATGACTTAACGGGGCGCCCTCAGCATGAAACTGGTTTAAAACGCCCACCTCGTATGACAAAGACGTTTAAACATGAAGCGGGGGCTACCACCAACATCGACTCGCCTTATGGTGGTTTAGTGTACATTCAACCGTTAGATAAAAATGGCATCGTTCAATACACGCTTAGTGGTGTAATGGCGACTCCTTTATATAAAAATGGCGCTTGGGTTACTGCACCAGCTAATAGTGGAGTAAAACTCGCTGAGATTGATACAGGGTCATTCATTTATACCACGCATGTGAATAATGTTGCAGACACTGACTTGGATACCTTCTCTGCTGAAATGAACCGTTTTGCGGATGCTGCAAGTGATTTCTATGGCCGTGATGAAGTCGTTGATGGTGGTAATCATCGTCGCTTTACTTATCCTGAGCTAAAAGAGTTCCGTCATCGCTTTGTGAATGATGTTCAGATCTCGATTGGTGCTGCTCACTCTGGTTATCCGGTAATGAATAGCTCGTTTAATGCAAATTCAACCACTATTCCGACTAAAGCGAAAGATGATTGGTTGTTATGGCATGAAGCGGGTCATAACTTAGCGGCTGCACCATTTATGGCACCAGGTAGTACAGAGGTAACTAACAACCTTTTAGCCTTGTATATGCAAGAGCTTGAAGGTCGTAATGATAACCCTCGTATGGATCGTATTATCTTTGATATTAAGAAAGCACCATCATGGTTAAACAGTCATATGGACGGAGATAAAGGACACGCTTGGGCAAATGGTAATGCGGGCATGCGTCTTGTGATGCTTGGTCAGTTAAAAGTCTGGGCAGAATCTCATTTTGCGATCGATGCATGGAATACGAGAGCTAATGTAGAAAAATCTCCTGTTTATGGTACCGACGAAGGTTGGAACATGATCAAGTTAATGCATCGTTTAGCTCGTGATAACAAGGATGCGATTGGTACGAACTACTGTAGTACTTCTGATACTAAATTATCTGGCGGTGATTTGATGATGATGTGTAGTTCTTATGTATCAGGCTATGATCTAAGTGATTTCTTCATACAATGGAATGTGGGTGAATCGTCAACCACAACACCTGATGGTAAAGTGCTGTACACTGGTGGTATCAGTCAAGCTAGTTTAGATAAATTAGCGGAAATGAAACTTACGAAACCGGAAAGCGGTCCACAAGCTATTAATGCATTACCTAACTAATTTAAGTTAAGGTAGATGCAATAAAAAAAAGCGCCTGAACCATCATAGTTCAGGGGCTTTTTACTATCTGCTATATTAAATAAAAATCTATTTATTAATATTAATTAATGCACCAGATTTACATTGGAAAGTGTAGTAACGGCTTGTTTCATTAAATTTGCCTAGACCTTCACCAGTACAGTAATCCACATTAATATCGCGCATGATGTCTAATGTTTTTTCATTGTTCAGTTGGAACTTAGAGCCATCACTACATACGATACGAACACGGCCATCATCACTTACTGAATACACTTTTACTTCTGTATTACATAGCTCAAAAGACGCATCTTGATAGTTATCTTGCTGCTTTGGAGCGCTGCTACAACCGGCTAAAACAAGTGCAAAAACACACGCTAGACTGATCTTTTTCATTTTGATTATTCCTTTAAGCTAAATTATCTTTTAAATATATCTTGTAACTCTCTGGATTGCGAGTTTATGCCAGATAAATCAGTTAGACCTTAATAGTATTGATTTGAATTGTTAACTCGGACATTGTTTGTTCGATATTCATCATTTCATTTTCAAGATGATGAATAAGCTCATTGGTGCCATTTGCTAATGAGGCCAAATCATCAATGTCGGAATTTACCGAATTTGCGGTTTCAGATTGTTCTAATGTCGCTGCTGAAATACTGGTATTGAAACTGTCGATCTCAGTAACGGCAGAATGCAATGAATCAATAAATACGGTTGAAGAATTTACGCTATCTTGAGTTTTTGCACTTAATGCTTTGCTCTCTTCCATTGAAGAAAATGAGTGTTTAGCGCTATGACCAATGGTATCTAACAATTGGCGAATATCGCTTGTCGCTTCTTTGCTTCGTTGAGCTAATTTTCTTACTTCATCAGCAACGACAGCAAAGCCTCGTCCTTGCTCTCCTGCGCGAGCTGCTTCAATAGCGGCATTTAAAGCAAGTAAGTTCGTTTGTTCAGACACGGCAGTAATAGTGTCTAAAATCTCAGAGACATTAAGAGTTTGCTGCCCTAAGTGCTCAACGTGTTCATGGGTGTTAATAATACTGTGATGCAAATCATTCACTATGTCAGCGGTATTCATTGTGTGGTTTTTACATTCAGTAGCATTGTTTGTTGCTTTGGTTGTTGTCTCATGGGCACTGTTTGTTACTCCTGAAATTTCAGAGCTGGTTTGTGCCATTTCAGTCATTGCTGTTGCAATACTGTCACAGTGAGTCAGAGTTGTTTGGCTTGATTTAGTCGCTTGTTTTAGGTGGTGGCTTAATGAATTAAGTTCGTTCTGAGTTTTAGAGGCGACAGTATGCGCGGCGCGTAAAGGTAATGAAATATTTTCAATTAGAGAGTTAATGTCTTTTGCGATGTCATCAAATTCATTTTCATTATTATCCTCTAAGACTAACGTTAAATTTTTAGTCGCTGATATTTCATTGATACGGAGGCTGAATGTTGTCATTCGTTTACTGATCGAGCGTGTTGTCATAAGACTTATGATTGTAATCGGAAGAATAAGTAACAGTGCGATCGCAATGTAAATATTACGAATGAATTTTGCATCATTCATGGTGCCATGAGCGGAAGCATTCAATTTTTTAGATATGTTATCAGTGATCGTTTTGATTAAGCCAATACGTTGAGTTGCTAATGAAAACCAGTCACTAGCTGTTGGACCATTTAATGCCTTTAAATTATTTTTTTGAGATAAATAATCATTTTGAATATTAGATACTTTTTGCCAAGTATCAGAACGAGAGGTTGAGTTTAACTGTTCAATAAATAGTGGAGATAAAACAGAGCTTGCCTGACGGATGGCAAGAGATTCTGTGGTTAGATAATTATTAATATCGGCATATTTATCTAAACTTGATTTCTTTCCTGAAAATGCTCCATTTAATGCCCCTCTTACTTTTCCGGCTTCCTCTTTTACTTGCAGTAAAGCTGATAGCCCGAGCATTTCGTTACGTAAATTTTGAGAGTTAATGTTACCAATAATGATAGAAATGGAATCAAGTGAAAGCTGATTAATTGTTGAGTAATAAACGAAAGGGGATGTGGTAATTTGTAAATTGTCCACTTGAGTTCGAATTGATGGCTTCTTGTTTAGTTGTGCAGTGATATCTGATAGCAAGGTACTTACCATGTTTTTATCTAAATACACCGCGTTGAAATTTTGTAATTTTTTTTCTGCGAGGTCTGATTTTTTACGCTGTTGGATTAATTTATCTTTGCCAGATAGCCCTTCTGACGCAATAAATCCTGCGGTTAATCCACGTTCAACAGCAAAGTTATGTGCCACATTATCTAAAGCGTTAAAAAGAGATACAGCTTCAAGAGAATAATTTGCGTTATAAACGTTTTTATTTTCTTGCATTAAAAGTTGAATGAGAAAGACTGAGATAATCAATGTTGGCAGTAGAGATATGATTAACAAGCGGAGCTTAATACTTTTAAAAACAGAGATTGTCATAAGTAACCTTCTAATTAGTATGGGTATGCACGTATATTGGTATATTCAATTGACACTTTAGTTAATAATTTATTTATCTTGCTCTAAACCTCCCTTCTTCTTTAGGTCTAATGTAGGCACCGTTACGCTTTTCTTGTACACTAAATAAAAAATAATAGGAGGCAAGAATGCATTGTCCATTTTGTAGTGCAACCGACACAAAAGTTATCGACTCCCGATTGGTTTCTGATGGTCATCAAGTTCGTCGTCGTCGACAATGTTTGGCGTGTAATGAGCGATTTACTACATTTGAATCAGCCGAATTAGTAATGCCAAAAGTAATTAAGTCGAATGGTAATCGTGAACCATTTAATGAAGATAAACTTTCGGGTGGTTTATATCGTTCATTAGAAAAGCGTCCTGTTAGTGCTGATTTAGTCGAATTGGCGTTGAATACGATTAAATCACAACTGCGAGCTACTGGTGAACGAGAAGTGCCTTCTGATATGATTGGAAACCTAGTTATGGACCAATTAAAAGAGTTAGATAAAGTTGCTTATATTCGTTTTGCTTCGGTATATCGTAGTTTTGAAGATATTAAAGAGTTCGGTGAAGAAATCGCAAAGTTAGAGAAATAACATGAAATTTAGCTCCCAAGATCACCAAATGATGCAAAAGGCCATTTTATTGGCAAAGCAAGGCATTTTTACTACTGCGCCCAATCCAAATGTAGGCTGTGTGTTGGTTAAAAATGGGCAAATCATTGGAGAGGGAGCGCATTTAAAAGCTGGCGAACCGCATGCAGAGGTTCATGCATTGCGTCAAGCGGGTGAAAATGCGAAAGGTGCAACTGCCTATGTAACCTTAGAGCCATGTTCTCATTATGGTAGAACGCCCCCTTGTGCAGAAGGCTTAATAAAAGCAGGTGTTGCTAAGGTTATTTGTGCCATGGTAGATCCAAACCCTCAAGTTGCTGGACGAGGGTTAGCGATGCTAAATGCTGCTGGTATTGAAACTGCATCAGGTTTATTAGAAGTAGACTCTAGAGCCCTAAATCCTTCATTTTTACAACGAATGGAAACGGGAAAGCCGTTTATTCAATTAAAGATGGCAGCCAGCCTTGATGGTAAAACCGCATTGAAAAATGGTGAAAGCCAATGGATTACCTCTAAAGAAGCGAGACAAGATGTTCAGCGTTATCGTGCTTTATCTGGCGCAATATTATCAACAGCAAAAACGGTAATAGAAGATAATGCTTCTCTTAATGTTCGTTGGAACGAACTTCCATTATCCATCCAAGAAAACTATCCAGAAAAAGAACTAAGACAACCATTAAGGGTTATTTTAGATCGCCAACATCAACTCACTCCAGAGCTTAAATTATTTAAGGTAGAGGGGGAGGTTGCAACTATTTCTTCTCACTTTGATCACTCAATTGATTCTCAAAAACATCATCTGCATTGTAACGTTTGTGATGAGGATAAGCTGATTTTGTCAGAAGCAATTGATAAAGTAGCTCAAGAATACAATGTTAATCATATTTGGGTTGAGGCCGGTGCGACTTTAGCAGCGAGTATGATAGAAGCGAATTTAGTGGATGAATTAATTATCTATTTAGCGCCTAAATTAATGGGAGCTGATGGACGTAGTTTATTAAATATTGTCGGATTAACCGCAATGTCTGAGTCTATTGAATTAGACATTACAGATGTTCGAATGGTTGGAAAAGACATTCGAATTACAGCAAAAATAGCAAGGTAACGTATGTTTACAGGAATTATTGAATCAATCGGCACACTTCAAGCTATCACGCCAAAAGGTGAGGACATTAGTGTAACGGTTAATGTTGGTAAATTAGACATGGGTGATGTAAAGCTTGGAGATAGCATCGCAACCAATGGGGTATGCTTAACGGTTGTTGCTATGACCGCACAAACTTACACTGCCGATTTATCACTAGAAACGCTTAAACGTACTGGGTTTGTTGAGTACAAAGCAGGCGATAAAGTAAACCTAGAAAAGGCGATGTTACCAACCACCCGTTTTGGTGGGCATATTGTTTCAGGCCATGTTGATGCGGTAGGTGAGATTATCGAGCGTCATCAAACGGGCAGAGCGGTGGAGTTTTGGATTCAATTACCACAGAATCTAGCCAAGTATGTTGTTGAAAAAGGTTCTATAACGGTTGATGGCATAAGTCTAACGGTTAATGATTTACGTAAAAATGCATTTAAACTGACGATTGTCCCTCATACGGCAGCTGAAACAACAATGGACAATTTCTCTGTAGGTCAAAAAGTGAACCTAGAAGTGGATGTCATTGCTCGATATTTAGAAAGACTTGTGATCGGACAGAAAGAAGAGCAACCTGAGTCTTCTGTTACGATGGATCTTTTGGCAAAATCTGGTTTCTTAAATTAACCACTTAACCTAACTAATATATTAAAGGTATTTCACATGGCAATTAGCTCAGCAAAAGACATTATTGAAGATATTCGCTTAGGTAAGATGGTTATCCTGATGGATGACGAAGATCGTGAGAATGAAGGCGATTTAATCATTGCAGCAGAAAAAATTACACCAGAAGCGATCAATTTTATGGCAACACACGGTCGTGGTTTAATTTGTCTTACGATGACGAAAGAGCGTTGTGAAAAGTTAGGTCTTCCACCAATGGTGCAAGATAATAATGCCCAGTTTACAACTAACTTTACGGTATCTATTGAAGCAGCTGAAGGTGTAACTACGGGGATTTCAGCTGCCGACCGTTCTCGTACCGTTGAAGCAGCTGTTGCAAAAAATGCAGTGGCAGCAGATTTAGTTCAACCTGGTCATATTTTCCCTCTTGCAGCCCAAGAAGGCGGTGTACTAACTCGTGCTGGACACACTGAAGCTGGTTGTGACTTAGCTCGTTTAGCTGGTTTTGAGCCTGCAGGTGTGATTGTTGAAATCCTAAATGATGACGGCACAATGGCTCGCCGTCCTGACTTAGAAGTGTTTGCTGAAAAGCACGATGTTAAGTTAGGTACAATTGCAGATTTAATTGAATACCGTAATAACAATGAAACAACGATTGAGCGTGTGGCTGAGTGCAAATTACCAACAGAGTTTGGTGATTTTGATTTAGTGACTTACCGTGACACGATTGATAATCAACTTCATTATGCAATGAAGAAAGAAAATACATCAGGTACTGCGCCGTTAGTTCGTGTGCATCTTCAAGATACGTTTACTGATATTCTTCATTCAGATCGTTGTGCAGAGCGTAGCTGGACACTGCCAACGGCAATGCAGCGTATTGCGGCAGAGGGCGGTGTACTTGTAATTTTAGGCAATGAAGAATCAACAGATAGCATTGTTCATAAAATCAAAGTACTAGAGCGTCAAGATAGCGGTGAAGCGCCTACTATGGCTAAGAAGCAAGGTACCTCACGCCGTGTTGGTGTTGGTTCTCAAATCTTAGCGGATATGGGTATTTCAGATATGCGTCTGTTATCATCATCTTCAAAGCGATACCATTCATTATCAGGCTTTGGCCTTAATGTAGTTGAATACGTTTCAAAATAGCGTATTGATGGGCTCTATTGTGTAATTAGAGCCCAAATAATTAGATATTTGTCACAAAGCTGTGATAGAATCCGGCGATTCTCACTATGAATACGTAGTTGAAAATAGTTACCCAGTTTAATTGGAATAATATAGATACAGGAAGGCTTATGAACGTAATTGAAGGCGGCGTTGCTGCTCCTAATGCGAAAATTGCAATTGTCATTTCTCGCTTTAATAGCTTTATTAATGAAAGTCTACTTTCAGGCGCTATCGATACATTAACGCGTTTTGGTCAAGTATCTGAAGAAAACATCACAGTTGTTCGCTGCCCTGGCGCCGTAGAATTACCGTTAGTTGCTCAACGAGTAGCTAAAACAGCAAAATATGATGCGATTGTTTCATTGGGTTCTGTTATCCGTGGTGGTACACCACATTTTGAATACGTATGTAGTGAATGCAATAAGGGTCTAGCACAAGTATCTCTGGAATATAGTATTCCAGTGGCATTTGGTGTTTTGACTGTTGATACTATCGATCAAGCAATCGAGCGCGCCGGTACCAAGGCTGGTAATAAAGGGGCAGAGGCTGCACTAAGCGCACTCGAAATGATTAATGTTCTGTCTCAAATCGAATCCTAATGGGGGTTAGTGTGAAACCAGCCGCACGTCGTAATGCACGTCAATTTGCGCTTCAAGCAATTTATTCATGGCAATTAAGCAAAGAAAATATTGCTGATATTGAAGAGCAGTTTTTAACTGCAGAGAAGTATGATGAAGAAGAGCATCATGCAAAAGAGCCTAAGCTACAAGCTCCAGAGACAGATGTAGCGTATTTCCGCGATCTTTTCTCAGGCGTTGCTCTTAACCACATTAAGTTAGACGGTAAAATGCGTCCATACTTATCTCGTCCACTTCAAGATCTTGATCAGATGGAACTTGCGTTACTACGTATGTCTATCTATGAAATGATGAATCGTGACGATGTACCTTATAAAGTAGTTATCAATGAAGCGATTGAACTTGCCAAAGTGTTCGCAGCAGAAGATAGCCACAAATTTGTAAATGGTGTATTAGATAAAGCGGCTCCGACATTACGTAAAAAGTAAGTTGGATTTAGCATACTAATTAATAGTAAAGGTCAGCCTAGTTGCTGGCCTTTTTTATAACTAAAAAACGGTATTATTATACGATGAGTAGTGAATTCAATTTAATTGACCGATTTTTCGTACAAGGAAACTTATCTCGAGATGATGTTGATTTAGGGATAGGTGATGATTGTGCATTAGTCAGCGTTCCTGTTAATCATCAAATTGCGGTTACAACGGATAGTTTAGTTGCGGGGACTCATTTTTTAGAAGATGCAGATCCAGTTAAGGTGGGTTATAAAGCACTGGCTTCTAACTTAAGTGACTTAGCAGCCATGGGAGCTAAACCAACATGGGTGTCTTTGGCGCTAACATTACCTCAACCAAATGAAATTTGGCTTAAAGGTTTTTGTGATGGTTTTTTCGGTTTAGCGAAGCAGCATAATGTGCAGCTTATTGGGGGGGATACAACTAAGGGGCCATTAAGTATTACCATTACTGTGCAAGGTATAGTACCTAAAGGTGAAGCAATGACTCGAAAAGGGGCTTGTTGTGGGGATGATATTTATGTGACTGGTAATTTAGGAGATAGCGCAGCAGGCCTAGAGGTTGTATTAAACACATCGATTTTTGATAAAAATGAATTAGAGCAAGAGCTAGAAAAACGACACTATTATTCATCACCAAGAGTAGAGTTAGCTCAACAAATTCGTCACTTATGTCACTCAGCCTTGGATATATCTGATGGACTTATTTCTGACTTAGGTCATATACTAAAACAATCTGGAGTCACTGCTAAAATTGATGTTGAAAAATTACCCGTGTCTGAAGAACTCGTTCAGTATTGCCAAAATAACGGTGATAAGTACCAGAAGATGGCACTGACAAGTGGTGAAGAATATGAACTTTGTTTCACTGCTCCTAAAATAAATAGAGAAGCGATTAAACAAATAACTACTTTTTTAAATCAAAACGTTAGTATAATTGGTGAAATATCAAATGAATCATTTACTAACCTACAGTCTAAAGTACAATTATATAAAAATGAGACCTCACTAGATTGGCAGTTATCTGGTTACGATCATTTCAGGAGTGAAGCATGACAAACCCTTTAGCATTAATTAGCTTAAAAAATCCGTGGCATCTACTAGCAACAGGATTTGGGAGCGGTTTGGCGCCAATTATTCCAGGGACAATGGGAACTTTTGCTGCAATTCCATTTTACCTACTGATAGCCCAATTGCCTTTTAACTTATTTGTAATTGTTGTTGCTGTTTCTGCTCTTATTGGCATTAAAATTTGTGATATTACCTCATCTGATATGAAGGTACATGATCACGGTTCTATTGTTTGGGATGAGTTTGTGGGCTTATGGATAACAATGAGCATTGTTCCATTCTTAGATTTACCAGTAACCGACTGGAAATGGTTACTTACAGGGTTTGTTCTATTTCGATTTTTCGATATGGTGAAGCCTTGGCCAATTGGATGGCTAGATAAAAAAGTTCATGGCGGCTTTGGCATCATGCTTGATGATATTGTCGCTGGATTTATGGCTCTAATTAGTCTTTGGTTAATTGGGCAATATTCTGGTTGGTTATAAAAAATGATTAAAGTCAGAGCTAATGCGTGCTCTTTACTTCTTGTTATAATTACTTTTTTCAGTTATTCGAAAGTAGTCGCTGCTAATTCTGTATTAGTCGGTTATTGGGGGTATGATGAATTCTTAGCTAAGCACCCTGAAGAGAGCGTATTAACTTCTGAGTTAAAAAACATAGTTAAAATAGATCCTGTACCGCTTTCTATTAAACAAGATAAACCAATCAAAATATCATTTATTTATCCTGGGGAACAAGCCTCTGATTATTGGGTTCGTAATTTAATTGCATTAGAGTCTCGTCTAAAAGCATTGAATATTAAATATGAATTAACTACGGTATCAACTCGATTAAATATTGATTTTAAAGAACAAAGTCGTTCTTTGTACAATGCCATAGATAAAAAATCAGACTATCTTATATTTACTCTTAATACGACTCGTCATCGAAAGTTTATTGAACACGTCATTCAGAGTCCTGATACTCAAATTATTCTGCAAAATATAACCACACCAGTAAAAGCATGGCATGATTGTCAGCCATTAATGTATGTTGGCTTTGACCATGTAATAGGAACTAAGCTGTTAGCTAACTATTATCAACACAAGTTTCCAAATGGTGCTAAATATGGAATGTTATATTATTCGTATGGTTATTTAAGTACGGCCAGAGGTGATGTTTTTGTTCAATCTATGGATAATAATAAGTACACATTAACGTCTTCTTTTTATACTGAAGCGACGAGAGAGAGTGCTTATAGCGCAACTCAGAGTATTCTACAAGATAGGTCTGATGTAGATTTTATTTATGCATCTTCAACAGATATTGCGCTAGGTGCTGTTGATGCACTTAATCTTTTTAAGGATAGTCAACCTTTGGTTAATGGTTGGGGAGGGGGGTCTTTAGAGTTGGAGGCAATTGAAAATGGCACGTTAGATGTGACAGTTATGAGAATGAATGACGACACTGGTGTTGCAATGGCTGAAGCAATAAAATTAGACCTCGAAGGTAAACAGGTACCTATAGTATTTTCTGGGGACTTTGAAGTCATAACCTCTGATACTACTCCAGAAAAAATAGAAGCATTGAAAGAGAGAGCTTTTCGGTACTCTGACGCGAGTTTAAAGGATGAGTAAAGGAAATGTACTAAAAAAAGCATCGTTAGCTGATCTTATCTTTCGTGCTATTTTTGTTATATTTTCTATCTTAACGGTAGGTATTACGATTCATACCTATCAGCTTAGTATCAATACTATAAATGAAGAAGTGAAACGGAATTTACAGCAAACGTCTTCACTAATAACGAATTATTTAAATCATCGCTTAGCTATATTACAAATTAGACAAGATACTGATGCTGGAAGTTTAGGTCTGACTGATGCTTATAATAAAGATCGTATTTTTACTCTAGAGCGTTACTTTGCAGATATGGAGTCTAAATCACCTTATAATTCACCGGACTTTAGATTTATCGAAGTGGATAATAAGTTATATTGGAATGATGGTAATAACTTATTTTCAGGGATGATGGAGGATAGCCTTCAATCTATTATTGATAAAAGTATTTATATAAATACTTGGTATTATATGTTGGTTGATAATGCGAGCCCTAAAGCTCATGTTTTAATTCGAAAAACGCCAATAGTTGCCTCTTCTACAGGTCATATCCGAGGCTATTTGTACAATGGTGCGATATTAAATAATAACCTTTCCTTTGCTCATAATTTAAAAGCGGTAAGTAATAGCCAAGGGATTTTTATTATTAGTAATGGTGAGATAATAGCATCAAGCCTTAGAAAAGGGTCAGATGAATATAAAGAGATCGACAGTGTTATTTCTAATCCTAAGTTAATCTTGCCTGATAAGATCTTAAATTATACTCCCTTAAATATTAAGTCATTGAATGGTTCATTATCTATATTGTCATTAAAGAATAAGAATAACATTGAGCAGCTAGAGCAGCGCTTTATTTATAGTGTCATTCTCTCTTTCTTCATTCTTATTGCCATTGCGGTTTTAGTTCGAGGCCTTTTTGAGCATAAGATATTATTAGCATTAAACTCGTTACTGAACTATACCAATGATGCTTCTAAAAAAGACGCTAATATTCATTATTTAGGCAGTGGCATTGTAGAGTTTGATCATATTGGTAAACAGTTAGAGCAAACATTTGTTGAATTAATTGAAGCTAAAGAAGAGAGCTATAGGGCTCAAGCTGCAGCTGAAAAATCAACTCAGGTTAAGTCTGACTTTTTAGCGAGAATGAGTCATGAAATCCGAACCCCTCTCAATGGTATTTTGGGCATATCTAGTCTGTTAAAACAAACCAATTTAACCGTTGAACAGAAAAAGCAAATTTGCATACTGCATCAAGGTGGAGAGCACCTACTTGCGGTACTTAATGATGTATTGGATTTTTCTCAAATAGAACAAGATAAATTGAATATAAATTATGAATTGTTCGTATTAAATGATGTGTTGGAAACAATCAATGCGATATATACCCCTCTTTGTAAAGAAAAGAGCATTGAGTTTATCATTGAAAATAAAGTAAATAGCAAAGAACTAGTGAATTCAGATCAGGTGAGATTAACGCAAATATTATTTAATTTATTAAGTAATGCCGTTAAATTTACTGAGAAGGGTCATGTGAAATTAACGGTATGTTTAGATGTTCAAGGACCTCAATCACTACTTAATATTCATGTTGATGACACAGGCTTGGGGATTTGCAGTGATGAACAATCGCGTATGTTTGAACCCTTTGTTCAAGTTGAATCTACTGAGATCAGAAAGGTTGGTGGTAGTGGTTTAGGTTTAGCTATTGTAAAACAACTGTTAGATTTACTTTATGGCAGTATTTGTGTTCAAAGTGAGTTAGGGGTTGGTTCGTCTTTTTACGTGCAGATCCCTGTTTCTGTTATTGAAACGACAGAAGAACCACTAAGTATGGAAAGCTTGAATATTGAATCTCAATTACCAACTAATTTAGACGTATTGTTGATTGAAGATAATAAGTCGAATGCTTATATTGCTAAAGCATACTGCCAGAAATATAGTCTAAAGGTTGAATGGGAAATATCCGCAAAAGCAGGAATAAAGAGATTACGAGAAAAATCATTTGATCTCATTCTCATGGATAATCAAATGCCGGAGATGAGTGGAATTGAAGCGACTAAATACATACGTCAAGAGTTAAACTTAATGACTCCGATATATGCATATACCGCTGATGTTTTAAAAGAGGCGAGTGATGAATTTTTATCTGCAGGTGCTAACTACATCATTACCAAACCAATCAAAGAAAAGTCTATTTTAGATGCGCTGTTTTTTTATAAAACGACAACTCGCCCTAAGTTTTGATTTCAAATTAGCTGCGTTTAATACGAACTACTTTCATTATTTCAATATCAAACCCTGCAACTTTTTCCAAGGCTGGATAGTACGTTAAGTTTACTTTTGCGCCTTTGAGAGATTGGTATGCTTTTGTTCTATTAAATTTAAATGGAACATTACAGTTTTCAATCATAATGGTATGCTGTATCCAATCACCAGTATCTCGCTGCGTATGAGACGTTACTTTTACCTCTACGCTATGGGTGAGTTGCTGATGTTTATTCAGCATTTTATCTACGTCTGATTTCATTACTATTACCATGTAAAGTGCACAAAACTATGCGTCATAGTGAGAGAAAAAAGGATGTTAGTCAATCAAATAAGGAGTTCATCATGTCTAAGAAAGTGTATTGTATTGCTCAGTTTTTACCAAAAGAAGGTAAATTAGATGCATTGTTTTCTGTATTACAGAGCTTAGAGCCTAATACCATGCGTGAAGATGGTTGCTTACAATATACAGTAACTCGTCAGTTACAAAGCCCATTTGCTGAAGGCCAAAGCTTTCCTATTGCATTTAATGAGATTTGGGCTGATAACGCAGCGTTTGAAGCGCATTGTCAGCGTGAAGAAATTAAGCAATTTTTCGAACAACAATGCATCGCTGAAGATGGGTTAGTGGATAAATGGAATGTGTGTATTTATACCGATGAGCCTAGTAATTTTGATGCGTCGAAATTAAGTTAAATTTTATAATCATTACATAAAAAAAATGCCACAAAGTTGTGGCATTTTTTATAAAGTGAGATTACTTATAAGTCTAAATAATCTCTGATTTGTTTTTCAATACCTTGTGCGTCTAAGCCTAATTCGGTGTGCATCTCTTCTTGTGTTCCTTGATCAATAAATTGATCAGGCAAACCGAGTTGTAGTACTGGTTTAATGAGGCGGTTTTTCATTAAGAATTCAACAACACCAGAGCCAGCACCACCAGAAATTGCATTTTCTTCAATAGTAATAAGAACATCATGGGTTGTTACTAGCTCACATAATAAAGCTTCATCAAGGGGCTTAACAAAACGCATGTCAGCAACTGTAGCATCTAACTGTTCTGCTGCTTCTAAGCTATTAGCTAAGAAAGTACCGAAATTTAAAATCGCAACACGTTCACCTTTTTCAGTGATTTTTGTTTCACGAACTAAACGGCCTTTGCCTATTTCTAACGCTTTCATGTCGCTATCTACGTCTACACCAGTCGCGCTACCTCTAGGGTAACGAACTGCGCTCGGGCCAGTATGTTTATGGCCAGTGTAGAGCATTTGACGGCATTCGTTTTCATCACTTGGTGTCATGATTACCATATTTGGAATACAACGCATAAAGCTGATATCAAATGCACCTTGGTGTGTTTGGCCATCGGCGCCAACTAAACCTGCACGGTCAATGGCAAACATCACAGGGAGGTCCATAATTGCCACATCATGGATTAATTGGTCATAACCGCGTTGTAAGAAGGTTGAGTAAATGGCAACAATAGGGTTATAACCGGCAATAGCCATCCCACTAGCTAAAGTAACAGCATGTTGTTCAGCAATGGCAGCATCAAAGTATTGGCTTGGGAATTCTTTAGAAAAACGCACCATACCAGAACCTTCACGCATGGCGGGTGTAATTGCCATTAATTTGCTATCTTCTTTTGCCATATCACAAAGGAAATCACCAAAAATATTTGAGAAGGTTGGTTTTCCGCCTGATGATTTAGGTAAAGAGTCATTACTTGGATCGAATTTAGGTACGCCATGATAGCTGATAGGATCTTTTTCAGCTGGCTCATAGCCTTTGCCCTTTTTCGTCATAATGTGTAAAAACTGCGGTCCTTTAAGGTTACGCATGTTTTTAAGAGTACGAACGAGCTCGTTCACATCATGTCCGTCTACAGGACCAATATAATTGAAACCTAACTCTTCAAACATGGTGCCAGGAACGACCATACCTTTTAGATGTTCTTCAGTACGTTTAAGCAGTTCTTTAATCGTAGGTGTACCAGAAAGAACTTTTTTACCACCCTCACGAATAGACGTATATAAGCTGCCTGATAATACTCGAGCAAGTTGATTATTTAGAGCTCCTACATTTTCTGAAATTGACATCTCATTGTCGTTTAAAACAACTAACATATCAGGGTGAATATCACCGGCATGATTTAACGCTTCAAATGCCATACCTGCAGTAATTGCACCATCACCGATAACACTAACGACTTTGCGGTTTTCCTGTTCTTTTTCAGCACAAATAGCCAAACCTAACGCGGCACTGATTGAGGTCGATGAATGACCGACAGAGAGGACGTCATATTCACTTTCATCACGCCATGGGAATGGGTGTAATCCACCTTTTTGGCGGATCGTTGCCAGTTGCTCACGACGACCGGTTAAGATCTTGTGAGGGTAGGCTTGATGACCAACATCCCAGATCAATTGATCAAAAGGCGTATTATAAACATAATGTAAGGCAACGGTCAGTTCAACGACACCAAGCCCTGATGCCAAATGACCGCTAGATTTACTTACGGAATTTAAGAGATAAGTACGTAACTCATCACACAAAGTAGGTAGACTTTCTTTTGGCAAAGAACGTAATTCATCAGGCGTATTTGCCAAAGCCAGAATCGGGTATTTTGAAATATCTAGTGACATAGTATTAGCGCTTATCTGTTTTAGTTTTTACGCGCAATGACGTATTGGGCGAACGCTTGCATTGCATCCGTGTTGTAAGGGATATCATTCAACGCATCAATTGCTGTTTGGTATAATTGTTCAGCTTTCTGTTGAGCACCTTCAAGTCCTAATAGGGCTGGATAAGTACTCTTCTCTAATTCTAGATCAGAACCTTGTGGTTTTCCGAGTGTTTCTGTATCACTAATGATATCTAAAATATCATCTTGAACTTGAAAAGCTAAACCAATAGCATCAGCGTATTTTTCAAGTTGTGGAAGAATTTCTTTGCCCTTCTCACCAGCACATAGTGCACCTAATTGAATAGCACTTTTCATTAATGCCCCTGTTTTATGGGCATGAATTTTTTCTAAAGAAGTAAGGTTAACTAGTTTACCTTCTGCTTGTAGATCAAGAGATTGGCCCATACACATACCAGATGCACCAGAGGCTTTTGATAATACTCTGATCATATCTATACGCGAAGATTCAGCTTCTTTAGTTAATGAACCATTCGCTAAAATTTCAAATGCTAAAGTTTGTAGTGCATCACCTGCAAGAATAGCTGTTGCCTCGTCAAATTTAATGTGACAAGTCGCATGACCACGGCGTAAATCATCATTATCCATCGCTGGTAAATCATCATGTATTAATGAATATGAGTGAATACATTCTACGGCAGCAGCCGCATCATCTGCGAATTCGGCGCTAACCCCAAGCATGTTTGCAGTAATGTAAACCAGATAAGGTCGAGCGCGCTTACCGCCTAATAACAATGCGTATTTCATTGCTTCAGTAAGAGGTTGCTGTTGAATCTCTATTTTTTCAAGCCATTGATTCAACTGATCGATATTACGTTGTTGAAAAATAGGTAATTGTTGTTTTAGTGAATCAGTCATTATCAGTATCAAAAGGCGTTAATTTAGCATTATCATCAGCGTGTAGAAGAATATCGACGCGTTGTTCAGCATCTGTTAATTTTTCTTGCCCAGCTCTTGCTAATGCAATGCCTCGCTCAAATTTCTTTAACGCATCTTCAAGAGGCAAGTCGCCGCTTTCTAGTTGATTAACGACAGAATCTAGTTCTTCTATTGCCGCTTCAAATGATAAATTTTCCGGTTTTTTTACAGCCATAATGATTCACTCTTAAAATGATCCAAGAAAGGTAACTCAGAGAGCTTAAAGGGTCAATTGAACTGGCGATAAAGTGATACATAAAAGTAAAATTTAACGAATAAGGGTTATTTTTCAAACAATATAGCAATGAAGTAATCTTTTTTGATAAAAAAATTAAACCATTCATTTTTTTGGTCGATAAGGAAAGAAGCGGCAAAAAAGTAATGATATTTATGGCTTAATTTTTGCTTAGCTAATTATAAATAAACACAAGCAGCAAGATAGGGGAGCGCTCTGTGGATTTAGCAACGTTAATAGGCTTAGTTGGTAGTTTTGCATTTATTATAATGGCAATGGTATTAGCGGGTGGTTTAGCCATTTTTATGGACACAACATCGGTTCTTATCGTATTTGGCGGTTCGATCTTTGTAGTACTAATGAAATTTACAGTAAGCCAATTTTTTGGCGCAGGTAAGATTGCTGTTAAAGCATTTATGTTTAAAACAGATGAACCTGTTGATTTGATTGTGACTATTGTTGAAATGGCAGATGCTGCTCGTAAAGGCGGTTTTCTGGCGTTAGAAGAAAAAGAGATCAGCAATTCATTTATGCAGAAAGGCATCGACTTATTAGTTGATGGTCATGACGCTGAAGTGGTAAAAGCAACATTACAAAAAGACATCGCATTAACGAACGAGCGTCATGAAAAAGGCGTTGGTGTATTTACTGCTTTTGGCGATGTAGCGCCTGCAATGGGTATGATTGGTACCCTTATCGGTCTAGTGGGGATGTTGTCTAATATGGATGACCCTAAATCGATTGGTCCAGCGATGGCGGTTGCACTATTAACAACATTATATGGTTCTGTTATCTCAAATATGATCGCATTCCCTATTGCGCATAAATTAGAACTACGTAAAGAACAAGAAAAATTAAATCGTCGCTTAATTCTTGATGGTATTTTAGCTATTCAAGATGGTCAGAACCCACGTGTGATTGATAGTTATTTGCGTAACTACTTAAACGAGAAAAAACGTGTTGTTGATATTGGCGAAGAATAAGACTAGGAGCTAATGATGGAAGATGAAGATGATTGCAAATGTCCTCCTGGAGCCCCCTTATGGATGGCAACATTTGCTGACTTAGCAACACTGTTAATGTGTTTCTTTGTTTTACTACTTTCTTTCTCTGAAATGGATGTATTGAAATTTAAGCAAATTGCAGGTTCGATGAAATTTGCGTTTGGTGTTCAGAATGTACTTGAAGTAAAGGATATACCTAAAGGTACTAGTGTTATTGCACAAGAGTTTCGACCTGGTCGCCCTGAGCCAACGCCAATTGAAGTGATTATGCAGCAAACGATAGATATTCCTCAGAAAACATTAGATTTTCATGATGGTGAATCCGATCGTGCTGGTGGCACTAAGCGTGAATCTGGAAAGCAAACGGGCGGAGAGTCATCTTCTACGTCTACGCAGACTAATTCACAAAGCGAATCTGAATCGCAAAGTCAGAGTCAGTCGCAACAAGAGTTAGAAGAAATCATTAAAAAAGCGTTAGAACGTGAGATTGATGATGGTGCATTAGAAGTTGAAAATTTAGGTCAACAGCTTGTTATTCGTATTCGGGAAAAAGGCGCGTTCCCTGCAGGTTCAGCTTTCTTGCAACCTAAATTTCGTCCACTAATTCGTCAAATTGGGGAGTTAGTAAAAGATGTTCCTGGGATTATTCGAGTATCAGGGCATACCGATAATCAACCAATAGAATCAGAGTTATATCGTTCTAATTGGGATTTATCAGCTCAGCGAGCGGTTTCTGTTGCGCATGAAATGATACGAGTAAAGGGGTTTGATAGTGACCGTTTACGCGTTCGAGGTATGGCATCAACAGAGCCACTGGTACCAAATAAATCGGCTGCGCAGCGTGCGCGTAACCGCCGTGTTGAAATCAGTATTATGCAAGGTAAGCCTCATGAAAGTGATGAGGTCCCAAGCGCTCAGCAGTAACGTTACCGTAAATAGATAATGATGAAAGGTGAGTTGAATTAGCAACTCGCCTTTTTTTTCGGTATAATCTTGCGCCTTAGATTAGGTCTTAAATCCATTTAGTCTACCCTTTTTGATTGTTATTCCACGTCAGTGAAGCCTATATATGAAGTTTATTGTTAAGCCACATCCAGAAGTTTTTGTTAAAAGTGATTCAGTACGTAAGCGTTTTATTCGTATTCTTGAAACGAATCTACGCAGCATCATTAAACGCGAAACAAAAGGCGTTGAAGTGATTAACCGTCGTGATTACATTGAAGTTTCAGGTCTTGATGGCACATACCGTAATGAAGTGCTTACGGCAGTTACTCATACTCCAGGTATTCACCATGTATTAGAAGTTAAGCAAACTGAATTTACAGATATGCATGACATCTATGAACAATGTTTAGAAATGAACCGTGAGCATATTGAAGGCAAAACGTTTTGTGTTCGTGTGAAGCGCCGTGGTACTCACCCATTTACATCAATTGAACTAGAACGTTACGTAGGTGGCGGCTTGAATCAAGCGGTTGAGTCTGCAAAAGTACGATTAAAAAATCCTGATGTAACTGTTAAGTTTGAAGTGGAAAACGAAAAACTAAACTTAGTAATAGCTCGTCATAAAGGCCTTGGTGGTTTCCCTCTAGGCACTCAAGAAGATGTATTAAGCCTTATTTCTGGTGGTTTTGATTCAGGTGTTTCAAGTTACCTACATATCAAACGTGGTTCAAAAGTACATTATTTGTTCTTTAACCTAGGTGGTCCAGCGCACGAGATTGGTGTTAAACAAGTTTCTCATTTCTTATGGAAAAAATACGGTTCATCTGCAAAAGTAAAATTCATCGCAGTGGATTTTGAACCTGTTGTTGCTGAGATCCTTGAAAAAGTAGACGATGGCCAAATGGGTGTTATCTTGAAACGTATGTTTATGCGTGCTGGTGGCATGGTTGCTGAGAAATTAGGTATTCAAGGTCTAGCTACTGGTGAAGCTCTAGGTCAAGTATCAAGTCAAACACTAACGAACTTACGCCATATTGATAATGTAACCGATACATTGATCCTTCGTCCGCTAATTAACTGGGATAAAGAAGATATTATCAATGTTGCTCGTGAAATTGGAACTGAGGATTTTGCTAAAACAATGCCTGAGTATTGTGGTGTGATTTCTAAAAAACCAACGATCAAAGCTGAAAAATTAAAATTAGAGAAAGAAGAAGCTAAATTTGATTTCTCTATTCTTGACCAAGTAATTTACGATGCTCGTGTAATGGATATTCGTGCGATTGAAACCGAAAGCCAAGAGCAAGCACCTGAAGTTGAAATGGTTTCTGAATTAGGTTCTGATGTTGTCGTTCTAGATATTCGTTCTTCAGAAGAGGAAGATGCAAACCCATTAGAAATTGATGGCGTAGAAGTTAAGCATTTGCCTTTCTTTAAGATTGCGACTCAATTTGGTGATTTAGACCAATCTAAACAATACCTTTTATACTGTGATCGCGGTGTAATGAGCCGACTTCAAGCATTATTGCTAATCGACAATGGCTATAAGAATGTAAAAGTTTACCGTCCGTAAACTGTGCAATTCTAACAGTGCTGAATGATATGAAGAGAGCTGAGTAATTAGCTCTCTTTCATCTCAGATATAACGTTACTGCATTCTTTTTTATA
>NZ_MSCO01000001.1:649360-696258 GCF_002954705.1 Aliivibrio sifiae
CCATCCTATCGTTTTTAATTCTTCCATATTATTCTGATTTTTATAATTAATTTATCAATTTCGATATCATAATGACGAAATAGCGATGTAATGATTTACTTTCAATATTGACGTAGTGTACTAAGCTTAAATTGGCATCAATAATATTCATGGACATGTAGCTACTTTTAGTAAGTTCATGAATGTGATGATTCAAACTTTTAGTGATAAAAATGTCATTATTTTTTCATCGCTTAATAATAATGTGATTATAATATTTATAAGGATTTGAAAGTATGAGTTATGTGACTAAGTTAATATGTTCAATTATTACCGTTGGTTTTCTTTTTGGTTGTGCATCAAGTGATGATGCAATTGACCAACAGAAGCAAAATACAAGTAAGATTGATGAATTAGAATCAAAAATAAGCACATTAGAACTTGAACTACAAAAACAACAAGAGACAGATGAAGAGATTACTGAGGCTGTGAATCAGTTAGGCGTGGAGCAGGAACAGGCTAAATCAGATAATCAGGACGTTCAAGAAGTGAAAACGTATTTAGTTAATAAAAATGACACATTATCTAAGATAGCTATAGCTCAGGGGATGGAGTTAGAAGATATAATTAACTTAAATCCACAGGTTGAAAATCCTAATTATTTATCAATTGGTGAAGAAATTAATATTAAATAGAGCTATCTATTTAGATAAAGAAAATCTCATTACTAGTAATTAGGGATGTGTATTTTATTGAAAATAAAGAAAAACCCAATGCCGATAGGTATTGGGTTTTTAATTAAGTTAATTTAGACTTGATGATAATTTAAATTTGGTAGTGTCACTAAATCCGCAGCTAGTTTAGCTGTTAATTCTTTTCCACCAAATAATGTAACAATTTCCATTGCAAACTCAAGTGAGGAACCTGGACCTTGGCTTGTAATTAAATGGTTTAATACATCAGTAAAAACACGTTTAATACGACGATTTTTTTCAGGAATCGCTTCCATTAAGCTTGGATAGCAAGTCATTAGAGCATCTGGATATAAATCATGATGCTGTAATACGATAGCCGGAGCTGCACAGATAGCGGCGACCCATTTTTTATCGTATTTTTGTTGTTTTAGCATTTCGATTAATAAAGTACTGTTACGGAAATTTTCACAGCCTTCAAGACCTCCGGGAAGAACAATACAATCAAATTCTTCATCAGCCACATCGACTAATTTTACATCAGCAGTTAGCGTGACTCGTTGTGCTGCTTTCATTGTTAATGCACCATCAAATGCGGTACTGGCAATCGTAACTTCAAATTTAGCGCGTTCTAGAATATCAATTACCGTGATAGCTTCTAGCTCTTCTGTTCCAGGAGCTAAGCAAACGAGAATTTTAGTGGTCATAACAAGTTCTCTTCTAATTGTTTTATTTGATTATATAACGTTTCATTGATTGGTGTTGAAATAGCATGTTGCTTTGCTTTTTGTAATAAATAACCTGTGATGAAATCGATCTCGGTTTTTCGCTGATAAAAGCAATCACGATTCATTGAAGAATAGTTAGCTGAAGTTGCTGATATTACTTGGTATACCGTCGAGAGCAATTCTGCTTCTGTCCATTGTATTTGTTCTTGTTGCAACACTTGATGCACTTCATGGCAAATACGGTTTACGTCTTGATGCCGACTTGGTTGAGATAGTTCCCCATTTTGACATTGATAAATTGCAGTTAGGGGATTAATCGCACAGTTAATGGCAAGCTTTTTCCACAATGCCGTTTGGATATCAGAGTTCCATTCAGTACTTGGCAAACTGTGTTGTAGTACATCTTGGATAAATTGGCATTGATTACCTAATGAATTGAATGGCCCAACGACGGTATGGCCAAAACCAGTATGCTTTACTGTGTGGGCATTTTCTTTTAATGCACCATGTGTCGTGGTGGCTTGTAGGATAGGGTGATGACTGATTTGATTTTCTATTGCATCAATCGCCCCCATGCCATTGTGCATAAAGAGCAATATGGTTTCTTGTGATAATAATGGAAGTATAGGGAGTAATGCGCTTTCTACTTGCCATGCTTTAACGGTAATAAAAAGCAAATCACAGTGAATGAGTGATTCTTTGTTATCACAGGAAAAAGAATACGAAGAGTTTTCTTGTGTATTTAAAGTAAGAGAAAGTTCAGAAGGTGTGGTTCTTCTGGTCCACAACGAGACATTATGTCCTGCTTTTTGAAGATAACATGCCCATAGGGAGCCTACAGCTCCGGGACCAAGAATAGTGATATTCACGCGACTATCCATTAAGAATAAATAATCAAAACAGTGTAATATGTTTACCAGAAAAAACAAAGGCGCTCATGATGAGCGCCTCTGTAAAATTAATATTCTAAATTAGATTAGAACTTGTAAGTAACACTTAGGTAGTGACTCACGCCTGATGATTCCCACTTACCAGTATCGCCAGGGAAGAAATTAGTAGCTGCACCATCTTCTAAGCCGTAGATGTCTTGGTAAGCTTTTAGGCCGTAACCAACAGCAAACTGGTTTGAATGCCAGTAGATACCATTAAACATAGCGCCGCCGTTGCTCTTTGTACCAGCTTGACTATCATCCATACCTAATTGGTAATCAATGTAACCTTGGTAAGAAATGAATGAACCGTTATCGAAGAAGTAGAATGGTTTGAACCAGTTAGCCGATACTTGGTAGCCGTTCCAATCTTTAGTGTTTAAATCGTAAAGACCGTAGAAGTTAAGACCAACTTTACCTAACCAAGGAACCATGATGTCAGAGCCTAAACCCCAGAAAGAGTTATTAACACCTTCTGTTTTACCTGTTTTTTCATTATAACTAGTATTACCGCCCCAGTTAAATAATGTCGCAACGTACAGTTCTTGAATTGGACCTATTGATAAATCTTTACCAGTTAATCCATCTAAAGACATGCGTGGTGCAAATTTCATGAACATTTTGTCTGGTGATGTAGATTTATCAGTGTCGTCTTTGTTAGCTAGGTTAAATACATCAACGTAGCCATAAAGATCAAAAATGCCAGAGCGACCGCCAAATTCCATTTCTAAATAGTCATGTGTATTTTCTGCAGCAGTGCTTGAAGCTGGTTTCTCATCGATTGAATACATGTAGTTAAACTGCATGAATTTGAAATCATTCTTATGAGTATCACCGTCTGTATAATCAGCAGCGAAAGTAGGTGCAGAAAGAGTAGCAAGAACAGATAGAGCTAAAAGGGATTTACGCATAATGGCATCTCTATAGTTATGTATTACTAAAAATAAAAACCAGTAGAATTAATACTGTTTTTCAGATGAGCACATATTATAGATAAAGTTCACTTTTTTAAATGCAATTTATGTAATCATGATGTTATATATAGATCTTGATCCTGTTTCTATTGTTAAGTTCAATAATAAGGTGATCCTTGTCACTTACTTGACATTATTATGACGGTAAAGTGTGAACAAGAACAAAAAAGCCCCCGTAATTCGGAGGCTTTAGTAGCATAGTTGTTATCTAAATATGTAGCTTAAGAACCTTGAGCTTTATCAAGTAGCGCTTTGAAATGCCCTTTAAGCATAAGTAACATAACCAAACTTGGGATAACCATAACGGCAGTTAATATAAAGAACAATGGCCAGCTATTTAAGTAGTCAACAAGCTCCCCGCTGAAAGAAGCGAGAGTGGTTCTACCCAAGTTACCTAATGAGGCAAGTAAGGCATATTGAGTGGCGGAAAAAGCCTCTCCCGTTAATATCGTTAAGAAAGACACAAATGCAACAGTAGAGAAAGCCGTTGTAAAATTATCCACGAGAATTGTCGCTAAAAATAAGTGCTCGTTAGGGCCTACATTTGCGATTAAAGCAAACATTAGATTACTTGCAGACATGGCGATGCCGCCGATCATAAGGCCCTTAATTACACCAAATCGAACATTGATTAAACTGCCTAATAAAGTAAAGAAGACCGTCGCGCCCCAACCAATCAGTTTTGAGTAGTAACCAATTTGCTCATTACTAAAGCCAATTTCTTTATAGAAAGTAATCGACATCCTGCCTAGGAAAGCTTCACCGATCTTAAATAAGAAAACAAAGAGTAATAAGGTACAGGCTGTTTTAACACCATTACGGTTAAAGAAGTCATAGAACGGCTCAATGACGGTTACCGTAAACCAAGCAGCAATTTTAGATCCTACAACTTTATTATGGCGCTCTTCTGCTTCATGTTGAAGTTCGTCACGTTTTGTTTTTGGTTCGCCAACAAGTAAAGTAAAGACCATTAATAAAGCCACAATTCCAGCCATTCCATAATAAACACCATTCCAGCCAATGCTGTCAGCATTCACAAACGCTAGGTATCCAGGAAGAGAATAGCCTGTCCACCAACCGATTACTGCCATTGCTGATGCTTGTGGCATTTTACTGGATTCTGACTTAGGAAAAGTATCAATACGAAACGCGTCGATAGCGACGTCTTGTGTAGCAGATGCGGTAGCAATAGCTAGGGCAAACATAGATGTTAGTGCTAAATTATTTGCAGGATCTAAGCCTGCAATTTGCAAGGTACAAACGAAAACAATTGACTGGCACAAGAAAATCCAACTACGACGTTGGCCTAATTTATTTCCTAGAAAAGGTAATTTTACACGGTCAACAAGTGGAGCCCACATGAAATTAATAGCATAAACAGCAAAAACAGATCCAAAATAGCCAATGGCAGCACGAGTTAACCCTGCATCTTTAAGCCAACCTGACATGTTTGAGCCAATAAGTACCCATGGAAAACCACTCGAACAACCGAGCATGAAAACCCAAAGCAGGCGTTTATCCATGTAGCTTTTTATGGCTGTTTTCCATTGCATGGAATGAGACATGAAACGCTCCTTGTTATTAAAAGAGATAGAAAAAGCAAAGCAGCCCGAAAGCTGCTCTGTAATTTGGTTATTTTAACGTGATTATTTAATCAATGTTGCTTTAGTTATGATAATTGGCTCAACCGGTATATCTCGCATTCCATTAGGAAGTGCTTTGGTTTTTTTTGTTGCCATTTTTTGGATAACATCAAAACCTTGAGTTACTTTACCAAAAACAGCATAACCTGGTGGGCGTTGACTTCCGTTTAGAAAGTCATTGTCATTAAGATTAATATAAAATTGACGAGTGGCTGAATCAGGGTTATTAGTACGAGCCATTGCAATCGTTGCTGTATCGTTTTCTAATCCATTATCGCCTTCATTTCTGATTGGACCATAACTTGATTTTTTCAGCATGTTTTTATCAAAACCACCACCTTGAGCCATAAAGCCCGGAATTACACGGTGAAATTGAGTGCCTACGTAGCTACCGTCTTCTACATAACGGATAAAGTTGGCAACAGAAATAGGCGCTTTCTCTGAATTTAGTTCAACAGTGAAGTTACCTAGTGTTGTTTCGAATTTTACAGATTCAGCAAATGCGGCATTAGTGAATCCAAGAGCTGCAATTAATAGTGCGGCTTTAGAAGTCCATTTCATCATTAGAAATTACCTTTAATATAGGTTTGTAGTTCTTCATCTACTGCAATCTTATCTAGTACTGCATTTAAAAGATCATTAAGAACTGCTTCGATATCCTGATTGTCAGCGCTCATTGCGCCTGTTTTTTCAGATACACCGTTGTATGTTTTTACAAATTTACCTTGTGGTGTTTCTGCGGTAATTTGCAGTTTAACTTGAGTTTTGATTTCATTGCTCATTAGTGAGTCCTGAACACTCACTAGAGCTTCAATGATGTCTAAACGCAGTGTGTTATCACTATCTACAGTAATAACAAACCCTTGTGTTTTTAGTTGTGTAGCCAATGCATCTTCAAGTGTTACACGTAGGTTTTGTTTAGCGTGGATTGGTTGTACGTTCTGGCGTCCGTTATCGATGACCGCAACGTATTGTGCTGTACGTAAGTCACTGCTATCTAAAGTCAGTTTTACATCGTCCACGATCTGATGTGCATTTGATGAAGCAACAGGTTGGATATCCAGCTGAGGATCAGAAGGAGCGCTACATGCGGCTAAAAATAAAGCAGAAAGGGCGATAATTGCCTTTTTCATTGGGATATCCTTTTTATTTTGATTTTTCAGCTTTAACAGCTTCTAAAATAACGAATTTTGAATTGCTAGCAATAGTGGTGACATTTTCTTCACCGAACAAGCGACATAATTTATCATCATAATCAAGATGACGGTTTCCAATAACTAATAATTTCCCTTCTTTACATAAGATGTGCTTAGCATCACAAAACATTTGCCACGCGATATGGTCAGTAATGGCTTGCCCTTGATGGAAAGGAGGGTTACATAGTACTAAATAGCTACTGTGTTTTTTAAAGCCATCTAAGCAATTGTTGGCAATAAATTGGAATTGACGCTCTTTGCCTAAATTGACTTCTAGATTACGGCGAGCAGATTCAACAGCCATAAAGCTTTCATCAACACAGGTAATACGAGCTTCAGGGTTTAGTTGAGCTGCTTTAACGCTAAGAACACCGTTACCACAACCTAAATCAATAATATGGCGTAATTCAGGATCAACTGGGATGTGCTCAAGCATAAAGCGAGCCCCTTGATCTAAACGTTCACCAGAGTAGACATTAGGGTAGTTTAATAAATCAATGCATTCATTATCAACACTCCAGCATACTGCTTCTGCAATGGTTGCTGGGTTCGTTGCATTTGCATTTGAAAACACTAAACGATGCTTCTTCCAAGCTAAAGAGGTTTTAGTTTCACCTAGATAATCTTCAAACAACTCAAGTGTTGAACTGTGAATTTCTTTTGCTTTATTAACCGCAATGATTGGACATTCAGCTGTCATCGATTGGCGAAGTTGTTGAAGTTGCCACGTTAGCATGCGGTTATTTTTAGGGATTTGCATTAGTACAAGATCAAACCCTTGAGGCATTTCTTCTGTTGATGTGATTAGCTGTACACGATTACATTGGTTACGCTGTAGATTTTTTAAGGTACCACGTTGAGCAACAAAAGAATCAGTCATCATAGTAACGTTATGTTTTTCAGAGAACCAACAAGATAAAGCACCAAAATTATCATTTAAGATAAGAATGTTTTTTCCATCTTCTAAGTTTAATTCTTCAATGTGATTAATGATGTATTCATCACCAGCATCCCAAGCTTGTAATAATTCTTGAGCGCGTTTTGGGTAACGCTGTAAATTCAAGCTTCGGTCAAATAAACATAATTCGGTTTTCATAATTTAGGTCTTCAATAAGGTACGCTTCTGGCTATTGTCGCAAATGGTGTATAAAGTGGAAATAGAAGAATTCAAATAAAGAAAGGAATTATATGATTCAGCATCAAATTGAACATAAATTACGCACTGAACTGTCGTCGTCTTACTTAAAAGTACTAAATGAGAGTTATATGCATAATGTGCCAGAAGGCTCAGAGAGTCACTTTAAAGTGATTGTTGTTAGTGATGAGTTTGAAGGAAAGCGTTTATTAGCTCGCCATCGCATGATAAATGCAATTTTGGCGGATGAACTAGCGAATTATATCCATGCTCTTGCTATCCATACCTATACAGAAGCTGAGTGGGAAGCGTTAGATGCTGAAAAAGTTCCATTATCACCTAACTGTATGGGTGGTTCAAAAGGTTAACAATGAAATAAAAATGTTTAATTTTTAACGTAAAATAAATAAATGTTACTTTCAATTGTTAAAAAATGACTAACTATCGATGTCATTGCTACTAAGGTGGTATTTTTTGATTTTGGACAATAATTGTGCACTGGATCTAAAATGCTTAAACCATTTCAATGATTTCTAACAATGAAGAGCAAAAAATTGTGGGAATCTGGCTATTGAACGTGGCATCCACACCATAAAAAATGCTAGAATCTTCCGCCTTAAAATAGCTTTTTTCGTCTTTATGTAAAAAGCATATTGCTAAAATGTTATATCTGTGGTGGTTTTTCTACTTTGGATTGAGCAGATTAGTAATGTCGTGTCTTATATAGAATCCTTTTTCCCAATAAAATTAGTGCAAGTGCGTATGATTACAATAAAAAAGGGTTTGGATCTTCCTATTGCAGGAGTTCCAACTCAGGTGATTAATGATGGTAAAGCCATCAGTAAAGTCGCCTTGCTTGGCGAAGAGTACGTTGGTATGCGTCCTACGATGCATGTCCGCGTGGAAGATGTAGTAAAAAAAGGTCAAATTCTTTTTGCTGATAAAAAGAATCCTGGCGTTATTTTTACTGCTCCAGTAAGTGGTAAAGTTATTGAAATTAACCGTGGTGCAAAACGTGTACTTCAATCTGTAGTTATTGCAGTTGAAGGCGAAGAGCAGGTTACTTTTAATAGCTATGCAGCAAATCAGTTAGCTTCTCTTGACCGTAATGCGGTTAAGCAACAGCTTATTGATTCAGGTGCATGGACTGCATTACGTACTCGTCCGTTCAGCAAGGTTCCAGCGATCGATTCTGAAACAAAGGCTATCTTTGTGACTGCTATGGATACTAATCCTCTAGCAGCTGATGCAGAAGTGATCATTAACCAACAAGAAGAAGCTTTTGTTGCAGGCTTAGATCTATTATCTGTATTAACAGGTGAGAAGGTTTATGTATGTAAGAAAGGGGGTAGTTTACCTCGTTCTTCTCAAAGCAATGTTGAAGAACATGTATTTGATGGACCTCATCCAGCAGGATTAGCAGGTACACACATGCATTATTTATATCCAGTGGATGTAAATAATGTTGCGTGGAGTATTGGCTACCAAGATGTAATTGCTTTTGGTCAACTTTTCTTAACGGGTGAAATTTACTCGGACAGAATCGTTTCTCTAGCTGGACCTGCAGTAAATAATCCTCGTTTAGTTCGTACTATTACTGGTGCTAGCTTACTTGAATTAACAGACAGCGAAGTTATGCCTGGTGAAGTACGAATCATTTCTGGTTCTGTATTAAACGGTACTCAAGCGTCTGGTCCTCATGGCTACCTTGGTCGTTACCATCAACAAGTATGTGTGCTTCGTGAAGGTCGTGAGAAAGAATTGTTTGGTTGGGCTGTCCCAGGTAAAAACAAATTCTCAGTTACTCGTTCATTCTTGAGTCATCTATTCTCTGGTCAAGTGTTTAACATGACGACAACTACTAATGGTAGTGATCGTGCAATGGTGCCAATCGGTAGTTACGAGCGTGTAATGCCATTAGATATGGAACCAACAATGTTACTACGTGATCTTTGTGCTGGTGATGTTGACAGTGCTGCGCGTTTAGGTGCATTAGAATTAGATGAAGATGATCTAGGTTTATGTACTTATGTGTGCCCTGGTAAATATGAGTATGGTCCAATGCTTCGTGAGATCTTGGATACCATCGAGAAGGAAGGGTAATCGATGAGCCTTTTAAAGTTTATTGAAAAAATTGAACCTCATTTCGAACCTGGTGGAAAGCATGAAAAATGGTTTGCTCTGTATGAAGCAGCAGCAACTCTTTTTTATACACCTGGTACGGTAACAAAAGGTGGTTCACATGTTCGTGATAGTGTTGACTTAAAACGTATCATGATCATGGTTTGGTTTGCAGTATTCCCAGCAATGTTCTGGGGCATGTACAACGCAGGTAACCAAGCAATTGTTGCTCTTGAGCACATGTATTCTGGTGCTGAACTGGCTTCGGTAATTTCTGGCAACTGGCATTACTGGTTGACTGAAATGCTTGGCGGCACGGTAAGTGCTGATGCAGGCTGGGGCAGTAGCATGCTACTGGGTGCTACTTACTTCTTACCTATCTATGCAACCGTATTTTTGGTTGGTGGTTTCTGGGAAGTATTGTTCTGTATGGTGCGTAAGCATGAAGTAAACGAAGGTTTCTTTGTTACTTCTATTCTTTTCGCATTGATCGTTCCGCCAACACTTCCTTTATGGCAAGCAGCGTTAGGTATTACCTTCGGTGTTGTTGTTGCTAAAGAGATCTTTGGTGGAACTGGTCGTAACTTCCTTAACCCAGCACTTGCGGGTCGTGCATTCTTATTCTTTGCATACCCAGCTCAAATCTCAGGTGATGCGGTTTGGACTGCTGCTGATGGCTTTTCTGGTGCAACTGCACTTAGCCAATGGGCACAAGGCGGCCAAGGTGGTCTAGTTAATACGGTAACTGGCAACACTATCTCTTGGATGGATGCATTCATTGGTAATATCCCAGGCTCAATTGGTGAGGTTTCGACTCTTGCTTTGATCCTTGGTGGTCTAATGATCGTTTATATGCGTATTGCATCTTGGCGTATTATTGCGGGTGTTATGATCGGTATGGTTGCAGTATCAACACTGTTTAACCTGATCGGCTCTGATACAAACGCAATGTTTAGCATGCCTTGGCATTGGCACCTAGTTCTAGGTGGTTTTGCATTTGGTATGATCTTTATGGCAACAGACCCTGTATCGGCGTCATTTACCAATAAAGGTAAGTGGTGGTACGGTATTTTAATCGGTGGTATGGCTGTAATGATCCGTGTAGTTAACCCTGCATACCCTGAAGGTATGATGTTAGCTATTCTGTTTGCAAACCTATTTGCTCCACTGTTTGATAACCTTGTAGTTGAAGGTAACGTGAAACGGAGACTAAAACGCTATGGCAAGTAATAACGATAGCATTAAAAAAACACTCGGTGTTGTTATTGGTTTGAGCTTAGTGTGTTCAATCATCGTATCAACAGCTGCTGTTGGCCTGCGTGATAAGCAAAAAGCGAACGCAGTGCTTGATAAGCAAAGCAAAATTGTTCAAGTTGCTGGTGTGACTGGCGAAGGTACTATTCCTGAGTTATTTGCAGCGAACATCGAACCTCGTCTTGTTGATTTTAAAACCGGTGAGTTTGTTGACGGTGATGCTGCGACTTACGATCAACGTAAAGCAGCAAAAGATCCAAAACAATCAATCAAGCTAACCGCTGAGCAAGATAAAGCGAAGATCATTCGTCGTGCTAACTTAGGTGTTGTTTACCTAGTTAAGAGCGGTGATACAGTATCTAAAGTTATTATCCCTGTTCATGGTACTGGCTTATGGTCAATGATGTATGCATTTGTTGCAGTTGAGACTGACGGTAACACAGTTGCGGGTATCACTTACTACGATCAAGCGGAAACTCCAGGACTTGGTGGTGAAGTTGAAAACCCAACGTGGCGTGCACAATTTGTAGGTAAGAAATTGTTTGATGAAAATCATAACCCTGCAATTAAGATTGTTAAAGGCGGTGCTCCAGCTGGTTCTGAGCACGGTGTAGATGGTCTTTCTGGTGCAACGCTAACAGGTAACGGTGTTCAACACACGTTTGACTTCTGGTTAGGTAATGATGGCTTTGGTCCATTCCTTGCTAAAGTTCGTGATGGAGGTCTGAACTAATGGCTAGCGCAAAAGAAATTAAAAAGAGCATTTTAGCGCCGGTGTTGGATAACAACCCGATCGCGCTTCAAGTTCTTGGTGTATGTTCGGCTCTAGCTGTAACTACTAAACTTGAGACGGCTTTTGTTATGACGTTAGCGGTAATGTTTGTTACTGCGTTGTCTAACCTATTCGTTTCGCTAATTCGTAATCACATGCCAAACAGCGTTCGTATCATCGTACAGATGGCGATCATTGCTTCTTTGGTAATCGTTGTTGACCAAGTATTGAAAGCATATCTTTATGATATCTCTAAACAGCTTTCTGTATTTGTTAGCTTGATCATTACAAACTGTATTGTAATGGGTCGTGCTGAAGCGTTCGCAATGAAGTCGGCACCACTTCCATCTTTCATTGATGGTATTGGTAACGGTCTTGGTTACGGTTTTGTATTGATGACAGTTGCATTTTTCCGTGAACTTTTAGGTTCAGGTAAACTGTTTGGTGTTGAAGTTCTTCCACTTGTTTCTAACGGTGGCTGGTACCAACCAAATGGTATGATGCTTCTAGCGCCATCTGCATTCTTCTTAATTGGTTTCATGATCTGGGCTATCCGTATCATTAAACCTGAACAAGTAGAAGCGAAGGAGTAAGGTCGAAATGGAACATTATATTAGTTTACTTGTTAAATCGATCTTCATCGAAAACATGGCGCTTTCATTCTTCCTAGGTATGTGTACTTTCTTAGCTGTGTCTAAGAAAGTAAAAACATCGTTTGGTCTTGGTGTTGCGGTAGTTGTTGTTCTAACAATTGCTGTACCAGTGAACAACCTTGTATACACTTACTTACTGAAAGAAAATGCGATTGTTGCTGGTGTTGATTTAACATTCCTTAGCTTCATTACCTTTATTGGTGTTATCGCTGCCCTTGTACAAATTCTAGAAATGATCTTAGACCGTTTCTTCCCACCTTTGTACAATGCGTTAGGTATTTTCCTTCCGTTAATCACAGTTAACTGTGCGATTTTCGGTGGTGTATCTTTCATGGTTCAACGTGACTATAACTTTGCTGAATCAGTAGTATACGGTTTCGGTTCTGGTGTTGGTTGGATGTTGGCTATTGTCGCACTTGCTGGTATTCGTGAGAAAATGAAGTATTCAGACGTACCTCCTGGTCTTCGTGGCTTAGGTATTACTTTCATTACAGTAGGTTTAATGGCGTTAGGCTTTATGTCTTTCTCTGGTGTTCAACTGTAGGGTAAGCACCCAATAATAAGGAATAACAAATGCAAAGCATTATTCTTGGTGTAGCGATGTTTACCATTATAGTATTGGCTTTGGTATTGGTGATTTTATTCGCTAAATCTAAACTAGTGCCATCAGGTGACATTACTATCTCTGTAAACGGTGATCCTGAAAAAGCGATCATTACACAACCTGGTAGCAAATTACTTAACGCTCTTGGTAGCGCTGGTATTTTTGTATCATCAGCGTGTGGTGGTGGTGGCTCTTGTGGTCAGTGTCGTGTGAAAGTGAAATCTGGCGGTGGTGATATTCTGCCTACAGAGCTTGATCACATTTCTAAAGGTGAGGCTCGCGAAGGTGAGCGTCTAGCATGTCAAGTTGCAATGAAAACTGACATGGAAATTGAACTTCCTGAAGAAATCTTTGGTGTTAAAAAGTGGGAATGTACGGTTATCTCTAATGATAACGAAGCTACTTTCATCAAAGAACTTGCTCTTGCTATCCCTGATGGCGAAGAAGTTCCATTCCGTGCTGGTGGTTACATTCAAATTGAAGCTGAACCACATCATGTGAAATACTCAGATTATGATATTCCAGAAGAATATCGTGGTGATTGGGATAAGTTTAACTTGTTCCGTTACGAATCTATCGTTAAAGAGCATTCGATCCGTGCTTACTCTATGGCTTCATACCCAGAAGAGAAAGGCATTATCAAGCTTAACGTGCGTATCGCAACTCCGCCGCCAAATAATCCTGACGTAGCTCCTGGTGTTATGTCATCTTATATCTGGTCTTTAAAAGAAGGTGACAAATGTACTATTTCTGGTCCATTTGGTGAATTCTTTGCGAAAGATACTGATAATGAAATGGTATTTATCGGTGGTGGTGCAGGTATGGCGCCAATGCGTTCTCATATCTTTGACCAACTTTTACGTCTTAAATCAACACGTAAAATGTCTTACTGGTATGGTGCACGTTCTAAGCGTGAAATGTTCTACGTTGAAGATTTTGATGGTCTAGCGGCTAACAATGAAAACTTCGTATGGCACTGTGCTCTGTCTGATCCTATGCCAGAAGATAACTGGGATGGTTACACTGGCTTTATTCACAACGTACTTTATGAAAACTACTTGAAAGATCATGAAGCTCCAGAAGATTGTGAATACTACATGTGTGGTCCACCAATGATGAACGCTGCTGTAATCGGTATGCTGAAAGATCTTGGTGTTGAAGATGAAAACATCTTACTAGATGACTTCGGTGGTTAATCCATTGAAGTAAGAAACATTGGCTGACTCATTACTGAGTCAGCCTTTTTTCGTATTAACGAGCTATATTTAACCTGACAAAGTACAGGGTTATAGGTTTTTTAAATCTATATTCCTGTGTATTGTTTACGTTATTTTAATGTATTTTAATTAAGGAGTTGGCAGTGATTGTCAGTGTTACTCATTTAGTGAATAAAACTAAAATTGTTTTGTTATCTTGCTTAGCGTTAGTTTTGCTTTCAGGTTGTGGTGATCAACGTGAGCAAATATATATAAATGGTCCGACAATGGGGACTAGCTACAATATTAAATTCATTAATAAAGAAGGTTTACCTACAACAGAAGAAATCCATGCAGAAGTGGATAGAAAACTCGAACTTGTTAATGATCAAATGTCGACATATCGCCAAGATTCTGAGTTAAGCCTATTTAATCAAAGTACAGATTTAACCCCGTTTACTGTTTCTAAAGATACTGCAACAGTAATCAACGAAGCGATTCGTTTAAATCAAATGACGGAAGGTGCATTAGATATTACGGTTGGTCCATTAGTTAATTTGTGGGGTTTTGGTCCAGAAGCTCGCCCTGAAGTAGTTCCTACTGAAGAAGAACTAAATGCTCGTCGTGAGATCGTTGGTATCCAACATTTAAGTGCGACAGCGATAACAGCGACAAAAGATATCCCAAATCTTTATGTGGATCTTTCAACCATTGCAAAAGGTTGGGGTGTTGATGTTGTAGCTAATTATTTAGAAGAATTAGGCATTACTGACTACATGGTTGAAGTCGGTGGTGAAATGCGAGTTAAAGGCAACAATAAAGAGAATGTTGCTTGGCGTATCGCAATTGAAAAACCATCAGTAGATGAACGTTCGATCCAAGAGATTATTGAACCTGGACATCATGCTGTAGCTACATCTGGTGATTACCGTATTTATTTTGAAAAAGAGGGTGTTCGTTATTCTCATATCATTAACCCAATTACAGGTAAACCAATTGCTAATAAAGTTGTCTCAGTTACAGTACTTGATAAATCTTCAATGACCGCTGATGGCTTAGCAACAGGCCTAATGGTGTTAGGTGAAGAGAAGGGCATGGAAATCGCCAACAAAAACAATATTCCTGTTTTCATGATAGTGAAAACAAAAGATGGCTTTAAAGAGATAGCTTCTGAAGCCTTTAAGCCTTTTTTGAAATAAGTGAGTAGATAATGAGTACTTTTCTAATTACATTTGGTGTTTTCTTAGCGGTAATTGGCGCAATGGCTATTGGCTATATTGTGCAACGTAAAGTCGTTAAGGGGAGCTGTGGCGGTCTTGGTGCAGTTGGTATTGATAAGGTATGTAACTGTCCTGAACCATGTGATGCGCGTAAGAAACGTGAAGCGAAAGAAGCGATTAGAGCTGAGAAACTGGCTGCGTGGGAAAAAGATCGTATAGCATAATCATCATCATTAAATAAAAGCAAACAGCACCTACTATAGGTGCTGTTTTTTTATTTAATGATTAATAGTTTGTATATTAAATAGTTCAACGCTATTATTTAACTGTGTATTTATACAGTTTATTGACATGAGCGCTGAAAGCAAAAGCTTACCATTACAAGAGAAACCACGGGTGCAAAAGATAATTCATATTGATATGGATTGTTTTTACGCAGCAGTAGAAATGCGGGATAACCCTGCTTTGCGTAATGTTCCTTTGGCAGTTGGTGGTCATGAAAGACAGCGCGGTGTATTAAGTACTTGTAACTACGAAGCTAGAAAGTTTGGTATCCATTCAGCAATGCCAACAGGTAAAGCCTTAAAGCTTTGCCCTAACCTTATTGTTGTTCCTGGAAGAATGCAGGTATACAAAGAGGTATCTCATCATATCCATCGTATATTCAGACGATATACCGATAAAATAGAGCCTTTATCTTTAGATGAAGCTTATTTAGATGTGAGTAACTGCTCACTTTTACATGGTTCTGCGACATTAATAGCAGAGCAAATCCGTAAAGATATTTTTAACGAGTTAGCCTTAACGGCATCTGCAGGTATCGCGCCACTCAAATTTCTAGCAAAAATAGCCTCTGACCTTAATAAGCCCAATGGTCAATATGTCATAACTCCTGAGACGGTTATGGCGGAAGTTAATAAATTACCCTTAGAGAAAATACCTGGGGTTGGAAAGGTTAGCTTAGAGCGCTTACATCAATGTGGGCTATATACGTGTAATGATGTTCAAAACAGTGATCAACGAGATCTGTTGTTGAGGTTTGGAAAAATGGGGGCTTCTTTATGGAAGCGCTCTCATGGCATTGACGAGCGTGAAGTAATTACAGAGAGAAATAGAAGGTCAGTAGGAGTAGAAAGAACCTTTACTCATAATATTAGTTCGTTTGAAGAATGCTGGTCAGTGATTCAAGCTCGACTGTATCCTGAACTAGAAAAGCGACTCTTAAAAGCAAATGGTTCATTAGATATCGCTAAACAGGGTATAAAGATTAAATTTGCAGACTTTCAACAAACGACGATAGAGCACGTACATCATCACCTTACTTTACCTTTTTTCGAAGAATTACTTATTGAAGTTTTAGAAAGGAAAAAAGGGCGAGAAATTAGATTAATAGGCGTAAGTGTAATGCTAAAAGATAAAGAGGTATTTCAGCAATTAAGCTTAATTTAAAGATTATCCATTAAGCTTGATGTGACGTTAATGATACTTATGTTTATAAAGTGAGACTTGAGTGTGAGTGACTCGTTCTTACTTTGTTTTTTATCGTTAGCGATAATTTAGGTGTTTGTAATATAAAGTGTTTTTTCTATAGGTTACAAAAGCAGCACTATATAATTCCGTTTCAAAATTTATAAGATAATAATTATACAGAAACGGTTGTTTATGAAATTTACAAAATGTGCGTTGGCGTTAAGTTTAGTTTTTCCTACAGTGGCAGTTTCTGCGCCACTACTTTCTTTAGATACGTTAACGAATCAAGAGAAAATTCAACAAACCAATGCATGGTTAGAAATAGATACAAAAGCATTCCAGCATAATATTGATACATTAAAACAAACATTATCTGAAAGCACAAAAGTATGTGCGATCATGAAAGCGGATGCTTATGGTAATGGTATTGAAGGATTAATGGCTTCTGTTATTGACCGCAATGTAGATTGTATCGGTATTACCAGTAATGAAGAAGCTCGCATTGTTCGAGCTAAAGGTTTCGAAGGCGAAATCATGCGTGTTCGCGCTGCTACACCAAATGAGATTGAATCAGGGTTAACTTACCAAATTGAAGAACTGATAGGATCGAGTGAGCAAGCAAATACGATCGCTAAATTAGCAAAACAAAACAATACGATTATTCCCGTTCATTTAGCGATCAATGCTGGTGGAATGGGGCGTAATGGCTTGGATTTAACTCAATTACAAGGAAAGAAGGAAGCATTAAATATTGCTTTTAATGGCCACATTAATATCGTTGGTATTATGACTCACTTCCCTAATGAATCTGTTGATGAGATTCGCACAAAGCTGAATTTATTCAAACAAGAAAGCCAATGGCTTATCGATGAAGCTCAGTTAAATCGTGAAAATATTACTCTTCATGTTGCCAATTCTTACACTACAATTAACTTACCTGAAGCACACTTAGATATGGTTCGCCCTGGTGGTCTACTTTATGGTGATATGCCAAGTAACCCCGAGTACAAACGTATCGTTCGCTTTAAAACATCTGTAGCGTCTTTAAACTACTTGCCAAAAGGCAGTACTATTGGTTACAGCAGTACTTATGTATTAGGTCGTGATTCTATTCTTGCCAACTTACCATTAGGTTATTCTGATGGTTATGTACGTTCTATTGGTAATAATGGTTATGTATTAATTAATGGTCAAAAGGCAAATGTTGTTGGTGTTACTTCAATGAATACAACAATGGTTGATGTCACTGATATTGCAGATGTTCAACCGGGTGATGAGGTTGTTCTTTTTGGCTCTCAAAATGAAGAAACAATTGAAACTAAAGAAATGGAAGCATTTAGTAGTCGTAGCATGCCTGAGTTATACGTTATTTGGGGCGCAACTAATCCAAAAGTATATTTCTAATTAATTGTAGTTAGTATAAATAAAAACGGTCAGCATATGCTGACCGTTTTTTTATTAACAACTAATGGATTATTTCTTAGGGATGTTCTCTAAGATAGCAACCATTTGCTCCCAATAAAGAGCAACCGTGTCAATTTTCACTTTCTCATCTGGAGAGTGAGGGAATTTGATTGTTGGACCAAATGAAATCATATCCATTTCTGGATAAGGCTTCTTAAATAGACCACATTCAAGACCTGCGTGAATAACCATAATGTTTGGTTTATTTCCGTAGATACCTTCATAAACATCACGGAAAACATGCATGATTTCAGAATCAGCATCAGGCTTCCAACCAGGGTAAGTCCCTGAGAAAGTAACTTGTGCACTAGCCAGTTCAGCAACAGAAGTAAGCATTCCTTCAACCATGCTGCGGCCAGAGTCCATTAGTGAACGGATAAGACAAAGAATAGTAATCGAATCTTCATCTGTTGTAATAACACCAACGTTTAAAGAAGTTTCAACGACACCTTCAATGTCATCGCTCATACGGATGACGCCGTTTGGACATGCATTAAGAGTAGCAATAAAGCGTGCTTGAGTTACTGGCGTTAGTGTATTTTTAGCAGATGCAGCTTCATTGAATGTTACAATATTAGTTTCAACTCGGCCTAATTCTTCTTTTAATAACTCAGTATAAAAACTGAATAATTTAGATAGCTTAGCTTCGTTTTCAGCAGGAACAGCAACCGTTGCAAATGCTTCTCGAGGAATAGCATTACGTAAGCTACCGCCACGGAATTCTACAAGGCGTAAATTAAGTTCAGCTGCGTGCCCAGCAAGGAAGCGGCCTAGTAACTTATTTGCATTACCGCGGCCGGTGTGAATATCACAGCCAGAGTGACCGCCTTTTAAACCTTTTAATGTAATTTGACGAGTAACATAGCCTGTTGGTAATACTTCACGTTCAATATTTAGTTTGATAGCACCATCAGCACCACCAGCACAACCCATGTAGATCTCACCTTCTTGCTCTGAATCTGTGTTTAAAAGGATATCACCTTCTAACCAACCAGCTTCTAAGCCAAAAGCACCAGTCATGCCTGCTTCTTCATCAATAGTCAGTAAAACTTCAAGAGGGCCGTGTTTTAGCTCGTTTGAGGCTAATACAGCAAGACAAGAAGCCATACCCATACCGTTATCAGCACCAAGTGTAGTTCCTTTGGCTGTGACCCATTCTCCATCAATGTAAGGTTGAATTGGATCTTTAGTAAAGTCATGGCCTGTATCTTCATTTTTCTGTGGAACCATGTCTATATGAGCTTGAAGAACCACACCTTTACGATCTTCCATTCCTTCGGTTGCTGGCTTTTTAATGAAGACATTACCTGTAGGATCACGACGAACCTCTAAACCTTCATTTGTTGCCCACTCAATAATATATTGAGCTAATGCTTCTTCATATTTAGAAGGGTGAGGGATTGAACAAATTTTGTCGAAAAATTGCCACAGTGGTTGAGGGCTAAGTTGAGTGATCTCTGACACAAGGATCTCCTTTTTAAAACAATATTTATTTAGAAATGCTCTATTAACGTGAGCAATTGATTATTAATTTAACTCAGTATACCCCTGAATTTAGTCAATTACTCTGTTTGATATTGTAATTACATTATCAGATTTTATGAAAGCATAGGGAGAATATCTTTATTTCTTTAATCGCAAACGGTTACGTAACAAAATTACATTGCCGGTGTGTTATTTAGGCTTATTTGTTATTTTGTGTGAGCTAGGTCATGTTTTTGTTGTAATTAAATTTCATGGTGATATAGTTATTCCACCTGCTTAATAGCGGGAAGTAAATGCTCAAAGGATGAGTCCGATTTATCGCCTCCAAGGAACCGAGATCAATTTTATTGTTTTTAACTGTCAATTGATAAGGTGATGTTATGTCTTTTTTAAGTTCTTCAAGTTTCTGGAACCAACGCTCTGTTTACACAAGTCAATTTGTTTACCCAGCTTGCTTTGGTTACTAATAAAACTTCGGTTTTATGCGTAAAGTAATACCCCTATAATTGGAATTCTATTTTACCCAACTAGGGTGATTTATATTCTCCGCCATCCATATCATTTGGGTGGCGTTTTTTTGTCTTTAAATAATTTCTTCTCTATCCTTTTCTTTTTTAATTGTATTTATCCGTTTGATTTAAATGATAAATATAACTTAACTAAAATTAGTGTATTCACTTTATTTACCATAAGCTCATTAAATGGGTAACTATCGCTAGAAATTCATATAATTCCTCTTTATAATCCTCAGCCAATCGATTACGCAAACGTTTAGATTGCAAAAAAACGCTAGGAATTACTCAAATGCTTGAGAAACTATTTCAACTAAAAGAAAACGGTACGGATGTTCGTACTGAGATTATTGCAGGGTTAACCACCTTCTTAACCATGGCTTATGTCATTTTCGTTAACCCAGCAATTTTAGCTGATGCGGGCATGGATAAAGGCGCAGTATTTGTAGCAACTTGTATTGCTGCTGCCATTGGTTGTTTTATTATGGGATTTGTTGCTAACTTTCCAATTGCTCAAGCGCCAGGTATGGGGCTTAATGCCTTTTTTACTTATACCGTGGTTCTTGGTATGGGTCATACATGGCAAGTTGCATTAGCTGCTGTGTTTATGTCAGGAGTTTTATTCATACTATTAAGTTTGTTTAAAATTAGAGAGTTGATTATTAATTCAATCCCTCTTTCTCTACGAACAGGAATCTCAGCTGGTATCGGCTTATTTCTTGCTTTTATTGCCTTAAAAAATTCAGGTATCGTGGTCGATAACCCAGCAACACTTGTTTCAATGGGGCATATAAATAGTTTCCCTGCTGCAATGGGGGCGTTGGCTTTCTTTTTAACGATTGCACTGGTTCACCGTGGTTATAAAGCAGCGGTTATGATTGCAATTTTAGCAGTAACGGCTATTTCACTACTTTTCGGTGATGTTCAGTATGCCGGTATCATGTCAATGCCACCAAGTATCGCACCTACATTTTTACAATTAGACTTTTCTAGTGCGTTTGAACTTAGTATGTTAACGGTTGTTTTTGCTTTCTTATTTGTCGATTTATTTGATACTGCTGGAACGCTAGTTGGTGTTTCTCAAAAAGCAGGGATCATGGATAAAGATGGTAATATTCCACGCTTAAATAAAGCATTATTAGCAGATTCAACAGCAACATCTGTTGGTGCGCTTTTAGGTACATCAAATACTACGTCATACATTGAAAGTGTTGCAGGTGTCGCCGCTGGTGGTCGCACAGGTTTAACTGCAGTTGTTGTTGGTGTGTTATTTCTTTTGGCTTTGTTTTTCTCCCCTTTAGCGGGGATGGTTCCAGCTTATGCTACTGCTGGTGCATTGTTTTATGTCGCGATTTTAATGATGTCAGGTCTTGTGAGCATAGATTGGCGAGATCTTACTGAAGCAGCCCCTGTTGTTGTGGTATGCTTGCTTATGCCTTTAACCTTCTCTATTGCTGATGGTATTTCTTTGGGCTTTATCTCTTATGCTGCAATCAAATTATTAAGTGGTAAAGGTCGCGATGTTCATATCAGTGTTTGGGTTCTTGCTGCACTATTCACGCTGAAATTTATTTTTACGGCATAGTCGTTGATGATTGTGTCACTTAGAGGTTTTGTCAATTATGGCTAATAAATTTGTAATTACTTGGGATAACATGCAGATGTACACTCGTCAGCTTGCTGAACAGTTACTTCCTGCGGAACAATGGAAAGGTATTTTGGCTGTGAGCCGTGGTGGCCTAGTACCAGCTGCTATTTTAGCTCGTGAGTTAAATATCCGTTACGTTGATACTGTTTGTATCTCAAGTTACGATCATGATCATCAGCGTGATATGACGGTTGTTAAAGCAATGGAAGGTGACGGCGAAGGCTTCATCATCATTGATGATTTAGTTGATAGTGGTGATACGGCGGTTAAACTACGTGAAATGTACCCTAAAGGTAAATTAGTAACAGTATGTGCTAAACCTGCAGGTATTCATTTAGTTGACGCTTATGTTGTCGATATTCCACAAGATACGTGGATTGAGCAACCATGGGATATGGCGGTAACATACGTAGATCCTATTTGTAAAAAGTAATTGAAATCAAATTGATAAAAAATGACTCTCTTGTAGGGTCATTTTTTTTGTTTGGCGTTTGATTTTATTGTGAACGGCGTATTTCTCTTAGGTCTTTCAGTATATAGTAAAGGCAATGAACCTTCGTATTATTGGTGTTGGCTATGTCTCAATCTGAAAGTGAAAACCTCTCCGTAACGTTATTTAAAAACCAGAAGCAAGCCTTAGAGACATCAGGTCTCGTTCCTTATCTTCCAAGTAGTTTAGAAAAAGTTTCTGCAAGTGGTGAAAGAAGTTGGTATCGCGAACTTCGTCGTCCACAGTGGATTTGGCAGGGGGTTGACCCAATAGAGTTGGAATCTATTCTTTCGAGAATAGCAAGCAGTGATAAAAATCGAACTCGTGATGAATGGTTAGATACAGTCAGTGGCTACCATACCGGTAATTGGGCTTATGAGTGGATCCATGCAGGAACAGAACATCAAAAAAAAGCAGCAGAATTAACGGGCGATGAGGCTGCTGAGGAGTGCTTTAAAGCCAGCTTATATTTTAGCATCGCTGGTTATCCACATATAAAAGGGGATAATTTAGCAACGCAAGCTCAGGTTCTTGCAAATAAAGCATATGACATGGCTGCACAGCAAACGTCTCATCGAATAGAGAAAATTCAAGTGCCATATAAGGGCAAAAAAATAACCTGTTATTTGCACTTACCAAGTACAGAAAAACCGTTACCAGTTGTCATTGTTAGTGGTGGAATGGATTCATTACAAACAGATATGTGGCGACTGTATCGTGACTTTCTTGCGCCAAATAATATGGCGATGCTAACGCTGGATATGCCATCGATTGGCCACAGCTCTCATTGGCCATTAACGGAAGATTCTAGTTGTTTACATCAAGCTGTACTAAACCATTTACCGAATATACCATGGGTTGATCGTTTTCATGCGGCGGTAATGGGATTTCGATTTGGCGGAAATGTAGCGTTACGCCTTTCTTTTTTAGAACCGGATAGATTAAAAGCGTGTGTGGCTCTTGGTGCTCCGATCCATCATATTTTATCTAATTCTGCACAATTGAAGAAAATGCCTAAAATGTACTTGGATATTTTGGCGTCTAGATTAGGCAAGCAAGTAGTTGATATAAATAGCTTAACTAGCCAAATGCAAGCGTGGTCTTTAAAGAATCAAGGTTTTCTGTCTGGTGGCCGTAAAACGTCAGTATCGGTTCTTTCGATTGGTTTGCAAGATGATCCTGTCTCTCCTAAATCAGATAACAAACTTGCGGCTTTATTTAGCCAGTATGGTAAAGGTATTGAGTTAAAAAGTAAGACCTTGCATAGTGGTTATGAAGAAGCGTTAAATCAGATGATTGAGTGGATAAAAGAAGAAATGAAGCAATAATCTGACATTTTATTTCTCTTATTAAAGTGAAATATCATTAAATCGTATTTTTGGCTTGTACTGTTCTGATTTGCTTGCTAAAAATAGGGTGTTTTTTCCATTATTGTTACGATGAATATATTTTCGTAACTCAAAACATTATTAGTTAAATAGGTAGTAGGGAATTGAATACACAATCTCAAACCATAGTCGTTAAACTTGGTACAAGTGTACTCACCGGTGGCACATTAAAACTTGATAGAGCTCATATGGTTGAACTTGTTCGCCAATGTGTTCATCTTAAAAAGTTGGGCCACCAAGTTATTGTTGTTACATCTGGAGCGATTGCTGCTGGTCGTGAGCATCTTAACTACCCCGAACTACCCAAAACCATGGCCAACAAGCAGTTATTGGCTGCAGTTGGTCAAAGTTGCTTAATTCAAGCATGGCAAAGTTTATTTGCAATCTACGGCGTTGATGTTGGTCAAATGCTGTTAACTCGTGCAGATTTAGATGACCGTGAGCGTTACTTGAATGCTCGTGACATGCTTAAAGCACTACTTAAAAATAACATCGTTCCTATTGTGAATGAGAACGATGCGGTAGCAACAAATGAAATTAAAGTGGGTGATAATGATAATCTATCTGCTTTAGTGGGGATTCTTGCAGGTGCTGATAAATTATTATTGTTGACTGATCAGTCTGGTCTATTTACCGCAGATCCGCGTAAAGATCCAAAAGCTGAATTGATTAAAGAAGTTCACACTATTGATGAAACATTACGTAAGATTGCAGGTGGCAGTGGTACGACTTTAGGTACTGGTGGCATGGCGACTAAATTGCAGGCAGCAGACATTGCACGCCGTGCAGGTATTGAAGTCGTTATTGCTGCTGGTAGTGCTGAAAATGTTATTAGTGATGTAGTGCATTCCAAACCACAAGGCACAAAATTCTTACCGGTTGAATGTGCCCTTGAGAGCCGTAAGCGTTGGATTTTGGCTGGCCCTGCCTCTAATGGTAATATCGTAATTGATGACGGTGCAGTTAATGCGGTACAGCAAAAAGGCAGCAGCTTATTGAGCAAAGGGATTACCTCTATTTCGGGGTCTTTTGTCCGTGGTGGCGTTGCTAAGATTGTAAATACTAAAGGTGAGCTTATTGCCCGTGGTATTTCTCGTTACTCAAGTGACGATTTAAATAAGATTTTAGGTAAACACAGTCAGGATATTTACGCAGTATTAGGTTACGAGTATGGGCCTGTAGCTATCCACCGTGATGATTTAGTACTGATTTAGTAAAGGGATTATAGTGTGAATTTAACGAATATGGGTCAGGCAGCAAAAGCTGCTGCTTTTGATTTAGCGGTTGTACCAACAGCCCAGAAGAACAAAGCATTAGCGATTATTGCTGATGAACTTGAAGCGAACAAAGAAGCGATTCTTGCTGCGAATGCAAAAGATATTAGTGCAGCGGTAGAAGCGGGTATTTCAGATGCAATGCAAGATCGTTTATTACTAACAGAAGAGCGTTTAATCGCTATTGCTAACGACGTTCGTAATGTGATTAATTTGAATGATCCTGTTGGCAGTGAAATTGACAGCAAAATGCTTGAAAACGGTATGTCGCTTTCGCGTCGCCGTGTACCAATTGGTGTTATTGGCGTAATTTATGAAGCACGTCCAAATGTGACGATCGATATCGCTTCGTTATGTTTAAAAACAGGTAATGCGAGTATTCTCCGTGGTGGTAAAGAGACGTTCTTTTCTAATATGGAGTTAGTTAAGGTGATTCAAGTCGCTCTTGAAAAAGCAGGTTTACCAGCTGCGTCAGTACAATATATTGAGAAACCAGATCGTGAATTAGTTTCTGAATTACTGCGTCTTGATGATTATGTAGATATGATTATTCCACGTGGTGGTGCTGGTTTACATAAAATGTGTAAAGAAAACAGCTCTATTCCAGTGATCATTGGTGGCTTTGGTATTAGTCATGCGTTTGTTGATGACAGTGCTGATTTAGAAAGAGCATTAGCGGTTGTTGATAATTCAAAAGCACAACGCCCATCTGCATGTAATGCGCTTGATACATTGTTAGTTCATGAAGCTGTGGCTCCACAATTCTTAGTATTGTTAGCAAATAAGATGGCCGGTCGTGTTGAATTAGTTGCTGAACCAAAAGCTTATTCGTTACTGAAAGAGTGTAAAGGCGTGTCACTACGTGAAGCGCAAGACGGTGACTTTGATACTGAATGGTTAAGTTATACGTTAGGCGTAAAAGTAGTTGCTGATGTAAATGAAGCTGCAGCGCACATGCAAACACATAATGCGAGCCATTCAGATACGATCTTAACAAATAATATTGAGTCGGCAGAGAAATTCATTAATACAGCTGGTTCTGCTGCTGTGTATGTGAATGCGTCAACACGCTTTACTGATGGCGCTCAGTTTGGTTTAGGTGCAGAAGTTGCTGTATCTACTCAGAAGCTTCATGCTCGCGGTCCTATGGGCTTAGAAGAGCTAACAAGCTATAAATGGGTAGGTAAAGCGGATTATCTAATCCGTAGTTAATCTTTCTTCAATTAGCATCTAGCAAATAAATAAAAAGGTTGACGCCAAAACGTCAACCTTTTTTATTATCCAGACCCTAGACCCTAGACCCTATTTAACTTCTTCGCCTTTTGCTTGAAGATCTGCATGGTAAGAAGAACGAACAAAGGGTCCACAAGCGGCATGAGTAAACCCAAGCTCAAGTGCGATTTCTTTTAGTTCATCAAACTCAGCAGGTGGAACGTAACGTTCAACAGGTAAGTGGTGGCGACTTGGTGCTAAATATTGACCTAGTGTTAACATCGTTACACCATGAGCTCGTAAGTCTTTTAGTACTTGAACAATCTCTTCTTTTGTCTCACCTAGCCCCATCATAACACCAGACTTTGTTGGTACTGTGGGATGCTGTTCTTTGAATTTCTTCAATAGATCAAGTGACCATTGGTAATTGGCACCAGGTCGCACTTTACGATATAAACGCGGTGCAGTTTCTAAGTTGTGGTTAAACACATCTGGTGGGTTGCCATGCATAGCATCTAATGCACGATCCATTCGGCCACGGAAATCAGGTACTAGTGTTTCAATACGGATCTCAGGGTTTAATTCACGAATTTCACGGTTACAATCAGAAAAATGCTGTGCACCACCATCACGTAAATCATCACGGTCTACAGAAGTGATTACAACATATTTCAGTTTCATGTCTTGAATCGTTTTTGCCAACTTCTTCGGCTCTTCTGCTTCAGGAGTCACTGGGCGGCCATGAGCAACATCGCAGAAAGGGCAACGACGAGTACAAATTGCACCTAAGATCATAAAGGTAGCTGTACCGTGGTTAAAACATTCTGCTAGGTTAGGGCAAGAAGCTTCTTCACATACAGAATGAAGGTTATTTTTACGCATTGCAGATTTGATTTCATCAATACGTTTGCTGCTTGACGGAAGTTTAATTTTCATCCATTCAGGCTTGCGTAATACTTCTTTTTTCTCGGTTGGCATATTTTTAACTGGAATTAATGCCATTTTGTCGGCATCGCGGTATTTCACGCCTTTTTCCATTTGAATTGGCTTACTCATGATGGCTGCTTTCCGTTATGTACTCAATATCAGTGTAATCAAGTAATGTTGTTAATTGTTTAATTAATAGAGGATGAACATCTTCAACGTGTTCTGCTTTATTCTCTACTGTATCATTTTCTTTTAGTAAATCGTGTAGTTGTATCATTTCCATTCCTGCATATCCGCAAGGGTTAATACGAAGGAAAGGAGATAAATCCATATTCACGTTTAGTGCTAATCCATGGAAGGAGCAACCTTTACGGATACGCAGACCAAGCGAGCAGATTTTTTTATTATCAACATACACGCCCGGAGCATCAGGTCGTGCTGCTGAGATAATATTAAATTGCCCCAAGGTGTTAATCACTGTATTTTCAATATGAGTGACGAGTTCTCGAACGCCGATATTTTTTCGGCGTAAATTGATCAATACATAAGCGACTAGCTGACCAGGACCGTGGTAGGTTACTTGCCCACCTCGATCGCTTTTGACAATTGGAATATTACCAGCGGCAAGAACGTGTTCTTCTTTGCCTGCCTGTCCCTGTGTAAATACAGGATTATGCTCTACTAACCAAACTTCATCACACGTATTTTCATCGCGTTCATCAGTAAAAGTATGCATTGCCTTCCATACCGGCTCATAATCTTGTCGGCCAAGGTTTTTAACTACTAGACGCTTGTTCAATAGGATCACACTTGATTTGAAAATTTACGCCAATGATAGCAAGGATAGAAAGGAAGGAATAGATAAGAAATGTAGGGGTATATCAAAAGTTAAAAATGGTAGGCAATATTTTCTGCTAAATAGAGCGGGTTATTACCTACCAAGTATATTAAAGAACCATGCGAACCATTTCGATTTCTGCTAGCTCTTTATATAGTGTTTCTACTTGTTCAATCGATGTTGCTGTAATGCTTACAGATACAGAGTTGTAGTTACCTTTGCCACTTGCTTTTACTTGTGGTGTGTAATCACCAGGTGCATGACGTTGAATTACTTCAAGTACAAGTACAGGAAGGTCTTCATGAGCAAGGCCAACGGCTTTATAAGTAAAGTTACATGGGAATTCAAGAAGATCTTTTAGCTTTGGTTGCTCTTGCATAACCGTCTCCAATCGAGAGTGGATAAATATTAGAGAGCAATTTTACTGTGACCTAAGTCAGATAACAAGAGTTATCAGTTATCGAGCTTATATCACTAAAAATCGGATATAAAAAAAGCGACCGAAGCCGCTTTAATCAATTAGTTAGCTAGAATTTAGCTTAACCAACCTTTAAACATTAAAACAATGTAATCAATCAGACGGCTAAAGATACCACCTTCTTCTACATCATGTAGAGCTAGTAATGGGTACTCAGCAATATCTTCACCATCAACTTGGTAGAAAAGTTTACCAACAACATCACCTTTGTAAATAGGAGCTTCAAGCGTTTTTTCTAGGACAAAGCTTGCTGTCATTTTCTTAGCTTGACCACGAGGAAGAGTTACATAAGTATCTTCAGCAACACCTAGAGCAACTTCATCAGTGCTACCCATCCATACTTTTTCAGTAACGAAGGTTTCGTTTGCTTTGTGTGGAGAAACTGTTTCAAAGAATCGGAAGCCGTAATTAAGCAGCTTTTTGCTCTCTGCTTTACGAGCATTACCAGATTTAGTGCCCATAACTACGGCAACTAAACGCATTTTCCCTTCAGTGGCAGAACTTACTAGGTTGTAACCTGCGCCATCAGTATGACCTGTTTTGATACCATCAACATTCATACTTTTATCCCACAATAAGCCATTACGGTTATATTGTGTAATACCATTGTAGGTGTATGATTTTTGAGAATAAACACGGTATTCTTCAGGTACGTCACGGATTAAAGCTTGGCCAATAAGTGCCATATCATAAGGAGTGGAATATAGGTCTTTGCTATCTAAACCATGAACATTACCAAAGTGTGTATTTTCAAGTTTTAGAGTTTTACCCCAAGCATTCATTAGATCAACAAAAGCATCTTCAGATCCAGCAACGTGTTCAGCCATAGCAACACAAGCATCGTTACCTGATTGAACAATAATACCTTGGTTTAAGTCACGTACTTTAATTGTACTGCCGACTTCGATGAACATTTTTGATGAGCCTGGGAAGTTCTTGGCCCATGCATTTTTACTGATAACAACATCGTCATCCATTGAGATATTACCACTCTCAATTTCTTGACCGATAACATAACTTGTCATCATCTTCGTTAAACTTGCTGGATTCATACGTTCATTCATGTTCTTTTCGGCAAGAACTTTTCCTGAATGGTAATCCATTAGTACGTAACCCTTTGCTGCAATTTGAGGTGCATTCGGGATAACTGCAGGTGCCGCAACGGCAACGGTTGAGCCAAGAATTAAGCTCGATAAAATGATTCGTTTTAACTGTTTCGCTGAATTTTTCATAATAATAACTTTGCACTGTGAGGTAGTGAAACTGAATACATAATAGCAGATTTGAATATCATGACCAGATGTGTAATTAAATAACTGATTTTCTATGAAAGGAAAGCTAATAAAAATTCATAGACGTACGTTTTACTTAAAGGATATCTTATTGTTATATAAAGACAATGCTAATTTAAACTAGTTCAATTAATGCTGTCTTTCTAAATTTTATATGATATCCAGTTACAATATTTACTTAACGTTGACATTCAAGAGGGCTATTTTTTAAGTTCTTGAATTATAAATGCAGAAATGTAGCTACTATTCTTGACGTCTAATAGTGTTGAGTCTGCAATATCACGATCTAAAAATGGACCTAAACGTACACGGTAAACAGAGTTGGATTTCACAATATTTGTTGGACTATTGAATTGCTTTTGTAGTTTTTCGGCTGCCTTTTTTGCACCATCTTCACTTTTTAATGCAACCATTTGAATGTAATACTGGTTTGGGTCTATTGCATGCCACTCATGGGCATTTTTAGGTTTATCAACTGAGATATATTCAATTTTTACGTTCGCTGTGCCTGTTTTTATGACATCTAACTTTGTTGCTGCCGCAAAACTTAAATCAATAATGCGACCTTCATGAAAAGGCCCACGATCATTAACGCGAACAATTGCAGTTTTGCCATTGTCTTTATTGATTACCTTTACATAGCTTGGAATGGGCAGTGTTTTGTGAGCGGCACTCATTGAGTACATATCATATACTTCACCATTTGATGTTTTGTGCCCATGAAATTTTTTACCATACCAAGAGCTTTTTCCTTCTTGAGTAAAGCCTTTTGGCTCTTTAACTATTGGATAGTCTTTACCTAATAAAGTGTAATCTTTATTGCCGTATAAACTTTTCGGCTCATAACGAGGATGAGCATCTTCAATGTGTTCAACGGAAATAGGTACATGAGGAGCTATATCACTATCTATTTGATAGCGACCAGTATTCGGTTCATCTTTATTTACTGGAGGCTCAGAAGCACAGCCTGCTAATACAAGAGTCAGTGCGAGTAAAAAAATGCGCATTAATTAGCCTTTGAGTGAACTTTTCTATGTGTATGAATTGACATCAGAATACCAAAACCTGCCATTAGAGTTACCATTGAGGTTCCGCCGTAACTGACTAATGGAAGTGGGACGCCAACAACGGGAAGAATGCCGCTTACCATGCCTATATTTACGAAAATATAAACAAAGAAGCTTAATACGATACTGCCTGACATCATTCGACCAAAAGCAGTTTGCGCTTGGCTTGCTAAGAATAAACCACGGCCAATGATGAATAAATAAATGGAGAGTAAAGCCATAACCCCAATTAAGCCCCATTCCTCAGCTATGACGGCAAAGATGAAATCGGTATGGCGCTCAGGAATAAACTCTAATTGAGATTGCGTTCCATGTAACCATCCTTTACCAACTAGGCCTCCTGAACCAATTGCAATTTTTGATTGGATAATATGGTATCCAGCCCCAAGTGGGTCTGATTCTGGGTTAAATAATGTTTGTACCCTTACTTTTTGATAGGGACGCATTAAGAAGAACCATAAAATAGGGATAAAACCACCAACGGCCACCCCTGCTGCACAGATTATTTTCCAACTGATCCCTGCCAAGAAAATAACAAAAATACCAGAAGCGGCAATCAGTATTGAGGTGCCCAAATCTGGTTGTTTAGCAATCATAATTGTTGGAACAAATACCATTAATAAAGCACAAAAAAGAGTTTTAACGCTTGGTGGTAGTGGTTTGTTGCCAATATATCTTGCGACCATCAAAGGGACCGCGAGTTTTATTAATTCCGAAGGCTGAAAGCGGATAAATCCAAGGTTAAGCCATCGTTGAGCACCTTTAGATGCTTCACCAAAAAAGAGAACGCCTAATAATAAAACAATACCAATAGTAAATAAGTAAGGAGCTGCACCCTCATATGCTCTGGGAGATATTTGGGCTAATACAAACATGACGCCTAATGAGAGAAGCATACGCATCGCTTGTTTATCCATCATCAATAAGCTTTGACCACTGGCACTGTACATAATGACAAGGGCGCAAGCCATTAATAATAAAATGCCTAATAGCAATGGTAAGTCGATGTGAATACGGTGAAAAAAATCTCGGTTCTTTCCTGATGCGATATCTACTCTCATTATTTTTTACTTACCTCTTCTGAATTCGGAAGCAGTACATGGTCAAATACACTACGTGCAATTGGTCCACCTTGTGTTGAACCGCCACCCCCGTTTTCTAGAACGAGTGAAATGATGACTTTTGGATCTTTTGCAGGAGCAAAGCCAGTGAATAAAGCATGATCTCGTAAGCGTTCAGCAATCTCGTCTGCATTATATTCTTGACCATTTAAGCCAAATACTTGAGATGAACCTGATTTCCCTGCACTGACATAAGGCGTACCAGCAAAAATACGTCTTGCGGTACCTTTCGGACCATTGTTTACTAGAATCATACCATCTATAGCCAATTGCCAATAGCTGTCTCTAATTCCTTGAATTGGAGGGTATGGCTCTGGTTCAAATGGCGTTTCGGCATTATTACTAACGATTGCTTTTAATAAATGCGGAGCTTGGACCTTTCCGTGATTCACCAGTACTGACGTTGCTTTAGCTATTTGCATTGGTGTTGCTGTCCAATAACCTTGACCTATACCAACTGGGATTGTATCTCCTTGATACCAAGGGGTACGGAAACGAGCGACCTTCCAATCACGAGTAGGCATGTTCGCTTTACTTTCTTCATGAATATCAATGCCGGTGTAATCGCCAAAGCCAAATTTCATCATCCATGCAGATAAACGGTCAATTCCCATATCAAAAGCGATTTGATAGAAGAAAGTATCAACGGATTCTTCAATGGCCTGTTTTAAATTAACAGTGCCATGTCCCCAACGTTTCCAGTCTCGAAATGGTCGGGTTTTTGAGTTTGGAATACGCCAATAACCAGGGTCGTTACGCGTCGTCATTGGGGTGACAATTTTATCTTCTAATGCCGATACTGCAATAAACGGTTTTACTGTTGATGCGGGTGGGTATATACCAAGGGTTGCTCGGTTAACTAATGGACGATCTATGTCATTTAATAAGGCATTGTAGTTTTTACTTGAAATACCATGTACAAATAAGTTGGGATCATAACTTGGACTAGAGACCATAGCTAATACCGCACTTGTATTTGGTTCTAAAACAATCGCAGCACCACGTCGACCATCAAGTTGTTTTTCAACAAATTGTTGTAATTCAATATCCAGGTTTAATACGATGTTTTTACCAGGGATCGGCGGTACATATTTAAGAGTACGAACAACACGACCACGGCTGTTAACCTCGACTTCTTGATAGCCAGCAGTGCCGTGAAGAACGTCTTCATAATAACGTTCAATACCTAGTTTGCCGATATCACGAGTAGCCTGATAATTCGCGTCTTTTTCTTCACGAGCTAAACGAGCGAGATCGCGGTCATTAATCTTAGCAACATAGCCAAGTACATGAGTAAAGGTTTTACCATAGGGATAAAAACGTTTTAGATAAGCTTTGACTTCAGCGCCTGAATATTTGTGTTGATTAACCGCAAAGACAGCCACTTGCTCTTGAGTTAGTTGAGATAAAATAGGAACAGATTTAAAACGGCGAGTGCGGCGACGTTCTTTTTGGAAATCATCAATATTATCTTGAGTAATTGGTAGGATTTTTTGCAATTCTGTGAATAATAAAGGTAAGTTTTTTACTTTGTCTGGGCTGATTTCTAAATTAAAAACAGGGCGGTTTTCCGCTAAAGGAACGTGATTACGGTCAAAAATAAGTCCTCGATTAGGTGCAATAGGGACAATTTTGATTCTGTTATCATTTGAGCGTGTTTTATAATCTTGAAATTCATTGATTTGAATATTGTACAAATTGGTCAATAGCAGACCAATAAGCGCAATGATCCCCGCAAACGAGACTATTGCGCGGGAAGCAAATAATCTCGTTTCGGCGTGATAATCACGAATTTGTGTACGTTTGCGTTTAATCAACTCTATTCTCTATGGTAAGGGTGATTGGCTGTAATGCTCCATGCTCGATATAGGCTTTCAGCCATAACAACACGAACAAGAGGGTGAGGCAGTGTTAAAGGAGATAGGGACCAACTTTGTTCAGCTGCAGCCTTACATGCTGGAGATAATCCTTCAGGGCCACCAATCAATATAGACACGTCACGGGCATCCAGTTTCCATACTTCTAACTGTTCAGCAAGTTGTTCAGTATCCCAACGTTTACCTGGAATATCTAAAGTGACGATACGATTTCCTTTTGGGACAGCAGCAAGCATCGCTTCCCCTTCTTTTTGAAGAATGCGTGCGATATCAGCATTTTTTCCACGCTTACCAGCAGTGATTTCTATAAGTTCAAGAGGCATGTCTTTTGGGAATCGACGACTATATTCTTTATAGCCTTCTTCAACCCATTTTGGCATTTTAGTACCAACAGCAATTAATTGAAGTTTCAAAGAATTAGCTCCATAATTTTTCTAGTTGATATAGCTCGCGATGTTCTTCTTGTAAGATATGAATCATGACGTCACCCATATCAACAACAACCCATTCACCTTCAGCTTCGCCGTCAACACCGTATGGCATTAAACCCACTTCTCTTACTTTATCTGAAACATTAGAAGCAATGGCGCTTACATGGCGTTTTGATGTGCCTGTACATACAATCATAAAATCGGTAATGCTTGATTTGTCACGAACATCAAGAGTTATGATGTTTTCAGCTTTCATATCATCAACGTGGTTGAACAGAAAATCATGCAGTTCTTTATCTTGCAAAGTAATCACCTAGAAATGGGTTATTTATAAGGAGTATATCAGTGAAACTCGGTTAATGAGAGAAGTTGGGTGTCACTGAAATGTGAATATTACACATGTCTAATGTCAATTGGCTAAGTTGTGGCCAACAATTAGTATCAAAATCTGTTTTTGTCGCAATTTCCATTCTCGCTAGTGAGCGAATTAAATGTTGTATTTGCACCATTGATAAACGTTGCAAGGCAGCTTGGTACAAAGCACGGCGGTTTTGCCAAACTTTATGGCGGTCAAAAACAGTAAATATAGCTTCACCTTGAGTGATTGCTTGTTGAAAGTTCTGTAATACAAAGAGTTCTTTTTGCAATGTTCTTAAAAGAATCACCATTTCAGTACCTTCGCTCTCTAATTGACGAAGGATCCTTTGTGCTCGTTTTGCTTGACCTGACAGTAAAGTGTCAACTAATTGAAAAGGTGTGAAATGATTATTTCTATTTAGCGCTTCTTCAATACGAATTAAAGTTAGTAAGCCGTCAGGGTATAAAAGAGCTAACTTATCTAAACTTTGTGCAAGGGCAAGTAGGTTACCTTCATGCCATTGAGCAAGCATTTGTATTGCCTCTGCATCTGGTTGTAATTTTAGCTTTTTACAACGCTGTTGAATAAAACGAGGTAGCTGTTGATTATCGGGCGTATTACAAGGAACAAACAAACCAAGCTGAACTAATGCTTTAAACCACTGGCTATTTTCTTGAGCTTTATTAACTCTTGGCCCTTGAACGACTAATAAAATATCATCGTGAAGAGCTGGTACCAGTTCTTTTATTTTACTGGTATGTGCAGTAGTTAACCCTGTATCTGGAATGGTTAACTCTAATACTTGTCGAGATGAAAATAAGCTTAAGGCTTGAGTGCAATCGAAGATTACATTCCAATCAAGTTGTTTATCTAATACAAATTGGTGTTTTTCTTCGAAGCCGTGCTTTTGGCTGCATTGACGAATTTGATCAAGACATTCTTGTTTTAGAAGTGGTTCATTACCAAATAAAAGATAGCATTGACGTAAACCACGTTCTAAATTTTGCACTAATTGTTCTGGGAATATTCTCATCGTTATTGTGCGTTGTCTGCTGATGAGTTCATTGTTTTAATGACTTCTTTTGTTGCTACTGTTGTTTCGGATTTATCAGCGTTCGTAATGGTGTCATCTAGCACTGTTTCATCATTATCATCAGCTTTCAGGCGAGCCATTTGACGTAAGATTTGCTCTGCAGCTTGAGTGCGCATTTCATCTTCAATCATGTCTCGTTCAACTGATTTTGCCAATGCAGTTAATGGGTTATCAAGGTAATTACGGTTTACGGTTGTTGTGTAGGCTTTGATGTCATGCTCAGGAATAAGTACGCTATAACTAACAGTGTAGGTTAATTCTAATTCAGCAGCGCGACTGTTTTGATAAAGAGAGAGCGTTCTTTCACTGATACTTTCACTAATTAAGTTCAAGCTAGGTGTAACGGTTGTTGGAGCAACTTGGCTGATCCCATTCATTCTAAGTTGTTTTTGTACGTTACGGGTTAAATCACTGTATTGGTCAAAACTGGTTAGTGATATTTCGTGCAATTCTTCAGGAAGAAGGTAATTTCCACGTAGATGAAAACCACATGCAGAGATCATGAGTGATAGAGTTAATACAATTGTTGTACGAAGAGAAAATAGAGATAAAAGTCGTTTCACCGAGTAACTCCCTCAAATGGTGATAAAAATGTTTATTTAATTATTCTATAGGTAATGCGATATCTTGCATAAGATAAAACACTTAAATAAACATAAGCGGATAATTCCGCTTATGTTTTAAATAGAAAAGTAATTAGAAAAAAGGTTCAAATTACTTTTTTGCTGCTAATTAATAAACCAGTAAATTGGTAAAATTAGTTAGCTACAATGTTTAATAGTTTGCCCGGTACATAGATAACTTTACGGATAGTTAAACCATCTAAGAATTTAATTGCGTTTTCATCTTTTAGACCAAGCTCTTTAACTTGCTCTTCTGTTGCATCAGCAGCAACAATCAGTTTTGCACGCAATTTACCGTTAATCATAACAACGATAGTTTTTTCATCTTCAACAAGTGCTTTTTCATCAAATGTTGGCCATGCCGCTGTATCGATATTTGATTCACCTAATGCATCCCACATTGCAAAGCTTGCGTGTGGAGTCATTGGGTAAAGCATTACAACAACCGCTTTTAATGCTTCATCAAGAAGGGCACGGTCTTGTGCTGATTCTTGAGGTGCTTTATTTAGTTTGTTCATCAATTCCATGATTGCAGCAATCGCAGTGTTGAATGTTTGGCGACGGCCAATATCATCACTTACTTTTGCAATGGTTTTGTGAACATCTCGGCGTAGTGCTTTTTGGTCACCAGAAAGAGCTGCAATATCTAACGCTTCAGTTGCACCTTTTGTTGTGTGCTCGTGAACTAATTTCCATACACGTTTTAGGAAGCGACTTGCGCCTTCAACACCTGATTCTTGCCATTCAAGTGTCATATCAGCAGGCGCTGCAAACATCATGAATAGACGAACGGTATCTGCACCAAATTTATCAACCATCTCTTGAGGGTCAATACCGTTGTTTTTAGACTTAGACATTTTGATCATGCCTGAGTGGTCAACGTTACGGCCTTGGTTGTCGATTGCTTTCTCGATGCGACCTTTTGCGTCACGCTCAATCGTTACATCTGTTGGTGCGATCCACTCTTTTGTGCCTTTTTCATTAGTGTGGCTAAATGCATCTGCAAGTACCATACCTTGACATAAAAGTTGCTTGAATGGTTCATCAGAGTTTACATAGCCCGCATCACGTAGAAGCTTGTGGAAGAAGCGAGAGTAAAGAAGGTGCATACATGCATGTTCAATACCACCAACGTACTGGTCTACTGGTAACCAGTAGTTTGCTTTTTCTGGGTCTAGAATATCGTCAGCTTGTGGTGAACAGTAACGTGCATAGTACCAAGATGATTCCATGAAGGTATCAAAGGTATCTGTTTCACGAAGTGCTGGCTCGCCATTGAATGTGGTTTTCGCCCATTCTTTATCGGCTTTGATAGGGCTAGTTACGCCATCCATTACTACATCTTCAGGAAGAATAACTGGTAATTGATCTGCAGGCACTGGGTGAACTTCACCATCTTCAGTTGTTACCATTGGGATTGGAGCGCCCCAGTAACGTTGACGAGAAACACCCCAGTCACGTAGACGGAAGTTTACTGTTTTCTTGCCTTTACCTTCTGCTTCTAATTTCGCAGCAATAGCATCAAACGCTTCTTGGAAAGCAAGACCGTCGAATTCACCTGAATCAAACAGAACGCCTTTTTCAGTGTAAGCGGCTTCAGATACGTCAACATCAGAACCATCTTCAGGCTTGATTACAGGGATGATGTCGATGCTGTATTTAGTTGCAAATTCATAGTCACGTTGATCGTGAGCAGGAACCGCCATTACCGCACCTGTGCCGTAGTCCATTAGTACAAAGTTAGCGACAAAAACAGGAACAACACGGCCATTAAGAGGATGAATTGCCGTTAAGCCGGTATCCATGCCTTTCTTTTCCATTGTTGCTAGTTCAGCTTCAGCAACTTTGGTATTGCGACATTCTTCATTGAAAGCAAATAACTCTGGGTTTGTTGCTGCTGCTTTTTCTGCAAGAGGGTGACCAGCTGCGATAGCAACGTAAGTCACGCCCATTAGCGTATCTGGACGTGTGGTATATACTTCTAAAGGTGCTTCTTCGCCGTTAACAGCAAAAGATAGCTCAACGCCTTCAGAACGACCAATCCAGTTACGTTGCATGGTTTTAACCATTTCAGGCCAACCATCAAGGTTATCTAGATCGTCAAGAAGTTCTTGTGCGTATTCGGTGATTTTAATGAACCACTGTGGAATCTTTTTTTGTTCAACAGGGGTATCACAACGCCAACAACAACCGTCTTCAACTTGTTCGTTTGCAAGAACAGTTTGGTCATTAGGACACCAGTTTACAGAAGAGGTTTTCTTGTAAACTAGGCCTTTGTTGTACAGTTTTGTGAAGAACTCTTGTTCCCAACGGTAGTACTCAGGCGTACATGTTGCGAACTCACGATTCCAATCGTAACCAAAGCCTAATAGCTTAAGCTGGTTTTTCATGTATTCGATGTTTTCGTAAGTCCAAGGTGCTGGTGCTGTGTTGTTTTTAACAGCCGCATTCTCAGCAGGAAGACCAAACGCATCCCAACCGATAGGTTGCATTACGTTTTTGCCTTGAAGGCGCTGATAACGAGAAACTACGTCACCAATGGTGTAGTTACGAACGTGACCCATGTGTAGACGACCACTTGGGTATGGGAACATTGAGAGGCAATAGAATTTTTCTTTGCTTGCGTCTTCAGTTACAACAAATGTTTTGTTGTCGTCCCAATGTTTTTGGATCTTTTGTTCAAGATCCTGTGGATTATATTGTTCTTGCATCGATTTACCCAGTTATGTCAGTGGATCACAAAATTTGTGAGATCGGTTTGATCAGATAATACTTGATCAGCATAGAATAACTAATGGAGCGCTTATACTCAAGCGACCTGATAACCTTTAACTCACTCTTCGCTATAATAAATCTAGCGAATTCTTGGAGGTGACTTATGTCTAAGCAAAAAACAGGTTATAACGCTGTCTTTGAGCGTGTGATGAACGTATTGGAAAGAAGTCCTGAAGAATTTCAGCATTGGGCTAAATCATCAGAAGAAGTCATTGAAGCGGCCTCTGATATGACGAAAGACGAATTGGAATTAATATCGAGTTATGTAAGAAGAGATATTAAGGAGTTTGCGCAAAGCTATGAGGAGAGTAAAACAACGTTTCCTGATTCTCCTTTTTACCGATTAATTGCAGATTCAGTTTGGCATGGGTTACTTGAAATAACCGACAAAACACAAGTGGAATGGAAAGAGGTGTTTGATGATATAGAGCATCAAGGTGTTTATCAAGCAGGTGAAGTTGTCGGTTTAGGTATTTTAGTGTGTGAAAAATGTGGTCACCGTGAGCAATTTAATCATGCTCAAATTATTCAACCATGCACACATTGTGAAAATGAAGCGTTTACGCGTGTGTCATTGAAACCATAGTTCTCCACTATTTAAAAGAGAGAAGGTCTGTATCTCAAGATGATATACAGACCCTTTAGTGTGATTATTGACGCTTACGCCAAGCAATAACCAACGATAGCATGACGAGTAGATACAGGGGCCATGTTCCCCAATAGCGATAAGGGGTCGTCCCTGTTGTCGGGATCACTTCACCACGCAATACTGCCGTTGTAAACTGTGGAATTTGCTTGGTAATATTACCTCTATGGTCGGTAATGGCGGTTACACCATTATTGGTTGAGCGAATAACTGGTTTTCCTATCTCTAAAGCTCGCATTTGAGCCATTTCCATGTGTTGTAATGGACCAATAGAAGTACCAAACCAAGCATCATTAGACAGCGTTAAAATATAATCAGTCTGCGGTGTGATGTTTTCTCTCACTTGCTCACCATAAACGATTTCGTAGCATAATGCAGGAGCTAAATGGGTGCCGCTAGCTTCCATATTTGGTTGAATATAATCACCACGACTAAATGATGACATTGGTAGATTAAATATTGGCGCTAATGGTCTAAGTAATGCTTCGAATGGTACAAATTCACCAAAAGGAAGTAAGTGATGCTTACTATATCTTGGTTGGTCGAGATAGTTGTAACCACCAGTTCCGTTTACGCCTAGAGAAATAATATTGTTATAGAAGTTTCCTGTCGGGCTTTCGCCTACAATTCCAGTAATGACTGTACTGTTGTTCATTGTAGCTGCACTATCAAGATTACGTAGAAAACTCGGTATTTCCATTTCTAAAGCTGGTATTGCCGCTTCAGGCCAAATAATTAAATCAGCATCCCAATTTTGACGAGTTAAATCCATGTACTTCATGATGGTCGGCCAGCGTTCGCTAGGTAACCATTTCAAGGCTTGATTAATATTCCCTTGAATTAAGGCAACTTTAGTGACTTTTTCTGGTTGCGGAGTTACCCAATCAAAAGGCTTTATCGCAAAAGAAGTAACCACTAAAATTGCGGGAATAAGTAAAAGCCACCATTTTTTTTCTAATAAAGAATAGGTGATAGCGCCAACAGAGATAATGATAATGGCGGTTATACCTTCAACACCAAAGATAGGACCCCATGCGGATAATGGGCTGTCTATTTGACTATAACCGAGCCACAGCCACGGAAAACCAGTAAAGACCCAACCACGAAGCCAATCAGTGATCAACCAGAGTGCAGGTAAAGCAAGTAAGTATTTACTTAATGATGAGTGTGAAAATAATCGGGTTGCTAGAAAAGTAAATAGCATCGGATAAAGAGCAAGATAACTGATAAGACCAATCATTAAGAAAAGCCCAGCAGCCATTGGCATCCCGCCAAAGTTATCAATACTTATATGAACCCAACTGATCCCACAACCAAAATAGCCTAAACCCCAAAAGAATCCGAGCCAAGTTGCTCGCTTGGTTGTTTGTTGGTGCAATAATAAAAATAGGCAAAGTGGGGAAATAAAAGCAAAAGGCCATAAAGAATAGGGAGCAAAAGCCAGAGTGGCACTTGCACCAGAGAGAATGGCAATAAGAAGGCGAATAAGGTAATGGTTCGAAAATGGCATGAAAGGTCTCAAACAAATAATGAAAGAACAGTTAGGTAATATCAGTTGTTGTAATTAGTCTTCAAAAGTCTGATAAAGTTCAGCCGCTTATTGCTAAGCGGCTGAGGATATTACTCTTCTTCGTGTTTCTTTTCCGATTCTTTTTCAGGAATCGTCACTTGAAGTTGTATGATGCGACGGTTATCGGCAGCGGTTACTTTAAAAGTAAAGCCTGATATTTCGATAGTTTCGCCACTTTCAGGTAAATGCCCAAAACTGGTTAATACTAAACCGCCAACGGTATCAATCTCTTCGTCACTGAAGTGTGTTGAAAAAGCGTCATTAAAGTCATCGATTTCAGTTAAGGCTTTCACAGCAAAAGTGTGTTTGCTTAACTGACGGATGTCTTTTTCTTCTTCGTCATCAAACTCATCTTCAATATCCCCAACAATTTCTTCAAGGATATCTTCAATGGTAACTAAACCAGAAACTCCACCAAACTCATCGACTACGATGGCCATGTGGTAACGCTCTTCTCTAAACTCTTTTAAAAGTTTATCAACACGTTTGCTTTCTGGTACTACAACAGCAGGTCGAATAACTTGTTCGATTTCAAAGGCTTCACAATCTGAGCCTAAGTATCTTAGTAAGTCCTTCGCAAGGAGTATTCCTTCAACATGGTCTTTGTCTTCACTGATCACAGGGTAGCGTGAGTGTGACGCTTCTATGATTGTCGCTATCAGTGATTCAAGATTTTGCGTTTTTTCTACAGTGACCATCTGGGACCGCGGTAACATAATATCGCGAACTCTCATTTCAGATATCTCCATTACACCTTCGAGCATGTCTCGGGTATCGTGGTCAATAACTTCATTTTCCTCAGAATCTCTAAATACATCTACCAATTCTCGGCGATCTTTAGGTTCTCCTTGGAACAGTTGTGAAAGGCGTCCTAAGAAGGACTTTCTACTCGGACCTTCTGTATTCTGTGAATTTTCGTCGTTCATGGCTTCTTTAAAAGTAGTTGCTATCAATGTGGATAGCTCACATAGGTAACTATTGGATCATTCCAATAATTATTTCTCAGCAAGATATGGATCTTCAAATCCCATGCCTTGCATTAATTCTGTTTCGAGTGATTCCATCTCTTCAGCTTCTTCATCCTCGATATGGTCATAACCTAGCAGATGGAGGCTGCCATGTACAACCATATGCGCCCAATGTGCTAATAAAGGCTTGTTTTGTTCAACAGCTTCTTTTTCAACGACTTGACGGCAGATGATTAAATCACCAAGTAAATCAATTTCAATTTCTGGTGGTGCTTCAAATGGGAAAGACAGCACATTTGTTGGTTTGTCCATTCCACGATATTGATGGTTTAACTCATGACTTTCTTTTTCATCTACAATTCGAATCGTTAATTCTGCTTGTGGTTGAAATTGAGGAATTACTGCATTTAACCAAGACATCATGTCTTTTTCTGAAGGCAGATCTTTTTCATTTTCACATGCAATTTGTAGATCGAGTTCAATGCTCATCGTTCACCTAAAATTATGGTACTAGTTATTTTCAGAGTCGATTAAATATGCTTCACGTTCTTGCTTTCGACGCTGTTCTTCTAGTTTACGCTCTTTTTGATCATTTGCTTCCCATTTTTCATAAGCATTTACAATACGGGCGACAACCGGGTGGCGGACAACGTCATCGGCAATAAAGAAATTGAAGCTAATTTCATCAACTTCAGATAATACTTCAATAGCGTGACGTAAACCTGATTTAGCTCCACGGGGTAAATCTATTTGAGTGACATCGCCTGTAATTACCGCACGAGAATTAAAACCAATACGAGTTAAGAACATTTTCATTTGTTCTACAGTGGTGTTTTGGCTCTCATCTAAAATAATAAAAGCATCGTTTAATGTACGACCACGCATATAGGCCAGTGGTGCTACTTCAATTACATTACGTTCGATGAGTTTTTCAACACGCTCAAACCCAAGCATTTCAAATAGCGCATCATAAAGAGGGCGTAGGTAAGGGTCGACTTTCTGACTTAGGTCACCTGGTAAGAAACCCAGTTTTTCGCCTGCTTCAACCGCTGGACGGGTTAGAAGAATACGACGAACTTCTTGTCGTTCAAGTGCATCAACTGCTGCTGCAACTGCTAAATAGGTTTTACCAGTACCCGCAGGACCAATACCAAACGTAATATCATGAGTTACCATATTGGTTACATATTGCGCTTGGTTTTCTGTTCGTGGTTTTATAAGGCCCTTCTTAGTCTTGATAAAGATTTCTTTGCCATAAGGGATGGTAGAAACGTCTTCTTTGTCTTGCTCTAATATGCCTGATTCTTTTACTGCTAAATGTATTTGTTCTGGCTCAATATCAGGGTACTGGTTTTTAACGGGTGCAGTATCAACATACAAATCTTTTAAAATATTAACAGCAGCCGAAACGGTATGAGGCTTACCTACGACAGTAAAAAGATTGCCGCGATAGTTTACTTCTACACCTAAACGGCGCTCAAGATGCTTTATATTGTCATCAAATGGGCCGCACAGGCTTGATAATCTCTGATTATTTGCTGGCTCTAAGGTCAACTCTAATTTGGTTGTTTTAATGCTCAATGTCGCCTCGCGTATTGGTAACTATGGGGTATGTCTATTATTTATTGGGTAAATACTAAACTTTCTCAAGACCGAATAAGAAAAAAGATGATCAAGTAACCTTAATCATCTTTTTTAGTGTTTGATTTTATTGAGGTGATCACATTATGGTGTAAAAGTACCTACACCTAGATCATCTTCACGACGAGTTTTTTCTATCATCTCTGAAGGTGAAACTGCAACGCGTAGTCCCATGTCTTTTTCGGTGCGAACTAGCTCACCACGTAGTGAATTAGTGAATGATTCAGTAATATGAATATCAACAAACTGGCCGATTAACTCAGGACTACCGATGAAGTTAACAACACGGTTATTTTCAGTACGAGCACGTAACTCCATTGGGTTACGTTTTGATGGACCTTCAACTAACGCACGAACTTCTGTATCTAGCATTTGACGAGAGAAACGCGCTGATTGGAAGTTAATTTGTTGTTGAAGTTCAGCCAAACGATCTTTTTTCGTTTGCTCTGGGATATCACATGGATAATCAGCAGCAGGTGTACCTGGACGTGGAGAGAAGACAAAACTGTAGCTCATATCAAAATCTACGTCTTTAATTAGTTTCATTGTGTCTTGGAAGTCTTTTTCTGACTCACCAGGGAAAGCAACGATGAAATCCGAACTTATTAGTATATCAGGACGTGCTTTACGTAGTTTACGAATAATAGATTTATACTCAATAGCAGTATGAGGGCGTTTCATCATCGTTAGAATGCGATCTGAGCCACTTTGTACTGGTAAATGTAAGAAGCTTACTAGTTCAGGTGTATCTTCATAAACCGCAACAATGTCGTCACCAAACTCTAATGGGTGGCTTGTTGTAAAGCGCAAGCGGTCGATACCATCAATAGAGGCAACCATGCGAAGTAATTCAGCAAAAGTACAAATGTCACCATCATAGGTAGGACCGCGGTAAGCATTTACGTTTTGACCTAGTAGGTTTACTTCACGTACACCTTGACCGGCCAGCTGTGCAATTTCGAACAATACATCATCTAATGGACGGCTAACTTCTTCACCACGAGTATAAGGAACTACACAATAAGTGCAGTATTTTGAACAACCTTCCATGATAGAAACGAACGCAGATACGCCATCGGCTTTTGGCTCAGGAAGGTTATCGAATTTTTCTATCTCAGGGAATGAAATATCCATTACTGGTTTTTCATTTGATTGAGATTGTTTGATCATTTCAGGCAAACGGTGAAGCGTTTGAGGCCCAAAAATAACATCTACATAAGGAGCTCGTTGACGAATATGATCGCCTTCTTGTGTAGCAACACAACCGCCAACACCAATAACTAAGTCTGGTTTTTTATCTTTTAAATGTTTCCAGCGGCCCAGTTGGTGAAACACTTTTTCTTGTGCTTTTTCACGAATTGAACAGGTATTTAATAACAGAACATCCGCTTCTTTTGGATCTTCAGTTAATTCATAACCATTTGCGGCACCTAAAAGATCGGCCATTTTAGATGAATCGTATTCGTTCATCTGGCAGCCCCAGGTTTTGATTAGCAGTTTCTTAGTCATGTAACTTTTTCACTCGTATTTTATTACTAGAATTCGGTACAGTTTTGAGAGACAAGCTCAATCAAAACGGATAGGGCGCGTATTGTACTGCTTTCCACGCTTAATGACTAGATGTAGACGTCCTTGAATATTTTAAGGGTATTAGGGCATGACTTATCTGAATGATTTAGATTAAGAGTGAATCACGGTAGAATGAAGGAAATTATTGACTCATATAAGGTCTATGGATGATGAAAGAATATGATTACGCTATCGTTGGTGGTGGAATGGTGGGAGCCGCTACCGCTATTGGTTTATCGAAATTAGGGTATCAAGTTGCTGTTATTGAATATAAAGCTCCCGATTCTTTTGATGATAGTCAAGCAATGGATATTCGTGTTTCTGCTATTTCTCAATCTTCCGTTGACTTACTTGAAGCATTGGGGGCTTGGCAATCTATTAAAGAAATGCGTGTATGTCCTTATAAGCGATTAGAAACATGGGAGCACCCCGAATGCAGAACTCGTTTTCATTCAAATGCATTAAATATGGATCAGCTTGGTTTTATTGTTGAAAATCGCCTTATGCAATTAGGGCTATGGCAGACGTTTTCTACTTTTGAAAATCTGACGATTATTACTCCTGCAAAAATCGCTGATCTTGAGTTTTTTACTGACCACAATGTACTGACATTGGAAAGTGGCGATAAAATTAAAGCAAAATGGGTTATTGGTGCTGATGGCGCGAATTCTTATGTCCGTCAGAAAGCAAAAATAGGTATCACTGCTTGGGATTATCGTCAGCACTGCATGTTAATTAATATAGAAACAGAAAAAAATCAACAAGATATAACTTGGCAGTGGTTTACTCCTTCTGGTCCTCGCTCATTCCTTCCCTTACATGGAAATAAAGGCTCTTTAGTTTGGTATGACTCCCCTCAGCGTATTAAACAGCTTTCTTCTATGAGTTCAATTCAATTAGAAAAAGAAATTAAAGCCTATTTCCCACAGGAATTGGGAGAATTTACTGTAGAGCAGCATGGTTCTTTTCCTTTAACGCGTCGACATGCTCAAAAATATGTCGCTCAGCGTTGTGTTTTATTAGGGGATGCAGCTCATACTATTAATCCTTTAGCAGGACAGGGGGTGAATTTGGGCTTTAAAGATGTAAAGGTGCTATTGGAAGAAATTGAATCCAAAGGCGCAGAGACAGATAGGGCGTTACGTATTTATGAATCAAGACGAAAAACAGATAATTTAGCGATGCAATCAAGTATGGATTTGTTTTATACGTTATTCAGTAACTCTTTACCGTCAGTTAAATTTTTACGTAATGTAGGTTTGAAATTCGCTGACTCTTCAGGGGCGTTAAAAACGCAAGCGTTGAAGTATGCATTAGGTTTATAGAAATATTAAATCATATCAGGGACTAGAGCTTAGGGACGAGTAAAAACGAATCTGTACAAAGTAGGGTGATCATTTGGTCCCCCTTTTTTTATTTGTAGAATCACTATTTTTTGAAAAGTGTGGCCTTGTTCCAGCGCTATTTATAAACACTTACTTACTGTTATTGGTACAAAGAGAACATGGATATAGGAGAAGAGATAGTGAAAGGAATAGTACAGACGAAAAAAAAGCCCATCAAATTAATGATGAGCTTTTTTAAA
>NZ_MSCO01000001.1:698256-817735 GCF_002954705.1 Aliivibrio sifiae
GTTCTACTGTTTGATTATTAAGAACATTCGTTACTTAATCTACAAAGAGTAGTTATTCTATATTTTAATCGACGATTGGTAAATCAATTAAAAATTGTATGGTGGCTACTACGGGATTTGAACCTGTGACCCCATCATTATGAGTGATGTGCTCTAACCAGCTGAGCTAAGTAGCCAAATTGTTTCTTACTTTCTAACTCGTCTCTCTTTCGCCTTAGCTGTGAGGACGGAGCGCATTATGCTTTTCTGAGCCCTATGCGTCAACACTTTTTTGAAAAAAATATGAATTCTTTGTTTGTTCGAACGGATTTTAATCAAAGCGTACTTTTTATATGCAAATTAGAGTGAATCAAGGAAAAAGAATAAGAATAAGAGTCGAAAACAGGATGTAGCAGTTAGGCAGATATGGAGAGGGAATGTGTTTTAACTGATTGAAATGTAGGCAAGTAATAAAAAGGCCAGCAAATATGCTGGCCTTTTTTATTATACGTTGAAGCGGAAATGTACTACATCACCATCTTTAACGATGTAATCTTTTCCTTCAAGGCGCCATTTACCTGCTTCTTTAGCACCACTTTCTCCGTTAAATTCGATAAAGTTGTCGTAACCAACAACTTCTGCACGGATAAAGCCTTTTTCGAAGTCAGTATGGATCTTACCAGCAGCCTGTGGTGCAGTTGCTCCTACTGGGATAGTCCAAGCACGAACTTCTTTTACACCCGCAGTAAAATACGTTTGTAGAGTTAGTAGTTCGTAACCTGAGCGGATCACTCGATTTAGACCTGGTTCTTCGATACCCATGTCAGCAAGGAATTCTTCACGATCTTCATCATCAAGTTCAGAAAGCTCAGATTCGATAGCTGCACATACAGGAACAACAACGTTGTTTTCTTTTTCTGCGTATTCACGAACCATGTCTAAGAATGGGTTGTTCTCAAAACCTTCTTCACTAACGTTGGCAATATACATTGTTGGTTTTAGTGTTAAGAAGTTAAGGTAAGAAACTGCCGCAATTTCTTCTTTTGCTAGTTCAACAGTACGAGCCATTCCACCTTCTGTAAATACAGGAAGCAGTTTCTCAAGAACTGAGATTTCAAACTTAGCGTCTTTATCGCCACCTTTTGCTTTCTTCGTTTGACGGAAGATAGCACGTTCACAAGAATCTAGATCCGCAAGAGCAAGCTCAAGGTTGATGATTTCGATATCTTCAATCGGTGAGATTTTACCAGCAACGTGAATGATGTTTTCATTTTCAAAACAACGAACAACATGGCCGATAGCGTCTGTTTCACGGATATTAGCAAGGAACTTGTTACCTAGACCTTCACCTTTAGATGCGCCAGCTACAAGACCTGCAATATCAACAAATTCCATAGTAGTTGGAAGAATGCGTTCTGGATTTACGATTTTAGCTAATGCGTCTAAACGTAGATCAGGAACTGGAACCACACCTGTGTTTGGTTCAATAGTACAGAAAGGGAAGTTTGCCGCTTCGATTCCTGCTTTAGTTAGTGCGTTAAACAGTGTTGATTTACCAACGTTTGGAAGACCAACGATTCCGCATTTAAAACCCATGATGTAAACCTTATCTTTAGTTATACCAAGCTAAATAAAAACAGATTGGTATTATTCAGCTTTGAATGTATGTAAACGATTTTGTGCTTTACTTAATCCGTCTTTAAGCAAGATATCTAGACTGCGTGTAGATTCATCTACAGCAGCATCGATTAACTCTTGCTCTTTGGTAGGCGCTTTTCCTAAAACAAAACCGGCAACTTTGTCTTTATGGCCAGGATGACCAATACCAATACGAAGTCGATAAAACTCTTTCGTATTCGCTAATTTGCTAATAGTGTCACGTAAGCCATTATGACCGCCGTGCCCACCACCTTTTTTGAATTTGGCAACACCAGGAGGAAGATCTAGTTCATCGTGAGCGACTAAGATCTCTTCTGGCTTTATTTGGTAAAACTTAGCGACAGCAGCAATTGCTTTACCTGATAAATTCATAAATGTTGTTGGGATCAATAAACGAAGATCTTGACCATTAGTTTGAATTCGACCAGTTAACCCGAAGAATTTCGTTTCTTCTCGCAGGGATACGTTATGTACACGAGCGAGTTCTTCAACAACCCACGCGCCTGCGTTATGGCGAGTTCTTTTATATTCAAGACCAGGGTTTGCTAGTCCAACAAGAAGTTTGATTTGATTGCTCAAAGACTTATCTCTCTATTTGGATACTAATATCATTAATACACTTATCTAGAGCGTAATCGAACTAAAGACAATTAATGGTATTAGTATGTCCCATTAAAAAGGCGCGCCATATTAACACAAGAATTCCAAATACAAAAACGCCCCGCATAAGCAGGGCGTTTGAATAGATTTTTGTTTGATTAGTGATCAAACATTGCAGAGATAGACTCTTCATTGCTAATGCGACGAATCGCCTCAGCTAGCATGCGAGAAAGGCTAAGTTCAGTTACTTTGCCTGTTGCTGCCATTTCTTTAGATAGAGTAATCGAGTCAGTAACCACGACTTGGTCTAATACTGAGTTGGCAATGTTTTCTGCTGCAGAACCAGAGAATACAGCGTGAGTTGCGTAAGCAAATACACGTTTAGCGCCGCGTTCTTTAAGAGCTTCAGCTGCTTTACATAATGTACCGCCCGTATCAATCATGTCATCAACGATAACACAATCGCGACCGTCAACATCACCAATAAGGTTCATTACTTCAGAAACGTTAGCGCGTGGACGACGCTTATCAACGATAGCGATGTCTACATCACCTAGTGCTTTAGCTGTTGCACGAGCACGAACAACACCACCTAAGTCAGGAGAAACTACAACAGGATTTTCTAGACCACGAGTACGCATATCATCAAGCAGCACAGGAGTACCGAAAATGTTATCTACGGGTACGTCGAAGAAACCTTGAATTTGTTCTGCGTGTAGGTCGATAGTTAAAACGCGGTCAACACCAACGTTTGAAAGCATATCAGCAATTACTTTAGCAGTGATAGGCACACGAGCAGAACGTACACGACGATCTTGACGAGCGTAACCAAAGTATGGGATTACCGCAGTGATACGGCCAGCAGAAGCACGACGAAGTGCATCGATCATTACTACTAATTCCATGATATTGTCATTAGTAGGAGCACATGTAGATTGAATGATGAAAACATCACTACCACGTACATTCTCGTTAATTTGAACAGCTACTTCGCCGTCAGAAAAACGATCGACAGTAGCGTCACCAAGTGAAATGTATAGTCGATCAGCGATACGTTGCGCTAGTTCAGGAGTTGCATTACCAGCAAATAGCTTCATGTCAGGCACGGTGGAAACCTCAGGGTTGCGTCCAAATTGTGAGAATTTTATATTTTGCATAATGATTTATACTCTTCCAGTTGGTGGTTGAGTGGCGAAGTATTCATACCTCGGGCGATAAATCCTGTTGCATTATCAGAGATTAAGGAGTAGACGTACTTAGCTTCTTTTTCACTGTTAAATTCAGCAAAAACACAAGCACCTGTTCCAGTTAATCTTGATGGCGCATATTCTAACAGCCATGAAAGTTGGTAATCAACCTCTGGATACACACTTCTGACAATTTTTTCGCAATCGTTTTCGTACGGAGCGTCTAAAAGTACGTTAAGTGGCTGTTTTGGCGTATTTCTAATCAACTCTGGGTGAGTGAATACATCAACAGTAGAAATGCTCACTTCTGGCTTGATCAGTAGATACCATAATTCTTTAGGAGTAACTGGTTGTAGTTTTTCACCAATCCCCTCGGCAAAGGCGGCAAAGCCATGGACAAAAATTGGTACATCTGCACCAAGTTTTACCCCTAAATCAGCTAATATCTCATTACTTAAATTAAGACCCCAAAGAAAGTTGAGGGCAACTAATACGGTTGCTGCATTTGATGAACCACCACCAATACCACCACCCATAGGTAATATTTTGTCTACTTCAATATGCGCACCAAAAGAGCTTTGAGTGTGCTGTTGAAGTAGTGTTGCAGCTTTCCATATTAAGTTGTCTTCTGTTTTAACTCCCGGAATATCAGGAGAAAGGGTAATTTTATTTGATGGATTTGCAGTGATGGTGAGGTAGTCGCATAGGTCTATGAATTGAAATAAGGTTTGCAATTCATGGTAACCATTGGCTTGTTGTCCATTGATATAAAGAAATAAGTTTAATTTGGCTGGGGAGGGCCAACGCGTAGTTGTTGTAATCATTGAGTAACTTTTTATCATTGAGAAACAGTCCAATTTGAAGCAATGATTTTAATTGTTGTCTTTTGTTGGGTTAGTTTCATTGAATTTGGTAAGAGTACTTGTCCTTTTTCAATATAACTATTGTAACGTAGGTGCCAATTAGTCTGGCCAATTTGTTTTACTAGATGTTCAACTGTGTTTAGTTCATTAAGCTGGAAGCTATCAGCAGCGGTAGGTAATCCTTTTATCCAATCCCCTAGATAGCCAATAGGAAGGTTTAATCCAGTAAGTCCATACATTAATCGACCAGGATCTTGTCCTTCAAATGTTTGGCCATCACCAGTTTCAATTATAGTTCGTCCATTGGACATTGAAGCTTTAATAACCGTTTGGCCTAAAAATGTGGTGAGTAATAATTGGCTACTTTCGGATTTTTGTATCCATTGGAAATTTAAGCTATGACGTTCTTCTGGAGATTGGTAGCCGATTTTACCGGTGACTTGGTAATTGACAATGTTTTCTAATTGAGTTGTATGCTTGTCCCAATTGGTCGATTGTTGTGGCGTTAATGGAACGCTAGAACAGGCATTAAGAAAAATAGTGATGATGAAAATAGCAAAAGGAGAACGAGTAAAACGAGAACACTTCATTAGAAATCTCATGCATAATTCGAAGTAGATTTTCAGATTGTAGCAAATTGTTAGTACATTTGGAGTTAAATAGTGTTTATTCGTCACTAATTTTCGGACTGAACGTCCTGATGCCTTTTAAAATTCGGTCGCATCAAGTAAAATTCGCCCTTGTTGTTTTTTTATTGGTCTGTTTGCCGAATGTCATTGCTTGTTATTGGAATCAATCATACGTCAGCCTCTGTTGATTTGCGGGAGAAAGTTGCTTTCTCACCTGATAAATTAACTAAGGCGTTAGATGAATTAAAAAATAGTGATTCTATTCAAAGCGGCGTAATTCTATCAACTTGCAACCGAACTGAGATTTATTGTGAAGTGAAAGCAGGGATTAGCAGTGGTTATGTGCTCAATTGGCTAGCTGAATTTCATCGTGTTTCTTTAGACATATTAATGCCAAGTATTTATGTGTATGAAGAACAGGCAGCGGTAAAACACTTAATGCGCGTATCATGTGGATTAGATTCATTAGTGCTAGGCGAGCCGCAAATTTTAGGCCAAGTAAAAAAAGCCTTTGCAGATGCAAGAGAGCATAATGCTGTTGAAGGGACAATAGAGAAGCTATTCCAGAGTGATTTCTCTGTCGCTAAACGAGTTCGTACTGAGACAAATATCGGCGGTAATGCTGTGTCGGTTGCTTATGCTGCTTGTATTCTTGCTCGTCAAATTTTTGAGTCTCTTGCTGACTCCACTGTTCTTCTTGTTGGAGCTGGCGAAACGATTGAATTGGTTGCTAAGCATTTAGATGTGGCAGGCTGTAAGCGATTAATCGTTGCTAACCGTACTCGTGAAAGAGCAATGGGGCTTGCTGAGCAATTTAATGCGGACGTTATTAGCCTTCCTGAAATTCCAGAATATCTACCAAAAGCCGATATCATTATTAGTTCGACTGCTAGCCCATTACCTATTATTGGTAAAGGGATGGTTGAAAGTGCATTAAAGCAACGTAGACATCAGCCAATGTTGTTTGTTGATATTGCTGTCCCTAGAGATATTGAGGGAGAAGTTGCTGAATTGAATGATGCGTATTTGTATTCGGTAGATGATCTTAAATCGATTATTGATCACAATATCGAACAGAGAAAAATTGAAGCAATTCAAGCTGAGGCTATTGTCAGTGAAGAAAGTGCAAGCTTTATGACGTGGATTCGTTCTCGACAAGCAGTGAATAGTATTCGCCAATATCGTAATAATTCAGAAGCGATCAGAACTGAATTATTACAAAAAAGTATTCAAGCATTAGCTTCTGGTCAAAATGCAGAAAAAGTATTAGCAGAATTAAGCAATAAATTAACCAATAAACTCATTCATGCACCAACACTTGCGATGCAGCAGGCTGCCAAAAATGGTGAGCCAGACAAACTTGCTGTGATCCGTACCAGTATTGGTCTAGACAACTAAGTGTAGCGTTCGCTACCAACATAAAGAATAAATATTATATGAAAGCATCAATTCGAGTAAAACTGGAGACGCTGGTTGAGCGTTATGAAGAAGTTCAACATTTATTAGGTGATCCTGGAGTTATTGGTGATCAAAATAAATTCCGAGCTTTATCTCGTGAATACTCTCAACTGGAAGAAGTGACACAATGTTTCCAAGCATACGAACAAGCTCAAGAAGACTTGATCGCTGCGGAAGAAATGGCTCAAGAAGATGATGCTGAAATGCGCGAAATGGCGCAAGATGAAATTAAAGAAGCAAAAGAAGCGATTGAGCGTCTTGCTGATGAGCTACAAGTCTTGCTTATTCCAAAAGATCCAAATGATGAGCGTAACTGTTTCTTAGAGATCCGTGCCGGTGCTGGTGGTGATGAAGCGGGTATCTTTGCAGGTAACCTTTTCCGTATGTATTCTCGTTTTGCAGAGAAAAAAGGTTGGCGTATTGAAGTCATGAGCTCGAATGTTTCTGAGCAAGGTGGCTTCAAAGAAATGATTGCAAAAGTAAGTGGCGATGGCGCTTATGGCGTATTGAAGTTTGAATCAGGCGGTCACCGTGTACAACGTGTACCTGAAACTGAATCACAAGGTCGTGTACATACGTCTGCGTGTACTGTTGCAGTAATGGCTGAGATCCCAGAGGCGGATCTTCCAGAAATTAAAGCGGCAGATTTAAAAATCGATACCTTCCGTGCATCTGGCGCGGGTGGTCAGCACGTTAACACCACCGATTCAGCAATTCGTATCACTCACTTACCAACAGGTACTGTTGTTGAGTGTCAAGATGAACGTTCACAGCATAAAAACAAAGCAAAAGCGATGTCTGTACTTGCAGCTCGAATTATTCAAGCTGAACAAGCTCGTCGTGCAGAAGCTGTATCTGACACGCGTCGTAACTTACTAGGTTCGGGTGATCGTTCTGACCGTATTCGTACATACAACTACCCACAAGGCCGTGTTTCTGATCACCGTATTAACTTAACTATTTACCGTTTAAACGAAGTATTAGAAGGTGATCTAGCTGCGTTGATTGAACCTGTTGTATTAGAATACCAAGCAGATCAACTAGCTGCATTAGCTGAAAATAACTAATGAACCAATCTATTGATGCGCTATTAAAGCGTTCAATTCAATTGCTGCAACTTGAGGGGAGTGATTCTCCTCAAATTGATGCATCTGTTCTGCTTTGTTATATTTTAGATAAACCAAGAAGCTACTTGCTTACTTGGCCTGAAAAAGAATTGACTGATTCAGAACTTATGGCTTTTGAATCATTGCTTTCTCGTCGCCTCTCTGGTGAGCCAATCGCTTATATTATTGGTTATCGCGAATTTTGGTCATTACCGCTAAAAGTGTCACCCACTACGCTAATTCCTCGCCCTGATACAGAACGTCTTGTTGAGATTGCTCTCGATCATCTTGATGTGTCATCAACAAAAGTCCTGGACTTAGGAACAGGAACAGGAGCGATAGCATTAGCCATTGCTTCTGAGATACCAACGCTTAGTGTTATTGGTGTCGATTATCAACAAGATGCGGTTGAGTTAGCACAAGGTAATGCGAAAGATAATTGTATTATGAATACTGAATTTCGTCAGGGAAGTTGGTTTGACCCAATTCAGCCTGATGAGCAGTTTTCTATTATTGTGAGCAATCCACCTTATATTGATGGTAATGATCCTCATTTATCTCAAGGTGATGTACGGTTCGAACCTCAAACGGCATTAGTTGCAGAACAAGAAGGTTTTGCGGATTTAATTCACATTATGGAACACAGCCGTACTTATTTAGTTGAGAATGGTTGGTTACTAATGGAGCATGGCTTTGAGCAAGGTAGGCAATTGCGTACTTATTTTGAAGCGCACGGCTTTGTTAATGTCAAAACAGAACAAGATTATGCTGGCAATGACCGTGTTACATTAGGTCAATGGTCAACAAAAACAGAGAATAAAGGATAATTCATGTATACCGCTGTTAAACATATTCACTTATTTATGATTGCTTGTAGCGTACTGCTATTTGTTGTTCGCTATGTATTGATGATGGTTGATTCAGATCTTCGTAATAAAGCATTTTTAAAACGAGTTCCTCACGTTGTTGATTCAGCTATGTTGTTAAGTGGTATTGCACTTATCTTTATTACAGGTTTTATTCCATTTACAGGGGCAGCTCCTTGGTTAACTGAGAAATTGACATGTGTAATGGTATATATCGCTTTGGCTTTTGTTACGTTGAACAATGGCAAGAATAAAGTATTTAAAACCTTTGCCTTTCTTGGTGCATTAGGATGGTTAATGGTTGCTGCTAAAATTGCGGTAACTAAAGTACCAACGTTTCTGGGGTAACTATGTTTCAGTTGCTTGATGAAAATTTAGAAGACCTTAATCTTGTTGAAGGAGCATTAGCGCTTAACTTAGCGATTAATCCTGAGATACAAAGACTACGAGTTGACATCAAACTGCGAGAAATGTGTATTGAGGCAGAGCAAACACTCGCTCATGAAACCAATGATGAGCAGCGTTTGGAGCGGTTGATTCAACTTTTTTATGGGGAATGGGGCTATCAAGGGGATACTTATACTTATTTTAATTCTGAAAACGCATTTATTGATCATGTGCTTGAGAGTAAAAGAGGTATTCCTGTTACGTTGGGCGCTATTTTCTTGCATCTGTGTGAATATGTAGATTTACCTGTGAGTGCGATTAATTTCCCTACTCAATTAGTGTTAAAAGTAGAGCTGCCAAACCAAGAGCCTCTTTATTTGAATCCATTTGATGGGCAATATGTTAGTACCCATTTGATGACTGCGTGGCTTATTGGTTATGGTGGACCATTAGCAAAGATATTACCCGTACATTTAGAATCAATAGACAACCCAACATTGATTGGACGTTTATTAGCAGTAATTAAAACGGCATGTATTAGAGAGCGAAAGTTCTCGTTTGCTTTAACCTGTAGTAATCTTGCATTGCATATGGTGCCTGATGATCCTTTTGAGATCCGTGATAGAGGTTTGATCTATCAGCAACTACACTGTAATAATGTCGCTAAAAATGACTTAACGTATTTTATTGAACAGTGCCCTAATGATCCTTCAGCTATGCTGATGAAAGAGCAAGTTCAACTATTATTAGAACAGCAACCTACCGTTCTCCATTAAGAGTGAAGATAATGCAAAATCAAAAAACAGTAAAAATTGGCAATATCGATGTAGCAAATGATAAGCCGTTTACCTTATTTGCAGGTATGAACGTATTAGAATCTCGTGATTTAGCGATGAGAATGTGTGAGACTTACGTAGAGATCACTGACCGTCTAGGCATTCCGTACGTATTTAAAGCCTCTTTTGATAAAGCAAACCGCTCATCTGTTCATTCATACCGTGGTCCAGGTATGGAAGAGGGTCTAAAGATCTTCCAAGAACTAAAAGATACTTTTGGCGTGAAAATTATCACTGATGTTCATACAGAAGCACAAGCTCAACCTGTTGCTGATGTGGTGGACGTTATTCAACTTCCAGCTTTTCTTGCTCGCCAAACAGATTTAGTTGAGACAATGGCAAAAACAGGCGCTGTGATTAATGTGAAAAAACCACAATTTATGAGCCCTGATCAAGTGGGTAATATCGTTGATAAGTTTGCAGAGTGTGGTAACGAAAATATCATTCTATGTGAGCGTGGTTCGTGCATGGGTTACGACAATCTAGTGGTTGATATGCTAGGTTTTGGTGTAATGAAAAAAGCATCAAACGGTAGCCCAATCATTTTTGATGTAACACATTCTCTACAGAATCGTGATCCAAGTGGTAAAGCTTCTGGCGGTCGTCGTTCACAAACAGTTGAACTTGCTAAAGCAGGTTTAGCAACTGGTATTGCGGGTTTATTTATTGAAGCGCATCCAAACCCTGATAAAGCGTTATGTGATGGGCCTTCTGCATTACCATTAGATCAACTGGAGCCTTTCTTGAAACAAATGAAAGCGTTAGATGATCTAATTAAAGGTTTTGAGCATATCGATATTAAATAATCGAATGCTACAAAGATAAATAAGACAAAGCCCAAGAGAGATAACTTTCTTGGGCTTTTTTGTGTTTGGTTTAAATGCTTATTCAGTATCTGCTGAGCTTGGTGAAAACCAATCTAACTTCTTATGTAATGTTGTTACACTGCCCACAACGATAAGAGACGGGCTAATGGCTTTTTCTGCCATTTGAGCTAATTCTGAAATAGTACCTGTGAATACTTTTTGTTTTGCTGTCGTTCCACGTTCAATAATGGCACAAGGCGTATTAGCTGCTAAACCGTGTTCAATTAATTGAGTTGATATATGAGGTGATTGTTTTAACCCCATATAAAACACTAATGTATTGTTTGAACGCACTAAAGCATCCCATTCAATCTCAGCCCCATTTTTTTGTACGTGAGCAGTAATAAATTGAACGCTTTGAGCATGATCTCGATGGGTTAGGGGAATACCAGCATAAGAGGTTGCTCCTGCAGCTGCAGTAATACCTGGAACTACTTCAAATTGAACGCCATTCTCAGCGAGAGTTTCTAATTCTTCGCCACCACGACCAAAAATAAATGAATCCCCGCCTTTAAGACGGACAACGTGCTTACCTTCTTGTGCTTTATCCACTAAGAGTTGATTAATTTTGTCTTGTGGTACGAAATGAAAATCGAGCTTTTTCCCGACATAAATCATTTCAGCATTGTCATTGGCAAGCGCTAAAATTTCTTTGGAAACAAGACGGTCATAAACAACAACATCAGCTTGCTGTATAAGGCGGTAACCTTTTACCGTTAATAGGTCTGCATCGCCAGGACCTGCGCCAACAAGAGAAACAAGTCCGTTTTGTTTTTTCTGCTCAGACTGAGCTTGAATACTTGGCATAATAGATTCCTGCATCATGTTTTTATTTCACTCTAGTATGTAAGAGGTGATAAAAAAAATCACCCTTAATACTTGATTAAGAGTGATTTAATTTGAATGAGTTATAACTAACTCTTCGTTATTTGTTTTTAGTTAGAGCTTAGAGATGGTGCTGTTTTTGCGTGTGTTAGATATAAAGGAACACACGTAAAGATAAGGCCACCAACTAGGTTACCTAGAATGGTTGGGATAAGGTTGAAGTTCAACCAAGTTGCAATAGTAAAGTCAGCACCTAGCATCATACCTAGTGGGAATAGGAACATGTTTACAACAGCATGTTCAAAAACTAATGCAAAGAAAATGAAGATTGGAAGCCACATTGCAGCAATCTTGCCAGCAACAGTACGAGCTGACATGTTACCAATTACACCCAAGCAAACCATTAGGTTACAAAGAATACCTTTAACAAAAACAGTGATCCAACCATTCATGCCATGTGCTTCATAACCTGAAGTTCGAGCAGTTGCCGCAGCAATGAACTTTTGACCTACCGCTCCAGGTTCAATACTAAAATTCATCGTAAATGTTAGTGCAACAAGAAAAGCAACAAGTAGAGAGCCTAGAAGATTGCCAAGACCAACATAGCCCCAACAACGTAGGATTCGGCCCCAAGTTACTCCTGGACGATTATCAAATTTTGCTAGTGGAGCAAGACCAAATACACCGGTTAATAGGTCGTAGCCCATTAAACTAAGAATACAAAAACCAACAGGGAAGACTAGAGCACCTACAAGTCCAATGCCTGTTTGTGTTATTGCTGTAATTGCAACAACAACGGCTAAAGAAAGGATAATACCAGCCATAGTGCCGCGCAATATCAGGTCTCGAGTTCCTGTTTTGATTTTCGCTTCACCAACATCGATCATAGTTTGAACAATTTCTACAGGTTTTAAAGCAGACATAAATGTGCCCTTACAAAAAGTTAAAAGTTAAAAGTTAAAATTGGATAGGAAAGGGCTCTAATCATTATTTATTATCAACAATATGAAACTAGAACCCTTGAACTATCAAATCTTATACAGCGATCTCTACTGAGCCTTTTATTACACGAGCGTTATATGTTTTTATATTAAATTGCTCGTTTTCCATGCAGACACCAGTTGTTAGATTGAAACGCTGTTTTTTCAGTGGGCTTGCTACCCAAAGTTCACCTTGGTGCTCAACAATCAAACCTCGTGATAATACATTTGCTTGGAAGTAAGGATCTGTATTGCTGATTGCGAGTACTTCTTCGCCTTGAGTTGGGCGAAATACTGCAACTTGTTCACCATTAACTAGAGCACAAACACCAGTACCCGGAACAATATCTTCTAGCTGACAGATTTTTACGAATTTAGAAGCCATGATTAATTCTCTCGCTCTTACTCAGTTGCTGCTACGTGTAGGATGTTACCCTTTGCTTCAGGGTGTTTTTCCGTAAAGCTTGCTGGACGGTGTTGTTGACGACCATCCGTAACGAACATAACGTTGTTATCACGGTCATCCGCATTAATGAAGTGAGCAAAACGTTTTAGTTGAGCTTCATCATTGATTGTGTCTGTCCATTCACATGCGAAGTTATTTACTAAGCTAGCAACATCGCTTTCAAGCTGCTCATTAATACCTAGTTTGTTATCAACAATTACTTCACGTAGGTAGTCAACACCACCTTCAAGGTTATCCATCCATACAGACGTACGTTGTAGTGGTGCTGCAGTACGAATGTAGAACATCATGAAGCGGTCGATGTATTTGATTAATGTTTCTTGGTCTAAGTCGCTTGCTAATAGGTCTGCGTGACGAGGTTTCATACCACCGTTACCACATACATACATGTTCCAACCAGCATCTGTTGCGATAATACCTAAATCTTTACCTTGTGCTTCAGCACATTCACGCGTACAGCCAGATACACCAAACTTCATTTTATGAGGAGTCCGAATACCTTTGTAACGATTCTCGATCATTACGCCTAGACCAACAGAGTCTTGAACGCCGTAACGACACCAAGTTGAACCAACACATGTCTTAGCCATACGAAGTGCTTTTGCGTAGGCTTGACCCGTTTCGTAACCTGCAGCGATTAACTTCTTCCAGATTGCTGGTAAGTCATCTTTTTGAGCACCAAACAGACCGATACGTTGTGCCCCTGTAATTTTGGTATACAAGTTGTATTCAGCCGCAACATCAGCAAGAACGCTAAGTGCTTGAGGTGTTACTTCACCGCCCGCCATACGAGGAATAACAGAGTAAGTGCCGTCTTTTTGGATGTTACCTAGGAAGTTATCGTTGGTGTCGTGCAGTTTTACTAACTCTGGCTTAAGGATGTGTTCACCCCAGCATGAAGCAAGAATAGAACCCGCTAGAGGCTTGCATACTTCACAGCCGTAGCCTTTACCGTATTTCTCTAGTAACTCATCGAATGTTTTGATTTCTTCGATGCGGATCAGGTGGAAAAGCTCTTGGCGAGAGTAAGCAAAGTGCTCACATACATCGCTTTTCACTTCGATACCAGATTTAGCTAACTCTGCATTAAGAACGGAAGTTACCAGAGGGATACAACCCCCACAGCCCGTACCCGCTCCAGTAACCGCCTTAATGTCTGCCATTGTGTGATGGCCATCTGCAACTGCTTGAGCAATTTTGCCTTTAGTTACATCGAAACATGAACAGATAACTGCTGTTTCAGGTAATGAGTCAGCACCTAATGATGGCTTTTCTGCGCCAGCATGAGCAGGAAGAATTAATAGATCAGGGTGTTCAGGAAGATCAATGTCATTAAGTTTAAGTTGAAGTAAATCGCCATAATCAGACGTATCTCCGACCATTACTGCACCAAGCAGTTTTTTTCCGTCTTCAGAAACGATAATGCGCTTGTAGACTTCTTGCTCTTCGTTTTGGTAAACGTAGCTTTTACAGCCAGGAGTTCGACCATTTGCGTCACCAATGGAACCTACTTTTACGCCAAGCAGTTTCAACTTAGCACTCATGTCAGCGCCTTCAAATACACTGTCGTTACCTAATAAATGGTCAACAGCAACCGTCGCCATTTTATAGCCAGGAGCAACCAAACCATAGAAAGCACGATTCCAAGAAGCACACTCACCAATAGCATAGATATTACTATCTGTTGTTTGGCAGTTATTGTTGATTTCAACGCCACCGCGAGGTGCAACACCTAAACCCATTTGATGAGCTAATTTGTCTTGAGGACGAATACCAGCAGAAAATACGATGAAATCAGTTTCAAGTTCAGTACCATCAGCAAAGCGCATTACATTACGAGCGTCTTTACCTTCAGGAGCGATTTCAAGTGTGTTTTTACTGGTATGAACTTGAACACCCATGCGCTCAATTTTATTGCGTAGTTGCAAACCGCCTTGTTGATCCAACTGCTCAGCCATTAGTACTGGCGCAAACTCAACAACGTGAGTCGTTACGCCTAATGCTTTAAGCGCACCAGCAGCTTCAAGGCCAAGTAAGCCACCACCAATTACAACACCGCTTTTACTGTTTTTAGCCGTCGCTTCGATAGATTTAAGATCTTCAATAGTACGATACACAAAGCAGTCTTTACTTTCGTTACCTTTAATCGGTGGAACAAATGGGAAAGATCCGGTTGCAAGAACCAGTTTGTCGTATTGAATTTCACGACCAGTACTTGAGTAAACGACTTGTTTTTCACGATTGATATTAATAGCGCGTTCGCCAAGTAATACATTAATACCGTGTTTTTCGTAGAAACCTTCTTTTACAAGAGAAAGTTCATCAGCAGTATGATGAGAGAAGTATGAAGAAAGGTGAACACGATCATATGCGATACGTGGCTCTTCACAAAATACAGTAACATCCATATTTTGAACATCGGTTTTATCGACTAAATCTTCGATATAGCGATGACCAACCATGCCATTACCGATGATGACTAACTTCATCTTGCTCATAAGAATTCCTATTATCATTGATATGTATATATGATGAATTATGAATGAATATGTCGATATGATGTGGATCAATTACGAAATGAAACTACTCCAAAGAGGTAGTTCTAAGGTGGTATTAGACTTTATATCTAATAATTCAATGAGTTATTTGTAGCACGTAGCTTTTGTTTGTGGTTTTTTACAAAGTTTGAAAGGATATCCGGAAATTTAAGCTGTTTATGGATAAAAATCTGAAAAAAAAAGACAGAATATGAAGTTCACATACTGTCTTTTTTTGTTAATTAATGAAATAAAATAATTATAGTTTAAATCTATCGATCTCTTGTTTTAGTTCATTAGATAACTCTGAAAGTTCAGAGGCTTGAATTACTGATTGTTTCGTTTCTTCCGTTAGCTCATTTGACACATTGCGAACTGCTTCTGTATTACGAGTAATTTCTTCAGTTACTGATGATTGCTCTTCAGCAGCGGCTGCAATTTGTGCAGCCATGTCGCTGATTTGAGTTACCGAGTTTGTAATTTGAAGTAGGCTAGCTGATGCCGATTGAGCATCTTCTACACTGGTGTTTGCCAAATTCTGGCTATCTTCCATTATACCTACCGCTTTTTGAGTCGTGCCTTGTAGTGCCTCAATCATTTGTTGAATTTCCTGAGTTGAAGCGTGAGTTCGTTGACTTAAGATACGAACTTCATCAGCAACGACAGCAAAACCACGGCCTTGTTCACCAGCACGAGCGGCTTCGATTGCTGCGTTTAATGCCAATAAGTTAGTTTGTTCGGCGATGTTCTGAATCGTTGAAAGGATAGTGTTAATGTTTTGTGCGTTGTGGTGGAGCTCTTCAATTACACCAGTTGCGGTTTCAACTTCTTTTGCTAGGTTATCAATAGAGTGTTGGCTTTGGCTTACTTGTTCGGCACCGTGGTTTGATGCACTTACAGTTTGCTCTGCAGTTTGAGCTGTATTGTCAGCATTACCAGCGATTTCTTGTGTAGCAGCTGCCATTTCATTAATTGCAGTTGCTACCATGTTAATCTCATCCATTTGATGTTGGATGCGAACATTACGCTCTTCAGCACTTTCTGCTGTTGAGTTAGCTTGGTTGGCAAGAGTGATAGAAATGCTACGTAGGCGACATACCATTGAGTGCATGTTACCCACAAAAGTATTGAAATTAGTTGCTAATTGACCCACTTCATCATTACTGTTTGGTTCTAAGCGCTGAGTTAAATCGCCTTCGCCTGAAGATATTTCAGCAAGCGCATCTGATACTCGAAGTAAATCTCGGAATAGAATATTCACCAGAATAGTGACACCAATAGCAACCACCACGGTTAGTACAATACTAAGTAGAATAATTTCACGAAGCAGAGCTGCGTGAGCGGCTTCTTCTGTTGCTTGCGTCATCTCAACAGCAAATGTCCAATTGGTGTTCGGTACTTTTGCGAAGTAAATCAGCTTAGTGTCACCATTGATTTCGGCAACATCGATGCGTTTTAGAGAGATAGATTCTTGGATACTTTGTGGTGTCATATCAGAGAAGTAGCGGTTTACCTCTTTTTTGATCAGTGATTTATTTGGATGAGCTAAAAAAGTCCCATCACTGTCAATCAGCATAGTAATAGTATCTTTACCTGCATCAAGGCTAATTACATCAGCAATTAATTGGTCAATAAGAACATCGGCACCAATTACGCCTAAAAAAGTTCCGTTTTTATATATTGGTTCTGCGATGGTTACGAGGAGAGATTGAGTAATCGCATCTTGATATGATGAGGTAATGATTTGTTTGTTTTCACGCTGTGCTTCTTGATACCAAGGGCGTTGACGAGGGTCATAATCGGCACGATTTCTTTCTGGATGAGAGCGGTACATATCACCTTGAGGAGTTCCAAAGAAAATATCATCAAACCCACCAGCTTTACGGCTAAGCTGTAAGAAAGAAACAATGTCATTTTCTTGGGTGTGTTCATTAGTCGCATGAGCGATTTCAGCTTTAATAGAGATCCAATTTGAAATCCCAGTTGTTGCCGCTGAAGTAACACTTTCTGCTCGAGAGTATACACCGTTGCGGGTCTGTTCAAAAAGTTGGTTTGAAGAAAGCCAAGTTAAGGCTGATGCAGTAATAACAACAGCGAGTACACTTGCGCCTATTAGCTTATGTTTTAGTTTCATAGTTTACCTAAGTCCGTGGATTCATGTTGCCATTATATTAGTTTGTAATATGGATTGCTTTACTAAGCACTGCTCTGGTTATCGGAAATAACCTACAAAACTTAATTAAAAATTGAATTTTTATTATTTTTGCATTAATGAATTTTGTTTTTATTAAGCCGTGATTGATAGGTAAACGTTTGCTTTTTCTGTAAAATATTTAATTGTTTGTGATTTACTTTTTTTATTTATCCGTAATTTTTAGTGATCTAATAGACATATTTATGAGATCAATGTGAGAGTCCTACGTAATTCTTTTAAACTTGGTCAGGTTATTTGACAGGATTAATCAACAATTGATTTATTTGGTCTAGATCATTCTCTTTTGAATTAATGGTGAAACATGATGGAACGTCTTTCTCTAAAAACAGCGATTGCTGCGGCATTGGTAACGACTCTTGCTGGTTGTGCTACAACAACTGAACATGCGTGGCAAGAAGATACAACATATAAGCTAACGGTATTACACACGAACGATAACCATGGTCGTTTTTGGCAAAATAAATACGGCGAATATGGCATGGCAGCACGTAAAACGCTGATCGATGAATTACGTGCTGAAGTTCAAGCAGAAGGTGGCAGTGTGCTTCTTCTTTCTGGCGGTGATATCAATACGGGTGTTCCAGAATCAGATCTTCAAGATGCTGAACCAGACTTTAAGGGTATGAATAAAATTGGATACGATGCAATCGCATTAGGTAACCATGAATTTGATAACCCATTAGATGTTCTTCAAAAGCAAATTGATTGGGCTGAGTTCCCAATGTTGTCTGCAAATATCTATGATAAAGAGACGGGCGAGCGTAAATACCAAGCTTATGAGATTTTTGAAAAACAAGGTCTAAAAATCGCCGTTGTTGGTTTTACAACTGAAGACACAGCAAAAATTGGTAACCCAGAATACATTGGTGATTTGGAGTTCAGAGATCCTAAATCTGAAGCGAAGCTTGTGATTGCAGAATTAGAAGCAAATGAAAAACCAGATCTTATTTTTGCAGTAACTCATATGGGTCACTATGAGAATGGTCAACGTGGCATTAATGCGCCAGGCGATGTGGCTTTAGCTCGTTCACTTGAGCTAGGTGAGCTAGACATGATTGTGGGGGGGCACTCACAAGAGCCTGTTTGTATGGAAGGGCCTAATGTTGCGAAGAAAAATTTCACTCCGGGTGATGAATGTCAACCAGACCAACAAAATGGTACTTGGATCGTTCAAGCGCACGAATGGGGTAAATACGTAGGTAAAGCCGATTTTGAATTCCGTAATGGTGAATTAGAAATGGTTAGCTACAATTTAATTCCTGTTAACTTGAAAAAGAAAGTGAAGATCGACGGTAAAAAACAGCGCGTCTTTATTCAAGACGAAATTGCACAAGATCCTGAGCTACTTGCATTCTTAACACCTTACCAAGAAAAAGGTCAAGGCCAGTTGAATGTGAAAATAGCATCCACTAACGGTAAGTTAGAAGGTGACCGTAATGTGGTTCGTTTTGAACAAACAAACTTAGGTCGTTTAATCGCTCAATCACATATGGAGCGCGCTAAAGCAGATTTCGCTGTTATGAATTCTGGTGGGGTACGTGACTCTATTGAAGGTGGTGATGTAACTTATAAAGACGTATTAACGGTTCAGCCATTTGGTAACATCGTGACTTACGCTGATATGACAGGTAAAGAAGTATTAGATTACTTGAACGTTGTTGCAACAAAACCGATTGATTCTGGTGCTTACGCACAATTTGCTGGCATTAAAATGACAGTTGAGAATGGTAAAGTATCAAATGTATTTATCGGTGGTAAACAATTACGTTTAGATAATACGTATCGCTTTACAGTACCAAGCTACAACGCTGCTGGTGGTGATGGTTACCCGAAAATCTCGGATCACCCAGGCTATGTGAATACTGGCTTTGTTGATGCTGAAGTTCTTAAAGAGTTCTTAGAAACAAACAGCCCAATCGATGTGAACAAATTTGCACCTCGTGGTGAAATTACTTATAAGTAATTATTAAAAGAAGATAAGCCCCTAAATCGTTATATTTTTAGGGGCTTTTGTTTATCAATTCAACAGTTTGTTGTTTTTGTAAGCGAACGGAAAGAAAAAACAAAATAATACTTGTCAAAAAATTCTCAGACAGTATTATAGCCCCCGTTGACACGGACAAGTTCTTTGTTTAACAGCTCGGTGAATAGCGCAGCTTGGTAGCGCATCTGGTTTGGGACCAGAGGGTCGGGGGTTCGAATCCCTCTTCACCGACCACTTTTAAAAAAGCCGCATCAGAAATGATGCGGCTTTTTTGCGTCTGTAATGTAAATGCTAATCACAGTAAGTAATAGTATTTCAACACAGTTATCGAGCATTTTAACCAGCTAGGACGATTAGTTATTTACTACGATTGGTATAACCATTTTATTTGAGAAATGAATAGGTATTGATAGCTATCAACACCTATTATGCTTTAAAGACCCTAGACCCTAGACCCTAATTATGTGTATTAAATAGTGCTAGCTTTCCATTTTCTTTAAATGCCACAACTTGGTATTTATCTTTCTTATCGCCATATTCCATACCCGGAGAACCCATTGGCATGCCTGGAACAGCTAGGCCTTTAAAATCACGTGGGTCCGCTAAAAATTTCTTGATATCAGCAGCAGGGATATGTCCTTCAAATACATAACCATCAATAACAGCGGTATGACAAGAAGCAAGGCGGGGTTCGACACCTAGTTTTTCTTTAATTGGATTCATGTCTTCATGATCTTCTATTTTGACTGTAAATCCATTTTCTTCCATATGTTCAACCCATTCGCTACAACAACCGCAGTAAGGTGATTTGTAAGTCATTACCTCAGTAGATGCGAACGCTGAAGAGCTAAATAAAACGAAAGAAAAAAAAGCAAATTGAAGGTTTTTCATAGTGGGTTTTCCCAAAGGTTATTTTGAATTAGGTGATAGCCAAAACCAGTAGATAATGGCAATAATTAGAGCGAGACCAAATAGATTAATCATGTGATGCTCCTTGTGTTTGTTGGTGAATATCTCGTTGAGAACGAGGGGTAAAAAGTCGTAATCGATTTGCATTAGTAACAACAGTAATTGAAGACAAGGCCATTGCAGCTCCCGCAACTACAGGGCTTAGTAACATGCCCGTAAATGGAAATAAAATCCCAGCGGCAATAGGAATACCTATGATGTTATAAACAAATGCGCCGAATAAATTTTGTTTCATATTTTTCATTGTGACTTTAGATAATTCAATCGCGCTTACCGCGGTAAGTAATGAATGATTCATTAAGGTTAGGTGCGCACTTTCAATGGCTACATCACTGCCATTATCCATGGCAATTCCTACCTCTGCTTGAGCGAGCGCAGGTGCATCATTAATACCGTCTCCAATCATGGCGACTTTTTTACTTTGTGATTGAAGATCTTTTATTGCTTGTGCTTTTCCGTCAGGTAGTACACCTGAAATTACTTGAGTAATGCCTAGTTGTTTAGCTACATGTTCTGCAGTTTCTTTGCGATCACCTGTGAGCATCACGACAGTAATGCCTAATTGAGTTAATTGTTTAACTGCAAGGGCGGAATCAACACGAATTGCGTCACTGACCTCAATGACGCCAATGCATTGGGTGTTTCTTGCAACAAACAGAGGTGTTGATGAAGGTGAAAGCTCAACGTGAGGTACTGCTATTTCATTTTGTAATAAATAAGCCATATTGCCGATAAGTACGGTATCGCTATCTATTTTTGCTGAAGCCCCAAGACCTAGCTGAGCGGTAAACCCAAGACTAGTAATAGGAGTCCATGACTGTTGTTTTAAATAAGCCATTACAGCCAAAGCAAGCGGGTGTTCTGAATGGCTTTCAACCGCGGCAGCCAACGTCATTACTTGTTGTTCGGTATAATCATTAAAGGTAGTGACTTTATTGACGGTAGGTTTGCCTTCAGTCAGTGTCCCTGTTTTATCAACAACAACGGTATCTATGGTACTTGCTGTTTGGAGTACATCGGCATCCTTTATTAGAGCGCCAAATTCAGCGGCTTTGCCTATTCCAACAGTCACAGACATTGGTGTTGCAAGACCGAGTGCACAAGGACACGCAATGATGAGTACCGTTGTGGCAACGACCAACATATAACTTGATGTTGGCTCGGGACCAAAGTTATACCAAATGAGTGCTGAGAAAATAGCAATAATCATGACACTTGGTACAAATACAGATGATATTTTATCGGCCAACTTGGCAATATTAGGTTTGCTGCTTTGTGCATTACGTACCATAGTAATAATTCGCGCCAGCATAGTGTGTTCACCAACGTTGGTTGCTTTAAAAGTAAAGCTGCCTTGTTGATTAATTGTTCCGGCATGCACAGTCTCGTTGATGGTTTTTAAGTTAGGGAGAGGTTCTCCAGTTAACATCGCTTCATCAAGGTAGCTTTCACCGCTAATTAAAACACCATCAACTGGGATTTTTTCACCAGGTTTAATTTTGATTATCATTCCTTGAAGCACTTGAGATACGGGTAATTCAACCTCTTGACCATCCTGAATAACCACGGCGGTTTGTGGCTGAAGATTTAATAGATTTTCAATTGCATTAGACGTTCGATTCCGTGCTTTGGTTTCAATTAAATTACCAAGCGTTATTAAACCTAAGATCATTGCTGTTGCTTCAAAGTAAACATGACGTGCTTGTTCAGGGAAAAACTCAGGTGAAATAACCAAAGCCATGGAATAAAGCCAAGCGGAGCCTGTTCCCAGAGCCACAAGCGTATCCATTGTTGCTCTGTGGTGGGAGAAAGCTTTCCATGCATTAACAAAAAAATGTTTACCTGAAGTTAATAATAAACCTAAACAAATTAATCCAACTACAGCCCATGAAAGTTGATCATTTATGGTGTTGATTTGCATATTGCCACCAAACACTCCCCATAACATTAATGGCGCCCCAATCGCTAATGAGATGGTGGTGTTTTTTTTATGTGTAGCGGTTGTTTTTAGGTACAGCTCTTTTTGTCTTTTACGGCGTTGCTCTTCATTTAGACTAATTTCTGCCCCATAACCGCCTTTTTCTATCGCGTGAATTACGTCAGTTTCGTTAATATCACCAATAATTAGAGCGGTACGTTCTGCTAAATTCACTTGAACAGATTGAACGCTATGAATGTTTGAAATGATTTTCTGAACAGAAGCGATGCAGCTAGCGCAAGTCATTCCGGATAAAATGAGTTGAGTTGTTTTGGTTGTATTAGGTTCTAGTATTTCTGGTTTGCTAGTGATGGCTTTGTTATCTGATTCTTCTGATGATTTATCTTCAAGAGCAAGTGGAATTGTAGAGGCGTGAAAACCAATAGATTTAATCAGCGATACCACATTTCCTGTTGAGTGTATGGTATTGAGATTAAGTTCTGCTTTTGAAATAGAAAGAATAGTGGAATGAGATAAGGTTTCTAATGCCTCTGTGGTTTTTTTTACGCACTTACCGCAATTTAATCCTGCTAAATAAAGCGTTATTACTTTTTCTTCAGGTACAGAATAACCAAGCTGAGAAATTATCTCAATAATATGTTGTTTAGAAAGGCTAGTGGTAAGAGTCAGTTCTGTTTTGGTAACAGAATATTGAGAGATACCAGTGTTGGTAGAAAGTGCATGCTCTACCTTAGCGATACATTTGCCGCAATTTAATCCTGATAAAGGAAGAGTGAATTCCTGACTCATAATAACCTCATTAACTATTCTTGATATTGCTAAGAATAAACCTTACAGTAAATGGAAGGTCAAGCAGTTAAATGAGTAAATGAAATGAATATTAGTCAAGTAGCGAAGTTAACCGGATTAACGTCGAAAGCGATTCGTTTTTATGAAAGTAAAGGCATCATCAGAGAGGCAAATAGAAGTGCTAATGGTTATCGTCAATACACTGCAACCCAAGTTGAAGAATTGCAGCTGATTAGACGTTCAAGATTGGTTGGGTTTAGTCTAGAAGAGTGCCAAGATCTTTTAAGCTTATCAAATAACCCAAACCGCCGTAGTGCGGATGTGAAAAAGAAAACGCTAGAAAAAGTAATGGAAATAGAAGCTAAAATTCAAGAGTTAGAAGGAATGAAGCAAACATTATTAGAGCTAGCGAGTGCTTGTCCTGGAGATGAAAGTAATGACTGTCCTATTATTAAAGGGCTTACCTGTTGCCACGATAAAAAGTAGCAACAGGATTAATTCGTCAATCAGTAAAGTAGAGAATACAGTTGGCGACGGTATTTACCTGCAACTGGATTTCCTTGGCCAAGAGCAGAGAGGATATCCATCATTGTCTTCTTTACCTGCCCATCTTGAGCGTTAAGATCTTTTAATAAAATGATCATTAAAATGTCTAATGCTTCTTCTTGGCGATTTACTTGGCTGTATTGAATCGCAAGCTCTAAAGCCAGGTCCGTATTGCTTTGTTCGGCATTATACTTATCTTCTAATGCTTGGATTTCTGGTGTATTTCCTGCTTGCTTGTGAAGTTCTAGTTTTGCTATTAATTCTTTGTATTTGCTGTCTTGATCCTGCATTAATATTTCAGACAACATTGCTTCTGCCTGATCATAAGCTTGAGTTTCAATATAGCATTGGGCGATATGAAGTTTAATTTGGCCATTACCACCAAAGTGCTCAAGTAAAGCGAGAAGGGTAGGAAGTGCTGCTTGAAATTCACCTTCTTCAACTAATTTAAATGCTTGGCATAACTGAAGTTCTTCTTGGCTAGGTAAATGTTTGCTTAGCATTCCTTGAATGGCTTCGATCGTTTGAGGGCCGCCCATCCCATCAACCGCTTGGCCATTTTTAAATAAAGCAATTGTAGGTAAGGTTTGAACGCCAAATTGCTGTGCAAGACTTTGTTGTTCTTCACAGTTAAGTAGGGCGAGAGTTACTGCATCACCGTATTGTTGCGCCAATTGTTGTAATGCAGGAATGACAGCAAGGCTTTCTTGACTCATTGGGGTCCAGAAATGAATTAACACAGGGATCTGCATTGAGCCTTCGAGAATTTGTTGGAAGTTTTGTTCGTTCAGTTCAACGCTATGTTCTGGCTGCATGGGCTTTTCCTAAAATCAGTATTGTTGCTAGATATATACAGTTATATGGGGTATTGCATTGATTTTCAAGGAGCCAGATACGAAGAAAGCCACTATGCGTAACATAATGGCTTTACTATCGTAAGCGAAGACAACTGTTAGATCAGTATGAAGACTGCAACCGCGACACTCACACAGATCCAGTTGATTTTACCTAGTGTCATATTCTCTCCTAAAACACTTTCTACCGGATATGAACGAATATACTTATGCAATATGACACTAATATTACATTTTTAGTCTTTTCTCATATTTCTTAATTATTACACTTAATCGGCATGATAAAGATAAGTTAATCGCTCTTATTTAAGATTTTATCTAGGTACTTTGTTGGTAATAATCGTTTTAGAATAGCAAAGAGGTGAGTCGGAAAGGTGACTCGATAGCGTGCTTTGGGTCTAGATGAATTAAGTGCATGTAATAATGGGGGGATAATAGATTCCGAAGGCAAAACAAATGCACTGGCAGAGTTTTCTTTTTCAAGTCGTTTTTGTTGAATAAGATACTTTTCTTTATGCGGACTTTTTTCTATATCGACCCATTTTTTAAATGCTTTCAATGCATTAGATCTAAATTCAGTTTCAATTGGCCCTGGTTCGATTAAGCTTATTTTAATATTGGTATCTGATAATTCTAAACGCAGAGTATCAGTCCAACCTTCGATAGCAAACTTTGATGCGTTATAAGCCCCGCGATATTTCATTGCAACAATACCTAAAACGGAGCTGTTTTGAATAATTCTACCTTCTCCTTGGTTTCTCATGACAGGAAGAAGTTCTGTGACTAATTGGTGCCATCCAAAGAAGTTTGATTCAAACTGCTCTTTTAATGCATCTCTTGGTAAGTCTTCTAGTGCTCCAGCTTGTCCATATGCCCCATTATTGAACAATGCGTATAATTTCCCATCAGTAAGAGCGAGTAACTCCTGAATAGCTTGAGTCACCGTTTGAGGAGCACTGTAATCCAAATGTAAGCAAGTTAAGCCCTCTTTTTGCAGTCGTTCCACATCTTTAATTTGTCTGCATGATGCAATGACCTGAAACCCGTAATGTTGTAATTGATGGGCAGCGGTATAACCAATGCCCGTAGAGCAGCCTGTAATAAAGATTGAACGTTGCATAGCTTAACTTACACTTCTGTTTATGAATGTCATTTTATAATGAATCTAAACTAAATCCATTGCAACTAGAGCTACTTAGCTCAGCAATTGTTTTAATGCTGATTCAATACGGGAATAACGAAACTTAAATCCTTCATGAACTAAACGTTTTGGACGGATTCTTTGGCTATCTGTAAGCAAAACGGCTGCTTCGCCAAGAATTGCCTTAATGATTATTGTGGGTGTAAACAGAAAGTGAGGGCGTTTTAGTGTTTTTGCTAATGTTTGACTAAAAATAGCATTGGTCACAGGATGAGGGGCAGTTAGATTATAAATACCACAACTATCGTTATTTTCTATCAGGTGTAATATAGCGAGTACCATGTCATCGATATGAATCCACGACATATATTGTTTACCATTTCCTATGGGGCCACCTAGCCCACACTGATAGGGTAGTTGCATTTTTTTAAGAGCGCCTCCTAGAGGAGATAAAACAACACCTGTACGTAAGATACAAACGCGAGTTTGCTCACTTTGGGCTTGTAAGGCTTTATTTTCCCAACGCTGGCAGATTTGGTGTGCAAAATCAGATGATAAAATTTGCGTTGTCTCATCTATATCTTGATTACCGTTATCGCCGTAATAGCCAATCGCGGATCCAGAAATAAAACAAGGTGGTGGATTAGTTGATTTAAGGCTGAGTTGAGCTAGATTATCAGTAAGGTTGCATCGACTATCGGTAATAATTTTTTTTTGTTTTTTAGTCCATTTTTTTTCAGCAATCGGCTCACCTGCAAGATTGATGACTACATCAATCTCGTTAAAATTCTGAAAAGAACTGAGATCTGAAATAAATTCAGCGTGAGGTAAAGCAAGGTGACTCAGTGTGGACTCTGCTTGTTTTGTATCACGAGTTAAAAGTATTAAATGGTGACCTTTCAGGTGATCTAATAACTTTTTTCCGATTAATCCAGTACTGCCTGTAATAAGTATTTTCATCTCGTCTCCTGCAAGATATTCCTAATATCTAATGAACTAAGTATAAATTGACTTCACTGATTGGCAACTTTCATGCAATTTTCCTTTATACTTCTGGTTTGAAGCACCTCTTTAAATTTAAGGATTCTTTGTGAAGTTATTTTTTGCCTCAGATCTGCATGGCTCATTGCCTGCAACTCAGCGTGTTATTGATACGTTTCTTGCCTCTAAAGCGGATCATTTAATTCTGCTTGGAGACTTAATTAATTTTGGTCCAAGAAACCCAATACCTGAAGGCCATAATCCTATTGGGGTTGCTGAATTATTGAATCAATATGCTGAGTCTATCATTGCAGTAAGAGGTAATTGTGACAGTGAAGTTGATCAAATGCTGCTCTCTTTTCCAATAATGTCTGATTACAATATTGTATTATTGCCAACAGGGAAAAAAATCTTTTTAACTCATGGGCATATTTTTAATGCAGATAAACGTCCTTTATTAAAGAAAGGAGATGTTATTGCGCATGGACACACTCATATAACCGTTGCTGAATGGCAAGGTGAGCAGATTATTTTTAATCCGGGCTCAACGACCTTCCCACGTAATGATAGTGGGAAACCAAGTTACGGTTTACTGGATGGAACTAATCTATCCGTTCTTGATTTTGATGGGAATATTTTGAATTCTATTAAGTTGTAATCATACTAATCTAAATTTGTATTGGGTTGGTCTTACTTAATTTTAGAACAGGTATAAAAAAATCCGAGAAGATAATCGCCTCGGATTTTTTATATTAAGAACTATGCCGTTAATTTAATGAGAAAATAAAATCCCTGAGCCATAGTTAAGGCTAGTCAATAATAATGTTTTATCATTAATCACATCAACACGCTTGCTTTGTTGGGCATCAATTCTAAATACTCGCATGATTAACTTTTTCTGTGCGCCAGTGAATTCTTTATTATCGCTTGATGCCACATCTTTAAATTCAATAGGGTCAATAAGAAGGTAATCACCGCTATATTCCCAATTACCGGTTTCCATCACGTTAATGGTTAGTGGATGCGTTTCTGTATCTAGGACACTATAAATAGTCAGTTTTGATGATTTAGAGTAAGTTTTATTTGGTAAGTAAACTACATTTGATTTAATGTCAGCTCGTTTTAACGGTCCCATATCTTCGTAATCAATATTGCTATCGATACGAACTGTACTCATACTTTGCCATTCTTTAGACGTCAGTAATTGTTCAACTTTACTGTCGCTTTCCCAGTAAAACCAACCACTCCCTATCATTGAAATGAGAAGAAGAATAATAGGTGAAAAGCGTTTCATTAGAGGTAACTGCTCGTCGTTTAACCACATACTTTATCTACCTCTTTTTGATTTATTAGCAAACGAACGCTAATGCTTTGATCGCTATGTTCTTCATTATGAATATAATTCAATGTAATTTGATTTGGTTGTCCACTAGTAGCGATAACTTCAATTGGCTTTAATGTATCAGTATGCTTTGAATTATAAAAAATGGTGCATTGTTCAATAAGAGGTTGCCATTGGTCGATATTAGGATGATTAATAGGAATCAATACAGGTATTTCATCGTAAATAGCGACTTGAGTAAATGCATCTGATTTTGGAGTATGATTAAAGTATGCAATGACAGGCAAGATAAACGCAATAATCAAGGTTATTGTTCCAAGCAGAGATAGGTGTGCTTGAGGTTTATTTATACTTGATGCTTCTGTGATTTTACTTGGTTGCACGCTTTCTGTTTTAACGGTATCCACAGATTCGTCAGAAGTTATGTCTTCATGACTCTCCATTGAAACAGTTGAGAGATCTTCCATTGGGTTCGTCGCAAGCTCTGTTTCTGAGTCTGACTCTTGAGCTACTGCTGTTGAAATGAATTGATACCCACGCTTAGGCACTGTTTTTACATAAACAGGTAGTTTTGTTGGATCTTGTAGCATTTTTCGTAACGTAGAGATCGCTTGAGTTAAGCTCGAATCATCAACTTCAAATCCTTGATCTCTCCATACGTATTCATGTAGTTCATGGCGACTAACAACCTTCCCTGGTTCTTGAATAAGTAGGCTTAATACGCGACTTTCATTACCACCTAAGCGGATAATTTCTTCATCATTTAATGTATCGATGAGGCTATTATCGTTTGGATCGAATAGAAACCGGTTGCCAATAATAATTTTGTTATTTTCTATATTCATTGGTTGCTAACTCAGTAATGGTGATTCTTATTTATGATATCCAAGTATCATTTTTAGAATGTCTATTTTATGTCAAAATTTATCATTACGCATTTTATAGTATAAAAAAAGCAAAAAAACAGTGTTTTTTACATTGCTTTACCTTGAATTGCCATTTTAAGACCTCATTTTAATTAATAAGTTAAATACATTGTACAATTTTGGAGTTTATTGATGAGCGAGCAAACAATTAATAATAAAGAAACACGCGGCTTTCAGTCTGAAGTGAAACAATTACTTCATCTAATGATCCACTCTTTATATTCAAATAAAGAGATCTTTTTACGTGAATTAATATCAAACGCCTCTGATGCCTCAGATAAATTGCGTTTCAAAGCATTATCAAATGGTGATTTATATGAAGGCAATGCAGATCTTGGTGTAAAACTTTCTTTTAACGAAGAAGCAAACACCTTAACCATTTCTGATAATGGTATTGGTATGAGCCGCGAAGATGTGATTGAGCATTTAGGTACAATTGCTAAATCAGGCACTGCTGATTTCTTTTCAAAACTATCGGATGATCAAAGTAAAGACTCTCAATTGATTGGTCAGTTTGGTGTTGGTTTCTATTCTGCGTTCATTGTTGCTGATGCTGTAACAGTTCGTACTCGTGAAGCGGGTGTAGCGAAAGATCAAGCGGTTCAGTGGCACTCAGAAGGTGAGGGTGACTATACAATTGAAGACATTACTAAAGAAACTCGCGGTACGGATATTATTCTTCATATGCGTGAAGAAGGTAAAGAGTTCTTAAGTGAGTGGCGCCTAAAAGAAGTGATTGGTAAATACTCTGATCACATCGGTATTCCTGTTTCCCTTTGGTCTGTAGAAAAAGACGAAGAAGGCAAAGATAAAGAAGGAAAGTGGGAGCAAGTAAACAAGGCTCAAGCGCTTTGGACTCGCAGTAAATCAGAGATTGAAGATGCTGAGTATCAAGAGTTTTATAAGCACGTATCTCATGATTTTGCTGATCCACTGACGTGGAGCCATAATAAAGTAGAAGGTAAAAACGATTACACGAGCCTTCTATATATTCCAGCCAAAGCACCGTTTGATATGATGAACCGTGATCATAAAAGTGGCTTGAAGCTGTATGTTCAACGCGTATTTATTATGGATGACGCTGAACAATTTATGCCGAGTTACCTACGTTTTGTTAAGGGTTTGATTGACTCAAATGATCTTCCGCTAAACGTATCTCGTGAAATTCTTCAAGATAATAAAGTGACTCAGTCATTACGTAGCGCGTGTACTAAACGTGTACTAGGTATGCTTGAGAAAACAGCGAAGAAAGATGATGAAAAATATCAAACTTTCTGGAAAGAATTTGGACAAGTACTAAAAGAAGGCTTGGCTGAAGATTTTGCGAATAAAGATAAAATTGCCGGTTTATTGCGTTTTGCTACCACGGATAAAGATAGTTCAGAGCAATCGATGAGCTTAGCTGGGTATATTGAACGTATGAAAGAAGAACAAGATAAGATCTTCTATCTAACGGCAGACAGCTATGCTGCGGCGAAGAACAGTCCGCACCTAGAGCAATTTAAAGCAAAAGGCATTGAAGTCGTTCTAATGTATGACCGTATCGATGAGTGGCTAATGAGCTACCTAACAGAGTTTGATGGTAAGCAATTTCAATCTATCACTAAAGCTGGTTTAGACTTAAGTAAGTTTGAAGATGATGCTGAAAAAGAGAAGCAAAAAGAGACAGTAGAAGAATTTAAATCTGTTGTTGAGCGTACAAAAGCTTATTTAGGTGATCGTGTTAAAGAGGTTCGTACTACCTTTAAGTTAGCATCGACACCGGCAGTTGTAGTGACTGATGATTTTGAAATGGGTACACAAATGGCGAAACTTCTAGAAGCGGCGGGTCAGGCTGCTCCTGAAGTGAAATACATTTTTGAAATTAACCCAGAGCATGCGCTAATTAAGCAAATGGCAGATGAAGCTGATGAAGAGGCATTTGGCCGCTGGGTTGAAATGCTGCTTGGTCAAGCAATGTTAGCCGAACGTGGTTCTTTAGATGATCCATCGCAATTCTTAAGTGCAATGAATCAATTATTATCTAAATAATGGATAATGCAGTAACAAGATAAGTATAATGAGGCCGATGTGTTTTACACTAAGGTCTCATTGTTTTTTTATTGTTATCAAATAGACTCTATTTAGCGCTTATTTTTGCTTTTTTCATCGCAAACTTGATAGCTTTATCAGTTCCGTGTATCTTTCACGGCTTATTTTTCGAAATAAAACTTATACCTAAGTTTATAAGTAGTTGTCATAATCTACTTGTAAGGTTTGGTATAAATTCCAAGATTATTTTTTAAGGGGAAAACAATGCGTATCATCCTTTTAGGTGCACCTGGTGCGGGTAAAGGTACTCAAGCTCAGTTCATCATGGATAAATATGGTATTCCACAAATCTCTACAGGTGACATGCTACGTGCTGCTATTAAGGCGGGTACAGAGCTAGGCAAACAAGCTAAATCTGTAATTGATGCTGGCCAACTTGTATCTGATGAGATCATCCTTGGTCTTGTTAAAGAGCGTATTGCTCAAGAAGATTGCGCTAAAGGTTTTCTACTAGATGGTTTCCCGCGCACAATTCCTCAAGCTGATGGCCTAAAAGAGAATGGTGTATCAATCGATTACGTTCTTGAGTTTGACGTTGCTGATGAAGTAATTGTTGAACGTATGTCTGGTCGTCGTGCACACCTTCCTTCAGGTCGTACTTATCACGTTACGTTTAATCCTTCTAAAGTTGAAGGCCAAGATGATGTAACTGGTGAACCTCTTGTTATCCGTGAAGATGATAAGCCTGAAACTGTTCTTGCTCGTCTAGGTATCTACCATGAGCAAACAGCACCACTTATCGCTTACTACAATAAAGAAGCGGAAGCGGGTAAAACTCAGTACCTTAAATTTGATGGTACTAAGTTGGTTGCTGAAGTTAGCGCTGAGATCGAAAAAGCACTAGCGTAATCTTACGCAGTCAGTAATTTATTGTTATATTGAAGGCGACCTTATTGGTCGCCTTTTTTTATAGAAAATATGGACGATGATAGTGAATAATAAAAAAGCAGGGGTGCTACTTGTTAACCTAGGAACGCCGACTGCTCCAACAGCGTCAGCAGTAAAAACATTTTTATCTGAATTTTTACATGATAAGCGAGTGGTCGATCTAAATCGTTTTATCTGGTGTCCCTTGCTTCATGGTGTAATTCTTCCTATTCGAGCACCTAAAGTGGCTAAATTATATCAAAGTGTCTGGATGGATGATGGATCCCCTTTGATGGTTTATTCACAGCGACAGGTGGTTGCCTTACAAAAGCGTCTTTCAATGCCAGTGGCATTGGGAATGACTTATGGTGAGCCAAGAATTAAATCAGGTATTGAGTTATTAGAGCAACAAGGTTGTGATGAGATTATTATCCTTCCTCTATACCCTCAATATTCTAGAACGACAACCGCCGCTGTTTTTGATCAAATTGCAAAGCAATATAAAAGCACTCCTGTGTTACCAAATTTTTCGTTTGTTCATAATTATCATGATCACCCTCTCTATATAAAAGCGCTTGCTGAGTCTATCCGTCTTTCATGGGAGAAGAAGGGGAAAGGTGATTATGTTTTGTGTTCATATCATGGGATACCACAGCGCTTTGTTGATAATGGTGATATTTATGCACTGCATTGTGAGCGAACAACGGAATTGCTTGCTCAAGAATTAGGACTAACTCCTGAACAAATAGGCATGAGCTATCAATCTCGTTTTGGGCGAGAGGCATGGCTACAACCTTATACTTCTGAGACGTTAACTGAACTTACACCAAAAGGGATTAAGTCATTAGACATCATTAGCCCTGCATTTTCTTCTGATTGTTTAGAAACACTAGAAGAGTTATCAGAAGAGTGCAAAGAAATATTTATGGAAGCAGGTGGTCAAAAATACACCTTTATTCCATGTTTAAATGATGATGCTCTACATATTGAAATGATGGCAGATATTGTGAGTCAGAAGATTTCTCATTAATTAAACGTATTTTTTAGAAAAAAAGTATTTATTAGGGTTGAAAAGTACTACTCATTGCCCAATTTCTTATTAAAGATTATCAACGTGTGTAGTGAGCCTCGACATAGATGGGTCAGATCGCTACAATATCGCGTCTTATTTTGCCACTTGGCTAAATGTCGTATTTTATTCAATGAAATACGCGATCTGCTTGTTGATTTCAAATGAGTAGATAAAAGAAGGTGCCCATTTGGTACCACGAATCATAGGGGTTACGGTTTCTATCTTATTAGGCCTGTAACACAAGGATGCGACACGTATTTTTTGTCGCAAACTCAGAGAACCTGAGTCGATTTTGAGGTTTATATAAACATGCAAGTTACTGTTGAAACTAAAGAAGGCCTAGAGCGCGTTCTAACTATTACTGTTCCAGCTGCAAACATTGAAGATGCTGTAAATGCTGAGCTTCGCAATATCGCTAAAAATCGTCGCTTCGATGGCTTCCGTAAAGGTAAAGTGCCAATGAAGATGGTTGCTAAAATGTACGGCAGCGCAGTTCGTCACGATAAAATGGGTGAAGTTATGCAACGTCACTTCATTGAAGCGATCGTTAAAGACAAAATCAACCCAGCAGGCGCACCAACATTTACTCCAGTAGAATTTGCTGAAGGTCAAGATTTAGTATTCACAGCAACATTTGAAATCTACCCAGAAGTAGCACTTCAAGGTTTAGACAAAGTTGTTGTTGAAAAACCACAAGTTGAAGTTAAAGACGAAGACGTTGCAGAGATGCTAGAAACGCTACGTAAGCAACAATCTACTTGGACTGATGCAGACGTTGCTGCTGAAGACGGCACTCGCGCTACAATCAACTTTGTTGGTTCTATCGACGGTGAGCTATTTGAAGGTGGAAAAGCGGATAACTTCCCTCTAGAAATGGGCCAAGGTCGTATGATCCCTGGTTTCGAAGACGGTATCAAAGGTAAAAAAGCAGGTGACGAACTAACTATTGATGTTAACTTCCCTGAAGATTACCATGCTGAAAACCTAAAAGGTAAAGCTGCACAATTCGCTATCACAGTAGTTAAAGTTGAAGCTCGTGAGCTTCCAGAATTAAACGACGAGTTCGTTACTAAGTTCGGCGCTGAAGGTGGTGTTGAAGGTCTTAAAGCTGAAGTTCGTAAGAACATGGAGCGTGAATTAGCTCAAGCTGTTAAAAACAAGATCAAAGAACAAGCTATCAACGGTCTAGTTGAGCAAAATGACATTGACGTACCCTCTGCTCTTATCGATCAAGAAGTTCAAGTTTTACGTCAACAAGCTGTTCAACGTTTTGGCGGCAACGCTGATACTGCGCCAGAACTTCCACGTGAATTGTTCGAAGAGCAAGCTAAACGTCGCGTAGTTGTTGGTCTTCTTCTTGGTGAAGTAATCAAGACTGAAGAACTAAAAGCTGATGATGAAAAAGTAAAAGCACTTATCAATGAAATGGCTTCTGCTTACGAAGATCCAACTGAAGTTGTTGCTTACTACGAAGGTAATGAGCAAATGATGAACAACATGCGTAATGTTGCTCTAGAAGAACAAGCAGTTGAAGCAATCCTTGCTAAAGCACAAGTTTCTGAAAAAGCAGTAGGCTTTAACGAACTAATGAATCAACAACCTGCTTAATTTCTAAATTAATTAAGTAGTTAGTTGACTTAGTTTCACAAGATCTGCTAATAATGGTCCGAATGAAGCGTCATTCGGACCATTTATTTTATAAGGGATACGGTTATGAGCTATCAAGAAAACAATGCAATGCCTTCTATTATGGATGCACTTGTTCCTATGGTTGTTGAGCAAACTTCACGTGGTGAGCGTTCGTATGATATTTATTCCCGTCTGTTAAAAGAGCGTGTTATCTTTTTAACAGGTCAAGTTGAAGATCACATGGCCAACTTAGTTGTGGCTCAGTTGCTTTTCCTTGAGTCTGAAAACCCAGATAAGGATATCTTCCTATACATTAATTCTCCAGGTGGCTCTGTGACTGCAGGTATGTCAATTTACGACACAATGCAGTTTATTAAGCCAAATGTGAGCACAGTATGTATGGGTCAAGCATGTTCAATGGGCGCTTTCTTACTTGCAGGTGGCGCACCAGGCAAACGTTATGTTCTGCCTAACTCTCGTGTGATGATTCACCAACCACTTGGCGGCTTCCAAGGTCAAGCATCAGATATTCAAATTCATGCTCAAGAAATCTTAACGATTAAGAAGAAGTTGAATACGCTACTTGCTGAACATACAGGCCAGCCTTTAGAAGTGATCGAAAAAGATACAGATCGTGATAACTTCATGGCAGCAGATGATGCAGTGAAATACGGTCTTGTAGATGCTGTGTTAAATAAGCGTGACTAATTAAGAAAAAAGCAGTAACGTTTACAGCAAAGAAGGTAAGTTAGTATAAACTTACAGCATAAAGGCAACGTTTAAGAGGTTAGCAAATGACAGACAAGCGTAAAGACGAAAATAGTGGAAAGTTACTATATTGCTCTTTTTGCGGAAAAAGCCAGCATGAAGTTCGTAAACTAATTGCAGGTCCTTCTGTTTATGTTTGTGATGAGTGCGTTGATTTATGTAACGACATTATTCGCGAAGAGCTAAAAGATAATACTCTGTCTCCAAAAGAGAGTAGTGAAGCATTACCAACACCGCAAAATATTCGTGAGCACTTAGATGACTATGTTATCGGCCAAGAGCACGCGAAAAAAGTATTAGCAGTAGCGGTATATAATCACTACAAGCGTTTACGTAATGGCGATACTACAAAAGATGGCGTTGAATTAGGTAAGAGTAATATTCTACTTATCGGTCCAACAGGTAGTGGTAAAACATTACTTGCTGAAACGCTAGCTCGTTTCTTGGATGTTCCGTTTACTATGGCGGATGCAACCACTTTGACAGAAGCGGGCTATGTAGGTGAAGATGTAGAAAACATCATTCAAAAGCTACTACAAAAATGCGATTACGATCCAGCGAAAGCGGAGCGTGGCATTGTATATATCGATGAAATTGACAAGATTTCTCGTAAGTCTGAAAACCCATCAATCACACGTGATGTCTCTGGTGAAGGTGTTCAGCAAGCACTACTGAAATTGATTGAAGGTACAATTGCCTCAGTACCACCTCAAGGTGGTCGCAAACACCCACAACAAGAGTTTTTACAAGTAGATACTTCTAAGATCTTATTTATCTGTGGTGGTGCGTTTGCAGGCTTAGATAAAGTAATCGAGCAACGTGTTGCAACAGGAACTGGTATCGGCTTTGCTGCTGATGTTCGTTCTCAAGATGATAAAGCAACTGTCGGTGACTTATTGAAGCAAATTGAACCTGAAGATTTAGTTAAATTTGGTTTGATCCCTGAGTTTATTGGTCGTTTACCAGTAACAACAACATTAACTGAATTAGATGAAGAAGCGTTGATTCAAATTCTAAGTAAGCCTAAAAATGCATTAACTAAGCAATATGCTGCGTTATTTGATTTAGAAGGTGCAGAACTAGAATTCCGTGAAGATGCGTTGAGAGCGATTGCGAAAAAAGCAATGAATCGTAAAACGGGTGCTCGTGGTCTTCGTTCAATTTTAGAAGCGATATTATTAGATACTATGTATGAATTGCCATCAAAAGAAGGCGTTTCTAAAGTAGTTATCGACGAATCTGTAATTAATGGCGAATCAGAACCGCTATTAATGTTTGAAAATACAGAATCAAAAGCAATATCTGCAGAATAGTGTATTTAGCTAATAAATAGACAAAAAGGAGGCATTGGCCTCCTTTTTTATTTTTAATTGAAAATAATGTTGATTCTTAGCGACTTGCCCCCATATTATTTCTATAGATACTGACGGAAAGAGAGAAGAATATGAACCTGGAGCGTTCCGAGCGCATTGAGATACCAGTTCTACCATTACGTGATGTAGTGGTGTATCCGCATATGGTAATTCCACTGTTTGTGGGCCGTGAAAAATCGATTCGTTGTCTAGAAGCGGCAATGGAGCAGAATAAACAAGTCCTACTTGTGGCACAAAAAGAAGCAGCTAAAGAAGAGCCACAATTAGATGATTTACACGGTGTTGGTACAATTGCGACAATTTTACAATTATTAAAATTGCCTGATGGCACAGTTAAAGTATTAGTTGAAGGTCAACAACGTGCAAAAATTCATCAGTTTTTAGAGGCTGATTTCTTTACAGCAGATGCTGAGTTTTTGCTGACTCCAATTATTGATGATGCCGAGCAAGAAGTGATTATGCGCTCTGCAATTAATCAATTCGAAGGCTTTATTAAATTAAATAAAAAAATCCCACCAGAAGTGCTAACGTCACTTAACGGAATTGAAGACGCTGCACGTCTAGCTGACACTATTGCTGCTCATATGCCACTTAAACTGGTTGATAAGCAAGAAGTTTTAGAGCTTACGGATGTTATTGCACGCTTAGAATTCTTAATGGGCATGATGGAGTCGGAAATCGATTTATTGCAAATCGAAAAACGCATTCGTGGCCGTGTTAAAAAACAAATGGAAAAAAGTCAGCGTGAATATTATTTGAATGAGCAAATGAAAGCTATTCAAAAAGAGCTTGGTGACTTAGATGATGCTCCAGATGAATTTGAAGCACTGCAAAAGAAAATTGCAGATGCAAAAATGCCAACAGAAGCACAAGAAAAAGCAGAACAAGAATTGCAAAAGCTAAAAATGATGTCTCCGATGTCAGCAGAAGCAACAGTTGTTCGTAGCTATATTGATTGTATGGTTGCTGTGCCTTGGTATAAACGCTCTAAAGTGAAAAAAGATTTAGCCAAAGCAGAAGAGATTTTAAACTCTGACCATTATGGCTTAGAGCGTGTAAAAGAGCGTATTCTTGAGTATTTAGCGGTTCAAAGCCGAGTGACAAAGCTAAAAGGTCCAATCCTTTGTTTAGTTGGTCCTCCTGGTGTTGGTAAGACGTCGTTAGGTCAATCTATCGCTAAGGCAACAGGTCGTAAATACACACGTATGGCACTAGGTGGCGTACGTGATGAAGCTGAAATTCGTGGTCACAGACGTACTTATATTGGCTCTTTGCCTGGTAAATTAATTCAAAAGTTATCAAAAGTTGAGGTAAAGAACCCACTTTTCCTATTAGATGAAATTGATAAAATGTCATCTGATATGCGTGGTGACCCAGCATCGGCACTTCTTGAAGTATTAGACCCAGAGCAGAATAATAAATTTAGCGATCATTACTTAGAAGTTGATTACGATCTTTCTGATGTCATGTTCGTTGCAACGTCTAACTCAATGAATATCCCAGGTCCATTGCTTGACCGTATGGAGGTGATTCGTTTATCTGGTTATACCGAAGACGAAAAACTGAATATTGCTAAGAATCACTTGTTGATGAAGCAAGTAAAACGCAATGGCCTTAAAGATCATGAAATTGAAATTGATGACTCAGCTATTATGGGCATCATTCGTTATTATACTCGTGAAGCGGGTGTACGTAGCTTAGAGCGTGAAATTTCTAAATTATGTCGTAAGGCAGTTAAACAAATCTTATTAGATAAATCGATTAAGAAAGTAACCATTAATCAAGATAACCTAAAAGATTTCTTAGGAGTTCAACGCTGTGATTATGGTAAAGCGGATGACGAAAACCGTGTAGGCCAGGTTGTTGGTTTAGCATGGACTGAAGTTGGTGGTGACTTATTGACGATTGAAGCTGAATCAATGATTGGTAAAGGCAAGTTAGCTTATACCGGTTCTCTTGGTGATGTAATGAAAGAGTCAATTCAAGCTGCGATGACCGTTGTGCGTACACGTGCAGATAAATTAGGTATTAATCCTGACTTCTATGAAAAACGTGATATTCACGTTCACGTACCAGAAGGTGCAACACCAAAAGATGGCCCTAGTGCTGGTATTGGTATGTGTACCGCTTTGGTATCAAGCCTAACTGGTAATCCTGTTCGTTCAGATGTTGCTATGACAGGTGAGATTACTTTGCGTGGTGAAGTCTTACCAATTGGTGGTCTAAAAGAAAAATTATTAGCAGCGCATCGTGGTGGTATTAAAACTGTCATCATTCCAAAGGATAATGAACGCGACCTAGAAGAGATCCCAGCAAATGTAATTGCTGATCTATCGGTTCATCCAGTTAAATGGATTGATGAAGTCTTAACCTTAGCACTTCAAAATGACCCTCAAGGTTTTAGTCTTGAGCAATCTAAAAAGTGACGTGTAGCAAAAAACGTTGATATAACAGGGCTGACAGGTCGAAATGACTTGTCACTTTATATTGATGCAGCTAAGTTAAACCTTATTGCGTGATCATAACTTCACACATTTATAATCAAAATATGGACTCGTTCATTAATCATTGAATGAATAATTTAAAGGGGAATACCGTGAATAAATCTCAATTAGTCGATCAAATTGCTGAAAATGCAGATATCTCAAAAGCAGCTGCTGGCCGCGCTCTAGATGCATTAGTTGAAACAGTAACAGAGACACTAAAAAGTGGTGATCAAGTAACGCTTGTTGGTTTCGGTTCATTTGTTGTTCGTGAGCGTGCTGCTCGTACAGGTCGTAACCCTAAAACAGGCGAAGCGATTGAGATTTCTGCTGCAAAAGTACCTGCATTTAAAGCTGGTAAAGCACTTAAAGATGCGTGTAACTAAGCGAAATATAGATAAAACTCTACACAAGCTAGCGTAAGGCTAGTAGACTAGAGTAATGAGTCATAGGCGCATCCAATGATGCGCTTTTTTATTGTTAAAATTTTCTTTTGTTGAACTATTTTACATTTTCACTATCAATAGAAATTGACACGCTACTTGTATAAATAGTGTATTCCACTTGGTGATTAGGAGTTAAAACATATTATGATGGATCGAATTCGCGAAGGTTCAACAGGCCTCGTAGTTAAGATCATTCTCGGTCTAATTATTTTCTCATTTGTATTTGCAGGTGTAGGTAGTTATTTAGTCGGTGGGGGTCAACCACTAGCTGCAAAAGTTGGTGAACGTGAGATTACGCGCAATGATTTTGAACAAGTGTATCAAAATGAACGTAATCGTATGCAATCTCAACTTGGTGAGTATTTTTCAACATTACTTGGCGACCCAGCATACGTAGAACAATTTCGTAAATCTGTTTTAGACCGTATGGTTAATGATGCGCTATTAGATAATCAAGCTCAAGATTTAGGTCTTCGTGTTGGTGACGAACAAATTCGTCAAGCTATTTTATCTATGCCTCAATTTCAAAAAGACGGTAAATTCGATGAAGAGATTTTCAATATTTCACTTCGTCGTGCGGGTTTCAGTTCAGATAGCTTTGCAGAATATTTACGTCAAGATTTAGTTCGAAATCAATTGGTTCTTGCTCTTGAATCAACAGAATTTACGTTGGATAACGAAGTAAAAGCACAAGGTGCTTTAGAAGCTCAACAGCGTGAAATTCGTACTATTACTCTTAATACTGCTGAATTTGCAAAACAAGCAACAGTGACAGATGAAGAAGTTTCTGAATATTACAATGCAAATAAACAACAATTTGTTCGTCCAGAACAAGTGAAAGTTTCTTATGTTGAATTATCTGGCGACTCTTTAAAAGCACAAGCACCAATTACGGATGAAGAGATTCAAACGTATTATAATGAAAATCAAGATAAGTATTCTACGCAAGAAAAACGCGAAGTAAGCCATATCCTGATTAAAGGTGATGAAGCTGATGCTAAAGCTGTTCTTGCTCGTTTAGATGCTGGTGATGACTTTGCAACGGTAGCAAAAGAAAGTTCACAAGATATCCCAACAGCAAAAGAAGGTGGTTCTTTAGGTTGGATTGAGCGTGGTGTTATTGATCCTGCTTTTGAAGATGCGGCTTTCCAATTGGTTAATGTCGGTGATCATTCAGGTTTAGTTAAATCTGAGTTTGGTTATCATATTATTCAACTTGACGGTGTTGAAGCTCCAAAAACAAAACCTCTTGCTGAAGTAAGTACAGAAATTAAATCTTTCTTAGTCGATGAACATGCCGCTGATGCATTTTATAGCCTACAAACAGAGCTAGCAGAAAAAGCATTTGAATCACCTGATTCTTTAGATGACGCAGCTGAAAGCGTTAATGTTAAAGTAATGACATCTGACTTCTTCTCTCAAGAAGATGCTCCTGAACTGCTATCAAATCCTGCAGTTTTACAAGCTATCTATAGCCCTGAAGTAAAAGAAGATGGTTTAAATTCAGACGTTATTGAAATTGCACCAGAGCATATTGTTGTTGTTCGTGTTGAAGATGTTCGAGATGAAACCGTATTACCTTTAGAAGATGTTAAACCAGCAGTGACTGATCGCTTATCTCAAACAAAAGGTGAACAAAAAGCAGTCGAACTAGCTCAAGGTGTTATTAATGCACTGGATAAAGGTCAGACGAATTACCTAGCAGATAATGGTTTAAGCTTTACTGAAGCACGAATGATTACTAGAGCTGATGAGTTGGCAAATGATGTGTATCGTTTGCAAAAACCAGAAAAGGGCGCATCAACTTACGCTCAAGTGATGGATCGTCAGGGAAACAATGTAATAGTTGCACTTGATGGTGTATTAGAACTAAGCAATGATGCAATGGCTCAGCAAGTGTCAACGCGTTTACTTAGAACTCAAACTCAACAAGATCTAACGGCAACATTAGATACGCTTAAAGCAAACTCTGATATTAGTTATCCATTATTAGAACAATAATCAATTTATTTGTAATTGATAAATAAGATAGACGGGCCCCTAGTTGGGGCCCGTCGTGTTTTTAGGGTAAGTATAAATCTATCGGTGGGATTTCTTCTTTGGTTTATTTACTATTTTTTGGGATGACAGATAGAGAGTGAATTTCTGAAGTATCTGACATTATTATTTAAATCTTGAACAAGGAATAGTAATGACTCGTATAACAAACTTAATCAGTTCTTTTTTATTTGCTCTTATTTTATTTTCGAGCAGTATCGCTCATGCTAAAGAAGAAAGCGTAAATAAACACGATGGTATTGAAGTGGTCGTTAATATCAACGAGGCTGGAGCTGAGGAGCTTAAAACATTGCTGATTGGTGTTGGCAACTCAAAAGCACAAGCTATTGTTGATTATCGTAAAGTGAATGGAAAGTTTGCAGCGGTAGATGACTTATCTAATGTGAAAGGGATTGGCGCTAAATTAGTTGAGAAGAATCGCAGTAGAATTATATTATAATTTACTCTTTATAAAAAAGGGAGCCTTAGAATATAAGACTCCCTTTTTATTTCGATATGTTCAGTTTAATGTGCTTTTTCAGCACCATGCATCCAGCGAATAAGAGTTCCTGAAATTGTTAGCAATAAAATTCCAGAGATGGTTGCTGCAATAGCGATACCTGCAAAAATATCTAATGCGCCAAGACTTTCAACATGTGAACCAACGATACCTGCAATATAATTAGAGATGGCATTGAACCCAAACCATGTCCCCATCATAAGAGAAGCCAAACGGAGTGGTGCGAGTTTAGTCACTAATGACAACCCAATCGGAGATAAACATAGCTCACCTAACGTATGGAAGAAGTAAGCTCCCACAAGCCAGTACATAGATGTTTTAACTGTTAAGTCGCCACCTTGTTCCATGACCGCTCCGACCATACAAAGAAAACCAATGGCTAAGAAAAAGAGAGCCAAAGCGAACTTAATTGGTGAGCTTGGTTCTTTTGGCCCTAATTTAACCCATAACATAGCGATTAACGGCGCGCATACAATAATGAAGAAAGGATTCAATGATTGAAACCAAGCGGCAGGCACTTCAAAGGAACCAATCATTCTATCTGTGTATTGTTGAGAATAGATATTCATTAAGCCGCCAGCTTGCTCAAAGCCTGCCCAAAATACAATAACGAATAGACCCATAACCATAATTACTTTTAGGCGATCAATTTCAATTTTACTTAATACATTATGGGATTTACCTTTTGCATTTTCTTTTGCTATATGAGCAGCAGGGCGAACCCCAATATCACCTAAGAAGCGTTGAGCAAATAAAGTTTGAATGATTAAACTAATAACCATACCAATACCGGCCGCAGCAAATCCTGCTTTCCAACCCCATATGCCTGTTACAGAACCAGAAACTACGCCAGCAAGCAAGGAGCCTAAATTAATGCCCATATAAAAAATGGTAAATGCACCGTCACGGCGATTATCACCATCTTGGTATAAATCACCAACCATGGTTGATACGTTTGGTTTGAATAAACCATTACCAGCAATTAGGAAGCCTAAACCGACATAAAAAAGAGCCTCAACAGAGAATGGCAATAAATCATGAGGAAGTGCGAGTGTAAATTGGCCTACAACCATGAGAGATCCACCAATAAGCAGCGACTTTCGTTGTCCTAGGTAGTTATCTGCCAACCATCCACCAATAAGAGGGGTGATGTACATCAAAGCGGTATAAGTGCCATATAAGCTAAGGGCGTCTTTAACTGTCCAGCCTAAACCACCATTAATGGTTCTGTCTGTTAAATATAAGACTAAAATTGCCCTCATGGCGTAATAAGAGAAGCGTTCCCATAATTCTGTTCCAAAAAGTAAGAACAATCCTTGAGGGTGTCCCATGAGTGTTTTGTTGTTATTTGGCATAATGCTCTCTGTTTAATAGAATTTTATTCTCTTTATATAAGACAAATTTATACCCCTCGAATGATTCAACTGCAATGTTGTACATATTAATGTGATTTGCTTAACATTTTAAATGATTGAAATGTTTAGAAACAAGTATTTACTGTTACATATTACCTCTCTGTTTTGCTTCTATTTTTTAATTTTAAATTCTAAATAATTTCAATTTTATGGTTTTTAATTTTTATTTTTGGTGTTTTTTTAATATTATTTGTTTCTTTTGTCTGTTTTTTGTCATTTAACATCTGAAACAAGATAGTTGTCGAGTTATTGAACCTATTTATTTAGTTGTTGTTTATGGCGTGCTATGATCTTTAGCTGGTTAGCTAGGTATATAAATAATGAAAGAATGGTATTTACTCTACTGTAAACGTGGGGAACAACAGCGAGCAAAAGCACATTTAGAGAATCAAAATGTAGAGTGCTTTTACCCTGAGATTGAAGTTGAGAAAATAACGAGAGGTAAAAAAAAGGCAGTTAAAGAACCTTTATTCCCTTGTTATATGTTTGTTCGTTTTGATTTTAAGGATGGCCCGACGTTTACGACCGTTCGTTCAACTCGTGGAGTGAGTGACTTTATTCGTTTTGGTGGGCAACCGAAAGTATTGTCAGGTGATTTAATTTATTCATTAAAATTACTAGACCACGATAACATTCAAAATAAAGAGGTAATTGAGACTTTGCCAGAAGCGGGGCAAAAAGTTTCGATAAAAGAAGGCCCCTTCGTTGGTGTTGATGCTATTTATAAAGAAGCGGATGGGGAAAAACGTTCGATTTTATTAATTACCCTTATTAATAAAAATGTTGAAATTAAAGTAGAGAATTGCGATATCGATTATTCGAAATAAAAAAAGCGCCATTAGGCGCTTTTTTTGTGATTAACTCTTTAATTAATCATAAGCTTCATTGTGAACGGCTTGAACAGCTCGACCAGAAGGGTCAACACAGTTTTTGAATGATTCATCCCACTCTATCGCTTTTGCTGAAGAGCACGCAACTGATGGACCACCAGGAACACATTTAGCAGCATCTTCAAGAGGAAATAACTCTTCAAAGATTTCACGATACACGTAACCTTCTTTGGTTACCGGGGTATTGTAAGGGAAACGGAATTTTGCAGACTCCATTTGCTGATCAGTTACTTTTGCTTCTGCTGTTTCACGTAATGTATCAATCCAGCTATAACCTACACCATCAGAGAATTGCTCTTTTTGTCGCCATGCAATCGCAGCAGGCAAATCGTCTTCAAAACATTCTCGAAGAATGTGTTTTTCCATTTTACCGTTACCACACATTTTATCTTGTGGGTTTAGTCGCATTGCAACATCAATAAATTCTTTGTCTAAGAAAGGTACTCGACCTTCTACACCCCAAGCTGCAAGTGATTTGTTAGCACGAGCACAATCAAACATGTTTAGAGCAAGTAGTTTACGAACTGTTTCTTCATGGAATTCTTTTTTGTTTGGCGCTTTATGGAAGTATAAGTAGCCACCAAAAATTTCATCAGCACCTTCACCTGAAAGTACCATTTTAATGCCCATTGCCTTGATCTTACGGCCTAATAAATACATTGGTGTAGAGGCGCGAATGGTGGTTACGTCATACGTTTCAATGTGATAAATAACATCACGGATAGCATCAAGACCTTCTTGAATTGTATAAGTCATTTCATGATGCACAGTACCGATTTGATCGGCTACTTCACGAGCTGCTTTTAAATCGGGAGCGCCTTCTAAGCCAACTGCAAACGAGTGTAATTGTGGCCACCATGCTTGAGATTGTTGGTCATCTTCAATACGCATTGCTGCAAATTTTTTCGCAACCGCTGATGTAATTGATGAATCAAGACCACCAGAAAGAAGGACACCATAAGGAACATCTGTCATTAATTGACGTTTAACCGCATCTTCCAATGCTTGCTTAAGGTCATCTTTACTTGTTGGATTATCTTTAACTGCGTCATATTCCATCCAATCACGTAAATAGTAACGAGTTGGCTCAACATCTTTTGATGAGTAGAAGTGGCCAGGAGGAAATTCACTGATTGATTTACACACTGGAACCAAAGCTTTCATTTCAGAAGCAACGTAATAGTTACCATGTTCATCATAACCGTGGTACATAGGGATAATGCCAATATGGTCACGACCGATTAAATATTCATCTTTTTCTTCATCATAAAGAATAAATGCGAAAATACCGTTCAAATCTTCTAGCAGATCTGTGCCTTTTTCGCGGTATAGCGCTAAAATAACTTCACAATCAGAATCTGTTTGGAATGCGTAATCGTCAGCGTATTTTTCTCGTAATTCTTTATGGTTATAGATCTCCCCATTCACTGCTAAAATATGCTTTTTATCTTCGCTATAAAGGGGTTGTGCACCACTATTTACACCAACAATCGCAAGACGCTCATGCGCTAAAATTGCTTTGTCTGATGAATAAATGCCTGACCAATCAGGTCCACGATGGCGAAGTTTTTTTGACATTTCAAGTGCAGCTTTACGTAGTGGCGTTGAATCGGTTTTAATGTCCAGTATTCCAAAAATTGAGCACATAAGTTCCCTCTAATCTCTTCTTAATTTTTATCATAAATTATTCTCTTAACTACAATTTGCCACGATCGATAAAAAAAGCAACCAAGAAATACAAATAAAATTACAAATAGGCAACCTAATTAGATAATATTTAATATTTCATCCATTTTGGTTTTGAATCGTTAATTGGAGGTGGTTTTTTGAACAAAAAGAATGGAGAGTTAGGGAATATAAATAAAAAATCAGATTAGAATTTAAATAATCTCTAATCTGATTTTTAAAGTGACTAAGTTGTTAATAAAAGAATCAATGTTTCATATACTCTTTTTGTTGATTAAATTGAGGGCTTAATTGTTCACTTACATGCCGAGCAAAACCACTACCGGCTTCATGATAAATATTAAAAGCGGCATCCACGCCTTGTTCAACCAATCCTTCTATTTGATCATTATAAGCCGCAATTGCTGCTGTTTGACCTTGGTAATTTCTTGATTGTAATTGCTCTAATGCAAACTGATTACCTTGGTGGTTTGGCATGGCTAATAATACTAATTTCACATGAGAAGTTGAAAGTATACGTTCCCAAAAATCAGGGTCGGTTGCATCTCCGGATATCACATTACGACCAAGATCTTGATGTTGCTTTGCTGATTCTTCTCGAAGCTCAATACCTAAAATAATATCACCGTACTTTTCTTTTAGTTCATCATAAGCACCACTACCAATACGACCCATGCCAAGAATTAAAATTTGGGCTCTGCCTGGATTAATTAATTTATCCATTGGATTTAAACGTTCTGCGGTGTGTTCTTTTAACCAATGGCGTGAGCGCTGGTAAATAGAGTGGCCAAAATTATTTAAAGGAGCTGAAATAATAAAGGAAATCGATACAGCAATAGCTATGGCAACAAGAGTATCACCCGGCAACCAGCCCATTTTGAATGCTAACCCACCGACAATTAGGCCAAATTCACTGTAGTTGAATAAAGTTAGAGAGGCGAGGAGAGAGGTTCTTACTCGAAACTTAAACTTGTTAATGATAATGAAGTATAAGAGCCCTTTTACAGGGAGAAGTAGAATTAAAAGTAGAGCAAGCGTTAATCCTGCAAATGTCGGTGCGGCAGATAATCCTATGTTTAAGAAAAAACAAATCAATAAAATTTCTTTCAAATTAAATAAGGATTTTGATAATTCAGAGGCCTTAGAGTGACCAGCCAGTAACATTCCCAAGATAAGGGCACCGAGGTCAGGTTTCATTCCAACCAGTTCAAAAGTTCCTGCTCCTGCGACAAGTGCTAAGAAAATACCGTAAAGTACCAGCATTTCACCATGTCCAGCCCAATCTAACAATTTAAAGAATAAAGGCCTTAGGAGGGGGAGAGCAAATAAAGCGAGTGCTGTTATTTCTGGGATCTTTCCTGTGGAAGCCGTTAAGAATACAACCGCGAAGATATCTTGCATAACAAGAATACCGATTGCTAAGGTTCCGTAAGTTGCATTCATTTCGCCTTTTTCTTGTAACGCTTTAACTGCAAATACGGTACTAGAGAAAGAGAGAGCAAAGCCAAATAAGACAAGTTGTGCTGTATCTATATCTGCCAGCATCGTGATCCCAAGAAGCTTGAGACCAAGAAGAGCAAAGGTGAAGAATAATGTTGAAAATAGATTATGAAGTGTTGCTCCTAACCAAATTTCTTTAGCTAGTAAGGTTTTGATATCTAACTTTAAGCCAATTGAGAACAGAAGAAGTGTGACACCAAGATCAGCAAAGGTAGATAGCGCTTCATTAGATTGAAAACCAAGTGCATGCAATCCAAATCCAGCTAATAAAAAACCAACTAATGGAGGTAAATTAATTTTTAGTGCTATAAACCCCATTACAAATACTGCAATGATAAAAAGTAACTCCATATACTACTATTCCTAAAAGTGGTCGAAAAAAAGGGCCGCAAAAGCAGCCCTAGAGTAACATGTTAGAAATTATTTATGATTATTCATCTAATAATTTTTGTAACAATACACCATTAAGCATTGCGCGTTTGACCATTGAAAAAGCACCAATGGTCGGTTGTTCATGAAGCTCGGATGCAACAATTGGTAGATCTTTGTGGAACGCGGTTAATGATTGATTTTTAATACAGTTGTGGATAGCAGCAAAAAGAATTTTATCAGATTGAGTAATTGCACCTGAAATAACAATTTTTTGTGGATTAAATAGATTAATCGTCATTGCTATCGCTTTACCCAATTGATTACCAACGCGTAATAATGTTTGCGTTGCAAGCTCATCACCATGATTTGCAGCATGACAAATATCAGCCATTGTTATGTTATCTAACTGCGAAAGACTTGAAGGGTAGCCTTGTGCAAGCAGTGTTTTAATTCGTGAAATAATTGCAGGGTTTGCGGCTACGGTTTCTAAACAACCAAAATTGCCACATTGACATTTATCACCAATTGGATCGATTTGAATGTGGCCGATCTCACCTACATTTCGATTATGACCTAAGAAAACCTTTCCGTTAACAATGATGCCGGCACCGGTACCGCGGTGAACACTGACGAGTATAGAGTCATAGCAATCTTTAGATGCACCAAAGTAGTGTTCGGCTAGAGCTAAACCACGTACATCGTTACCTACGAAACATTGGGTATTGAAAGTATCTTTAATAAAATCAGCTAAGGCTAATTTATCTATGTCGGTATTCGGCATGTACTCTACAACGCCCGTCTCTGGATTAACTAAACCAGGGAGGGTGATACCGATAGCAATTAATTGTTTAATTGTATCTTGGTTACGAGTGATGAACATTTGAACTAATTGACGTAATCCATCCAATAGCTCTTGTTGATGTGAGTAATTAAACTCATGATACTCAGAAGCTAATTCTTTTGTTGAAAGGTCAAAAAGACTTAATTGGATATAGTCTCGACCTAAACGCACTGCAATAGAGTGGAAGGGGGCGGTTTCAGTGGTCAAAGAAATAGCTCTTCGACCGCCTGTTGATGCTTGTTGCGCGACTTCTTTAATTAAGCCGCGCTCTAATAGTTGACGGGTAATCTTGGTAACACTTGCAGGAGCAAGCTGACTAACGTCTGCGATTTGAATTCGAGAAATCGGGCCTTTTTGGTCGATTAAACGATAAACAGCCGCACTGTTTAATTGTTTTACTAGGTCTACATTACCAATTTGTCCGTCAGTCATATTAACTTTGCTCGTATTGTCCGTTAACAACAGTCGCTTTTACATTGAAGTCACGATCAAAAATAGCAAGGTTAGCAACCATGTTCTTTTTGATTCGGCCAAGTTTATTATCTACACCAATTGCTTGAGCTGGATATAACGTAGCCATACGTAATGCTTCATTTAAAGCGATTCCAACGTGCTCAACTGTATTCTGAACTGCTTCAATCATAGTCAGAGCTGAGCCGCCTAATGTGCCATTCTCATCAACACATTTACCATCCTTGTAATATACTTTCTTACCAACAAAAATAAAGTATTCCATGTCAGCACCTGCAGGAGCTGTGGCATCCGTCACTAATACTAGCTTTTCTTTCTTTATTTTGTGTGCAATACGGATGTTTGCATAGTCAACATGGAAGCCATCCGCAATGATGCCAGCATAAACATCTGGAGTATCGTAGATAGCACCAACAACACCTGGTTCACGACCAACCATTGGCGTCATCGCATTAAATAGGTGAGTTGCGAAAGTAATACCAGATTCAAACCCTTGGCGAGCTTCTGCATAGGTAGCGTTCGTATGACCAATTGACACGACAATACCTGCTTTACATAAACGTTCAATATGCTCTGGATCATTTTGTTCTGGAGCAAGCGTTACTTTTGCAATTAAATCAGCGTTATCACACATAAGTTGAATCATATCTGAATCAGAGTGACGGATATGATCAACGCTATGAATGCCTTTTTTCATTACATTCAGGTACGGGCCTTCAAGGTGTAGACCTAAAGATTGGTTTTGATATTTATTGTGGTATTCACGAGCTGCTTCAATAGAAGTACGCATGTCTTCATCTGAAGAGGTAATTAAAGTAGGTAAGAAGCTAGTACAACCTGATTTTAGGTTCGCTTCATGCATCGTTTGCATTGTTTCTGCCGTAATTTCATCATTCAACATTACGCCACCACAGCCGTTTAGTTGAAGATCAATAAAACCTGGGCTTAGAATTGCGCCATCTAAATCCTTTAGCTCAATACCTTCTGGTAGTTCTGATGTTGGGCAAACGGCCTCGATTTCTGTTCCATTAATGATTACAGAATGGTTAACAAGAACATCGTTACCAGTATAAACCTTACAGTTAGTTAGCGCATACATAGCTTGAATCCTTAAGTTATAATTTATGGTACGAAAAAAATATAAACTTTTTTCGTTGAAATTTTTAAGCAAGTGAAAATAGAACTGCTTACTGAGCGGTACACTCAGTTACCTAAATGTTACGTTCAGTAATGACAAAGTTTGGTCTTTTATAGACCAAATTTTATTCCTGATGTTTTATTCTTTCGAATGATAAAATAAGTTTTATGATCTCGCTAGCAAAATACCTTAAATATTCCCTCCACAGGTGATAATGATCACAATTAGCTTGCTTTTAATTTGCGGGGCGAAATTAATCCCTTACACTGACCCTGTTAATAACGAGTAGCGAAATAAGTTTATAATGGACAAATTAAGCTATTCAAAAAAATCTAAAATCCTTATAGGGGGAATCTAAAGGTGAATATTTTAGGATATTTTCAAAAAGTAGGTAAAGCACTGATGGTACCAGTTGCTACATTACCTGCAGCAGCAATTTTAATGGGTATTGGTTACTGGATTGACCCAGTGGCTTGGGGCGGCAACAGTGCACTAGCAGCGTTTTTAATCAAAGCTGGTGCGGCTATCATCGATAACATGTCAGTACTGTTCGCGGTCGGTGTTGCTTATGGTATGTCTAAAGATAAAGATGGTGCAGCGGCACTTTCTGGTTTTGTTGGTTTCCTTGTTGTAACTACTCTTCTTTCACCAGGAGCGGTAGCTCAAATTCAAGGTATTGATCCTGCTGCAGTTCCTGCTGCATTTGGTAAAATCAATAACCAATTTGTTGGTATCCTAGTTGGTATCGTATCTGCTGAGATCTACAACCGTTTCTCTACTGTTGAACTGCATAAAGCACTTGCATTCTTCTCAGGTAAGCGTCTTGTACCTATCTTAACTTCTTTTGCAGGTATTTTAATTGCGTTCGTACTTATGTACATCTGGCCTGCAATTTACGGTGGCCTTGTACACTTCGGTGAGTCAATCCAAGGTATGGGTTCTGTTGGTGCTGGTATTTACGCATTCTTCAACCGTCTACTTATTCCTGTAGGTCTTCACCATGCACTTAACTCAGTGTTCTGGTTCGACGTTGCTGGTATTAATGATATCCCTAATTTCTTAGGTGGTGCTCAATCTATCGCTAACGGTACAGCAACAGTTGGTGTTACAGGTATGTACCAAGCTGGTTTCTTCCCAATCATGATGTTTGGTCTACCAGGTGCAGCACTAGCTATCTACCACACGGCTAAAGTTGAGAACAAAGAAAAAGTTGCATCTATTATGATTGCTGCTGGTTTCGCATCATTCTTTACTGGTGTTACAGAGCCACTAGAATTCTCATTCATGTTCCTTGCTCCTGCGCTATACGTAGTTCACGCAGCATTAACAGGTATTTCAGTATTCATCGCAGCGTCTATGCAATGGATTGCAGGTTTCGGCTTCTCAGCAGGTCTAGTAGATATGGTTCTTTCTACTCGTAACCCACTAGCTGTTAACTGGTACATGCTAATTATCCAAGGTATCGTATTCTTCGCAGTTTACTACTTCGTATTCCGCGCTGTAATCGTTAAGTTTAATCTTAAGACTCCAGGCCGTGAAGACGACGACGAAGAAGAAAGTTCAGTTCGTGGTTCTAAAGAAACTGGTGAACTAGCTAAGCAATACCTTAAAGCTCTAGGTGGTCACGAAAATCTAGAAAACATCGATGCTTGTATCACTCGTTTACGTCTAACTCTTAAAGACACTAGCGTAATTAGCGAGAAACAACTTAAAGCATTAGGTGCAATGGGTGTGGTTAAACTTGGTTCTAACAATGTTCAAGTTATCCTTGGTCCTCTTGCTGAAATCGTAGCTGGTGAAATGAAAAAAATCCCAGCGTCTGAAGACCTAACAGCAGTTGCATTACCATAATTATTGAGTAAATTAACTCAAATTAATAAGCCGCTCTAATTAGAGCGGCTTTTTTTATGGAAATAAAGCAACTATTTGATTCTATATATTGAGTATTGGTCCATAATTGTGGATCATAGGGAGATATGAACAATCTGTTCTTTCTACTAATACCAATGAGGTGCTTTAGATGAGTGAAACTGAAACTCGTCCTACCAACTTTATCCGTCAAATTATTGATGAAGACCTAAAGTCAGGTAAACATTCCAGTGTCCATACTCGTTTCCCGCCAGAGCCAAACGGTTATCTGCATATCGGACACGCAAAATCTATCTGTTTGAATTTTGGTATTGCTCAAGATTATCAGGGACAGTGTAATCTACGTTTTGATGATACTAACCCTGAAAAAGAAGATATTGAATACGTTGAATCAATCAAAAATGACGTTAAATGGTTAGGTTTTGATTGGAGTGGTGATATTCATTATTCTTCAAACTATTTCGATAAACTGTACGGTTACGCAGTTGAACTGATTGAAAAAGGCTTAGCTTATGTTGATGAGCTAACGTCGGATCAAATTCGCGAATACCGTGGTTCACTTAAAGAGCCAGGCAAAAACAGCCCTTACCGTGATCGTAGCATTGAAGATAACCTTGCGCTATTTGAACAAATGCGTGATGGTAAATTCAAAGAAGGGACAATTTGTCTCCGTGCAAAAATCGACATGGCTTCTTCTTTTATCGTAATGCGTGATCCAGTAATTTATCGTATTCGTTTCGCTTCTCATCACCAAACTGGTGATAAGTGGTGTATCTACCCAATGTACGATTTTACACACTGTATTTCGGATGCGTTGGAAGGTATTACACATTCTATTTGTACATTAGAATTCCAAGATAACCGTCGTTTATACGATTGGGTGTTGGAAAATATTACGATTGACTGTCAACCGCATCAATATGAGTTCAGCCGTCTAAATTTAGAATACACTATCATGTCTAAGCGTAAGCTTAATGAGCTTGTGACTGAGAAGTTGGTAAATGGTTGGGATGATCCACGTATGCCTACTGTTTCTGGTTTACGTCGTCGTGGCTTTACTGCTGGCTCTATTCGTGAATTCTGTAAACGTATTGGTGTGACTAAGCAAGAAAACATGATCGAGTTTGGTTCATTAGAATCTTGTATTCGTGATGACTTAAATGAAAATGCACCTCGTGCAATGGCGGTTCTTGAACCTGTTAAAATCGTAATTGAAAACTACGAAGAAGGTAAAGTTGAGACACTTAGCGTAGCTAATCATCCTAACAAACCTGAAATGGGTAAGCGCGATGTACCATTTACTCGTGAAGTATACATTGAACAAGATGACTTCCGTGAAGAAGCAAACAAAAAGTACAAGCGTTTGGTTCTTGGTAAAGAAGTTCGTCTACGTGGTGCTTATGTTATTCAAGCAGACCGCATTGAAAAAGACGAAGCGGGTAACATTACCACTATTTTCTGTAGCTATGATGCAGAAACACTAGGTAAAAACCCAGCAGATGGTCGTAAAGTTAAAGGTGTTATTCACTGGGTATCTGCAGATAAAGCTGTTCCTGCTGAGATCCGTTTATACGATCGTCTATTTACAGTGCCAAATCCAGCAGCTTTAGAAGATTTCTCAGAGAGTATTAACCCTGAGTCATTGATTGTTAAAAATGGTTTTGTAGAACCAAGTTTAGCAACAGCAGAAGCAGAAGCAGGTTACCAGTTTGAGCGTACAGGTTATTTCTGTATTGATAACAAAGACTCTACACCAGGGGCTCTTGTATTCAACCGTACTGTAGGATTACGTGATACTTGGGAAGGTTAATCCTGACTAAGAGTTCAAATAATCGATAATAAAAAACCAGCAGAAATGCTGGTTTTTTTATAACTAAAATTTATGGTATTGACGATTAACCGTTATGAGCGTCATCATTATCAATGCAGTCACCAGTAATGCAGTGGCCGTATAGATATAAACTGTGGTTTGTTAATCGAACATTGTATTTTTTAGCGATCTCTTTTTGACGTTCTTCAATCATTTCATCAGAGAATTCAATTACTTTGCCGCAATCTAAACAAACAAGATGATCATGGTGGTGCTGAGTTGCTAGTTCAAAAACAGATTTACCGCCTTCAAAATGGTGACGGGTCACAATGCCAGCATCATCAAATTGGTTTAATACACGGTATACGGTAGCAAGACCAATTTCTTCACCAATATCGATTAATTTTTTATATAAATCTTCTGCACTGATGTGTTGGCAATCTGGTTGTTGCAACACCTCTAAAATTTTCAGGCGTGGAAGAGTAACCTTTAAACCGGCTTTTTTTAGTGCTTGGTTGTTATCTGACATCGACTTTTCCTGTATTGACATTCTGCATCGATTTTTTGTGCAGTTTTAATAAGTTAATTATAGGGAACATTCAATCGAGTTGATACCTTATCTGCACGATCTCTTACAAAAAAATAGATGTTGATCTTTTGTTAATAAAACTATTATCATGAGGTCAGACCAGAATCAAGGATGATAAATATGTATAAATACTTTACCCCAAAAATAGTCAGAAGGGCATTGAATATTTGGCCTCCATTTTGGGGCGCTGGGATCTCTATCCAAAAAATTGCACCAGACTTTCAAGAAGTGCGAGTGATATTAAAAGATCGATTTTGGAATCGCAATGCGAATAGAAGCCAATATGGAGGCAGTATCTTTTCTATGACAGATCCCGTATTTTCGCTAATGTTAATGGGGATCTTGAGAGAAGAGTATTTCGTCTGGGATAAGCAGTCTGAAATAGATTTTATTTCCCCTGGAACTAGTGATTTGAATGCACACTTTTCTATCTCAAACGAAAAAATTCAAGAAATTAAGCAGCTTACTGAAGGTGGGGATAAGTGTTTTCCAAAATTTGAAGTGTATATTTATGATAAAAAAGGGAAGGTCGTTGCGAGGGTGAATAGAACATTATATGTGAGGAAGAAACCAGAGTTTAGATGATGCTCTCTACTCTCTTAATTTAAGAGATAAGTAAAGAGCATCATGAATCAAAATTAGTCTTCTAATTCTGCAAGGCACATTTCTTCATGGATTTGTTTAACCCATGCAGTTACGCGCTCTTCTGTAAGCTCTGGTTGACGATCTTCATCAATACAAAGACCTACAAAGTTATTTTCATCAACGAGTGCTTTAGAAGCTTCAAATTCATAGCCTTCAGTTGGCCAGTAGCCAATAACTGTGCCGCCTTTAGCTTCAACGATATCACGGATGTTACCCATCGCATCACAGAAGTATTCAGCGTAATCTTCTTGATCACCACAGCCAAAGATGGCAACAAGCTTAGTCGAAAAATCAATGCCTTCTAATTCTGGGAAGAAATCATCCCAATCACATTGAGCTTCACCGTAGTACCATGTAGGGATACCTAAAAGAAGAAGATCGAAGTTATCGATATCTTCTTTGCTGCTTTTTGCAATGTCTTGAACATGAACGAGCTTTTTACCAAGCTGTTTTTGAATCATCTTGCCAATAGCTTCAGTATTACCTGTGTCGCTACCAAAGAAGAGTCCTACACTTGCCATATGATGAATACCTGTATTTGTCTGTATTAATTAAAAATAGATGTTATTAGATCAGTGATTAGCCTAGACCTGCACCTTCCCAGCTTAGCTGAATAATCCCTTTAGCAATGAAACCTGTACATCCTAAAAAGAGTACTAGCCAAACAATTTTTCGGCCAAAAGCAGGTACGTTTGCTTGCTTTAAGACATCTTTAATAGCCATACCGATAAAAAAGAATATCGAGGCAAACAATAAATCTAAACCAATAGATTCAATGAGATCAAAATGTTCATATAGCATGAATTAGCCTTATCTTAGGTAAGTGACCTAAATCTGAACGAATAATTTGGCAAAACTATATCATAGCTTTGACATTGTTGGTATGGATTATCTATTACCAACTTTGGCTAAAAATCGACTTATGACCCGATAAATGACTTCAGGCTTTTCTGCATGGAGCCAATGACCTGTGCCATTTACAATATGTGCTTTAGCTTTTGGAAATTGCAGCATAATTTCTTTTTGATGTGAAGCTTGGATGTAATCGGAGTTTTCCCCTTTTATAAACAGAACATCTCCCGTAAATGGTGAGATTGGCTCCCAACCTATAATATGATGATAATTGTTTAATAATGCTGGGACATTAAAGCGTAAATTTAAGTGTTCGTTTTCTTTATATAATGACTTGCTTAGAAATTGTCGTACACCAGGGTCTACGATTGACGTTGCAAGTAATTGGTTTGCTTCTTTTCGAGTTGTTGGCGGAGTATCTATAATGCGTTGAAGACCTGAAAAAACAGCATCGTGTCTATGTTCAGGATAAGCAACTGGAGCCATGTCTAAAACAACTAATGAAGAGACGATTTCTGGTTTTTGACCAGATATTGCCATGACAACTTTACCTCCCATTGAGTGGCCAATGAGATGCGCAGATGAAATCGATAAGTGTTCAAGAAGCGTTATAATATCAAATGCGAGCGTTTGATAATTATGATCTTCTGAATGAAAAGAATGGCCATGATTTCGAAGATCAATACTGATCACTCGATAAGATGATTCTAATTGGCGTGCTAGAAGACCTAGATTATCTAAATTCCCAAATAAGCCATGAATTAGGATCAAAGGATCCCCATTTCCTTGTTCTTTATAGTTAAGTAGCTTCATTTTTCTGCGTTGTGTTAGGTTTGTCGTAGAGTATCACGATTATACAATGTATAATCGTGCCTTCATAAATAGATTATAGAATACGAACCATATAATGAAGACAATTGAAGTAGACGAAGAACTATACCGCTTTATTGCGAGCCAAACTCAACACATCGGTGAAAGTGCCTCTGATATTTTACGTCGTCTCTTAATGCAGTCATCACCTTTAGACTCTGTTATTTCTGTTTCAACACCTGTTGAAGTTCAGAAAAAGGGCATAGTAGTCAGTAAAGATGCTGGTAAAGAGGCATCTGTAGATCGCGTTAAAGCGGTACGTACCTTATTAATCTCTGATGAATTTTCCGCATTAGATAAAGCGATTGATCGTTTTTTAACTGTGCTATCAGAATTATATAAAATTGACTCAAAGGCGTTCTCTGAAGCGACTGAAGTAAAAGGAAGAACTCGAGTTTATTTTGCAGACAATCAAGAAACGTTGATTGCAAGTGGTAAAACAACCAAGCCCCGTGAAATTAACGGCACTCCATTTTGGGTTATCACTAATACAAATACTAATCGCAAGCGCCACATGGTTGAGTTGTTGATGGAGCGTATGGGTTTCCATCATGATTTGACAGAAAAAGTGTGCGCGGCGATTTAATTTTTTGAGTTACAGCTCAAAATATAATTTGTCACAAGGAATCGTCAAATGGCTATACATCCTCGTGCTGGGCAGAAAGCTCAGCAAGAAGATTTACACAATATCCCAGCATTAGTCTCTAATTATTTCTTATTAGAGCCTGATGCATTAAATCCAGATCAAAAAGTACAATTTGGTACTTCGGGTCATCGTGGGACGGCAGATAAAGCAACGTTTAATCAACATCATATTTGGGCTATTGCTCAAGCTGTTGCTGATGTACGTAAGGAAAATGGGGTAACAGGGCCGCTTTTCTTAGGTAAAGATACGCATGCTTTGTCTGAATCGGCTTTCATTTCGACTATTGAAGTATTAGTTGCTAATGGCGTAGAAGTTATTATCCAAGAAGATAATGGCTACACACCAACTCCAGGTATTTCTCATGCAATCTTAACGCATAACGTTAAATTTGATGATAAAGCTGATGGTATTGTTATTACTCCTTCTCATAACCCACCTCAAGATGGCGGCATTAAATATAATCCGACTCATGGGGGACCTGCAGAAGGTGAGTTAACGACGGCAATTGAAAATCAAGCCAATCTACTTATCGCAAATGAATTGAATGGTGTAAAACGTATTCCAATCAATGAAGCGATGACATCCGATCTAGTTAAACAAGTGGATTTAGTGAAGCCATATATTGATGATTTAAAAAATGTCGTCAATATTGAAGCGATTCAAAAAGCAAATTTAAAATTAGGCGTAGATCCATTAGGTGGTTCTGGTATTGAATACTGGCGTCAAATTGGTCAAGCATTTGATCTGGATTTAACTCTAGTAAGTGAAGCGATTGATCCATCATTCCAATTTATGTCGTTAGATAAAGACGGTGTAGTACGCATGGATTGTTCTTCACCTTATGCAATGGCTGGCTTGTTATCATTAAAAGACGACTACGATTTAGCCTTTGGTAATGATCCTGATTATGATCGCCATGGTATTGTTACGCCATCAGGCTTAATGAACCCAAATCACTACCTGGCTGTATGTATTGATTATTTATATCGTAATCGTCCAGCTTGGAAAGCAGAGGTCGCTGTAGGTAAAACTCTAGTATCTTCAGCTATTATTGATAAAGTAGTTGCAGATTTAGGCCGTGACCTATGCGAAGTCCCAGTTGGCTTTAAGTGGTTTGTTGATGGTTTATATGCTGGTTCTCTTGGTTTTGGTGGTGAAGAGAGTGCTGGTGCATCTTTCTTACGCTTTGATGGTACACCTTGGTCAACTGATAAAGATGGTATTCTTTTATGTTTACTTGCGGCTGAAATCACAGCAATTACAGGTATGAATCCTCAAGAGTACTACAATAAATTAGCTGCTCAACATGGTGAATCAAGTTATAACCGCATTCAAGCAGTAGCAAATAAAGCTCAGAAAGCAGTATTAAGTAAGCTATCTCCAGAAATGGTATCAGCAACAACGCTTGCTGGTGATGAAATCACTGCTCGTTTAACGCATGCTCCAGGTAATGGCGCTGCAATTGGTGGTCTTAAAGTAACAACAGCTAATGGTTGGTTTGCTGCTCGTCCATCAGGAACAGAAGAAATCTACAAGATTTACTGTGAAAGCTTTAAAGGTGCAGAGCACTTAGCATTGATTGAGCAAGAAGCTCAAGAGATTGTAAGCAATGTGTTTAAAGACGCTGGCTTATAATTAAACCAGTTAGAATGGATAAAAAGCAGCGCATGTCGCTGCTTTTTTATTATTAAAGTGGGTAGTAATGATGAATAACTTTCAGTTAGAACAACTATTAAATAAAGAATTAAAATCTCAACTTATTAAAGATTATTGCCCTAATGGACTTCAAGTTGAAGGGAAGAAGGAAGTCTTAAAAATTATTACAGGTGTAACTGCTTCTCAAGCACTTATTGATGCTGCAATCGAAAAAAATGCAGATGCTTTGTTAGTTCATCATGGCTATTTCTGGAAGGGTGAAAGTGAGTCAATTAAAGGGATGAAAGGTAATCGTATTCGGTCTTTAATTAAAAATGACATTAATTTATTGGCTTATCATCTTCCTTTAGATATTCATCCGACACTTGGTAATAATGCTGAATTAGCACGTTTATTTTCGATTGTAAATGTAGAAGGCCTAGAGCCAACACCTCAATCTATCGCAATGAAAGGGGAATTTGACGTTGCACTATCTGGTGAAGATCTGGCTTTAAGGATTGATCAAGTATTGAGTCGAAAACCTTTGCACATTACACCAGATATAAATAAAGACATTAAAACAGTGGCGTGGTGCTCTGGTGGTGGGCAAGATTACATTGAATTAGCTGCTCAACAGGGTATTGATGCATTTATTTCTGGTGAGGTATCTGAAAGAACGACGTATATCGCGCGTGAATTAGGTATTCACTATTTTGCCGCAGGTCATCATGCGACCGAGCGTTATGGTGTTAAGGCTCTGGGTGAATGGTTAGCGAAAGGGCAGGGTTTTGATGTGGAATTTATTGATATTGATAATCCAGTATAGTACCTATTTGGAATAATAAAAAAGGTTGATGTTAATACATCAACCTTTTTTGTTTATAAGTCTAACGATTTAAATCCGATTCTGAATTTAAGCTCAGGACTATTCACGTTCATGAAGTGGTTTAAACTCACGAAGCTCTTCACCAGTGTAAAGCTGACGAGGACGACCGATGCGGTTATTTGGGTCACTGTGCATTTCACTCCAGTGTGCAATCCAACCAACAGTACGAGAAAGTGCGAAGATTACAGTAAACATAGATACAGGAATACCAATAGCTTTCAAGATAATACCTGAGTAGAAATCTACGTTTGGATACAGCTTCTTAGAAACAAAATATTCATCAGAAAGCGCAATACGTTCAAGCTCCATTGCAACATCTAACAGTGGATCTTTAATATTAAGTTCTTTCAGTACTTCATGACACGCTTCACGCATTACGGTTGCACGTGGGTCATAGTTTTTATAAACACGGTGACCAAAGCCCATTAGACGGAATGGGTCATCTTTATCTTTTGCTTTTTCAACGTATTCATCAATGTTATCAAGAGAACCAATCTCTTCAAGCATACGTAGACACGCTTCGTTTGCACCACCATGAGCAGGGCCCCATAGTGAAGCAATACCTGCAGCGATACATGCAAATGGGTTAGCACCAGAAGAGCCAGCTAAACGTACAGTCGATGTTGAAGCATTTTGTTCGTGGTCTGCATGTAACGTAAATATTTTATCCATAGCACGAGCGACTACAGGATTTACTTCGTATTCTTCACATGGGTTTGCAAACATCATGTGTAGGAAGTTTTCAGCGTACGTTAAGTCATTACGTGGGTAGATAAACGGCTGGCCAATAGAATACTTGTAACACATGGCAGAAAGCGTTGGCATTTTAGATAACAGTCGGAATGCTGCGATTTCACGGTGTTCATCATTACTAACATCTAATGAGTCGTGATAAAAAGCAGCTAAAGCTCCAACAACACCACACATAACAGCCATTGGGTGAGCATCACGGCGGAAACCATGGAAGAAGCTTGAAATTTGCTCATGGACCATAGTATGGCGAGTCACGATATCTTTAAACGCTTCGTATTCCTCACGACTGGGTGCTTGGCCATTAAGTAGTATGTAACAAACTTCTAAGTAATCTGCATTATTGGCTAATTGATCAATAGGAAAACCACGGTGTAATAGAACACCTTTGTCACCGTCGATATAAGTTATTTGAGACTCACAAGATGCAGTGGCAAGAAAACCTGGGTCAAATGTGAAGTAACCACTTGCTCCTAATTTTCGCACATCGATCACTTCAGGACCGATGGTACCGTCCATGATCGGCATGTTTACTGGGGCCTGACCTTCGATGTGAAGGGTTGCCTTTTTATCAGCCATAACATTCTCCTTTTGTTATATTTTTATATTATCCCGGATATGAGAGTGACAACTTTGTACCTATTACACGGGCTAATGTCAATTTTTGTGCGCTTATGTGTGCACTTGTTTATATTTTTAATGAAAATAAAGTTAATTTTCTGTGGTGTGATGTAGGTGTTATTTAACCGTTTGTAATCAGATGTTTCACATCGTATACTGCGGCTGAGTTTCTGTTCTGTCCCTTATATTATATAGGGTTAACGAGATTTTCATCTACTTAAAAATAGAGTTAGATTTGTTAAATAACTCACATAAAGAGATGTTGCTCACAATGAAAGTTATGAAAATGTTAAATTTGAATGGCTTTTGATAGAACAGAGGTATCTATAACAATAAAATGCTCAATGGAGCTGAGTGAGCCCCTTGTGAAAGTTAAAAAGTCAAGACCTGTCAACCTAGATCTACAAACGATCCGTTTTCCCTTAACGGCTATCGCCTCAATTTTACATCGCGTAAGTGGTGTAATTACTTTTGTTTCTGTTGGAATACTGCTTTGGTTGCTCAACCTATCGCTTTCTTCGCCTATTGGATTCGCACAAGCCGCTGATTATATCGATGGTTTTTTTGTGACGTTCATTATGTGGGGAATTCTGACTGCGCTTGCTTATCATATAGTTGTTGGTGTTCGTCATTTATTGATGGATATGGGCTACTTTGAAGAGCTTAAGTCAGGTACTCAAAGTGCTAAAGTTGCGTTTGCAATTACAGCGGTATTATCTCTTTTAGCAGGAGTATTGGTATGGTAGCTAACGTATCTTCATTTGGTCGTAATGGCGTACACGATTTTATTTTAATTCGTGCCAGCGCGATCATTCTTACCCTCTACACACTATATATTGTTGGTTTCTGTGCATTTGGTCCAGAACTGACTTACCTATCATGGACAAACTTCTTTGGCGGTTTGTTTACAAAAGTGTTTACGATGCTAGCACTGCTTTCCATATTAATTCATGCATGGATTGGCTTATGGCAAGTACTCACTGATTACATTAAACCTATGCTGTTGCGTGCTCTGCTTCAATTAGGTTTAGTGTCTGTTCTTTTAGGATATTTCTTCTCTGGTTTAGTTATTGTGTGGGGTGTGTAGTGAGTATTGCTGTTAGAGAATTTGACGCCGTAGTAATCGGTGCGGGTGGTGCAGGTATGCGAGCTGCGCTACAAATTTCAGAACAAGGTTTATCATGTGCCTTGTTATCAAAAGTATTTCCAACTCGTTCTCATACAGTATCAGCTCAAGGTGGTATTACCGTTGCTCTTGGTAATGCACACGAGGATCACTGGGAACAACATATGTACGATACGGTAAAAGGCTCTGATTATATTGGAGACCAAGATGCTATCGAGTACATGTGTAAGAATGGACCTGAATCTGTTATCGAATTAGAAAAAATGGGTTTACCGTTTTCTCGTTTTGATAACGGTACTATCTATCAACGTCCATTTGGCGGTCAGTCTAAGAATTTTGGTGGTGAACAAGCGGCACGAACAGCTGCTGCAGCGGACCGTACTGGTCATGCTTTACTTCATACTTTATACCAACAAAACATTAAGCATAAAACGACGATTTTTTCTGAATGGTATGCGCTTGATCTTGTTAAAAACGAAGACGGTGCAATTTTAGGTTGTACTGCTCTTTGTATGGAAACAGGTGAAGTTTGTTACTTTAAATCTAAAGCAACTATTCTTGCTACCGGTGGCGCTGGTCGTATTTATGCATCAACAACTAATGCACACATTAATACTGGTGATGGCGTTGGTATGGCCATTCGTGCTGGCGTTCCAATGCAAGATATTGAAATGTGGCAATTCCACCCAACGGGTATCGCAGGAGCGGGTGTTCTTGTAACTGAAGGTTGTCGTGGTGAAGGTGGTTACCTACTGAATAAAGATGGTGAACGCTTCATGGAGCGCTATGCTCCAAACGCGAAAGACCTAGCAGGCCGTGATGTTGTTGCTCGTTCAATGATGGTCGAAATCCGTGAAGGCCGTGGTTGTGATGGTCCTTGGGGTCCTCATATTAAGCTTAAATTGGATCACCTAGGTAAAGAAACGCTTGAATCTCGTTTACCTGGTGTGTGTGAGTTGTCTCGTACCTTTGCTCACGTAGATCCAGTAAAAGAACCAATTCCAGTTATTCCTACTTGTCATTACATGATGGGGGGTGTACCAACACAAGTTTCAGGTCAGGCGATTAAACAAGATGACGCAGGTGCAGATGTTGAAATTCAAGGTCTATTTGCGTGTGGTGAGATTGCCTCAGTGTCAGTACATGGTGCTAACCGCTTAGGTGGTAACTCTCTGCTTGATTTAGTGGTATTTGGTCGTGCAACAGGGCTTCATTTAGGTGAAACACTGAAGAAGCAAGCCGAAGCTAAACCTGCAACTGATGCCGATATTGAAGCCTCTCTTGAGCGTTACAATCGTTGGGAAAACAGTACGGGTGGTGAAGATCCAGTTCAAATCCGTAAAGATTTACAACAATGTATGCAAAACAACTTCTCGGTATTCCGCGAAGGTGATGCAATGGCAAAAGGTCTTGAAGAGCTTAAAGTGATTCGTGAACGCCTTAAAAATGCTTATCTTGCTGATAAATCAACAGAATTTAACACGCAGCGTATTGAGTGTTTAGAGTTAGAAAACTTGATGGAAACGGCATTTGCGACGGCAGTTGCAGCAAACTATCGTACAGAAAGTCGTGGAGCGCATGCTCGTTTTGACTTCCCTGAGCGTGATGATGCGAATTGGTTATGTCATTCAGTGTATAACCCTGAGACAGAATCGATGACTAAGCGTGGTGTGAACATGGAGCCAATCCATCGTGAAGCATTCCCACCTAAAGCACGTACGTATTAAGAGAGGGCAGAAAGATGAAATTAAATTTTTCAATCTACCGTTACAACCCTGATGTAGATAATGCTCCTCACATGAAGGCGTATACGTTAGAAGTAGAAGAAGGTTCTGATATGATGGTGCTAGATGCACTTATTTTATTGAAAGAACAAGATCCTACGCTATCGTTTCGACGCTCATGCCGTGAAGGAGTGTGTGGTTCTGATGGTTTGAATATGAATGGTAAAAATGGACTGGCATGTATTACGCCATTGTCCGAACTTATTGGTAAAGGCGATCTTGTTATTCGCCCACTACCAGGTTTGCCTGTCGTTCGAGATCTGATTGTCGATATGGCACAGTTCTATGAAAATTATGAGAAAGTAAAACCCTTCTTAATTAGTGATGGTGCAACACCGCCTTCAAGAGAAAACCTACAATCTCCTGAAGAACGTGAGCATTTAGATGGATTATATGAATGTATCATGTGTGCATGCTGTACGACATCGTGCCCGTCATTCTGGTGGAATCCTGATAAGTTCATCGGACCAGCAGGTCTGCTTGCCGCGTACCGTTGGCTAATTGATAGCCGTGATACAGCGACAAATGAACGTTTGTCTAATTTAGACGATGCTTTCAGTGTTTTTCGTTGCCATGGCATAATGAATTGTGTAAGTGTATGTCCTAAAGGGTTAAACCCAACAAAAGCAATTGGTCATATTAAGACGATGCTATTGAAAAAAGCGGTGTAACCGATATCTCCTCAGCTAATATGTTGGTTTAGTCATATATTAGTTGAGGCTTATAAGCCCGGCACAAAAGACCGGGATATACGTGAAACTACTGGATTAAGGGAAAATAATGCAGAATAGCGTGATGAAGGCATGGTTTGAGTCTTCACATTTAGCTGGCGCTAATGCAACGTACGTAGAAGACCTCTACGAACTCTATCTCAGTGACCCGGAAATCGTTAGCGATGAATGGAGAGACGTTTTTGATTCGCTTCCAGTTGATAAGACTGGTGTATCAGAGCAAGCCCATTCCCCTGTACGAGATTATTTCCGTCGTCTTGCGAAAGAAACAAAGCAAGTTAGTGCTCAAGTTAATGATCCAGATGTAGATGCTAAGCAAGTAAGAGTATTGCAGTTAATTAATGCGTACCGTTTCCGTGGTCACCAAAATGCGAATTTAGACCCATTAGCATTACAGCAACATGAATATGTTGCAGAGTTAGAGCCTTCTTTTCATAATTTAACAGATGAAGATTTTTCAGAAACATTCAATGTCGGTTCTTTTGCTTCAGGGCAAGAGACAATGAAACTTTCTGATATATATGAAGCACTACGCAGCACATATTGTGGCTCTGTAGGCGCTGAATATATGCATATCACCAATACAGAAGAAAAGCGTTGGATTCAGCAACGTTTAGAATCTGTTGCAGGTAAGCCAACTTTTACAGCTCAAGAAAAACTGACTTTTCTTGAAGAGTTAACTGCTGCTGAAGGGCTAGAACGATATCTAGGTGCTAAATTCCCAGGGGCAAAGCGATTCTCATTGGAAGGTGGCGATGCCATGGTTCCAATGGTAAAAGAAATTATTCGTCGTGCTGGTGAAAATGGTGGTCGTGAAGTCGTAATTGGTATGGCTCACCGTGGCCGACTGAACATGCTTATTAATGTTCTAGGTAAAAAACCGCAAGATTTATTTGATGAGTTTGCTGGTAAACATGGCGAATCATGGGGAACTGGCGATGTTAAATATCACCAAGGTTTCTCTTCTGATTTTGCAACTGCAGGTGGCAATGTTCACTTAGCGTTAGCGTTTAACCCCTCTCACCTTGAGATTGTAAACCCAGTAGTTATTGGTTCAGTTCGAGCTCGTCAAGATCGCCTTAACGATACAACTGGTGATAAGGTTATTCCTATTACTATCCACGGTGATTCTGCAATCGCAGGTCAAGGTGTGGTGGCTGAAACATTTAATATGTCTCAAGCCCGAGCATTCCAAGTGGGTGGTACCGTTCGTATTGTTATTAATAACCAAGTTGGTTTTACAACGTCGAATCCTAAAGATACTCGTTCTACTCAATATTGTACTGATATTGCAAAAATGGTTCAGGCACCTATTTTCCACGTAAATGCTGATGACCCAGAAGCTGTCGCTTTTGTCACTCGCATTGCGCTAGATTACCGTAATGAATTTAAGCGTGATGTTGTGATTGATTTAGTTTGTTATCGCCGTCATGGCCATAATGAAGCTGATGAACCAAACGCAACGCAACCATTGATGTATCAAAAAATTAAGAAGCATCCTACGCCTCGTAAGATTTATGCAGATACATTGATTGAACGTCAAGATCTTGAGCTAGAAACCACGACACAACTCATTAACGAATATCGTGATGCATTAGATCATGGTGAAGTAGTCGTGAAAGAATGGCGACCAATGCAACTACATAATGTTGATTGGACTCCGTTTATTGGCCATGAATGGAATATGGAATGGGCAAATCAATTTGATAAAGATCGCCTAGTCGAGCTTGGTCAACGCATTTGTCAATATCCGGAAAGCCACAAATTACATAGCCGTGTAAATAAAATGTGTAATGACCGTGTCTCGATGGTTGCAGGTGAAAAAGCAATTGATTGGGGTATGGCTGAAACACTTGCCTATGCAACTTTAGTTGATGAAGGTAAACGAATTCGTATTACAGGCCAAGATTCTGGTCGTGGTACTTTCTTCCACCGTCATGCGGTACTTCACAATCAATCAGATGCTAGTACTTACGTACCTTTAGCGAATATCCATGATAAGCAAGGCCCATTTGAAGTGCATGATTCTGTACTATCAGAAGCGGCAGTGCTTGCGTTTGAATATGGGTATGCAACGGCAGAACCAGGTGGTTTAACTATTTGGGAAGCGCAATTTGGTGATTTTGCCAACTGTGCACAAGTTGTTATCGATCAGTTCATTTCGTCTGGTGAGCAAAAATGGGGCCGCATGTGTGGTCTGACTATGTTATTGCCGCACGGTTATGAAGGCCAAGGTCCTGAGCATTCATCTGCACGACTTGAGCGTTTCTTACAAATGTGTGCTGAGCAAAATATGCAAGTTGTTGTTCCATCAACACCTGCGCAGGTTTATCACATGCTTCGCCGTCAAGTGGTTCGTCCTATGCGTCGTCCATTGATTGTGATGTCGCCAAAATCACTGCTTCGTCATCCATTATGTACATCATCACTAGAAGAGCTTTCGGAAGGTAATTTCCAACCCGCTATTCCTGAGATTGATGCATTAGACTCAGCGCAAGTGAAGCGAGTGGTGTTCTGTTCTGGTAAAGTTTACTTTGACCTATTAGAGCAGCGTCGTGTGAATGAACAGAATGATGTTGCGATTGTTCGAATTGAACAGCTTTACCCATTCCCTAAAGAAGAAGTAGAAGCTGCCATCGCACAATACTCGAATGTAGTGGATTATGTTTGGTGTCAAGAAGAGCCTCAAAACCAGGGTGCTTGGTACTCTAGTCAACATAATTTCCGTTCGGCATTGCCTGCGAATGCAATCTTACATTATGCAGGACGTCCAGCGTCTGCCTCTCCGGCAGTTGGCTATATGTCAGTGCACGTGAAACAACAGAAAGCGTTAGTTGAAGACGCTCTTACCCTAGATAAGAACTAGAAAGTATAGGAAAACGGATATGACAATCGAAATTCTGGTTCCAGATTTACCTGAATCTGTAGCAGACGCTACTGTAGCAACATGGCATAAACAACCAGGTGATACAGTTGAGCGTGACGAAATACTTGTAGACATTGAAACTGATAAAGTAGTTCTTGAAGTACCGGCTCCAGAAGCGGGAGTACTAGAAGCTATTATAGAAGAAGAGGGTGCAACCGTACTTTCTAAGCAATTACTTGCTAAAATTAAGCCGGGTGCTGTTGTTGGTGAGCCGACAAAAGATGTGACAAATGAGACTGAATCTTCTCCAGATAAGCGTCATACGGCGTCTTTATCTGAAGAAAGTAACGACGCTTTGAGTCCCGCGGTTCGTCGCCTTCTAGGTGAGCATGATATCGCACCTTCTGATGTAAAAGGCACTGGTGTGGGGGGGCGAATTACTCGTGAAGACGTTGACGCTCATGTTGCCGCGTTAAAAGCAGCACCACAAACTGAAAAAACAGCGGATAAACCAGCAGAATCACTTGCACATCGTAGTGAAAAGCGAGTACCGATGACTCGGCTTCGTAAAACAGTCGCGAGACGTCTGTTAGAAGCGAAAAATAACACAGCGATGTTAACGACATTTAATGAAGTAAACATGAAACCAATCATGGAGCTTCGTAAACAATATCAAGAGCAATTTGAAAAACGCCATGGTACACGTTTAGGTTTCATGTCTTTCTATGTGAAAGCGGTAACTGAAGCGCTTAAACGTTACCCTGAAGTAAATGCGTCAATTGATGGTGATGATATTGTTTATCATAATTACTTTGACATTAGCATGGCGGTATCTACACCGCGAGGTCTAGTTACTCCAGTACTAAAAGACTGTGATGCACTTGGTTTTGCTGATATTGAAAAAGGCATCAAAGAATTAGCTATTAAAGGCCGCGATGGAAAATTAGCGGTTGAAGATTTAATGGGTGGTAATTTTACTATTACTAACGGCGGTGTATTTGGCTCACTAATGTCAACGCCGATTATTAATCCACCTCAAGCTGCAATTTTAGGTATGCATAAAATCCAAGATCGCCCAATGGCAGTGAATGGAAAGGTAGAGATTTTACCAATGATGTACTTAGCACTGTCTTATGATCATCGTTTAATTGATGGTCGTGAATCTGTAGGCTTCCTAGTAACAATTAAAGAGTTACTTGAAGATCCTGCTCGTCTATTACTAGACGTTTAATAATAAACGCCTTTTAACAGACAAAGGCTGTCATGCTCACGGCAGCCTATTATTCAACTTCATTATTGGATAAAAATAGAAAGATGCCTTAGAGCGTCTTAGGACATTAAAAATTCCCATTAAAGGGAATAACATAAAATGGATAGAACATAATGAACCTACATGAATATCAAGCAAAGCAACTCTTTGCAGAATACGGCCTTCCTGTACCTGAAGGTTACGCTTGTGATACCCCTCAAGAAGCTTTTGAAGCAGCAGGACGAATCAGCACTGCTAAGAAAGTGGTTAAATGTCAAGTTCACGCCGGTGGCCGTGGTAAAGCGGGTGGTGTTGAACTGCATGATACAAAAGAGGGCGTTAAAGAGTTCGCTCAAAAGTGGTTAGGTAAAAACCTAGTGACTTACCAAACAGATGCTAATGGTCAGCCAGTATCTAAAATCTTAGTTGAAGAAGCATCCAACATTGCCAATGAATTATATCTTGGCGCGGTAGTTGATCGTGCGACACAACGTATCGTGTTCATGGCATCAACTGAAGGTGGTGTGGATATTGAAAAAATTGCAGAAGAAACACCAGAGCTTATTCACCAAGCTGCGATTGACCCACTTGTGGGGCCTCAAGCTTACCAAGGCCGTGAATTAGCATTCAAACTTGGCTTAGAAGGCGATCAAATTAAGCAATTCGTTAAGATCTTTATGGGTCTAGGCGACATGTTTGCTCAGTATGACCTTGCTTTGCTAGAGATTAACCCTTTAGTTATTACAGCTGAAGGTTCTCTCCTTTGTTTAGATGGTAAAATCAACATCGATTCAAATGCAATGTATCGTCAACCAAAACTTCGCGAAATGCACGATCCATCTCAAGAAGATGAGCGTGAAGCGCATGCTGCTCAGTGGGAATTAAACTACGTAGCACTTGATGGAAGTATTGGTTGTATGGTTAACGGTGCTGGTCTTGCTATGGGCACGATGGACATCGTAAACTTACACGGCGGCCAACCAGCTAACTTCCTTGATGTTGGCGGCGGTGCGACAAAAGAGCGTGTAACTGAAGCGTTCAAAATCATTTTATCAGACAGCAATGTTAAAGCCGTTCTAGTAAACATCTTTGGTGGTATTGTACGTTGTGACCTAATCGCAGATGGCATCATTGGTGCTGTTGAAGAGGTGGGTGTAGAAGTTCCAGTTGTTGTTCGCCTTGAAGGTAACAACGCACCACTAGGTTCACAAAAACTGGCTGAAAGTGGCCTAAATATCATTGCGGCTACTTCATTAACTGAAGCGGCTGAAAAAGTTGTTGCTGCTGCGGAGGGCAAATAATGTCTGTACTAATTAATAAAGATACAAAAGTTATCTGCCAAGGTTTCACTGGTGGTCAAGGTACGTTCCACTCTGAGCAAGCGATTGATTACGGAACCAAAATGGTTGGTGGCGTATCACCAGGTAAAGGTGGTCAAGTTCACCTTGGACTTCCTGTGTTTAACACCGTTCGTGATGCTGTTGAAGCAACTGGAGCAACAGCTTCTGTTATTTATGTACCGGCTCCTTTCTGTAAAGACGCAATCCTTGAAGCAATCGATGCAGGCATTAAGCTTATCGTAACGATAACAGAAGGCATTCCAACACTTGATCTTCTTGACGTTAAAGTTCGTCTAGATGCAGAAGGCGTAGTAATGATCGGTCCTAACTGCCCAGGTGTTATTACGCCTGATGAATGTAAGATTGGTATCATGCCGGGTCATATTCATAAGAAAGGTAAAGTTGGTATTGTGTCTCGCTCTGGTACGTTAACGTATGAAGCAGTTAAGCAAACAACGGATGAAGGCTTTGGTCAATCAACGTGTGTTGGTATTGGTGGGGACCCAATTCCTGGTTCAAACTTTATCGATATTTTAAAACTGTTCCAAGAAGATCCAGAAACAGAAGCCATTGTAATGATTGGTGAGATCGGTGGAACAGCGGAAGAAGAAGCTGCTGAATTCATTAAGCACAATGTGACGAAGCCTGTAGTGTCTTATATTGCAGGTGTTACTGCTCCTCCAGGTAAGCGTATGGGTCATGCTGGTGCGATTATCTCTGGTGGTAAAGGAACTGCTGAAGATAAGTTTGCTGCATTAGAAGCAGCAGGAGTTAAAACGGTTAAGAGTCTTGCCGACATAGGCAAAGGCCTACGTGAAGTGACTGGTTGGTAATCATTTAAACCAATACATGAATAAAGCAAAAGCCATTTATAGGAATATGAATGGCTTTTTTGTATTTATAACTCTTTGAAATATTTTGTTACGTTTGGGTGGGTAAAAAGAAGTATAGACAATAACCAATCCTTTGATAAGATTCGGCGCTTTTCTTTCTAAGGACATATTTAAAAGAACTCAAAGAATGACTAGCACTACTATTAATGGTTATTTAATTTGAGAATACACATGCAATTTAATACTAAATCTAAGTATGTCATTATTTATTTAATTTTTTCTGCTGCAATGTTTGGGTCTATTATTATGGGCGCATACAATGTTAGGTATACATTGGAAACAAATAACGTAACAAGGCTAGAAAATTTATTAACTAATGCTAAAAATACGATTGCAACCTTAGAGCAAAAAGTAGTTTCTGGTGAATTAGATGAAATTAAAGCAAAGAAATTAGCTAGTGAATTAATGCAAAGCTATGCTTATTCAGATAATGAATATATCTGGATGACAGATGAAAACTTGGTATTTTTAGCTGCGCCTTTAGACCCACAAATTATTGGTCAATCGTTTGAGAATATTGTCAGTGCTGAAGCAAAAAGCCATATCCTTCGTAACCTTACTATCGCTGACCAAGTAATTACGTATTCTTGGTTTACTACTAGAGACAGTATAACGACAGAAGTAAAATCTATAGCGGTTAAAACTAGGTCTTGGAACTGGTATTTAGGTAGCGGCGTTCAAGAGAAAAAAGTGAACGATACTTTTTATTCATTTCTTATTGAAGGTTTAACTATTGGTTTTATTGTCAATTTATTTATTGGCTTTGTTATGTTTTTTGCAGTGCGCAAATATAATAAAACGTTAGGTAATGAACCAGATGTCATTTTAAATGTTATTGACCGAATCTCTCGTGGAGATTTAACTCATATTAATGATACAGATTCTATGCATATAGGTATCTATGGTCGAATTCTTGATATGGCAAAAAATATTAAAGAATTAGTGACAGATATTAATAAATTAACGTTTGAGTTAAGTGAATCGTCTCACCACTTGTCTTCTTCTGCTCATACTATGAATATCAGTATGAAAGCTCAAACTGAACAGTTGGGTCAAGCAGCTGTAGCAACAGATCAAGTTGTTGTTAGTATTGATGAAGTGACTAAAAGTGCTATTCAAGCAACCAATTCAGCTTTAGAAGTAAATAATACGTCAACGTATTGTATTAATACCATTGGAAGCATGAATAATGATATGCAAACCTTAGCGGTTAACATAAAAGATGTTGCACAGGTTATTGGCAATTTACAGGTAAAAACAGAAAATATAGGCAGTATTTTAGATGTTATCCGTAGTATTGCTGATCAAACAAATTTATTAGCGTTAAATGCCGCGATTGAAGCAGCAAGAGCAGGTGAAAGTGGAAGAGGCTTTGCTGTTGTTGCTGATGAGGTGAGATTACTTGCAAGTAGAACTCAAGACAGTACGGCTCAAATATCTAATATGATTGCCGAATTGCAAGATGAAGCGATAAAATCAGTGACTTTAATGCAAAGTAATTCTGACGATGCTCATCAAATTGCAGAGAAAACGGTGACGACTCAAAATACAGTGAGTTCTATTTTTGAATCTGTTGCAATTATACAAACAATGAATAGTCAAATTTCGGCGTCAACAGAAGAGCAGTTAGTCGCGATATCTAGTGTTAACCAACTTATTGCAGAAATTAATACTTTTGCGAAAGAGAACGCATCAGATGTGGATGCAACTGAAAAGCAATCGGAAAGATTAGGTTTGATGGCTGATAACTTAACAGCGATAGTGAGTCGATTTAAGCTTTAAGATATTATAGATAAAGCAATACTGTTGTAGGCAGTATTGCTTAATTTTATAGAGTTAGGTATGTGCTTTTTTTAGTTGAGATAGCATAAATATAGCAGCACCAGAAACAACGACGGAAGGACCCGCAGGAGTATCGTAGTGCCATGATAGTGCTAAACCTGCAATAACAGCAATACAACCAAAAATTGAAGCTAGCAAGACCATTTGCTCTGGCGATCGAGAAAAGCGTCTCGCGGTTGCTGCTGGAATGATCAGTAATGAAGTAATGATCAACGCTCCCACAAACTTCATTGAAATTGCAATGACTAACCCAACCATTAGCATCAAAACTAAACGCATTAAATCTACATTTACCCCTTCAACTTGGGCCAACTCTTCACTAATTGTTGATGAAAGTAGTGGTTTCCATACGATATATATCAGACCTAAAACAATGATGACGCCAGTATAAATATAAATTAAGTCATCATAAGTAACGGCAAGTAAATCGCCAAACAAATAAGACATTAAATCAACGCGCACATTATCTAAAAAGCTAACAGCAACTAAACCTAATGATAGTGAGCTGTGAGCTAAAATACCTAACAGTGTATCCGTGGCGACTAAGCGCTGCTTTTGTAAAGTAACTAAGAGTAAAGCAATCGCAACACAACAAACGATTAAAGCCAGATTTAAGTTTATGTCGAATAAAAAGCCAAGAGATAGACCTAATAATGAGGCATGAGCCAACGTATCGCCAAAATACGCCATTTTACGCCATACAACAAAAGAACCTAACGGTCCTGCAAGTAGTGCAATGCCTAATCCAGCTAAAAGGGCAGGAAGTAAAAACTCAATCATGATGACGCCTTTTTATTTTTACTGCAGCATGAACCGTCACTTGGTTCACCAGATAAATCATGGTCATGGCGATGGTCATGATGATAGAAAGCCAATTGTTGATCTCGTTGTTGACCAAATAATGCAATATATTTAGGGTGCTTTGAGATAGATGCAGGAGCTCCAGAGCAGCAAATATGATGTTGAAGACAAATTACTTCATCTGTTTTTGCCATTACAAGGTGTAGGTCATGTGAAACCATAAATACAGCACAGTTAAAACGATGACGAATGGATTCAATTAACGCATATAAGCTGATTTGTCCTTGAATATCGACGCCTTGAGCTGGTTCATCAAGAACGAGTAAGTCAGGGCGTTGCAACAAGGCTCTGGCAAGCAATACGCGTTGTGATTCTCCGCCAGATAGTTTATGCATATTAGAATGAAGTAAATGTTCTGCTTCAACGAGTTTCAAAGCGTCAAGGTGTTCTTGTTGGCTGTACTTTCCAGCTAACTTTAAAAAGCCTTGCACAGTAAGAGGAAGAGAATCATTTAGATGTAATTTTTGCGGTACATAACCAATGCGTAATTTTTTTTCTCTTGTAATTAGACCGCTGGTTGGTTTTTGCAATCCAAGAATCGCTTTCACTAATGTTGATTTGCCAGCACCATTAGGGCCAATCAGTGTAATGATCTTATTTGGTTCAATCGATAATGAAATATTATCGAGAACATGGCGGCCGTCAAAGACAACGCAGACATCTTGTAAAGTGAGTAAAGTAGTCATTTTTAAATAAGAGTCGTTTGCAATTAGTAAGTGTTATAATGTAACATTTTAGAAATCCAATCGCCATCACATTTTTTAAGAGAAGCAAATGAATAAAAAAATTCAATTTATCGTACTGTGTTTATGCACTCTAGTTGGAACTCAAGCCCAAGCTATGACTGTATTATCTTCAGTAAAACCGATTCATTTAATCGTACAAGAACTTACCGATGGTGTCTCCGAATCTACCTATTTAGTTCCACAAAGTGCCTCTCCTCATGATTATGCATTACGCCCTTCAGATATAAAGAAAGTGAAAAAAGCAGACATGATCATTTGGTATGGGAATGATTTGGAACCTTTTTTAAGTAAAATATTAGAAGATCAAAAAAATGTAGTAACGATTAGCCAGTTTAGCTCTGTTGATTTCTTCCATTTTGATCAACATGACCATAGTGATCACGCCGAAGAAGTGGGTCATCATCACAATACTGATCCTCATTTTTGGTTAGGTCCAAAGGAAACTCTAGCTGTCGCAAAAGAGATAACCGTACAGCTGATTAAAAAGGATCTATTGAATAAAAAACAATATCAGTCTAATCTTGCCGTGTTTGAAAATAAGTTAACACAGGCAGTGAAGACAATTTCAGACCAATTGAAACCAGTGCAAGATAAGGGATACTTTGTATTTCATGACGCATATGGCTATTTTGAACGTTATTTTGAAATGAATAACTTGGGGCACTTTACGGTGAGTCCGGATAGAAAACCGGGTGCAAAAACTTTGATTAATATAAAAAAATCACTTTTAAATCAGCAAGCAGTATGTGTCTTTTCAGAGCCTCAGTTTGAGCCAGCAATTGTAACAACAATTACGAGAGGCACAGAGGTACATAAAGGTGAACTTGATCCTTTAGCGATACATCAAGCTGATGAAAAGGGTGCTTATTTTATATTTTTGTCAACCATCAGTAATGAGTTATCACGTTGTCTAAGTCAATAAAATATAAAGAATCCATCGTTGCGAGAGTAAATACGTTATCAAAAAGACATAAATTTGTATTATTGTCTTTATCTCTATTTACCTGCGCGATCTTAATTTGGGAACCAACTCATAGCTTACAGGATACTTCTTCTGTTTCAAATAGAAATGAGGTTTCTCTATCAAGTGAAAACCTTCAAACATTAGCAGATCAAAACAGTGAGCCAGTAGGTACAATTTTTGATCCCAATGATCCTGAGTTTAATGCGCCTAAAGATGAACTAGATGAGCAATTAGCCGCTAAAGATATCTTACATTCTCATACTGTCGCTTCAGGTGAGACGCTAGGTGCTATTTTTAATCAATATGCATTGCCAATGTCTGATATGTATTCACTATTAGAAGTGAATAAATCGGCAGCTAATATGCGTGTTGGTGTTGATTTAGAGTGGCAACAGGATGAAGATGGAAAGTTAACAGAGCTTAAAATTCATCGAAACATTAAAGATACGGATATTTATTCTTGGACGGGTGAAAAATATAGTTTTACTCAGCAAGAAGAAAAGGGAGAAATTAAACCTGTTTTTCTTTCAGGAAGGGTAACTAGTAACTTCTATAATTCAGCGCGTTCAGCAGGGCTAACCCCTGGTCAAATTCAAACATTGGCAAAGCAATTACAGTGGAAATTTGATTTTGGTAAAGAAGCTCGCAAAGGTGATAAGTTTGCCGTTGAACTTGATAAAGAATTTATTGACGGTAAAGCAGTATCATCTGGTGAGGTTAAAGCAGTATTGTATGAAAACTCTGGTAGAGAGATCACGTTAGTTAAGCATACAGATGACCATTATTATGATGTTCAAGGTCGCAGCTTAAATCGAGCATTAGAGCGCTATCCAACACATCAACGTTTTAGAATTAGTTCTCCATTTGATCCTTATCGAAAGCATCCAATCACTGGACGAATTTCGCCACATAATGGAACTGATTTTGCGGCACCTGTTGGCACCTCTGTTTATGCAACTGGTGATGGTGTGGTTGTTCGAGCATTACATCATCCCCTTGCTGGTAATTATGTCATTATCAAGCATGGCCGTGAATACATGACTCGTTATCTACACTTGAGCAAGATTTTGGTTAAAAAAGGCCAGAAGGTATCAATGGGAGATAAAATTGCGTTAAGTGGAAATACCGGTCGTTCAACAGGTCCACATTTACATTATGAATTGATTAAAAATGGTCGAGCAGTAAACTCAATGAAAGTGCCTTTACCACAAGCGTCACCGGTAAAAGAATCTGAACGAGCGCACTTTAAACAACAAGCTAAATTGACGATTGATGCTTTGCGTGACCAAGTTTAAATTTAATTTTTAACCTTTCTTGGCCCTTTTTATTTTAAATAATAGAAAGGGCTTTTTTACTTCGTTGCTATATGGACAGAGTTTTTCTATCATGTTGATACTTTTTCTCTTTTTATATTAAGGCAAGTAGATGTCTCACTTTAGAGTGCTTATTTTAAGTATCCTCCTTTCATTTTCTACTTACACTTATTCCTCGTCTGACAATACCATCTTTTATCCAATGCCAATTCATGCAGATGGACAATATATAACGGCTCAACAACTTTTCTTGCGTGATGATGGTGCTCTGTGGATGTATGACGTTTATGGACAAATGCATTTATTTGATGGCGCAAATATATTTACTTTGGGTAAACGAACAGACACTGAATTGCCAAAGCAAATTTCATTTTACGATAATAAATTTTGGTTCATTAAAGACAGCAAGATTCAATCTTGGTCCAATGATCAAGGTTTAAATGTTGAGTACATTCTTCCCAAAGAAAGTAACTTACTGAATATTAATCAAAGTTCAGGGGTGTTTTGGGGGAATAATAGTGAACAATTTTTTGTTTATGATCCCGAAAACGATGCTTTTTATACGGCAAATATTAATGAAGCTAATACCAGTGCCATACATGATGAGATAGCAATAACAAGTGCTATCTATATTGATAAACGTTGGGTTGTCTCTACCTCTGAGGGACTTTTTGAATTTGACACGGTAACTGAAAGTTTTACTCCCTTACATTTAGGGCAGTATATTGATGCTATTTTTTATTCAAAAGAAACTGGGCAAATAATTTTAGGGACACATGACAGTATTTGGATAGCCGAGTTAAACGGTAATGAGTTAAATATCCATAATAAATTTTCGAATGATCTTACTTTACTGTCTTTTGCTGAGACCAAATGTTCTTTTTGGTTTGGTACCGAGCAAGGTTTGTATAAGTGGAGTTTAGAAACGAAAAATTTAGAGTATTTTGAATCTGTCGTAAGGGATGATTATTCTCTCGAAGGAAATAAAATTTATGCACTATTATCTGATAATAATAATGGCGTATGGGTGGCCACTGATAATGGTGTGAGTTACTACTCTGATGGAAGTCGCTTGTTTACTAGAGCAAGGTATAAGGAAGCGAATGGACATCTTGATATTCATGAAATAACCGCGATACAACAGACACCAGGCCAATATTCTTGGCTCGGTACTTCTGTTGGTTTATTTCAATTAAATAATGCAGACATAACCTCTGGTCTTATAGAAGTAATGCCTTATTACATTAATGATTTATCTCGTGGTAATGATGTTATATGGGCAGCAACAACCTCTGGTATTTATAAGTTAGGAATAAACTCAAACAAGGTTAGCAGGGAGAGTGGGTTAGAGTCACTAGATAATGAGAATGTGGAACACCTCTTAATCGATACTTCTGGAATATTATGGTTTGCGAACTCTAAAGGGTTATATAAGTACGATTCTGCGACAAAGAAATTAACGTATTTAGGTTTTTATTGGGCATTAGAACAAAAATACTCAACTCAAATAACTCATATGTATGAAAATAAAAACGGCCAAATATTGATTGGAACCAATATGGGGCTCTATAGATATGAAAATGGAGCGTTAACCTTTGATTATGCGTATATCAGGGCCGGTAGTATTCTTGATATGGTGGATACAGAGTATGGAGACTCTTGGATTGTCAGTAATTATGGCTTACAGATCAGTGATGCTAAAGGTGGTCGAAATGACGTCGAATTATCTGCGGAATACACCACACCACATTGTGTATTATCAAGCAGTAATGGCGTGTGGTTAACATCAAGCAAAGGGCTTTCTTTATATACCCACCAAGGGCGTTTGACTAAACATTTTGGAAGCCAGAGAGGCTTAATCAATAATGAATTATTAACAGATTTGTGTTCAATCTCTGATAATGGAACCATGATGTTTGTTAGTAAAGATGGTTTGTTTTTTGCGGATGAACAGGAATTGCTAGAATATCAAATTACTAAGCCACATGTCGTTATCGGGCAAGTTAAAGTTGACCATAAGGCTGTCAGTTATGGCTCTGAGAAAAAACTTAAAACGCCAATACCTTATGAAGCCAGTATTTCTTTTTTATTTGGTATTCTTCCTGAGTTTCAAAACAAATTGTTCTCATATCAGCTTATTGGTTCAAGTGACGAGTCATGGCAGCACTTCGAAGGAAGTTCATTAATTTTTGATTCTTTAAAGCCGGGAAGGTATGTCTTACGGATAAAGCCTGATAATAATGGTCAAAGAAGAAGTAATATTACAGAGTTCTTGTTTTATGTTGAGGTTCCTTGGTTTTTAGCTCCATGGTTTATATTTTTGCTTTTTGGTGTCGCTATTTTTACTGTTTTAGGTATTTACTCATGGCGTTCAAAAGAAATTAAAAAAAGTAATGAGAAATTAAAGAAAAGTGTTGAAATAAAAACTAAGCAATTGAGTAACCAAGGTAAGGTATTGGTTTCAAGTAATCGTCAATTACAAAAATTATTGACGGTAAGACAACATGTAATTTCTGAAATGGCAGAGCAAGCACAACAGCCAATAAGAGATATCCAACATGATTTACAAAAGAAAGGGTCGCTAACAAACTTAGCGCTAGCCAATCAATGTGAATACAGTTTGTCTTTATTAAAGCAGTTGGCTCATATTGAACCATTAGTGATGCAACAGAAGAATAATAGAATTAACCAAGTATTATCAACCTTACTAAGAGCAGCGGTTAAGGGGTGGAAAGAGGAATACCACTTAAAGGGAGTGAATCTCTATTTAGAAGATTGCTCTAAAAACTGTTCTATTTTTGTTCAGCCTTTATTAATTGATGCAATTTTTAATAATGTATTATTTCATTTATTAAAAAGAAGTCAGTTTGGCGAGCAGGTGGTTATCCAAATTCATTGTGACGATAAAATAGTGACAACTCACTTTATCAGTGATGGTAAGTGCATTATAGATAGTGAACTTGAAGCGCTAAAAGGTGTGGATTTAACTCAAACTATAGAAGTAATACACCAAGCCTTAGGTCTGTCTTCTGTTAAACAGCTTACGGTACAAAATGGTGGACATTTTGAGGTTAAACAGAATGAATTAGGAAATAATGAGCTTGTTCTATCATGGCCTATCGCATTGGATACCTTCATAGATAAAGTACCGTTAGCGAAGTTTGGAGAGCAAATAAATGATGATGCTTATTTACATCAACGTTGGTTAATTGGTGTGTATAAAATTGTTGAAGATAATTATCGTAATCCTGCTTTTGGTACAAGCGCTGCGGCAAAAGAATTGTTTATTTCAGAGCGAAATTTCCAACGAAAATTTAAGCAGTTAACTCAACGCTCATTTATGGAGTATCTGATAGAAGTTAAGTTAGAAAAGGCGTGTGAGTTACTGATTTCAGGTTATAAGGTTGCAGATTCGGCCTTTGAATCAGGGTTTAATGATCCCTCTTATTTTAGTAAGCGATTTAAGCGTCATTATGGGTTATCTCCAACTCAATTTGTGAGTGAAAATGAAGATAAAGAAAGTGATGAATTGTAATAATTAAGAAGAGATTAACGAAAGAAAAAAAAGATCGTGACGTAGCCGGGGGGACTACGCCACGGGTGTCAATGACACCTTCGCTTGCTGCCGAGGTAAGAAGATTGCTCTCATTACCTCTATTAGAATAAAAGATTAAGAGGTCTCCCTCTCGATGAAATAACTATACCTCCACCATTCTTATTTTACATATCAAAATAACGACAATGTATTAGTACAAAAGCGACATTTGATTTATTTTTTGTTAAGTATTTGATTTTTAATTAATTTTATTTTATTGTCGCTTTTGTCCTGTTTTGGTTTATTTTTGACGTCAATTTTAACTGTTCTGTAATTAACGTAATTGACGTAGTAATGGAAGCGGTGTCACATAAAGATGTTTTTCATAAAACCCCTCTATTTTATGAGAGTTTTGTCAATTTACTGACAAAAATTGATTTAGCGCAAGATAAAACTGGCTGTTAGCGATAGAATGAAACGAAATAATAATGATTCTCACTATCGTGGAGCTTTAGATGAACTTAGCGCAATTAGAAAGCGGAAAAAGAGCCGTTGTAACAGATATGTCTTTATTACCAACAGACACTAGAAAAAAACTGATGGTAATGGGAATGCTTCCACATACTGAAATATCTATATTGCGTAAAGCACCAATGGGTGACCCATTACAAATTAGCGTAAGAGGCACATCTCTTGCCATTCGTAAAAATTTAGCAGAACAAATTACAGTTAAGGAATTATAAAAATGCAGTATCAAGTACTAACTGTAGGTAATCCAAACAGCGGTAAAACAACCTTGTTTAATGGCCTTACTGGTGCAAAGCAGCAAGTAGGTAATTGGGCGGGGGTAACCGTTGAGAAAAAAATAGGCCGTTATACCTGTTCTGGTGATGAATTCTTATTGACGGACTTACCTGGCATCTATGCATTGGATAGCGGTAATGATGTTAACAGCCTTGATGAAACAATCGCTTCTCGTGCAGTGCTAACACATGATGCCGATGTCATAATTAATGTCGTAGATGCGTCTTGTTTAGAGCGCAGCTTATATATGACATTGCAATTACGTGAGTTGGGTCGCCCAATGATCGTTGTGCTTAATAAGATGGATGTATTAAAACGTCAGCGTCAGGTATTGGATATTAAAGGACTAGAAAAGAAACTAGGTTGCCCTGTACTTGCACTTTCTGCAAACAACAATGGTCAAGTTCATAAGTTTAAAGAAAAATTACATAAATCTATTGCTCAAGGCATAAAAATGACTTCGCTTGAGTTAACGTATGGCGAGCAAGTTGAGACAGCAATAGAAGAAGCTTCATCATTATTTACAAGTGATTACGGATCAAGTCGTTCTCTGGCAATTCGAGCATTAGAAAATGATGCATTAGTATTGAATGGATTAGAAGTAGAAAAAAGAAATGCAGTGGCTAATATCGCTAATGTATTAACCACGCAAGTCGAAGCTGATTTTCATATTGCGGATTGTCGATACACATTTTTACATCAATTATGTCAGCAATTACGTCGCCAGGAAGGTGGTTTAAGCCACAGTGTTAGTGAGAAAATTGACCGTGTAATTTTGAATAAATGGGTCGGTATTCCTTTCTTTTTCTTTGTCATGTACCTGATGTTTATGTTTTCTATTAACATTGGTAGTGCATTTATTGATTTTTTTGATATTGGCGTTGGCGCACTACTGGTTGATGGCAGCCACTATTTATTAGATGGCCATTTACCTGTTTGGTTAGTTACACTTATCGCTGATGGTGTTGGTGGTGGTATTCAAACCGTAGCGACATTTATTCCTGTTATCGGTTGTTTATACTTATTCCTATCTCTACTTGAAAGCTCTGGTTATATGGCTCGTGCTGCTTTTGTGCTTGATAAAGTAATGCAGAAGATTGGTTTACCAGGTAAAGCGTTTGTTCCTTTGGTTCTAGGCTTTGGTTGTAACGTTCCTGCTATTATGGCGACTCGTACGTTAGAGCAAGAGCGTGAACGTAAACTGGCAGCATCAATGGCTCCATTTATGTCATGTGGTGCACGTCTTCCTGTTTATGCTTTGTTTGCTGCAGCTTTCTTCCCAGAAAATGGTCAGAACGTGGTATTTGGTTTGTATTTCTTAGGTATTTTAGCTGCTGTATTCACTGGCTTGCTATTGAAGCACACAATCTATCCAGGCCGTAGTGATACGTTCATCATGGAAATTCCAGATTATGAATTTCCAACAATACGTAACATCATGATTAAAACATGGCAAAAGCTGAAGCGCTTTGTTCTTGGTGCAGGTAAAACGATTGTTGTTGTTGTAACTATTTTAAGTTTCTTTAACTCATTGGGTATGGATGGTTCATTTGGTAATGAAGACAGTGAAAACTCTGTATTATCAAAAGCAGCTCAAATTGTAACTCCAGTATTAGCGCCAATTGGTATTCAAGAAGATAACTGGCCAGCAACTGTGGGTATTATTACCGGTATTTTTGCAAAAGAAGCCGTAGTTGGTACATTAAACAGCTTATATTCAGATCCAGCTGATGAAGGTGCTGAGTTTGATTTAATGGCAAGTCTTGAAGAAGCAGTGATGTCTATTCCTGACAATCTATCAGGTCTAAGCTATTCAGATCCATTAGGTGTTGAAGTGGGTGACTTAACAGACTCTAGTGCTGTTGCTGAAGACCAAGGTGTTGCTGATTCAATCTTTGGTAATTTACAAGCTCACTTTGTGACAAGCGCAAGTGCGATGGCTTACTTAATCTTTATTCTGCTTTACACTCCATGTGTGGCTGCAATGGGTGCGTATATGCGTGAGTTTGGTCGTCAGTACTCTTACTTTATTGCGGGCTGGACAATGCTATTAGCTTACGTATCAGCAACGCTGTATTACCAAATTGCGAATTTCTCTAATGCACCAATGACAAGCAGCATGTGGATTGCAATTTCGCTAATCGCAATGGCTGTTACTTATTTGGCCTTGAAACATAAGAGTAAAGAAGTAGAGCAACAAGAGGCTGCCTTAGTATGATTTTAACAGAGCTTAAACAGTACATTGATGAACAAGGTCGAGTTGAACGCATTACTTTAGCTAAGAAGTTCAGTATGAGTGAAGATGGTGTCGATGCAATGCTTGAGCTCTGGGTGAAGAAAGGAAAGTTAACTCGTGAGCTTATTGGTTGTGACAAGACTCAGTGTTGCCAAGAGGCTGAACGCGTCTGGTATCGCCCTGTATACAAAGATGAGTTAATGACCACTTACATACGATAATCATTTAACGATTAAAGTGATAAATAAAAACGAGAGCCAATTGGTTCTCGTTTTTTTATGGGTTGAACAGACACAAAAAAAAGACACGCAATTTTCATCGCGTGTCTTTCTATTTTCGTTAACTAAACTCTATTACTAGAGCATAAAATTAGTTAATTACTTTTTCTTCAGCTTGCTCAGCTTGAGAAGCTTGGATAGCCGTTAGAGCTACAGTATAAACGATATCGTCTACTAGAGCGCCACGAGACAAGTCATTTACTGGCTTGCGCATACCTTGAAGCATTGGACCGATAGATACTAGGTCAGCAGAACGTTGAACGGCTTTGTATGTTGTGTTACCAGTGTTTAGGTCTGGGAATACAAATACAGTCGCTTTACCTGCAACAGGAGAGTTAGGTGCTTTAGAGGCAGCTACGTTTTCCATGATTGCAGCATCGTACTGTAGAGGACCATCGATCATTAGATCAGGACGTTTTGCTTGAGCAAGTTTTGTTGCTTCACGTACTTTATCAACGTCTGCACCCTTACCAGATTCACCAGTAGAGTAAGAGATCATTGCAACGCGAGGATCGATACCAAATGCCGCTGCAGAGTCAGCAGATTGGATAGCGATTTCAGCAAGTTGCTCAGCTGTTGGATCAGGGTTGATCGCACAGTCACCGTATACAAGAACTTGATCAGGCAGAAGCATGAAGAAGATTGAAGATACGATAGAAGCATCAGGTGCTGTTTTGATGATTTGGAACGGAGGAACGATAGTGTTTGCTGTGGTATGAACCGCACCAGACACAAGACCGTCAACTTCGCCTGCTTCCAGCATCATAGTACCAAGGAATACAGAATCTTGTAGTTTCTCACGAGCTACAACTTCAGTCATACCTTTCGCGCCACGTAGTTCAACTAAACGAGCAATGTAGTTTTCACGTACTGCTTCAGAATCGATGATCTCAACGCCAGCACCAAGTTCAACACCTTGTTGTGCTGCAACACGACGAATTTCTTCTGGGTTACCAAGAAGAACACAAGTCGCGATACCACGTTCAGCACAGATAGCCGCAGCTTTAACTGTACGAGGTTCATCACCTTCAGGAAGAACGATACGCTTAGCCGCTTTACGAGCAAATTCAGTTAACTGGTAACGGAATGCTGGTGGGCTTAGACGACGGATGCCTTCAGTACCTTCAGATAGAGAGTCAATCCAAGGGCCGTCAATGTGGCTAGCAACGTGTTCGTTAACAAACTCAATACGCTCTTTATCATCTGCAGGAACTTCAAGGCTGAAGCTTTGTAGATTAAGAGAAGTCTGCCAAGTGTTACCTTGAGCTGTGAAGATTGGAAGACCAGCATCTAGTGCAGGCTTACAAAGTTCAGCGATTGATTTAGGGATCTCGTAACCACCAGTTAGTAAGATAGCACCGATTTCAACGCCGTTCATTGCAGCAAGACATGCAGCAACAATAACGTCAGGACGGTCAGCAGAAGTTACTAAAAGAGAACCTGGTTTGAAGTGCTCAATCATGTGCGGAAGAGAACGTGCACAGAAAGTGATGCTCTTAATACGACGAGTCGCGATTTCACCTTCGTTAATGATTTCAGCATTAAGGTGCTTAGCCATATCGATAGCACGCGTAGCGATTAGATCGATTTTCCAAGGCACACAACCAAGAACACGAATAGGGCTAGAGTTGAAGATTTGCATTACTTCAAGATTAGTCTTAGTCGTTGCATCTGCATCATCGAAGATTTCAGATAGATCAGGGCGAGTACGACCAGCTTCATCAACAGGTGCATTTAGCTTGTTGATGATAACGCCAGCGATTTGTTTGTTCTTAGTGCCGCCGAAGTTAGAACATGCTACTTCGATACGCTCTTTAAGTTGAGAAGGATTATCTGTACCAGGAGTAGCTACAAACACAATCTCAGCGCCCAGTGTTTTTGCGATTTCACCATTTAATTGGTTAGCAAATGGGTGCTTACGAGTAGGAACAAGACCTTCGATAAGCGTCACATCAGTGTCTTCACTGATTGACTTATAACGAGCAACGATTTCTTCTAAAAGAACATCAGTTTGATCGTTACGTAGAAGTTCTTCTGCACGAGAAACTGTTGTAGGTTCTGCTGCTTTAATATCACTACTGCTAGTCACAATTGAAGTAGTTAGATCAGGTTGATCACCACCGTGACGAGGTTGAGAGATAGGTTTGTAAAAAGAAACGCTTACGCCTTTACGTTCCATAGAACGTAAAACACCCAAACTTGCGCTAGTTAGACCAACACCAGCACTGATTGGAACAAGCATAATAGTACGAGACATGGAAGATTCCTCTACACTATTGGGGCAAGAGACCTTATTGAAAAAAATAAAGCCATAGAAAGAAAAAAGGCTAACCTAATGGCTAGCCTTTTAGGAGATATATTATAGACCAGTTAATTTAGCTGTGTCTTCTGCGATTACTAGCTCTTCGTTAGTAGAGATAACCATTGCAGGGATGCGGCTGTTTGCTGTCGTGATAGTACCTTCACCACCGAAACGCGCTTTAAGGTTAGCTTCGCCATCAACTTCGATACCGAAGATACCTAGACGGTTAAGAACCATTTCACGGATTGGAGCAGAGTTTTCACCGATGCCGCCTGTGAAAGTGATTGCGTCTAAACGACCTTCTAGAGTTGCTGTGTAACCTGCAACGTATTTAGCTAGACGGTGACAGAATACATCCATCGCACGAGTTGCTTCTTCTTTCTCGCCGTAGTTGTCTTCAACGAAACGACAGTCAGAAGTCACTTGAGTTAGACCTTGTAGGCCAGACTCTTTAGTTAGCATGTTGTTGATTTGCTCAACAGAGTAACCTAGTGCGTCATGTAGGTGGAAAACGATAGCAGGATCGATATCACCACAACGCGTACCCATTACTAGACCTTCAAGAGGAGTAAGACCCATAGAAGTATCTACAGATTCACCGTTCTTGATAGCACATACAGATGCGCCGTTACCTAGATGACAGTTGATGATGTTAACTTCTTCAACTGGCTTGTTTAGTAGACCAGCAACTTCACGAGTGATGAACAGGTGAGAAGTACCGTGCATGCCGTAACGACGGATACCGTGATCTGTGTATAGATTGTACGGTAGAGCGTATAGGTAAGATTCAGCAGGCATTGTTTGGTGGAATGCAGTGTCAAATACAGCAACGTTCTGAAGATCAGGGAAGTTTGTTTTAGCAGCTTCGATACCGATGATGTGAGCAGGGTTATGAAGAGGTGCAAAAGTTGCAGCGTCTTGAATACCTTTAAGTACTTCGTCAGTGATAAGTGCTGACTTAGTAAATTGCTCGCCACCGTGTACGATACGGTGACCGATAGCGCCTAGGTTAGCTTTAAGCTCTGGCTTAGAAGCAAGGATAGTTTCTACCATAAATGATAGAGCTTCTACGTGTGCAGCGCCTGCACCTAGTTGAGCTTCGTGTTTGCCATCAAGTTTCCACTTCATACGAGCTTCAGGAAGACCAAGACACTCAGCAAGACCAGTTAAGTGCTCTGCACCAGATTCTGCGTCAACAACCGCAAATTTAAGAGAAGAACTACCGCAGTTTAAAACTAAAACCAGCTTAGACATGTATAAATACCTATTTATTCATCAGTAATTAAAGTTATGTCGTAGTGACATAACAATGACAAATGCAGTTAATTTGAAAATTATTACCGCATTTGCATAAAAAAGTTGGCTATCCTTAGAAAGAGCATTACAGCAGTCCTTGCCGATTTATCCTTTTTTAGCTTATAGTAGAACTACAGCAAAAAATAAATCAGCGCATAGGATAACGATTGTGCGCTAAGATAACAAAAATATTTTAAGATAATATTAATTCTAATCAAGTTTATTCTGTGTTTTTTTGAATATTTAAACTTTTGTTTAGAAATTAAGGGGGCAATATGAGTGAAAGCGGTTTTCTATTCCGATTTCGAGATGGCCAAACCTACATGGATACATGGCCTGAACGAAAAGAGTTAGCTCCAATGTTCCCAGAACATCGTGTAATTAAAGCAACGAAGTTTGCTGTAAAGGTTATGCCTGCTGTTGCTGTTATTAGTGTTCTTACCCAAATGACCTTCAATAATACAGCAGGGTTACCTCAAGCTATCATTATTGCGTTATTCGCATTGAGCATGCCATTGCAAGGTTTTTGGTGGTTAGGTAATCGAGCGAATACAAAATTACCACCTGCGCTCGCGAGTTGGTACCGAGAGTTATATCAAAAAATTATAGAGTCAGGGGCTGCATTAGAGCCAATGAAGAGCCAACCACGATACAAAGAGTTAGCGAATATTTTGAATAAAGCATTCAAGCAGTTAGATAAAACGGCTTTAGAACGTTGGTTTTAATATTCCCTTACATAAATTTTGTGTAATAAAAAAGGAGCTAAAATTAGCTCCTTTTTTGATCTTCTTTTATCAATACTCTGAATATACAAATACCCAGCGTATTAAAATAAGGAATTACATACGCTCTAGCGTTTCAATACCTAATAAGTCTAGACCTTGCTTGATCGTTTTAGCTGTTAATGCAGCTAGTTTCAAGCGGCTTTGTTTAACAGCTTCGTCTTCGTTGTTGAGGATAGGGCATGCTTCGTAGAAGCTAGAGAACTGACCAGCAAGTTCAAATAGGTAAGCACACATTAAGTGAGGTTGACCTTCACTTGCCACTGCTTGAACTGCCTCTTCAAATTGCATTAATTTAGAAACAAGTGCTTTTTCTTTTTCATCAGTGATCTTAACTTCACCAGTTAACTCATCCATAGACAAGCCAGCTTTGCTGAAGATAGAAGCGACACGAGTGTAAGCATATTGCATGTAAGGCGCAGTGTTGCCTTCAAATGCAAGCATGTTATCCCAATCGAAGATGTAATCTGTCGTACGGTGTTTAGAAAGATCAGAATACTTAACCGCGGCCATTGCAACCGTAGTAGCAATCTTCGCTTTTTCTTCTGCTGATAGGTCTTTATTTTTCTCTTCGATTAGTGTTGTTGCGCGTTGTTCTGCTTCATCAAGAAGATCAGCCAGACGAACGGTACCACCGGCACGAGTTTTAAATGGACGACCATCTTTACCTAGCATCATACCAAAAGCGTGGTGTTCTAAAGATACGCTCTCAGGAACATAACCTGCTTTACGAACGATAGTCCATGCTTGCATTAGGTGTTGGTGTTGACGTGAGTCGATGAAGTAAAGAACGCGATCAGCATTCAATTCTTCGAAACGGTATTTAGCACAAGCGATATCTGTTGTTGTGTAAAGGAAGCCACCATCACGTTTTTGAACGATAACGCCCATTGGCTCGCCATCTTTGTTCTTATATTCGTCAAGGTAAACAACTTGAGCGCCATCACTCTCAACTGCTAGACCTTGTTTTTGAAGATCAGCAACGATTGGAGCAAGCATACTGTTATACATGCTTTCGCCCATTACGTTATCACGAGTAAGTGATACGTTTAGACGATCGTAGTTGCGTTGGTTTTGAACCATAGTAACGTCAACAAGTTTCTTCCACATCTCTGCGCAGAACTCATCGCCGCCTTGAAGTTTAACTACGTAACCACGGGCAGTTACGGCAAACTCTTCGTCTTCGTCATACAGTTTTTTAGATTCACGGTAGAAACCTTCAAGATCAGACAGCTCCATAGAAACTTCGCCTTTCTCTTTTTGGATGCGCTCAAGGTTTGCGATAAGCATACCAAATTGAGTACCCCAGTCACCGATGTGGTTAGCACGAGTAACGTTGTGGCCTAAAAACTCAAGAGTACGAACAACAGCATCGCCGATGATAGTTGAACGTAAGTGACCCACGTGCATTTCTTTTGCAACGTTTGGCGCAGAGTAATCGGCAACGATATTTTGTTGTTCTTCTTTAGCAACACCTAGGCGTTCATCAGCCAATGCGGCTTCTGCTTGTTGTGCTAGAAATTCTTCTGACAAGAAAATATTGATAAAGCCAGGGCCTGCAATTTCAGTTTTGCTAGCGATGCCATCAAGATCTAAAACATCCAGTACTTTCTGAGCAAATTCTCGTGGGTTTGTACCTAGTCGTTTAGCTACGCCCATTACGCCGTTAGCCTGGTAGTCACCAAATTGAGCTTTTGCAGATTGACGAACTGCGGCAGGGCTGCCTGCTGGCGCGCCGGCTGCTTCTAAGGCTTGAGAAACTTTGTCGTTAATAAGTGATTGAATATTCAAAGAGTTATCCTTCATATCGCTGTTAAACAGGAATGCTGTTGCATGGAAAGCAAAATAGTCGCTAATAATAGCAATAAAACAGGGGATATTTAATAGTTTCTGCTATTTTTTCTTAAGACTCTAAACATCAAGTAAAGAGGTTGATACAATTCGGTTTCTCTTTTTTACCGTTAGGTTGCCTTCATGTCATCGTTATTATTAAAACAACAACAATTAGAGCCTCAGCAGTTAATTAATGCGTTACCTGTGTTTATGGATAGAATTCAAAGCTTACTTGATGTGTTGGGATTAGATCTTACTGACTATCAAGCTGATCATATTGCGTTACGAATTAATGATCGAGACGTGGCAGAAGCAGCTCATCAAGCGTGGTTACAACAAGCAGAAGAATGGTCAAATAACGAGATCAATGGTCGTCCAATTATCGCTCTAGGTTTTAATCAACCTATACAGGTTAGTGGTTGGCCTATTGAATGTTTAGAGTTGCCATATCCTGGTGAAAAAAGTTATCCGCAGCAAGGTTGGGAGCATGTAGAGTGGGTCATCCCATGCGATGTTAATTCTCAAGAAGCGTTTTTGGAATATGTATTTAAAACGTTTCCAATGTTAGAAGAGAAGTGGGAGAGCTTGGCGTCTTTAGGCGTTAAAGTAAAACAGAGTTGTCCATCGGGTGATGCAGAGCGAATTGCAAATTATACCGTTGCTTTTAAATATCAAGGTGTGTGTATAAAGCTTCATCCACATAGCCTCAAAGCGGTTATCGAGAGTGAGCAGGCATAAGGCTGATATCTCAAAAATATAAAAGGCACCCAATCTAGAGGTTGGATGCCTTTTTTTATCATGGAGTGAGTATTGAATTATTTAATTAATGGCTTACATAATTCAGCGATCACTTTTAAACGGCGTTCTGGTTCAGCAACAAAAGGATTCTCTTCATCCCACGCATAACCCGCCAAAATAGCGCTGATCATTTGTTTAATTTTTGGATTAGGGTCTTCGTGAAAAATAACGTTTTGGAAAGTTCCTTCATACCACCCTTCAACATAACAACGAAATGTATTTACGCCCTTCATTAGTTTGTCTGAATAATCAACTTGCCAATTAACCTCTTCTTGATTGAACTGTTTAACCAATAACTCTGCTGCTAACTCTGCTGATTTCATCGCAATGGTTACACCAGAAGAAAATACAGGATCAAGAAATTCTCCCGCATTACCTAAAAGAGCAAAGTTACGATCAAACAGCTTGGTCACATTCGCAGAGTAACCCATAATTTGACCTGATGGGTTTGGGTACTCGGCATTGGCAAGTAATTGCTTGAGGTTGTTATCCTCAGTTGCCAATTGCTTTAATGCCTGGAGATTATCGCTAGGGTAATCTGCAAAAAACTCAGGCTCACCAACGACACCAAAAGAGCAAGTCCCATTACTGAATGGAATTAACCAATACCACACTTGTGTGTTGGTTGGGTGTACAGAGATAAGGATTTTATTTCTGTCATAGTTAATGTCAGTAATATTATCATTGATATGAGTAAAAATAGCTTTTCGTGGTGGAAGACAGGAAGGTTCTTCAAGATCTAGTAGCTTCGGTAACACACGCCCAAACCCACTTGCATCTAATACAAAATCAGCTTCAATTTGATAAGGGGTACCATCGCTATCTAAAACAGAAAGCAGTGCTTTAGTTTGAGATACATCAACATCAGTAATTTCATGTTGGTAGCGGATCTCAACCCCTTGCACTTCTGCGCTATCTGCCAGCACTTTATCAAAGTTACCACGTTGAACTTGATAGGTGGTTCCAGCACCCTTTGAAAATTTATCTGTAAAATCAAATGAGGTAAATGTACTGTCAAAATGGAAAGCAGCACCATCTTTATATTGGAAATTAGCTTTTTTTACTGCTTCAAGCATTCCTGCCTTTTTTATCGACTCCATGCAAGCAGGAAGTAAACTTTCCCCGATTGAAAAGCGAGGAAATGTCGATTTTTCTAAAATAACACAATCAATATTATGTTTTTTTAATAGTGCAGCAGCAATAGCCCCTGATGGCCCAGCACCAATGATGGCAACTTGGGTTGATTGTGGTGATAGCACAAGCGCTCCTAATCAAGACAAAAATCATCACTTTAAGTTGCGAAAAGAGACTAAAGTGATGATGAAAAATATTTATAATAGTTATGGACGTATTAATTAAAAATAGGATTATTTAGCACGAAGTTCCAGTAATGTATGACCTAAGCCAATATTATCGGTTTGCTCAGCCACAGCAAATCCCGCTTCTTCGATAATTTCCAAGAAATCACTGCAGCGATAGAAGCGACTATTACCGTTTGCTAAACAGGTAAAATATAAAGAAGTCGCATTTAAGCTGTATGACGCAGCATCGTATTTTTGTGCGTCCCAAAATAATTCTAAGATATATACCTTAGCGCCATCCGACATTGCTGCACGTACGCGTTTTAGGATACTTAAAATTTCCATAGGAGAGAAGCAATCTAAAAACTGACTCATCCACCATACATCAGCCCCTTGAGGTAATGGCAGGGTTTTATCAAGCATATTGGTAGGGTGTCCGTTAATACGATCAGCAAAACCTTGTTGCTTTGCATTTTTTAATGCCATTTCAATTTGCTGTGGAAGGTCAATAATCGTTACTTCAACATCTTTATCGTAATTACAGCACTGTAAGGCCCATTTACCCGTGTTACCGCCGATATCAAAAAGACGTTTTGGTTTTTGACTTAATACTTTTTCTAATAAAATAGGGAATGAACGGTCAGAATAGAAATGATCAAACTTAAACCAACTTTCTTTTGCTTTCTCAGGTAATCGAGATAAGCCTTCGTAAATCGTTGGCCAGTCCCCAAGCTCTTTTAAGCCCGCAGGAGTGCCTTCTTGAATTGCTTCGGTTAGGTGCATCATTGCAGCGTAACAAACATCCGCGGTGAAATCTAAATTAGCATTAGTCATGCCGTCGTGTAATAAAAAGTGACCTAAGTTGGCAAGGATATAATTAGGCTCATTCCATGTCACGATATGTGCGCTAAGTGCCATATCAAGAAGAACTTTAACACCGTATTCAGACACGCCAGTATCTTCTACTAGTTGTTTTGCGTTTAGACCTTGGCTTGCTGCTTTATCAAGTGCTGCGAGGATACCAAGATCTCTAAGTGTACGAGCGGTATGGAAAACGATAGGGGCAAAAGACAGTTTTTGAGCTTCAGTCTTGGCTTCTAGTGCGTTGAAAGGGTCATTTTTATATTGAGTCACGAAATTAACCATATTATTAGAAGATGAATGGATCATATCAGGGGTTTAAAGTGAAACTTTGTTCAAAAGCAAGAAACCACCGATATGAAATAAAGAACAGTCGATTAATCAACGATATTAGAAACGAGATTATCTTTGAATTCGACTCTGAATGTATTAAATCGGTTTTTCCAATATAGCCATTCATCACTATTTAAATCTGGAGTTTTATGTTCTGGTGGGAAGCCGATCGCATATTTCACCCCTTCTTTTGTCATGCCTTCTTTGGCAATACCTTCTTTGATCCCTTGCTGGTCTAATATACTGAGTTTTTGTATTTTTGAGGTGTTACATTCTGTACCAAAATAGTGACTTAAATACGTTGAAAAGTCAGGAGATGAGCTGTGTTTATCAAGAACGTATTGTCCATCAGCCCCGTCTATTTTAAAGGTAAGGCGCTTGTTTTGAACATTAACTATATCTACTTTTGTGCATAATGGTATTAAACCATCTTGTTGATAATTAACCGAATAAAGCTTAAGTCGGCTAGCGTCTGGGTGCAAGTTTACCAAAGTATAAACTTGCTTGTTGGTTTGTAATAAATCATCACCAGTTTTAGCATCATTTAATGTCATAACATTGGTACATCCGGATAAAAATAATAAGCCACTCGTTAGCAATAATGGTGCTGAAATTTTCATCGTTAATATCCTTTAATTATCTATTTTTATGTTTTTTTACAGAATGGCTTGCCGTTTTTGTATTTGCGCCAAGTCACTGAATTCATATATCCTATACGAGTAGAGTTACAAAATGTAATGTTTTTACTATTAGTGGGCATCATGGCATACGCAAATTTTAATATTATCGATTGGCACGCAATTTCGGCAGGCATAGAAAGCAAAACTGCGTGGCAACAATGGCAAGAAACTAACTTCACTTGGCCGAAAGGTGAAAAAGCGTCAGTTGATAAAATTCCTGCAATGGCACGACGTAGAATGAGCTCATTAAGTAAATTAGCCGTTCAAACTGCTTTACGATTAATTGAAAATCAAAATGTGGATTATTTGGTATTTGCCAGTCGTCACGGTGAACTGACAAGAACCAGTGCATTATTAGAAGATATTTTAAATGGAAATGATGCCTCTCCAATGGCATTTTCTCAGTCAGTGCATAATACGGCGGCTGGCTTATTTACTATTACTGCAAAAGAATCCATTCCTGTGACGTCTATTGCTGCTGGAGAGAACACGTTCCACTCTGCATTAATCGAAGCATCCGCATATTTATATGACAATCCTAATCATCGCGTTCTCGTTGTTGATTTTGATGAGCCGCTTCCTTCTCATTATGAAATATTCGAGAAAGAAGCGTATCAGGGTTATGCATTAGGGCTGATTTTAAGCGTTGGAGAAGATATTCGGGTTGAGTGGAGCAATAAACCATCAGTTAGCCCCGAAGTTTTACCTCATGGGTTGCAATGTATTGCTAACTTAGTAGGATCAAATGATCAATGGAAGGTTAATAGTCAATCAATCCAATGGATATGGACTCGTAATAAATAAATGACGGTATTTTCACGGATAGATAAATATTGGCGAATAGTGGCAACAGGGCTTTGCTTCTCTCTTTTTGGTATTGGCGCGCTGTGTTTAACATTTATCATTTTTCCTACGCTTACGTTTACCGCAAAGAATGCGCAACAACGAGAGATGCGTGTGCAATTGATTATTCAACGTAGCTTTTTATTGTTTTGTAAAACCATGCATTACAGTCGTGCTATTCGTTATCAGTTTGACGGTGCTGAGCTCTTAAAAAATGATAAAAGCTGTTTAATTATCGCTAATCATCCTAGCTTGATTGATTATGTTTTAATTGCTTCACAATTACCGCAATGTGACTGCATTGTAAAAGCGGCGCTATGGCATAATCCTTTTATTCGCGGGATAGTGAGAGCTGCGGGGTATATTCCAAATCGTGAACCAGAAGCATTTTTAGAAGAGTGTTCAGATAAGTTAAATTCAGGAAATGTATTGTTAGTTTTCCCTGAAGGAACACGGACAACATCTGGTATTAAATCTAAACTGCAGCGTGGCGCGGCACAAATAGCCGTTCGTAGTGAAAGTGATTTACGCATTATTCATGTCACGGTAACGCCAAGTTTCTTAACTAAAGAAGCAAAATGGTATCAAGTTCCAGATGTGCGCCCATTCTTTCATGTGCAAGTGAAAGATAAGGTAGCCATTGCTCCATACATTGAAGACGCTGATTCTTCGTCGTCAGCGGCTCGAAACGTAAATCGATTTTTAGATACAGCCTTGTATCCACAAAATAAATTTAAAACATCAAAAGAAAATAAGTAGGTTATTGATGGAAGTATTACATAACGAAATTAAACAATTAATTATTGAAGCGCTTAACCTAGAAGATATCTCTGTAGATGATATTGAAACAGAAGCCCCATTATTTGGTGACGGTTTAGGTTTAGATTCTATTGATGCCTTAGAATTAGGTTTAGCGATAAAAAAGCAGTACAACCTAGTATTAGATGCTGACGATACTCAAACTCGTGAACATTTTGCGTCAGTAGCAAACTTGGCTGCTTACATTACTGAAAATAAAGCGTAAGAGAGTAAGTCATGACAGATGTAAATAAGGAACAAGTATTAGAACAAGTAACGACAGCATTAGTTGAGTTATTTGAAATCGATGAAGCAGATATTACCCTTGATGCTCAACTGTATACCGATCTTGATTTGGACAGTATCGATGCGGTTGATTTGGTTGTTCACTTACAAAAAGTAACAGGCAAAAAAATCAAACCAGAAGAATTTAAAGAGGTTCGTACTGTTGAAGATGTAGTTAACTCTGTCGCTGCACTTCTAAAATAATGCGTTGGCTGACGGTATTGTCAGCCATTGCACTGCTTGCTTATCCGCTAGCGGTTTACTACGGTCTCCATTTTGGTGGAATTACGACAGTAGCAGGCGTGCTGGCGGTGTTGTTTGTAGTGCGAATGGTCGGTGGCAAACAGGTTCCAATTAAAGAGCTTAAATACATCGCGATGATTAGTGGAGCGGCAGGGATTATTCTTGCTGGTCTTGGTTGGGTATTTCGCTCTGAAGGGTGGTTTACTTTCTACCCTGTTATTGTCAACGTGGTTATGTTTATCGTCTTTTGTTGGAGTCTATTTCAGCCACAAAGCATGATAGAGCGATTTGCTCGCCTTCAAGAACCAGATCTTCCACCTAGTGGTGTTGCGTACACTCGAACAGTCACAAAAGTGTGGTGTGTATTTTTTGTTATTAATGGTTCTATTTCACTTTCTACCTGCTTTTTAGATATGAAAGTATGGATGTTGTATAACGGTTTTATTAGCTATTTATTGATTGGCACCTTGTTTGTTAGTGAATGGTTAGTTCGTCAATGGATAAAGAGAAAAGAAGTATGAGTTATCAATCTCTCTCTGATGTAGTTTTACAAAACACTCTTACTCATGTCGTCTGCTTTGATGAACAGCATAATCATATTAGCTATCAGAGATTTCAAGCGGACGTTCAACGAGTATGTGGCTTTCTTTCGCATCAACCAGAGACTAAGTGGGCGCTGTGTTTTGATGACAGTTATCAATTTGCTGTTTCTTTTCTTGCGCTAGCTCATGCTAATAAGCACATCATTTTACCGGGCAACCATCAACCCGCGGCACTCACTGAATTGTCTGAACATTTTGATGCACTATTGCATGATGACATTATTCAAATCATGCCATGTGAAAGGCATGTAGAGTATTTAAATATTACTACTGATGCCTCTGTTCCGTTATCTCCATTAGTATTGAATCAAGTTTGCCTTACTTTATTTACATCAGGCTCTACTGATACGCCAAAGCCAATTAAAAAAACGCTGCAATTGTTGGATAACGAAATTCAACAACTCGAGTCACTTTGGGGTAATCAACTCGGCTCATCAGAGATTTACAGCACTGTTTCTCACCAACATATTTACGGCTTATTATTCAGAGTACTATGGCCATTATGTGCAGGGCGTGCATTCAGTTGTAATAATTTTGCTTATCCTGAGCAAATTTTATCTCATCGCCCAGAACATCAGAAGACGCTAATTTGCAGCCCTGCATTATTAAAGCGCCTTGCTGATCATGAAGGTTACAATCGTTATCAAATGGTATTTTCTTCTGGTGGCCCGTTAGCCATTGAAGGGGCAGACCAAAGCGAGCAGAAATTATCTTTGCGTCCGTTTGAAGTTTATGGGAGTACCGAAACGGGTGGGGTAGGTTATCGACAACAGGTTGAGCCGACATCATTATGGACTTTTTTCCCTTCTCATAAAGCACGATTGAATATCGAACATTGCTTAGAGCTGTTATCTCCGTTTATTGATGATGAGCTTTGGTATCCGACCAGTGATTACTGTGATTTGTTAGATAATGGACAGTTCATGCTAAAAGGGCGAGTCGATAGAGTCATTAAAATTGAAGAGAAACGGCTTTCACTGACTGAAGTTGAAAAACGTTTAATGCAGCTTGAATGGATTAATGAAGCGGCTGTGATCCCAATGGAAGAAGCGAAACGTACCGTGTTGGGTGCGGTTATCGTTCTTTCAGATGCAGGGAACAAATCAATACAACAAGGCTCTAAAGGTAAGTTTTGGTTAAAGTTACGCTCTGAATTAAGAGAGTGGTTAGAACCTGTTGGTATTCCACGTCGCTTTAGGGCGGTTAAAGAAATTCCATTGAATAGCCAAGGTAAGCGTCAAATGCACGACTTACAGCAGCTATTTAATGATGTTAATGATTAAAAGAAGCACTCATGACAAAACGTAAACCGACAATTATTTCGACTGAGCTGTCAGTTCAAGATGACAATCAATCTAGCATAGTTATTTCTATGCGAGTGGATGATGATCTTTTAGATTTTACGGGGCATTTTCCTAATCACCCATTATTACCCGGTGTGACCCAGGTGGATTGGGCTATTTATTATGGTCAAAAATATTTGCAGGCAAATTCTGTCTTTAAAGGGATGGAAGTTCTGAAGTTTCAAGAACCAATCCTGCCGAATACTCATGTTGAACTAGAGTTAAAGTGGATTAAAGATAAAGAGAAACTGTATTTTTCTTTTAGTTCTAAGCATGACGATAATCTAAGTAAACACTCTTCTGGACGTATTTTATTAGGACAACAATAATGACAACTTTTCGTCCTTGTTTTCTTATCCCTTGCTATAACCATGGTGCGACAATGCCTGCGGTTGTTGAATCATTAATGGCTTTTGGTTATCCAATACTTATTGTTGATGATGGCAGTCAGCCTGAGACAAAAAAAACTCTAGCGGATGTGGAAGCATTTCATGATGATGTAACCCTAATTACATTGGCTAAGAATCAAGGAAAAGGCGGGGCGGTTATTGCAGGAATTGAAGCGGCTTATCAGCAAAGTTTTAGCCATGCGATTCAAATTGATGCCGATGGTCAACATGATTTAGATGCATTGCCTAAGCTAATTCAAGAGTCGCAAACCTATCCGACAGCCTTGATCTCTGGTCAGCCAATCTATGATGAAAGCGTGCCTAAATCTCGTTTGTATGGACGCTATGTCACCCATGTTTGGGTATGGATAGAGACGCTTTCTTTTGCGATTAAAGACAGTATGTGTGGCTTTCGTTCTTACCCAATAGGCCCAACGATCAGTGTTCTTGAACGTGCCGTTTTGGGACGAAGAATGGATTTTGATACCGAAATAATGGTCCGTATGTATTGGAATGATACAGATATCCGTTTTATCAACACACGTGTAATTTACCCTGAAGATGGCATCTCTCATTTTGATGCTTTATGGGATAACGTTAAAATCAGTTGGATGCACACTAAGTTGTTTTTTGGCATGCTGCCACGAATCCCGTCATTATTAAAACGAAAAGCCATACAAGACGATCATTGGTCGTCTCATGCTGAGCGTGGCACTATCATCGGAATGCAGTTGTTGTTGTGGGTGTATTCTACTTTTGGTCGTCGTGTTTTCTCGTTATTACTTAAGCCAGTGATGGCGTATTACTACTTACGTGGTGGCTCTGTAAAACAAGCGTCTGATGATTTTATTCAACAAGTAAATGCCTACGCTCGGGTTAAAGGCATTGCACTGCCTGACAAACTCACTCCTTATCGTCATTTAGTTTCATTTGGTGAAACTATGTTAGATAAACTGGCGGCATGGCGTGGTGATTTTTCTGAAAAGAATTTAATTGTGCATGGTACTGAGCATTATGAAGCGTTATCTCAACGTGAAAAAGGCATCGTAATGTTAGGTTCACATTTGGGTAACCTAGAGTTATGTCGTGCTCTGAGTCGTCGACACAAAGATCTTAAAATTAACGCACTGGTGTTTACTGAACATGCAGAGCGTTTTAATGCAGTAATGAAAACGGTTAATCCTCAATCTGAGGTTAATGTGATTCAAGTCAGTAAAATGGGGCCTGATACCGCTATTTTATTACAGCAAAAGATAGATGCAGGTGAGTGGATTGTTATTGTTGGTGATCGTACTTCAGTGACTAAAGAAGATCGTGTTATTTGGGCGGACTTCCTAGGCAAACCAGCGCCATTCCCGCAGGGGCCATTTATGCTGGCTTCTATCTTAAAACAACCGGTTTACCTTATGTTTGGCTTGCGTGATGATTCACAAAAAGAGCCACGTTTTGATGTGTATTTTGAACCGTTCTCAGAACAAATTACATTACCTCGCGGTAAGCGAGAAGAAGCTTTGCAAGAAGTCGTACAAAATTATGCCCAACGATTGGAGCATTTCACACTGAAAGCACCATCGCAGTGGTATAACTTTTTTAATTTTTGGCAGTTAACTGGAAAGAAAGATGACAACTAATTCAATTACATTTGGTAAGGGACGTCTGACGATTGAAGACGTTGTTGAAATTGCAAATGGTGCTGATGCACAACTTAATAACTCTGATGCATTTACTGCTAAAATTGACCGTGGTGTTGAGTTCTTAGAGCGTCTTTTAAAAGAAGAAGGCGTGATTTATGGTGTGACAACCGGGTACGGAGATTCTTGTACGGTTGCTATCCCAATGGACTTAGTGGATGAGTTGCCATTACATTTAACTCGCTTTCATGGTTGTGGTTTAGGTGAGAACCTAGATGAACAACAAGCACGTGCGGTATTAGCCACTCGTTTGTGTTCGTTATCGCAAGGCGTATCAGGCGTAACTCATGATTTATTAAATCAAATTGTAACGCTTATTAATCATGGTATTTCACCACGAATTCCTCAAGAAGGTTCAGTGGGCGCAAGTGGTGATTTAACGCCGCTTTCTTACCTTGCAGCAGCTCTGATTGGTGAGCGTGAAGTGATCTATAAAGGTGAAATTCGCGCAACGGCTGATGTCTTTAAAGAATTAAATATCACACCAATTAAGTTGAAGCCAAAAGAAGGTTTAGCGTTAATGAATGGTACGTCAGTAATGACGGCGTTGGCATGTTTAGCCTATAAACGTGCTGAGTACCTAGCGCAAATGGCAACCAAGATCACCGCAATGGTTTCTGTTGGCATGCAAGGTAATGACTTTCACTTTGACGAAGCATTATTTGCCGTAAAACCGCATCCGGGTCAACAACAAATCGCTTCGTGGTTACGTTCTGATTTACACAACGAAACACCACCAAGAAACAGTGATCGTCTGCAAGACCGTTATTCTTTGCGCTGTGCGCCTCACGTTATTGGGGTTCTTCAAGATAGCCTACCGTTCTTACGTCAAATGATTGAGAACGAATTGAACAGTGCTAACGATAACCCAATTATTGATGGTGATAATGAGCGTGTTCTTCATGGCGGTCATTTCTACGGTGGTCACATTGCTATGGCGATGGACATGCTGAAAACAGCGGTTGCTAACATTGCTGATCTACTTGATCGCCAAATGGCACAGTTAATGGATTATAAATTCAACAACGGCCTACCATTCAACCTAACTGGCGCAACTGGCGCTCGTAAACCAATTAACCATGGCTTTAAAGCGGTACAAATTGGTATTTCAGCGTGGACAGCAGAAGCACTTAAAGGCACGATGCCAGCAAGTGTATTCTCTCGTTCAACAGAATGTCACAACCAAGATAAAGTGAGTATGGGGACCATTGCTTCTCGTGATTGCTTACGTGTTCTTCAGTTAACTGAGCAAGTAACTTCAGCTTCTCTATTAGCGGCAACTCAAGCGTTAGTGTTACGTGAGAGACAAGGCGAACTAAGTGATGATGAGTTAAGTGTTGAGCTGAAAACCATGCGTGATGCGGTCTTATCTGAATTTGCTTTTGTAGATGAAGATCGCCCGTTAGAACAAGACCTACGCAATATTATTACTAAAATTCAACAACAACATTGGACGCTATATTAATGTCAAACACTGTGATTAATGCTGATGGATCATCAACGTTGAACGTATTAAGTTCAGAAGTGTTGATCACAACTGCTTTTCAAGATGCGGACCCAATGGGCATCATTTACCACGGAAACTATTTCCGATTTTTTGAAACTGCTCGTCATGAGATGCTGAAAAAAATCGGATACAGTTATAACGATATGGTTGAATCTGGTTATCTCTGGCCAATCATTGATGTTGGTGTCCGATACACTAAATCCATACGTTACGACCACACTATTCGAGTGGTGGCAACACTGACTGAATGGGAGAACCGTATGCGTGTAGATTATGTTATCTATGATGCGGAATCTGGAGTCAGAATGACAAGAGGGCATACGATGCAGGTTGCTGTTGAGATGAAAAACGACGAAATGTGCTTTGTATCACCTAAAGCATTTACCGATAAAGTAGAGGCTTACCAGAATGCATAGCATTAAACGATACATCTCAACCTTGTTATTGTCGTTAAGCGTTTTATTCAGTGCAAATAGTTTTGCTTTTGATGTAAATGATTTACAGCAGCAACTCGCTCAGTCAGCGTTAGTACGTGGTGACTTTCAGCAAGTTAGAACGATGCAAATGTTCAGTCAGCCACTATTAACATCAGGGTCTTTTTTATTGGATCATGAGAAAGGGTTGTTATGGCAACAAACTAAACCATTCCCTATTACATTGACGTTAACGCAGAATAAACTTCGTCAGTTAATAAATGGTGAAGCCCAAGTGATGAATGACACTCAAAACCCAATGGCATTCTACTTTACGCGATTATTCCTTTCGTTATTTAAGGGTGATACTGATGCGATTAAGGAAAATTTCACCTTAACGTTATCGGGCGAAAAAGAAGCATGGACGTTGTTATTAACACCAACCACATCACCGATTGATAGTGTGTTTAAATCGATCAAAATCGAAGGCGGTACTTACTTGAATCGCGTTGTGTTAAGTGAAGCTCGTGGTGACGTAACAGAAATGCTGTTTACTAAGCAATCAACCAAACCAATTACATTAACAGAAGAAGAGTTACGTGCATTTGCCTTCTAACTGGTTCAAGCCTCGACAGTTTGCTTTAAGTTGGTTATTGATAATTTTAGGACTTGTTGGTCTATTTGTTTATCAAGCCAACACAAAGGGCGTTCTTCCTGTCGAGACCAATATATTAGCGCTACTGCCTGATAATCAACAAGATAAGGTTGCTCAACACGCGTTTGATACCATAGCAAATACCATGAGTGATAAAGTGGTGTTTGTTGTTCGTCAAAAGCAGAATGACAATAAAAAACTCATCAATGCTGTTGAGCAATTTAGTGCTGCCTTAAAAGAGCTGCCTTTATTTGATTCTGTTACAGAAACAGTAAGTAAAGACCAGCAGCAAGCGTGGGGTCAATATTATTTTCCTGCTCGCGCTCAGTTATTAACTGAAAAACAACAGCAGCAATTAACCTCAGCACCAGAGCAACAAGTTCAACAGGTATTACAAGCGCTGTATAACCCTTTTTCGGGTGTGACAGGGCTTGAATTAGAAAATGATCCATTTCTATTATTCAGAGACTACTTGTCGGGTTTAACAACAAGCTCTGGCAACATTAAAATAAAAAATGGTTATCTCACAGTAACGGTTGATGATCATAAATACATTGTGATCACCGCCGATCTTGCTGGATCATCTTATCAACTTTCTTTACAGCGGCAATTGCCTGATTTAATGGCATTAGAGCAGAGCATACAGAAGCAATTCTCGGTTGATGTGCAGCATACAGGCGTTATTTTCTATGCTGCTCATGGTACAGAAAGTGCAAAAGGTGAGATAAGTACTATTGGGCTTGGATCTTTGATCGGTATTCTTGTTTTAGTTCTGGTCGTATACAGAAGTGCCATGCCATTAGCGCTTGCTCTATTGTCTATTACGACAGGTTTATTCTGCGCTTATGTATTAACGATTGCCTTCTTTGGTTCAATCCATTTATTTAGCTTGGTATTTGGTGCTAGCTTGATAGGCGTCTCTATTGATTATGCCTTTCATTTTTTAACTGATCGCCTGAATGCCAGTGCAAAATGGAATTCAGCTGAGGGTATAAAACAACTTTTTCCAGCAATTACCTTAGGGCTAATCACAAGTTTGATTGGGTATCTAGGTATGCTAATTGCGCCATTCCCAGGCTTACAACAATTATCGCTATTCTCAGCCATCGGGTTAACTGCTGCTTATTTTACCGTTGTGTGTTGGTATCCGTTACTTGCAAGTAAGCCAAGTAACTATCATGTTATCCCTGCTCAACGAGCATTAAGTCAATGGTTACTTGTGTGGCAGCAACCTTTGCTGCGATTAGTGTTACCATTAAGCTTATTAGTCGCTGCTGTTTTTGGGGTTACACAAGCAAAGTACGATGATGATATTCGTCAACTTCAAGCTTTACCACAAGCGCTGCAGCAACAAGAAAGAGAGATCAAAAGCATTACCGGTGTTGGGGGATCTCAACAATTATTATTGGTTCGAGATAACTCAGAAGAAGGGCTGTTACAGAAATTAGAGACAATCTCACATGAGTTGGATCAAGAACAGGGGTTTGGTGGGTTTCAATCTATCAGCCGTTATGTACCTTCGCAAAAAACACAGCAAGCAAATTACCAACTGGTTAATGATTTATACCGAACTCAAACGAGTACTTATCAGGAAGTAATACAACAAAAGAAAGCATTGCCCCAATTACAACCATATAACGCGCTTACGATTAAAGGGTTTTTAGCATCTCCAATTTCAGAGAGCGTAGGTTTCTTGTGGCTTGGGAAAATTGATAATGTATTCGCATCTGTTATTACCTTTAATCAAGAGGTTGATAGCGCAGCATTAAGTGATTTTGCCCAAGATAATGGCGTCACTTACCTTAATAAAGCAGAAGAGATTTCTACTTTGTTTGCTCAATACCGACAACGAATTACTGAACTGTTATTGATGGCGTATCTTGCGATATTTTTATTGTTGCTACCTCGTTATAAAGTAAAGCAAGCTTTCTTAATTGTATTACCCCCTTTTATTGCTGGGTGCGCAGGATTGGCGGTTACGATATTAACCGGAGTACCACTAAATCTGTTTAATTTATTAGCCTTGATGTTGATATTGGGAATAGGGATTGATTACACCCTTTTCTTTGCTGAGCAGAATAAGCAAGGAGATCACTCGCACAGAGAAAGCACGTTATTAGCGATTTCATTATCAGCGCTAACCACCATCCTTTCTTTTGGGCTATTAGCATTAAGCGAAACCCAAGCAATACACAGTTTTGGTATCACAGTATTAACAGGTATCATTGTGGCTTGGTTACTCGCACCATTAAGTCAGTTACCTCTGTATCATTTACCTAATAGAAGAGAGAAATAATGATGAACCAACGTGCAGTACTTCGTTATTTTAGCGTCTTTATTTTGCCGTTTATCCTGATGGGATGTACATCAAAACCGATTAAACAAGCTAATCAAGTAGAGGTTGCTCAACGTAAATTTATTACGCTTCCTCAACCGGCTCAATATGGCAGTGACTTATCATTAAGCCAGTTAATCTCAGTAGAATTTCAAGGTAAGAAACAACAACTTCCAGTTCAATTGCAACTGACAGGTAATGACCTTGTTCTCGCGGGTTTTGCTTCATGGGGCTCACGATTACTTAGCTTAGATTATGATGGCTTAACATTAGATACTTATGTTATGGCTGGGCTTTCTGAGACATTACCTCCACCAGAGCAAGTTTTATTCAATGTTATGATTACCTTGTGGCCAATCGAGTCTTGGCAGGCATCATTAGATAGCATTGGGTGGAAATTAAGTGAGGGTGATAATCATCGAATTTTGGTTGATGATACCGGTAAAACGGTATTAGATATTCGTTATGATTCAATTAAAAATAAGTTTGATGGTGACATTTTGTTAACCAGTCCTCATTTAGGTTACGTCATTAAAATTAAAACGTTTTCACATTCATAGAAGCGCAAACTCAAAGAATAATGGATAAATAAAATGAGTGATTTCCCTGTATATATTCATGCCTGTGGTTCGCATTCAGCATTAGGTAAAGAGACAAGTGATATTCATCAGTCTCTTAGTGGAAATAAAGCCCCATCAATGAGAGCAGAAGGTGGGTGGTTAAATGATGGTAAATCAACTGTTGTTGGCAAAGCAGAAGGTGAGTTGCCAGAAGTACCGTCGAGTCTATCTGGGTTTAATACCCGAAATAACCAATTAGTGCTTTCAGCATTGCAGCAAATAGAACCTCAAATCCAAGAAGCGAAAGCAAAGTACGGCGCGGATCGTATTGCTGTTGTTGTCGGGACAAGTACGTCGGGGATCTCTGACGGAGAAATTGCACTGAGTGAGAAATTGCAATCAGGAGCTTTCTCTGCTGGTTACCACTATCGTAAACAAGAATTAGGAAACCCTGCTGAGTTTGTTGCTCGATATTTGGATCTTTCTGGCCCTACGTATGCAATCTCAACGGCGTGTTCTTCGAGTGGAAGAGTATTTTTATCAGCGAAACGATTATTGAAATCAGGCTTTGTTGATGCGATTATTGTTGGTGGAACAGATTCTCTATGCAAATTAACCCTTAACGGCTTTAATAGTTTAGAAGCGTTATCAAATGAACACTGCTTACCATTTAGTCCTAATCGAAAAGGGATTAATATTGGTGAAGCCAGTGCCTACATGCTATTAAGCGCAGAGCAGAAAGATTCCGATGACCCCATAGCCTTACTTGGGGTTGGTGATAGTTCTGATGCCCACCATATTTCAGCGCCACACCCAGAAGGAAAAGGCGCAATAGAAGCGATGGAAAAAGCATTAAAAGATGCAGGACTTAATGCTTCTGAAATTGGTTATATTAATGCTCACGGAACAGCGACCCCATTAAATGATGCGATGGAATCAAAAGCCGCCTATGCCGTATTTGGTTCGCAAACACCAATCAGCTCAACTAAACCACTCACAGGGCACACGTTAGGTGCCGCTGGCATTATTGAAGCATCGATTTGCTGGCACATACTAAAATTTAACTTACCCTTGCCAATGCAAATTAATGACGGTGAAAAAGATACCGAGTTAGCCGACATTAATTTAGTGACTAATCACGTATTAGAAAAGAAAGCAATCATCAGTAATTCATTTGCTTTTGGTGGCAATAACATCAGTTTAATTTTTGGATATCAATCATGAGTACTATTCCTGATTTAATCGACCTTTTGCCTCATGATACGCCATTAGCGTTAGTTGATAAGTTGATTGATGTTCAAGAGCTGTCTATTCACTGCCAAGTCATTATTAGTGATAAGAACGTCTTTTTTAATCATGAAACCAACACGATTCCTGCATGGGTAGGCATTGAGTTTATGGCACAAAGTGTCGCTGGATGGTCTGGTTATCATGCATGGAAAAAAGGCAATAAGTCCCCAATAGGCTTTTTGCTTGGCAGTCGAAAATATAAAGCAGAGTGCAGTGAATTTCAGCAAGGCGACACACTCGACATTTTTGCAGAGCAAATCTTAGAGAATAATGGCATGGCGGTATTCAGTTGTTATATTGAATGTAATAGCCAGCAAATAGCGTCAAGTCAATTAAACGTATTCGTGCCAACAGAAGAAAAATTAGAAGAGCTTTTAGCTCCTAAGCAAGACAAGTAGTAGAGGGAATCATGATGAGACAAGTATTAGTGACCGGAGCCAGTAAGGGGATTGGTCGCGCAATTTCAGAACAGTTAGCAAAAGATGGTTTCTTTGTGGTTGTTCACTATATGAGTGATAAAGCAGGAGCTGAACAAACATTAGCGACAATTGAAGAGAACGGCGGCGCAGGTCGCTTAATTCAGTTTGACATTAGTGATCGTGTTCAATGTCGACTTATGCTTGAACATGACATCGAAGTGAATGGTGCGTATTACGGCGTTGTGAGTAATGCGGGAATTACTCGTGATACCGCTTTTCCAGCAATGACAGAAGGAGAGTGGGACAGCGTTATTCATACTAACCTAGACAGTTTCTATAATGTTCTTCACCCTTGTGTTATGCCTATGGTTCAAAAGCGTAAAGGCGGACGTATTGTCACGTTGGCATCAGTGTCTGGTATTGTTGGTAACCGTGGTCAAACCAACTATAGCGCCGCTAAAGCAGGCGTGATTGGTGCTACGAAATCGTTAGCGCTTGAACTTGCAAAACGAAAAATTACAGTAAACTGTGTCGCTCCAGGTTTGATTGATACCGGTATGGTTGATGAACATGTAAAAGAGCATGCATTACCGCAAGTGCCATTACGTCGAATGGGTGATCCTGAAGAGGTTGCAGGGCTTGTTAGTTACCTAATGTCAGATGTTGCGGGTTATGTGACTCGCCAAGTTATCTCTATTAATGGTGGTTTAGTATGAGTCGTCGTGTTGTGGTAACTGGCATGTCGGGCGTAACAGCGCTAGGCAGCGATTGGAACACCGTAGGCGAAAACTTGCGTAAGTGTGAAAATGCCACTCAATATATGCCAAGTTTTGAGGTTTATGATGGCCTTAACACTAAGCTTGCAGCACCGATTGATAACTTTACTTTACCAAAGCATTACACTCGTAAAAAGATCCGCTCAATGGGGCGAGTGTCATTATTATCCACTGTTGCTTCTGAGCAGGCGTTAGAGCAAAGCGGTTTGATTGGTAATGACGTTCTAACCAACGGTCAAACAGGTATTGCTTTTGGCTCATCAACGGGCTCAACTGATGCCGTAGGCGCTTTTGGGGTCATGCTAAGCGAGAAAAGTACTAAAGCGATTACAGCAACAACTTATGTGAAAATGATGCCTCACACCGCTGCGGTAAACGTAGGGTTATTCTTTGGCTTACGTGGTCGTGTTATCCCAACAAGCAGTGCGTGTACTTCGGGTAGCCAAGCGATTGGTTATGCGTATGAAGCCATTAAACACGGTTACCAAACTGCAATGGTTGCAGGTGGTGCAGAAGAGTTATGCCCAACAGAATCAGCCGTATTTGATACATTATTTGCAACTAGCTTAAAAAATAATGAGCCTAAAACATCGCCAAGTCCATATGATAAAGATCGAGATGGTCTAGTTATTGGTGAAGGCGCAGGTGCACTAGTACTTGAAGAATACGAGCACGCAAAAGCACGTTGTGCGACGATTTATGCTGAATTGATCGGTTTTGCAAGTAACTGCGATGCAGCTCATGTGACACAACCTCAAATGGAAACCATGCAGCTGTGTATGGAAATGTCATTGAAAGATGCGAACTTATCTCCAGAACAAATTGGTTATGTGTCAGCGCACGGTACAGCAACCGAGCGAGGTGATATTGCAGAGAGTACAGCAACAGAAAACGTATTTGGTTCATCAATGCCAATTAGTTCATTGAAATCTTACTTCGGTCATACGCTGGGTGCTTGTGGCGCGATTGAAGCGTGGTTATCGATAGAGATGATGCGTAACAATTGGTTTAGCCCAACCTTGAATCTACATACTGTAGATGAGCGCTGTGGCAAGCTTGATTACATTACAGGCACTGGTCGTGAGCTTGATTGTAATTACATTATGAGCAATAACTTTGCGTTTGGTGGTATCAATACATCGCTTATCTTTAAGCGTTGGACTGAAGCTTAGAAATAACAAACAATAAAAAACCGGTGAGGGGAATTCACCGGTTTTTTTGTATCTTCAGATTGGTTAGATCGAAGATAGATTTATACCAATGTAACTAATTAGATCAGATAATTAATGGAATTGGTATTAACACAACTTGATTAGTTTACCCAATCACGCAGTGTGAAAGTTAGCTCATGCTCTTGACCTTTAAGGATCAAGTTTTCTTTAGTCAGTGTAATGTCGCTCCATGTAGATAGAGTACTAGACATAACTTGTTCAGTTGTCATTACATCGCCCATACACATCTTCATTGTCATTCCCATTTTTTCAATACGGAATTGACCTTCAGCGTTTAACTCACCTTGACCAAAGAAGTTGTTACAGCCAGCGTTACCATTAGCTGTCATTTTCTCGCCAATTTCAAGACGTGGAGCTTCCATTCTTTCAGGAGTAGTAATGTCTTTACCATCAACTTGCGTTAACTGCCAGTTGTGGTGTTGAAGCATGTCAGCAGAAACTTGAGCGTCAGCCATTAGATTATCGCCATTGCTTGCACATGCAGCCATTAATACAGGTAGAGATACAGCCACTAATAATTTTTTCATTTTAACTCCTAACTGGTTTATGAAGTTTAACTTTTTTTAATACACCGAAGTATAGAAGAGAATACCCCAATATTGTCAGTAAAACGTAAAAAACACTGTCCAATTACTGTTGTCTTATAATTTAGAATACAAAATGAGAAGGGGATCTTAGTTTTTAAGCAGAAGAGAATTGGGAGATTCTATAATCGTGTGCGTCAGATAGATTAAAGCCCCGATACTGGTAATATCAGGGCTTTAAAGGGGTTGTTATTTCAATTGGTAAGAAAGAAATAACATAATGCAAAAGAATAAAACAGACTCGAATTAGATGCGGATGAAGTCCATGTGCTCAACTTTAGGCTTAAACGCGTGACGTTGAACGTCTTGCGGTTTAACCTTAACAGTAGCGCCATCGATTACTAGCTCAATTGCTTCGTAAAATTCAGGCTTATCCATTTGGTTGATGATATCACTGTGGATTAGTTCGATTGATACTGGAGCTTCTGTGCCACCGTAAACGATTGCAGGGAATTTACCAGCGTGACGAAGGCGGCGGCTCGCACCCTTACCTTGTTCAGTACGTACTACTGCTTCAAATTTCATAGTCTTTACTCTCAAAATAGTAAAATAAAAAAATGCCATTAAGCTTAGCGACCTAACTTAACAGACTTTCGTTTCGAAAAACGAGCGCGAATAGTACCACCCCATTATTTATCTAACAACCTATTTTCGTGTGTTTTAAATAGTATTTTGGTAATGTAAAGAAATTGCCGTTAAAATAGAGCATCGCGGCATGTAATATTAGTGGATGGTGGACTGATAGAGAAAAACGAATGGAGGCAAATATGAAAAAAATAGGGATAATTACGTTATTTTCTTTTTCCGTAATAGCAGCGGATTACACTAAAGAGATAGAGACTCGACAAGATAATTTTCAGCACCTCGATGCAACGGCTGATTTATTGGATGATGAGTTTGATAAAGATGCATTAGATTGGGAGCGTATTATGCCGTTAGCCCAAAGTGCGCATTTAACAGTAGAAGAACAGAAAACCCTGTTTCCAGAAGGCAGCGCAGACAACAGCCGAGCACGGACTAAAATTTGGGCCCAAAAAGCAGAATTTGAAGCTAAATTTAATACGCTATCGCAGCAATTTATGTTAATCAGCGAAGCTGCAGTAGAGCAAGATGAAGTGGCAGCACGAGCCGCGCTTGATAAGGCGTTCTCTCAGTGCCGCTCTTGTCACATGAATTATCGTTCGCTGTGGTAATTTTCTAGATAATACCAATCATAATTTAAATTACTCTTCAAAGATTTTATCGCGAATAGACCAAAACTTCCCTTGTTTACGAGCAATCACAAAACTCGGTGGACGAAAACGGTGTTGGTTATTCGCGATTTTTATTGCCGTTGTTTCTTCAAATGGACGGTGCCTATCCACTAAATGAGGACGTACAAAGTTATTCAAAAATAATTGCTTCTGTTTTTTAGTCGTCATTTGCCATACTTCATGCAGTTCAGAATCATCATCACCTAAATAGGTGACCTTAATTTGTGGCTTATCGAATTGGTTTTTTCCTGCGGTAAGCGTCAAATCAATACAGTTGAGAATTCGAACATCTTTTAATTTGAGTGCTTCCTTTAGCTTTTTGTCTGGATCAACTAAGATCGCATCACATTCATGGCAAATACGTGCTGCAATATCATTATCTGCACCACACTCGTTACAGTATTTGGCTCTAAAGCGATAGCCACACTCTTCACGCGTGCCTTCATCATCTTCGAAATAACCTTGGCAGCGACGACCAAAATGCTCAAGTAAAAAGCCATTACTGTCTAACTTCCCCCAGAAGTTATTATTAAAACCACAGGCAGGGCAGGGAATAGTAATGATTTCACTGTTGCTATCAGGTTTAGGGTCACCAACTTCTGGTTGGTAGAGATCGTAGCAATTACCCGCGTAATCTAAAATCGTACACTCGGTTTTTCCTTCTGCTAAACGCAGGCCTCGGCCAATAATTTGTTGGTATAAACTGACCGATTCTGTTGGACGTAAAATAGCGATTAAATCAACATGAGGTGCATCAAACCCTGTCGTTAATACTGAGACATTGACTAAAAATTTGGTTTGTTGTTTCTTAAAGCGCTGAATAATAGCATCACGCTCGACCACTTTAGTGTCGCCAATCACCAACTCAGATTGCTCTGGTGGCAGTAGTGATAATATTTCTTGAGCATGGCGAACCGTCGCAGCAAAGATCATCACGCCTTTTCTGTCTTTGGCGTATTCCACTATTTGTTGAACGATCTGTGGTGTGGCTCGTTTGGATTCTTCAATCACCAAATCCAATTCTGATTCTTTGTATTTACCGGTAGAGGCTGGCTTTAATTGCGAGAAGTCATAGCTTAATACTGGGGCATCTAAGAGTTTTGCTGGCGTTAAAAAACCTTCATCCAATAAGTACTGAATAGGCAATTCAAAAATGCAATCACGGAAAAAACGAGGCGTATCAGTTTTGACTTGTCCACGGGTGTGATATTGGTAAATCCAACCAATCCCTAAACGATAAGGGGTAGCGGTTAAACCGAGCACCTTAATACCTGAGTTTTGGGTTTGTAAGTGCTCAATCACTTTGCGGTAACTGGTGTCTTTGTTATCAGGCACGCGGTGGCATTCATCAATAACTAATAAGGAAAATTGATCCTTAAATGAATCAAGATTACGCACCACAGATTGCACAGAGGCAAACACCACTTTCTTATCGTTTTCTTTACGACCTAGCCCTGCTGAAAATATAGAGGCTTCTTCACCATAACCTTCATATTTCTCATGGTTTTGCTCAACAAGCTCTTTAACGTGAGCAAGTACCAACACACGACCTTTTGCTATTCGTGCTAATTCAGCAATCACCAAACTTTTCCCGGCACCCGTAGGCAGCACTAACACCGCAGGCGTTGTGTGTTTTCGGAAATAATGGATAACCGCTTTAACAGAATCTTGTTGGTAAGGTCGTAATGTATACATGGATATATAAACAGTAGTTAAGGCAAAAAAGCATCATATCAGAATATATAAGATTACTCTTTGTTTTCTTGCTAAGATTACGGCAGAGATAATCAGGATTGATTACTAAAAATTAAAAGGAAGTTTAATAAATGTCAGTGCTTCAACGCATTAATATCACCCTATTTTTCGTCGCTATTCTTTCGGGGTGTGGTTCACTTCCTGATGGAATTGAGCACGCTAGCGAGCCAGCAGTAGCACCGATAACAAGTTCTTTATCTGAATTAAGAGATACATCGATACCTAAAAAAACGACACAAGAAACCAGTGCCGTTTTAATACAAGATGCAGGGTGGGATGCCTTTGCTCAACGGTTAGCATTGATTGAAACCGCAGAGCACACCATTGATATTCAATATTACATCTGGAATTCAGACACATCAGGCCATTATCTAGCGAGTCGCTTATTAGCGGCGGCTGATCGGGGCGTAAAAGTTCGCGTTATGCTTGATGACATCAACTTAAACGAGCGTGAAGATCTCTTGATTGCGCTTAATTCTCATCCTCAAGTTGAGATCCGTGTCTTTAACCCAATTCCAACCCGTCGCGGAGTGACTAAGTGGGTGAACTTCTTAGGGGATTTTTCTCGCCTAAATCGTCGTATGCACAATAAATCATTCACTGTTGATGGCGCTTTTTCTGTGGTGGGTGGGCGTAATATTGGCGATGAATATTTTGATTTGTCTGAAGAGATTAATTTTCGTGATCGTGATGTGTTAGTAACCGGCTCTGTGGTGGCTGATATTCAAACGAGCTTTACTCAATATTGGGACAGTACTTGGTCTTACCCAGTCGATTTATTAGCAAAAGAAGTTTCATCAGAACCAGCCTCACAGCAACCTGTGTTAGATGAGATTGATGCACCTGTTTATAAAAACTACCCAGCTTTACCTGAGGGGAATAAAACGGCGCATCAATACTTAACTAATCTAATGGAGAAAATGACTTGGGTTAACGCTCAATTTGTTTTTGATCGCCCTGTACCGCTGGATAAAGATAACACCAGTGAGCCAAAATCAACGGCGAAAGCGCTCGCGAAATTAGCCAGTGAATCAGACAAAGAGATCTTATTAGAATCGGCTTACCTTATATTTGATGATAACCAACTCGAAGGGTGGCAAGAATTGGTTAGTAAGGGTGTTGAGATAAAAGCGTTAACTAACTCAATGGCATCGAACGATTTAACCACTAATCACTCAGGTTACGCAGGTCGCCGTCAAGATATGCTTGAGCACGGCATTCAACTTTATGAATTAAAACCAGAAGCTGGATTATGTGAAGAATCGACTAGAGATATCTCTAAGTGCGCACCAATATTGCCTTATGGACTTCACGCTAAGTCTGCTGTTTTTGATGATCGTATCGCGAGTATCGGCTCTTTTAACTTCAATTTACGCTCAACGTACCTGAATACAGAGTCGATTTTAATCATTGAAAATCAAGAAATCGCACAGCAACTCACGCAAGATATCGAACACGCCATGGATGAAGAAAACAGTTGGCATCTAAAACTGCAAGAGGGCGAAGTCCGTTGGTATTCAGGCGACAAAAGCTGGCAAAGTGAACCAGAAACTGGCCGATGGGAGCGATTTGAATCTCAATTTTTGCAGTTATTGCCAATAGAGAAGTACTTGTGATGTGAATAATAGCCTTAATCTAATCACATTTTGATTTGAATAGGGCGTCGAATCGCATTATTAGTGATTTGAATGAACGCTATTTAGCTCGCTCAAGCTGCGATGGATTATCAAACATCGCTTGTAATGTCTGTATGAATTGCCCCACGTGTAAACCATCCATCAAGCCATGATGCACTTCAATGGACAGTGGCATACGCCATTTCTCACCTTGGTGAACTAGTTTTCCAAATGCCATTTTAGGCACGCTATCTGGGAAGTTAACGTCTCTAGCATGAGTCATACTGGTGAAATCTACCCATGGCAATACAGTTAAATGAATCGTGTTCTGCTTCATCTCTTGGCCAATGAACTGTTCTACGATAAAAGGCGTGTTCTTAATTCGAGTTTCAGCATTGGTGGCACTGAGTGTAAAGTCAGAAAACGTAGGCTCATGGTCTAAATCGCAAAAACGTACCGTATTATCATCGGCGAGTAGCGCCACACTGACACACATAGGTGAGTAAATGCGAACTTCTTCACCCATAAGGCGATAGCTCATCGGTTCACATTTATTTAGCGCTTGCTGAGTTAGGTAAAGATAAGCATGGAAGAAGCGATGATTATGCTGCTTACAATATTGGCGCAGTGCCGTTACATCGATATTGGAGCAGATGTTATACCAAGGATGACTAAAACCTTGATAGAATTTTAAATGTTGAGATCGCGCCCATTGGCTGATATCTAGCACTTCATACGCCATTGTGATTTCCCTATAGAGTTCACTGATTTTGGTTGGGCTGATTCTATATACCTAATTGACTTTAAGATATATTTGAATGTAGAAAAACCTCAAGAAACGGTACAATACCCAAGTTGCAAGATCGCAGCATAGAAACTCATTCACATAAAACCGTAAAGTAGCCCTATATGTCTAAAGATTTTAGTGTCACCACAGAATACATACTCGATAAGACTTTCTTTACTGAGTGTTATGATCAAACTAGCCAGCCGATTACCTTTCCAAAAGCCTATTTAAAAGGAATTCTCTTTTTTCTTTTTGGTGTGGCGCTATTAAAACTTGATCTATTACCTAATGGTTATATTGGTTGGTTCTTTATTGCGTTAAGTATTATCGAAGCGTTCAGTATTTATTTTAAGAGGACGTGGTGGGTATGGCGACAATCCATCAGCTCGCTCTCTGGTAGTAAAGTGGTGTTTAAAGTTGATGCAAATGGTGTGAGCTATAAAAGCCTTAAAAACACCAAAAACTCCCGCCCCATTGCTTGGAGTGACATCGACCAAGTTGAACAAAGTGATTTAGGGCTTATTTTTCATATCGGTAAACAGCGCCAATATGTCAGTAAATCGTGCTTAAATGAGAAAGAGATCGCCTTCATTGTAGAGCAGCATGAAACATCAAAAGCCGAGTAATCGAATCACATTTTGATGTGAATAGGTGGGTTAATCGCATCATAAAATGATGTGAATACTCTTTAGTTGTGGAGGCTTGATAATCCACTCAAGCCCACAATCGAATTGAGATGAATTACTTTATTTGTCTGCAACGATTTCATCCATTAAACGATCAATCTGAATTACGACTTGTTCGCTTGAATCTTCCATTGTATTAATTGATGTAATCATATCAGCCATATTACCAGTTTGAGCTTTACTCATGGCTTTACGTCCATTGTCGTGAACTGCCTTGTGAGGCGCTTCCAGTAGAGCATAGCTTTTTAGATGATTATAAGCTTTGCCACTTCCTTTGTAGTACCACTGACCCAATCGACATTCTGAGTGAGTATTAACGGTTTCGTCGAATGAGTGTTTTTGCAGTAAGCGATAAATATTGTTTTTCCAAATCGCATGATCAAGTTTTACCGTATCAAGGAACGCTCTCGTTGAAGCCACATAAATGATCTCTTTCATGTGCTCTGATTTATCAACGACTTCATTTACGATGGTTCCAATTTGTGCTGAAGAGGCCGATACTTCTTCGGCACACTTTTGGTTTTCATCGATAGATATTTTAATGGTATCCACTTGAGTTAAAACTTGGTTCACTAGGGAATCAATCTGCTCGCTAGCGTCACTGGCTTTGCTTGCTAGGGTTCTTACTTCATCAGCAACAACAGCAAATCCTCGTCCTGCATTACCTGCACGAGCCGCTTCAATCGCTGCATTGAGAGCAAGTAAGTTTGTTTGGTCAGAAATTTCTTGAATTGTAGAAACAAGATGAGAGATGGAGTTAGCGGTTTTATCTAATATTTGAACAGATTTAATGCTTTGGGTTGTTTGAGAGCTTATTTCTACGGCTCTATTGTCAAGTCGAGTGAGGGCTTGATGGGTTTGTTTAAATACTTCACTAAGTTGTTCTAGGTTTTCATTCTCTTGCGCCATCGATTGAGCGCTTTCTACCATTGCAGTTCGAATGGTTTGAAGCATATTACCACCTTTTAAACTGCTCGAAATCAAACCGTCGCTACTTTGATAATCTTGTTGTACTGAGATGACTTGCTGTTTAGCTTCTTGGAGCTGTTCTTCTAATTTCTGAATATCTGTTTGGTATGTATTTTTAAGATCAGATAACTCTTTTTTTAGAGCTTCATTTTCTGCTTTGACTCGATTTAATCTAAACATAAGTTAAGAAATTAATTAAATGGTCTCCCTAGTCTACCAAGAATGGTTGATTTTTGTCATACCAAAGATAGTAGATATTGGTTATTTAAGTAAAATATTTGAGGTGGCCATTCCTAATTATAATTCTAGATTAGTGATTGAGTGGTGATTTATTTGTTTTTTGTATGGTACGTGCAATTAAAATCATTGTTTTAAGTTCTCTAGATTATTGATGTGAATAGGAGGTTTAATCGCATCATAAAATGATTTGAATAAGCAGGCTATTCGCATCATACTGTGAGTAGATTAAGAGAAATTAAATCAGAGGAAGGCATTATGTGGATATGGAAGCAAGATAAATGGCCTCACTTTTATTGGGATGAACGCGTTATTGAGCCGTTATTAAGGTCGGTTAGATTTAACCAAGGGCTTTTATTAGGGAAGATGACGAGCCAAGACCAAGAAAAAGCCATGCTTGATACGTTACTTGCCAATATTGTTCACTCAAGCGCGATTGAAGGTGAAACGTTAAATGCGTTCTCGGTGCGTTCTTCGCTAGCGAATAAATTAGGATTAAGTGAAGAGAGACCTTTTCCTACTACTGAGCAGACTGATGGCCTTGCTGAGATCATGCTTGATGCGGTAGAAAACTTAGATACGCCTTTAACACTCGATCGTATTTTGCATTGGCATAGTCGTTTATTTCTTCAAGGCTACATCATGTTTAATCCTGTGGTGGGTGGGCAATTACGTGGTGATGTACCTATGCAAGTGGTATCAGGCCGTATTGACCGTCCTGTGGTTCATTTTGAAGCACCAAGCCGAGATATTCTTGATGCTGAATTGAATCAGTTTATTGATTGGTTCAACACATCAAAAGATGACACTTCGTTAGATCCTTTATTAAGAGCTGCAATGACTCATTTATGGTTTGTGACGCTTCATCCACTTGATGATGGTAATGGAAGAATCACTCGTCTACTTACGGATCTTGCATTAGCCCAAGCTGAGCAGCAATCGGTTCGATTCTATGCCATGTCGGTAGGTATTTTGGCGAACCGCAAAAGCTATTATGAGATTTTAGAACAAACCCAAAAAGGGGAGTTAGATATCACCGCTTGGCTACAATGGTTTTTTGAAACCCTTGATAGTACGTTTTCAGAAGTATTTAACGAAATAGACAGAACGATTTTTAAAACTAACTTTTGGCGCAAGGTTGATCAAACCAAGCTGACAGAAGAGCAAGTAAAAGTACTTAATCGGATGTTAGATGGTGATTTTGAAGAAGGCATTAATACCTCTCAATACCATAAAGTCGCAAAGGTAAGTAAGCCAACAGCATCTCGGCATTTAGCAATGTTAGTTGAACTTGGTTGTTTGGTTAAAACAGGGGCGGGTGGCCGTAGTACTCGTTATGTTTTGGGGGAGTAGGAATTTTGGTTATGATGAGTTTTTAATTGGTCTATTTTTTAAATTAAAATTATCAAATTATCAAATTATCAAATTATTGAGTTTATTTGATATATGGATCAACAATGTATATACGATTTAATATTAAAATAATAGCTTAATGGTAACCTGATGAGAAACTCATGAAAATTAGCTTTGTAGATATTCAAAATTTTAGAAAATTAAAGCGTTGTCGTGTGGATTTTTCGGAGGAGCAAACACTTTTAGTTGGTGCAAATAATAGTGGAAAGACTTCTGCGACAGATGCGTTGATTTGTTTTCTAGATAAAGGGAAAAAAATAACGTCAACAGATTTTACTTTATGCAATTGGATATTTTTGAATAGATTTGCTCAATCATGGATGAATGAGGATACAAGTGCTT
>NZ_MSCO01000001.1:818954-823094 GCF_002954705.1 Aliivibrio sifiae
CTTTTATTGGATTAGATTTATTAAATTGGCAACCTTATTGTCCGTCGTTGGATGTTTGGATTGAAGCGGACGTTAGTGAGGTTCAGAGAGTTTCTCACTTGATACCTACGTTGAAGTGGAATGGCGAGCCTTTGGGGGTTCGCTTGGTATATCAGCCCAAAAATTTGGATAAGTTACGGGAAAATTACGTACGTGAGCGTGAAGCTGTAGTTAAAGTGAATGGTGAGAAACAACTATCACTTTGGCCAAGAGATTTTAAAGATTATCTCAAGGAAAAACTACATGTTGAATTTGAAATCAAAGCGTTCTTACTTGACCCTGCTAAGAGAGATATAACACAAACGCTAACAAATGACGCAATCTGTTTTGATTCTGATCCATTTAAAGGTATTTTTCGAGTCGATACAATTGAAGCGCAAAGAGGCTTTTCTGACCCTCACTCCGATTTAGGAAAGCCAGCTAGCAGTCTATCTTCACAACTAAATGAATATTACAAGCGTCATTTAAATCCATCTGATATGCCTGAAGCTGAAGATTTAGATGCGTTAGAGGCAGTTGAAAAGGCTCAAATCGAGTTTGATTCTCGATTGGATAAAGCCTTTGAAAAAACTCTTGGCGAGATAAAGGAACTTGGATATCCAGGGTTTACCGATCCTGATATTAAGCTATCGAGCCGGTTGAATCCAATCGATACTTTAGAGCATGATGCTGCTGTAATCTTTGACGTGAGAAAACAGAATTTCGGTGACAATACATTTTCTCTTCCTGAGCAATACAATGGATTGGGTTACAAAAACTTGATCCATATAATTTTTCAGTTGATTACTTTCCGAGATCGTTGGTTGAAGGTCGGAAAAGTAGGGAAAAAGCGCTCGGAAGAAGATACGGCGATTGAACCTATTCATTTAGTTTTGGTTGAAGAACCAGAAGCTCATCTCCATGCTCAAGTACAACAGGTTTTTGTTCGTAAAGCTTATAAGGTACTCAGAGAGTATGGAGCCGTTGAAGCTAATCTGACGACCCAAATGGTTATTAGTACTCACTCTAGCTACGTTGCTTATGAAGCAGGTTTTGAATCCCTTCGTTATTTCAAAAGAAAACCTGCTTCTAGAGAACAACCTACTCCTCAAGCTGAAGTGGTGAACCTTGCGACAGTTTTCCCCTCCGAGAATAAAAATGAAACTGATGTATCGTCCACGAACAAATTTGTTTCAAGGTATCTAAAGACAACTCATTGCGACTTGTTTTTTGCTAATGGGGTGATTCTGGTAGAGGGGGCTGCGGAACGGATGCTTCTACCACATTTCATTTCCAATCATCATCAGGATTTGAGACGAAGCTATATTTCAATATTGGAAATTGGTGGTGCTCATGCGCAAAGATTACGTCCTCTAATTGAACTGCTAGGTTTGCCAACACTAGTCATTACCGATACTGATGCATGTGACTCTCTAGGGAAAAAAGCGCGCCCGAAAAGAGGAGCGTCTTTAGAGTTTGGCAGTGAAACATTAAAAACTTGGTTTGATTTTAGTAAGTTGACTTTGGACGACCTGATTGACCTACCGTCTGAGCGAAAAGTTCAAGGTAACGTTCGCGTATCTTTCCAATATGGTATTCAGATTAAATTTAAGTCGAAAGCGAGAATGCTGAAAGAAGTTATTCCTTATACGTTCGAAGATGCAGTAGCTCTGACGAACGTCGAGCTATTTAAGAAGCTAAGTAACTCAACTGGAATGGTAAAGAAAATGCATTTAGCTACAAAAATGAAAACACTAAATGCTTGTTGCAATGCTATGTATAAAGCTCTCGATGGAGAGAAAGCAAAAATGGCTTTAGATCTACTATTTGATGTTGAACCTAACGAACTGCTTGTCCCAGAGTATATAAGCGAGGGATTGGTTTGGCTAGAGAGTGAGCTAGAGACGATGAGCTTAGACTATACATGGGTACCAGAAAATCAAGCCTCTAAAATTATGGAGGAAATGGTTGGTGAGTAAGCCTAACAGCCTAATCGGGGTCGATCATGAAATCTACGGATACCTAAACCTTGATAACCCCAAGAGCTTTCTATTATTTGCTGGTGCTGGTTCAGGTAAAACTAGAACTCTAGTAAATGTATTACAAGAAATACGAGAGAAAAACTTAGGTCGTCTTATCCAAAATGGTCAACGGGTCGGGGTCATAACATATACCAATGCGGCGTGTAACGAAATCCAACGACGCTTGTCTTATGACCCATTGTTTCACGTATCCACAATCCATAGCTTTGTTTGGGAGATGATTAAACCGTTTACCGAAGATATTAAAGGGTGGCTTAAGACAAAACTTAGTGCCGATATCGAGGATCTTAACTTAAAAATCTCGAAAGCCAGAGACATCAACGGTAAGACAGCTCAGCAAAATATTAGAAAAAGAGAGTCTAAAGCTACGAGATTAGACGAATTACGATTGATTAAAAAATTTTCGTACTCGCCTACAAGTAATAGAGTCGAAAGAGGTACGGTTTCTCATGAAGAAGTTATACAGATTACTGCAACTCTATTGAATGAGAGTCCGTTACTCCAAAATATACTTACGAATAGGTATCCTATACTTTTAATAGATGAAAGTCAGGACACTAGAAAAGAGCTCATGGAGGCTTTCATTCAAACTCAAAGTTTGAATTGTTCGAAGTTTTCTCTTGGGTTATTTGGAGATCTCATGCAAAGGATTTATGGAGGAGGAAAACATGATCTTGAATCCTCATTGCCTGAAGATTGGAAGACCCCATCAAAGACGATCAATTACCGCTGTCCGCAGCGAGTAATAGAGTTAATTAACAGTATTCGCGAAGAGGATGATAAGAAAAAGCAGGAGCCAAAAGCAGGAGCGTCGCTTGGAATCGTTAGGTTGTTTATTATTGATTCTGATACTGCGTGTGAGCGAGATGTAGAAGCTTCAATTAGAGCTAAGATGTCAGCTATTTCAGATGATTCTTTTTGGCTTGAACCAAATAAGATAAAAGCTCTTACTTTGGAACATGCAATGGCAGCTATCAGGGGGAACTTCGATAAGTTTTATTTGCCACTTGCAACAGTTGACAGTCTGAGAGATTCCTTACTTAACGGAACAAATGTTTCTTTAAGGTTTTTGTGCAATAGCCTGTTACCTCTTGTTAAGGCTATTCGAGTTCGAGATGAGTTTGCTATTGCAAGTATTATCAAAAAGTACTCTGGAGTTATTAGCTCCAATAACGTAGATTTTTGCTTAGATCCAATATTGACTCTTAAGAATACAGATAAGTCAGTTGATAAAGTAAGAGTCATAGTCTCGGAACTTGATCCTCCTGTAGCACAGGTTTTGCGTTTGATAAAAGATTGCAAGCTACTTTACATTCCTGATGAACTAAATGTTCTTCTTGTAGGTTCATCTGACGAGACAAACGATGAGGAAGAGGAGAATTTAAGCAAACGGTCAATTGCGTGGAATCAGGCTTTTTTAGCCCCTATCAGTCATTTGGAAAACTATGCTCTTTATATTAATGAAGAATTAGGGTATGGAACACATCAAGGGGTTAAAGGGTTAGAGTTTGAGCGTGTTATGGCAATTATGGACGATAATAATGCAAATGGATTTTTGTTCCGCTATGAAAAACTATTTGGTGCTCAAGAGTTATCCCAGACGGATATACGAAATCAATCCGAAGGTAAAGACTCTGTTTTATCAAGAACTAGAAGGTTATTTTATGTGATATGTAGTAGGGCAGAAAAGAGCTTAGCTGTCGTTGCATATACAAAAGATCCTGAAGCTGTTAAGCGGAAGAGTTTAGAGTCTGGTTGGTTTAGGGAAGATGAAATTGAAATGATGTAGATAGAGTTTTCTACCTTAAACTAATGCTAGATAGTGTGTTGTTGGAGATAAAAATGTATGGACTGTTTTGATTAATTTTTATGGCTAGTTTTGAGTCTTTTCCTATTGAATTTTCATACTTAAGCTATCTATTTTTTGTTCATTTAGTACAGTTACTAACTTATTATTGTCCAGTAATTACATTCCACCCACAAAAAAGGATCCAGCCTAAACCCGATCCCTCAACATCAGCCGCATTCCCTGCGGCTTTTTACTATCTATTATCTAAACTTAAACCAACCCTTACGGCCA
>NZ_MSCO01000001.1:824807-886534 GCF_002954705.1 Aliivibrio sifiae
CCCTTACGGCTCTTCAGAAATCGGTTTTGGCTTATAGTGCTCCGAATTCAAACTAAAGTACTCAGGTAAACTTGTACCCACCGAGATAGAAGACCAAGTACATCTCACAATATCAATGATCTTAAAATATACGCTTTAAAACCACATCATTCACTAAGTCTTGGATTTGTACCTCGCTCCAATTTTGCCGTAAAAAAATTACGGCAAGGTTAGTGGTGTGCTATAGTTAACGCTGTTAATTTCTTTAATACTGGGTAATCAAGATGCTTGCTAAACTTGTCGTCAAAAATTTTCGTAACTTTGAAAACTGGTTTGAGATCGATCTCAAAAGTGATCGCTCGTATGAATTCAGCAAGCATGCAGTGCAAAATGAAATCGTTAAACATGGTGTTATTTACGGCATTAATGGTGAGGGTAAGTCAAACCTTGGGCTTGCCATTATTGATGTAACTCGCCATCTAACAGATAACAATCTTCAGCCGGGATTGAGCTCTAACTACTTAAATGCAAACTCGAAAGACAAACTGGCTGAATTTAAATATCAGTTTGATTTTGATGGCATTGAAGTGCTTTATCGTTATGGCAAAGAAAAATGCACGACAACCGTTTATGAAAAATTGATCATTGATGGTATTGAGGTCGTTAATTTTGACCGTAGAGTATCATCCATTGCTGACTTTAACCTACCAGGTGCAGAGACATTAAAGAACGATTTTGAAGGCAAGGATATTTCACCGGTTAAGTATATAAAGTCAAATGCGTTACTTGATGATCATGTTATTAATAATGCCTTTGATACGTTTATGAAGTTTGTCGATGGAATGGTGTTTTTTAGAACGCTTTCTAAGCTTCAAGAGTTTTATGGCCAGCCAACAGGTAAGCAGCGTGTTTCTCAAGCTATTATCGAGCAAGGAAAGCTAGAAGATTTTGAAAAGTTTCTTAATGACTCTGGAGTGGCCTGTAAACTGAAACAATCGGGTGCTGAGAATGAAGAAATTATTGAGTTTGATTTCGGTGAACGAAGTATTGAATTTTCTCAAGCGGCTTCAACTGGGACGATTTCTCTTGGTAATTTTTATTATTGGTATTTAAAGCTTACCTCTGGCGAAATCTCATTTGCGTACATTGATGAGTTTGATGCGTATTATCATTTTAATTTATCACAACATATTGTTGAGCGTATATCAGAGACGAGTTGCCAATCCCTTATGACAACTCATAACAGTACATTGATGTCTAATAATATTTTAAGACCAGATTGCTATTTTGTTCTAGCCAAGCAGAAACTAAATCCTCTTTATAACTTAACTGATAGAGAAATCAGAAAAGCGCATAACTTAGAGAAAATGTATCGCTCTGGAGCTTTTGATGAGTAGTTACGTTCTTTGCATATTTGAAGGGAAGCGTGCAGAGCCAAATATTACTAATAACCTTTGTTTGAATCTTTTGCAAGATGAGGACAAGGTTATTCTTAGGGCATCCTATGGTTGTAATATCTATAAATTATATGCAGAGATTGAAAAAGATCCGTATTTAGATACCTATGAGTTACTGGTAGAAGAATTAATAAAGCGGCAAAAAGAAGAACAGCGGTTAGGTCGAGATTTACGTGAAGAAGAACTCGCTGTACTAAATATTGATGATTCAAGCCTAATTAGTGATATTTATCTTATATTTGACTACGACGCCCATTGCAGCAATGCTAATGATAAGAAATTAGTTGAGATGCTAAATAAGTTTAACAATCCGCAAGAAGAAGGGTTGTTAATTGTTAGCTACCCGATGGTTGAAGCAATAAGGCATCAAAGAAGCTTAGAGTATAGCGAAGAATTATATGCTTTAAGTGAGTTTGGTAACTACAAGGCTTGGACTAACAAGGATGCAGAGCTAGATAAAAAATACCATAATTGGGGCGCATATGATTTTGATACTTGGAGAGAAATCGTCGCTCAACACCTTGCTCGCGCTAACCATTTAGTCACCAATGAGCTATCACTTCCTAAGACTCAAATCGAACAACAAGAGATTTTTACTCAACAGCTTGATAAGCACATTCCTAATGGCAACATTGCGGTAATTTCATCATTTCCATTAATGATCTTTGATTATTATGGCCAAGCGTTAATGTCGAAATTACGATTTGTGTAGAATCAGATTTATTAGTTGAAGTGACGTTTTCACCCACAAAAAAGATCTAACTTAAATCAGAGCCCCAATAAAAAGCCGCATATATAAATATCTGCGGCTTTTTACTATCTATTTAATCTTAACCCTTACGGCTCTTCAGAAATCGGTTTTGGCTTGTAGTGCTCTGAGTTCAAACCAAAGTACTCAGGTAAACTTGTACCTACAGAGATAGAAGACCAAGTACCCGTCACGATACCGATGAACATCGCAATCGCAAAGCCCTCTAGTGGACCGCCACCTAATAACCATAAAGAACCAACAGTGATTAGGGTTGTACCAGATGTCACCATAGTACGAGAGAACGTTGCTGCAACCGCTTCGTTATTGATCTCTTGGATAGATAACTCAGGTTTGGCAATTAACAGCTCACGGATCCTATCTGCAATGATGATCGAGTCATTTAGCGAGTAACCTAAAATCGCCAAAATAGCGGCTAGGGTGGTTAAGTTAAACTCCATTTGAGTCGCAGCAAAGAAACCAAGCACAAACACGATATCGTGGGTTAGGGCAAACAAAGAGCCAGAAGCCAAACGCCATTCAAAACGGTAGCTTAAGTACGCTAAGATAACCAAAACCGACACTAATAACGCCATGCCACCTTGTTCAGTTAGCTCTTGGCCTACTTGTGGACCAACGATACTGGTGTTCAATACTTGAACATTTGAATGCAGCGGAGCAAGAACCTCAGTCAGTGGTGGAAGCTCAACGCCTTTTGGTGGAATCGCATAACGCAGAACCCAACGACCCGGCTCACCAGAGGCAATAACCGCCACATCTTGTTTAAAGCTTGCATCTAATAACGGAGCGATTTCACTGCTTGTGATTTTGCTATCAATTTGAACTTCACTCACGATACCGCCAGTGAAATCTAAACCCCAGTTAAGGCCTTTCATCGCTATCATTGATAATGCAAAAATCATCAAACCGATAGAAACCACACTCGTCATGTGACGCCATTTTGTTGCATTTTTCATATTTATAAACATAACTTAAATCCTAACATCATGACGAGAATCACGACCCCAAACTAAATTGATAATGGCACGTGACGCGAAGATGCCGGTGAACATACTGGTTAATAGGCCTAAGCCCAGAGTTAATGCGAAGCCTTGAATAGGACCATTACCGATAGTGTATAGAACCACCGCGGTGATCATTGTGGTGAAGTTGGCATCGAAAATCGTACCAAATGCACTACTAAAGCCTCTATCAATTGCTTGCGCTAATGTTCGACCTTCTTTTTGTTTATCTTTAATCCGTTCAAATATTAAAACGTTGGTATCTACCGCCATACCTACCGTCAGTACTAAACCTGCAATACCCGGAAGGGTAAGAACAGCACCCGGAATAAGTGCAAGTAAACCAAACAGCATTACCATGTTTCCGACAAGCGCGATGTTCGCTACCCAACCTAAACGACGATACCAAACCGCCATAAACAGTAGAGTTAGACCAAGACCAAGGCCTAAAGCAGCAAAACCATTTTGAATATTCTCAGCCCCCAGTGTCGGGCCAATAGTGCGTTCTTCAACGATAGTGACTGGCGCCGTTAGTGAGCCAGCACGAAGAAGTAGAGCAAGCTCTTGAGATTCTTGAAGTGAACCAGAACCTGTGATTCTAAAGCGGCTACCAAGTTGACTTTGGATAGTTGCAACACTGATGATTTTGTTACTTTGCGTGGTTTCGCCTTTGCTGTTACGACCGTATTCGTTGTACGACGTAGCCATTGGCTTACCGACATTGTGACGAGAGAACTCAGACATGATTTTTCCACCTGAACTATCAAGAACAATGTTTACTTCTGCCATGCCCATTTCGCCTAAGCTTGCGCGAGCATCAACAATATGATCACCACTTAGTACAGGTTTTCTACCTACACGTACAGGACGGCCATTTTCATCAGGTACTTCCATTGTGCTGCCAGTGCCTTGTTCTTTTACCGCATAGAAAGCAAGACTCGCGGTAGCACCAATAACATTTTTTGCAGCAGCAGGATCTTGAACACCCGGAAGCTCGATACGAATTCGGTTTTCACCTTGACGCTGAACTAAGGCTTCAGTGATACCTAACTCTTCAATACGGCTACGCATGGTTTGTAAGTTTTGTTGAACAGTAAGGTTACGAACCGCCACTTTTTCGGTTTCTTTTAGTGTTAGCTTAAGATCGAAATCGTCACCGTTTGAGATTTGCCATGTTGGGTAATTTTTATGGATAAACTCACGAGCGGCATGACTTGCCTCTTCTGATGGCAAACGAACCACTAAGCTATCGCTGCCTTCTTTTTGGAAGCGAACTGAGCGAATGCGTTCTTCACGTAACTCTTGTTTTAAAGAATCTGAAAGCTCATTACGTTGTGCTTGGAAAACTTGGTTTACATCAACATCGAGTAAGAATTGCACACCGCCACGTAAATCAAGGCCAAGTTTGATTGGTTCAAATCCCATGTTTTGCAGCCAAGCAGGGGCTGCTGGCGCAAGAGATAAAGCTAACGTTGTGCCTTTTTTACTGTCATCAATAACAGATGCCAGTACATTTTTTGCTGCGGCTTGTTGCGCTTCATCTTGCAAAATAACGATGGTCTTATCGCCTTTTTGTTCAATGCGTTTTACGTTAATGCCTTGGTCGGTTAACGTGTTTTGTAACTGAAAAATCGACGGGATTTGACCGTCTTTATCGGTAATTTGAACCGCTGCGTTTTCACCATACCAAGTTGGAATGGCACTTAATAATAGAATCACAAGAGTCGTGATAAGTACGATGTATTTCCATTTAGAGTAATGGTTCAATCGCTGTATTGGTTGTTTTCTTTGCATATTAATTTCACCTCACACACGAAAATCGCATGCGAAAAAGTCATAGACAGTCGCTCAAATCATTACTTTTTATTTAATGAATGATAAAACGATGTAGATAAATTACGGTTGGTTGTGAAATTAAGAGTGGGGGTACAGTCGCTGGCTATAGAGGAGGTTACTTTCTTTCCAAGCTGACACACGAGAGCTTGAAGAGTAGCTATTAAGTGCCCAATTTACAGTAGGTTTTGGTTTTTCTTGATAACCAATAACCAATTGTTCAACAGGAATAGCAGGAATTTCTGAGGCTAGCTCATAATGTGGAGTGACTTCTTCTGGTTCATGTCGAGCTAAATTCGCCATACGAGAAGAGTAGCCAATGCCTAAGTTTACATTGTGTCCAAGCGATGAACTTTGTGTATTTTTAGTGACATTGTTTTCTGGTGATTGCATTACCTGACAGGTTGAAAAATCAGTAGATTCAGGTACTGGGGTTGTGAATTTCGTACTGGGTTGAGTTGCTGAGTGCTGCTCAATAGTCAGTGGGGCTTGCATCGTATTGATAATATCATGATGTGCAGAAGCATGAGCTAGCGAGGCCATCCCAAAACAACAAACCATCATTATTATACGAAACAATCGTATCACTACCGACTCACCGTTCAATATACAGAAGTTCGCATCCTATAATGGAGAGCGGTTTCTGACAAGATATAACTTACGATTAATAAAAATTGATGCAATTTTAGAACTTTACTCGTTCGTTTTATCTAAGTGTTTCTTTAGTTCAAAGAGTTCTAATACGTGGTCGATAAATGCTCTTAATCGTTTTGGAAGCAATTTATTTTGCGGAAAGACCAAGCTGATGGCCGCTTTAGGTAAATCCCAATCAGGGAGAATTTGTATCAGTTCGCCGCTTTTAATGTGCTCACGGCATAAAAATTCAGGTAAAGAAGCGATGCCTAACCCACTTAAGCAAGCCGATTTACAGGCGGTAATCGTATTTACTTTTAATCGGTAGGGTAAATTAACGCGAATGGCTTTATCTACCTGATTAAAATACAAGTTAGGAACTTTCACTGCGTTCACAACTTTAATTTGATGGTGAGGGGCTTGCAGATCCTCTGGGGAGATTATATTGCCATACGTTTTTAAATAGTTAGGGCTTGCCACTATGACGCGCTCTGAAAAATCGATGGTTCTGGCAACTAAAGATGAGTCATTAATTTCACCGATTTGAACATAGAGATCAATACTGTCACCAATAATATCCACTTCTCGGTTGGTCATTTCTACATTTATTGAGACTTCTGGGTAGCGGATAAGAAAACTATTAATGTACTCAGACATGACACCGTGCCCAATCTCTACTGGCATGGCTAAGTTAAGGTGACCACGGATCAGATTTTGATTTGCTGTTAGTTCGAGTTCGGTTTGCTGCATAATATCAAGCACTTTGACACTGGCTTGGTAAAAAATCTCTCCTTCCTGGGTAAGACCTAATTTTCTGGTTGAACGAGTGATAAGCTTCACACCTAGGTGTTCTTCAAGTTCTGCCAGTTTTCTACTTACTGTTGATTTTGTCATTCCAAGATTGGTAGCAGCTTGAGTAAAGCTACCAGAATCAATGACTTGGTTTAAGATTGTGATGTTATTTAAATCCATCATAGACTGAATTCCATTGATTGGTAAGATTTATGCAACAGTGTTTCCTTTTTTTCCTATCTAATCAATAAATCATTTTCGTTTTATACTGTTTTTCTCTTATTTATTACATTCATGTTTATGACAAACCTGGGTGGCTTCATTTTCAAGTAGGTACGCACAGTGGCAGAACAGCAAAAGAAAAAAAATAAAGCACCTTTGATTGCGACAATCGTTATTATTCTATGTGGTCTTGCTGGTGGTGGATATTGGTATGGTTATGGGCAATATTTCCAATCAACAGACAATGCATATCTGCAAGGCGATATCACGACAATAAGCCCTAAAGTTGGTGGTTACATTGCAAAAACGTTTGTAGAAGATAACCAAGTGGTTAAAGCGGGCGATTTGTTGGCAACGATAGATAGCCGTGATTTTGTGGCTGAAAAAGAGAAAGCAGAAGCAAATGTGCTAGTCAGTGCAGCGTCGATTAAAAATTTAGCGGCTGAGCGTAAATTACAAGACATTCGTATTCGCCAAGCGGCCAGTGAAATTGAATCGACTAAGGCAGAATATGAACGTACTCAACAACAAGTTAAACGTACTAAAGCGTTAATTAAAAAGAATTATTCATCACAAGATGAGTTAGATAACAATGTGTCCCACCTTAAAGTTGCATTAGCAAATGTCGATGCAGCAAAAGCGAATTATCAAGCGTCAGAAGAGCAAATTAATGTCATCGAAAGTGAGATTGCTCAGGCTGAAGCGGCACTTAACCAAGCGAACGCAGCGTTAAAACAAACAGAGCTTAATTTGTCTTATACTAATATTTACGCGCCGATTGATGGTGTGGTTGGTAAACGTAGTTTACGCAGTGGTTTGCTGGTTCAAGCCGGTATGCCTTTACTGAGTTTAGTGCCAACCACTGAAGTATGGATAGAAGCAAACTTCAAAGAAACCCAACTTGGTGATATTCATAAAGGGCAAAAAGTATTTGTTGATCTTGATGCGTACCCAGATTTACACCTAAAAGGCATTGTTGATAGCTTCTCTCCTGCAACAGGCGCTAAATTCGCGTTATTACCTCCAGAGAATGCAACGGGTAACTTTACTAAGATCGTACAGCGTGTACCGGTTAAAATCAGTATTCTGAATGCCGATTTATTAGATGGTAAGTTGATCCCTGGGCTTTCTGTGGTTGCTACGGTTGATACTCGAGGTTAGTTATGACTCAAGAATTAACGGTGACAAACCAAAATGAATTAGCTGATGTACCAATAGAACCTGAAATTCCAAGACGTCATTGGATTGCTTTATTTGGTGGTTTGCTTGGTGCCTTTATGGCGATTTTGGATATCCAAATTACCAACTCGTCGTTAAAAGATATTCAAGGGGCGCTCTCTGCCACGATGGATGAGAGTTCGTGGATATCTACCTCTTATCTTGTGGCTGAGATGATTGCGATCCCATTAAGTGGGTGGTTATCTGTTGCTATTGGTAAGCGCCGTTATTTAACGTGGACCACAATTATTTTTGCCGTAGCTTCTGTGCTGTGTTCTATTTCTTGGAATATGGGCTCAATGATCGTTTTTCGTGCTATTCAGGGTTTTAGTGGTGGTGCATTAATTCCACTGGCTTTCTCACTTGTTGTGCAACTATTACCGTTAAATAAACGTGCGGTAGGGATGGCGTTGTTTGGGGTGACAGCAACATTTGCACCGTCAATTGGTCCAACATTAGGTGGCTGGTTAACCGAGAATTTCTCGTGGCACTATATTTTCTATATAAATATCCCGCCAGCTATCGCATTAATCTGCATGGTTAATTACGGCCTTGATGATGAGCCACTAAAATTAGACAGTTTATTAAAAGCCGATTGGTTTGGTATTACAACCATGGCGATAGGGCTAGGCTGTTTGGAAGTTGTGCTTGAAGAAGGTAATCGTGAAGAGTGGTTCAGCTCTAGTTTTATTGTTACGTTATCGATTATTTCTGCGATTAGTTTGATTTATTTTGTCATTAATGAGTTGCAGCACAAGAATCCGCTGGTGAATTTGCGGCTATTGAAACAGAGTCAGTTTGCCATGTCATGTGTAGCTTATTTAATATTAGGGATGGCACTTCTCGGTTCTATTTATGTATTACCTATGTATATGATCCAAATTCAAGGATATAACGCCTTGGAGATTGGTGAAGTCTTAATGTGGATGGGCTTTCCTCAGTTATTGATTTTCCCATTAGTGCCTAAGCTAACTCAGATTATTAAAGCTAAGTATCTGGTATTTTTTGGCTTCTCAATGTTTGGTATTAGCTGTTTTGTAAATACACACATGAGCTATGATTTTGGTGGTGACCAACTGATTTTCTCTATGCTACTGCGTGCTATTGGTAGCCCATTTATTATGGTGCCGCTGTCATTAGTTGCAATGGAAGAAATTCAAAAGCATCAAGTATCGGATGCATCAACCATTACTAACGTACTTCGTAATTTGGGTGGGGCGTTTAGTATCGCGATTATTGCAACGTTATTGGATAATAAAACTCGTGAGCATTTAGGGCATATCAAAGAGACATTAACAGCAGTGAGTACGGATGGTTGGTATCAACTACAACAAAGTGCGGCAATGTTTGTGTCAAAAGGAAGTGATCCTGCAACCGCAATGCTGCAAGCTAAAGCATCATTAACCATGACAATGCAACGTGACGCGGCAATTATGGCGTATAATGATGTATTTTTAATGATGACGTGTTTCTTAGCTTTTGCTGCATTTATGATGTTTTTTGTTAAATCTAATTCGAATCCAGGCTCAATGGAAGGTGGGGCGCATTAATTTTTTATGTGCGCTCGCTTCTTTAGGTGGTTTGGGTATAATGCGGCAGAATATTGAAATGAGGTTCTCATGCGTTTAGATAAATTTTTGTGCGAAACATTAGGTGCTACCCGTAGCGAAGCTACTCGAATTATTAAAAGTGGTACCATCACTGTTAATGGCGTAAAAACAAAAGTTACTTCAGTAAAAGTGACTGATGATTCAACTGTTGAGTTGGATGGCCGCGAGCTTAAATTCCATGGTCCTCGTTATATTATGCTATTTAAGCCAGATGGTTATGTATGTTCTCATGAAGACAGCACACACCCATCTGCATTGACGCTATTAGATGAAGTGAATGTAGAAAAGTTACATTTCGCTGGTCGCCTTGATGTTGATACTACTGGTTTAGTATTAATTACAGACGATGGTCAATGGTCACATAAGATCACATCACCAAAGCGTAAGTGCTCTAAGACTTACCGTGTATGGTTAGCAGAACCTATTGGTGCTGATTATGCTGAGCAATTGGCTGAAGGCATTCAACTTAAGAGCGAAACTGGCCTAACTATGCCTGCGGTAATGGAAATTGTTGATGAAGATGAAAATGAGCTTCTGTTAACGATTCAAGAAGGCAAATATCACCAAGTTAAGCGTATGTTTGCTGCTTTAGGCAATAAAGTAGAAGGCTTACACCGCTCTCAAATTGGTGGTTTAGGTTTAGATTACTCACTAGAACCTGGTGAATATCGCTACTTAACTGCGGAAGAAGCAGAAGCGGTTCTTCGCAAATAATATCAATTATATTAATGATCATCTAATTAGTTACATTGGTATTATTCAGCCGGTTTATCAGTCATTATAAAAAACGGTGTGGCAGAAATGCGACACCGTTTTTTTATGTAAAATCGTGCAAAGATACAGAATATAAAAAGCATGTTGTAATAGGGCGTGATAATATTCTCAATCCTATCCTGTTCCTAATTATTACTTGGTTTCTTACCTATGCCATCTAACACCACTGATCGTCCTGAATCACCTTCATTAAGTATCTTATTGATCATTATTTTAGGTGCTATTTCAGCGTTAACGCCACTTGCTATTGATATGTATGTCCCTGCAATGCCAAGTATTGCGGCAGATCTTGGTGTGTCAGCGGGCTCGGTGCAAATGACATTAACGGCGTATACGGCCGGATTTGCAATAGCGCAGTTAATTCATGGCCCGTTAGCGGATAGTTACGGGCGACGACCTGTATTAATTATAGGTACTGTCTTATTTGCGCTTTGTGCTGTGATAGGCGCAGTGGTTGGTGGGATTGAATCATTGATGTATATCCGTGTATTGCAAGGTGTTGCAGGCGCGGCTTCAGCGGTAGTGGTTCAAGCCATTGTTCGTGACATGTTCAATAAAGAAGATTTTGCCCGCATGATGGCGTTTATTACGCTTGTTATGACGGTGGCTCCATTGGTTGCGCCTATGATTGGCGGACACATGGCAGTCTGGTTTGGCTGGCGTTCAATCTTTTGGTTATTGGCCGTTTTTGCGGTTCTGATTATTTTTGCCATTCTGTGGCGTATTCCTGAAACGTTAGCAGAAGAAAACCGTTCTCCGTTTAATCTAATAACGTCATTAAGAAATTACCGTTCATTGTTTAAGAACCCAGTGTCTCTTGGTTTGATCTTTTCTGGTGCTTTTTCTTTTGCTGGGATGTTTTCATTTTTAACCGCAGGATCGTTTGTTTATATCGATATTTATGGTGTCAGTGTTTCTAACTTTGGCTACCTATTTGGTTTGAATGTTGTTTTCTTAATTGTAATGACCACGATTAATGGTCGTATGGTTAAGAGAATGGGTTCGCATAATATGATTAAATTTGGTCTTTCGATTCAATTATTTGCAGGCGTACTGATGGTCGTAGGGCAATTATTGAATTGGGGATTATGGGGAACGGTGGTTCCAGTGGTGCTATTTGTTGGTTGTATTTCAACCATTGGTAGTAATACCATGGGCTTGTTGTTAAGCCACTACCCTAAAATGGCAGGAACGGCATCATCGCTTGCAGGAACATTAAGATTTGGTACTGGCTCGCTTGTTGGGGCGTGTATTGCAATGTTTCCTGCTGATTCTGCTTGGCCTATGGTGAGTTCCATGGCAGCATGCTCAATCTTATCTTTTGGTTTTTATTTTGTTTTTGGACGTAAAGCGTAAATGAGTAAAGAAACAAACACAGTGAATTATTATCAAGAAATTCAAAAAGTCGTTAACGAAGCGCTAAAAGACTTACAAGAAAGTAAGGATAGCGGACGTTTACCTAAGAATCCGGTGAGCGCAAATCACTTTTTAATTCGCTGGGTGACAACTGCGATTAAGTCTCAACGTTTTTCACGTTGCGTAGCAAAAGATTTGATGACGTGGCAGAAAGAAGGCCGAACAAAAGGTACAGGAACACAATTACCTGTCCGTTTTGAGCATTACTCTCGTTTGTATGCGGCATTAGCGCCTGCTGATACGGTAACACCAATTACAAAATCAGGATTGATGGCGTGGTGTGAATCACTGGAAGAGCAAGATTGGTGTGTAACAACTGATTATGAAGTACTAGCAAAAGCGTCTTTATTTTCAGATGGTGATCACTCTTTAATTATTTGCGCGACTCAGCTGGCTTCATGTTTTGAAGGCGATGATGAAGAAACTCAATCTTTAGTGAAACCATTAACGTGTTATGTTCGCGGTAATCACCATGAGTTTGTTGAATCGGCTTTTGAGCACGGTTTAATGGTACATAAGCGTTCGGATTATAAATCAAAAGTGAAATATCACGGTGAGTACCTGATTTTCCCGAATAATCATGGTTTACAGTTAGGTGAAACGCCGTTTTCATTTAATGTGAAGAAATAGAATTTATTTTTCTGTTTATTTATAAAAGAGAAAAGCGCAGATCTTCTGCGCTTTTTTATGTCTGATAGTTAGCGTCCCTTAATTACATTTATTTTTCAGCTTCTGCTTTTTTACAAATGGCTTTAACCATGCCTTTAAAAATAAATAGGTGTGCAGGAAACATAGCAAACCAATACATCAATCCCCAGAATCCTTTTGGATGCCACCAAGCACGAACATCTAGCTGTTTATGGTGTTCATCAATGTCTTTAATTGAAAACTCTAGTCGTCCTAACCCCGGAGCGGTCATACCAAAGAGCAGTGATAAGAATTTATTTTCTTCACAACGGATCACTTTCCATGAATCAATGTAGTCACCGAGTTTTACCTTTCCTGACTCTGGTCGTCTTCTGATTGGAAATGAACCACCGAGTAAAGGATCTAACCACTCTCTGGTGCGCCATAATGCATTGGCAAAGAAATACCCTTCTTTACTTCCTAAACGTTCAATGACCGTCCAAAGTTGCTCGGCTGATGCTGTGGTAGTAAAGCTTGCGCCTGCTTGTTTTGGGTAAAAACCATAGTCGGATTTCCAGCGTTTTAAAGCACTTGGGTCAAAGCCCCATATTTCACTCTTGATGGTTTCGTCATTGGTTTCTTGCGCTCTATTTATGGCATCAGATAACGAGAGTAATGGTTGAGGGAATTCGCGTTGGATGTCGGTATTGTTGGCGATAAGATCATGATCGATACCGGCCAATAATGCTCTGCCTAAATCGGAAGGAACAGAGGTGACAACACCAAGCCATAAGCCCGCAAAACTAGGGCTAATCAAGCGAGTTGGAATGATTTTAATTGAACGGTGGTTACGTTGGGCAATGAGTTGAAATAAAGATTGATAGCTAACCGTTTCAGGGCCGCCAGCTTCAAAGGTCATTGATTCAGTCAGTGGGTAATCAATACATTGAAGTAAATAATAGTTAAGGTTTTCTATCGCAATAGGGTTGGCTTGTGAGTTAATCCAAATAGGGCAGATTAATAATGGAAAATGATTAACAAAATCGGTCATGATCTCAAAAGCGGCAGAGCCTGTCCCTATGATTATTCCTGAGTTGATTTCAATCGTTGGTATACCTGTTGAACGCAGTAATTCTCCTGTTTTTTTACGTGCAAGCAAATGTTGTGATTGATAGCCTTCTGGCTGTAATGCGCTTAAATAAATGATTTTAGTTAGAGATGATTGTTTTGCGGCAGTTTTGAAATTCTCAGCAAGAGAGACTTCATAGTCAATAAAATCATGACCGTGGGACATTCCGTGAACTAAGAAATAGGCAATATCACAGTTTTCCATCATAGGAAGAATAGTACTGGCATCTTCTAAATCAAGGTAATTACAGTGCAAATTTGGATGGTCAACAACCCTATCAAGTAGGTAATCAATATTACGAGCGCATGCAATAACGTTATGCCCTTGTTGTAATAATTGTGGGATTAATTGTGAGCCTACATACCCAGAGGCACCAACGATTAGGATTGTGCTTTTTTTATTCAAGATTGCTCCTTTACCTTGTGAATATAAATATTAATTACGTTTTGATTCTAGTACAATTTGTAAGCATATACCTAATGGATCTTGTGTAGTGCAAATGGTTAATTTGTTGTTTATTTGAGGTTCTTCATGTCTGTTTTTCTTGCTAATGTCATTGGTCATACTCGGGGTGATTTTCTTAAGCGATTAATTATGATCGCAATCCCGATTGCTCTACAAAATATCATGTTTTCAAGCAGAGGATTAGTTGATGTTCTCATGCTTGGTCAATTAGGTGAAGCTGAGATTGCGGCGGTTGGTGTTGCCAGCCGAGCGACGTTTGTTACGACTATCATGTTGGTAGGGGTAACGACTGGTGGTGCTCTATTAACGGCTCAATATTGGGGAGCTCAAAATAAAGAAGGGGTTCGTCAAAGTACTGCATTGACTTGGATGGTAAGCATGGCAATGGCAACAGTCCCTGTTGTGTTGTTTTTACTTATCCCTCATCAAATTATGTCACTGGCGACAGACTCTCAAGAAGTTATCGATTTAGGTGCTGATTATTTATTTATCACCGCGTTAACCATGTATGTTGTGTCTTGTGGCAGTAGCATGGCAGTTGGCCTGCGTTCTATTCATCAGCCTGGGGTCAGCACGTTTTTTAGTGGCATTGGTATTGTTGCAAACATCTTTTTTAACTGGGTCTTAATCTTTGGTAACTTAGGCGCGCCAGCTATGGGGATTAAAGGGGCGGCATTAGCAACGTTGATCAGTGGTGTTATTGAAATTGTGCTCCTTTATGGCTATCTCTATAGTCGCTCGCATTTATTAAGCTTTGGTTTAGAAGAAGTAAAAGCGGTGTTGAATTGGCCTAAAATTTCTAAGTTTCTTTCCCTTTCTTTGCCAACAACATTTAACTTTTTAGTATGGGCTGCGGGTATCTTTACTTACCATGCCATTATGGGTCAATCAGGTGTGCAAGGGTTGGCTGCGTTGTCTGTGATTTCTCCGATTGAATCGATAGCATTGAGTTTCCTTATCGGTGCCGCAGGTGCAGCGTCAGTGCTCATTGGTAATCAGTTGGGCGCAAAAAAATACGAAGCGGTTTATTATCAAAGCTGGGGCGTGTTAGCACTTAGTGTCATGACGAGTATTGTTATTGCTTTATTTGTGATGATTTTTCAGCATCAAATTTTAGATATGTTCCCAGCATTAACGGCGGATACCCGTGCCATAGCTGAGAAATTCATGGCAATTTTAGCCATTATCATTGTGATCCGCAGTGTACCTCTTACGGCTATTGTTGGCGTATTACGTGCTGGTGGTGATGTTAAATATTGCTTATATCAGGATATTGTCTCGCAATGGTTTATAGGGATACCTATTGCTGCGATTGGTGCATTACTCTTAGGATTTCCTCCTGAGTACGTTTATGCACTGTTTGTGGTGGAAGAAATAGTGAAATGGTTTGGTTCAATTTATCGAATGAAATCTAAAAAATGGATTAAAAATCTGGTAGATGCGTAAGAAAAGATGGTTTTTTGGTTGGTATCGGTAAGCAGGGGGTTTTAAGGGCATAAAAAGCTTTCTGAAAGAGGGGTTATAGTGTAAATTCTGTTACCGATATCACAAAACATCTTTTGAGAGGGTACATGTTAACACTGACAAACCTGAATAAAGGGTATTTGGATGGCGGAGAGTTTCATCCAATACTTCAAGGGGCAGAATTAACAATTGAGCAGGGCGCTCAAATTGCATTAATGGGCGAAAGTGGCTCGGGCAAAAGTACTCTTTTAAACCTTATTGCTGGCTTAGACAGTGTAGACAGCGGCGAGATCGATCTTGCTGGATTTTCTATGCACTCGCCAAAGCAAAGTTCTCGAACGTCCTATCGTCGAAATAATATTGGACTTGTTTTTCAACAGTTTAATTTACTCCCTACGTTAACCGTTGCTGATAATATTCGTTTTTGCCGTCAACTCAAAGGGTTGAGGGATGATGATGCATTATGGCGTCAAATTATTTCAGCATTGGATCTTATGCCTTTATTGGGTCGTTACCCTGAAGAAATTTCTGGTGGCCAGCAGCAACGAGCTGCAATTGCTCGCGCTTTGTATATGGAACCAAAATTATTGTTGGCTGATGAGCCTACAGGCAGCTTGGATGAAAAAAATGCTGAAGCGGTAATGCGATTGTTAACTCGCTTATCTCGTGATCTTCATTGTACGTTATTGTTGGTTACGCACAGTGAAAAAGTAGCCAATCATATGGATGGACTCGTGAGGCTTCAGGGAGGACAGTTAAATGTTATTTCCGGTAGCTAAAGCACTTCTTGGACACTACCGTCGACATCCACTACAAATATTTTTAGTATGGCTTGGCTTAACACTTGGTGTGGCACTGCTTGTTGGTGTTCTTGCGATAAACCATCACGCTAAAAACAGTTACAGTGCGGGCGAAAAATTATTTTCAAATCCTTTTCCTAATCGTATTCGCGCTATTCAAGAAAATATCTCTATTCCTCAAGCGTTTTATATTAATTTACGTCGTGCCGGTTATACCTCTTGTATGCCTATCCAAACCTTACATTTGGAGACTGATGATGATATTGATATCTCGTTAATTGGTATCGATCCTGTCGCTTTAATGCAAATATCGACGAATAATCTTGCTAGTACGGTCGATATGCTTGCACTCATGCATCCTCCGTTTCCTATTTTAGTGAGTCAACCCCTTGCTTCTTATTTTGGCTTGGACGATGGCGACTCTATTACGCTGCAAAATAAATCTAAGGTTGGCCCTGTTATTATTGATAAGGCTCAACGTTTATCTGGCTCTCGAATGTTCTCTGATATTGCGTTAACTAAAATGCTAGGGCACAAATCGGGGTTTGATATTATTCTTTGTGGTGAAATGTCTGAAAGTCAGACTGACCGTTTAGAGAGAATGTTACCTAGAGGGTTGCAACTAGAAACACATAAAGAATCAGGATTAACAGCATTAACTAAAGCGTTTCATACCAATCTATTAGCGATGGGAATGCTCTCTTTTGTGGTTGGTTTATTTATCTTTTATCAAGCAATGTCGCTTTCTTTTGTTCAAAGACAGCCATTGGTTGGTACGCTTAGACAAATCGGTGTTTCGACAAAAGAACTCATTGTAGCGATGAGCTTTGAAGTTGGTTTATGGGCGATCATTGGCTGGATAAGCGGTAACTTTTTTGGATTATTACTCGCGAATCAATTAATCCCTGCGGTATCAAACAGTTTGTACTCTTTATATAACGCTGATGTGGATTTATTGGTCACGTGGAGTTGGAGTTGGAGTTACCAAAGTCTATGGATGGCAGTTTTAGGCTGTGTTTTAGCCTGTGGTTGGCCGCTTTATCGCTTACTCAGTACAGAACCAATCCGTTTAACTGCACGTCTATCTTTAGCACGTTTTGCAGGTAAAGAGTTTCAAGTTCAAGCTATTGTGGCTTGTGTCTTTTGTATTGCTGCTTATTTAATGAATTTATTACCTCATAGCCATGAAAATGGATTTATGTTAATTGGTTTCTTAATGATCAGTGTGGGCTTGTTAACGCCTTTTATACTTTGGAAGCTTTTTGATTGGTTGTCTTATCGATTGCCATCAGCAAAAGCCCGTTGGTTTTTCTCAGATTCTGCGGCAAGTTTAAGTTATCGTGGTGTTGCAGCTATGGCCTTTATGTTGGCTCTGGCTTCTAATATTGGCGTGGAAACCATGGTCGGAAGTTTTAGAGCAACGACGAATAACTGGTTAGAGCAGCGTCTTGCTGCTGATGTTTATATTCAACCAAGTAAAGCTTCTGCGAGTAGGATCAGTTATTGGTTAGAGAAACAACCTGAAGTTGAATCGGTTTGGAGGCAATGGACCATTGATTATCAGACAGAGTATGGGAAATTAGAAATTTTAAGTACAGGATCAACCTTAGGTGAAAAAAGTGCGTTGACAATGAAGGTGGCTATCCCTGAATTTTGGTATTCACTTCATCATGAGCGAAGCGTGTTGATCAGCGAGTCGATGGCGCTGAAATGGAATTTAAAGCCGGGGGATCATTTAGATTTACCTACGCCTATGGGGGATAATTGGAAGATTTCCGGTGTGTATTATGATTACGGTAACCCTTATAACCAATTATTACTTTCTCACCATGCTTGGCTAAAAGTTTTTGGTGGGCAAGGTAAGACAGGAATAGGGGTTGTTTTAACTGATAAGGAAAAACGGACGGAGTTGATCGGCCGGATTTTGAAAAAATACAGACTACCGATTGAGCAAGTCAGTGATAATAATAATATTCAAACTCAAGCGATGAGAGTGTTTGACCGTACCTTTATTGTGACTGGCACCTTGGGTAATTTAACTCTCGTTATCGCTGTATTTGGGTTGTTTTTTGCCACTTTAGTTGGTGAGGTATCACGACAAAGGCAAACTGCATTATTAAGATGTTTAGGCTTATCAGGGAAAGAATTAGTATTATTAGGCGGTTTACAATTATTAATGATTGGACTGTTTACCATGTTAATTGCTTTGCCATTGGGAATTGTGCTTTCTCAATTATTAATTGATATCGTAATGAAATATGCGTTTGGTTGGACGATGGAAATTAATTATTTTCCGCTAGAATACCTCACGACATTTTCTTGGACATTGCTCGCTCTAACATTAGCTGGTGCGGCTACGATCTGGAGAGTGACGAAACGGCAAGCTATTGTTTCATTAAGGGAATCCTTATAATGCAGCCAAATCATATGAATAAAAGTAGTATAAGGATATCGCTTTTTATTGTCGTTCTTATTTTAGGCTCTGCGATTGCCTATTATGTGAATTGGAAAGGTGTCGATACGGAAGGGAATAATGAGATTAACTCAATTTTTGCACAGTCGAATAATTTCTATTTTAATCCTGTTCTCCCTAATTCAGGGTTAAGCTTTCCAAAAGATTATTATGAGCACGCAGGCTTTCAGCATGAAAAATGGGCAATGACGGTTAATGCCATTAATCAACGTGGTGACAGTGTTGGTATTCAATGGACGATGTTTAGAGTTTCAAGCGATGATAGAGAAACGAAAGGGTGGCTAGACCCTCGTTTATATATCGCTAAAGTTGTGATTACAACCAAGAATAAAAAGTGGGTGGGTGAACGCTTGGCTAGAGGTGGTATTGGGCAAGCGGGCATTAACAAGCGCCCATATCGAGTGTGGATTGATGATTGGCAATGGCGAAGTTTAGGGAAGAGTCCTTTTCCTGGTTTACTGTCGGCTGTATCAAATGATTTTTCATTAAAATTATCGATTAATTCAAACAGTGATCCCATTCCATTAGGTGAAAAAGGTTACTCTAAAAAGCACGATTTGCTTCCAATTGCTTCTTATGAATACATTGTTCCCTTTCTTACTGTGCGTGGAAATATTATGTTAGGTAATGAGGTCTATACGATTTCTGGCAGGGCGATCTTAGAGCATGAATGGGCAAGCGGATTTTTAGACGAGTACCAGCAAGGATGGGATTGGTTTATTATTAATTTAGACCAGAATCGTAAGTTATTAGTTACGCAGTATAGACATACGGGTCAAATGCCATATAAATATGGTGCTTTATTATATAAAAATGGTAATTCTGTAGCGTTAGATGATTCTGATTTTACACTACAAACGTTACCTGCTCGGGAGTTAAGTAATGGGCGCAAATTGCCATTAGAATGGATAATCAATGTTCCAAAATATAATATTAATTTAACAACACAAGTAGTAAGAAACGAGCAGTGGCTCGATACGCATATTCCTTATTGGCAAGGGCCGATAACTACGACTGGTTCTAATGAAGCTACGGGGTTTATGCAATTAACAGGGTATTGATACAAGGACGGTATTATCGATGCGAATAAATAAGAGTATAGTGGTGAATACTTCGGTATTTCCGAACTATTCACTCTGAACAAGCGATTATTCTTGATCTTAAACAACGGGTAGACTTTCTTTTTCGTTTTTCCGTAAACTATAATTATAAGTGAAGGACATCTTATGAGTGATGTTATTAAGAATTTTTTTAAACTAGAATCCGCCGGTGGGATTCTATTAGTGATTGCAGCGGCGATCGCAATGATGATTGCAAACTCTTCTTTTGCTCCAATGTACGATACTTTTTTACATACCTATATTGGTGGTATGTCTGTTTCGCATTGGATTAATGATGGTTTGATGGCTATCTTCTTCTTCCTTATTGGTTTAGAAGTAAAAAGAGAGCTACTTGAAGGTGCTTTAAAATCTAAAGAAACGGCTATCTTCCCTGCAATTGCTGCAGTGGGCGGTATGCTTGCACCAGCACTGGTTTATGTCGTATTTAATATGAGTGATCCAGAAGCGCTTTCTGGTTGGGCTATTCCTGCAGCAACGGACATTGCGTTTGCTTTAGGTATTATGGCATTACTTGGTAATCGTGTCCCTGTGAGCTTAAAAGTATTCTTACTTGCTCTAGCAATTATTGATGACCTTGGTGTTGTGGTAATTATTGCCTTCTTCTATACGAGTGATCTATCTATCTTAGCGCTTGTGATTGGCTTTATTATGACAGGGATTCTATTCTTACTAAACGCGAAGCACGTATCGAAGATCCGTTGGTATTTATTGGTTGGCTTTATCTTGTGGGTAAGTGTACTTCAATCTGGTGTTCACGCTACCTTAGCTGGTGTTGTTCTTGGTTTTGCTATTCCACTCAAAGGTAACAAAGGCGAACGTTCTCCATTGAAACACATGGAACATGCATTACATCCATATGTTGCATTTGCTATTTTACCCTTGTTTGCATTTGCTAATGCGGGTATTTCATTAGAAGGCGTATCATTAGACAGTTTAACAACAACGTTACCATTAGGTGTTGCGTTAGGTCTGTTCCTTGGTAAACCATTAGGTATCTTTAGCTTTAGTTATGTTGCTGTGAAATCAGGGGTTGCTAAGCTACCTAAAGGCGTAAACATGAAGCATATCTTCGCGGTTTCAGTTCTTTGTGGTATTGGTTTTACAATGTCGATCTTTATCTCATCACTGGCGTTTGGTGGTGTGAATCCTGAGTTTGATAAGCTCGCTCGACTGGGCATCTTGATGGGGTCTACTCTAGCAGCAGTGGTTGGTTATGTTCTATTGCACATTAGCCTACCTAAAAAAGCATAATGAATCGTTAAGTTAAAATAGGTACCTCGCTTAGGCGGGGTATTTTTTTGTCTAAGTTAATATTGTGCGGCTAAACGCTAGACAAAAAAAAGCCCAAACAAATGAATGGGCAAAAGGAATATAGGAATTATGAAAAAGCTATGCAGTTGATAATAAAAAAACTTGGCGGCCTGCTAAATTTCAATCATTAATCATCAACGGGTACTTATTCAGACTTACGATATTTAAGTTAGTTCAACTTTTTTATGTTTCTTTTTTATAATGACTAAAAAAGAAAAACCCGTTATCTATAAGCGCTAAAAGCGAGATAACGGGTTACTTGAATCAATCAAGAAAAAGCAGTGGAATTATGAACATAACATCAGACTTCACTTTATTTAGATAGTTCAAAAAAATACGAAGATAATGCTATTTTTTATTAAAATATATTCTGACACCTCCAACCACTCACTATTTTGACAAAAATTGTCATAAATGGGATGCGAACTGGATAAGAACCTTTTATCCTAGAGGTAATTATTAAAAGGAAAGTTGAACATGATCATCAAACCTAGAATTCGTGGATTCATTTGTACAACCACTCACCCAGTTGGTTGTGAGAACAACGTGAAAGAGCAAATCGCCCTAACTAAAGCGCAAGGCCCAATTGTTAATGCACCAAAGCGTGTATTAGTTGTGGGTTCTTCAAGTGGCTATGGTCTTTCTTCTCGCATTACTGCTGCGTTTGGTGGCGGTGCATCAACTATCGGTGTTTTCTTTGAGAAAGCGGCGACAGAGAAAAAACCAGGTACTGCAGGTTGGTATAATTCGGCTGCTTTTGACAAGCTTGCTAAAGAAGAAGGTCTTTACTCAAAAAGTTTGAATGGCGATGCTTTCTCTAATGAAGCAAAACAGAAAACGATCGACTTAATCAAAGAAGACTTAGGTCAGATTGATATGGTGGTTTACTCTCTGGCTTCTCCAGTACGTAAAATGCCTGAAACGGGTGAAGTTATTCGTTCTTCACTAAAACCAATTGGTGAAACGTATACTGCAACTGCTGTTGATACAAATAAAGATGCGATTATTGAAGCATCGGTTGAGCCAGCAACAGAGCAAGAAATCCAAGATACTGTAACGGTAATGGGCGGTGAAGATTGGGAATTATGGATGAATGCATTATCTGATGCAGGCGTTCTGGCTGATGGTTGTAAAACTGTTGCTTATAGCTACATCGGTACTGAGCTTACATGGCCTATCTACTGGGATGGCGCGCTAGGTAAAGCGAAGATGGATTTAGATCGCGCAGCGACAGCGCTAAACGAGAAATTGTCTGCGACAGGTGGCACTGCAAATGTTGCTGTTCTTAAATCAGTTGTAACTCAAGCAAGTTCAGCTATCCCTGTTATGCCTCTTTATATCGCAATGGTATTTAAGAAAATGCGTGAAGAAGGCGTACATGAAGGTTGCCAAGAGCAAATCCTACGTATGTTTAGCCAACGTTTATATAAAGAAGATGGTTCAGTTCCTGAAGTTGATGACCAAAACCGTCTACGTTTAGATGATTGGGAATTACGTGAAGACATTCAAAAGCATTGTCGTGAGTTATGGCCTCAAGTAACGACTGAGAACCTAAAAGACTTAACTGATTACGTTGAATATAAAGAAGAGTTCTTAAAACTGTTTGGTTTTGGCGTTGATGGTGTTGATTACGACGCAGACGTAAACCCAATTGTTGAGTTTGATGTTGCTGATATCTAATTAATGCCCTTGAGGTAATTAATTACAGATAAAATAAAGCCCCAGAGTGAATTATCATTCTGGGGTTTTTTATTGGCTATGGATTATTATACCAATTTCATTAATGGCATCAGTATAAATTAGTTAAGCCAGTAAGATCATTATAGTACCAGCAACGGTCATCAAGATATTAGCGATGGCATAAGTACCTGCATAACCAAGCGCAGGGATTGTACTGCGTGCGTGTTCATTTACAACATCCATTGCTGGGCCACACGTACGAGCACCAATGATGGCACCTATCAGCAATGCGCGGTTCATATTTAAAATATAAGCACCAACAAGATAGGCAAGTATTACAGGAACGACACTGACAATGAGAGCAGCCGCTAATACTTTTAAACCATCTTCAGAGAAGTATTCAACAATGTTACCACCAGCGCTAAGACCAATGCCAACCATGAAAACCAGTAAACCAAGGTTTTTGGTCATATTAAGAGCTCCTTGAGGTACATAACCAAAAGTAGGGTGATTTGCTCTTAAAAAGCCTAAGGTGATACCAGAGATCAATAAGCCAACTGCATTACCTAAACCAAAAGTAACTTGCCCAAAGCTCATGGTGATCATGCCGAACATAATGCCAAGAATAAAGAAACTACAGAAAGCTAATAAATCTGAAACCTGGCTGTGTATAGAGATGAAACCAATCTTATCGGCAATATGATGAACTTTGCTTTTTTCACCGCTGACTTGAAGAATGTCCCCTTTAGCTAACACGATATCATGTTCAATTGGCATTTCAATTTGAGCACGAACAACACGGTTTAAGAAGCAGCCGTATTCTGAAAGGTTTAATTCCGAAAGACGTTTACCTGCAATATTGTCATTTTTTACAACAATTTCTTCTTCCGCGATACGTAGATCTAATAGGTTGCGGTCAAATACTTCTTTACCGTTTCTAAAGCTTGGATCCAAACGAGCATGACTATCTGGGTAACCTACTAAAGCAATTTCATCACTTTGTTGAAGGATATAGTCGCCATCTGGGTTAGCAAGAATACCATTGCGACGAATACGCTCAATGTGACAACCAGTTTGACGGTGAATACCGAGCTCGCGGAGATTTTTTCCATCAGTCCAATCGATTAGTTCTTGCCCAACACGATAAGCTCGAATGATTGGTAAATAGACTTTTCGTTGACCTGCGCTGCCTATACCACGTTCCTGAGCAATTTGCATTGCACTGTCTTGTAGGTTTTGTTTTTGTAACTGTGGAAGTAATCGAGCTAATAAAATTAAGCTTGTTAAACCAATAAGATAAGAGAAAGCATAACCGACACTGAGGTTATCAATTACTTTACTGAAATCGACACCTTCAGGCAAAACGGCTAAACCTGAATTTAAGGCATCTTTTGCACCCACTAACACTGGCGTTGCAGTCAGAGCGCCTGCCATCATTCCAGTAGAAAGACCGTAGTCTAATTTGAAGTAATGATCGATTAAGAAACTAAGAGAAATTGCAGAGATTAAGACAACTAATACAAGCAATAAATAATGCTTACCGTCACGAAGGAATATACCAAAGAAGTTTGGACCAGCTTCAATGCCAACACAAAAAATAAACAGCATGAAACCAATATTGAGTGAATCAGCAGTAAAGGTATAGCCGAGACTTCCCATAAATAGGGCGGTGATAAGAACACCAATAGAGCTGCCTAATTGAAAGCTACCGATTTTAACTTTAGCGATAAATAAGCCAAGAGCGAGAACAACGAATAAAAGTAATATATCGTTTTGCGATAACAAGGTCGCAACATCAATGTTCACTGTATTTTGCCTGAAATATGGAAGAAGAAAATGTGATGTAAGTCTAACTTAAAAATGGCTAATGTATAACCATATTTATAAATAAAATGAAAAAAAATCACCGCTAAAGAGCGGTGATTTAAAATACATTGGTATAGGCTATAGATTAATCAAAAAGGCCTAGGTTTTCTTTTGCATACGCTTCAAATTCTGTACAGCCACCAATATGGTCTTGGCCGATGAAAATTTGAGGAACAGTATCAACAGGCTTACCTACTGTTTTTTCTAAATCTGCTTTTGAAATCCCTTCTGCATGAATATCTACATAGCGGTAGTTAAAATCTTCACGTTTTTCTTTTAGTGTTTCAGCATGCTCCTTTGCACGAACACAGAATGGACAGCCAGGACGACCAAAAATTACAACAAACATAGCTTTACTCCAAATAGTAAGGGATGCGTATTACTCGCAATCAATAGGTACACTATGCCTGTTGATGTAAACAAAGTAAAGATGGTTTTGCCTCTTTGATTAATAGTTAAAACCTATCGGTTAGTCTGTTTGATTATAAGGAAGGAAAATGAATGAAATCAATAAGCTTTATAAAAAAAGAACCAGCAAATTGGCCAGTTCTTAAGGTACAGTAGGATACTAAAAAGAAATCAGTGTGAATTATCTTTTTCGTAGCGAGAGTCTTTAAGTGCATCTTTAACACGTTTCAAATTATCTCTAAAGCCAGCCCCACGACGTAATGTAAAGCCCGTAGCTAATACATCAATCACTGTCATTTGTACGACACGACTTGCCATTGGCATATAAACATCAGTATCTTCTGGAACATCTAAACAAATCGCAAGTGACGCCATTTTTTCAAGGGGGGAGTCTTTCGCTGTAATTGCGATAACTGTTGCGCCGTTTGATTTCGCAAGTTCTGCTACTTCAACTAAGCTTTTTGTGCGTCCAGTATGAGAAATTAGTACAACAACATCGTTTTCTGTACTGTTAATACAACTCATTCGTTGCATTACAATGTCATCAAAACAAGTGATTGGAATATTGAAGCGGAAGAACTTATTCATTGCATCATGAGCAACAGAAGCGGACGCTCCAAGACCAAAAAATGAAATCTTTTTTGCTTGAGTTAATAGATCAACGGCACGATTTACTTGCATAGGATCTAAGCTATTTTTAGCGACATCTAAACAAGCCATTGTTGATTCGAAAATTTTATGAGTATAGGCATCTGGGCCGTCATTTTCTTCAACATTACGGTTCACATAAGGTGTACCATTTGCCAAGCTTTGTGCTAAATGAAGTTTGAAGTCAGGGAAGCCTTTTGTATCTAGTCGACGACAGAAGCGGTTAACAGTAGGCTCACTGACATCTGCCATTTTAGCTAAGGTAGCAATACTAGAGTGGATGGCTGTTTGTGGTGAAGCCATGATAACTTCAGCTACTTTGCGCTCTGACTTACTGAAGTTGTCTAAATTGTTTTGTATCTTCTCAATGGTATTCATATGCGCTCTTCTACATTTGTTTGCTATAGCCTTAGCCAGAGTAATCATGATTTACTCTGGTTAAAGCTATAAATATTCGAGTTAATCTAAGTATATACGTTTGTGTTGCTTGTCTCTAACAAATGCCCTTCTTGATTGTATTTTTATAACAATAGTATGACAGAACTCTAAAAATACTTTCCAAATTGAAAGTGTTTTTTTTATAAATACGAGATTATCGTTATTTTTCTAGAATTTGTGTGATTAAATTTCAGACTTGAAGGAACATAATTACAAAAAAGCAGATTGTTTCTTGTGATAAAACAACCTGCTTTAGAAAATATATGAATTATTTGAGGATTGAATTGGTGAGTTTTATAAGCTGCGGTAGTGAAATCTCACTGCTACTAGCGATCTCTCTTTGTTCGATAAGTACATTCTGTAAAATTTCTTTAGTCGTTAGCGGGTTGGCTAATACTACTCTAAATACAATCGTAGGTTGAGACTGATAAGCATCAGGTGTTAAACGAGTACGAGAAACGAAAGATTTACCCGTTTCACGTTGTGTTTTTTGAATGTATTTAGTCAGGTTATCGAGATGCTCATATAATTCTGCTCGTTGCTCAGCAGTTGCTAGTAACAAAGCGGCCTTTACATTACTAGGAACGTATCGGTAAGTCAGTAAGCATAGCTCAGGCTCAGAGATTAATTCAAAATCATCTTGTTGTTTGATCAATTCTGAAAAATATTTTGCTTTCTCAATGCTTTGATTAATCAGTAGCTCATAGCCTGGACGGCTAATTACGTTAAAGCAAGAGTAGAGCAGCATTGCCATGCCACTGCGTGAACCTTCCAGTGTGTGACGACCTAGATCTTTAGAGCCTTTACGGAGGATATACTCAGCGTGATGCTGGATAGATGACATTAATTCAGGATCTTTGAAGATAACCATTCCAGCACCCATAGGGACATAGAGCTGTTTATGTGCATCAATAGTAACTGAATCGGCTAGATCAATACCATCAAGTAAGTGTCGATAAGTATTCGACATTAATGTAGCACCACCCCAAGCGGCATCAACATGAAAGTGACATCCTTCTTGTTGGGCTATTTGTGCTAATTGGCGTAATGGATCAATAGTGCCGGTTTCTGTTGTGCCAGCAACGCCAATAATAGCTAAGGGTTTAATGTTTTTTTCTTTGACGGCGGCAATTTTTTTGTTTAAGTCAGCCAGACAGATACGATTATTGTTGTCAGTTTTTACTGCAATAACACCATCTTGACCAATGCCTAATACATCCGCGGCTTTTTTAACGGAATAGTGACCACGCTCGGAAACAAAAATAGCAAGCCCATTACATTTATAATGAGTAAGAGCTGCAAAAAGGCCTTGTTTTGCAATGCCTTCAAACTCTCCATCAGGTTGTAATAAGCGATTTCTTGCTACCCATAATGCGGTGATGTTGGCAATAGTCCCGCCAGAACAAAAAGCACCAAGAGAATGGTCTGCACTGTGCATCCAATGATTATAGAAGCTGTCTTTTTGACCATAAATTAGGCGATGTAGCATACCTAGTACTTGGCGCTCTAACGGCGTAAAAGCTTTAGAGGTTTCAATTTTTACCAAGTTTTGGTTTAAGGCAATCATGATTTTTGATAACGGCATTAAAAAATAAGGCAATGCAGATGTCATGTGGCCAATAAAGCTTGGTGCTGAGGTATGAACAGACTGAGAGACTACCGTATCTAATAGGTGCTCAGTGTGCTCTGATACATAGGTCGGAGACTCTGGCATTGAAGAATCAGTAAAATCTTTTTCGATTTCTGTCAGTGGTTTTTCTTCAGCGACGATATGTTCTCTTAAGAATTTATTCAGATTTTGAGAGAGTTCTTGTTCAATTTTTCCAAGCGTCGAATCGGGAGCTTCCGGAACAGTAAAAATTCGCAACATGCTCTCTAGGTTGGCATCCGCTGTTTTGTTGTCTGTTACCATGGTATCTGTTCTATTCTGTTGATGATTGAAAAGCAAAGTGGGCGATCTCTTTACCTACGAATAAGGGCACAATTTAGAACAAAATCACGTAAATGTCTTGTTTAAAATGCGCCACATCGATTTTTGATAGAGGTAATTAGTATCAAATTAGTGTTGTTGGTGAAATAAATACCAATTTATTTGCAGTTTATTTCACTAATTTCGCTCATTTTTTGGTTGTATGCGTTTAGTGGAGCCTCAATTTCTTTAGGGTGGCTTAGGATATCTGCAAACGCTGAGCGTAATTCATAGTTTTGTTTGTGAGGTTGAGCTTGGCGATCATCAAAAGTCACTTTTGCTATTTTTCCTAACTCGTCATTATTTGAAGCGAGTGTTTTTATCTCTTTTTGATCTAGCTGTAACCAAGACTCAATAGACTGGTTTGTTTTGACTTTAGATGCATCATTCTTTAGATAAAAATCTACTGCAGCACGATTTAACTCAAAGTGATGTTGGCGTCCTTCTAAAAACCAATTACCGACACTTTCTAAATTAGGATCTTTTTTGACCGTAATTGAAATTAATTCTTTATACCAAGTTAAAGAGGCATCAACATATTGACTGTATTGATTGCTTAGGCATTCCGTATTAGCTGCTTGAGCAGACGTTGTTAACAAAGCGAATGGTAGAAGAAGGGCAGCTAGTTTCATTACAAATCCTTAGAATGAATCATTATTATTGAATGTGATTGTAGGCATCAGATAACTAAATGCAATTGAAACAACTCACAATGTGATGCCTCCCTACGAACTTATTATAAGGACACAAAAAAGAGCATTAAAAAAGGAACTAACAGACTTAAAATAAAGCCACTAACAATAGCGATAGGAACACAGCGAATACCACCACAGTTTTGAATAACCGGCAGTGTAAAATCCATCGCTGTTGCGCCTGCATAACCAATAGAAGTGACGGGATAACGATGAATAAGCGTCGGGATTAATAAAAGAGCGACTAACTCACGCATTAGTTCATTTAAAAAAGAAGCGCCACCATAGACGGGGCCAAGCGCGTCCCCCATTAAGATCCCAGCCAGAGAGTACCAGCCAAACCCTGATGCCATAGCCAATCCATGATTCAGTGGAATATCTAAAAAGAGAGCAGCAATTAGTCCACCAATGAGTGAGGTTGATAAAATCACGGCTGCAATAATTATTCCGTGTTTATTTAGAAGTATTTGGCGAAGTGATAACCCACTATTTCGTAACTGGATGCCAATAAGAAAAAGAAGAACTAATAAAATTAGCTCGCTTGCATTTTCAACCCAAGTAAGGTCAATTCCGCTGAGTAAACCAAAAACTAAGCCTGCAGCAACCGCGAGTAGTAGTTTTGCTGACTCTAAAATCATCTTAAAAAGAGGCAGCGTATTTTTATTTCCTTCAGAATTAAGCGGGAAGAGTTTGTCCATAATAGGAAGAACGGCTAAATTACAAGAACTAATAGAAATAAAGAAAACAGCAGTAATGGTTATTATTTGATTTAAATTTTGGGCGAGGTTATCCAAAGCAGCAAGGCTGAGCCCCATTAATGCAAGAATGATCGTTACTAAATGGCTTGTTGCGGCATTAATTCGCTGAAGAGGCTTCTGAGAATGAAGTGGAATTAAGTAGCCAAATACGAGTGGTAAAAAAACAAATAGCATTCCAGAAAGCATGATTATCGATCTCGTCCATGAAGAAGCCCTTGAGAATATCAAGGCTTCTAAATGACATCAATATAAGTTATTCGATTTATTGTAATTTAATTACAAGCCACTGCTTCTTAGTGTTTCTTTAATGCGGTTGTTGAATTGACTATTAGTTAAATTACTTAATGTATAAAGTGCTTCAGCGCCTTCAAGTGTAATTTCTATTTCGTGTTCATCAATGGCATCGTCTTTATTTCTAAACATTAAAAGGTGGCTAGCAATACGTGCGATATCTAAATAATTAATCGGATGCTCAGTGCCTTTTTCCTTGTTTTCGTTAGTGGCTACTGCTAAAAAATCGACATCAAATTGCCAATGGTTTAACACGTGGTAGCTAGTTGCATTGCATTCATTGTCAAAAATATAAATCGCTAACTCAAGATCAAGATAATTCCCTTGCTCAAGGTAGTCATAATATTCGTTTACTAGGCAAAAAAGCCCTATATCGGCAAGTAAACCCGTGAGTAATGCTTTTTCGGGTTCAAGATAATCAAGAGATGTATCCTTACTCTCATTTATCATCTCTTCGCAAATCATCGTCATAACTGCGGCGAATTCACGTGAGCGTGCTGCACTTTTACGAAGCAGTGCATTGCATTCTTTATTCAAATCACTTGAATGCTTTAGCTGTTCTATTGCTTGCGCTGTAACGATGTCGCGTACACGGAATATCCCTAATCGAGATACGGCGGTTAGAACATCAGTACAGGTAATATTTCTGCGATTAAATACAACGGAGTTAGCCATGCGTATAACAATAGCTGTTAGGCTTGGGTCTTCTAATAAAGTATCTGAGACATCTTTAATTACTGTGCCTTCAAGAGTACATAACTTTTGAATTTTCAGTACAACATCAGGGATAGGAGGCAATTTTATTTTGCCTGATGAGATACTTTTCGACGCTAATCGACTAAATTCAGTTCTTAATGCAGTCAGTACTTTGTCTTTATCGTGGGACAGCCAGAAAAACGATAAATGAGTCATTCTTAATTCATATTTTAAAATAATGAGTTAATCATACAGCGTTTTTCTGATTTCTAAGAAAAAAGTCAAATAAATGAGACCGTTTGCGAAAAAATTAAGGTTTTTTACTTTCAGAAAGAAGAAAAGTTATTATTAATAGATAAATAAGAGTCAAATTATTGGTGTTGTAAATTAATCTTGTGAGCCTCATCAATGAATCGATAGGTTAAGTTGTGAGACTATAATGTGATAGAAGCCTGAAGAAAAACTTAGTTTGTTACATAAAATAATACTTAAAGATGTGATCGGACTTAAGGAATATGCTGTAGATTCAGCAGTTAATGTAAAAAGGCTAGAAACTTATTTATTGTATGTTTAATATTCAATTGCTTGATGTCAATTTTCTGACAGGGACGGGGGTCGTAAGTTTAAGATCAAGGAGATCGAGATGAACCATTTAGAGGAACGCTTTTTTAATTTTGTAAAAAAACTGGGAAAATTTAATAAACGCTCGATGTTTGGTGGCGTTGGTTTGTTTACCGAAGATGCGATGTTTTCATTAGTCACTGAAGGACGCTTATATGTTCGAGGTGGTGGATTAGTCGATGAACAGTTTGAAAAATTAGGATGCGAACGCTTTAAACACGTGAAAAAAACGACAATCGCGACAGTTAACTATTTTGACATCAGTGAGCTTTTTGAAAAGAAACCAGCCTTATTGCTTAGTATCATCAAAGAGGTGATGGAAAATTCACGTTTAGAGCGTGAGTTTAAAAAATCAAAAGAGAATCGTCGTTTGCGTGATTTGCCAAATATGCAATTAACACTAGAAAGAATGGTAAAAAAATCAGGAGTTCCTGATGTTGATGCCTTTTTAGAAATCGGTGCTGTTGATGTATTTAGAAAAGTAAATACGACTTATGGCGGTGATGTGGATGTAAAACTTTTATGGAAATTTGCAGGAGCAGAATCAGGCGTTCATTGGACATTATTACAAGAACCAATGAAAAGAGCGTTGCTTCAACAAGTTTAATTTGAATAAATAAAAAAACCTCGTTATTCCTTGTGTTGTCTAAGGTATAACGAGGTTTTTTTTAGCTAAATTTAATTAGTACTTAAAGCGAGCTGTCAGTAACAGTTGATCGCCATAGATACCATTAAAACGACCTTCAGCACCGATAGAGAACAATTCTGTTGAGTGGAATCGGCCGTAAACAGAGAAAATAGTATCGTCATTATCTTCAATAGATAGGTAACCTACTTTACCACCAACTTCTAGTTGAGGACCTAACCATTGACGAACGCCTAAGTTAAGCTCCATACCTGTGTCATTTTTGTAGTGTTTGTTATCATCAACAACACGAAGTAGCATTTCACCTGTAATGTCAGCCCAGTTATTTACTGGAGCGTGAAAGCCTAGACCAGCAGCTAAATCGTAATCGCCATCTAGTTCTGAGTCGATAGAAGCAATAGCGTGTGCGTTAGGGTGGATTGATTTGCTAAAACCAGCACCAAATGTTGAAGGGCTAAATCCAATGCGAGCTTCAGCATAGTCATAACTAAAGTTGCTCATGATGGCATTGTTTGGATCATTATCTGCAGCCATTGATGTTGCTGAAATAAACATTAGGCTTGAAGCTAAAAGTGTCTTACGGATCATGATATTTGAAACCTATCAAAGTGAGTGCTGTAACCAAAAATATACGTCAAATACTAACAGAAATAGGTATTTTTGCTAGAAGCGAGTCTACAAAATTTGGAACAACAGCAATTAGTCAAAAAATTAACGTGCTATTTATATACTTTAATTAAGCAAAATATAAGCCAAGTTAAGTAACCTAGAGCTATTAAAGTTTGTTTATCTTATTAAATAGAGGTGTATTGATCTTATTGTCTTAGGTAAACTAATTTAAATCGTTAAAAGTGGATAATGAAATGAAAGAATTAAGAAAATATGCAGCCATTGGTGGCGCAGTTGCACTGGTTGCGTGTTGGCCGTTTGCTACAGGGAAGATAGGTGAAGCGATTTTTAAAGATGGGATTGCGTCATACAGCAACTCTATCATTGAGGTTGAGTCAATCTCATATGATCGTGGTTACTTAAGTTCGACGGCTCAAAGTCGAATTCATGTTGTTGATAAAGGCTTAAGTGAAGAGCTAAAAGAAGCGGGATACCCAACTGAAATTCTGGTTGAACATGATATATCTCATGGCTTATTCTCAATATCTTCGACGTCAACGTTTGTAAGTAAAGAAGATACATCAGAGTTTATTCAAGGTTTAACACTAACGACTGAAAGTCAATTAACTGGAACCACAAACTTATTACTAACAAGTGAAGATACTGATTTTGCAACAGATGATTTAAAAGCCCAAGGTGTTGAAAAACTCTTTTTAGCGGCGAGCCAAGTCTCTGCGACAGTTGCAAAGGATGGGCAGTTTAGTGTCTCTTACCAATTGCCTAAAACAGAATTAAGATTAGACAATCAATCTGAAATGACAATTGATAATGTTGCAGGTCAAAGTATTGGTCATTATGTGGATGACATTTTCATTGGTGAAGCGAGTGTTGGATTTAATAAATTAGTATTCAATGACATTGAAACTAAACTTAACAATGAAGTTAAAGGATTTAAATACACGAGCGTTAACCAAATTAATGAAGTAAAAGATAAAGCGGAAGAAAATACATTTACATCTAAAAATACGTTAACACTGGCAGAGGCCACAACAAGTGCTGGTGTATTAAAAGAGGGTGTATTTGATATTAGTTTTGAAAATCTAAATTATGATGCAATTCTTAAACTGGTTCCTTTGCTTCAAGAGCAAGAGTTAACAAATGAAAATATTGAACAATTGATGTTGTCATTTGATTTATTAGCAGCAAAAGGCTTTTCATTAAATATTAATGAGTTCAGTGCAAATGTGTTAGGCAGCAAAGTTGATAGTAAAGTATTAATGACATTACCAGCGGGCACTGCAAGAGCATCACAAAATGCGGATAAACTGGTTCAAACTTTACAGGGTAATGCCGAGCTCGTTATTGCGAAGAAATTAGTGGATGAAACTCCCGAGCTTCGCATGCAAATGGATGAGTTGTTAATTAATGAATTTGCAGTAGAAGACGGAGATAATTACCGTTTGTCAGCTAAAATCGCTGACGGTCAAATTGAATTGCTTAATGGGCAAAAAATGCCGTTATTTATGCTGTTGGGTTTTTTAAGTTACCTACGTTAATAGCGGATATATTAAGTTAAAGTAGCTCACTAAGGTGGGCTATTTTTTTATTTAGTGAATTAGATCACTTTCTGATTTCTTTGTAAGAGAAAAGGTGGTATTAATTTCTACACAATATTAACTAATAGCAACTTAGATAAATATTTAATCAATGATTTATCTAAGTTGATATGATTGATTTTTATAAATAGCAGGAGCCTTTGAGAAACATGGAAAAAGTATTTAACTTTTGTGCTGGTCCAGCAATGCTGCCAGCAGACGTTCTAGCCCAAGCTCAAAAGGAATTGGTGAATTGGAACGGTTTAGGCACTTCAGTGATGGAGATTAGCCACCGTAGTAAAGAATTTATTAAAGTTGCGGAAGAGTCTGAACAAGATTTACGTGATTTATTGTCGATTCCAGATAATTATAAAGTGTTGTTTTGCCAGGGTGGTGCTCGTGCTCAGTTTGCAGCAGTACCATTAAATTTATTGGGCAATAATACTAAGGCTGATTATATTGATGCTGGCTATTGGGCGCAAAGTTCAGTGACTGAAGCAAAAAAATATTGCCAACCAAATGTCATTGACGCAATTACAGAAATTGATGGTAAAAGAGCAGTAAAAGCGGCGGCAGAATGGCCATTGAGTGACGATGCTGCTTATGTGCATTTTTGCCCAAATGAAACCATTGATGGTATCGAAATTAATGATCTGCCAATAACGAATAGACCTATTGTTGCTGATATGTCTTCGACGATTTTATCTCGTCAAATTGATGTGTCTAAATATGGTGTTATTTACGCAGGAGCTCAAAAGAACATTGGTCCTGCAGGATTAACGATTGTTATTGTACGTGATGATTTACTTGATCTTGCTGCTGAAGCGCTCCCAAGTGTATTAAACTATGGTGTGTTAGCAAATCAAGAGTCTATGTTTAATACTCCTCCGACGTATGCTTGGTATTTAGCAGGTTTAGTTTTTAAATGGTTAAAACTAAACGGTGGTATTGAAGCGATGGAAGCCCGTAATCGTAAGAAAGCGGCTGCACTATATGATTACATCGATCAGTCTGATTTTTATCGTAACGAGGTTCATACGAACAACCGTTCTTTAATGAATGTTCCATTTCAACTAGCGAATTCAGAGCTAGATGCTCAGTTTCTTACATTAGCAGATGAAGCTGGGTTGAAAGCATTGAAAGGGCATCGAGTTGTCGGTGGAATGAGAGCATCTATTTATAATGCAATGCCACTAGAAGGTGTTCAAGCGTTGGTCGATTTCATGAAAGCATTTGAAGCGCAATACGCGTAAGCTTTATATTTCGATAAAATAATATTAAAAAGCCGACACTGGTAAACAGTCTCGGCTTTTTTTTGTTTTTAATTTTTATTTCAATCTAAATAATACCAATCAGAGTAAGTAAGTGATCAATCATTTACTACGATTGGTATTATATGTACTTAGTTTGATTTTTTGGTTAAAAACGCTGCCATAATTGATGGTAAGCACCATTCAGAACAAGCAATTCTTCGTGCGTACCTTGCTCGACAATCTCACCATGATCCATTAAACATATTTGGTCCATCGCTTCTAAATTTACTAGGCGATGAGTAATAAATACTACGGTTTTATGCTTAATGTGTTCATTTAATACAGTCATGATGTGCTGTTCCGTTTTCTGATCCAACCCTTCGGTTGGTTCATCTAATAAAACAATAGGGGCATCATGTAGTAGAGCTCTAGCAATACCAATTCGACGACGTTCACCACCAGAAAGTTGACGACCACCATCTCCAAGCCACGCATTTAAGCCTTCATCAACAGCTAGGTCGTACAAGCCTACTTTCTCAAGTGTTTGAGCTAGTAGTTCATCGGTGGCGGAATCATTTGCGAGCCTTAAGTTATCTCGTAAAGAACCATTAAGAATATCAACTCTTTGGCTTACGACTGACATAGCACTACGTAGACTTGATTCTTTCCATTTAGGTAATTGAACACCATCAATTGCAATAGAGCCTGATTTAGGGTCCCATTGACGAGTTAGCAATTGTAATAAGGTGGATTTACCTGAACCAGTTTGACCTACTATCGCCATTTTTTGACCTGATAGTAAATCTAATGAGACATGTTTAATAACGTCTGTTTCTGCATCTAGGTATTGGTAGTTAACATCCGAAATCGTTAAATTACCTTTGACTGTCTGAGTTACCCCATTTTCATCAAATACAGTATCAGGAGTGGCTGTGATTATTTCATTTAAGCGACGAGCAGAGCTTAGTGTTTGGCCTAAATATTGGAAAGCTCCTGCAATTGGCATTAATAACTCAAAGCTTGCCATTGTCGCAAAAGCAACCATAGCGACCATTGGATCAGGCGTCATACCAGCAATACCATCGGCAGAGATCCATAGCATTAGCAGTAATGTCCAACCGTTAGCTAGCAATAGTAAACCATTAGCTAAGCCCGTTAATGTCGCCATGTGGCGTTGATTGGAGAGCAGTGCAACTTGGGCATCAAGAATACGTTGTTGATATTGGTCTTCAGCACCAAAGATACGTAACTCTGCATTACCTTGTAGCCAATCTAATGTTTTTATACGTAAAGTGGCTTTATTTTGAGTTAATTCGGCACCATTCTTTTTACCAAGTTTATAGAAAAGTGTAGGCCAAATTAATAATAGAGAAAATAAAATTGCCCCAAGTGTTAAGCCAATAGTGACGTCAAACCAAGCAAGAAAAGCGGTTAATCCGACAATGCCCAATGTTCCAACGATAATTGGACTGATAAGGCGCAAATAGACGTGGTCCATTGCATCAACATCGGCAACAAGACGGTTTAGTAAATCTGCATCACGTAGTTTTGAAAATCGCCCCGGGATTAGCGGAATTAACTTTTTAAAGAAGAAAATACGCAACTCAGTGAGTAGCTTAAATGTCGCATTATGGCTAACAACACGCTCTCCCCATCGGCCAGCCGTTCGACCAATAGAAAAACCTCGTACTGCACCCGCAGGAAGCATGTAGTTAAAGGTTTCTCGAGCAATCGTTAACCCAGCAATGGCAGACGCTGAAATAAACCAACCAGAAATAGTCAGTAATCCAATAGAAGCAAACAAGGTAGCAAAGCTTAAGATCATGCCTAATGTTAAGCCAAACCAATGTTTCTTATATAATTTAATATAGGGTAATAAATCACGCATCAAGATCACCTTGCTTTGGTTGTTTTGCAGTTAGCATGGTTGCAAATAAGCCAGAGCCTTTAATTTCTTCAAATGAACCGGACTGAACGACTTGGCCTTTATCCATGACAAGAATCGTATCCATCGTATGAAGTTGATCTAAACGATGGCTGATCATTAATGTCGTTAGGCCTTGAGTTGCTTCATTAAGGCTTTTCATTACTAGGCGTTCACTTTTGGCGTCAAGACTTGCTGTTGGCTCATCTAATATCCATAAGCGGCCTTGCTGTAATAGGGCTCTTGCTAATGCTAGTCGTTGTGCTTGGCCAACTGATAATCCACCAGAACGATCAGATACTTGGTGTTGATAGCCAAGATCATCAATAAATTCATTAGCAAACGCTTGTTGGCTAACTAAATTTAACTGTTCTTTAGAAATATCTTGTTTACCAAGAGTGATGTTTTCTTCAATGGTTCCATGAACCAATGTTGGGTTTTGTCCAACCCAATTGATGTCTTGGTACCAAAGCTTTTTATCTAATTCAGAGAGTTCAGAACCATTGATTTTAATACTCCCTTGATAAGGTAGAAACCCAAGAATCGCATTAATTAAGCTTGTTTTACCAGCCCCGCTAGGTCCAACTAATGCGGTTTGAGATCCTTCGTGAAGATGAAAGCTAATTGGGCCAAGTAATGTTTTTCCATCATGACTTGTTACGATGAGGTCTGTAACTTCAATATCAAGTGTGGTGGATTGGGATACTTTTTGGTTTTTAGCTTCATCACTGTTTTGAATGTTGCTATCAATAGCTAAGAACTCAACAATAGATTCAGCAGCACCAACGGCTTGAGCTTTTGCGTGATAAAAAGTGCCTAAGTCACGTAATGGTTGATAAAACTCTGGTGCTAAAATGAGGATAAATAATCCTGTAAATAGCGTAACGGTGGTTCCGTAATGACCAAAATCAAGTTCACCGATAAAAGTAAAACCAAAATACACAGCCACAATAGCAATTGAGATAGAAGTGAAAAACTCTAATACCGCTGAGGATAAGAAAGCTAATCGTAATACTTCCATTGTTCGTTTACGGAAAATTTCAGAGGCACCGTGAAGGTGTTCCGTTTCTTGCGCCGTTTTATTAAATAAACGAATGGTTGTCATTGATTGTAAACGGTCGTAGAAGTGGCCAGATAAACGTTGTAATGCTTTAAAATTACGACGGTTAGCATCAGCAGCTCCCATCCCTACGAGTGCCATGAATAATGGAACCAATGGTGCGGTAAGTAAAAAGACTAGGCCTGCAGCCCAGTTTTGAGGGAAAACGACAATAAGGATGACAAATGGAATTAACACGGATAACGACATTTGAGGCAGATAGCGAGAAAAGAAATCTTGCATATCTTCGACTTGCTCTAATAATAAGGTTGCCCAAGTACCAGCAGGCTTGCCTTTAATGTATGCGGGGCCTAATTCTTGGAGTTTATTTAATATTAATTGGCGGATATGAATACGAATATGTTCGCCGCAACGATAACCTGCAATCTCACGTCCCCAACTGCAAGCCGCTCGGATCCCGACAATGACAAGAATGGCTACGAAATGTGAGAGAAGGTCGTATTTATCAACTTGCTCAATAATTAATTGATGCAAGATATCAGCAAGCAATGCAGCTTGTATAATAAGGAAAATACTAGAAAGGAAGCCAAGCCCGATAGAGAGGGTTAGCCATTTTTTTGCAAGCTTACTTTGGCCCTTGAGCCATTGTCCTAACTCGCGCTGTTGATTTTTATCCATAATATGAAGGCTTACGTTTTGTATTATTTTACATACGTACAGTATCTATTTTAATAATTAGAATATAAGAAACCATATGTACATCAGTAAAATAAGATGAGCAAAAGAAACCCGAAGTATTCGCTTCGGGTTTAACGTTAACGGTAGATAGTTTAACTTTCTTTTGCTTCTAACGCATCTAAAAAGCGCTCTGCATCTAATGCAGCCATACAACCTGTACCTGCAGAGGTAATTGCTTGACGATAATTATGGTCCATAACGTCTCCCGCAGCGAAGATACCTTCAATACTAGTTTGAGTCGCATTGCCTTCAAGGCCTGATTTCACCTTAATGTAGCCATTCTCCATATCAAGTTGACCGTTGAAAATAGCGGTATTTGGTTGATGACCAATAGCAATGAATGCGCCCATCACTTCTAAATTTTCAGTGGCATCAGATTTTGTGTCTTTTAATCGAACACCAGTAACACCCATTTCATCACCTAGCACTTCATCTAGCGTACGGTCGGTATGTAGGATGATATTGCCGTTTTTAACTTTATCCATTAAACGGTCAATGAGGATCTTTTCAGATCGGAAGGTATCACGACGGTGAATTAGGTGAACTTCAGCGGCGATGTTTGATAAATAGAGAGCTTCTTCAACAGCGGTATTACCACCGCCGATAACGGCAACTTTTTGATTGCGGTAAAAGAAACCATCACAGGTAGCACAAGCAGAAACGCCACGACCTTTAAATGCTTCTTCAGATTCTAAACCTAGGTATTTTGCAGAAGCACCCGTTGAAATGATTAACGCATCGCAAGTGTATTCAGCTGAATCGCCTTTTAAGCGAAAAGGACGCTGACTAAAATCAGTTTCATTGATATGGTCGAAAATCATTTCAGTATTGAAACGTTCAGCGTGTGCTTTCATTTCTTCCATTAAACCTGGGCCAGTCATATCTGCAGCGCCACCAGGCCAGTTTTCAACTTCTGTTGTTGTCGTTAATTGTCCACCTTGTTGCATACCCGTGATCATCACTGGGTTTAAATTTGCTCGTGCAGCATACACAGCAGCAGTATAGCCTGCAGGGCCAGAGCCAAGGATCAATAATTTAGAATGCTTAACGTTGCTCATAGGATCTCCGAGCTAAAATCAAAAAAAAGAAAGTAGGGTGAGAACAAGAAGCGTTCATCATCCTCAGTGTGGGATGATTGTAGGGAATTTATTAACGTAAAGAAAGGGCACCGCGATGGGGGCCCTAAAATGATTTTGTTATAGGATATGTATTTTAAGCAGTTAGTGCGGTTTCTGGAGTGACATATTCTAAATCAAAACTCTCAGCGACTTCTTTGCAAGTTACTTTTCCGTGAATCACATTTAAGCCATCAAGGAAACCTTTGTCTTCAAGAAGAGCAACTTTGTAACCTTTGTCTGCTAATTTAATAATATACGGAAGTGTCGCATTATTGAGAGCAAATGTTGAGGTGCGAGCAACTGCGCCTGGCATATTTGCTACGCAGTAATGAACAACGTCATCAACAATATAAGTAGGATCTGCATGTGTTGTTGCATGAGAGGTCTCAAAACAACCACCTTGGTCGATGGCAACATCAACAACAGCAGCACCTGGTTTCATGCGTTTAATGTGGTTAGCGGTAACCAGTTTAGGAGCTGCAGCTCCCGGGATAAGAACAGCACCAATAACAAGGTCAGCTTCTAATACATGTTTCTCTATTGCGTCTACCGTTGAATAAACGACTTTTGCGCGACCTTGGAATTCTTCATCAAGTGCGCGTAGTGTATCGATGTTACGGTCTAAAATCGTTACATCAGCACGCATGCCTACTGCCATACGTGCAGCATTAGCACCCACAACACCACCACCGACAACCACCACTTTTGCTGGTTCAACACCGGGTACACCACCAAGAAGTAAGCCTCGGCCACCGTTTGATTTTTCAAGAGTTTGAGCGCCTGCTTGAATAGACATACGGCCTGCAACTTCAGACATTGGTGCTAATAGTGGCAGACGACCCATATAATCTGTTACAGTCTCATATGCGATGCAGACTGCTTTACTCTTGATTAGGTCTTCTGTTTGTGGAAAATCTGGTGCAAGATGTAAATACGTGAATAAAATTTGCCCTTCGCGGAGCATTGCACGCTCAACTGCTTGCGGTTCTTTAACTTTGACTATCATATCAGCTTGAGAAAAAACGTCTTCAGCTGTAGGAAGAATGGATGCGCCTACCGCGATATAATCATCGTCGGTAAAACCAATGCCTAAACCCGCTTTTGTTTCGACAAAAACGTTATGGCCATGAGATATTAATTCTCGAACACTTGCTGGGATCATACCAACGCGGTATTCGTGATTTTTTATTTCTTTAGGTACTCCAATGATCATCCTGATTTCCTTGTATGTTATAGTTATTTTGACTGCTTGTAGGGTTTTTGTTTCGAGTTTTTATCTAGTATAGATTGTAATTGGCAAAATTTGATGCTAAATATTAAAAAGTTGTAGTATATTTTTTTGCAAGGAAGTAATAAGGTGGAATAAAAAATGGTAGATAATAAGAAACCATCCAAGGAACTGGATCGTATCGATCGCAATATTTTGAATGAGCTCCAAAAAGACGGACGAATTTCGAATGTTGAATTATCTAAAAGAGTCGGTTTGTCGCCAACTCCATGTTTAGAACGTGTTCGTCGTTTAGAACGTCAAGGGTACATCAATGGTTATACAGCCTTGTTGAACCCGCAATATCTTGATGCATCACTCCTCGTTTTCGTTGAGATCACTCTTAATCGTGGTGCTCCAGATGTATTTGAGCAATTTAATACGGCGGTACAACTATTAGATGATATTCAAGAGTGTCACCTTGTTTCAGGTGATTTTGATTATCTTTTAAAGACTCGTGTATCAGATATGAGTGCTTATCGTCGATTGCTTGGTGATACACTATTACGTCTTCCTGGGGTAAACGACACTCGTACGTATGTCGTTATGGAAGAAGTAAAGCAAACCAATCATTTAGTGATTAAAACTCGCTAATTGAATCAAGGTTGTAAATTTAGAGAATTTTCTTTTTTTAATTTACAAAATCTTGAAGTGCTTAAAGGCTATTAGGTATATTCTATCTATTACGCCTTTAAGTAATGACGAGCGGCGTTATGCCGCTCGACTTGTTTTTAATTTCTACAGATTTAGTGATCCTTACTTTTTTCTCTTCGAATGCATTTATCATTAAAGAGGGATGACTAAATCTAAGCACAGTAACATTGGATAGTATTTTGTTTACAAAGATTAAAGAAAAAATCGCTGAAAGAAAGATGCAGCTAACAACGTTAAAAGTAGAGTCGGTTGCCGAACCTGAAAAAGCAAGACTTAATGGTAATCAACGTTTACAAGAGGCGCTGTTTATTGTTGGCTTACTTACTACTATTTTTATTACCATTTCCTTATTTAGTTTTGACCCTGCAGACCCATCTTGGACACAAACTGCGTGGGCCGGAACGGTGCAGAATGCAGGTGGTTCTTTTGGGGCATGGATAGCTGACACTCTTTTCTTTTCTTTTGGCTCTCTAGCTTACTTATTGCCTATTATTCTTTTAGGCAGTACATGGATTACTTTTCGTAAAAAAGACGAAGACCAAGAGACTGAACTCGATTTGATGATGATTGGAACACGTATTCTTGGTTTGTTGATCTTATTCCTAACCAGTTGTGCACTTGCTGATATCAACTTTGATGATCTTTGGTACTTCTCTTCTGGTGGAGTTGTGGGTGATGTACTTACTAGTATTACCACGCCTGTTCTTAATTTATTAGGCTCGACTCTTATCTTCATGTTTTTATGGGGAGCAGGATTAACACTATTTACCGGGGTTTCTTGGCTAACGATTGTTGATAATTTAGGTGGGTTTGTTTTAGAAATAACTAGGAAATGTGTTAATAAATTAAGAAAAACTGAAGATGAAACCTATCAAGTTGAAGATGAGGTAGAGCATAAGAAAGCACCTACTAATGCTGCTTCGGCTTTTGAAACTGCGGAAAATGAGCAGTCAGAGATTAATGCTGATCCATTTGAAACACCAAAGATTTCTTCTCGTGAGTTATCAATGTTTGCCAATACACCAGATGCAGAACAAGATAACTATACACGTTCGTTTGAAACGAATGACCATTATACAGATGATCCTCTATTTTCAGCGCCTAGTACGAATATGGATTTTGTACAAACGCAAGAACCAGAATTTAATGATACGCCTTTGGCAGTAGAAGAGTCGCCATCGATAGAAAACCCTCAAGAGTTAAGCAGTCAACCAACGGCTTCAATTGTCTTAAAAGAAATTGCAGAACCGGAACAGCTAGAAGATGGCATTGACTTGGCAATGCGAAGTAATGCGACAATTGCAGAACTTGATACTGAAGCTTTAGATCAAGACCCTTTATTAAGTCAGGTTGATGCAGAGCACGCTTTTGTACATACATCGACTGTAGCGGCAGTAAGCTCAAGTGCAATGGCTGTGGGCGCTGAAGACATCAGTGTTATTGATATGCCTGAGCTTGTTGACTCTTCTGAGGATACATTAGCGGCAGAGAACCTTGAATCATTAAGCTCGCAATACAATGAACAACAGAGTAATCAATATGAAGAGCAACGTTCTGATGTTGTGATTGAACCGTTTGTTGAAGAAACTACGGTAACAATGCCTTCAATTGGCGATGAAGAGAAAACCTATTTATCTCCTGAACTGGAGTCACTGGTTAACAGTTCAGAGCAAGAAACGATTAGTCCTGTAGAAGAAGTACCGGTATCGACGTTTAATGCCATCGAGGAAGAGGTTGAACTTGAAAATGTTGATGAATTGCATATTAGTGCGGTTGACTCTTCTTTTGATGAAGAAGAAACTCAAGAAATAAAAGAAATCCCTGTCGTCAATGATGTTGTGATTGAAGAGGTTCTTGTTGAAGATGAGCCTACGCATTCAGATGCGGATATTGCTGCGTTCCAAGCTTTAGTCGTCAAAGAAAAGGCAACGCAAGCGGCACTGCAGAATCCGTTCTTAGTTAACTCTGAGCCTAATCTACCAAAACCAACTGCGCCGATGCCAACGTTAGATTTGTTATTTGCTCCAGATAGCCGTGCAGAAATGGAATCTCGAGAATCATTAGAGCATACCGCTCGTTTAGTTGAAGCAAAACTGGCTGATTACAAAATTAAAGCGCGAGTGGTGGATATTTTCCCTGGCCCTGTGATTACTCGTTTTGAATTAGATTTAGCACCTGGTGTTAAGGTAAGCCGTATCTCAGGCCTTGCAACCGATTTAGCGCGTTCTTTATCTGCGATGGCGGTACGTGTTGTTGAAGTGATTCCGGGTAAGCCTTATGTAGGCCTAGAGTTACCTAACTTTAATCGTCAAACGGTATTTTTCTCTGATGTGGTTGGCAGTGATACATTTAAAAATGCAAAATCGCCAACAACCGTCGTTATGGGGCTTGATATTGCCGGTGAAGCGGTTATTGCTGATTTAGCTAAAATGCCTCACGTACTGGTTGCTGGTACTACCGGCTCTGGTAAGTCGGTTGGTGTAAACGTCATGATTTTGAGTGTGTTGTATAAAGCAACCCCAGAAGATGTACGTTTTATCATGATCGATCCAAAAATGTTGGAACTTTCTATCTATGAAGGAATCCCACATCTATTGACTGAAGTTGTCACTGACATGAAAGACGCGGGTAATGCATTGCGTTGGTGTGTTGGTGAAATGGAACGTCGTTATAAATTAATGTCAGCGTTAGGGGTTCGTAACCTACAAGGCTTTAATGATAAATTGAAAATGGCAGCAGCAGCAGGGCACCCAATCCATGATCCATTATGGAAACCGGGTGACAGCATGGATGAGATGCCACCATTGTTAGAAAAACTGCCATCTATCATTGTTATCGTCGATGAATTTGCTGATTTGATGATGGTTGTTGGTAAGAAAGTAGAAGAACTGATTGCTCGTTTGGCTCAAAAAGCTCGTGCGGCAGGTATTCACTTAATATTAGCAACACAGCGTCCATCGGTGGATGTTATTACGGGTTTGATTAAAGCGAACATTCCAACACGTGTCGCGTTTACGGTATCAACGAAAACTGACTCAAGAACCATTCTTGACCAAGGTGGTGCGGAATCACTACTCGGTATGGGTGATATGTTGTATTTAGCACCAGGATCTAACCATACCGTTCGTGTTCACGGTGCTTTTGCATCTGATGATGATGTACATGCAGTGGTTAATGATTGGAAAGCGCGTGGTCGTCCAAATTACATTGAAGCGATTACTAAGAGTGAGCAAGGCGCTGAATCTTTGCTTCCAGGTGAAAAATCAGACAGTGAAGAAGAGCTTGATCAACTGTTTGATCAAGTGGTTGAGTTTGTAACGACCTCTAGAAGAGGTTCTGTTTCAGGTGTTCAACGACAATTTAGAATTGGTTATAACCGTGCAGCTCGAATTGTTGAGCAGCTAGAAGCTCACGGTATTGTTAGTACTCCGGGCCATAATGGTAACCGTGAAGTAATTGCCCCGCCTCCAGTAGGCAGTGGCGATTAATCCTCTCTTTTAGATAAGCGATAATTAATAATGAAAAAGTTTTTGATTTCTTTGTGTTTATTAAGTTCAGGTATGTTTAGTGCGACAGTGTTCGCTTCACCTCAAAGTGAATTAACAGGGCGTTTAAATCAGAATGCAGGCTTTGAAGCTGATTTTACTCAGAAAGTAGTGAGCCCAGAGGGTGATGTATTAATGCAAGGTGAGGGAGATGTAAAAATATTACGTCCTAATTTATTTCGCTGGCATACACAAACACCTGATAAAAATCTGTTAGTTACTGATGGTGAAACATTGTGGTATTACAACCCATTTGTCGAACAAGTGACACTGATGGGGCTAGACAAAGCAACGACACAAACGCCATTTGTTTTGTTAACTCGTAATAAAGCGTCTGACTGGGATAACTATTCAGTTACTCAAAATGGTGATGCATTTACGGTTTCACCTAAAGCTGACTCTGCAATTAAAAGCGAATTCATTGTACGTATTCAAGCATCAGGTGAAGTGACAGGTTTCTCTGTCGTTGAGCAAGATGGACAACGCAGTGATTTTAGCTTCTCAAAATTTGAAGCAAAAAAACCAGCACAGGATAATTTTAGCTTTACGGTCCCTGCGGGTGTTGATATTGACGATCAACGTTAATAGATGCCTAAGCAACTAAAAGGATAAACGTGAGTAATTTTAGTTTAGATTTTTCAGCAGGGGACGATTTTCGTCCCCTTGCTGCTAGAATGCGCCCTCAAAATATTGAGCAATATATTGGTCAACAACATCTATTAGGTGTTGGTAAGCCGTTGCGCCGTGCACTTGAGGCGGGTCAAATCCATTCTATGATTTTATGGGGCCCTCCTGGCACTGGTAAAACAACATTGGCTGAAGTTGCAGCGAATTATACTAATGCAGAAGTGGAGCGAGTATCGGCTGTCACTTCTGGTGTGAAAGACATTCGTGCTGCAATAGAAAAAGCGAAAGAGAATCAAACTACAGGCCGAAGAACCATCATGTTTGTGGATGAGGTCCATCGTTTTAATAAAAGTCAGCAAGATGCTTTTTTACCACATATCGAAGATGGCACGATCACCTTTATTGGTGCAACGACTGAGAATCCTTCTTTTGAACTTAATAACGCCTTGCTATCGCGTGCACGAGTATACAAATTAAAGTCATTAGAAAAGCAAGATATCGTTCAGGTTATTGATCAGGCGCTTTTAGATAAAGATCGTGGCTTAAACGATGATAATTTTGTACTTCCTGATGATGTGAAATTACAGCTAGCAGATTTAGTCTCGGGTGATGCTCGTATGTCACTCAATTATCTTGAGCTTCTGCATGACATGGCAGAAGAAGATCATGATGGTAAGAAAGTGGTGGATTTGCCTTTATTAGCGGAAGTAGCAGGTGAAAAACTGGCGCGCTTCGATAATAAAGGGGATATGTGGTACGACTTAATCTCAGCGGTTCATAAATCAATTCGTGGTTCTAATCCTGATGCGGCTTTGTATTGGACTGCGCGTATTATTGCCGCTGGTGGTGACCCTTTGTATGTTGCTCGTCGTTTATTGGCTATTGCTTCTGAAGATATTGGTAATGCTGATCCAAGAGCAATGGAAATAGCGATGAATGCGTGGGATTGCTTTACTCGCATTGGTCCTGCTGAAGGCGAAAGAGCGATTGCTCAAGCGGTGGTTTATTTGGCATGTGCTCCTAAAAGTAATGCTGTTTATACCGCGTGGAAACAAGCACAAATGGACGCGATTAACTCACCAGATTACGACGTACCAAACCATTTACGTAATGCGCCTACGTCATTAATGAAAGATATGGGGTATGGTGCAGACTATCGTTATGCTCATGATGAGCCAAATGCGTATGCATCTGGTGAGAATTATTTTCCACCAGAAATGCAGGATCGTAAGTACTACTTTCCAACAAAACGTGGCTTAGAAACCAAAATTAGCGAAAAGCTAGAATATTTAGCCCAATTAGATCAAAACAGCACCTTAAAACGCTACCAATAAAAGGCCATTTTCGGTATCTTATTCGAATCGCAATTTGGAACTGAAAATTGCATAAAATTTTATTACTCAGTGTGTTCTGTATTATTTGAATACACAATGACCATAAGGCATAGGATTACAAATGCTTGATTCAAAATTACTTCGTACAGAGCTGGATGAAACAGCAGAGAAACTGGCACGTCGTGGCTTTAAGCTAGACGTAGAGACACTTCGCAATCTTGAAGAACAACGTAAGTCCCTTCAAGTTAAAACTGAAGAGCTTCAAGCGCAGCGTAATTCCCGTTCGAAGTCCATTGGTCAAGCAAAAGCGAAGGGCGATCACGAAGAAGCAGATCGCATTATGGCTGACGTTGCAAACCTAGGCTCTGAATTAGATGAAGCAAAAGTAGCACTTGCAGATCTTCAACAACAAATCGAAACTATCGCTTTGTCTGTTCCAAATATTCCTGATGATTCAGTACCGTTTGGTAAAGATGAAGAAGAAAACGTAGAAGTATTGCGTTGGGGTAACCCTCTAGCGTATGACTTTGAAGTAAAAGATCATGTTGAGCTTGGTGAAATGGCTGATGGCCTTGATTTTGCGAGCGCAGTTAAAATCTCTGGTTCTCGTTTTATCGTAATGAAAGGTCAATTTGCGCGTCTTCACCGTGCACTTTCACAATTCATGCTTGATCTTCATACAGAAGAACACGGTTACATGGAAATGTACGTACCTTACTTAGTAAACCACGATAGCCTATATGGTACGGGTCAATTACCTAAGTTTGGTGAAGATCTATTCCACACAAGCCCATTAACAGAGCAAGTGAGTGATGTTCCTCTTAAGATGTTATCACTTATCCCAACAGCTGAAGTTCCAGTAACAAACATGGTTCGTGACACAATTACTGAAGAAGCTGATTTACCTCTGAAAATGACGGCTCACACACCATGTTTCCGTTCTGAAGCGGGTTCTTACGGTCGTGATACTCGTGGCCTTATCCGTATGCACCAATTCGACAAAGTTGAATTAGTTCAAATTACGAAACCAGAAGATTCAATGGCAGCGCTTGAAGAGCTAACAGGCCATGCTGAGAAAGTACTTCAACTTCTAGAGCTTCCATACCGTAAAGTAGTGCTTTGTACAGGTGATATGGGCTTCGGTTCTCGTAAAACTTACGATTTAGAAGTATGGGTTCCAGCACAAGAAACGTACCGTGAGATCTCTTCTTGTTCAAACATGTGGGATTTCCAAGCTCGTCGTATGCAAGCGCGTTTCCGTCGTCAAGGTGAGAAGAAGCCAGAACTAGTTCACACACTGAACGGTTCAGGTCTTGCTGTAGGTCGTACAATGGTTGCGATTTTAGAGAACTTCCAACAAGCTGACGGTAAGATTGCTATCCCAGAAGTACTACGTAAGTACATGAACGGTGTAGAATTCATCGGTTAATCTGTTTTTAAATAGATAGAAATTAAAAGCCCCTTTATTGGTTATCCAGTAAAGGGGCTTTTTTGATCTTAGTATTTATATAGCTGTACTATTTCGTTAATGCTTGATTCAACCACTGATCAAATTGACCTTTTGGTAATGCACCATTAATCATATCTACACGTTGGCCGTTCTTAAAGACCATGATCGTAGGGATAGAGCGGATCTGATATTGTGCGGCAATTTGTTGTTGGGCTTCCGTATTTACTTTTACACAGCGAATTTGGCCATTGCGTTCGGCAGCAACGTCTTCAAATACCGGAGAAAATCCAACGCATGGATTACACCACGGGGCCCAGAAGTCGATAACAACAGGTTTATCACTATTCATTAAAGCAGCAAGATTATCAGTGGTACCTTCTAGCGGCTTTCCATCTAATAGGTGTTCTTTACAGCGACCACAAGTAGGTGTGTCATTAATGCGTTCAATAGGAAGGCGGTTGAGTCCATTGCATGATGGGCATCTAGATTGAAATTGAGACATGGTATTCCTTTATTATTTTCTGCAATAAGCAGTTTGTGAGCATAAAGAAATAATGGGGGTGTAAAGTAAGAGATTCAATGAGAGAGGATAATAAAAAAGGAGCAAATGATAGCTCCTTAGTATGTTAAAGATGAACGATAAAATTAATCACGTTTCCATAACATGTGGCAGAACTTGTGTTCAGGATCACGGCTGACTAGCATACGAGCAAATACATCATCCAATACGTCTGATTCTTCATTGACCAAGCCAATGAGAACTTCCGCGTATACTTCGCCATCAACTTCAAAGCCAACGTGCCCAGCCCAATCATCACGAGTATCAACAACTTCAGCAGCGCCGCGATCATCAAATTGTAGAGTAAATAATGCAACATCAGCCGGTTCAAGATTGTCTTGAGCCATTTCAAGGAAAATATCGTAAGCGACTTCGATTACGTCATCATAGCTAATTAGTTCAGTTGTCATGGTGATTACCTTTAAAAAATACGCCCATAAATTATCACGAATGTCCTCTATAAGGCTAGAGCTATCAACAAATAGAAAGAGCAAACGTTTGCCTTTCGTTGGGGCTAATATCAGTAGTTGCGGCAGAGTTATTGAGCGGCTAAACTTCGCACTTCTTCCATTAGCCAGTTGAATGATTATTTTATGAAATTTCCAGGTCAGCGTAAATCCAAGCATTATTTCCCAGTTCACGCTCGTGATCCATTAGTTAGCCAAGCTCAAGAAACCAAAAAAATGTCGCGTACGCACATTATTGGTATTGATCAAACGTTAGTGGATATTGAAGCTCGAATTGATGATGCTTTTATTGAAAAGTATGGCTTGAGTAAAGGACACTCTCTGGTTATCGATAATGATAAAGCGGAAATGCTTTATAACGAGCTTAAAGATAACAATATGATCACCAACGAGTTCGCTGGTGGTACGATTGGTAATACACTTCACAACTATTCAGTATTGGCTGATGATAAATCAACTCTGTTAGGTGTGATGAGTGAAGACATTCATATTGGTAGCTACTCATATCGTTACCTATGTAATACGTCTAGCCGTATGGATTTGAATTATCTTCAACCGGTCCCGGGCGCAATTGGCCGTTGTTTTGCTCTTATCAGCCAAGACGGTGAACGTACGTTTGCGATCAGTGAAGGCGATATGAATCAACTTCGTGCAGAAAGTATTCCTGAAAAGATTTTCAAAAATGCATCAGCACTTGTATTAACTGCTTACTTAGTTCGCTGTAAAGATGGTGACCCAATGCCAGCTGCGACCATGAAAGCGATTGAGTACGCTAAAAAATACGATGTACCAGTGGTATTAACGATGGGAACTAAGTTTGTTGTTCAAGATGATCCACAATACTGGCGTGACTTTTTAAATGATCATGTAACTGTTGTTGCAATGAATGAAGAGGAAGGTGAGGCGCTTACTGGTGCTTCAGATCCCCTACAAGCAGCAGATAAAGCACTTGAGTGGGTTGATCTTGTATTATGTACTGCGGGCCCTGTAGGCCTTTATATGGCAGGTTATACAGAGGATGAAGCGAAGCGTGAGACTTCATTGCCATTACTTCCTGGTACGATCCCAGAATTCAACCAATTTGAGTTTAGTCGTCCTGCGATTAAAGACAGCTGTGAAAATCCAATGAAGGTGTATTCTCATATTTCACCATACATGGGTGGACCAGAGAAAATTAAGAACACCAATGGAGCTGGTGATGGCGCTTTATCTGCGTTATTGCATGATATGGCAGCAAATCATTACCACCGTAATAATGTGCCTAATTCAAGCAAGCACCAGCACTCTTACTTAACATACTCTTCGTTCTCTCAAGTATGTAAGTATTCGAACCGTGTAAGCTTTGAAGTATTAGCGCAGCATTCACCACGTTTGTCTCGTGGTTTACCTGAACGTGAAGATTCATTAGAAGAGTCATACTGGGAAAGATAATTTCAGTATCTACTTATTATAAGAATTGATGATATAAAAAACGGAAGCCTAAGTGCTTCCGTTTTTATTTGTAGTTTAAGGTTAAGCCTTAATTGTAGTCGTTAATAGGAACGACTCATCCGGTGGGATAACCTTAGCTGTTTCTAGGCTTGTTGCATGATACGTTGATTCAACACACACCATCGTTTGATAACCATCATTATTCATGTCACCCATAGATTCAGCGCCTTCACCCCACGGATTCCAGATAACCGCTGCATTGTGTCCAGCATTAGTGATAGATAGCGTACGTTGTGTATCTGAGATTAGAACTGTATTTTCTGGTTGGGTGTAAACACGGTCAATAGCGGCATCAATAAATAGCGTATCGCCGCCAGAGCATACTTTAGCTTCCTGTAAGCCATCAATATAGCTTGAACCCATACCAGTAATTGTTGTGGTGTTAATATCTGAAATATTTAGGTATGTGTGCAATGCACCTGAGCAGTTCCACGCTTTATCATCTGTATTTTTCGCATCTAGAGTAATAAGTAACTCATCGCCAATTTCGACAGTCAAGCGAGCCTCAAACTCAAAAGGCCAAATAGCTTTGGTTTCTTCTGATGCTTTTAAACCAAGAACCACAATAACGCCGTTATCATTTTCACGATGCTCAATTAGTGACCAAGTGCTATTGCGAGCAAAGCCATGAGCAGGATCTGCAATGCGACCAAACCAAGGCCAACAAACAGGAACACCGCCACGAATTGCTTTCTCTGGGTTAAAAATAGCTTCTTTACTCATCCAAATAAGGTTTTCTTGGCCTTTTGGAGTGAAAGATAAAACATGGCCACCATGCAAAGAGATCGCTGCCTCTGCTTTTTCATGGATGATGCGTACAATCTTAATGTCATCAAGTTGAGCAATAGTAACACTATCAGATAACACACTGATTGTTGGAAGGTGAGTAATGTTCATAGGTAACTCCTAAAATGATAAATACATATTCTTTTTTCAGGCAGAAGAGCGGAATAATGGCCTAGAAAAAGAATAGATACTTATTGGGGGGGAGACTAAATAACAGATACAAAAAAGGCGACAATAAAGTCGCCTTTCATTCTTAAAAGATACTAAAATCTTTTAAGTTAGCTTTCAAAGAAAGTCTAAACTAATGCTTACTTAGAAACGTGAGCGATTAGGTCAAGAACTTTGTTTGAGTAACCGATTTCGTTGTCGTACCAAGATACAAGCTTAACGAATTTGTCAGTTAGAGCAACACCAGCTGCAGCATCAAATACTGAAGTTTGTGTTTCGCCGATGAAGTCTTGAGAAACAACAGCTTCGTCTGTGTAGCCTAGAACGCCAGCGTATTCGTTTTCAGAAGCACGCTTCATTTCAGCACAGATTTCTTCGTAAGTTGCAGCAGTTTTTAGGTTAACAGTAAGGTCAACAACAGAAACGTTTGCAGTTGGTACGCGGAAAGCCATACCAGTTAGAAGGCCGTTAAGCTCAGGAATTACTTTACCTACTGCTTTAGCTGCACCAGTTGAAGATGGGATGATGTTTTGAGAAGCACCACGGCCACCACGCCAGTCTTTCGCAGAAGGACCATCTACAGTTTTTTGAGTCGCTGTAGTTGCGTGAACTGTAGTCATAAGACCAGATTCAATGCCCCACTTGTCGTTAAGTACTTTAGCCATTGGCGCAAGACAGTTAGTAGTACAAGAAGCGTTAGAAACGATATCTTGACCAGCGTAATCTGCAGCGTTAACGCCCATAACGAACATTGGAACGTCACCAGAAGGACCAGTAAGAACTACTTTCTTAGCGCCAGCTGTGATGTGTTTACGAGCAGTTTCGTCAGTAAGGAAAAGACCAGTTGCTTCAGCAACAACGTCAACGTTGATTGCATCCCACTTAAGATCTTCTGGGTTACGTTCAGCAGTTACACGTACTGTGTTACCATTTACTACTAGGTTACCGTCAACTACTTCAACTGTACCGTTGAAACGACCGTGAGTTGAGTCGTACTTAAGCATGTAAGCCATGTATTCAACGTCGATAAGGTCGTTGATACCAACAACTTCGATGTCGTTGCGCTCTACAGATGCACGGAAAACAAAACGTCCAATACGGCCAAAACCGTTAATACCTACTTTGATAGTCATTATATGTTGCTCCACAACTTAAATTTGATTTTCAGGTTTAAATTAACTGGTAGTAAAATTACAAAATCCTGAGCCAACCTGCAAGCGAAAATGCCATTTATCTTGTTTAAAATCAAAAAAAACACCTTATTCTGTTAACATAAAGAAAAAATCTTACGTAATTTATAGAAAAGTCGGTTATTTAGTGACCTTAATGACATGTTATGAAAAAAAGTTACATAACTATGAATGTCATTTTGCTAGGCTGCTGTAAAATTACTTTAGCAAATTATGTGCTACAAAGGTGATAGTTAGCAAGGTTTAATTTAAATAAGTCTTAAGGGGTAGTATTTCAGATGAATAAATCAAAACCATTTTTAGAACTTACAGAAGTCGATTGGCAGGAACGATTGACGCAAGAAGAGTTCAATATTTGTCGCAAACAAGGAACTGAAGCACCTTTCTCTGGTAAATTATTACACAATAAATCAACCGGTTCTTATGCTTGTACGTGTTGTCAGACGATTTTATTTGAGTCTGATAACAAATATGATTCAGGGTGTGGTTGGCCAAGTTTTGATGCACCAATTAATGATCAAGTTATTCGTTATATTAAAGATACAAGTCATGGAATGGAAAGAATTGAAATCCGATGCTGTCATTGTGATAGTCATTTAGGCCATGTATTTAATGATGGACCTAAAACAACAGGTGAGCGTTTTTGTGTTAATTCGGTCTCTTTACGTTTTGATGGTGAAGCGGAATAATCACTTAAAAAAAAGGAGCGAAACACGCTCCTTTTGTAAATCATAATATAGTCCGCTCTAAATCGTCTTATCTAAATTTGGCAATAATGAAGATCTGAATGTTTGATTATCAATGTTCTCTTTTATTACGTCACTTGTAAGCTTTAATTGTGTCTTTTCGGCATCAGAGAATTGGTATAATAAGTTAAGTTGTTTTTCTGAAGCGACTTTTAGTTTAAATTCTTTACCGACTAACGCCCATACATAAGCAAGTTTTTTATTATTTTCTTTATGATTAATGCTAGCTAATGATTTAATGATGATCGCATGTCGGCCATCCTTGTAGTCTTGCTCTGTTAACAATTCTAATGAATGATTTAAGATTGAGATGGTCTTCTTACCGTCTCTTTGAGTATAGAAAGTTGCAAGTGCATATTGCATCTCGGTCGATTCAAGAGCTTTGCTTCCTTCTAATTGTAAAAACTCGCGTAATGCATTTTTATCACCTGTCGTCCAAAGATAGAAAAGAACTTTAGGCTCTTTAGAATGTTGCAGCTCTAACGATAATGCATCAATAGCATCGTAAGAATGAAGTAATGCTTCGCTGCGCTTAGATTTAATTTCTTTTGCTGTAATAGGCTCAATTTGTGCAGCAGAGGTTAAACAGATTTGATATTCATGGGTCGCCTTAATTGTTTTTAATTTATCTAAATCGCTATTGTTTTTTAATACATCAAATCGACTAAGGATGAGAGAATCACGCTGATAGCGACATTGACCATCACGCATATTTAATTGACTACACTGTAAAGCTTCATGATCTTCACACAACTGTTCGGTTGTTGGTTTTACTCCAAAACAGGCAGATAGTAAGAGGGTACTCAGAGTAAGAAAAGAAAGTCGTTGAATAGTTAAAAACATGATGATCCTATAGATAGAAAAAAGGAAACGTGATCCATTACACCTATTTATCGGCACCTTGTTGACTAACATTAATGAAAAGCTATCGTTTGTGGGCAGTTAATATAGAGAGTGAATAATGGATATTAATAAATTATTAGAATCAATGACACCTGAAGTCTTTGAAAATTTGCAATATGCAGTCGAAACAGGGAAATGGCATAACGGAACTTTACTGTCTGCTGAGCAAAGAAGTACTTGTATGCAAGCGATGATGTTGTATCAATCAAAGCATAATAAAGAGGCACAACATATGACTGTTGCTGAAGGTGGTGAAATTAGTTTTAAATCAAAATCTGAATTAAAAAAACAGTTTACTAAAGGGCAAGAAGATATTGTTCGTGTAAATGTGTCATCTGACTGATTTTATCTTTTTTTGCTTAATATCTCAACAATAAGAATTTTAATGCCACATTGATCCCAAAAAGAATTTATAAAATTGTCGATAAGGGCTTACTCAAGTAGATTATCGGCAGTTTAATAAATTTAAGAAAAACAATAATGAAAAAGACTAAGGGACAAGTCCTGACTAAATTTGCAGCATTTGCTGTTGTATTTGTATTACTTGCTGTTATTGCAGCACCAAAATTTCTTGATAATGGGTCTGAAAATAACATATCGCAAGGGTCATTAACGCTGTATTCAGAATAACAGCGCCAACCACCTAAGTTTGATTAATGTGAGCTTGTATTCACTATTCTTTTATGTGGTTCAGGAAGTTCACTGCCACAATGCTTACAGTGCATAGCATCAGATTCATGCCCACCTTTGACACAGTTCGGACAGCGCACTAAATCTCTGTGCGCATTCATTTCTTGATTTAACTCTGCAGTAATAATACCTGTTGGTACCGCTAAAATTGAATAACCTAGTAACATCGTGAGTGATGCGACTGCTTTTCCTAATGCGGTATGGGGAACAAGATCCCCATAGCCTACAGTTGTTATTGTCACTATTGCCCAATAGATACTTTGTGGAATGCTGCTAAAGCCATTGTCAGGCCCTTCGATTACAAACATCAAAGAACCAAAAACAGTCACTAAAATTGCAACGGTACTAAAGAAAATCAGTATTTTTCTTTTCGCCATCAATAATGATCGTAAAAGAATATTAGAATCTTGCAGATAGCGTACTAGTTTTAGAATTCTAAAAATCCTCATCACACGAAGTAATCGAATAATAGCAATGTAACTTGCGCTTGGGAAAAATAGAGCTAAGTAGGTAGGCAAAATCGCTAGTAAATCAATTACACCATAAAAACTTTTAGCGTAAGAACTTGGTCTTGGAGAGCAATAGAGTCTTAGAAGATATTCCAAAGTAAATATAGCGGTAAAAATATACTCTAAACTCCACAATACATCCCCGTAAACCGCTTTTACTGAGCTGAGCGAATCTAAAACCAACGTAGCTTGAGAGGCAAGGATTAAGATTATCAATGTGATATCGAATCTTTTCCCTCCTTTAGTGTGTGTACCAAAGATAGTGGTATATAAATAATGTTTTATACGTTTTGTTTTCATAGTTATCACTGCATTCCAACCTATTGCTCTTAAATAAGAATAATGAAAAAAAGAGCGTCTCTCCACTATATATTTGTTTTTCAATCTAGATTGGCTCTTATTCATGCATAAAAGAATAATAATAAAGTGATCTAGAGCAAGTTATTTGAAAGATAAAAGATGTGAATTTTATTCTAGTTATACTACTCTTTAGTGGCACGAGTATTTCGCCATAATCTGTCATTTACGACCGCAATTGTGTAACTTTATTACAACTTGTGATTTTGTTAACAATTGAATTGTTAATAGTAATTAGTTTGAATTGGATTGTGATTAGATGTAACTATTTGATCTAAATCATAATTATATTGTGCTACCCGTTAGGGGTAAGTCGAAAGTGGTAAATAAATTCTCATAACTGATCTGAATCAATACTTTTCAAATTGTGAAAGAATATAATCAGTTTTGAAAGCAATTTACTAAGAAGGTAAAGCAAGATAACCAAGACAAATGGTTAAGCTTAACTGCGAACAAGGATGAAAAGCAGAGTCCTTACTAAATAGTTTTTAATGAATTTTATAGTTTTTATTTTTAGGAGAAACAATATGCCTGTAACTAATTTAGCTGAACTTGATGCTCTAGTAGCACGCGTTAAAGCGGCGCAAAAAGAATTTGCGAACTTTCCACAAGAGAAAGTTGATGAAATCTTCCGTGCAGCGTCTCTAGCAGCTTCAACAGCTCGTATTGAACTAGCAAAAATGGCGGCAACTGAGTCTGGCATGGGTATCATGGAAGACAAAGTAATCAAAAACCATTTTGCTTCTGAGTTTATTTACAATAAATACAAAGACGAGCTTACGTGTGGCATCATCGACCGTAACGATGAAGGCGGCACGATCACTATTGCTGAACCTCTAGGTATTGTTTGTGCAATCGTTCCAACGACAAACCCTACTTCAACGGCAATCTTTAAAGCGTTAATTTGTCTTAAAACACGTAACGGTTGTATCTTCTCGCCACACCCACGTGCTAAAAATGCAACTAACTATGCAGCTAAAGTTGTATTAGATGCAGCAATTAAAGCGGGCGCACCAAAAGACATCATTGGTTGGATTGACCAACCATCTGTTGAATTGTCAAATACATTAATGAAACATGACGACATCAATATGATCCTTGCTACTGGCGGCCCTGGCATGGTTAAAGCGGCTTACTCTTCAGGTAAACCAGCAATTGGTGTTGGTGCGGGTAACACACCTGTTGTTATCGACGAAACTGCTGATATCAAACGTGCTGTTTCTTCTATCTTAATGTCTAAAACATTCGATAACGGTGTTATTTGTGCTTCTGAACAAGCGGCAATCGTTGTTGAGTCTATCTACGACGAAGTTAAAGCTCGTTTCGCTAAATACGGCGCGGTTGTTCTAAGCAAAGAAGATGCAAACAAAGTACGTAAAGTTCTGCTTATTGATGGCGCACTTAACGCTAACATCGTTGGCCAACCAGCATACAAAATCGCTGAGTTAGCAAATGTTAAAGTACCAACGTCTACTAAAATTCTTATCGGTGAAGGCCTAGAAGCTTCATGGGATGATGAATTTGCTCATGAAAAACTATCTCCAACGTTAGGTCTATTTAAAGCGAAAGACTTTGAAGATGCAGTTCGTCAAGCAGGAATCGTATTAGACATAGGTGGTGTTGGTCATACTTCAGTACTTTACACAGACCAAGATAATAACGAAGAGCGTATTACGTACTTCGGCGACAAAATGAAAACTGCTCGTATTCTAGTGAATACACCAGCATCTCAAGGTGGTATCGGTGACCTTTACAACTTTGAATTAGCACCTTCACTAACGTTAGGCTGTGGTTCTTGGGGTGGTAATGCTATCTCTGAAAACGTAGGTCCTAAGCACCTTATCAACAAGAAAATTGTAGCTAAGCGAGCAGAAAATATGTTGTGGCATAAACTACCAAAATCTATCTACTTCCGTCGCGGTTGTTTACCAATTGCAATGACAGACCTTGAAGGTAAAAAACGTGCATTAATCGTTACTGACCGTTTCTTATTCAACAACGGTTACATCGATGACCTACGCTCAATCTTAAAAGAGAAAGGCATGGAAGTTGAAGTATTCCATGAAGTAGAAGCGGATCCAACATTAGCAGTAGTTAAAGCCGGTGCTGAAGCATGTGCAAGCTACCAACCTGATGTTATCTTAGCGGTTGGTGGTGGTTCACCAATGGATGCTGCGAAAATCATGTGGGTAATGTACGAGCACCCAGAAACTGATTTCGAAGACCTATCTATGCGCTTTATGGATATCCGTAAACGTATTTACAAGTTCCCTAAAATGGGTCAAAAAGCTGAACTAGTATGTATTACAACGACATCTGGTACAGGTTCTGAAGTTACCCCATTTGCTGTTGTAACTGATGAAAAAACGGGTCAAAAATACCCATTAGCAGATTACGAACTAACGCCAAACATGGCTGTTGTTGATGCTAACCTTGTAATGGATATGCCTAAGTCTTTATGTGCATTTGGTGGTTACGATGCAGTAACTCACGCATTAGAAGCTTATGTTTCTGTTCTTGCAAACGAATACTCAGACGGTCACGCTCTGCAATCACTTAAGATGCTTAAAGAGTACTTACCGAGTTCTTACGCTAACGGTAAGAAAGATCCAATCGCTCGTGAGAAAGTTCACAATGCAGCAACAATCGCTGGTATGTCTTTTGCGCAGTCTTTCCTAGGTGTGTGTCACTCAATGGCGCATAAACTAGGTGCAGAATTCCACATTCCACATGGCCTTGCTAACGCATTATTAATTGCTAACACAGTACGTTTTAATGCGACTAACAACCCAACTAAACAAGCTGCTTTCTCTCAGTACGACCGTCCTAAAGCACGTGCTCGTTACGCTGAAATTGCAGAGCATTTAGGTTACCGTGAAGGTAATACTGAAACAAAAGTTAATGCATTACTTGGTTGGTTAGAAGAGCTTAAAATTGCACTGGATATTCCAATGTCAATTCAAGCGGCTGGCGTTAGCGAAGCTGAATTCATGGCAAAAGTGGATTCAATTGCTGAAGATGCGTTTGATGACCAATGTACTGGTGCTAACCCACGTTACCCATTGATCAAAGAGCTTAAAGAAGTATTAATCGCTTCTTACTATGGTACGGCTTACGCTGACGTAATGGACGCACCAGAAGTGAAAGCAGAAGTAAAAGCGAAAAAAGCAAAGAAATAATTCAATGCTAATAAGCTAAGATATTTTCACTCAGAATCTGAAAATATTGAAATGATAAAAACCACCTTATTCGTAAGGTGGTTTTTTTATGCCTAAAGCTTTATAGAATAAAAGCTGAGAGAAGAGTGTGCAGATAATTATTGGTAATTAGGCTGTAGCTTCGATAATACGACCATTAAAATATTCATTCTGAAGAATATATTCCGTATTTTTTATAAGTTCTTGATTAATAAGGTTTATGTTCGGATATGAAAACTCATTAGAAAGGCGCGGTGCAACTCCTCCAACTCGAATATTAAATGGATTTAATTCTTTAGCCCAGCTTTTGGTTAAACCTGCTAATAATGCTGTTGAATTATCTAAATATTGTTTTTGTGAAGAGTGCTTATGATGGCCTAAATTTATGATCACACCTTCTTTGCAGTGATCTCTCATGTTTTGAGCAGCATATTGACCGTAGGTAAATAGGGTTGCAGCTAATTCGGTTAATTGAAATGGACATTCGTCTTCGTATGGAGCGAGTAAACTCGGTAATGCAACGTCGGTATAATTGTTTATTAACACATCGATCCCGCGACTAAATTCTCTATCAATAGCATGAAATAGATGCTGAATACTCTCTAGAGACTGATCTTTGAGCTGGAAACTAATGACGTTTGAGTTGATTTGACGGCATAAACGATGAGTTTCATTAAGTCCATCATGGTTTGAATCTGCAATAATAAGACATGCGCCAAGAGAGGCAAAATGGTATGCAACGTCTCGACCCATAAAGTTACCAGCCGATGTGATTAGAATAGTTGAATGTTCAATTTGCATAGCATTCCTTCCTTAAAGCAGTTCGTTATTATCATTGGATAAGGTGCTTTAATAATGGGATAGAAATATGATATCTGCTGTGAGCTTGACGAGAAATGCGGATTAATTTGTATTCAATTGTAGGATTTATGCACTAACTCACATAATAATTCTGAATGAGTGAGAGGAGAAGTAGGAATATTGATAACTTTAATTAGAGTTGAAAGAGTAATAGCAGTCTTAAACGTATAGGTTCATTTCTGAATGACGTTTAGCTGTAACTAATTCATTATAAAGGTCTTGTGGAATGGCATTAAAAATTTCATTGCCAGATTCTAATTGACGTCGTTGGTGACCTGATAGGTTATGGTAAATCTCTTCTGGTAAATCACAAGTATCTTGTGGCATATAAGCCATTGCATCAGGTGCTAGGCCATATTGCAATTTAGCACTAGCTAAACCGCCATTATGAAATTGATTTGCTTGTGAAGCGGCGCGAGAGTAGCTTTCTTCATTACTACGCAGTATTTGAGCGTCAGCCAGGTGAAAGCGTTGACGAAGCAGATCTTCGGTTATTTTTTTCTCGTCTATCTTTTCAATAGGTGTATTTTCACGTAAATCATTAGACAGTAAAGACATCATTAGGGCGAAATCGGCACGGCGACCTGCTTCCATAGCATGGTTTAGGTTTGAACCGTATTGAATTTCACTGATTAACTCTGCTTTATCTAAAGTATGTACTTTCATGAATCAATTCCTCTTGATGATAAATACTTATCGGAAAAGAATTGAAAACCTTTAGCTTTTTTAGGAAATTAATTGCCGTTTTTTAAAAATTTTTTAGATGTAGGGCAAAGTGTTACCGCGAAATAAGGAAAATAAAAAAGGCCAGTATAAATACTT
>NZ_MSCO01000001.1:888692-936656 GCF_002954705.1 Aliivibrio sifiae
AAGTATAAATACTGGCCTTCTTACTTTGAGCATGACTGTTATAAGAACAGTTAGTCAAAGTATGGGATTATTTTGCTAGGTTTTCTTCTACGAAAGACCAGTTTACTAATGCCCAGAACGCGCCCATGTAATCAGGACGAACGTTACGGAAATCGATGTAGTAAGCGTGTTCCCATAGGTCAACAGTTAGAAGCGGAGTAACCCCTTCATCTGTTAGAGGAGTAGCAGCGTTAGAGGTATTAACGATAGCTAGAGAACCGTCAGCGTTTTTAACAAGCCAAGTCCAAGAAGAACCGAAGTTGTTGATTGCTGAATCTGTAAATTTAGCTTTGAATTCTTCGAAAGAACCAAATGCAGCATCGATAGCAGCAGCTACTGCGCCAGTTGGTTGACCGCCAGCGTTTGGCGCTAGACAGTTCCAGTAGAACGTATGGTTCCAAATTTGTGCTGCGTTATTGAAAACGCCACCAGTAGATGTCTTAACGATCTCTTCTAGTGTTTTGCCTTCAAATTCAGTACCTGGGATAAGGCCATTAAGCTTAACAACATAAGTGTTGTGGTGCTTACCGTGGTGGTAATCTAAAGTCTCAGCAGAGATATGTGGTTCTAATGCGTCTTTTGCGAACGGTAGAGCTGGTAATTCAAATGACATTGCTCATGTCTCCATGTTGTAAGAGGTCTACGCCTCACTAATATTCCAAAAAATATACACTCAACTGAGTGTAGAATTTATTCTGACTTCGCTCTGATTCTAGCAAGTTTTGATTTTATTAAAAGAAAAAGTGGAGAATTTTCAATAAATAATACCACTACAAATATTAGGTATTTTTTTCTGAGTGCATAAGAAGTAGAATGAATACAACTTAGTGTCGACTCATTAGAGGATACAATGGAAACTATCGATAAGATCAAACAACAAATTGCTGAAAACCACATCATTCTATACATGAAAGGCTCACCTAAGCTTCCAAGCTGTGGTTTTTCATCTCAAGCTTCTCAAGCACTAATGAACTGCGGCGAGAAATTTGCTTATGTAGATATCCTACAGAATCCAGATATCCGTGCTGAACTTCCAGCATACGCACAATGGCCTACCTTCCCACAACTTTGGGTTGAAGGTGAGTTAATTGGCGGTTGTGATATTATTCTTGAAATGTTCCAAAAGGGTGAATTAAAGCCTTTAGTTCAAGAAGCCGCACAACGCAATGCTCCTGAAGCTGAGTAATAGTTTAAAACCGTCATAATTTATTTATGATTTGTTTAATTAAAAAGCCACGTATTATTGATAATACGTGGCTTTTTTAATCGTTATAGATTTAATCATTACCCAATAATAAAATAGGTTATCTATCCGGATGCTTTCGCTTTTTCAAAAGCAAGCGTTTGCAGTTTTGCTAAGGTCGATTTTCCTTGCTGTAATCTCGCGAGCCATTTTGTTTCAATATACTCTTTCTCATCATCAAGCTTCATTTCGCAATATACTAAGTAAATAATATAAGCGGTTTCATAATCAGTAATATCGGCATGTTGAATATCAGATATTAATCGATTTGCTTCACCATAACGGTTCATTCTTAGTTGAAATAAAGCTGATAATGCTCGTTGAGCAGAGATACATGGAATACCGCGCAGTCGTCCTTTTAATTTCGCACTGACTCGTTGCCATGCACTTTCTGGTGACCATTCTTGCAGCACTTCTTCTGGCGCAAGAAAGAGGTCTCCCCAAGCTGCCATTGCTCGTTTTCCAGCAGAATCAAACGCTGAATTTGGTAGCAAATACGCATATTTTGTCAATAAATCAAATGCATCATAACGATCGCCTTTGGCTATCAATGACCAAGTATAGTAACTAAATCGTAAGTAGGAGTAAGGGGCAAGTTCAAAGCCTTTTTTCCAATAACGAGTGGCAATAGGTAAATTATTTCGACGAAAAGCAATATCAGCTTTTAGATCGAGAAGATGAAGGTTACTGGTTTCATGTTTTGGCAATAATAAATCAGTAAGTTGATTTGCAGTATCAAAATCTTCTTGGGCGATATAGATTTCAATTTGCTGCAATTCAGCTTCAATAGATTCTTTTATGATAGATAGCAATGCTTTATTGACACTCAAGGCTTCTGCTAAGCGATTCACTCTTATTAAGCGAGCTGCAAGTTTGAGCATTGAATCTTTAAGAATTGTTTTATTTGGAGATTTAAAAATAAGAGGTTTTACACCCGCTAGCCCATTTTTAGTGTAGGCAGCAATCATTCCCATAGAGAATTTACGTTTAATTAAATCATGATTAATAATAGTAATAATTTCTTCTGGACGGATTGGTTTTTGTATGTATTTAGCAGGGTTGTAATCACTGTACGCCAATTCGATTTGAGGGTCTTCATTACCTGTAATGATATAGATAAGCGTATTGTCATTAACAAGCTTAAGTAAACGTAATTGCTCTAGCATTTGAAGACCTGTACTTCCATGACCTAAATTATGGTCAACAAAAAGCACATCAAATTTTTGTTGTTTGCAATTACCTACTGCTGCTCCTGCCGTTGGGCAGCAAGCTATGTTGTTTGTAGGAACCCCAATACGGCTGAGCAACGCTCTAATAGCATTTTGAATAACAGTACTGTCATCAATGATGAGAAAAGAGGAAAGCTTAATTAATTTCATGTGAATAGTAGGGAGGTAACGAAACAAGTGCCCGAGTATAACAAGTGTCTCTATTAAATATAGATAAAACTCACAATTGAAGGTGAAATATATTTGATCTTAGTACAAAAAAGCGACTGGAACCCCCGTCGCTTTTATAAGTGTTATCTAAATGATTAATATGATTAATATCATTAATTATCTAGGTTGCAGGGGATCTATAGAACCATCGCTGCAATCCAACCAAAAGCAATTAATGGTAAATTGTAATGTAGGAATGTAGGAACAACGGTTTCCCATACGTGCTCATGCTGGCCATCGGCATTAAGACCAGAGGTTGGGCCTAATGTTGAATCAGAAGCAGGTGAACCTGCGTCACCCAATGCAGCAGCAGTCCCGACTAAGGCAATTGTAGCCATTGGAGAGAAACCAAAGGCAACAGCAAGAGGGACATAAATAGTCGCGATAATTGGGATTGTTGAGAAAGATGAACCTATACCCATTGTTACTAATAAACCGACAATAAGCATTAATAGAGCGGCAAGAGGCTTATTATCACCAATAGAAGTTGATAATGCTTGAACTAGGGTTTCAACGCCACCTGTGGCTTTCATTACTGCTGCGAAACCCGCTGCAGAAATCATAATGAAGCCAATCATCGCCATCATATGGACACCACGGGTAAAGACATCTTGAGTCTCTTTCCACGCGATTACACCACCAAAAGTGAAGACCATAAAGCCAGCTAATGCACCAACAATCATTGAACCTGTTGCTAATTGAACAGAGAGAGCAGCAATAATCGCCACAATAGATATTTGAATGTGTCGCTTATTAAATGTAGGTGTTGCGTTTGTTGCTTGCATCTCCGCATTATCAATATCAGCGTAAGTTCTAGGCTTACGATAAGAGATGAAAATAGCAATCAGTAGGCCTGTAACCATGCCAAGAGCAGGTAAAGCCATTGCTAGAGGTACTTGGCTTGCAACAACATCTAAGTTGTTATCATGAAGGTTTTTCAACAAAATATTGTTTAGAAAAATACCACCAAAACCAACAGGAAGAATCATATATGGAGTCACTAAACCAAAAGTAAGCAGACAGGCAACTAAGCGACGGTCTAACTTTAATTTATTAAACACTTGGATTAGTGGTGGGATCAAAATTGGGATAAACGCGATATGCACAGGAACGACGTTTTGAGATGAAATTGTGATTAACAAAATTAAGCAAAGTAGCAGGTATTTAACCCCTGTAGCAGCATGTAGGTTGTCTTTACCGTTAATGCGTTTAATTACACTATGAGCGAGTAAGTCAGTAACACCTGATTTGGAGATGGCAACGGCAAAAGCACCAAGCATAGCGTAGCTTAATGCAATAGTCGCACCGCCCCCTAAGCCACCTTCAAAGGCTGAGATAGTATCAGATAATGATAAACCACCGACTAATCCGCCGATTAGTGCACTGAATGTCAAAGCAACAACAACGTTAACTCTAAGCAAAGCGAGGATAAGCATTACCGAAACAGAAAGAATGATTGGATTCATTTTGTTTAGTTTCCCTGTAAATATTGTGTGTTTGGCAAAGTAGCCAATTAAGTATTATTAGTATTATCTTCTTCTGGTTCTGGGAGTAGAGGCCAGCCACCAAGATCTTTCCATTTATTTACGATATGGCAGAAAAGTTCTGCTGTTTTAACCGTATCATAAAGTGCTGAATGGGCTTCTTTTCCATCGAAATCCATTCCGGCTGTTTTACATGCTTTTGCTAATACCGTTTGCCCTAGTGCTAAACCACTAATTGCTGCGGTATCAAAGGTACAGAAAGGATGAAAAGGGATGCGCTTTAATTTTGCTCGTTCAGACGCTTCCATAACAAAACTATGATCGAAGTTTGCATTATGAGCGACCATGATGGCACGTCGGCAATCGTGCTGCTTTTGTTCTTTACGGATCTGTTTGTAGATCTCTTTTAATGCGATATCTTCAGTTACTGCACCACGTAAAGGACTGAACGGGTCACGAATACCATTGAACTCTAACGCTTCTTTTTCAAGGTTAGCGCCCTCAAAAGGAGCAACATGATAGTGGATAGTTGTTGCAGGCTTTAAATAGCCTTCTTCATCCATTGCCAAAGTGACTGCACAAATTTCAAGTAAAGCATCAGTTTTTGAATTAAAACCAGCGGTTTCAACATCAATAACGACAGGGAAATAACCACGAAAACGGTTTTTTAATAAATTATGTTGCTCTACTTCAGTCATCATTCGGTACGTAAGAAAATGTTGCCGCTATTATTACAGATTATCGTTAGCATAAAAACTGTAAATAAGGTGTGATGGGGATATATTTATGAGAGTTCCACAAAGCATAAATGAAATAGAACGAAGAAATTAATATTGTTGGTCTAAATTTTGCTTTAATTAAACAATCGTCAACGGCATGACCAATAGATTTAGGTATTATGAAAAAAACATTTTTTACTTCAGCTTTGCTAGTAAGTTCATTGATTGCAGCTCCTGCATTAGCAAATAAAAACTACGTTGCTAAGCCTGAACAATCGAAATGGGTGATGTTACAAAACTCACCGTTGGAGTGTCGTTTATCTCATAATATTCCAAATTATGGCACCGGGGAGTTTTCTTCGTATGCGAATAAAAAGATGAATTTAGATTTTGAATTGAAGATGAACCGTCCAATGGGAGAAACTCGCTCGGTAAATTTAGTATCAATGCCAGCTCGTTGGATGCCGGGTGACAGTGCAGATTCAATGATGAATTTAAAGTTCTTCAAACAATTTGATGGTTATGTTGGTGGCTCTACGGCATGGTCAATGCTCGCTGAGTTAGAAAGTGGCCGTTTCCCAACTTTTACCTATGCTGATTGGCAAAGTCCTAAACAGCTAATTGAAGTTGCTTTATCTCCAGTGGTGTTCCAAGAGCAATATAATGTGTTCAGTATGTGTGTTGCTAATTTATTACCTTACAGCTTTGAAGATATTTCATTTACGATCTTACATTTTGATACAAACAGTGATGAGTTAAATAAGGCATCTAAAAAACGTTTATCTCAAATTGCTGATTTTATTCGATACACTAAAGACGTTGATTTAGTGCTGGTTGCAACCTATACCGATTCTAGTGGTGCTAAAAATGTTAACCAACAAGTATCAGAAAGACGAGCCGTTAAATTACAAAATTATTTTGAATCAATTGGGTTATCTGCCGATCGTATTCGAGTTCAGTCTTATGGTGAACGCCGTCCAATTGCAGATAATGCGACGCCACTAGGTAAGAATAAAAACAGACGAGTGGTCATATCCTTAGGTCGAACTATTATTTAATTATTTATATCAAGCACTCTAATTAGGGTGCTTTTTTATTGAAGCTTAAAACTTGCGATAAGCTCACATTGAACGGTTGTGTCAATATGTTGGATGTGTCGTGCGATCTCTGGATTCGGGTGACGCTTCATAAAATCCAATAACGCACTTTTGCAGCAACCTAAATTAGAGATAAAAGATTCACAATCACTACGTGGGCATTGAGGTACAAGGGTTAGAATCTTTTCAGAAGCTAACTGCAGGTATTTTAACTCAAAGCGGCTGTCATTTTGACTTCGCCAAAATTGGGCTAAGTTGTGGCATGAAATAACAGATATTGTTGTTTGATCAATGAGACTGATTTCATTTTTTTTAGTTATTTCCTCAGCTATCGCAAACGCCTGTTGGTAGTGTAAGATTGTGCGCCAAGAATCATCATTCTTAAAGGATCGCCCTGCCAATATTGTGTGTTTTTCCCAAAGTTCTATCATCATATTTCCTCTATTAAGGATTAGTGAGCCTAAAGATTAATTGAGAATCATTATCATTAAAAGTATTTAATATAAAAAAACCTGCACAGATCGCAGGTTTTATGAAATAGATATCGTTTTTTAATTTAGGATTTCTGCGATTAACCTTCTAAGCCTGCAGAAGCACTACTATTTTGAATGAGTTCAATCATGTAGCCATCAGGATCTTTAACAAAAGCAATGTGTGTAGATCCGCCTTTTACTGGACCAGCTTCACGAGTGACGTTACCGCCAACAGCTTTGATTGCATCGCAAGTTTGGTAAACATCATCGACACCAATCGCAATATGACCAAAAGCATTGCCCATATCATATTCTTCAGTGCCCCAGTTATAAGTTAACTCGATCACCGCACCTTGAGATTCATCACCGTAACCAAGAAAAGCTAAGGTGTATTTGTATTCTTCATTTGTATTTTGTCGAAGAAGATCCATACCCATTACTTTTGTGTAAAATTCAATTGATTTATCTAAGTTACCTACACGGATCATCGCGTGTAAAATGCGTCCATTAGCCATTATTTTGCTCCAGTTTTTAATTTAATTATTCAGATCGGTATTAAACTTCTGTTTTTTCTTTAAATTCGCATAGGTCTTCAATCATACAGCTACCGCAGCGTGGTTTACGAGCGATGCAAGTATAACGACCATGAAGAATAAGCCAGTGGTGAACATCTAATTTGAATTCTTTTGGTACCACTTTAACTAGCTTTTTTTCAACGTCATTAACCGTCTTACCTATTGCCAGTTTAGTTCGATTAGAAACACGATATATATGAGTATCGACAGCAATAGTTGGCCAACCAAAGGCAGTATTAAGCACTACGTTTGCGGTTTTATGTCCAACTCCCGGAAGGGCCTCTAATGCATCTTGATCTTCTGGGATCTGGCTGTCATGAAGCTCAATCAGCATGCGGCAGGTTTTAATGACATTTTCAGCTTTAGTATTAAATAAACCAATGGTTTTTATGTATGTTTTCAATCCATCAACACCTAGATCTAAAATAGATTGAGGTGTGTTTGCGACAGGGTAGAGTTTACGCGTCGCTTTGTTAACACTGACATCAGTGGCTTGTGCAGATAATAAAACAGCAATTAATAGCTCAAATGGCGTTGACCACTCAAGCTCCGTTTGTGGATGCGGATTATCAGCTTGTAAGCGTTCTAATATTTCTCGTCGTTTTATGTTATTCATACTGCTTTTATGTCCTTATCTATGAAACTCGTGCACGCTCAATTTCTGCTTTTTGTTGTTTAGGTTGACGATCACTTATTTTCTTATCAATGATGTTCTTTAATGCAATGAGAAAACCAACGCCTAAAAAAGCACCTGGAGGAAGCATTGCTAGTAGAAAGTGGCTATCTACTTGGAATAATTCAATTCGTAATACGGTTGCCCAATCCCCAAGTAGTAAGTCTGCACCATCAAATAGAGTGCCATTGCCTAAAGTTTCGCGCATAGCACCAAGCAAAATTAAAACAGCAGTCATACCTAAACCCATCCATAGTCCATCTAATAGTGCAGGGATAGGATCATTTTTTGATGCAAAAGCTTCTGCTCGACCAATGATGATACAGTTCGTAACGATCAATGGGATAAAAATACCAAGAGACAGATATAAACCATACGCATAAGCATTCATTAATAATTGAACGCAGGTCACTAGTGAGGCAATGATCATCACAAATACCGGAATTCGAACTTCTTGTGGGATCCATTGGCGTACCAGAGATACGATTAAGTTAGACCCAATAAGAACCAAAGTGGTTGCGATTCCTAGGCCCAATGCATTGGTTACTGTTGCCGAAACAGCAAGCAGAGGACATAACCCTAATAATTGTACGAGAGCTGGGTTGTTATCCCATAAGCCATTTTTTATTAATTCTTTATGCATTGTCATTAGTTGGCCTTACAATTAAGTGGAAGAGTTTGCAGTTCATCTTGGTGCGTTTTATAAAACCAAACTGCTTTTTTTACGGCTTTAACTACGGCTCTAGGTGTAATTGTTGCGCCAGTGAACTGATCAAATTGCCCACCGTCTTTTTGAACCGCCCAGCTACTATCATCAGCAGAGTCTACGCTTTTTCCTAGAAATCCATCAACCCAGCGAGTAATTCGAGTATCTATTTTATCACCTAATCCTGGTGTTTCTTGATGTGACAATACACGAACGCCTGTTACTATTGAATTGGCATCAACGCCGACAATAACTTTAATCGCACCGCTATATCCATCAGGAGCGATAGCTTCAATTGCAGCACCAGAATGCTTGCCGTTTAATGAAGCTAAATAGACAGGCATAGCTTCTTCTGTGCCTAATGCGTCTACATTTGATATTAGGGTGCAAGCTTTAAATAATTCATTGTCATGTTGTTTCGTTGGTACTACTTGATTTAAGACTGACAATAATTGTTGTTGTTGCTGATACGTAATTTGATCTTTAGTTAATGCATAAGTAATGGTAACTAATGCGGTTGAAGCAATAGCAAATAAGACCAAAACAAGGCTGCTTTTTTTCATTGTCTGTAGCATAGGATTACCCTTTTTTATGGCCGTAGGTTCTTGGTTTTGTGTAGTAGTCAATTAAGGGTACACACATATTGGTTAAGAGAACCGCAAAAGCAACCCCGTCTGGGAAGCCTCCCCAAGTACGAATAATATAAACGAGAGCACCAATAAGAGCGCCATAGTATAAGCGGCCTTTGGGTGTTGTTGCCGCAGAAACCGGATCGGTTGCAATAAAGAAAGCACCGAGCATAGTGGCACCAGAGAATAGATTAAACAGCGGTGATGTCGCTGTATCTGGTGAGAAAAGAGCAAATAAGCTACTTATTGTAAATAGACTGGCTAAAAAACTAACCGGAATATGCCAATGAATAAGGCGCTGTTGCAGTAAGAAAAGACCACCTAGTAAGAAACCAATATTTACCCATAACCATCCTAAACCAGCAACACTATTAAAAATAGGCGCGGTTAAAATTTCATTTGTTGTTAGTCCTGCTTTAAGGCCTGTCTTTACTGTGTCTAATGGCGTTGCCATTGTCATGCCATCAACATTCATAGTGAGTTGATGGACAGAAAAACCGTCTTGGCTTAATCCATTAAGTATTAACCAGATCGAATCAGAAAAGCTGATACTTTCAGTTAGCAGTTCTTTTACTGGCAACCAAGTTGTCATTTGCACAGGGAAAGAGATTAATAGTACTACATAAGCAGCCATTGCTGGATTAAAGAGGTTTTGTCCTAATCCTCCATACAAATGTTTAGCAATAACGATGGCAAATATCACACCAATCACCGTTATCCACCAAGGAGACAGTGGTGGAATGGCAAGAGCAAGTAATACCCCTGTTAGTAAGGCACTATTGTCACTGAGATAAGGTTTAAGTGGTCTTTTTCGACACTTTAATACAAGTGCTTCTGCTGATATTGCCGTCACTATCGCAATTAGAACTTGTAGAAATGTCCCCCAACCAAAGAAGTAAGTTTGAGCGAGTAAACCGGGAATTGTTGCCAAAGCAACCAGTTTCATTATGGTTCGTGTGCTCTTTTTACTGTGAGCATGTGGTGAGCTAGTGATAAAAAAGGCCACTGTTACTCTTCCTTATTCTTTTTAATTTGTTGAGCAGCTTTGCGTGCTTTTGCTCGCGCTATTGCTGCGGCTACCGCTGCTTTTTTAGGATCTGCAGTTTCAGAGGTATCATCATTTTCAACGGTCGTTTTAGTGACAGGTTGATCTGATTCAGTTTCTTTTTCGACTTGAGCAGCTTTGCGTGCTTTTGCACGAGCGATGGCAGCAGCTACAGCGTCTTTCTTGTTAGCGCTATCAGTACTTTTTTCAGACTCTGTACTATTTGCTTCTGCAAGATTTGCTTTTCGTTCGCGAGCTTGTTGTTTACGCTCTTCACGTAATTTTGCCATTTCAGAATTATCAGGTTCAGCAGTGTTTGCTTTGGCCGCTTCTGCTTGCTTTGCTTTAGCACGAGCAATTGCAGCGGCGACAGCAGGTTTAGGACTGGCAACACCAGATTCTTCAGCTGCTTTTTGGGCTTTGACTCTCGCAATTGCAGCTGCAATTGCGTCATTACCTGAACCAGAAGCCTCTTCTGTTTTCATTTCTTTACGTCGATTTTCTGCAGCCAGTTTGAATTTGTTTTCACGTTCTGCTTTGTCACGCTCCATTCGAGCATTTTTTTCTTCAAAGCGAACTTTGGCACGATCAGCAGCTTGCGCATCTTGTTTGCGAGCGTAAATTTCTGATTTTGCTTGGCGGTAATATTGAACCAGAGGGATCTCACTTGGGCAAACATAAGCACAAGCACCACACTCAATACAATCAGATAAATGGTATTCTTCACATTTATCGAACTCTTCTGATTTTGCGTACCAATATAATTGTTGAGGTAATAAAGCTGCAGGGCAGGCGTCAGCACAGCTACTACAACGAATACAAGCCATTTCATGATTATAAAGAGGCAGCTCTTTTCTATCTGGTGTAATAATACAGTTAGTAATTTTCGTTATAGGGATCTGTTTATGTGGGAGAGTAAATCCCATTAGCGAACCACCCATAATAATTCTAGGGTGCTTTTTATCGGCTTGATAACCAGCCAATGTCATTAAGTGTTCAACAGTTGTTCCCAAACGAACCCAAAAATTACCCGGAATATCAAGGCTGTTTCCGGTTAATGTCACTACTCGTTCAATTAATGGTTCAGCGTTACAAATTGCACGCTTAACCGCAAAAATAGTCCCTACGTTTTGTACGATAACCCCTATATCTGTAGAGCGGCCGCTAGCAGGAACTTCTTTACCGGTTAAAATTTTAACTAACTGGCGAGAGCCGCCTGATGGGTATTTTGTCGGGATCACTCGGATTACGATATTATCGTGCTCAGAGATAACAGTGTTTAATGCCTTTATTGCTTCCGGCTTATTATCTTCAATGCCGATAATTGCCAATTTAGGCGTTAGAATATGTTGAAGGATCTTAATACCAGTAACAATTTCTTCTGCATAATCACGCATTAAACGATCATCGGCAGTGATATAAGGTTCACACTCTGCAGCATTGATAATCAATATGTCAGCTTTGCCTATACCACTTTGCAGTTTTCTACTTGTTGGAAAACCAGCTCCACCCATACCAGAAATACCAGATTGACGAATACGTTCAATCAGATCTATTGGATCTTGGCTTATAAAATCAGCTATAGGCTCTCGATCGTCAACCCAGAGATCTTTATGATCAGACTCAATCACAATACAAAGGTCGGTTAATCCTGAAGGATGAGCAACGGTTCTTGGCTCTATTGCTGTTATTTTTCCTGAAGTCGGCGCGTGAATAGGTACACACATGGCAATATTACCTTGTGTGAGTGGTTGACCTTTTTGTACATCCTCACCGACAGCAACTAGAATGTCTCCTTTACCACCAATATGTTGTTTTAGTGGCAAAATAAGTTCATTTGGAACACCGGCTGATTGAATCGTATTTTGAGTTGAAATTGTCTTATTTTCAGCAGGGTGAATACCGCCGTGAAAATCCCACAGTTGACCTTGTTTAATTTGTTCGATAATGGACAACATGGGTTACAGCTCCGATGTTTGAGAGGGCTTATCTGCCGGAATATTAATAACAGGGATCGTATTTAAATCCCACTTCCAGTTATCAGGTGTCGTGCTTACAGGGATCATTTCAATACAATCAGTAGGGCAAGGAGCAACACATAAATCACAACCAGTACATTCGGCCTCAATTACCGTGTGTAAGGCTTTTGTGCCACCAACGATGGCATCAACAGGGCATGCTTGAATACATTTAGTACAACCAATACACATATCTTCATGTATAAACGCGATTTTCTTTACGTTTATCACTTCATCATCAGCACTTGGTACATCAACCCCCATAAGGTCGGCTAATTTTTCAATCGTTGCTTGGCCACCAGGAGGACACTTGTTTATTACATCGCCATTGGCAATAGCTTCTGCATAAGGTTTACAACCGGGATAGCCACATTGGCCGCATTGTGTCTGCGGCAAGATAGCATCTATCTGTTCAACGATAGGATCTGATTCAACTTTAAATTTAATTGATGCGAAGCCGAGAATTAATCCAAAGATTAAGGCGAGTGCAGCAATAGCAATAACAGCGATTAGAATTGAACTCATGTTTATAATTTCACTAAACCAGTAAAGCCCATGAAGGCTAAAGACATTAAACCTGCAGTAATCATTGCAATAGATGCACCTTTAAATGGTAAAGGAACATCAGCAGCAGCAATACGTTCACGCATAGCAGAGAAGAGAATGAGAACTAATGAAAAACCAACGGCAGCACCAAAGCCATAGATAATGGATTCGATGAAATTATGATTCTCAGTAACATTAAGTAATGCAACTCCGAGAACAGCACAGTTTGTCGTGATTAAAGGTAAAAAGATACCAAGTACACGATACAAAGTAGGACTTGTTTTATGTACGACCATCTCTGTGAATTGAACAACAACCGCGATCACAAGAATGAAACTCATGGTTCGTAAATACTCAATGCCAAGAGGGGCTAAAATATAGGTTTCAACAAGATATGAACATACCGAAGCTAGCGTTAGGACAAATGTTGTCGCAAGGCCCATTCCGATTGCACTTTCTAGTTTTTTAGATACGCCCATGAATGGGCAAAGACCTAAAAACTTAACCAGTACAAAGTTGTTCACTAAAACAGTACCAACAAGTAGTAATAGATACTCAGTCATGCCAATGATTTTTATGATAATAGATGATCTGGTTATTATCGGACTTTAAGAGCCTGATAACAACCTTAGAAAGAATAGGTTTTTATATTTTAGGCAAAAAAAAGCCTCGTCGTTAGACAAGGCTTTAAAATGTGGCTCCCTTTGCTGGACTTGAACCAGCGACATACGGATTAACAGTCCGGCGTTCTACCAACTGAACTAAAAGGGAATCGATTTTAGGCCGACGATATTAACGAGTCTAAAATAAACTGTCAAGCGTAAAAATAAAGAAAAGTGACCTGATTATTTAGTCATTAATTGGAGCTATTTTCTGCAAAAAATCATTGACATCATCGCTAGGCTATATTTATCAATGCTTGTGGGTAGTTATCCACTAAAACTGTGGATAAGTGTGTTAATGAAACTATATTAACTCTCTTAAAGCTAGCTGTGACGTGGCCTATAGAGTATGGCTACTATTGCTCTGAGTGTTTTGTATACATAAAATCAAAGTGTTATAGCATCACTGCTGTTTGAATGCGCGGTATGTATATTTTTTATTCAAACTTTAGAGTAAATACTAAATTAGAGTGTATTTTAACCATTGTTGGGGAAAACTTTTATAATTAAGAGTTTCTATAAAAAGAAGAGTGGATTTGTTAGTGTATATATCCTAAATAATATGAGTCCATGTGGAGTGTTATAAATGGCCAATGCGTATGAATTAATTTCGAACTATCTGCCAGCAGGTGATCAACCTCAAGCAATTAAAATGTTGAATGAAGGTTTGGAGAATGGTCTTGCTCATCAAACGCTTCTTGGAGTTACTGGATCGGGGAAAACATTTACATTAGCAAATGTAATTGCACATTCAGGGCGACCAACCGTGATCATGGCTCATAACAAAACATTAGCTGCTCAATTGTATGGTGAAATGAAAGCATTTTTCCCCAACAATGCTGTGGAGTATTTTGTTTCTTATTTTGATTATTACCAGCCAGAAGCGTATGTACCAACAACAGATACCTTCATAGAAAAAGATTCCTCTGTGAATGAACACATTGAACAAATGCGTTTATCGGCAACAAAAGCATTATTAGAGCGTAAAGATGCCATTATTATTGCTTCAGTATCAGCCATTTATGGTCTTGGTGATCCACAAGCTTATTTAAGTATGATGCTTCATCTACGCCGTGGAGATATTGTTAATCAAAGAGATATTTTACGCCGTTTAGCAGAGCTTCAATATAAACGTAATGACATGGCATTTGAACGCGGTACTTTTCGTGTCCGTGGGGAAGTTCTCGATGTTTTCCCCGCTGAGTCAGAACATGAAGCAATTAGAATTGAACTGTTTGATGAAGAGGTGGAGCGTATCAGTAAGTTTGATCCTCTTACTGGTTCTATCATTACGAAAGATATGCCGCGTTGTACTATCTACCCTAAAACACATTACGTCACACCAAGAGAAAAAGTGCTTGAGGCAATTGAGCAAATCAAAATAGACTTGGCGCTAAGACAAAAAGAATTATTAGCCAATAACAAATTAGTTGAAGAGCAACGGATCACACAACGTACTCAGTTTGATATAGAAATGATGAATGAGTTGGGGTTTTGTTCAGGTATTGAAAACTACTCTCGCTATTTGAGTGGTCGCCCAGAAGGTGATGCGCCGCCAACCTTATTTGATTATTTGCCAAAAGATGGCTTATTGATTATCGATGAATCACATATAACGGTCTCTCAGATTGGTGCAATGTATAAAGGTGATCGTTCTCGTAAAGAGAATCTGGTTGAGTATGGCTTTAGACTTCCGTCAGCGTTAGATAATAGACCAATGCGTTTTGATGAGTTTGAAGCGTTAGCACCACAAACAATTTATGTTTCTGCGACTCCAGGAAAATATGAAATTGAAAAATCGGGTGGGGATATAGCAGAGCAAGTTGTGCGACCTACGGGGTTGCTTGACCCTCTTATTGAGGTACGCCCGGTTGGAACTCAAGTTGATGACCTATTATCAGAAATTCGCATAAGAACCAAAGTGGGTGAGCGTGTATTAGTAACCACGTTAACTAAGCGAATGGCTGAGGATTTAACTGAATACCTTGATGAACACGGGGTTAAGGTTCGATACTTACATTCGGATATTGATACGGTTGAACGTGTCGAGATTATTCGTGATTTGCGTCTAGGTAAGTTTGACGTCTTAGTCGGTATCAACTTATTGCGTGAAGGCTTGGATATGCCTGAGGTGTCTTTGGTTGCGATCTTAGATGCAGATAAAGAAGGCTTTTTACGTTCCGAACGCTCATTAATTCAAACAATAGGTCGCGCAGCTCGTAATTTAGAAGGTAAGGCTATTTTATATGCAGATAGAATTACAGGATCAATGGAAAAAGCGATAGGCGAAACAGAAAGACGCCGTGAAAAGCAGATTTTGAATAATAAAGCATTAGGTATTGTACCTACAGCATTGAAAAAAGATGTTGCTGATATTCTTGAATTGGGTGATATGACGAAAAATAAACGTAAAGTCATGGCCCCAAAGATCAAGTTATCAGAAGTGGCAGAAGAAGGTGCAAGCTATCAATCTATGACGCCACAGCAATTAGATAAAGAAGTTCATAAACTAGAAACTAAAATGTATCAACATGCTAAGGATCTGGAATTTGAATTGGCTGCTCAGGTAAGGGATGAAATCGATAACTTAAGACGTCAATTTATTACGAATAGTTAATGATGATTTTATAAAATATGGAATTTAGGAAAAAAAGAAGCCAACCGCAATATCCCGGTTGGCTTTATTGTTCATGTGAAAGTAAATTTCACTAACAACGTCAGTTGGCTAGGTGACCCTTTGGCTTAAAGGGTCAATATACATATAGCAGGTAGTATGCCAACTTTTTCATTGAAGATTTTCAGATAATTCAGTCTAAAAAACGCGTAGAGTCACAGTTTGTTTGCAATTTGCAATTGCTCTTTGCGTTTTGCAGTTGCATAATGCGAATTCTTATGTTTATTACAGGTAGTTCGTTTTCATTATGCAGAAGAAATACTTATTAATGGTTGAAGATACAGCGTCGGTTGCTGCATTGTATCGTTCTTATCTTAATCCACTTGGCGTTGAGATTAACGTGGTTGCGAAGGGAAGTGAAGCAATAGAGGCCGTTGCTTTACGGGTACCAGATTTAGTATTGCTTGATTTACGTCTGCCAGATATGACGGGATTTGATGTATTAGCTGAAATTAGAAAACAGAATAAAGATGTTCCTGTTGTTTTGATGACCGCGCATGGCTCAATTGATGCAGCGGTAGAAGCTATGCAACTTGGAGCTCAAGATTTCTTAATCAAACCCTGTGAAGCCGATAGGCTAAGAGTTACGGTTAACAATGCGCTTCGCCGAGCTCAAAAAGATCAAGATGAAATAAAAGAAAACCCAGATAAATCGAATAAACAGTATCAAGGTTTCATTGGCAGTAGCTCTCAAATGAATCAGGTTTATCGCACTATTGATTCCGCCGCACCAAGTAAAGCAACCGTATTTATTACAGGGGAGTCGGGCACAGGTAAAGAAGTATGTGCTGAAGCGATTCATGCCGCGAGCAAGCGTGGTGACGCGCCGTTCATTGCTATTAACTGTGCTGCGATACCTAAAGACTTAATAGAAAGTGAATTGTTTGGTCATGTGAAAGGGGCTTTTACTGGCGCTTCTGTTGATAGGAAAGGGGCGGCAGAACAAGCCGATGGTGGAACTTTATTTCTCGATGAATTATGTGAAATGGATTTGGATTTACAAACTAAGCTATTACGATTTATTCAAACAGGAACCTTTCAAAAAGTCGGTTCTTCAAAAATGAGTCGTGTAGATGTTAGATTTGTATGTGCAACAAACCGTGATCCATGGCTTGAAGTTCAAGCGAGTCGTTTCCGTGAAGATTTGTATTATCGATTGCATGTTATTCCGCTTGTCCTTCCGCCATTACGTGATCGTGGTAACGATGTTATTGAAATTGCGCATTCAATCTTAGGGCACTTTTCTCATGAAGAAGGACGTGAGTTTATAACATTTAGTTCTGAAGTGACTGAAAGATTCGCGGATTATGATTGGCCGGGTAATGTCCGACAATTACAAAATGTAATCAGAAATGTGGTGGTATTAAATAGAGGTAAAGAAGTCACTCTGTCTATGCTACCTCCACCATTATCACTAGAATTAAATTCTGGTTCATATATTGCATCAGAAGATGAAGTAAGTAGTTCTCATATATCGAAAAATAATATAGTGAATAATATCGTTAACCTCTCAAAAGAGACGATTATTCCACTCTGGGAATCAGAAAAGAAGGTTATTGAAACTGCAATTGCTCTATGTGATGGGAATATTCCACAAGCCGCTAAGCGATTAGAGGTAAGTCCATCTACACTATATAGAAAATTACAATCGTGGGACGATAAATAGCAGAGGGTATTACTGTGAGTCAGTATATAAACCAGAAAGCGGTGAATCAGTTAGTTCAAGAAGTTGGAGACGAGAATGTTCCTTTTCTTTTTGGTATTTTTTGTGATGAGCTAGATGACTTTATTGGTACGCTGAGTACTCAACCTGAGATTGAAAAGGTTAGAGAAATAAGTCATTGCCTTAAAAGCAGTGCCGGTAGTTTTGGCGCTGATAAACTGGCCAGTATGGCGGTTGATATTGAAGAAAAAGCAAAGCAGCACCAAGATGAGTGGGTTGAGCGCAATATCTCCGAGTTTGTAAATATTGCGCGTGGAACTGAAATTGCTTATCGTAAGCTTTTAATCAAGTAAATTAATTATTGCTTGCTTCAATTTATCTCTATCATGGCGCCAATCGTGATTCAATGAAGCAAGATCTGTGGTTTTACAATTATACTCTGATTTTAATTCCACCAGCTCTTTATCTGTTAAAATTACGTCCACTTTTCTCCCTGAGCAGGCTCGCTCACACCATTCCAGCATCATTTTATGGTCCATTTTTCCTGCTGGGCCAAACTCTTTTGATAAGTTATCGATAAAAACTACTTTGGCTTTTTTATTGGCTCCAATAGCTTTACCCAAACCAGGGAGGAGTAAAGGAGGCATAATACTTGTTAAAAAGCTTCCTGGGCCGAGTAAAATTAAATCCGCATTCCTAACAGCTTGAATTGCCTCTAGAGTTGCAGGTACTTCCGGGTCTAAAAATAAACGTAAAGGCAATTCATCCATATCATCGACATTGGTTTCACCTGAAATTTTGCGTAAGTCTTTGGTTAATGCCCCTAAGTCAGAAGGATGCTCAGACATTGGAATTATCTGAGTTTCAACTTTTAACATATTACGAATTAAATTGATGGCGTCTAATGGGCGAACGCTAAGATTATCTAACGCGGTAAGCATTAAGTTCCCAAGATTATGTCCATGAAGTTCACCTTGGCCTTTAAATCGATACTCAAACATCATTGAGCTGATCGATGGGTCTGTAATTAGCTGATTTATACAGTTACGAGTGTCTCCCCAAGCAATACCGCCTTGGCATTCTCTAATTCGGCCTGTAGAGCCTCCATTATCAGTGGTAGCGACAATTCCTGTTGCATTACTACCAAAATCACTTAATGCTGCAAGAACGCGCCCTAAGCCGTGTCCACCACCAATAGCGACAATTTGATGTTTATTCATAATATTTATACTTACTTATCACACATAATTAGTAGCAGTGTGGTTTATCTCGAAAGTGACGACAAGCAGTGATTAGTGAAATGTTGAATTAATCACAGTTTATAGACTGAATAACAGCATAAAAATAACATCTATCAAACAAAATGGAGAAATTCGGCTGAAATGGCAAAAAAATTGGAAAACCTTAGAAATATTGAGTATTTTAATAAGAGCGCCAACTAAACTAATAATGGTCTAGTGTGGTTGCCATAACTCCGAGCTTAAGCTACTAAGTTGTTTTTAAGAAGCACTCAATATGTAGCGTAAGCCAGTGACAATTCGGTCACAAGGGTTTGTTTGGAAATGAACAAGCCTCCCGTGTTTGGAAAGGTGTTCCGTGGCGAAACAATTCAAAGATAATTTTAATCGTAAGTTTTATTACTTACGGTTGTCGATTACAGACGTCTGTAATTTTAAATGTACTTATTGCTTACCTGATGGTTATCGACCAGAAAATGGCAAGCGAGAGTCCTTCCTTGAGCTTGATGAAATCAAACGTACGGTGAGTGCGTTTGCCCGTTGTGGTACGTCAAAAGTACGTATTACAGGTGGAGAACCAAGCCTGCGCAAAGATTTTACTGAGATCATTCGTACCGTAGCCTCTCAACCTGGCATCACTAAAGTAGCCACTACGACTAATGGTTATCGTATGGAGAAGCATGTCGCTGAATGGCGAGAAGCTGGCCTTACTGATATCAATGTGAGTGTTGATAGCTTAAATCCCAATATGTTTTATCAGATCACCGGTGAAAATAAATTTGCCGAAGTTATGGCTGGTATTGATAAAGCACTTGAAATTGGATTTAAACAGGTAAAAGTAAATACCGTTTTACTTAAAGATCTTAATAGTACCGAATTACCTTTATTTTTAAAATGGATTCAAACTCGTCCTATTCAACTTCGTTTTATTGAATTGATGCAAACGGGTGAAATGAACGATTTGTTTAAAAATCATCATCAGTCTGGTGTGTCGATCCGTAATCATTTAATTGCTAACAATTGGATATTGAAACAACGCGGTGAAAGCGATGGTCCAGCTCAAGTCTTTACCCACCCAGATTACATAGGTGAAATAGGGTTAATTATGCCTTATGAAAAAGACTTTTGTCAGAGTTGCAACCGACTTAGAGTATCAGCAAAAGGCAAATTACATATGTGTTTATTTGGTGATTACGGTGTTGATTTACGAGAGTTGTTACAAGAAGATTCGCAGCAAGATGAGTTGATTCAATGCATTCAAACTCAGTTAGATAATAAAGCAGAAGGTCATTTTTTACATGATGGCCATGCTGGAATGACCCCTCATTTAGCCTCAATTGGCGGATAATAAAGAAGAATTATGTCAAATTTTACTCATATTAATGCCTCTGGTGAGGCGAACATGGTTGATGTATCAGCTAAACAAGAAACAGTGCGTGAAGCGCGTGCAGAAGCGTTTGTTCATATGGCGCCAGAAACGCTGAATCTGATTGTTTCTGGTTCTCACCACAAAGGTGATGTGTTTGCGACAGCTCGTATTGCGGGCATTCAAGCAGCGAAAAAAACATGGGATCTTATTCCATTATGTCATCCATTACTGCTAACCAAAGTTGAAGTTCAACTTGAAGCCATTGAAGCTGAAAACATGGTTCGTATTGAATCTGTATGTAAATTAGCGGGCAAAACTGGCGTTGAAATGGAAGCATTAACAGCGGCATCGGTTGCAGCATTAACCATCTATGACATGTGTAAAGCGGTTCAAAAAGACATGGTTATTGGGCAAGTTCGTTTACTAGAAAAGACGGGCGGTAAATCTGGACACTTTAAGGCAGACGCATGATCACAGTATTATTTTTCGCTCAAACAAAAGAGTTAGTAGGCACTGACAAACTGGAACTTACTGGTGATTACGCAACAGCTGAAGCGATTCGTGAAGAGTTAAGTCAAAAAGAAGGCAAGTGGGATTTAGCGCTAGAGAAGGGCAAATTACTGGTTGCGATTAATCAAACGATCTCAAGCTTAGATTCAGCGGTTTCTGATGGTGACGAAGTGGCATTTTTCCCACCTGTAACGGGTGGTTAATATGATTTCTGTTCAAGAGCATGATTTTAATGTCGGTGATGAATATCAATTATTAGCAGAAGGTACTTCCGCAGGAGCGGTTGTAACTTTTATTGGTAAAGTTCGAGACATGAACCTTGGTGATGATGTCACAGGGCTTTCTCTAGAGCATTACCCAGGGATGACTGAAAAGTCTCTGAATGATATCGTTGCACAAGCAAAAGCGCGTTGGCCACTGCTTAAAGTGAAAGTAATCCACCGAGTGGGAGACTTAGAACTTGGTGATCAAATTGTGTTTGTTGGTGTATCAAGTGCGCATCGTGGTGCTGCATTTGATTCATGCGAATTCATTATGGATTACTTAAAAACCAATGCACCGTTTTGGAAAAAAGAACGAACAGCCAAAGAAGTGCGCTGGGTTGAATCAAGAGATACGGATAAATCAGCGGCGCAACGCTGGGAAAAGTAATTATCTAAATAGTGGCTATTAGAATCGGTATTCGATTTGGAAAGTAGCAATAGAAGATAGATAAAAAGGGAAGAGAGCATAGGCTTTCTTCCCTTTTTTTTATTTGGATTGTGCTTGTGGTGGTCTGTTATTTATTATAAATACCAAACTGTTCCATCGCATAAGCAACACGAGCTTCAGGAGTTGGGTATGGAACCGTCTCCTCTAAGCTTTCGATATGCTTTAATCGAGGTAACAAGCCTGTTCCATTAGCAATTTGAATCGCTAAACCAGGGCGAGCATTAAGCTCTAGAACCATAGGGCCATATTTTTTATCTAGAACCATATCAGTGCCCATGTAGCCTAGACCTGTCATTTCCCAAGCACTTGATGCAAGCGTTAACAGTTTATGCCAATGTGGTACTTCTAAGGTACTTAATAGTTTTCCTGTATCTGGGTGTTTTTCAACAGGTAAGTCAAATTGTACTGCGCGTACTGCTCTGCCTGTACCGATATCAATACCAACCCCAACAGCACCTTGGTGTAAGTTAGCCTTACCATCTGAATCTGTGGTTGATAAACGCATCATTGCCATTACAGGGTAGCCCTTAAATACAATAATACGAACATCAGGCACGCCTTCGTAACTGAAACCGTCAAACACATCATCAAACTCGATTAAGTTTTCAATCATAGCAACGTCATTTTTCCCACCAAGGGAGAAAAGACCGGCTAATGTATTAGTAATATGGCGTTCAACATCTTGTTTGTTTGCTTCTGCACCAGATGGTTTGTAGTAAACCCCATCTTTATGAGATGTGACAACTAAAATGCCTTTACCACCACTACCTTGAGCTGGTTTGATTACAAAACCAGGCCAATCTTTAACGATATCATGAATGTTTTTTACTTCAGCTTGGCTATCAATCACCCCAATAAGCTTAGGAACAGTTGCTCCCGCTTTTTCAGCAATGATCTTTGTTTTTAATTTATCATCAACCAATGGGTACTTACTTCGGTCATTGTAACGGCCAATATAGCCACCGTTACGTTGATTCATTCCCATGATCCCTTTAGCTTTTAGTTTTGCAGGAGATGTAAATCTACTAAACATAGGTTAGTCCTCCGCTAAAGGCTTAAAGCGACGAAGCTCACTTAAACGGTAACCAGTATAATTACCAAGCATTAGAATTACCGCTAAGATAATTAACTGAATGCCAATAAAGTTAAAGGTTAAGTGTTGTACAAATGGATTTGTCATTGCGATGTAGATAAGGACAGCGGTTAGCAGTGAACCACCACCTTGAGTCGCAACTTCTTTCCAACCTTCTTCTTCCCATAGGATAGACATACGTTCTACGGTCCAAGAAAGGATAATCATTGGGAAGAAAGTAATACTTAATCCAGCGGTTAAACCAATCTTAAAGGCAACAATCGTAAAGATTGAAATGATCATGATGACGGTGATGATCACCGCGGAGATCCTGGCGACCAGAAGTAGGTTGAGTTTGGATAAATAACTACGAATAACTAAACCAGTACCTACAATCAGTAAGAAGCCGACAATCCCTGTGACTAGCTGAGTCTGAACAAAGGCAACGGCAATAAGTACAGGCATGAAAGTACCAGACGTTTTTAAACCGACAATGACTCGTAAGAAAACAACCATTAGCGCACCGATAGGAATAAGCATGATGGTTTTAAACATCGACTGCTCTTCAAGCGGTAGGCTGTGAATAGAGAAGTTTAATAGATTATCTGCTTCTACTTTCTTCTCGGTTGCGGCTGTTGGAGAAATCTCCTGAGCAATCATCGAGAAGTTAATTTGGCTATTTTTACCACCAACGACATCGAGTAAAGAGACATTGGTTTCATCCCAAAGTAGCAAATTAGCTGGTTGGCCTTGTTCGCCACTTTCTGGGTTGAATAGTTGCCATTTTTCTCCACTCCATACTTCAATCATGTGTTGAACTGATTGACGACGACGACCATCTTCTAGCCAAAGCGTGCCAACAACTTTGTTATGAATCGCTTCATAGCTTAGTAATTTAGAAACGGCTTGAACTTTAGTTAAGTCATTTAGAAGTAAAGACGCATTTTGATTATCAGGATCGTTGAATTGTTTAATTAATTCACGAGTTAAGGTGATGTCATCAGAAGAACGTGCTCTTGCTTGTTCTAGTAATGAAATTGCAGCAGCCTCATGTGGTCCTTCAAATGTTACCGCTTCTGGTTTATCAGTTTTTGGCGGTTCAATTGTGGCATGCGCTTGTGGGTCAACTAAGATCTGAGTTTTGTAATATAAAGTCTGTGGACCATCAGCTTGACGGATTGTCCATTCAGCGCGACGTCCATGCTCTGTCGTTAAATAGGCAATACCGTAACCAGGTGAAGATGCACTTTCATCAACAATAGTAAAACCGGCTTGAGTTTGCGGTGCAGCCATAGATACCTTTACAGGCTTATTTACTGCATCAAATTGAATTCGGGCCTCTACGTCCCAAACTTGACTTCTTTCTCCTGGTGTCCAAGGTACTCCGTATGAGTCATGGCGTAACCAGCTCAATGTAAGTCCTGCGACGATTAATAGTGAGATAAGAAAATAAAAAGGCACTCTTGATGGCATAACGTCCTCATTGTGATGGCATAAGTGGAAGATAATTATAATTCAAGCGGTAATTTATGCTACTAACATATTGAATAAATTACCGCTTATTTGAGGTAGGAGCTATTTTTTGCTTTGAACAAACTCTTTACTGACATCGATAACAGCAATATCTTGTATAAACTCTCTACCTAATAAAACAGAATGGGTCATGTGAGAGCGATCTGCAAGAGTAAACTGCACTTTTTCATTGATTGCTCCAAGTTTGATCCATAATTCAACAACAGGGCGACGTTGAGCTTCTTCAGTTGTTGATTGACGAATTTTAACATTACGGATTACAGGAGCTGTGATCCATTCTAATTTGCCATCTTCTGTTTTTGCGTTTTGATTAACTAAGTGGAATCGAACCCACTGAGTACCATTGCGTTCAAACTCTTGAAGATCGACAGCATTAAGAGAAGAAGTCGTTGCTCCTGTGTCTATACGAGCACTGAATTTTTGTTGTATATCAGCAATTTCTACGTTTTCAATGGCACCTAAAATAAGCGTGTCTTTTAGTGATTGCGTTTGCATAGAAACTGGAACTGGTGCTAAGCGAGCCTTTTTAGAAGTCGCTTGCTTTATACTTGTTTGAATTTTGGTTTGTTCAGTTCGAACCATCGATAGCTCTTCTGATACATTCGATAACTCTTTTTCTAATGTGGAAATATAGTCATTTTGAGTCTCAATTTTTGCTTCCATACCATCTAAACGAGTATTTAGATTGGTTTCCATAGACTTAATGGCTGCAACTGTTTCTGTATTATCTGAAGCGACTGGTGTTGCTTGTTGAGTCAGTGCGCATCCTGAAAGGCTTAAAATAGCAACCAGTGGTAGAATTCGTTGGATCATTTTATGTTCCGTTGAGTTAAATTAACATGTGCATAGTAACGATAATAAATAGGAGCGGATAGCCCCACAATGTTAGCGTTTAGTCAGGTTTTTTAGCAATTAAGATCGCACGCTTAGGAGCAGGGTGGCCTTCAATTGTTTTTGTTGGATCATTTGGGTCTAAGTATTCTGGTAGAGAATTGTGTTTCATCCATTCCGTTGAGCGTTGTTCTCCTGTTGTAGTAACGCATTCATCCACAATTTTAACATCTACAAAACCAACGCTTTCTAACCATACTTTTAATGCTCGCGCAGATGGGAAGAAGAAAACATTACGCATTTGAGCATAACGGTCAACAGGCATTAATACCGCGTTTTCATCGCCATCAATGACGAGTGTTTCTAATACTAGTTCACCACCTGCGACTAATTGATTTTTTAATTGAATCAAATGGTCAAGTGGAGAGCGACGGTGATAAAGCACGCCCATACTAAATACTGTATCAAATGCATTTAGTTCAGGAAGCTGTTCAATACCTAATGGTAATAAATGCGCGCGTTGGTCATTGCCCATTAATTTACGAATGGCTTCGAATTGAATTAAAAATAAATGTGATGGGTCAATACCAACACATAAGCGAGCTTCTTCGCCTAGCATACGCCACATGTGGTAACCATTACCACAACCCACATCTAAAACTGAGCGGTTTTTAAGTGGGGTAATGTGAGGCAGTAATCGATCCCATTTCCAATCTGAGCGCCACTCTGTATCAATATGAATATCATGAACCGTAAAAGGCCCTTTACGCCAAGGATGAAAGGTTTGTAATAAGTTTTCTAACTTTTTACGCTCTCCATTAATTAAAGGGGCATTGTTTGACAGAGTCACTGATGATTTTAAATCGATATTATCAGCACAGCCTTCAGGGATTTTCTTTAACGCTTTTGTCCAACGTTCGATGTCACCATGTTCTGCATTTTGCCAATCAGTTAATTGCTGAGGTAAAGTGTTTAACCAAGGCTGGAGAATGGTATCTTGAGAAACGAGCGTATAAAAATTAGCAAAATTAATCATTGAGGTATCTTAAATTAATAAATTAGAAAAAATAAATGGCAATATTGCGATTATTTAATGGCAAACATAGATCCGAAATTGAAGCATTGGAACCATACTTCTGCACTTTTAAAACCAATGTCTTTAAAACGTTCTTTATGGGTATCAATTGGATCTGGCAGCATTACATGTTCGATTGCGCTGCGCTTTTGGCTTATTTCTAGCTCACTGTAGCCATTAGCACGTTTGAAATCATGGTGTAAATCAATAAGCAATTCATTTGCCGTGTCATCTTCAAAAATGTATTTTTCAGATAAAATGAGAATACCGCCAGGGCGTAAACCAGCATAGATTTTTTCTAATAATGCTCGTCGATCGACAGGAGCTAGAAATTGTAATGTGAAATTTAACACCACCACCGAGGCATCTTGTATATCTACATCACGAATATCTGCTTCTATAATTGATACTGGTGTATCTGAACGGTAAGCATTAATCAGTAGACGACAACGCTCAACCATTGCTGATGAATTATCGACACCAATGATTTGACACCCTTCTTGATTGATATGACGACGCATAGATAATGTTGCTGCACCTAAAGAACAGCCTAAATCATAGACTGTTGAATGGGGCTTAGCGTAACGTTCTGCTAGCATTCCGATTGCTGAGATTATATTACTGTAACCCGGAATAGAGCGCTGTATCATATCAGGGAAGACTTCTGCGACTCGTTCATCAAAAGTAAAGTCGCCGATTTTATCAATAGGTGTTGAAAAAATAGTATCAGGGTTAGCCATGGTATTCTCACAAAGGCACGTTGTTTATCCGTACTTATTTATATCCATTCTAGGTAAATATTGGTGTGTTCTACTTACCTAGAATTGCATACATCAGTGCTCTCCTGCACATGATGACACTATTGTAGTTAATTCTTATCTTAAAGTCTTTAGGCCAATGAGAATTGAAAGTGAACTTTTTTTACTCCTTGCTATGTCGTTAGAATGTTTTTCCTTTATAATGGCGCTATATTTTTACGTTTTGTATATTAATACAGCAAAGTAGCTGTTTTATTAGTCATTTTAGCAAACGTAAATCGGTTTATGAGAAGTGCAGTAGGCTTTTTATTGCATTTACTATTGATATGTATATTAGATTGGGAAAATCATCATGCGCACCCATTACTGTGGTAACCTGAACAAGTCCCTTGCAGGGCAAACTGTAGAACTTTGCGGCTGGGTAAACCGCCGCCGTGACTTAGGCGGTCTTATCTTTATTGATATGCGAGATCGTGAAGGTATCGTTCAGGTAGTTGTTGATCCAGATATGAAAGATATCTTCTCAATCGCTAACCAACTGCGTAATGAGTTCTGTATCAAATTTACTGGTGAAGTACGTGTTCGTCCTGACAGCCAAGTAAATAAAGACATGGCTACGGGTGAAGTTGAACTTTACGCGACAGGTCTTGAGATCATCAACCGTTCAGAAGCGCTTCCGTTGGATTTCAATCAAACAAATTCAGAAGAGCAACGCCTCAAGTACCGTTACATTGATTTACGTCGTCCAGAAATGAGTGATCGCATCAAGTTACGTGCTCGCGCATCTAGCTTTGTTCGTCGTTTCTTAGATGAAAATCTATTCTTAGATATTGAAACTCCAGTACTAACAAAAGCAACGCCAGAAGGCGCTCGTGATTACCTAGTACCGAGCCGTGTTCATAAAGGCAGTTTCTACGCACTTCCACAATCACCACAGTTGTTTAAGCAACTTTTGATGATGTCTGGTTTTGACCGTTATTATCAAATCGTTAAATGTTTCCGTGATGAAGATTTACGTGCTGACCGTCAACCTGAATTTACCCAAATCGATATCGAAACGTCTTTCTTATCATCGACTCAAGTTCGTGAAATCACAGAGCGTCTAGTTCATGATATGTGGAAAGAGCTATTAGATGTTGAACTTGGTCAATTCCCAATCATGCCATTCTCAGAAGCGATCCGTCGTTTTGGTTCTGATAAGCCAGATCTACGTAACCCATTAGAGTTAGTTGACGTTGCTGATCTTCTTAAAGAAGTTGAATTCCAAGTATTCGCTGGTCCTGCTAACGATGAAAAAGGCCGTGTAGCGGTTATTCGTGTTCCTGGTGGCGCATCACTGTCTCGTAAGCAAATTGATGAATACGGTAAGTTCGTAGGTATCTACGGCGCGAAAGGTCTAGCTTGGATGAAAGTGAACGATCGTGCTGCAGGATTCGAAGGTGTTCAATCTCCTGTTGCTAAGTTCCTAAGCGAAGATATCGTAAACAGCATTTTAGAGCGTACTGAAGCTGAAACTGGCGATATCATTTTATTTGGTGCAGATAAAGCAGGCATCGTTGCAGAAGCAATGGGCGCTTTACGTATTAAATTAGGTGATGATCTTGAGCTTACAGATAAGAAAGCTTGGGCTCCACTTTGGGTTATTGATTTCCCAATGTTTGAAGAAGATGGCGAAGGTAACTTGCACGCGATGCATCACCCATTCACATCTCCTTTAGGTGTTACCGCTGAAGAGCTTAAAGCAAACCCAGCAGCAGCAAACTCTGATGCGTACGACATGGTTATTAATGGCTATGAAGTGGGTGGTGGTTCTGTTCGTATTCACAATGCAGAAATGCAAACAGCGGTATTTGGTATCCTAGGTATCGAAGAGAAAGAGCAACATGAGAAATTTGGTTTCTTACTTGAAGCGCTTAAGTACGGTACGCCGCCACATGCAGGTCTTGCATTCGGTCTTGACCGTTTAGCAATGCTTCTTTGTGGCACTGAAAACATCCGTGATGTTATCGCCTTCCCGAAAACAACAGCAGCAGCGTGTCTACTAACGAATGCGCCAAGTCTTGCTAATCCTGAGTCTCTTGAGGAATTAGCGATTGCAGTAAAAATTGCTGAGAAAAAAGACGCTTAATTTAAGTTATCTTTATTCTTAAAAATGCCCGTGTAATGCGGGCATTTTTGTATCTGTTATATTTAAAATGAGAAAGTCGTACATTACGAATGCCTTGAGTTTATAGTGGTATCTAGCTAATATACATGTATAAATAATCAGTGGTTTTACTATGTCTATCATTTTAGGAATTGATCCAGGCTCTCGGATCACAGGGTATGGCGTTATCCGTCAAAATGGCCGTCACCTTCAATATTTGGGTAGTGGCTGTATTCGTATGTCAGAGAAAGAACTTCCTGGTCGTTTAAAACAAATATACGCAGGTGTTTCTGAAATCATTACTCAATTCCAACCGGATGTATTCGCCATTGAACAAGTTTTCATGTCTAAAAATGCGGATTCAGCCTTAAAGTTAGGACAAGCAAGAGGAAGCGCAATTGTTGCTGCAGTAAATGCAGATTTGCCAGTATACGAATATGCAGCTCGTTTAATTAAACAAGCAGTAACAGGAACGGGTGGGGCAGATAAAGCACAAGTCCAGCACATGGTTATGACAATGTTGAAACTTCCGGCAAAACCACAAGCCGATGCTGCCGATGGGTTAGGGGTTGCGATTTGTCATGCTAATACCAATAAAACCTTAATCGCACTCGCTGGGAAAGCAACAGGTGCAAGGCGTGGGCGCTACCGTTAGATGTCTAGCATATTGTAAATTCTCATTTCTTTTACTGGATATCTATCCAGTTCTTTATTACTATTCAAATCAGTTAATTATTTTTAAAGAGTATCTATTGTGATCGGACGCCTTCGTGGAAATTTATTAGAAAAACAACCACCAGAACTATTAATTGAAGTCAGTGGTATTGGCTATGAAGTCCAAATGCCAATGAGTTGTTTTTATGAATTACCAGAGATTGGCACTGAAGCTATTGTATATATTCATTATGTTGTTCGTGAAGATGCACAATTATTGTATGGTTTTAATACCAAAAAAGAGCGTGCATTATTTAGAGAAGTAATTAAAGCAAATGGTGTGGGTCCTAAACTTGGTCTTGCTATTTTATCTGGCATGACAGCATCTCAATTTGTACAAAGCGTAGAGCGTGAAGATATTTCGACATTAGTAAAATTGCCTGGTGTTGGAAAGAAGACAGCAGAGCGTTTAGTGGTTGAAATGAAAGATCGTCTTAAAGGCTGGGGAGCTGGTGATTTATTTACACCGGCAGCTGATGCTGCGCCGATGGATGATAGTTCTGATTTAATTTCCTCTCCTCAAAGTGCACAAGATGAAGCTGTAAGTGCACTGATATCCCTTGGTTATAAGCCAGTACAAGCGTCTAAAATTGTTTCTCAAGTAGCAAAACCTGATATGACAAGTGAAGCGCTAATCCGTGAATCATTAAAATCGATGATCTAATATCATTTAATGTTTTCTATTAATTGTTTTTTACTTACTACTATTTATTTATTGAATCGCTGAGTGCCATTTTATGATTGAAGCTGATCGCCTTATTGCTGCTGATACCCCTGTTTTTCGTGAAGAAGAAGTCATCGATCGAGCGATACGTCCGAAGAAATTAGAAGACTATCGAGGTCAAGACCATGTTCGCAGCCAGATGGAAATTTTCATTAAAGCAGCGCAAATGCGTAATGAACCCCTCGATCATCTATTGATTTTTGGTCCTCCAGGCTTGGGTAAAACGACATTAGCGAATATCGTTGCCAACGAGATGGAAGTAAATATTCGTACGACTTCTGGTCCTGTTCTTGAAAAAGCAGGAGATTTGGCGGCGCTTCTGACTAACTTAGAAGAAAACGACATTTTATTTATTGATGAGATCCATCGATTAAGCCCTGTTGTTGAAGAAATACTGTACCCTGCAATGGAAGATTATCAGTTAGATATTATGATTGGTGAGGGCCCTGCAGCTCGTTCTATTAAAATTGACTTACCACCTTTTACTCTTATCGGTGCAACGACAAGGGCTGGTTCACTAACGTCCCCATTGCGTGATCGTTTTGGTATTGTGCAGCGATTAGAGTATTACAAAGTCGATGATCTTCAATATATTGTTCAGCGTAGTGCTGATTGCCTGAATTTATCGATGGAATCTGAAGGTGCATTGGAAGTTGCCCGTCGCGCTCGTGGTACACCACGTATTGCCAACCGATTATTACGTCGAGTACGAGATTATGCAGATGTAATGAGCGATAGTCATATATCTTCTGAGATTGCAGACAAAGCGTTGAACATGCTTGATGTTGATGTCCGTGGTTTTGATTACATGGATAGAAAACTTTTATTGGCCATTATGGAAAAATTTGATGGTGGTCCGGTTGGTCTTGATAATATTGCTGCAGCGATTGGTGAAGAAAGAGATACGATTGAAGATGTCATCGAACCTTACTTAATTCAACAAGGTTACTTACAGCGAACACCAAGAGGGCGAATAGTTTCTGATCGAGCTTATTTGCATTTTGGCATTGATAGACCAGAGAAATAGTCAAAAGTTACCTATTCATAATTTGTCATAGTACATTAATAAAATAATAAGTTTAGTGAAAGCGGGTGATCAAAATCATCCGTTTTTTCGTATGAGAAATGTGTAAAGTGTGAAAAACATGTGTTTATGTAAAAAAAACTGTAATTAACTTTCAAAAAAGGGACAAATCTTTTGAAAGATATCGTGTTTCCTATTAATATTAGCGAGTTCTATATTAGGTTATGCTTAACATTAAGCTAACGTTTTTTACACAATCATGTAACACTTTATGGTTACCAATACGGTTATAACTATTAGAGCCATAAAATAGTGTCACATTCACCCAAATAGAGTGAAAGCACTGTGTCATTCAGCCTGACACAAAGGAGTTCTCATGATCACTGATGTAGTGGAGTTATCGCGATTGCAGTTTGCAATGACAGCGATGTATCACTTCCTATTCGTTCCTCTGACTTTAGGTATGGCCTTTTTATTGGCTATCATGGAGTCTTTATATGTAATGACAGACAAACAAATCTACAAGGACATGACAAAGTTCTGGGGTAAATTGTTTGGTATTAACTTCGCATTAGGTGTTGCTACGGGCCTAACGATGGAGTTCCAGTTTGGTACTAACTGGGCTTATTATTCTCACTATGTTGGTGATATCTTCGGGGCACCTCTTGCCATCGAAGCACTAATGGCTTTCTTCCTAGAATCTACTTTTGTAGGTTTATTCTTCTTTGGTTGGGATCGTTTATCAAAACGTCAGCACCTTACAGTAACGTGGTTGGTTGCTTTAGGTTCTAACTTCTCAGCACTTTGGATTCTAGTTGCTAATGGTTGGATGCAGAACCCTGTGGGTGCTGAATTTAACTTTGAAACAATGCGTATGGAAATGGTTAGCTTTGCAGAAGTGGTGTTAAACCCAGTTGCTCAAGTTAAATTCGTTCATACCGTTGCTTCTGGTTACACTTGTGGTGCAATGTTTGTTCTTGGTGTAAGTTCTTACTACCTACTTAAAGGCCGTGATGTTGCGTTTGCACGTCGTTCATTTGCTATCGCTGCTTCTTTTGGTATGGCATCAATCTTATCTGTAATGGTACTTGGTGATGAATCTGGTTATGAGCTAGGTGAAGTTCAACAAGTTAAGCTAGCAGCAATTGAAGCTGAGTGGCATACAGAAGAAGCACCTGCAGCCTTTACTGTTTTTGGTTTACCAAACCAAGAATCGATGGAAACTGATTATGCAATTAAGATCCCATATGTAATGGGTATTATTGCAACCCGTTCATTTGATAAACAAGTAACAGGTTTACGTGATTTAAAAGAACAGCACGAAGTGCGTATCCGTAACGGTATGATTGCTTACGAATTGCTAGAAAAATTACGTAATGGTGATAAAACACCGGAAAACATCGCTGCGTTTGATGATGTTAAGCATGACTTAGGGTATGGCTTATTACTTAAGCGTTATACCGATAAAGTTGTTGATGCAACAGAAGAGCAAATTAAAGCGGCTGCGGATGACTCAATCCCTACAGTATGGCCTCTGTTCTTCTCGTTCCGTATTATGGTTGCTTGTGGTGTAGCAATGCTACTTATCTTTGGTTTTGCTTTTGTTCAGACATGCCGTCAGAAAATTGGTCAAAAATCGTGGTTACTTAAAGCTGCCTTATTTGGTATGCCGCTACCATGGATCGCGATTGAAGCAGGTTGGTTTGTTGCAGAGTATGGCCGTCAACCATGGGCTGTTGGTGAAATTCTACCAGTTAACGTTGCAGCATCAGCATTGACAGCAACAGAGATTCTAATCTCAATGGCTGCAATCATTGGTTTATACACGATATTCTTGATTGCTGAAGTTTACCTAATGGTGAAGTTCGCGCGCAAAGGTCCAAGTAGCCTGAAAACGGGCCGCTACCACTTTGAGCAAGATGGTCAAGATTCAGAAGCGAAATTAACTCGTCAAGTAGAAGCATAAAAACGGAGATTTGAGCAATGTTTGATTACGAAGTATTGCGATTTGTTTGGTGGGCATTGATCGGTGTATTACTGATTGGCTTCGCTGTAACAGATGGTTTCGATATGGGTGTTGGTGCACTAGTACCCGTTATCGGTAAAACTGATTCAGAACGTCGAGTTATGATTAACTCAATCGCGCCTCATTGGGATGGTAACCAAGTATGGTTAATCACTGCTGGTGGTGCTCTATTTGCTGCATGGCCACTCGTTTACGCTGCATCATTCTCAGGTTTTTACCTAGCGATGATCGTAACATTAGCGTCATTGTGGTTCCGCCCTGTAGGCTTTGATTACCGTTCTAAAATTGAAGACAAACGCTGGCGTTCAGCGTGGGATACAGCAATCTTTATCGGTAGCTTTGTTCCTCCTGTCATTTTTGGTGTGGCATTTGGTAACCTACTTCAAGGTGTACCATTTGAGCTTAACAACCTAATGATGCTTAGTTATCATGGTGGTTTCTTTGAATTGCTTAACCCATTCGCATTATTGTGTGGTTTAGTTAGCTCTGCAATGTTCATCACGCAAGGTGCAACATGGCTACAGATGAAAACGACGGATGAACTTCATTCTCGCTCTCGTAATGTAGCGATGATCTGTAGCTTAGCAGTAATCGTACTATTTGTTATTGCTGGCTTCTGGGCTCAAAGCATCGAAGGTTATGTTATTACAAGTGTACTTGATCATAACGCACCGTCAGATCCATTGAATAAAGAAGTTGTTCGTGAAGTAGGCGCATTATTTAATAATTATAATGAATACCCATTACTTTGGATTGCTCCAATCCTAGCAGTAGTAATGCCAATCATTACAATCATTGCTTCTCGTGCAAATATTGGTGGTTTAGCTTTCTTAAGTTCAAGCTTAACGAACGCTGGTGTTATCTTAACGTCTGGTTTTGCTTTATTCCCATTCGTAATGCCATCAAGCTTTAATCCAGATCATGGTCTAACTATGTGGGATGCAACTTCAAGTGAGCTGACATTGAAAATTATGACAGGCGTTGCTGTTGTAATGGTTCCAATTATTCTTACTTATACTATTTGGACGTACTACAAAATGTTTGGTCGTCTTGATGCTAAATTCATCGAAGAGAACAAGACGTCTCTATACTAAGGAATATTTATTATGTGGTATTTCGCATGGATTCTAGGCGTGCTGCTAGCATGTTCATTTGCAATCATTAATGCACTTTGGTTAGAGCATTCAGAAATGATGGACAAAGACAGTGAGTAATCTCGCTGACAAAATAGATAATGTTCAACGTCCAATTAATAATATTATCGTAAGATTATTATTAGTTGGGGTGGCTATTTTTCACATGGCAATGCTTATGTGGGAGCCAACGGTATATTCAGAACAAATTGGTGGCTTTGATGGGTTATTAGCTCCTAGCTTAATTTATTCGGTATGTACGGCATTCATTTTTGCTGTTGGATTTGTTCCACAGAAATGGATTTGGAAATTATTATTTAGTCCGTATTTTTCAATATTAATTTTGGGATACTTTAGCTACCTTTATTTCATGTAGTTTTAGCATCCAATAAAATTTGTATATTGGAACATCATACTAAGCGGTTTGTTACTTTTTAAGGTAATGAACCGCTTTTTTTTGACGATTTAACTCCAAAATCCAGATTTGATATAGTGAAAATAGTCAATTATCAGTTATAGTTAGCATCTGATTTTTCAATAAAAAGAGAAATGTGTCGTGGATAAAAATGCATTTAAATGGCCTATAACCATTTATTATGAAGATACCGATGCTGGTGGGGTTGTTTACCATTCAAATTATCTTAAGTTTTTTGAACGGGCACGAACGGAATTATTACGCCAACACGGTGTCTCCCAACAAGTGCTTTTAGAAAAATCAGTCGGATTTGTCGTTAAAAACGTAACGATGGACTTTATTCAAGGTGCTCGATTAGATGAGCAGCTTATTGTTGAAACATTCATAACAGAAATTAAAAGGGTATCACTGACCTTTTGTCAGTTATTGGTTAATTTTGAAGGGAAAGTATTGTGCAAAGCTACAGTTAAGGTAGCCTGTATTGATAACGCTAAAATGAAACCAACAGCGATACCACTATTTATATTATCGGAGATATCTTGTGACAGGTGAATTATCAATTCTCGATCTATTTTTACAAGCTAGTTTATTAGTTAAGATCGTGATGCTTATTTTATTGAGCTTATCTGTAATGTCATGGGCGATGATTTTTAAACGCTCAAAAGTGTTAGCTGTTGCGCGTACCGATGCCGAACGTTTTGAAGATAAATTTTGGTCAGGCATGGATCTTGCGCAATTATTTAATGAAGTAAAAGTTCGTAAAGAAAGAATTAGCGGAACAGAAAAAATCTTTTATTCTGGTTTTAATGAATTCGCACGTTTATCTCGTGTTAATGGTTCGTCATCAGATGCGGTTATGGATGGCACAATTCGAGCTATGCGCGTAACAGTATCGCGTGAAGTTGATAGCCTTGAAACTAATTTACCGTTTTTAGCAACGGTTGGCTCTATTACTCCATATATTGGTTTGTTCGGTACGGTATGGGGCATTATGCATGCATTTATCGCATTAGGGGCGGTAAAGCAAGCAACGTTAGCGATGGTAGCTCCTGGTATTGCAGAAGCACTTGTGGCTACAGCTATGGGTTTATTTGCGGCAATTCCAGCAGTAATCGCATATAACCGTTTAAGTGTAAAAGTAGGTAAGCTAGAGCATAACTACGCTGCATTTATGGATGAGTTCTCAAGTATCTTGCACCGCCAAGCAATGACAAGTCAGGAGAAGTAATGTCTGGCTATCAACCTAAGAAGAGAAAATTAACAGCTGAGATTAATGTTGTTCCCTACATTGATGTCATGCTAGTACTATTAATTATCTTTATGGTAACCGCTCCGTTTGTTACTCAGGGTGTTGATGTTGAACTTCCAGAGATGACGAATACTAAATCAGCGCAAGCGATGGCAGGGGAAGACCCAAATGCTACGTTTATTATTGTTGAAGTTGATAAAGACGGTAATCTTGGTTTAAGTGTTGATAACCAAGAGGTTCGTCGACCAATGTCAATGCAAGAGATGATCACTAACGTTAAAGCTGAGCTGAGTATTAAACCTAATTCACCCGTTGCGGTTGGTGGTGATGCTAGCACGCCATATTCAGAGATAGTTTTAGTTCTTGATGAATTAAGCCGTGCAGGGGTAAGTAAAGTTGGATTACTTACCGATCTCAAGGAATAGAGTGAATAATCATTGATGAAATCGGATAATAATTACACCTTCGCCATCATTGTTTCTGTCGTGTTGCATTTGCTACTCGTTGCAGCACTGCTTTTTGGAAGTGATTTTTCTTTGGATGAAAAGGCGAAGCCTAATACGATCCAAGCGGTTGTTATTGATCCTAATACTATTGCAAAGCAAGCATCTCAAATTCGTCAAGAAAGAGAAAGAGCTGAACGAGCAGAAAAAGAACGTTTAAAACGATTAAAACAGCAAGCTGCTCAATTGGAAAAAAACCGTAAAGTAGAAGAAGATCGAATTCGTAAGCTTAAAGAGCAGCAAGTCAAAGAGAAAAAAGCCGCTCGTAAAGCAGAAGACGATCGAAAAAAAGCGGTCGCCGCTGAGAATGAACGAAAACGTAAAGCTGAGACGGCAGCAAAGGCTGAAGCGGCCAGAGTTGCCAAGGTAAAAGCAGATAAAGAAAAAGCGGCGAAAGCGTCAGCAGAGAAAGCCAGAATAGACAAAGAACGAGCAGCTAAGGCAGAAAAAGAACGTTTGGCTAAAGAAAAATTAGCGAAAGAAAAAGCCGTGAAAGCAGAAGCAGATAAGAAAGCAAAAGCGGAAGCCGAGCGAGTTGCAAAAGCAGCGGCAGAGAAAGCACGAGCTGCGAAAGCAGAAGCTGAGCGTAAACAGAAAGAAGCGGCATTGAATGATATTTTTGCTGGTTTAGAGGATGAAACCGTTCAAAATAGTTCAGCGAAACAACAACATATTGATGACGAAGTGAATCGATATGGTGCTATTTATACTCAGATGATCCAGCAGAATTTATTGGTTGATGAGGCTTATGTCGGTAAAAGCTGTCGTGTAAAAATTAAATTAGCGTCATCAGGGTTACTTTTATCTGTGACCACATTAAATGGTGATGCACAGGTATGTCGTGCAGCGAAAACGGCAGTAACAAAAGTAAATGTATTCCCAATGCCAACTGACGGTGATGTTGTGACTAAATTAACAAACATCAACCTTACGGTAGAGCCAGAATAAGGAAGAGCAAGTGTTTAAACGATGGATATTAACTCTTTTTGTTGTCTGTTTAAGTTTTAGTCAGATTGCAAGAGCAGAATTAGAGCTGGTTATTACAGAAGGGGTCGACTCAGCAAGACCAATAGGCATTGTGCCTTTTAAATGGCACGGAGAAGGCAAGTTACCACAAGATATTTCTGCTATCATTTCATCTGATTTGCAGCGTAGTGGTAAATTCAGTCCAGTCGCGACTAATAAAATGCCACAAACTCCATATAAAGATTCGGATATCAATTACGAAGCTTGGACTAAGATGGGGGTTGATGCGATTGTTACTGGTGAAGTAAAGCTTAATGCTCAAGGTAAATATGAAGTTACTTATAAATTAATTGATGTCGTTCGTGGTCAATTAACAAAAGGCAATTCAAAAGCGCTTAATTCCAGTGGTGAATTAGTTTCAACAAAAGATCATATATTGGTTAACAAAGTTGCGACTTTATCGACAAAGCAACTTCGTAAGTATGCACACCGTATTTCAGATGTGGTTTATGAAAAACTGACAGGTGAAAGAGGGGCTTTTCTTACTCGAGTCGCTTATGTTGTCGTGAATGATAAAGCGCAATATCAGTATCAACTACGTATCGCTGACTATGATGGCTATAATGAACGTTTAGTCTTAAAATCGAAACAACCAATCATGTCACCAGCATGGTCACCTGATGGTAAGAAATTAGCTTATGTAAGTTTCGAAAATAGAAAATCACAAGTTTTTATTATGAATATTTACACCGGTAAGAGAGAATTAATTGCTTCTTACCCCCGTCATAATGGGGCTCCTCGTTTTTCACATGATGGCAAAGAATTAGCTATTGTGTTGTCAAAAACAGGAAGCTTGCAAGTGTACGTTGTAAACTTGCAAACGAAAAAAATGCGTCAAATTACGCGCGGAAGATCAAATAATACGGAACCTTTTTGGGCTCCTGATAACAAGTCTTTAATATTTACTTCAGATCGGGGTGGTAAACCTCAGATTTATAGAGTAAATTTACAAGACGGTTCAACAAAACGTTTAACCTGGCAAGGCAGTCAAAATCTTGGTGGGCAGATTACTCCAGACGGTAAATTTATCGTTATGGTTAATCGCTCAGAGACTGGATTCAATCTAGCGAAACAAGATTTAGAAACTGGTGCCGTCCAGGTCTTAACCAAGACACTACTGGATGAGTCACCTAGTATTGCGCCAAATGGCGGCATGGTGATTTACAGTTCCATGTATAGAAAACAGAATGTACTTTCTATGGTTTCTATAGATGGCCGTTTTAAAGCTCGCTTACCAGCGACAAACGGACGTGTAAGGGCACCAGCGTGGTCGCCATTTTTATAGCTACTAAATATTTAGGAAATAAGGAAAATATAATGCAACTAAATAAACTTCTTAAGAGTCTTTTAATCGCGCTGCCTGTGGTTGCTCTTTCTGCTTGTAGTTCTAGCGACAGCGCAACTGACAGTACTGCTGGCCAAGAATCAACAAATGCTGCAGAAACTCAAACAACTGGCGCTGAAGGCCAAACTGATACAACAGTTGTTTCAGCTATCGATGCTGATGCTCAAATGACAGAAGAAGAAGTTCGTGCTCAAGCAGAGCAAGAGCTTCGTAAAGTGCAAACTGTTTACTTCGCATTTGATAACTCAACAATTTCTTCTGAATATGAAGATATGCTTGCAGCTCACGCAGCTTTCTTAAGCACAAATGCTGATGTTAAAGTTACTGTTGAAGGTCATGCCGATGAGCGTGGTACTCCTGAGTACAATATCGCACTAGGCGAGCGTCGTGCTCAAGCTGTTTCTAAATACCTACAAGCTCTAGGTGTTTCAGCTGATCAAATCTCTATCGTAAGCTACGGTGAAGAGAAGCCCCTAGTACTAGGTCAATCTGCTGAAGATTACGCTAAAAACCGTCGTGCAGTATTAGTATACTAATCGACAGTTTATAAGGCTGACTTATATGAAATACAGTAACCTTAAGCGAATTATTCCGCTTACGTTGCTGGCGAGTGCGGCGACCCTTGTGGTCGCCGCTCCTGCTCCAGTCACTGATTTAAATGCGACGTCAAATTCTTCTGCGCCAGCATCTTCCTCAAGTATTGAGCGTTTAGAGCGCTTAATTCAAAGCCGTAATCAAATTCAGCTTCAACTGCAGCAGCAACTTGATGGTTTATCTGAAGAGTTATCAGAGATGCGTGGCACGGTTGAGCGTAATAGCTATGAACTTGAACAAATGCTAGAGCGTCAACGTCAGCTATACATTGAGATCGATACACTGAGAACAGCAAAGCCAGCCCCTGTAGCTACACCGGCTGACTCAATAGATGCTTCATCTTCAGGTGCTTATGCTACTGATACTAACGAAAATGAAGCGTATCAAACAGCGGTCGATTTAATCTTAAAGAAAAAAGATTATGCTGGTGCAACGAAAGCATTCCAAGACTTTGTTGCTGCCTATCCTGATTCGGTTTACAACTCAAATGCACATTATTGGCTAGGTCAGCTGTATTTTGCGCAAAAAAATGATATTGAAGCCGCTAAGAGTTTTACAAAAGTAGTAAGTTATTCTGATTCTAATAAACGCGCAGATGCGTTACTGAAATTAGGCGAGCTTGCTAAGCGTAACAATAACAAAACAGCTGCGACAAAATACTATCAAAAAGTACTTAAAGAGTACCCTGATAGTACTACCGCTAAAACAGCGGATAAGCAGTTGAAGTCGTTATAATACCAAAGTAAAAAGGAGCTCATGAGTTCCTTTTTTATTATCACTGCCTTGCTGCCTATGCCATAAGGGGTATAATGCTCAGATTATTTTTAAAAATTAATGAGCTGAGCAATGGGCCATATTTTAGATCACGTCGACACAGTATATCCTTTTCCACCAAAACCTACGAAGCTAAGTGCTGATGAAAAAGCACAATACATAGCTAAAATTAAGCAGTTACTGAACGATAAAAATGCGGTACTAATTGCTCACTACTATACCGATCCTGAAATTCAAGCATTGGCTGAAGAAACGGGTGGTTTTGTTGGTGATTCATTAGAAATGGCTAAGTTTGGTAATCGTCATGAGGCACAAACATTAGTCATTGCTGGTGTTCGATTTATGGGTGAATCTGCGAAGATTTTAACGCCTGAAAAAACCATCTTAATGCCAACATTAGAAGCTGAATGCTCTTTGGATTTAGGCTGTCCTGCAGACAAATTTACAGATTTTTGTGATGCCCATCCTGATCATACTGTTGTTGTATATGCGAATACATCAGCAGCGGTTAAAGCTCGTGCTGATTGGGTTGTAACATCAAGTATTGCATTAGAGATAGTTGAACACTTGGATGATGAAGACAAAAAAATCATCTGGGGGCCAGACCGTCATTTAGGTTCATATATTGCGAACAAAACAGGCGCTGATATGCTGTTATGGCAGGGCGAATGTATTGTTCATGATGAGTTCTCAGCAAAAGCATTAAAAGATGCAAAAGCACTTAATCCTGATGCAGCTGTTCTTGTTCACCCAGAGTCACCGGCCAGTGTGGTTGAGTTGGCAGATGCGGTTGGTTCTACTAGTCAATTAATTAAAGCTGCCAAAGAATTACCGCAACAAAAAATGATAGTGGCAACTGACAAAGGTATCTTCTTCAAGATGCAACAAATGGTTCCAGAAAAAGAATTATTAGAAGCTCCAACTGCTGGAGCTGGTGCAACTTGCCGTAGCTGTGCGCATTGCCCTTGGATGGCGATGAATGGTCTTGTTGCGATTGAGAAAGCCTTAAACGAAGGTGGCGCAGAGCATGAGATTTTCGTTGATGAAGAGATCCGTGTGAAATCACTTATTCCATTAAATCGTATGTTAGATTTTGCTGAGCAATTAAACGCACGTAAATGATCTATAAAGTTAATTATTCTCTAATTACTTTCAATAAAAATGGCGACCGTATTGGTCGCCATTTTTTATAAATTAATTTATGTACAGTGGCAATTATACCAATTCCATTAATTATCTGATCATTATTACTGGTTAAATAACTCAATAGCTACGTTAAGAATTATTATTGTAGAATAACTACTTATAAGAATTGTTGCCTTACTCTTAAGTGATTTTCCTGCGTAATAAATAGATCATCTAATTAGTTACATTGGTATTACTTTTCTTTATCACTTAAAGCAAAGTAAATTTTAGATACTGTTATCTCTGCAATTAGGATGGTAAATACCACAGCAAAGAAAGCGACAACACCATTTAATGGTCCATTAAACGATACCTTATCACCAAATAGAATGTTGATCGCTTCTAACATAACAAACTTACTACCAACTAAAATCACATAGCTGCTTAATCCTCGGTATATCTTCGGGGCTGTTCCTGGTTTGTTTTTAAAGTAATCAGCAATTCTATGTTCTGCATTAATTGAGAGTTTTAACAATAGTTGCAGTAGGATTGCAGCAGCAAAGGAAATTGTGAATGATTCGATATTAACAAAATCCCAATATTCATCAAAAAAATTTAGAACCGTTAGATCGACTAGTACTGCCAGTGTGTAACCTACAAACAAACGTTGTGGAGTGTTAAAACCATATTCTTTTTCTACTGAGCTCATAATAATTCCTGACCGTTAATTAAATTGATGTAATGTTTTTATGTTTATTATATTGCCTAAGCATTATTCGTATTAAAAGTGAAAGAAAATTGATTGGCGTATAATGGTAAATTTATTCGGCAAGTCCCAAAATCGACTTTTTATATATTTTTGGTGTTAGCCCACTAATGCGTTTAAATGCTCGTGAAAAGTGAGAAATATTATTATAACCAAGCTGACTTGATATATGGGTCAATGAGTGACCTTCTTCCATTAATTCACATGATATTGATAAGATAAGACTTTCTTTTAGCTGCCTAAATGACGTTCGTTCTTCTTTTAGTCGACGTTGGAAAGTCCTTGGTGTCATTTGCAATAACTTAGCGGCTTGCTTGATGTTTAAAGAGTGCTCTCGAACATAAGGGAGCAATGAGGTAAAAACACTATCACTGAAGCTAGAATGCCACTCAACCAATGCTTCTTTATGCTTTGTATCTGATGGAATAAATTTAACGGTAGAGTTAAGTGTTTTTTCATCAATCAATAATGCGCTTTTACTTTGTGATATAAAAAATTGTGTTTTTTGATTTAGTGCTGAACGAATTACTTCATCATCAACGTGTTGTATCTTTACTTGTTCGGGAAACCAATCTGATTTTGTTAATGCTTGAATGAGTTCAATAATATATAAGACTGCAAAAACTTCGCCCCAAATAAAATAAATCGTATCTTCATAAGAGGCAGAACGGCAGAGCCAGTATTTCTCATATTCATTTTCAAAAGTAATCTCGCTGCCTGGTGAATCATGGTTGAATATGATGTTCACTTTTTCAAGTGCTTCCTTTACGGTTACGGTGCTATCAAATTGTTTAAGTATCTGAGGTATTATTCTTTGACGAAATGCAGTGCGTAATAATTCACTAAAACTATTTACACCAACCTGTGAAGACAGTAGATATACAAGGCGTTTAACCGGTTCTACTGGTAAATAATCTTTATCTGTTTCAAATAAGTCTGGTGGTAAGCCTGAATCATTTAATAGTTCTTGTACGTTGATACCATGCTTTGAAAACACGTCTAAAAGAATCTTTGTATATCCAGTGCGGATCATTGGTAATGGTTTTGAGGCTATTTTCTGCATAGATAGCGATCCTTTTTATTGCACATTTATTTGTAAGATTAATTATTGGCGTAAAATGGTAAGTTTTAATCTTATATAGTCTGATATATTTTATTTTTTATTCTCTTTGCGACTGAGGCCTCAAATTCAATGTATAAGAGTATTCCCCCTATTATTTTTTATATAAATAAACTATTAAATAATAAGTGAATTTTGACAAGCATCACTCGATTTATCTCAGAAAACAACTATACATATGTATGAATGGAATCAATTAGTAGTAGGCATAAATTATGACGGAAAAAACAGAAGCAACGAAAAAAGAAAATGAAGCAGAATATGTTAGCGAAGCGCCTAAAAAGATAAATAAAGTTCGGAAAATTACGAATTATCTATTAATTACAGTCTCTGTTTTATTATTGTTTAGCATTATTTCAGATCGGGTGATTCCATTAACGGATAATGCGAGAGTAAAAGGTTATGTAGTTCCAATTAAACCTGAAGTATCTGGTCAGGTCTTTGATATCTTAGTACAGCCGAATCAGTTGGTTAAGCAGGGGGATGTACTAGTTAAATTAAACCCAGCTGATTATCAAATTGCGGTAAAACAGGCGGAACAAAGTTTAGAGATTGCAGGGCAGAATGTTGGCGCTCAAACAGCAGCGATTGCGTCTTCACAAGCAAGGTTAACGAGTGCAAACGTTGAGTTAGAAAATGTAAAACTACAATCAGCTCGAATTCTCGAAATGGCTGAACGAGGTGTCGTGTCTCAATCAGATGCCGATCAGGCTCGCGCAACAATAGCAACAGCAAGAGCTAGTGTGACGAATGCTCAGGCTGATCTTGAAAAATCGAAAAGTCAGTTAGGCGCAGATGGTGAAGATAATAGTCAAATAAAAGCTGCATTATTAGCTTTAGAGCAAGCTCAAATTAACTTAGCAAGAACAGAGATAAAGGCACCTACAGCAGGAGGAGTCTCTAATTTTAGTCTATCTGAAGGTTTCTATGCCTCTGCTGGTCAACCTATAATGACTTTTGTATCAACTGAAAGTATATGGATTGAAGCTTATTTTCGTGAAAATAGTTTAGGTAATATTAAGGTCGGTGATGAGGTTGATATCGCACTCGATTTTGCACCAGGAAAGGTAATTAAAGGAACCGTTTCTAGCGTTGATTGGGGAGTAGACTGGGGACAAAACAATCAAGCGGGTAAATTAGCACAAGCGAATAATCAGACAGGTTGGTTGCGTCAAACTCAAATGCTCCCAATAGCGATTGAATTTGATCATTCACAAACAACAGGGTTATTACGTATTGGTGGGCAAGCTGATGTGATTGTTTACAGTGGGAATAACATTGTTTTCAATACGATTGGTAAGTTGTGGATCCGTTTTGTGAGTTTGATGTCTTATGTCCGATAGCCTTATCGAGAATACTCGAATTCAAACGAAGATAATTAGGTACACCGTAGGTGTTGGTTTAGCTGTGTTTTTAGCGGCATGGATAGATTGGCCGCTGGCATTTGTAGCCCCTGTGTTTGTTGCTAAGTTTTTAGTAGATAAACCTGATCTAAATAAAGAAACTATTTATGAATTAATGATCGCGATGGTAATGACAATAGTGCTTGGATTGTTCTTAGCAAATGGTATTACTCAATATCCAGTCCCTATGTTAATTCTTATCGGATTAATGATGCTATGGGGCTATTATTTATTTACTGATCCAAAATGGAATTTGTTTGCCACAATATTGATTATTGCCGTATTAATGCTGCCTTTTATGGCTATATCAAATCCTGGGGTCTCTGTTTTTTTAGCTACAGGGTTAAGCAGTTCAGGAGTTGTTGCAGTACTTATTTTTGCTTTTGTTCATATTTATTTTCCAGAGCCAGAATCAACGTTCTCAGGTTATCAACCTTCTCCATTATCAAAACAACAACGATGGTATGCGGCTTTTAGAGCGATGATTATCTCTTTCCCAGTTGTCTGTTTTTTCTTTATTTTTCAAATATCTGAAGCGTTGTTAACTATGATGTTTATCGCGTTATTGTCATTAATGATTACGGGGGAAAAGTCAGTTAAGTTAAGTGCCTTTTTAATTATTAGTAATAGCATTGGCGGCTTACTCGCGATAGGTGTTTTCTCTATTTTAAGTCTTGCGCCAAATATCGTGTTTTACACTTTATTTATTTCATTTGTGGCCATAATAATGGCGACTCAAATTTATACTAAACCAGAGAAAGCGCCTATATATGCAACAGCGTTTAGCACGGTACTTGTTTTACTAGGCAGCACTCTAATGAGTTCTGGTGATATTGATAACAATATGTTCATACGGATATTTCAATTATTTCTAATTGGAATTTATATGATTGTTGTTTCTTTTTTCTTAGAAACACGTTATTGGAAGTTTTTAAATATGCAGACTTAAGTGCATTTAAATAACAAGGAATGTTTATGAAACTTGAAGTTAACTTTTCGAAACAGGCAATCGATGCATTTATTAAAATTGCAGCTATCGCTATTTTAGTGTATTGGTGTTTTTCAATATTGCGGCCTTTTATCTTACTTGTTGTGTGGGGTGGGATTATTGCTACCGCTTTATATCCCGTAGTTGCATGGGGGCATAATAAGTTTGGACTTAGTAAAGGTAAAATGAGTGGAGGGCTGGCTTTTGTTGGTGTATTGCTTTTGCTCATACCATTGATTGCAATTTCTACTGGACTATATACCAGCGGTTCAGAACTTATTACGGGTTATCAAGATGGAACCATTTCTATTCCCAAACCTGATGCAAGTATGGCTGATTGGCCTGTTATTGGCGAGAAAGCATATGCATTTGGGGTTCAAGCATCATCTAATTTAGAAAGTGTGCTTGTAAAGTATGGAGAGGAAGTTAAAGCAATTGTCGGCAAGTTGGCGTCATTAGTGGGGTCCCTTGGTGGTGGATTTATCCAATTCATTATATCGACAATTATAGCTGGGGCTTTTATGGCAAATGCTGATAAATGCGAACGTGCATTTATTTTAATTGCCGAGCGGTTAACGGGTGAGCATGGCGAAGCATTAACAACATTGTCGAAGACTACAGTAAGAAGTGTCGTGCAGGGGGTTATTGGTGTTGCTGTTATACAATCAGTTATGGCTGGTATAGGGATGGCCTTCGTTGGAGTGCCTGCTCTTGGTTTGTGGATGTTACTTGTTATGCTTGTTGCGATAATTCAACTTCCTCCTATCTTAGCTTTACTACCAGTGATTTTTTATGTCTTCAGTGTTGATACAACAACGACAGCTGTTATTTTCCTTATTTGGTGCATTATCGTCAGTGGTAGCGATGCAGTACTTAAGCCAATGCTATTAAGTAGAGGTTCAGATATTCCTATGCTAGTTATTTTATTAGGAGCATTAGGAGGAATGGCAATGTCAGGCATTGTTGGCTTATTTGTTGGTGCGGTTGTTCTGAGTTTAACGTATCAGCTCTTTATGGTTTGGTTAGGCAGTGAAGCAAAAGAGGATTAAAGATGAAAAAAGTGTCAAGGGATGACAATTTTTACTTCTTATTTTTTGCTTTATTAGGCTTATTGTTCACTAGTGCAATGATGCAGCAATTATTTGAAGGAGGGCAAAAGATGATTTTGGCTCTCATTATTGTTTGTTTAGCATTGTCTATTGTCGGCGTAAATCATAAACAAACCTTTTATCGTAGTTGGTATGGTTTTTTACTTACTCTTGCTGCCATTTCTGGTTCTTTTTCATTTTTTGAAGATTATGATTTGTCATTGGTGACATTAGCTGCATTACTGTTTTTTCTACTATCTCATACTTATACGGCACTAAAACAAGTAATGCTAACTGACTACGTTAGTCGAAACCAGATTGTTGGCTCTGTTTGTGTTTATCTATTACTTGGAATGTCTTGGGCAATTATTTATCTTATCCAAATAGAGATTTTTCCACAGTCATTTAACGGTATTGAAGATAAAGCTTGGATAGATAACCTGTTTGAAGTTATTTATTTTAGTTTTATAACACTAACAACCGTAGGTTATGGTGATATTTCACCAGTGCTACCGATCCCTAAGTTCTTTGTTTTTTTAGAGTCGCTTATTGGAAGTTTTTATTTGGCCATAATGGTAGCAAGTTTAGTAAGTAGTCGTTTAAATCAATCAGATCATCAGCGCTAATAATAAAAACCTCGTTACTTTATAAGATTACGAGGTTTTTTATTTATATCGAGATTATTCGCGTTATTCACTCATCACATAGCTATACGTTTTCTTACTTGCCCAAACTACTCCTTTAAAGATATTTAGGCATGATCTTATTACGAACTGTGAGATAGAAATACTTAGCTCTTTAGCCACTTTTAATATGTGATAGAAATCAGAGTGTTTGAAATCATTAATTGTCATTTTAGTATCCAACGTAAGTGGCATCCGAACCAAGGTAGAAGTCATTTGATGGAGAGGATAATATGTTGATAATGGAAATAATAATTACCATTTAGCGCCAATGACGAAAGTTCTAGTTAGTTAATATGAAAAGACATGTAATAAAAATGGCGACCAAATAGGCCT
>NZ_MSCO01000001.1:937977-946122 GCF_002954705.1 Aliivibrio sifiae
AACCAAATAGGCCGCCATTTTTATTGTTATTCGTATCTCTATCTATGTTTACATATTACGCTTCTCTGTTTGCTTCCGCTTCAGCAAGCTCATAACCACGCATAGTTAAACCACAAAGCATCATAGGAACTGCATTGTAGATCTCTACAAATTCATCCAAGCCTTCAATGCCTTGCTCTTTTAATGTGTTCAGTGCCGTTTCTGGGTCAAAAAGCATGCTGATTGATAACAGTACACCGCCGAGAAGAGCATTATTTTCACTCTCTTCTGGCATCAGAGTTTCCCAATCATCACGAGTTAACTGCCAACCTTGTAATAGGCCTTCAGAAAATTGACGAGTTTGAGTTGTTACAATTTCTTCGTCATCAAGCTGACACGTTTCTGGCCACAGCCATTTGCCAGCAAGGAAACCTTCACGATATTCATTCCATAAATTAACAATCGCATTTGCATACGCTTCTAATTCTTCTGCTGTAGTGAAAGGGGATATTTCTTCACCACCCCATAAAAAAGCCAACCACTCATTAGGACTGATAAGGTTTGGTGCCGCTGCCATTGCAGCAACAAAGCCTTGTGTTTGGGCTTCTGTAAGCAGTTTATTTTCCAATTCAGGGTTTGAAAGAATTGCCGTAAGTGATAAAGACATAGTGTTCTCATTTCATTCAAGTTTTCATTATTGTATCAAGAACTTTCAATATTGTCTGAATAGAAATTTACGTTTAACTTCTTGTATTAACAAGTTGCTATCTTGTGAAAATAACTTACAAAATGTAACAAATAGCAAATTAAACTGATTTCAAATCAAAAAGTAGTTGTAAATTTACTACATTGTTTTAACTTCGATATCTAATTCTGATCAAGTTGTGGTTTAATAGCGATAATTACTGCTCTGCTAACCTATTCCAGTTTGTATGACTGTAAGTGGTGCTTTAACTAGTGTTATTGACCTTATATTGTTTGGAGATGGAAAGAAATGTCTAGAAAAGGGCCATTTAGTATTCGCAATGCTGCGGCTGATACATTTGCAATGGTGATTTTTTGTTTTATTACGGGCATGTTTATTGAAATTTTAGTTTCAGGGATGACATTTGAGCAGTCGTTGGCTTCTCGAACGTTATCTATTCCGGTTAATATTGCCATTGCATGGCCTTACGGAATTTTCCGTGACTTTATGCTGCGCCAAGGTTCACGCTTGTCGTCAGCGTCATTCATGAAAAATATCGCAGATTTAACCGCTTATGTATTATTCCAATCACCAGTCTATGCTGCAATTTTATTTGCTGTAGGGGCGAGTACAGAGCAAATTATTACTGCTGTTTCAAGTAATGCTGCTGTGTCATGTGTGATGGGAATTTTTTATGGTTACTTTTTGGATGCGTGTCGTAAAGCATTTAAAGTTCCAGGATATAGTCGACGAGCACATTAATTAGCTATCTGTCGAACTTTTTAAAGCCGGTAATTCATTGCTAATGCCAGTCAGTTAAGCGAACATCAATAAAAACAAGGGCTTCAGACGAATTTATTACAATCATTCTGGAGCCCTTGTTGTATCTATCTTTCACTCTCTTAACGGGTACTTTGCCATATCTATTAGACATTGAATAAATAGTGCATAATTACTCAATAAAGTGACTAACTGATCGGCATTAGTAATTCATTGCTGGCTTTTTAATGTTGAAGCTTTCAACTTTTGGATGAGAAAATGCTACTTTTAGCATTATGAACTTATGAAGATTAATGGACTAATGAAAAAACATTTTTTAGCAATGCTGACACTGAGTTTAATTGGTTTAATCGGCATGTCGGCAGTATCTGCAAATACAGTTAAATCAGAACTACCACATAACCCAGTGAAAGTAGTAGGACAATAACCTTAAGCTTGGGTTGTTTTTATTATTAATAAATTTAAGTATCAATTGTTATTGAGAAGGAGGACTGCTGTACGTTCGTTATTATTCGAAATACGTGCTTACATCCTCACCAAGGCGCGTAAAAATAAAGCAAACAGTAAAGATTATGAAGAAAGGCCTTGACCATACCCTGCTAAATCATTAAATTAGCGCTCGTTGTCTCGAAAAGAGCAATGATTTGGTGAGTTGTCCGAGTGGCTGAAGGAGCACGCCTGGAAAGTGTGTGTATGGCAACGTACCGAGAGTTCGAATCTCTCACTCACCACCACATTTTAAAGCCCTGATTATTCGGGGCTTTTTCGTATCTATAGCTTGTTCAGTGCCACTGAGAGTACACAAAAGAGTACACAAGCATGCAACTAGATACTTCTCGCGAAGCTAATTACCTTATTAAGTCCAATACTGGTATCTATACATTTAGATGGAATGTAAGAGCCGATAATAAGCATTATCAACCTAAACTTAGCCTTCGTACACGTAATTACCTTAAAGCTTTACAATCCGCCTCTGCGCTTGCTTTACGTATATCTGCAATTTCAAACCCTTCTATAGATGAAGTTAAAGCTGTTTATTATGAATTTTCAGGTAAACAGAAAAGAGAAACTAAAACTCTTATATCCATTGATATGGAAAACCTTCTATCTGAGTTATCAATTAAGAGTCGTAAAGAATACTTAAGTTGTTGGAACTCATTTCTTGATTCCTTATCTACCAAAACTCTTTCGGTCACATCAATTAATCAAACAAATATTGATGGATGGAAAGAGACTCAAACATGTAGTGATACAACACTAAAGAAAAAATTAAAACTACTATCCAGTTGTTTTAAAAAGGCTTCTGTAGACGTTGATAGTGAGTGGCTTAAGATGAAGGCTAATAAACAGCCTGTAAGACCTCGTAGAGCTTTTACTGATAAAGAAGTTACATTGATTCTTAATAAGACGAAGCACTACTGTGATGGCGTTACAGAGTCACAGAATGAACAATGGAAGTATTACCTACCTAGAATAGCGTTGCTAACAGGATGTAGATTGAATGAGCTTGCTCAATTGAGGGTAGAGGATATTCATTTCACTAATGAACCTTACTTATCTATTAATACTGATTCAGAAGATAAGAAGCTGAAGAACGCTACAAGTTATAGAGAAATACCGATAACCCACCACTTAAAAGAGCTTTTACTTCCCTTACTTAAAAATAAAGAGGTAAGTGAAAGACTCTTTCCTGATTTACCATTTAATGAAAGCAATGGTTATACAAATACACCTAGTAAGTGGTTTAGCAAATTGTGCCGTGAAGACTTGAAACTAAAGAATGTAAGTTTTCATTCATTTAGACATTATGTGATTACTAAGCTATTTAATCATGGGGTGAAGGAAGAGCTTATTGGCACACTGATGGGGCATAGTGTTGGCAAACTAACCACAGGGAAGGTTTATATGTCTGGGTTTACTTATACCCTCAAATTGACCATATTATTGATTTTAAATTGCCGATAGTTGATTGTTAAAAGAATTGTTGAATTCTATCTCATTTTTACGGTATTAAATAAGAACTCACCGGGTGCTGAATACCCGGTAGATTTATCTTCTCTAAACTAATTGGTTGTTCGCAGTGTATAAAGATATGTCTAGGCCATTAAAATCACTATCATCAGTGACGATATTTGTTACATTATAGCGAGACATGGACTCAATATAGAAAGCATCGTAAGCGTCTAGCTGATGTTCACTTAACGTTGTTAATGCTTTTGTTGATAGCTCTTTATTAAGCGTAATATCTAAAGTTTCTGACATTTGTGTGATTTGCTGCCAAGCATTGGATACTTCTTGCATAACTTTTTTTCGATGTTCAGTTTCTTTTCTAAATTGCTTTCGTGTGAGATGTACAGAATGATTGGATAAATAAATATCGTACTCAGTCCTTTCAATAATGTTAGCTAACTCAGAAAGAGCTAATGGACTATGATAAATATTAGCGCCTTCATCTAATATTTTTTCAATAAAATTAGGGTAGGCTTCCAGTTGGTATCTGATTGGTGCATTTTGAGTTTGTATTTCATTTGAAGCTGCATAGGTAAGCCAAAACCAAACATTAGTATCAATAAAGAATCTGTCAGTATGATGCGGAGTATGATGTCTAATGTTAACTATCCTTGTCGTCATGGCTTTATCCTTCATGCTTATTTAAAGTATCAGTAATATTGTTTTGACCGCTATAATAACTGATTGCATTTTGAATTACGGTATTAAGTAAGCTGATACCGATGTCATTACAGTTAATGATCTTCATTCTTTCTAATAGGTCATCAATGGATATGTCTTTTAGTAAGATTCCTACGGATGCATTGAAGAACGGCGATGCGTATAATGACACTCCAGAAAAATCAATTTCAACGACCTCACCTTTTAATAATGCTGTTGATATAGCATCATTAAGTTTAGTTCCACTTTGCATCGATATGGCATTTTTACCAACCAAATCAAAAGCTTTTATTTTTAACATTATAAACTCCTAAAAAAATTTAACTTGGGTTACATTTTCAGATTTAAATTGATAATACCTGTTGTCACAATTAATTTTGATACTTACAAGTGTTCCTGGTAAGTGGTATTTAGAGTTGTTTATTATAAAATCGTTATTTCCTAAAATTTTTGCAAAAACACTATTACTGTAAATTCTCATTTCCCCTTTATTTAGTTTTACAAATTGACTTAATAAATCGAAGCCTAAACCTCTTGGCATACCTTCTTTTATACTATCAGTGCCTGTTGAATTCCCTTTGATTAAAGCCCATTGCATAGCATCTATATCACTTTTGATATCACTTTTGTATTGTCTTACATTTTTGACAATGCCGGGACCAAAATCTAATACACTTAGGCAAAGGGTTTTTTCTTTTTTATCATATTGACCACAGCTATATACACCTAACTCCCTTAGATCTTGTATGGAAGTACCATGACCGTAAGCATTCATAAATATTTCAAAGATTCTACTAACAATTTCGTTTTTTAATGCTGAACTTAAACTAACTTTATCATCAGATAGCCATTGTTCATTTAAGTGTTCCGCAATATTATCTTCATCTAAGAGAGTCGTATGCTCTCTGTATCCGATATAGTCACCTTTTGCATAGCCACTAAAGTTCTCTTGTGAGAAGTGGCTTAAAAAATTGTTTTCTATTAGTTTTTCTCTAATTAGGTCATTCATGGAATTAATGTCAAACATAACTCCTGCGGTAGCAAATGATTGCGTATTTGATCTATCAATAACAGACCTAACAAATGTGCTGTTTTGGTCATTAACGTAACGAGCAAGTCCTCCTTAAAGAACTATTCCGTGGTGATCGATTTTAGAGCAGTTACCAAAATTAAAATCGAAGCTATTTTTTGGATTAGAAGTAATGAAATCCATGATTTTTAAAATTTGATTGAAACCATTATCATCATACTTGATAGTAGGAACGGATATTGTCATTCTACTCATAGAATTTAGCCATATTCTCTTTTGTATTTATTCTTCCTCGAACGCAGCAATTGAATTTTTTATGAATACTTTTTATTGCAAATGAGAGTGCGAGCGATTAAAGGTAGCGAGTTATATTTTTATCTACAGTTCATACTACAACCTAGCATAGGTTAGATCTAGTACCTCTTTGATATATTATGTCCAATTGCATTTTTTAAATAGAATTTGAGTTAATCTAGTCATAATGTTTGTGTGATTTTCAATCAAACTAAATAGAGGGCTGGACTTTCTGCTATTTCGAGAGGGAAGCCGTAAACTTTATTTTTATTCAAATAGTATAGAAATATCAACACTTAAGGCTTTTGAGATAAGAACTATCTCTATATCTATAACCTGTCTAACTCCTGATTCAATTTTCGCCAATGTTCCTCTACTTATATCAAACCCTTCAAGATTGCATCTGGCAGTTAACTGCTCTTGAGTTAATTTTTTTTCTTTTCTTATTACTCTAATTTGTTTCCCTACAATATTTGCCTTTGTCATTTTTGTGTCAACTTTATTTGCTCCGCTTGTGGAACAAATGTTAGTTGTTAAAATGCAATTTATTGCTCCGTATGCGGAACAGTTTCTGTGTTTTAGCTATTCGTCGTACGAATGCTAATCACTTTTTGCTTTTTAATTATTATTAGTTTTCTTTTTTGGAGTAAATTTTGGAAAATCAATTGAAGTTAGTTGAAGTGTTGTCAGCTTGTTTAGTGCCAACTATTTTTTCTTGTGCGGTTTATGCTAAGTCTAATGAAGACTTTTCTGGTCATAGAGTAGGGATAGGTTCATCAGCGACGATACTGTCTGATGGCAGTGTTGATTATGGTTCAGGTATCAAATTTGAATATGGTTATGACATTAACCGTATTGTCGGTATTAATGTTTCGTATGAAAAAAATAGTGATACTGTTAGTGGGTACTCTTACAGCGTAGATCTTGATGGCTCAATGTTTAAAGTGACAAGTGATATTGGTTATGCTTTTAATTTTAACAAATGGAGCTTGAAACCATATGGTGTAGTAGGGATAGCTAAGTATAGTGAAGATGGTGTTATTCAATCAGGAGCAAATAGCGTTAATACAACTTTTGATGAAACTAATCCAGTCATAGGTGCTGGGGTTCGAGCTACATTTGATTTTGGTTTGTATGTAGATTTAAGAAGTGAGTATATCCCTGTAACAGACATGGAACTAAGCCAAGGTGCAGTAACGATAGGCTATAAATTTTAGGATATAAAATGAATAAAATATTAATAGCAGTTGTCTTTGTTGTTTTGTTTCTTAGTGGCTGTAGTTCTCGCCCTTTAGTTTTAACTAATGAGCAAGATTTGACGTCTATCCAGTATCAGGAGCTACCTAGGATGAAGGTATCTGCAAGTTCATTTATTATTTTGGGTGTCATTCCTGTTAGGTTTAGTAGTCGTGAAGTTAGAGCTAGAAACAGGTTACTAGAAATCTCAGGGGGAACTGACTTAATTAATCCTTCAGTTTCTTCTCGGTACTTCTGGACGCCAATTGGACCTATTGTTAAGTTCACTTTAGAAGCTACGCCGATTAGGGAAAAGAATAATCGTAGTTAGTTATGTGATGATTTAAAGGTGATTTTTAAGGTTGCTAGTATGCAGCCTTTTTTATGCTTGATAGATGTATAGTCGTACATTTAGACCATTAAATTTTGATATATATACGGTGGTTTAGATGCAGTAGAGACACTGTGGGTATGATGGTTCACTTGCATTTACTCAAAAGGGGGAAGTACTGTTTCATTACTTCTTTTTCAGTGTGCTCTTTCTTTTGTAGGAAGACTCACGAAGTGAGGAATAAGTATCATTAGTTAATTTAACTTTAATTATTTATTAAATAGTTGGATAGATAGTTTGTTTCTAGTTTGTTTGTGTAAACTAGGATTACTACCTTCATATCTTAGGATTACTACCTTCGTATTTTAGAATTACTACCTCTGTCTATTTAGCTTAAATCTTAAAATATGGTATAGCCCCTCCGAAGAGGGGAAATACGCTAAAACGGCGATTCTTCTTCTACAAGCATGCTCGATATATCAGAAGATTCGATAATCCTTGTTGTGGATGTGATAGAACTAAAATCATTTAAAGTATGAGTGCTACTAGCTATGGTTTCAGCAACTTCTATCGTCATTTGACTTTCCTTATCTTCATCTGGTTGTTTTGGAATTCCTTTCCAGTGATATAATTTACTAGTCGGGTCACCGGAAGCGCTTATTCTAAAAGCACTACTGATAAATCCTAGTATTTCACAATCTTTTAAAGCCTTGAGAACAGTTTGTCTTGAATACCCAGTCTCATTACTAAGTCGTGCTTGACTGGGAAAACAACTAAATTTACCTGTACGATGTTTATCCCCAAAGTAACAAGATAAGTGTACTAATACGGACTTAGTCGTAGAGGTAAGACCAAACTGCTTAGCGTTAAGGCTAAGAATTTCTTTAGTTATATCAAACTGAGTTTTTAACTTAGTCATAAATTTTCCTTCATTATAAATTATAACGAAGTCGGCCATTTTCTTAGCCTTTATGCTCACCTTTCAGCAACTTGATGAATTTATAATGCTACCGTCAAAAACTCGATATGCAAGAAGAAATTATAAAATAACAGTTAGTATGGAAATGTAAGATATGTAATTTTAACTATTGTTGATTGTATTGTTAATGATTATTGGTTGAGGAGCAGGGGCTATGATCA
>NZ_MSCO01000001.1:948115-957601 GCF_002954705.1 Aliivibrio sifiae
CTATGATTGGTTGTTGAACAACTTCTTTTTGTTTTGAGCGGTAAGCTTGACGTTTAATGCTGTAACTTAGTTTCTTTATCCATGCGTAATAATTTTTATGTACTCGTCCATCGCTATATTCAATACTTGAACTAACATACTCAATGTTAAACCCTGAGTAATCAGGTGTAATTTCTACAATCACTTCATGCCTATTGAAGTAATGTGCTACTACTGTTTCCCCCGCCTTTTCAACTACAGACCAGTCTTTTGTATTATCGACGGCATAAGCTATTTGTTCAGCTGTGATTGGTGCTAATGTTTCCGTGTATTGAGGTCTAATTTCACGGCCTTTAATTGTTGAACAGCCTGATAAAATTAAGATTACAGCGAGTATAAAATAATGTTTCATTGCCAATTGCCTTTCATGAAAATTTGCGAAGATTTAAAGAATGGCGAATGTTAACGCTAAATAACTGATATGCAAGTATAGTTTTTTAAATGACAGTTTAAATATGAGAATATGATTGAAAAAGAAAGACAATAAAGAGTACACTTAAGATTGAATGACTGAAGAAGCTATTTATAAGTGATTGATTTTGTATGGCCCATCGCCGAAGGTGATGCTCTTTGCGAAGCAAAAACGTACCGAGAGTTCGAATCTCTCACTCACCACCACATTCGAAACCCTAGCAGAAATGCTGGGGTTTTTTCGTATCTAGGCATGTGGAAACCTCAGATCCTTATTCCATTACCATATTTTTCATCCTCCCTCAGATTTAATACCAATTACATTAACTATCTGATCATTATTACTGGTTAAATCTCTCAATAGTTACGTTGATATAATTTCAAAAATAAACATACTAATTCTTTATTTTGATCTAAAAAATAGCGTGTAACGTATACTCTATAATAGTCAAAATTAGGGGTTATATGCATAAGTTAACGATATTTTATGATGGTACTTGCCCATTATGTGAAAAAGAGATGAGTGCACTTAGTCAACAAGATAAAAATCAAGTAATCAAGACCGTTGATATTTATAGTCAAGCGTTTTCAGAATATCCTCATATCGATGCTAAAGCAGCAAATACAGTTTTACATGCATTAAATCAAAATGGCGATCTTATTCTTGGGTTGGATGTAACGTATTTTGCATGGAAATTAGTTGGTAAAGGTTGGCTTTATGCTCCGTTGCGCTGGCCGGGAGTTAAAGTACTTGCTGATTGGTGTTATCTCCGCTTTGCGAAAAATCGTTACCGTGTTTCCTATTGGTTAACGGGTACCTCACGCTGTAATGAAAATAGTTGCTCAAAGTGATTTTTTAAGATGACTTGGCTCATATTAAGGAGGTGTGATGAAGATACTTATTGTTGGGGGTAATGGAGGAATAGGTTTTGCGATGCTAAAGGAGAGTTTAACGCGATATCCAGACGCTCAACTTCATGCGACTTATCGGCGAGAAAAACCACAGTGGCATCATGAGAGGATTGTTTGGCATCAAGTAGATGCGAGTAATAATGAAGATGTAAAATCATTAAGTGAATTGTTTGATGATATTGATTGGGTAATTAATTGTGTTGGTCTGTTACATACTTCAGATAAAGGGCCAGAGAAAAACTTAGCTGCCTTAGATTATGTGTTTTTTCAACAAATGATGGCTACTAATACAGTGCCAACATTACTCCTCGCTAAATATTTTACGCCAAAACTCAAAAAGACAGATAGGCCTAAGTTTGCTGTTATTTCTGCCAAAGTAGGTAGTATTTCAGACAATAGATCAGGTGGGTGGTATAGCTATAGAGCATCAAAAGCGGCTTTAAATATGTTCATAAAAACGATGTCAATTGAGTGGCAAAGAGTACTAAAACATGGCGTAGTATTAGCACTTCATCCTGGGACAACGGACACAGCGTTATCTGAACCATTTCAGGCTAATGTCCCCCAAGGTAAATTATTTACGCCAGAAAAAGTTGCCTATGCTCTTATTGGCTTGGTGGCTTCAAGTACACCACAAGAAAGCGGCTCATTTTTGACTTATAGCGGCGAGCATCTATCTTGGTAATCGAAAATCATGAATAAAAAAACGGCGCATAAAAATCACGTCAATAGATGATAATTGCTATTGAATATCATCGATTTATCACTAATTAACATAATATATGTATTTAGTGTCCTATTTTCCTATAAAGCTAACCTATAACAGCGTAGGATCAGACCAACTTTAGATAAAAATTAGGTTTGGGTTTCGGCTCACTAAGATAAAATCATGAAATTAACAGAGAAACCATCACTTAACCACGCGTTACTTATTTCTATTTGTACACCACAGTTTAAAGGTGACGAAGCCAAAGCATCTCTTGCAGAGCTTGGCCGCTTAGTGACAACTCTAGGTTTTAAAGTTGTTGGTACGCAATCTCAAAAGCAAACATCAACTCAAAAAGTGAATGTATTGGGAGTCGGTAAGCTAGCCGAAATCGCACATATCACGGGGAATCAAGGTGAGGTTGATGATGCCGATACTGAAGATTTCTTTGATGAGATGGATTTTGACGATATCCCTTCAGAAAATCTACATTTTGGTTGTGCTGATGTGGTGGTTTTTGACTGCGATTTAAGCCCATCACAACTGCGTAATGTTGAGAACCAGCTTGGTGTTCAGGTGTATGACCGTACTGGCATTATCATTGAGATATTCAGTCGTCATGCTCGTACCAGAACTGCGCGATTACAAGTTGAAATGGCTCGCCTTAATTATGTTGCTCCACGCCTTAGAGAGTCTACTGTTGGTGATAATGAACGCCAAATGGGTAAAGGCGCCGGAGAAACAAACCTAGAGTTAGATCGTCGTAAAGTCCGAGATCAACTGGCAGAATTAAGACGTGAGTTAGAAAGTGTCCAAGCTGAGTTGAAAGGTCGCCGTAAACAGCGATCTGAACTATTCTGTGTGGCTTTAGTTGGTTATACGAATGCGGGTAAATCATCAATGATGCGAGCGCTTACGGGCAGTGAAGTATTAGTTGAAGATAAGCTGTTTGCGACATTAGATACTACCGTTCGTGCCTTATACCCCGTAACTCAACCTCGTATCCTTGTGTCTGATACGGTTGGGTTTATTAAAAAATTACCACACGATTTAGTCGCTTCATTTCATTCTACTTTAGCTGAAGCTCATGATGCATCACTATTATTGTATGTGGTCGATGCTTCAGACCCTACATTTAGAACGCAGCTTGAGGTGGTACATGAGGTTCTTGGTGAAGTCGGTGTTGATGGGATTGATAAGCTACTCGTTTTAAATAAATCAGATCAACTGACTCCTGAGCAACAAGATGCATTGATGGAAGAGTTTCCAGATGCAATGATGACGTCTACTCGTAATCCCCTTGATGTAGCTAAGCTACATAAGTACATTGTAAATGCTTCTGAGCAAGGAATGATCGAAGAAGAGATCATCGTACCTTATACTGCAAAAGGCATTATGGGAGAGATCCGCTCAAGCATGAGTGTTGTTACTGAAGAGTATGAGTACGATCATATTAAATTAACTGTACGTTCAAGTGCGATTGATTTAGCAAGATTAAAGAAATTAATGTCGAATTTATCCATGAACGATGATAGTGAGTGATAACATGTTTGAAGTGAAAAATGTGGAATACTCTGGTGAGAGTAAAGATTTTATTCGTGAGGTCCGTGATACGGTTTTCATTAAAGAACAGCAGATTGACCCTGAAATAGAATTTGATGGCCTAGATGACGTTGCTGTTCATGCTCTTGCTACTTTTGAAGGTAAACCTGTAGGGACTGGGCGAATTTTAGATGATGGGCATATTGGTCGTATTGCTATTGTTAAAGCGTTTCGCTCAAAAGGTTTAGGTTCTAAAATTGTATTGTCTTTAATAGATGAAGCGATAGAGAAAGGGTACGAGCGAGTGTATTTAGGCTCTCAAAAGCATGCAATTGATTTTTACACTAAATTGGGTTTTCAACCATACGGTGAAGAGTTTATTGAAGCGGATATTCCACATTTATCGATGGAAAAGCGATTAAATAAATAATTAAAATTACGAGTAGATACAATGTGCAAGTTGTATTGTATCTACTCTTAATATTAAAAAGTGAGTAAGATTTTCCCTTTCTTTGTTTCTTCATTCGTTTGAATATAATTAAGTGCGCTGTGGATGTCTTTTAAAGAGAAGCGAGCACTAATTTTTGTATCGGCAATCCCTTTATAAACCAACTGCATTACTTCATTGAGCTTATTTTGAATATCGATTTTTTCAGCAGAGTGGATCCATTGTCTTAAATGGAAGTAAGAAAAATTGATGTCTGGACGCTCAAGCCAAAATTGAGGTGGAATAGGTTGTGCGGATAATAAACCATAGTTAATGAACTGCCCATGCTCTTTAAGCAAAGAAGAAAGCATTAAGGACTCTCCCCCTCCTATACAATCTAAGATGGCATCTACTTTGATGTGATGTTTCATTTTTATTAATGAGTGATAATCATCTCTATTATTAATATTGATAATACGTTGGAGTTTACAACCTTCGAACTCTTGTAAGGTATTATCTCGGCGAACGATAGCGATCGGTTTTATTCCAAGATGGTTCAACATACGTACAAGCATTAGTCCTATTGCAGAATTTGCTGCGTTAATAAGTACTGTCATATTTTGTTGTATCTGTAAGCGTTCTGATAGCATCAGCCAAGCTGTCATTGGATTTATATAAGACGTAGCGGCTTGCTCATCGCTGAGTTGATTAGGAACTGTAAAACACCATCGTTCATCGATGTTTCGATAGCTCTGCCAAGCTCCGGCGCTTCCAATAGGTAAAACCCTATCCCCAATTGAGAAGGCCGAATCTTGCTCATTGCATTGATGGACAATTCCAACCCCTTCAAATCCTGGAATAAAAGGCAAAGAAATTCGAGAGCGATAAGCACCAGAAATAGTAATGAGATCCGATGGATTCATAGTACTGAAACGCATTTTTAATTGAATCTGTGAAGAGGAAAGAGAGGCTGGGGTGTAATGTTCTAATGCTATAGATTCTAATGCGGGACCAAATTGTTGAATGATGGCTCTCATTGATTACTGCCATGTATTATAAAGAATAAAGGTGTTATGTAACATATCAATATGAATAATTAAAGGTAGCAGCAAAAGTTATCATAGATGAGAGGGAAGCATAATAATAAAAAAGCGCATTATGTTGAATGCGCTTTTTATTAAATGGACGGTAATTTAGTAATCGCTGTCGCTTGGTTCGATAAAAAACTCGCCATCAACCGTTTCAGCAATTTCTAATATTTTAACAATTTCACCATTAATCGTGATGTTTGCTAGGCGAACAGGATCTTCATCGTAAGGATGGAAAGGCGCCATTTGTAATTCGATACGGTATTCTTCATCATCTGGGCCTTGGAACCAACCTTCACCAAACTCAAGGTCCGTTTCATCACCTTCTTCAGGACAAGTATGGTAAGCCGAAACCAGTTGGGCACCTTCAAAATTAAGGGTGATAGTTTCGCCCCATTCAACAACGTATTGTGCATCTTCCATTGTAATTACTCATAAAGAATTCTTAGGGCGTATTGTATCGTTATGCACCCTAAGAACCTAGTGTTAATCAAAGAGAGAGATAATTACTCTCCAGCAACCATTGGGCGGTGTTGACGTAAGCTTGCTAGCAGCATGTAAATTGCTGTTGCTAGTAAGATGGCAAATAAATAACTCATTAAGCCTTCAGCAGTATGCATTAAGGTATTTGCTAGCACAGGGCCACATACAGAGCCAATACTGTAGCTAAACAACATCACTTGAGTTGCAGACACAATGTATGACTCATCTAACGTATCGCAGCCTAAAGAGATAGCAATTGGATAAAGGGCAAATGCCGCCATACCAAGAAGTACTAATGAGGTAGCAAGAATCGCAGTGCTGTCGCTTAGAGTGGTTAAACCAATAGCAAATACACCCAACACACAAAATAATGCCATTAATAATGTTTTGCCTAAGTGCTTAGATAAATAAGAAACAATAGGTTGTACCGCCATACCACCAAGAACAATCAGAGCCATTAAGCTGCCAATTTGAGTGATATTGATGTTTCTGTGTTTTAGTTCTAAAGGCATTAACCCATAAACGGCACCAAGTAATAACCCTGAAACAACACAGCCCATGATAGAGGCTTTGTTTAATTTTAAGATTTGTTTTAGGTTTAGCACATTGTGATGTTGAACTTGTGGCTGAGCGCCTTTTCCAAATATTAGACAAGCGATTGCCATCATGATTAAACCAATGATCATGTAGTAAGGAAGTAAGCCTTCGATACCAATAAAACCAATACCTAATTGTCCTAGGGATGAGCCACCGTAGAGTGCCCCCATATATAAGCCAAGACGTTTTGGACGGCTTTCTGCATCACCAATTAATAGCCAAGATTCAACAACAACAAAAACACCAGCTACAGCAATTCCTGCAATAAAACGTGCTGTCATCCATATCCATTCAATAGGAGCAGCAGGAAGAATTACAATTGTTGCAGCAAGTAAACCTAGAAAAAGTACAAATGCATTTTTATGGCCAAGGCGAGCAACAAAAGGTTCGATCAGCCCTGCCCCAACAAGTAGACCTGCATAGAAAGCACTGGCTAACCAACTTGCGTATTTCGCCTCCATTCCATATTGACTTAACATCAACGGGATAAGACTCATTAAGTATCCAGATGCTATAGCAAATAAAGAAAGAGCAACCACAGGGATCAGTAGACCAGCTTGTGATTGAGTTGATGTAGTTGTGTTCACCGCAGTGCCTCAAAATAATGAATAGGAAGTAGATTTTCCGCGACTATGAGGCTAAAAAGAAAGCAAGTAAAACGAGCAATTTTTCTTGTAAGGATAAAATTTACTAATCAATAGGGGGATGAATTAAACACAAGGAATTAGATGAAAAGTAACGAATAGTTGTGTAATTAATATGCAAAAATAAGTCACGTTGTAGAGAGTTATTTCGGTAGTATGAATATGAAATTCAAGAGCAGTATTAACGTCATTTATTCTTGAGGTAAACAATAAATGACGTTAATGCATTAGAGCTTAGAAGGGGTACTGTTTGAGCGTTTTTTTTCTAATTTCTGGTTTACAATTAAAGCGATAAGAATTAATCCGCCACCCAAACTTAAACGTAAGATATCGGCATCTCGATTCCAAATTAATAAGTTAACTAGAATACCAGCAGGGATAAGTAGGTTATTCATTACCGCCAATACGCCGACATTTACTTGTGTTGCCCCTTTATTCCACATGAAATAACCAATACCAGAAGCGACGGTACCTAAATAAACTAATACACCCCACTGAGTCATTGTTGTTGGTAATTTTTCACTGTTACCAAAGAGCGCGTAGCAAACTGAGGCAATGATAAGAGCGCCAATGAAAAAGAAACCAAAGACAGTTTTTTGTTCAATGTCTTGATCTTTCATTAATCGTTTATAACATACTTGTCCGGTAGCAAAGCAGAGGTTGGCTCCCTGAACAGTAGTAAAGCCTAATAAGAATCCTGAATCAATCCCATTATAGCGAATAGCGATCGCTCCAAGTGTTGCGATAACAGCACTGATCATGAAATTAGGGTGAAACCTACCTTCAAAAGCATCATTTAATAAAGTGATATAAATAGGGGTCATCACAGTAAATAATAAGACTTCTGGTACCGTGAGGTAAAGAAAAGACTGGTAGTAAAATACATACATTAAACCAAGCTGTATTGAACCAATTAGCATAAGTTTAAGTGCAATAGGTAATGGAACTTGTTTTGGGCGCAGGAAAGGAAGAAAAACAAGAGTTGCTAAGCTAATACGCATTAAAACAGAGAACCAAGCATCTACCTGACCAGCTAAATACACGCCGATCAAGCTAAAAGAAAAGGCCCAGAGTAGAGTAATAGAAAGTAAATATGACATGATTCATCCATTAATATAAGCAATGGGTGCATTCTAAATGAGATTAGCTATCAATAAAAGAAAAGGTAGAAAAAAGGCTGAAAACAGCCTTAGTATACAGATAAAACGATTAGTAATTAATTGATATTATTTTTGGCTGCTACGATAAAAATCCCACGCATTAACCACTTCACCGGTCTTCAATGTACAATCGTTGTTGTCTAAATTGTAAGCGCCTTCTTGCTCAATACAATAAGCGGCTGCTGGATTTGGTTTACCTACTGGTTTTGTCATTGTATGTTTTTGACTGCGGTAATATTCCCAAGCGTTAATCACATCGCCATTGTTTAATGCACAGTTACCTGAATCTAAATCGTACGTTCCGCGCTCAGCACAAAATTCAGCGGCAGGATTTGCCATATTTGCTTTTTCTGGTTCTTTAGGTGCGGTAGAACTACAAGCAGCAAGAGAGATAAGTAAGCCAAATGTAATTGCTGTTTTCTTAAACATAAAAAATCCTCGTTAGAATATATACTATTAATTACTGACAATCTTGAGTGAAACTGCCTTGTTGGGCTGGCTGAGTCATTTTGAATTCACCATTTAAACTTCTGAATACTTTAGTATTCCAGACTTTTCCATCATCTAGTTCAAAATCTATTGCATAATTTATGCCATTAACCACTTGAGTTTTTACATCTAGGATTTGTTTTAATTTAGCTGATGTATTCATCATTCCTAATACATGATCTAAGGCACTTTCAACGTCTGGAGTCACTGTTGATGTCACCCAACCTCCAGCCATTCCGCTATCTACGTTACACAGCGGATTCGTGTTATCAGAGGAGAGAGCTGAAGTTTGTTCTGTTTGCTGAGAGCATCCTGCTGTAAACAGTACAATTGCAGAAAGTGCTAATAATGTCGATCGTTTCATTTAATACCTCAGAATAATCACAACTAATGAGTAATAGCTTGAGTAATTAATTTAGTACGAAGAAAAGAAAGATACCAATCAAAATATTGTTTTTTGTTTTTCTTCTCAGATTCAAAGCAGGTATCTCATACGAATTGTTTGTTTTTCCTCCTGATTTTTAATCATTAAGCCGCATACCTTGGCAGGATTCACGCCTATAGTTGTTATTTACAATATTAATAGTAATAAAGATGTTATTTCACTGTAAATTTATTATTATTGGCCGCTTATTTTATATTTATGAATGAGAGAGTATGCAACGCCAATCTGATAAAAAGCTATTAACGTTGATTTCATTAATGCCTGTTGTATTGATTGGTATTTTTACTTTTGTTTTAAATGCAATCATTATTCATGAGAATAGAGCGAAGGTTGAGACGTTAATCGATTCTTTACATAGTGAGTCTGTAGAAAAAGAAAAGAACCGCATTAAGCATCAGGTAGAAACTATTTATCAGCAGATAAGTTATCAACGTAATTTAACAGAAGCAACATTAAAACGTTCGATTAAATTACGGGTTGACGATGCATTTAAAACGCTAAGTTTTATTTATCAGAAAAATAAAGATAAGCCAAAAAATGAAA
>NZ_MSCO01000001.1:958938-1045703 GCF_002954705.1 Aliivibrio sifiae
TGAAGATCATTTCAGATGCGTTAAGGCAATCACGTTTTAATGATGGTCGTGGTTACTTTTTCATTTATGGAATGGATGGACGTAATTTAATGCATCCTATTTCCCCTGATTTAGAAGGGAAGAATTTATTACATATGCAAGACGTTCGTGGGGCATATCCAGTAAAAAATCATATCAATCTTATGAAAGAAAAAGGAGAAGGTTTTAGTCGTTGGTGGTACCCAAAGCCAGGTGTTAAAGATCAAGAATTTGAAAAAATTGGTTATGCTAAGTGGTTTGAACCACTAAACTTTTATATCGGTACAGGCGAATATATTGTAAATGTAGAAGAAGATATAAAAGAAAAATTACTGATATGGATCTCTGAAGTTCGATTTGGTGAGAGTGGCTATATATTTTTGCTCGATCAATATGGGAATACATTAGCACATTATAATAAATCCAAGATTGAACCAAATAAATACAGTAAAGACTCACCAAACAAAGGTCCAGTTACTCAAAAAATGCTTGCCTTAGCGCATAATGGCGGAGGTTTTATGCAATACATAAGTGCATTTAAACCTAGAACGGAAAAACAAGCAGAAAAATTGAGTTTTATTAAAGAATACAATGAATGGGGCTGGGTTATTGGGGCCAGCGTTTATATGGATGAAAATAAACGACTTTTAAAAGATAAAGAGACATTGTTATTGCAACAAAACAAAATTGGTGTAACTAAGATTTTGCTGCTTACATTAATTCTGGCGTTGATACTAACTATCTTATCTTTAAGTGTCAGTAAGTATATTGGTATGCGTTTTAATCGATTTAAAAAACGTATTCATAGTGATTTTAGATTACTAGAAAAAACTAAAAATAAAATGCAGCATATGGCCTTGCATGATGCTTTAACACAGTTACCTAATCGAGTGTTATTAGAATCAAAAATAGAGAATGGCATCCAACGCGCTAAAGAATTAGGTCAGTGTTTGGCGGTAATGTTTGTAGATTTGGATGACTTCAAAAAGATAAATGATCATTTTGGTCATGAAGTTGGAGATATATTACTAAAGCAAATTAGTCAGAAATTCGGTACCTTACTTCATGATGACGATATGGTATCTCGCTTTGGTGGAGATGAATTTGTATTTTGTTTTCCATTATTGAGTTCAAAAGAAGAGGCAGAAAAGAAAGTTCAGGCGATTCAATCTATATTCAAAAACAGCTTTGCTATTAATGGGAAAGCGATCATAACCAGTTGTAGCATTGGTGTGACTATGTATCCAAATGATGCTGATAATTCAGTTGACTTGATTTCTAAAGCTGACATCGTTTTATATAAGTCTAAAGCGAAGCAAAAGGGGGCAGCTTTATTTTTCGATCATACAATTGATGCACAAGTGAATTATGAATTTAGTTTAGAAGAAGAACTTCGAACAGCACTTATTAATAATGAAATTTCAGTCATCTATCAACCACAAATTGATATTAAAACTGGTGAGTTATATGGTGTAGAAGCATTATCTCGTTGGAACAATAAAACGTTAGGTTTTGTATCTCCTGTAGATTTTATTGCTGTTGCAGAAGAGATTGGGGCTATTGATGAAATAGGGGATTTTGTATTACAACGGGCTTGTGAAGATATGCTGAAATTTATGCCTAATGGTATTAATGCTGCGACAATCTCTGTCAACCTTTCTCCTAGACAACTTATTAAAGACGATTTTATTCAAAGGATAAAAGCCATTGTTAATGTGACTGGCATTGATGTATCTAGGGTTACACTAGAGATTACAGAAAATATTCTTATTAGTGATTTAGAAGATGTTTCTCCTATTCTTAAGCAATTACAAGAATTAGGTTTTGGTATTTCTTTGGATGATTTTGGTACAGGATATTCATCATTAAGCTATTTAAATATTTTGCCGATCACAGAGATTAAGATAGATCGTAGCTTCATTAATAGCTTATTTATAAACGAACAGAGTGAAACTTTAGTTAAAGCGATTATAGCAATAGGTGCTTCGTGCCAAATGAAGGTCGTTGCTGAGGGTATCGAAACAAAAGAACAGCTAGATACACTGGTAGAATATAAGTGTGATTTAGCGCAAGGGTATTTCTTTGATAAGCCGCTTTCTATTGATGAACTTTGTATTAAATATTTTAAAAGCTAATGCTTCGTGATTTATAAGTGAGCATAAAAAAGAGCAGCGATTATGCTGCTCTTTTGATTTCAATGATTAAACAAAGTTAAAGGTTACATACCTTTGTCCAACTTCCATCACTTCCTGGTGCAGCAGCTGTCCACCAATTCGCTTGGTAGATTACATTGTTGCTGATCACTTTATCACCTGTGTTTGCATGACTTGGATTACCAGCCCAATCTTTTTGTGGAAGATCTGGGTAAGTGACTAGACCCGTAGCATCACAACCAGCGTCAGGTGTTCCGCCATTATCACCACCTCCGGTATCTCCACCAGAAGATAGGTCAGCTAAAGGTAAATCAGGTTGTTCAAACTTAAAGGCATAATCAACATTATTGATTGTCACTGTGTAGTTTGCAGGGCCTGAAATAGGTAGATAATAAACCATATCTAATTCATATACACCGCCAGCAGGAAGTGCTTTCCATACAGGAAGGGTAAAGGCGACTCGGTGCATAGTTCCATCAAAACCGCCGATGTTATTAGCACGAGTATGGCCAGATGCGACTACTTGTAAACCACCACCTGATTGATCTTTTGCATTATCAGGTGCGGATACTGGGATATCGAATTGGAACTCTGTTCCTCCTGGAATATCTTGTCCTGTATTATTGGTAAAGTTGATTTTTGGATTAATTGGGTAGTTTTGGTCACCCACTTTAAATCCACCTACGCTTACCGCAATATCAACAGTTTCAGATGGAATTGCTCCAGTCGCGACGGTATTACCATATGGCGTTGCAGATTTAAATTTTTCATAAATTGCTTTAGTCATGGTATTACCCATGTGGTACTCACCATTGCCCGTCTGACAAGCGGCTTCCGTCGCATCTACAGACGTTCGGTTACCATTCGCATCTAGAACATAACAGTTGTAATCACCTGCCAGTTCCCAGAACATGATGCCACCAATTTCTTGGTCAATAACATAGTCAGCTTTGACATTAATAGAATCTTTATCTTCGGTAGATAAGAAGACTTTTTTCTCAGCATTCCATAACCATGGTGCTACAGCGACGCTATCGTAATGACGAGTATAAGTACCGACTAACTGATCGGCAGGATCATTCGCAGGATCTAAACCGTAGATATTTGCGTAAGAACCAAAGATGCCTTCTTGAAGGTTTTTAGCATGCCACATAGGGTTAGAACCTGCCCCCATTTCTTGGCCGTATGAGTTCTTATCGTGCCACATGTTATCGATACCTAATGCACCGTAACCACAATTGTTTTTCTCACCTTCGCCTGTTCCTGCATCACATTGAGCTTGATCTGGTAATGGAGCGCGACCCCATAGACCATTCTCACCACCAGTAACACCTTGCCAACCACGAGTATAATAAGGAACACCGATATTGATACGACCAGCAGGCATTGAGCCGCGGAAGTAGTGATAAGCCCAGTCAGTATTTAGATAACCAATACCACCATAAGCTTCAGTATCATAAACGTTCCACTGAGCTAATTCAGAATCTTTACCTGTATCATATAATGCCGCATTGTGACCTACGTGATCATTCCATGCACCGTGTAAGTCATAAGACATGATGTTTACATAATCTAAGTATTGAGTAACATCAAACGTTTCCATACCACGTAGTAAATAACCTGAAGATGGCGCTGCGATAGTTAGCATATAATGCTGGCCATCTTGTGCAGAGATAACATCCAGTTTTTCACGAAGTGTTTTCATTAATACTTGATATGATGCCCATAAATATTGACGACGAGGTTCCATGAATGCTTTATCGTCAGGGTTACCAGCACCGGCCATAGAAGTAGGGTATTCGTAATCAATATCTAAACCATCAAATTTGTATTTACGCATCATTTCAACAGCAGATGCGGCAAACTTTTCAATACCTGCATGGTTGATGCTGCCATCGGCATTGGTTGTCATAGTATAGAAACCACCATCAGCAACACGATTACCATCTGCACCAAAGTGACCGCCAGTTTCAGCCCAACCGCCAATAGAGATTAAGGTTTTAACTCCATGTTTTTCTTTTGCAGTAGCTAGAGCACCAAAATGACCTTTAAAGCCTAGCGTTGGGTCAATTTCAACCCCTGCCCATTCTTTACCTGTTGCCGCATTATTTGGGTCGGTAACATCACCAACATTGACTTTACCATCAGAGCCAATGCTCACAAAAGCGTAATTAATGTGTGTTAATTGCTCCCAAGGGATATCTTTTACTAGATAGCTATTTTGTTCATCGCCACCATCTCTCCAGCTTGTAAAGTAACCAATAACACGACGAGGGTGATCAGCTCCCATTAACTCACGGCCCTCTTTATCGTAAGTAGTACAGTAGGGAACAGTAACACCTTCGGTTTGATATAAACCATCAGGACGACAGTTATCAGCAACAGGAAGTGAGCTAGTGACAGTCAATGTCGATGCTGTTGAATTTGTTGATGCACCTAGGTTATCCGTTGCTTTTGCATAAACAGACAGTGAACCTGCGGCAGTTGTTTTATATTGTAGAGTGTAAGGCGCGGTAGCGGCTGTTCCGACAAGAGCGTTGTTAATATAGAAATCAACTTTATCTATAGTGCCATCAGAGTCTGTCGCGTTAGCGGTTAATGTGACTGTTGCCCCAAGTTCTACACTTGATGCAGATAAACTTAAACTTGCTGTTGGTGCAATATTATCAGTTGGAGTGCTTGTTACCGCAATGACAACAGAACTTGTCGTGCTGACAGCGCCTTTATCATCATAAGATTGAGCACTGAAGGTATGAGAGCCTTCAACTGCAGTCCAAGCGGCACTATAAGGGGAGGTCGTTGATGATGCTATTACTGAACCATCAACAGAAAAATCAACGCGAGATACTGAGCCATCACTGTCAGATGCGGATGCGGTTAATGTAACAACCTCACCTGTTGTTATTTTATCCGTAGCACTAGGAGAGGTTAAATCAACGGTTGGTGCGATATTAACTGCTTCACCAGAACAAACACCTAAGTCCTGCCATGCGCCCCATTCACCAGCGGTCGCGGGATCATTATTCTGAGTCCAATACTTTGCTTTATAGGCATTACTGCCTTGTTTTACTTCTTCTCCACCGTTATAAACTTTGCCAGCATCCCATGTTTCAAGAGGGATACAATCTACAGCCGCTTGAGCATTAAATGCCATTAAACAAGAAAGAGTGAGTGTAGAGAGGGCAAATTTATAATTATGTTTTCTTTTTAACTTTGAATGTTCCATTTCATATCCTTAAAGGTAATTCAAAAACATCAACTAACTTTTTAATTGATGTGAATTAAGATTAGAATAGAAATAAATATGTGCTAGGAAGTATTTATAAATTACAGGGCAGATCCCAATAAATATAATTTAAATATACGCAATTACATTTATTTTTGTATCAAGGTTGTCTGTTTATTATGTAGCTATGCGATTAACACCCTGTATTAACAAATTCAAAAATAGGAAGAGTATTTTCGTCTTTAGCTTCGATATATTTTACATAGCAATTATCTGAGCTCTTCTTTTTATTTTGTGCATGAAACGAATATAAGATAAGTCCGTACTATTATTGTTATTATGAAAATACCAATCTGATGGGGTTTCTGGATGGAACTGAAAATCAACAAAAGTTTGGTTCATTAAGTGATTCCATGCTTTGGCGGCGTCCGCTTTTGGGTAGTCACACACAGTATTGATACTATCGCCTTCAATAGCGCCACTGGCTTGAGTATCAATTCCGGCTAGAATTGTTTTAGGGCGAAGTTGATTTGTAGATCCAACCATCTCTCCTTTTAACCAGCTAGGATGATCAGTTATTTACTACGATTGGTATTACTATATGTGACAAGAGGAAGCGTTAAGTTCAAAGCGGAATTTCAGGCAATAAAAAACCGCTAATAAAAGCGGTTTTTTAAAAGGGTGGAAGCCCCAGCCACATCCCGGCACACACGTCGCCCGCTGCGGCTGCTCCCTTCCAGGCCTGACCGAGTTCACGAGTTAGTGTTGCGGGAGGACCAGGGCCTCCATAGATTCTGTAGTTCCGTAGAACGAGAGGGATTATTGAACATGCTCATTTAGATTGCAAGGGAAAATAATAAAAAACATGCTAAGTGATTAATAAACAAACGGCTACGTTCAATTTAGGTAAAATTACGTAATTTTCACGTGTCTTAAATGTAATACGTTAGAGTGGGTTTATCATTCTGTTTATGATACTCCGTTATAATACCGCTTATTTTACTTACTCTGTTAAGGAAGCATATGTTCAAATTACCCGCCGTAGCGTCTTTATTGTTTACATTGATTTTATTGAGTTTTTCAACCATTGCTAAAACTGAAGATATTACAGCTTCAGGTGAGTTTAGCGGTGATGCGAAGGTCGGTTTTATTTATACAAAAACAGACGAAACTTCCATGTCGGTTAACTCGGGTATGATTTTAAAATACGAAGAAGAATTATGGCACCATACCGCAGCATTCTCTACGTATTATACAAAAGGAAATGACAGTGATGACGGTACAAATAAAAATAAAACCACTTATGATCTGAAACATGATATGTCAGAAACCTTCTTTATCTTTGGTAATGTAAAATATGAACATGACCAGTTTGCTACTTATCGAGAGCAAGTTTTGCTTGTAAGTGGCTTTGGTGCCAATCTTGTTGATTCAGAAAAGACATCATTAGATATTGGAGCTGGTCCTGGTTATCGCTATTCGAAACGTCAACGATTTGATAGTGATCTCCCAAATCATTCAGAAGATGAGGTGATCGCAAACCTTTTTATTGAAGGAGAGAGTAAAATTGCAGATGGCTTAGAAATAGGTGGCGGAATACGTATGGATTATGGTGATTCAAATAGTACAACGACAACGCATGGGTATTTAAAAAACAAATTAATGGAAAGCTTATCTTTAATGCTTGATGCTGAATATATTTATAATAGCGTTGTTGCTACTGGTAAATCTCATGATGAAATTTACAGTACTATTAGCTTAAATTACGATTTTTAAATTTCAGAGAAAAACCGAATTTATTTATAGAATTAGTGATATTTAGTATTAAATATATATACATTACCATTGATGCTTTATCTTTGTATAGTTGCTGTAAATATTACACCGTAATTAAACAACATATTCAGATAAACAATTAGAGCGAGATCACTAATTAATTATATTAATTTGATAGAATGCGACGGGTAAAAATTGGCATTTTGAATGGTTGTATGATTTATAAACAAATAAAATATTTTCTTGTTACTATCTTATTGATTGGCATCACACCGGTTTTCTATTTTTGGGGCTTGTACCATACGGAATTAAATGCCATCCAATATCAGAGACAAAATACAGCTAAGCATCAATTAAATGTTAGCCAAAAAGAGATTTATTCAATTGCTTCTGAGTTAGGGACTTCTTTAAAATTACTGTCCGATAACAGAATGCTATTGCAATTTATACAGGATCCCTCTACAAAAAATAGAGCACTGTTAGAGTCTCTTTGGTCATTAACTGCGACAAATTATGCGTACATTTCTCAGATCCGTTTTATTGGTATTGATGGAAAAGAGATCTCCCGTCTTGATGAGAAAAATTCTCAAATTAATATAACTTCGATACATCAACTTCAAGATAAATCTCAACGAGACTATTTTCTCTACGCACAAACTCTCAAAGCTGATGAGTTAGGTTTTTTCGGTATTGATCTAGAAGTCGAGCATGGGCAAGTTATTATGCCACCGAGGCCTTCATTACGAATTTTTACTCCCGTTGAAATCGGTGAAGAGCGAAAAGGATACTTATTTTTCAATTTAGATCTTTATGAGATTATCTCAAAGTTAGAGGATTCTTTAGAGGGAAAAGATCTTGTTGAATTTGTTAATGAGAAGGGCTATTACCTTGCATCAAAAGATGGTTCTAAAACATTGGGCCATCTTATACCTGAACGAAGAAGCTATAATTTATCTATTGAAAGCCCTGAACTATGGGAAAAGATAAAATCTCAAAATTCTGGTATTTTTTCAACTAAGGAAAATGCTTACTCGTATACAAAATTAATATTTGATGGTGATTTTGCGAGTCGTTCATTTTATTTAATATTGAGTAGTCCTAATACATTACAAGTGACAAATTTAGATCATAAACTCACGTTTATTATTTATGAATCAATAATGGCAATGATCGTTATCATTTTTATATCGGTATTGATTGCTCGTTATATTGCAAAACATAGAACCACTAGTTTGGAAAGTCAATTAGCTTTAGCTGCACTAAATGGGATGTCAGCACTTGTTATTACCGATAAAAATAACCGTATTATTAAGGTTAATGAGGAGTTCACTCGTTTAAGTGGCTGGGAAGAAGATGAAGTATTAGGGTTATCTCCATCGATATTTAAGTCAGGAGAACACAAGAAAAGTTTTTATTCTTCAATGTGGGCAGCGATTCAGTCTAATGGTTTATGGGAAGGTGAGATAACAAATAAAAGAAAGGATGGCACTTTATTAACCGAGATTTTACGTATTCAAGCTATTTGTAATTATGACGGTAAAATGGAGTATTTTATTGCGTCATTCGTTGATATTACAGCTCGAAAAGAACTAGAAAATCGACTTAGAGATTTAAGTGAGAAAGACGTATTAACTCAATGCTGGAATCGTCGTAAATTCGAGAGTGAATTTTTATCTATTGTTGATGAAGAGCAGACGAACAATGAGATTGGCAAGTCTTGTTTAGCGATTATTGATATTGACCACTTTAAAAGAATTAATGACCAATATGGGCATGATGTTGGGGATAAAGTGATTACCCAGGTAGGAAGCATTTTAGATTCTGAAGGTAGAAAATCTGATTTCGTTGCTCGTATTGGGGGAGAAGAGTTTGCCATTATTCTCCCTAATACCACACTGAAAGAGGCGGATATTATTTTAAACCGTTTACGAGTAGCTATAAATTTATATGAAGGTGTAAAAATTACGATCAGTGGTGGTCTTACGGACATCTGTATCAGCAGTGAGTCAAGCTATAAGCGTGCTGATCTTGCTCTTTATGAATCAAAAACATCAGGCCGTAATCAGATCTCTAGTTTTAGTTCTGCAGAAATGGAGCAAATTGCATAGCGTTAAATTTATATCATTTTTTATCCACTTTAATGCCGTGAAAATACGGAAGTTACCTTTTGTAATAATGGTTTTTTCTTTTCTATAGTTTGTTTATTTTTAATCTCTTTAAATACAGAGATTAAGGCTTTAAAGTTTAAAATTCTTTCTGCAGGTACTGGCCCCATTGCCTGAAGAAGTAATTTATGTATCTTTTGTTGCTCTTTGGTTTTTGTCCCGACGGTACTTTCTTTTTGTTGATAGGGGTGAGTTCGAAGTAAGAGTTTATAAAGTAGAATTGAGAGAGAGTAGAGGTCACTTTTTATCGTGGGCGCATTGCCTTGAAGTACTTCAGGTGCAGCATAATCCCCACTCCATGCATGAACTTGATTAAAGTTGATCGCAAAATTATTTTTATTGGGGTCCATATTTCGACTGATACTAAAATCAAAAAGATGCAGCTCATTATTGTTAGAGATAAGAATATTGCTGGGCTTTAAATCGCCATGGATAACGCCTCGTTTGTGGCAGTGAAGTAAACAATTTATTAATATAAATGCGTACTTTAAACGAGCATCATCAGGGATATTCTCAAAAGGGGAATCAAGCAGTAAAGACAGTAATTCTCCTTTTACCATAGGCATTACTAGAAACCCTCGTAGTGATTCTTCACACAATGCTAAGTGTTGTATTGGGACAATGTTCGGGTGTTGTAATTGATTCGCTTGTAAGTACTCATTAACTAAAAGTAAATCCGCATCATTAAATTCAGCGGATTCACTATTTAATACTTTAATAGCGAATTCATATTGTTCTAGTCCAATACTTTTCAACAATAAATCATCTACTTGATAAACAATTCCCATTCCTCCCACGCCTAAAACGCGCTTTATTTTATAGCGGCCATTGATGACTTTTGGAATCGGCTTTAAAGGTCTTTTTTTAGAGAGTGAGTTATCATCGTCAAAGTCAGACTCATCAGAAAGAAACTGGTTAATATTCATTTCAGTCATCGATTCGCCTTAATCATAATTGCGGATAGATTGTCGTTTGCTTCGGTAAGTAACACTTGTTCTTTTAAGTGGTAGCAACCTTTTAATGCGCTAGGGAGTGCCATACAGGCTTCTATCATAGAACTCGCAAGATATTTATGGACACCATCGCTAGAGAGTAAGAAGGTATCTTGATGCTGCAAGGGAACAATGCAATGATCAATGGTTAAATTACTTCCCATTCCGATTGCTTGGGTCAATGCTTCTTTGCCATTTTGCTCACGAGTATGATCTTGTGAAATTTGATAAAGCTTATTATGACGAAAGAGGTAGCAGCGAGAATCTCCGGCCCAAAGGCAAGCAATGTGCCCATTATGGGCAATAAGCATGCAAACAGTGCTGCCAATGACAGCACTGTGAGAAAGGGTTTTTTCTTGGCTCAAATGATGGTTCACTTTACTCAACATTCGTTTTGCTTTTTCAATTTTTTGTTCTATCGTTCCGTACAATAGCTCAGATTGAAAAGCATCAGTGATCATATTGCTGGCTATCTCGCCATACTCATATCCACCCATACCATCAGCTACAATCCAGATCCCTTGCTCGGTAAAGGACAAAATAGCGTCTTCATTTTTGTCCCTTACCTTTCCCTCTTCTGAGAAGTGAGCCGTTTGAAATTGCTGGCTCATCCATTAATCCTTTTTGGAAGGTAAAAATTAGTTAATATTTTTCGATTAAATGGATTAGGAGTGCGATCACTGTAAATTAAGTATTTTGCTTTCATTCCTTTATTTTCTAAATCGAGTTTAATTACATCATTTCCTCGGTATCTATTGACACTAAATTTATCAAGTACTCTGAAAAAAGCCCAAGGCCCAGAGTTCTGTTGGTTAACGACTTTTGTTCCGCTTAAGTCTTGAAGGACAAAACTTACGTACTGACGTTGATTTGTGATAGGCCAAGTAAAGCGCTTTTTCTGAATTGGACCATGACGATAAGCAAATTTTTTCTTTCCATAATAGAAAGTTGATTGAAGTGCGCTAGCATCTAATTCAAATGGAGCGATACGGAAAGAGACATTGGCTTCTTTGCCTTTAGACCCATAAAACATTCTTTGGATGGTTAGGCCGTAGTTATATTGATTTAAAAATGAACGAGATAAACCAAGGGAATGACCATGTAATGTTTTCTGCTCAAACTTTCCTTTTTGCTTATTTACGAATGAAGCTAAATAGGCATCAAAGAAAGAATCGAGAATTCCCCCATTTTGGAAAAATTCGTCAAAATCAGCAATGTTTACGTCTTGATTACTGTTTTTAAATGGATAGCGGCCGGATAATGCTACATCATAATGAGTAACTACTTTATCGTGATAGACCATTTGAATATAGTCTCGCGAGTGATGTAAGGTGATTCCCCAAGCGTTATTTGAGATTTGTTTCCACCATTGCTGTAATGGTTGAGGAAGTGTCTCTGCCATGACTCGAATATCGTTTAATTCGTTTGGTATCCCTTGCATACGATCTCTTGCAATCTTAAACGCTGTTTGATCAGGATTGGGAGAGAACTTCACCATAGATAAACGACCACTGAGTTCATTGATAACCACTAAGGCATCTTCAAGAGGTATGGTTGCTTGTGCTTTATCTGTTAATAGTAGGTTTAGTGGCTCAAATTGGTTACTTACCGCTTTTCTAGCACTTTGTGAGCGCTCTTCAACACTATGCAACCCAAGAGATGCTACTTTTTTGAGTTTAGTATTAATCGGTAGTTTCTTTGTCGTTTTTGCGGCATTAGATGCCAGTTGAGCTTGGTCAATAAAAGTAGTGTTTTCACGTACCAAATTTAACAATTTTAAAACCGGTTGGCTTGATCCTGTCATATTAGCGATTTGAAGGATTGCTTCGTCTATATTTTTAACGGGTTTTATTTGTAATTGATCAACGGCTTCTTTCCAATAGCGAATGTAATCATGAAAATAAAGGTCTTCTACTTCGGCATATAATGCGCGGATCTCGTTGGTACTTAAATCGCTAGATAATCCGATGACCCAATTTTCATCAATTAATTGTTTGACCTGATCGAGGCCTTTATTTAGAAATACACGTTGATACCCCTCTTGTGTATATAAACCAGGGATTAATGTATTGGTATGATTAAATATATTTTGATTTGGACCAAGGTGATCGCTTAGTTTAATGTCTCGTAAATCCATCTCCTTTGCATCTTGTTTTAATTGCTGATAAACCAATGCAGATGTATCTGCTTCTCTGAGGTACTTGCGTGATTTAGCGACTAAATTGTCGTTTAAAGAGACTGGAGCGAAACCAATATCGAGTAAATTTGCAAAATGAGTTTGTAGTGAATTTTGTTCTGTTGCAGATCCACTGTATACATAAGACCAATGGAGCCCCATCCACTGTTTTAAATAACTAGCATCTAAGTGCTCGTGCAGATTTAACATTAAATAAGCGCGTAAGGAAGGAGTAAGAAACTCACGGTTATCTTGATTATTAGTTACCTGATACTCCAGTTCGCTAGTGATTTTAGGTAGCAGTAGTTCAATTAACTGCAGATGATAAGCACTATTTGCGGCTGTTCTTAGTGTATTACCTTGCTGTAACCCTGCTATATTTTCTGGAAACTTATCCTCTTCTTCTGAGTATATTTGGGTAGCTTTTAGTAAAGCGTCAAGTGTTGGTAATAGCTCAATTGAAGGCGCTAACGGAGAAAGGTGGACAATGTTTTGATTATAGTCACCGGCTAATTCAAGTAGTTGCTGTTGTTTATTATGGTTATTTAAAAAGCTAGTTGCCCATAATGATCCAAGCCCAATAACCATAGCAAATGAACTTGCGTAGATTGCAATATTTTTAAGTTTAACTTTTTTCTCATAACTCTCGTTGAGTGTTGATAATTCACTGTTTGGGAAGATAACATCATCTAATAACTTACGAATGAAGAACCCACGTTGGTGTTGGTAAGTTGGCAATACTCGTGAACTTATACCTAGATTTTTTCCTATATTTGAAGTGCTAGAGTCGGTATGTATATTGGTCGGTGCAGGCACAGAAGTTAAATATAAGCCACGTAAGTGAGAAGCTTGATGGTAGCGCGTTTTGGTAAAGGCAAGTTCAGCGAATAATGCCAGACGTTCAGCAAGAAAGCTGAGCTGTCTTGGGAATTGCAATAATTCTGCACGTTTCATTACGTCACGTTCGTCATGTAACCTAGACATAACTTGTGAATCAATACGCAGAATTAACTTTTCAAATTCTTGTTTGATTTTATCGGCTTGCTGTCCTTCACCTTCATTAAATGTAATTCCAAATACTTGGTCCATTTCTTCACGAGAAAGCGAGGAGAAGAAGGGTTCAAACCCTTCGACTTTATCCATTTTGGTCAATAAGAAATAAATTGGCATATCTGAATTAAGTTCATGCCTTATTTCTTGTAATCGCTCTCTTACATAACGAGCTTGTACTTCAATGCTGCTTTCATCGGGGGATTGTAAGGTGGTGATATCAATTGTTAAAATTACCCCATTAAGTGGACGACGACGGCGCTTGCTGTGTAATGCTTTTAAAAAACGGTTCCAAATAGGTTTATTTAATTCATTTTCATGTAGATCAAAAAAACGACCTGCTGCATCAAGTAATACTGCATGATTGGCAAAATACCATTCGCAATGTTGGCTGTTTTGAATATCTCTAGTGTAATGGCCATCTGTTTGGTTTAGAGGAAAATCTAGACCAGAGCATTCTAGTAGCGTTGTTTTTCCGCTGTTTTGAGGACCAATGACCATGTACCAAGGAAGTTGATATTTGACGTTATTGCTTAGTTTTCCATACAATCCAGCTCGCTTTATGGTGGCAATAGCAGCATCTAATTTTTCTTTTAATGTAGATGTATGCTCTTGTATATAGGCGAGCTCTGATTGAGCTGCTTCGTACGCTTCTTTATTTTCTTCTTTTTGTGCTTCGCGTTTAGCTAACCACCAAAGGGTAAGGTTGAATGAGGCCCATAATAATAAGCAGATAAAAACCGTAAGTACTTTACCTGTAGTAGTTTCGATTAGCGGGGTATTGGCGATAGCAATATGCTTACCAAATAGGCAAAGAACCAAGGCGATAAGTAACGAGCAAAGTAAGCTCCAACACCATGTCTTTTTTAAAATGGTTATTAATGAGTTAAAAAATGATTTCATCCGTGAAAATCCTATAATTCAATTTGCTGAAAAGCATGAATAACGAGTTCTGATTGCTGATTTAAAACGTAGTAAAAGCCACCATAAATAGCGCATAACGAAATAGTTACGACGCAGACAATACCAACCCATGAAGTTTGTCTTGTGAGCTTATGGCGCTGGACTTGTTTCGGTTCCCAGTTTGGAGATAAGCTTGACTTTTCATCACCTCGGAGTGAACGGATTTGTCGATATAAGGAATCTCTAATCGCGTCAAGTTCAACCAACCCTCTTGATAAAACTCGGTATTTTCCTTCAAATCCTAGACTTAAACATAAGTACATTAATTCTAAGAGGTCTAAGTACTTTGCCGGGTTACGACTAAGCTTTTCTAATAAAAGAAAGAATTTTTCACCACCATAAGTTTCATTATGAAAGCTACTCAACATACTTTGAGAAGCCCAGTGACTTTCAGAACCCCAAGGAGTAGTAACAATTATTTCATCAACAAATGAACATAATAAATAACGAGACAGTGCAACGTAGTTGTTTTCTACTCCTGAATTTAAAGCCTGAAATTCAAATGACTTCAGTTCTTCAACTAGTTTTGGTTTTAGAAGTTCAATGTCTTGATAGCTTTCCTTCTTTAAATCACAGGTGATGCAAAGCAGGGAAGAAGCGGCACTGATCAGTGGATTATTCCCTGCAAAATTATATTCTTCTGGTTTTATGCGGGCTGCATAAACCATACGGTCTTGTAACTGGTCAAACTTGGGTGCACTCGTGTTCTGAGTTAATACAGGATTAATTTGATGCGGTTCTTGCGTGATAAGAACAGTGCGGTCATCCATGTTACTGCTGTTCATATTAACGATTCCTTATTGCCCAGAAGAAGAGTGAAAGTTCAGGGAAGTCGCCTGCAATGTGAAAGGCAAACCCACCAGATTGAGTGAGTTGTGAGCGATCATTCGTGTTTAAATCTAAGGTGAAATAACAATAGTCACCATGGAATGGAACTTGTCTTGGTGCGACAGAGAGAGAGCGACATGTTATTCCTGGCAGTTGTAGGTTTACTAAGTTGCGAATTTTTTCAACTGGCCCTACTTTTAGTTGTGGTGGTAATTGCTTACGTAGGGTTTCTTCATCGGTGTGAGAGCGTGCAGCCAGAATAAAGGTCGCTTCTTGTAATAAAGTATCATCTGATATTGGCGCGATCAGTACACCGTGGTTACGTTTTTGAAGTGGGATTTCAAACGCGTTTTGTTTTAACGATTGGTTTAGTTGTTTACGAAGTTGGAATAATATTTTCTCAAAAGCGTCACCTTGCTCTTTGTGATTGTAAGCGAGTTCAAGGTTCGCTCGGCGATGAGTTGAGTCATAAGTTGAGAGTTCACCTTGTAATGACGCAAGAAGTAAGAAAAGTTCTTCGGGATGATAGTAAGAGCTTTTGTTTAAATAATTAAGGTGAGGCTCGTATTTATTTAGTAATTGTAATAATAAAAAATCACCTATTTCTGATGTCGCGTGCCCTGATTGAGTTATACGTTCTGCCAATATGTCTGCTTTATGGGTTACTAAAGTAAGCACTTCTCGTAATGATCTGTGCACTAATGAAGAGTGTAAACCATTGATAAAGCTAGCTTCAAAATTAGGGTTTAGTTGAATCGCTCCTTCAGGTGTAACTTGTTTGATTTCACACAGTTTTAGTTTTACCCAATGATTATCTATTTCCTTTTCGGTAATAATATGGAAATCTAATTCGCCGCAGCTGATTGTTTGTAGGTTTTGGACTTGTGCATTGTTATCAGAAACGGTCAGGTCATAAGAGACGTAGCGTGTGTTTATTTCGGTTTCTTTTTCAGTACGAGCTTCAGGGCTATTTATTGTAGACAGTGAAATAACCAAATACAGATTTAGATTGGTTGCTGGTGCGTCGGACTCCCAAACAATAGGGTTTGTTTGATGTTGAATATCAAATAAAGAGCCATCCGGTAGAATACCGGAGGCTTGATTGATGACAATTTTCCCCACTGATAAATGATGATTATCAAAGCTTAATGAGTGAAATCCCCAATTGAATCTATGCTGCTGCTGTGTTCTGACTTGCAGTTGATGTTGGTAATAGCGATCATTTTGCTGAAAGTGTTGAGGGCGCAATAGCATGCCTTCTTTCCAGATTACTTTTTGCATTTATCAGCCCTCTATATACGCGTGCTATTGTTGGATGGTGTTGGTTTCTTTTTTACTCGTTCTAGTTTTACAATGGCGCTGTCTGTTGCAATTAATTCTATTTTTTGTGCTTCTTCAGGCTCTACGCTATAAATGTAATACCAATCTGCACTTTCGATATTTTGATAAGCTCCGATCACTGCAAGATATTGACCTTTGATGTCTAATTTTAGCTTGATGGTTTTTTTATCTCCTGGTCTTAGAATTAGCTCTTCTTGGGCGATAAAATCAGAGCCAAGTGTTGATTTAGCATTATTATATAAATCAAAGAATTCGGCATTTTCAAAACTGGTTATTGATGAAATTTCAATGATTTTGACGACTAGTGGAGACGGGCGTTCGACATGATCTGGGTTTAGATTTGCAGATGCATTAAGTGTTAATGCAACATAGGTTGGATCAGGAGTATTGCTGCACGCACTTATAAAAAGTAGGGTGATGAGAGAAAACAGTTTTTTCATGATAGTTACGTCCTTTTTATCACTCATAATTTGGTTACTAAACGCGAAGCGCTGCGGACAGCATCTGTAATTGAGACTCATATTGTTTAGCAAAATCTTGCTCTAATAAGGCATTTCGCCAATCTTTATCTTTGCTTATTTTTTCATGTAATTTTGTATAGGATTGCCAGTATTGAGCATCTGCTTTGCCGAATCGGTTTTGTACACCATCCTGAACAAAACGATATATCAAGGTTTGCGGTGATAACTTTTCAATCAAAGCATCTAAGGTGTGCAGGCAAGCGTCATGGATGGCGAGTTGATTGGCTTGGATGTCTTTACAGCTTTGGTTGATGGCTTCGATACCTTGTAAATAGCCAGGTTTATGATTAATGATGACATTTAAGGCATCATTGACATCATGACTAAATTTAATAGGATTATTTCCTTGTGCTTGAATTGTGGTTGCATTAGCAGTCAGTTTGTTTTTAATTTCAGTTCGGGTGCGAAGTAATTGCTGAATACCATTAACAGAACTTCGTAATGCCGATCCAATATCAAATAGAGTTTGTTCTGGATTTTCTAAATTTGCTAATTCGATACCAAGCCCTTTTGATAAGGCTGCTAAATAAGCATCATTATGGTTTTCTGTTGGCGTTATCTTAGTTTGCTCAGTTTTTTGTGGTGACTTCTTAGTCTCTACTTTTTCTGAGTCATATGATTCGATGGGTTGTGCTTCAAGTTCAATGTCTTCATTAATGATGTCGTCTTTTAATACTGGTGAAATAAACTGTTCTTTGAGTAACGAGTCATCAACGGTTGCTTGAGAGGGAACCGTATCTTTAACCTGTTTGAGAAGGATTTCTTCATCGCTATTTAGTAGTTCCTCGATTGGAGTATTACTTAAAAAACTGTCATCAGGGATCATGTCAAAAACCGATGGATTTTGATCAGTTCCGTGATTAGCTAATGGATCTAAACTCTTGTTGCTGTTTGTTTCTGGAGATGAATAATTAGTAGGGTCTTGAAGGATGCGAGCTCTAATTTTAATAAAACCTAGTTCATACACATCACCGTGAGACACTGGGTGTAATTCTCCGCTGTTTAAAGACGCTTCTTGTCCATTAAAGTAAGTCCCATTAGTACTGTTATCTGTAATGAAGTATTGTTCGTCGTCATAACTTATAGAGGCGTGAACATTTGAGAGCTGACGTTTTGAATCAGCAATATACCAATCGGCATTAGGACTACGACCTATGGTGCCTCCCGTTTTTTTGAAGGTGAATGTTGGCAGGGTGTCGATAGGAAGATCGTGTGATTGAATTATATCAAAGGCCAGTTCCATGTTATTCCTCCTCTGAAACTAGGGTTGTTTGTTCTTGTGGTTCGGGATCGCCAACGGGACGATAATCATCGTAATTACTGCATGCAGAAAGCAGCGAGATAGTTATGAGTAGTGAAAAGCGTAACAACATGCTTAATATCTCCATTCCTTGGCGGATAAGTTAAATTTTCTTAATCGATAATCAAGTGAGCCCTTTGAAAGCTCCAATCTATTTGCAACCGTTTGAAGGTGTCCTTGGTGTTTTTCTAAATATGCCATTAGAACTGTTTTTTCAAATTGTTCGATTTGAGAAGAAAGACTGCCAGTTTGTTGGTTTTCATTCTGTCTCTGAGGGGTCATCATCATGAGTTCGTTCAAGACTTGAATAATAACGATTTTGTCTAGTTTCTTACTTTCAGGAGCCTCCATACAACAACGTTCAATGATATTTTTGAGTTCACGGACGTTACCGGGAAAAGAATAGGTTGTTAGATATTCAATAAACTCTTTGGTTAATTCGGGAGTTGCTTGATGTTGTTCTTGCGCGTAATTGTTGGCAAAGAAATGGCTGAGTAATGCCACGTCACCTTCTCTTTCTCTTAGAGCAGGAAGGGCAATAGGGAATTGAGCTAATCGAAAATAGAGATCTTGGCGAAATTCCCCTTGTTCTATTTTCTTTATTAAAGCTTGATGTGTTGCTGAAATGACTTTTACATCAACATCATAAAGGGTGGTTGAACCAAGAGGCCTCACTTTTTTTTCTTCTAATACACGAAGTAATTTAGCTTGTAATGAACTCGGCATATCACCAATTTCATCCAAGAAAAGAATGCCTTTATCTGCCGAGCGTATTAGTCCTATGTAATCTCTGTCTGCTCCTGTAAATGCGCCTTTTTGATATCCAAATAATTCACTTTCTAATAAATGTTCTGGAATCGAGGCGCAATTTTGAACGACATAAGGTTCGTTTCTACGATTACCAAATTGATGAATGGCTTTTGCTATCAGCTCTTTACCACTGCCGGTTTCTCCTGTAACTAAGACATTACGATTAATATGCAGGGCTTTAGAAATGGTTAAGCGGACTGTTTTTATTGCTTGGCTATTACCAATGATATTGAGATCAGAAGGAATATCTGTATTGTTAGCATACGATGTTAGTTTCGCTTCTAGTGACTTTTGTTGTTTTTTTAGCGCAGAAGCTAAACGATCGACCGCTAAAGAATTCAGAGTATGGATAGTTTGTCGGTCGCTTTGTTTATAAGAAGAAAAACTTGGGTAATAGAACATCAGAACTCCAGATACTCTTTGTTGGGAATTCTTTAATGGCATGAATTCGACTTCACCATCAGTTAATGAGTAATGTTCTGATTGTTCAAAAAGCAAATCCTTAATTTCTTCGCTGCATTGGCTAAAATGAAGATTAAAATTACGTCCTTCTGCCATGCAAAGAGTTAAGGTATTGAATTCTCGATAATCAGTATTAAGACGTTTATTTTTAACGTGATTATGCTCTAAATAGGTTAATTTAATTGTACGTTGATCATTACGTTGAGTATCACCTTCAGCCATTTTAAAAAGTTGTGTTCCTGATACTTGAGATAAGAAACAAATGACTTTTTGAGCGCCACTATGTTTAAGAACACCAGATAACCAACATTGGGTAAACTCACCCAGCTCGTCGTGTTGGTTATTGACGATACTTTGTCCTTGCTTTTGCATGATTATTCCCCAAATTCACAAAAGACGTGCCCGTCGCTGTCAATATCGATAGATATTTGGCTTAGAGGTTCTTGTCGAGCGAGCGCTAGTAATATTTGGGAAGAAAATGCAGGCTTTAATTGAGTGTTGATAATGGCATCTATATTTCTTGCTCCTGTTTCAGTTAATGTGCAACTTTTAGCAATGTGTTGAATGATGTTTTCATTATAAGTAAGTTCTATGTTCTGTTTGGTCAGTTGTGTTTTTAGCTGTTCTAAACGAATTGAGACTAAGGCTTCCATGCTTTCTAAATCAAGCGAGAAGAAAGGAACGACATTCATTCGGCCGACTAATGCAGGTTTAAAATATTGATTTAAGGTTGGACGAATGGCTTTTGTAAGTGCTTCTGTTGTTGGTTTATCGTCTTGATTACAAAGAGCTTCAATCTGATCTGAAGCGAGATTAGATGTCATGATAATTAATGTTTGTTTAAAGTTTATTTCACGACCTTCACCATCATTAGCGGTGCCTTTATCAAAGATTTGGTAAAAGATATTCATTACTTCAGGATCTGCTTTTTCTACTTCATCTAATAGAATCACTGAGTATGGTCTTTGACGTACCGCTTCAGTTAATACGCCGCCTTCACCATAGCCAACGTAGCCCGGAGGAGATCCAATTAAACGAGAGACGGTATGTTTTTCTTGAAATTCTGACATATTGATCGTGGTAAGGAATTGTTCTCCGCCATACATTAAATCAGCAATGGCTTGTGCCGTTTGTGTTTTTCCTACGCCACTTGGACCAACAAACAGGAATACACCAGTAGGCGCATTGGGATTATTAAGTCCGGCAGCGGTTGCTTGGATCGCTTTTTCTAAAGCGATGACGGCTTGGTCTTGACCCTTAATTTGCTCTTTAAGTTGTGCTTTTATATTCAATACTTGGGTTGCTTGACCTCGTTGTAAGGTACTCATTGGAATCCCTGTCCAGTGAGACACTACTTCAGCAATCAGTGATGGGCAAGTTTCATAATTAACTAAAGAACCCGATGATTGAGCTTCAAGGAGTTGTTGATAAATCTCTTGTTGATTACAGATTAAACGTTCACGATCTTCATCATTAGCGCATTGTGATATATCAATTCTTGATGTTAAAAGTGCTTCCGCTAATTCTTTTTGTATTGACCATTTCAGTTCTAATTCATTGGCTTGTTCTTGGGTGTGTATAAGTGTGGATTTAAGATTCAGAATAATATTTGTGTCAATAGAAAGTCCAGCTTGCTGGTCTCTTACTACATAATTGAGTTCACGTTGAGTAATGGTAATCGTGTGTAAAAGTGCTTCTAATGGTTCAGGCTTGGCTTTTAGATTGATCTTGACACGAGCACAGGCTGTATCAAGAAGATCGATGGCTTTGTCTGGTAGTTGTCGGCCACTAATGTATCGAGCTGATAGTTCAGCAGCGGCAATAATGGCATCGTCTCGTACATAGACACCATGGCTTTCTTCATAGCATCCAGCTAAACCGCGTAATATAGTCACGGCTTGTTCTACCGTTGGCTCGTTCACTTTGACGGGTTGGAAGCGTCGTGCTAATGCGGGATCCTTTTCAATGTATTTTTTATATTCTGACCATGTAGTTGCACCAATAGTCCGAAGCTCTCCACGAGCAAGAGCTGGTTTTAATAGGTTTGCTGCGTCGTTACTGCCACCTTGACCACCAGCACCAATAAGCGTATGTGCTTCATCAATAAAAAGAATGATAGGCATTGGGTTTTCTTGAACTGCGGTAATGACAGAGTTAAGACGACGTTCAAATTCCCCCTTAATGCTTGCTCCTGCTTGTAATAATCCTAGATCGAGCGAAAGAAGAGAGACATGTTCTAATAATTCAGGAACTTCACCTTGTACTATTTTTATTGCTAAGCCTTCAACCAGTGCGGTTTTCCCTACACCAGCCTCACCAACAATCATCGGATTGTTTTTACGGCGACGAGCTAAAATGTCGATCATTTGTCTGATCTCACTGTCTCGACATAGAACAGGGTCTATCTTTTTTTCTTTTGCTAATTGAGTGTAATTGGTTGTATAGGATTCAAGCGCATTTTGATGCTCATGATTTGTTGATTTTTTTTGTTCTGTGGAATTAATTAAACCTTCGACTTGCTGTTTTAATGATGTAGCTGGAATAACACTTAGTTCTCGATAATAGGGTGTGTGTCCATATTTATTAGGGTGAGTAAGCAAGGTTAATAATAAATTAGCTGCAAGTATTTCTGAGAGTTGCATTTCAAGCATGGAATACAAGTAGCTCTCTTGTAGCCATTCAATTAAAGCAGTCGAAAGTACAGGGTGGTTGCTTTCAGAAGATGTATTTTTTCTACCGTGTTGTAATGCTTCAATTAAATGTTCGGTAGAAACATGATATTGCTGACAGGCTTTATTCCAAAAACTCTGGGGGTCATTAAGTGCCGCGAGAATAAAGTCTTCACAAAGCACTTCATTCCCTCCACGAGTAACGCAGAGTTGAGCCGCTTGTTCTAATGCTAAGTGAGATTCTTTATCTAATGTTTTAATTAGTTGAGGTAGTTCTACGTTAATCATAATGTCTTTCCTGAAAGTGTAATACGGCCTTCATTAGCACTTGAACCTAGCCAGCTCGTCCAACCTAAGCAGCATTCGTTGCTGTCTGATAGCGTTAATGGACGGGGTTCTCCGTTTTTTAAATGAAGTTGAATATCAAAATCGAGTGGATCTTTGACAGTAAATTGAACCAGTCTGTTTAAAGTGAACCAGTTTGGTTTATTTATTAAAAATGAATGGAAGTGCTCCCATGTTAATTGCGTAATATGGATACGAAATTTATTAGCACGATCGGGAGCATTGTCTCCCAATACTGAGCTATTTGATAGTGATGCGTTACTTTGGCCTAAAGCACAAAGTTGTGTGGTAGGGATTTGGCAGTGACGTAAAATACATTCTTCAATGTAAATATCGGGATGCTGAAAGTAATAACGCAGCAGCGCTTCAATCGTATTTGCAGAACGAACTCGTTGACTAAGTAAGCCCAAATAAGGGAAAAGTCGTGGCCAGTTAATCGATTTATCTTCTCTGAGTTCCTCACTTTTTAGTCCTAATAACGCAAAAATATGTTGAGAAAAAGGGTCATTAGCTCCTTCTCTAAATGCCGCGTTATATCGGTATTTTTGCCATACGGTTCGAATGAGGCGATGGAGGCGGTGATGGAAAATATCTAAGAATGGCTTAAGAACATTATTCTCATCTTGTGATAAATAATCATTATAGTAATGGGGTAATGGAGATGATGCCCCGATCAGAGAAAGCATGTTTAGCGTTAGAGTCACTTTTGGTAATTTATCGCTATGTATTGCGATAGACACCGATTGGATTTCTCGTGGTGCAAAACCCTGTGAAGCATTCGCAATAAATTGAATGCGCTCATACGCTAGATCATGAGGTAAATCATAATGCAGACTCAACTGGTGGCAAATATGATCCAACGCTTTCATTAGTGATAAATGGCCGATGTGTTTGATCGAAAGATCAAGGTCTTCCACAAGAGTTGTTATTTGTTTAAGCATTAGATTAGAGGTTGCTGTCCCATTCGTGGTTGCCATGAATAGTCTCCTCCATCAGTACTTGTTACGTTAAGTTGGTTAAATGAATTTATACTGGTGTAAAGAGAAAGGAATTCATTGATAACACTGGCAAACAAATACAGCTCACCCTCACATAGAAAGTGTTTACTATTGAGCTGTAAATGCGTATTCATTGCTCGAACAGGAGCACCTTCATAAAGCATATCGCTTGGTTTTGTGGTTATGTTTTCGATGCCATCAATCAATCGTTGGTGTTTTTTCCCTTTAGCATCATCTTGCTGCCCTGCAAAATCATAAGCCAATAAGATACGCTTGAATGCTTCTGGCTTTGTTAGTGATAAATAGTTGAGAGACATATTTGAGATCAAAGACCAGAGCCCATCTTTTTCAATGGGGGGAGTATAACAAGGAGTAACGGCACGAATGTTGGTAAACTCGACAGAGCCTGTCGTTTGCGATGTGGTTTGGGTTATCGAATCAATTGCCAAACGCTGTGCTAAAGGACCATTACATGCAGTAACACCAAGGGAAACGGTTATATTTTTGGTAAAGGTATACTGAGAACGGAATGATAAATAGGTATCAAAATGCCCAGTTACAATGTTCTTTTCTTGTCGAATACTGTAATAGTTTGAATATTTATCAGAATCGTTATGTTCAAAAGATTCGAAATGATAAAAATCTATACGTCCTTTTTGACCAGGGTTCCAGCCATGGACTTCTTCAATCGATAAAATAGTGCTTTGGTTGTCATTTAATGATGAGGGCTTGATCTTATATTGATCTTTACGATGTGTTAATAAAAGTGGCTGCGTATCTGTTTTAAATGAATTCACAATCGGAGTACAAAACAGTTCTGGTTGTACGCGATTAGCATAAAAAGGTTGGTGAGTAATATTGGCTAAAGTGAATTTGATATCGACGTATTTACAGCCTTCACTAAACGAAGCTGGCCAAACTGGCAACTCGGTTAAGTCAATGTAGTAATATTTTTCAGGATAACAAAAAAACTCTTGGATGTGGCGATAACCTTCAAATGTGTTTAGTGGGTAATCAAAGAGATTTTGATCAGTAGAAAAACCAACAGATTGAATGCTTTCTGTTGGGAAGGTACTTCGATTAATCAGTTCTTGGTTATCATTTAATGCACAGAATTCAGCTTGGGTTGTGGCAGAACGTAAGGCCATGATTAAAGAAAGACAGCTTGCTTTATCGCCATTAAAATGAATTTTAAGTTTTGACATTCCTAATGAATGAAGGTTGATACCAGAATCTAGTTTTAGACGAAGTTGATATATTCCTCCATTCCCATTTGCCATAAATGATGAAGAATGGATAGAGATAGGGTAAATATCAATGTCGTAACACGTTTTGAATTGGCACTGAATACCATCAATAGGTTGACTTAATACTTCTGTACCGCGAGGTATTCGTGTTTTTTGTGTTAATTCACTAACAGGAGTGAATCTTAATGTACTCATTGCTGGTATAGCTTGAACGTAGTTTGGCCACAATAATCGCATTAGTGAATGAGTTAATTCTGGTAGTTGATTATCTAAACGTTGGTGTAAACGGCCAACTAAAAAAGCAAAGCCCTCAAACAAGCGTTCAATATCAGGATCGAGTCCTTCTTGACCAAGAAAGGGTGCCAAAGCTGGATTTTCTTCAGAGAATGATTTCCCAAGTTCTCGTAAGGCAACCAGTTCAGATTGATAATAGTTATTAAAACTCATGCTGCACCTTGCATATTAAGGTGGTTAGTTTTTTGACCGCTTGTTTGAGCATGAGTTGTAAATGAAATAGGGGTGCATTTACCATTGAATATAATGTCACCCTGAACATCAAAATACAGGTGAAGTGGGCTATAAATATCGCCTAGATAATGTACTTTAATGTTAGTTATGCGTTTTTCATAATGGTGGATTACCCTTTCAACCTCTCTTTTTACATGAATTATGGCGTCATGAGGTGTCATATGAGACATATTAAGGTCGGGTAAACCTAAGTCTGGACATATAAGAGCATCGCCTTGTCGGGTTGATAATAGTTGAGCGACATGCAAGCGAATAGACTCTGTAATCTCTAACGATGTAGAGACAAGATTATGTTGTGTTGTCCCTGTTAATAATCGCTCAAATAGTCGTTGTGATGCCATGTGTAATTAATCCTTAAAGTGGTAAAGTATCCGACAATTTATGTGCTTGTAATCCCTCAGTGTTTATTAAGCACTGAGGGGACTTATTATTCTTGGTCTAACTTACCAACCAATGAGAGTGTGAAATCAGATCCCATGTATTTAAAATGAGGGCGAACAGATAGATTTACGCGATACCAGCCTGGGCTTCCTTCAACATCGCAGACTTCAATATTTGCAGCTCGTAGAGGGCGGCGACTGCGAACCTCTGCTGGTGGGTTTTCTTGATCTGCTATGTATTGACGGATCCAAGAGTTTAGCTCTTGTTCTAAATCGGTTCTCTCTTTCCAGCTGCCAATTTGTTCGCGCTGTAATACTTTAATGTAATGAGCTAGACGACTAATAATGAACAGATATGGAAGTTGAGTTCCTAGGCGATAGTTAAGCTCTTTATTTTTACCTTCTTCACTATTACCAAAAAATTTAGCTTTTTGAACTGAGTTTGCAGAGAAGAAAGCTGCATTATCAGATCCTTTGCGCATAGTTAACGCAATAAAGCCTTCTTCAGCCAGCTCATATTCTCGGCGATCTGAGACTAATACTTCGGTTGGGATCTTTGTTTCAATATCGCCCATACTTTCAAAGTGATGAAGGGGAAGATCTTCAACTGCGCCACCAGATTGTGGCCCGATAATGTTTGGGCACCAACGGAAGTTAGCAAAACTTTCAGTTATACGAGTCGCCATTGTAAAAGCAGTATTGCCCCACAAATAATCTTCATGAGTAGCAGAGACATTTTCATGGTAATTAAATGTTTTAACTGGATTGTCTTCAGGGTCATAAGGCTGACGTAGCAAGAATCGAGGCAGGGTTAATCCGACAAATCGGGAATCTTCTTGTTCACGGAATTTTTGCCACTTTGAGTATTGTGGGCTTTCAAAATGATCACTTAGATCTTTTAAATCAGGTAACCCTTCAAAAGATTCCAAACCAAAGAATTTAGGCCCTGCAGCTGAAATGAATGGGGCATGAGCCATCGCAGCTACAGAAGCCAAGTTTTGTAGATTTTTAATATCGGGCGCAGAAGGACCAAAGTGATAGTTACCAATAATAGCGCCGACAGGTTGGCCACCAAACGTGCCAAACTCGTTAGTGTAGACATGCTTATAGAGACCTGATTGGGTAATATCTGAGGCATCTTCGAAATCCTCTAATAAATCATTTTTTGATATGCTAATGACTTCAATTTTAATGTTTTCACGGAAGTCGGTACGATCAACAAGTAATTTTAATCCACGCCATGAAGATTCTAATTGTTGAAATGATTCATGATGTAGGATTTCATCGACTTGCTGACTTAACTTTTGATCGATTTCTGTAATCATTTTGTCTATAAGTGCTTTTTTGACTGGTTCTTCTTGGTTTTGTGGTTTTAGTAGCTCTTCAATGAAAGCACTAACACCGCGTTTAGCAATACCATAGGTTTCATCTTCTGGTGTTAAATTGGTTTGAGCTACGATTTGATCAAGAAGGCCGACGGTAATGTCATTTTGTGCTTCTTGAACTGTACTTACGTCTGTCATGGATTATTCCTTTTCCTTTGCTAAACCTAACTCGTTTAGTAATTTTTCACGTGCACTTTCATCAACTAGAGCATCTTCGATCGCTTTTCTAAATGAAGGTGCATTTCCTAATGGACCTTTTAGAGAAACAAGAGCTTCACGTAGATCCATTAAGCCTTTTAATTCAGGCACTTGTTCTACAATGCTGGCAGGATCAAAATCATTGATTTTTTTAAATGAAAGATCGACCGCTATTTTTTCAGGGCCTTCGCCATCTTGAAGTTGGTTTTTTACACCAAATGAAATATTCAGATTTTGCTTTTCAATGACATCATTAAAATTGCTTTTATCGACACTGAATGGTTTTCTGTCTTCGAGTTGTCGTTCATCGTCTTGAAGAGTGAAATCACCCAGTACCATCATTTTTAGTGGCAATTCAAGCTCTTCGGCTGAATCAGAGGTTGCTGGTTTGAATGTCACATTTACACGCTCTTTTGGCGCGACAGATCCATCTTTTGACATGGGGGCTCCTAGATTTGTAATTTAAGAACAGCTCAAATATATAAACTGTTTAGTAATTAAGTACTCGTATTGGATTTAAGCAACAGAGTCGTTCACGTAAGGTTATTATTAATTGGGTATCTTGTTTTTTCACAGGAAGTTTGCTTTGACAGGTAAGCCAAAGATCTAATAAACGTTCTTCAAGTAAGGGATCCCACAATGTTAATACAGAATGTGAGTATTGATTATCTAACCAACGAAGAAGAGGGGCTGCGAGTTCGTATTTGTTTGCATGTAACAACAGTGTTGCTTGTGAAAACTGCCAAAAGAAAGCTTCTCGTGCAGAGCGAGATTGGTGATGCCCAATAATAAGAGGCTGTAATACATCACTTAAAGGTTCTTGTTTTAATAAAGGTAATGCTTCTTTGAGTACTAAGTCCCACTCACTTGATGTGTTTCTTTCGGTAAACTGTGGTTTTAGTTGGGTTTGGCTTGTATTTTGAGAGCAATGTTGTTCGATCCATATTTGTGTTTCTGGTTTAGCAAATTCAGAACCATCATCAAATTTAAGATCTGTAATTTTAGGGGCTTTCTTGATAAGTAAGGAAAGCTGATCTGTTACAGATTGAGCGGCATCGTGATAGTTTAATTCAGTTAAGGTTTCCCATGCCATGAAATGGCCATCAAGCCAGAAAGGAGACTTAGATAGACTCTCTTCAAGGTCTATAAGCAAGGCTGCATGATTTGCTTGATTTTTTAGTTGAATTAAATGCTGTTGTCTTGCTTGTGGAACAGGTTTGAGCGTCGTGATGTTATCGTCGTTACTTGACGGCGTTTGAGTTATAGTGACCCAGGTTAATGTACGACTTAATTGATAAGCTTTTTCGTCACCAATGTTCTGATTAAGCCAATATTTTGAAAGATTACGAGTGACCTCTTGCAGATGACGTAATGCTTTATTTGCATCACGTTCATTAGCGATATCTGCATGTGATAATGAAATGCTTGTTGAGTGAGATATAGTATTAATGGATTGAGTTGAAGGTGTTTTTATTGGTTCAATTGTTGATGGTGTAGCCTCTGATGTTACTCGTTTTTTATGTTTATTAACGTGGCTGATTAATAAAGAAAGAGTGTCTGTTTTTGACTCGAAAATAGAAATTATTGATTCATCTAACTTTAATAAAATATCTATTAGATTATCAATAATTTCAATGTCTAGCATATTGCTAGTTATTGATTTAGTTTCTTCATTAATAACATTAACTATTTTGTTAATAGAGGAATATTGTTGTTTTGCTCTTTTTGGGTAAATGTTATCTCTATATTTAATGATGAATTCATTAATTAATGTTAAAAGAGAAATATAATCAATAGATGATGAAATATGCTGAAATGAAAGTAACATCCAATAAAGTACACGATAGTCTTTACTGTTTTTTGATATTAAATTCAATGAATTAACGTGAACCACCTGCCAGTCTGTGTTGCTTGTAGCAAAAAGATCTGTGGCTTTGTTTATTTCATTTTCAATAGATTCAAACTCAGGCTCATAAGTAAAATCTATGCCTAAGCGATCCTCTTCTGATATGTCAGTGAGGATTTCATTATAAGAAAACATATTTACCCTAGCTAATACCGGTCGATGTAAGCATTAGATTGCTTTTTATCAATACTGATATGATGACGTTTTAATTATTTATTATTGATTTGATTTTTATTACAAATCTATTTATTTATATATAAATATTAAATGGCTAAAATAAAATAATAAAGAGGAATAATTTTCGATGAAAATTAATTGGGAAATAGATCTAATTTTTATGAAAACAAATCAAATAGAACTATTTCATAAAGGTTTGATTAGGTTGCACTTGTCTCAAAAGTGAGTTGGATGTCTATTTATTTTCGAAATCATTAAGCACTATTTTTAACGCGCTAATTGCTGTTTTGATTTCAACATTATTATTTTCTAATAAATAAATTAAATCTACGGCGAGTTTTATGTCATCAGGAGCGTTATCAAGAGGACTATTTGTTTTTTCTGCACCCACAATAGTCTCTGTGTTTTCTGTTAGTTTAGGTTTATTAGTCATTCTGCTCTCGATAAGTTATTTGTTGCTCTAGGCGCTTCATTGCTTCTTTACAGCGTTGTAATCGCTTTTCTGTGGTTAAGAGTGTTTTTTGTAATCCTTGTTGTTGAGCAAATGAATTACATTGATTCACAGTATGTTCTTGCTCGCGTACCATTTGAGTTAATCGACGCTCCCATTCTTGATGTTGGGCTAAGTCTTGGTACATATCACTAATTGGTTTTTTATAACTGCCTTTTGGACGAGGCTCATTAGAGCGAATACGTTGAGTTGCTACTTCGCGCTGAACGGCTTGGATCTGTGAGACAAGCATTTGAGTTAAGTATTCAGCGCGTTGTGCTGTGAGAATGTTTGATTGTTCTTCACGCTGTATTGATTTGAGTGTTTCTTTTGTTTCATTGATACATGGAACAAGGTAACGACTTCGGCAGCCAAACAATCGTTCATCAAATAAAGGTAAACGTTGCTCACCGCGACGACGATCTATTTCAGCAGCCGTTTTACCCAGTTGCTCAAGCATGATTTCAATAGAACTAAAATTTGTCATATGAACCTCGGCATAAACAGAGTGGCTTTAAAACCAAGCATCTAAAGCTAATTTGACGGCTAGAATACAAACAACTGTTACAAATACAGGACGAATAAACTTAGAACCAAAACGAATAGCAGAGTGAGCGCCAATAAATGCTCCTGCCATTAAACATACGCCCATAGTAAGGCCTAAGGCCCAGTTGATATGGCCAAGAATAGCAAACGTAATTAATGAGGTAAAATTACTAGTGAAATTCATCGCTTTTGCTAAACCAGAAGCAAGTAAAATATTAAGGTGATAAATTGCCATGCTACTTACTGTCCAAAATGCACCTGTACCTGGGCCAGCAACACCATCATAAAACCCTAATATTGAGCCTTGTATGATCTGCTGTTTTTTTAACTTAGGTGTTTTCTCTGGGAGTACATTTTGGTCTGATATAACACGAGTTGGCCAAATGGTATAAAGGGCGGCAGCTAAAATAACTAAAGGCAGGCCTTTCTCTAGCCATTCAGTTGAAATGTAATTTACAAGTAATGTGCCAAAGGTTGCGCCAAAAAGTGTAGCAATAAAAGAGGCTTTCCAAAAATTAGGGTCGAACAGTTTCTTTTTAAAATAAGTCAATGCTGCTGTTGATGACGCGAAAGTAGCTGCAAGTTTATTTGTACCTAAAGCGATATGTGGCGGTAAACCAATTGAAAGTAAAGCAGGTACAGTTAGCATTCCCCCTCCACCAGCAACAGCATCAATAAATCCAGCGATAAAGGCAACTAATCCCAAAACAATCAGGGTACTAGGCTCAAGAAATTCCATACAGGCTCTTAATATAATGATATGTATAATGGTATTAATGCCAATAATTGAGCATTATTAAAATAATCTAATTATTGGCATTAGTAGTAGAATCGCAATGTGCGATTATTTCGTAATAAAGCTTACTCTATCACTCTCTTAAAAGGAGGTAATGCATCTAAAAGCGCTTTGCCATAACGTTTGGTTATAACGCGGCGATCAAACAGCACAACTCTACCAGAATCTTCCTCTTTACGCAGTAATCGTCCAACGGATTGAATCAATTTTTTACTCGCTTCTGGAACGCTGATCTGCATAAATGGGTTGCCCCCTCGGCTTTCAATATATTCAGAATGCGCTTCCTCAACAGGAGAGGTTGGAACACCGAAGGGTATTTTTGTAATAATTAAATTGGTTAATAGATTTCCTGGTAAATCTAAGCCTTCAGAAAAACTGCCAGTACCAAATAAAATACTGACTTTGTTAGCTTCACATAATTTCTTATGTTTTTTAATTATTTCTTGGCGAGATTCTTGACCTTGAACCAATAGACTCCATCCTTGTTTTTTTGCTATTTTTTCTATACTTTCAGCAACTTTATTCATTTGCCAATAAGAAGAAAACAAAACCAAACTTGATGTTTTATCTGCTAGATATAAAGGCAATTCTTCGATTAGTAGATCAGTGAAACCAGGAGCAGAAGGTTCCATAGGTAATTTGGGGATCACTAGTTGTGCATTTTCTTGGTAATTAAATGGTGAGGCTAAAGAAAGAAAACGAACACCATCTTCAGGTTTCTCTGAAATACCTGCTTGTCGACAGAAGAAGGAGTAGCTATTTAAAGCTCGCATGGTTGCAGATACAATAACGGCGCCCGCTGCTCGACTCCATAGGTTTTGATCTAATTGCCAACCGACTTCAAGAGGAGATACATTAATTACAACGTCACTTTCTCTGTCTTTACTTTTTTCTAACCAACGAGCAAGGGGAGCTCCTTTGTCGTTATTAGGTTTTGCCATTAAGAACCAAACTTGAGCCAAATTTTCCAATCGTTGAAGATAGAACCCCATTTCTGCTAATGCCGGCTCAGCCATTCTTGGTGCAAGCTCTCCATCTTTCATTCGTTCAGAAATTAAATCACTAATTTTAGCTAAGGCTTGATTTGCTTTAGTTGAGAGCTCTTTTAAATCTTTAGCTTGTTCCGCAAGCCATGTTGGGATTTCACCATGTTCAAAGCGATAAATACCATCATCGTTAAATAAGGTGGGATCAAATTGCTTGCTTAGCTGATTCAAAGAGGGAATTAATTCTTGTAAGTTTTCATGGAGCGTATTTTGAAAACGATTAACGCGCTTTTGATCGGCAAGATTACAAAACTTACTTACGGATTTGTTTAGCGATTCTAACCAAGATGCGGTTCCTTTTAAATTTGCTGCGGCTGATGAGTGTTCTCGGGCTACATGAGGTAAATGGTGTGCTTCATCAAAAATATAAATCGTTTGTTCAGGTTCAGAGAGCACGACCCCGCCACCTAAGTCAATATCTGCCATAACTAAGCTATGATTAGCGATTACTACATCTGCTTTATCTAGATGTTCTCGTGCTTTTTGAAAGGGACAGTCACGATGCATTGGCAAGCCGTTATGACAGCTATATTTATCTGAAACAATCGATTGCCATATAGAAGAGGGGATGGTTGTTGGCCAACCGTCGCTATCGCCATCCCATTTCCCTTCAGAAAGCGCCTTATTCATCCTTCTCAAAAGTTCTAAATCTTTCTTTTTAGGTTTTTCTGTGAATAAGGCTGCTTGTTTATCTTCTTCGTGGTTCGTTTCAACTAATAAAGCCAGTTTATGGCTACAGCAATAACGCTGACGTCCTTTAGCAATAATAAAAGAGAAGGGTAGCGGTGAGATTCTGCGATAAAAAGGTAAGTCTTTATGTGCCAATTGTTCTTGGAGTGCAACTGTCGCGGTTGAAATTACTACTTTTTTATTATTCAACTTAGCGAAAGGGATTGCACTTAGCAGATAAGCTAAGGATTTACCAATTCCTGTTCCTGCTTCTGCCACAATCATGCGATGCGTCTCACTATATTCACCAGCAAGTGATTTAGCGATTTCTGCTACTAAATAGTTTTGTGCGCGGCGAGGTATAAAGCCGGGAAGTTGGTCTTGCAGTGTTTTATAGCTTTCGCGAATGCAATCAGTAACAGCTTTGTTCAACATGAATCGACTCAATCGAATAGAAAAAAACATTGTAGCATGCCAGCCTAAATGTGATCTCCTGCAAAAAATAGATTCTTGTGTAATAAATTAGAGACTTTCGTCACGAAACCAAGATATGAGAACAAAAAAAATATAAATGTTAAGGTTTGGGACGAGGTAAATAAATTTATTTTGCTCTTTTGAAGTGTTTTATTTTTTGGTGTGGTTAATCTGTAACTATTTATAGTGTTATATTCTTTTATGGTTGGAAATAAATATTTATAAATTGTGTTTTTTGAAATAGATAAAACCTTGATTGCGCTCCTTTTTGGGTTTTAAGTTGTTGTTATGTATTGATTTGTGTTTTTTTATTAGTCTTTAGGTTTTAATTTGACATAAGAAGAAAGATTTTGCAAAGTAGCTCTCGAATTCAAAAGCATTGATTAATCATACGGTTAGATGTGTTGGTCTATGCAGGATAAAATTATATAAAAACAGGGAACCGGAAAGCGGATTTCCAATCTTTCTAAGAAAAGGCAGTGGATTATTATGAAAAAGACTCTTTTAGCACTTGCAATCGCAAGTATCTCGACTTCAGCTTTTGCTGTTGATACAAGCAGCCAAAACAGTAAAAATGATGAAATGCTTGCATTTGATTCAATGCATAAAGATCAGTTTTCTGTTTCTGGTTCTGTAGGTGTTGGTGGTTATTACGATACAAAATCTAAAGCACTTTATGATGATTGGGCGACTGGTCTAACACTTGCTGTTAACTATCGTAATAACCGTATTGTTGGTTATTTCGAAACTGATTTTATGCTTAACTATTCAACTGACCCAAGCGCTAAAGCTGCTTCTTCGTCGGATAAGTATTCAGGTCCTGCTACAGATATTGATAAAGCATGGTTAGGTTTTGATACAGGTTTTGGTATTGCATCTTTCGGTTGGGAAAATGATACTGCACTTGATGCTGTAGATGGCGCTGGTGATAATACTTATGAGTTTGGTGCTTCTGCTGGTGATGCATCTGATGCCTTTAATGTAGTTAAATTCCAAGGTTCAACAAGTGGTTTTGCTTACGGTGTTTCTTACTTTGAAACTGGTGACAATCATGCTGCAGCTGATAAAGGTGTGAATGGTTACGTTGGTATTGAACAAGAAATCTTTAATGTATACGCTGGTTATGAAACTCGCGATGAAGCTGAATACGATGTAATGACTGTTACTGGTAATGTGAAGCTTGGCGCTGTTAAACTTGGTGCAAACTTTTGGATTGAAGATGGCGATGATAGTGATCTAACTGGTAAGAACCTAGGTAATAAAGAAAATACTGGTTATTACCTATCTGCTGGTTATGCACTAAGTGAAGATCTAACATTAGCAGCTGGTTATGCCGCTAATACCAAAGAAATTGCGAAAATCGAGACTGATTATTCTTACATGAACGTTGCTGCAATGTATACGCTTGCTCAAAACATGGATATGGGTATTGATATTCGTCAAGACCTTGAAGCCGGTGCGGCAGATGAAGAGACTTATGTATTCGCAGCAGGTTACTACTACTTCTAATGTGAATATATAACAATCAAAGCTGGCTTAATCGCTAGCTTTTTTTTGTTCTTTATTTAGGCTCGACATTTATTGGTTCTTTTTATGAAGTGAAAATTGGGAAGTAGGTCACAATTGATTTTTAGTCTTTCTTATGAATTTTGTATTGTTATCCTTAAAAATAGAAAAAATATAAGTAAAACATCAATTATTTTTAACCTTTTTTGTTCTCAGTTTTTATTTGTAAATAATAAGCTTTAGTATGGCTTTGTTTTTTTGTGGTTTATGTTTATTTTTATTTAATGTGTTTGTTTATCAAGTGGTTGTGATGTTTGATTCTTGGTTTTCTCTTTTTGTTTTTATGGTTTTTTATGTTTTTAGTGTTGATCTTCGTCACAAATAACCCCGCCCCTTGTAACTCGCTGTATTGCATCGCTTTATTAATTTTTACTTTTCTTGACTTTACGCGTTGACACCATGAGAAATATTTAGCAAAGTACTCTCCAGAAATCGAGATGCTAACAAGTTGCACATTAAGATGCTTCTGTAGCAATCCAGATATATAAAAAAGGGAACCGGAAAACGGATTTCCAAATCTTTCTAAGAAAAGGCAGTGGACTTATTATGAAAAAGACTCTTTTAGCGCTTGCAATCGCAAGTATCTCAGCATCAGCATTTGCTGTTGATACAAGCAGCCAAAACAGTAAAAACGAAGACATGTTTGCATTTGACTCAATGCACAAAGACCAATTTTCAGTATCTGGTTCTGTTGGCGTTGGTGGTTACTACGATACTGGTTCTAAAGCATTTTATGATGATTGGGCTACTGGTTTAACTCTTGCTGTTAACTACCGTAACAACCGTATTGTTGGTTATTTTGAAACTGACTTTATGTTGAACTACACAACAGACAGCAAAGAGAAATCAGCATCTTCTACTGAGAAGAATTCAAGTCCTGCTACTGACGTAGATAAAGCTTGGTTAGGTTTTGATACTGGTTTTGGTATCGCTTCTTACGGTTGGGAAAATGACACGGCATTAGATGCTGTAGATGGTGCTGGTGACTTTACATACGAGTTCGGTGCTTCTGCTGGCGATGCGTCTGATGCATTCAACGTAGTTAAATTCCAAGGCGCAACAAATGGCTTCGCTTACGGTGTTTCTTACTTCGAAACTGATGATGTTCATGTAGCTGCTGAAAAAGGCGTGAATGGTTACGTTGGTATCGAACAAGAAGCGTTCAATGTATATGCTGGTTACGAATTACGTGATGAAGCTACTCGTAAAGTAAGAGGTGATGTTAAAGTTGCTGATGCTGATTACCAAGTTATGACTGTAACAGGTAATGTTAAATTAGGTGAAGTAAAACTAGGCGCAAACTTCTGGATTGAAGATACAAGCGCTAAGAACCTAGATAAAACAAACACTGGTTACTACCTATCAGCAGGCTACGCAGTAACTGAAGACCTAACTCTAGCAGCTGGTTATGCAGCAAATACTGATGAAGTAACAGGTATGAAAGATCTAGATCAATCTTTCATGAACGTTGCAGCTATGTATACTATTGCTAAAAATATGGATATGGGTATTGATATTAAGCAAGAGCTTGATTCTGGCTACAATAATGTAGACGAAGAAACTCACGTATTCGCAGCTGGTTACTACTACTTCTAATCTCTTGATTTAAAGTAAACCAAATTATTAAGCCAGTCATTATGACTGGTTTTTTTTCGTCTGAATAAAAGACAGTTATCAGAGCAAGTTCTTAAACTTTTAGTGCTCCAAAAATTTTCTTTAAAAAAATGATCTTTTTTGTTGAAATAAAACCACAGTTTGATAATGTGTTTACAAGGTTAAAAACAAAATCAATTTGTTACTAAAGGTTTATAATTATGCGTATTCAAGGTCTGAACATTCATCATCACCATCATCCTGAGTAGTCTTTCGGGAGGATATGCATATCCGGGAAGGCAATTAGAATTTCCTTCCGATGAATACAATTTCAAACCCTCGGAAGGTAAAACTTCTGAGGGTTTTTTCGTTTTATGACCAAAATTAAGTAATAAATAGTTACCACAAAATTAGAATTACATTTTTACAAGGAAGAGATTATGTCAGCACAACGTTTACGCATCGCGATTCAAAAGAAAGGCCGTTTATCTAAAGAGTGCCAAGAACTATTTAAGCGCTGCGGCATGAAATTTAATATTTCAGGTGAGCGATTAGTGGTTCATTCTGAAAACATGCCAATTGATTTATTATTAGTTCGTGATGACGATATTCCAAGTTTAATCATGGATGGTGTGGTTGATTTAGGTGTGATTGGTGAAAATGAATTAGAAGAAGTGCGTTTAGAGCGTAAAGCATTAGGTGAGCCTTCAGCATTCACTACGCTACGTCGTTTAGATTTTGGTGGTTGTCGTCTATCTATCGCTATCGATAAAGATGAAACGTACAACGGCCCACAAGATCTCGCTGGTAAGCGTATTGCAACGACTTACCCTCGACTGCTTAAAAGCTATATGGACGAACAAGGCATTCCATTCTCTACCTGTATTCTGAACGGCTCTGTTGAAGTTGCTCCTCGCGCAGGTCTTTCTGATGCGATTGCTGATTTAGTTTCAACTGGCGCAACGCTAGAAGCCAATGGCTTAAAAGAAGCAGAAGTTATTTTCCGCTCTAAAGCAACGCTAATTCAACGTCAAGGTGAGTTCGATGCAGATAAAGCTGCGTTAATTGAAAAGCTACTGACACGCATGCAAGGCTGCATTCAGGCTAAAGAATCTAAATACATCATGCTACACGCACCAACAGATAAATTAGAAGCGATTAAATCACTACTTCCAGGAGCAGAAGATCCAACAGTACTTCCTCTATCAAGTGATGGTGCAAAAGTAGCGGTTCACCTAGTAAGTACCGAAAATCTATTCTGGGAAACAATGGAGCAGCTAAAAGCACTGGGTGCGAGTTCTATTCTTGTATTGCCAATTGAGAAGATGATGGAGTAACCATTATGAAAACTCTAGTTTGGCAATCACTCAGTGACTCACAACAAGATACCGTATTACAACGTCCTGCTATTAGCGAAGGCGCAAATATTACCGCAGCGGTAACTAGTGTGATTAATACCGTTAAACAAGACGGTGATGCTGGTGTATTAGCGTTGACTGAAAAGTTTGATGGTGTGAAACCAGAATCAATTCGTGTATCTAAATCAGAGATTGATGCCGCAAGTGAACGTTTATCTGAAGAGATGAAAGCGGCGCTACAACAAGCGTACAGTAATATCTCTAAGTTTCACAAAGCACAAAAGCCACAACCAATAAAAGTAGAAACTCAACCGGGCGTGGTGTGTGAACAAATCACCATGCCGATCAACAAAGTCGGTTTGTATATTCCAGGGGGCAGTGCGCCATTACCCTCAACGGTATTAATGTTAGGTATTCCGGCACAAATTGCAGGTTGTCAAAAAGTAGTGTTATGTTCGCCTCCACCTATTGCTGATGAAATTTTGTATGTCGCTAAATTGTGTAAGATTGACGAAGTATACAATATTGGCGGCGCTCAAGCGGTTGCCGCTATGGCGTATGGTACAAAATCGGTGTCTAAAGTCGATAAGATCTTTGGTCCTGGTAATGCATACGTAACTGAAGCCAAACGTCAGGTATCCAATGATTTTCGTGGTGCTGCGATAGATATGCCAGCTGGTCCATCTGAGGTTTTGGTTATTGCGGATGAGACAGCAGAGCCTGATTTCATTGCTGCGGATCTTCTAAGCCAAGCAGAACACGGTCCAGATTCTCAAGTGGTTCTTGTTACGCCATCGCCGATCATTGCAGATCAAGTAGCCGATGCAATCGATAAACAATTAAAAGAGTTATCTCGTTCTGATATTGCACGTAAAGCGCTAGGCTCCAGCTTGTTGATCATTGCAGAATCTCTTACTCAGTGCGTATCAATTTCAAACTTCTATGGTCCTGAGCACTTAATTGTTCAAACGAAAAATCCACGAGAGTTGCTGCCGTTATTAGACAATGCAGGCTCTATTTTCTTAGGTAATTACTCGCCAGAGTCTGCTGGGGATTACGCTTCAGGCACCAATCACGTATTACCAACCTATGGATATACAAAAACCTACTCAAGTTTAGGTTTGGCTGATTTTTCGAAGCGCATGACAGTGCAAGAATTAACAGCAGATGGTTTGAAAGGTTTAGCTCCGACAGTGGTGACAATGGCAGATGCAGAAGGGCTTGATGCTCACAAACGAGCGGTTACAATCAGAATTGAAAAGTTAGCTAAGTTAGAAGCTAATCAGCTAGATACGAATCAATAGGAATTCATGATGGAAAAGTTAGCCAGAAAACAAGTGCAAGCATTAACGCCTTATCTCTCAGCCCGCCGTATTGGCGGCACAGGGGATGTATGGTTAAACGCCAATGAATCTCCATTTGATAATGAGTATAACGTCAATTTTTCACGTCTAAATCGTTATAGTGAATGTCAGCCTCCTGAGCTAATTAATGCCTATGCAGCTTATGCAAAAGTAGCTCCAGAGCAAGTGCTAACTTCACGTGGTGCTGATGAAGGCATTGAGTTATTGGTTCGTGCATTTTGTGAACCAAATGAAGACGCTATTTTATATTGCCCACCAACCTATGGCATGTACTCAATCAGTGCAGAAACAATTGGTGTAGAGACTAAAACCGTACCATTAACGTCTGATTGGCAATTAAATCTCCCTGCAATAGAAGCAAGTTTAGATAATGTCAAAGTGGTGTTTGTTTGTAGCCCAAATAACCCAACAGGTAACATTGTTAATCGTAAAGATATCCTTTCATTACTTGAGATGACAAAAGATCGTGCCATTGTCGTGATGGATGAAGCTTATATCGATTTTTGTATGGAGAAGTCCACGGTCGATTTATTAGCGAATTATTCACACCTTGCAATTCTACGTACATTGTCAAAAGCATTTGCATTGGCAGGGTTACGTTGTGGTTTTACCCTTGCGAATGAAGAGTTAATTAACGTATTGCTTAAAGTAATTGCACCATATCCTGTGCCAGTTCCTGTGGCTGACATTGCAACTCAAGCTTTGTCTGAAGCCGGTTTAGCTCGCATGAAATATCAAATGCTTGATTTAAGTGCCAACCGTGCTTATTTACACGCTGGATTAATGGTATTGAATGGTGTCACTGTGCATGAGGGATGGGGTAACTATTTATTAGTTGAATTTCCTAATGGCGATGCCGTATTTAAAGCAGCATGGGATCACGGCATTATTTTACGTAACTCGCCGATTGAAAATTGTGTACGTATCAGTGTAGGTAACCGCGAAGAGTGTGAAAAAACATTAGGCTTTATTCGTAATCAATTAACTTAATACCAATCGTAGTAAATAACTGATCATCCTAGCTAGTTAAAATACTCGATAACTGCGTTAAAATTTTTGATTGTAGAATAACTACTTATCGAAAAATTTTGCCTTGTTCTCAAGCATTTTTCCTTCGCTATTACTGCTCATTTACTTACTGTGATTGGTATATTTTATCCCCAAGCTTAGGAATAAGGGCTTGGAGATATCAATAATAGAATTAGAAAAATTAAAAGGAAGTTCCTGTGAGCAAACAACAAAAGATTTTATTTATTGACCGTGATGGCACCTTAATTATTGAGCCGCCTGTTGATTTTCAAGTAGACCGTTTAGATAAACTAAAATTTGAACCTCTGGTTATTCCATCTCTGCTTTCTCTTCAAGATGCGGGTTACCGTTTAGTGATGGTGACAAACCAAGACGGTTTAGGTACAGATAGTTACCCACAAGCTGAGTTTGATGCACCACACAATATGATGATGGAGTTTTTTGAATCTCAAGGCGTGAAGTTTGATGATGTTCTTATCTGTCCTCACTTTGAAGAAGACAACTGCTCATGCCGCAAACCTAAATTGGGTATGGTAAAAGAGTATCTTCAAGGCGGAAAAGTCGATTTTCAACACTCAGTAGTGATTGGTGATCGTCAAACGGATCTTCAACTAGCTGAGAACATGGCAATCCGCGGTATTCAATACCATCCAGAAACAATGAATTGGCCTGCGATCTTAAAAGATCTGACCGTAAATGCCCGTACGGCAGAAGTGATCCGTACAACCAAAGAAACAGATATTAAAGTGTTTGTGAATTTGGATGAGCAGGGCGGAAATGAGATCACTACGGGTCTTGGTTTCTTTGATCACATGCTTGATCAAATTGCTACGCACGGCGGCTTCCAAATGAAGATCAATGTAGAGGGCGACTTACACATTGATGATCACCACACTATTGAAGATACCGCTCTAGCACTAGGTGAAGCGTTAAAAGAAGCCTTGGGTGATAAGCGTGGTATTGGTCGTTTTGGGTTTACCCTACCAATGGATGAGTGTTTAGCGCAATGTGCTCTGGATTTATCTGGCCGTCCATATCTGAAATTTGATGCTGAATTTAGCCGTGATCAAGTGGGTGACTTATCAACAGAGATGGTGGTTCACTTCTTCCGCTCGCTAACAGATACGCTTGCTTGTACCTTACACCTTTCTTCTGCTGGGCAGAATGATCACCACATTATTGAGAGCCTATTTAAAGCGTTTGGTCGTACTTTACGTCAAGCGATTAAAGTGGAAGGTAATGAACTGCCAAGCTCAAAAGGCGTATTGTAGGAGTGACTATGACAAATCAAAACGTCGTTATTATTGATACTGGTTGCTCCAACGTATCATCTGTGAGGTTTGCGATTGAGCGTTTAGGTTATACCGTTACGATAAGTAAAGATCCTCAAGTGGTATTAGCGGCAGATAAGCTGTTTTTACCAGGCGTTGGTACAGCAAGTGAAGCGATGAAAAACTTGGCTGAACGTGATCTTATCGAACTGGTTAAACAAGTTGAAAAACCACTACTAGGTATCTGTCTAGGAATGCAGCTACTTGGGAAACTTTCTGAAGAGAAAGGCCAAAAAGCGGATCAAATTGTGGATTGCTTAGGTTTGTGCAACGGCGAAGTTTGTAAGCTTCAAACCGGTGATTTACCACTGCCTCACATGGGCTGGAATACGATTAAGCCTGTCGATGGCAACCCGCTGTTTAAAGACATTCCAGAGAACAGTTACTTTTACTTTGTACACAGCTTTGGCATGCAAGTAGGTGATTACACCATTGCATCGTGTGACTATGGACAACCGTTTACCGCAGCGTTACAAGCGGGTAATTATTACGGTGTTCAGTTTCATCCAGAGCGCTCAAGTAAAGTGGGTTCAAAGCTTATTCAGAACTTTTTGGAGCTATAAGGGCAGGGACGAGGTGCGAGGTCGCTTCGCTTCGAGGTTTTAGGGCTCTTACTCGTCCCTCGGATCTAGCAATGAGCGAAGCGAATGTTCTCGATTCTGCTAATAAGGATATTTATGATCATTCCAGCATTAGATTTAATTGAAGGTCAAGTGGTTCGTCTTTTTCAAGGCGACTACGGGCAAGTAACAGAATACAAAGTTGATCCAGCAGAGCAGTTTAATCTGTATCACCAAGCAGGTGCAAATTGGCTACACCTTGTGGATTTAACGGGCGCAAAAGACACAACTGCGCGTCAACTAGACTTAATTGCTCGTTTATTAGCAAGTACCCCTGCCAATATTCAAATTGGTGGTGGCGTACGTAATGAAGCAGACGTACAAGATTTATTGAATGCAGGCGCACAACGTGTAGTTGTTGGTTCTACTGCGGTAAAACAGCCAGAGCTTGTGAAAGGGTGGATGGAAAAATACGGCGCAGAAAAAATCGTATTAGCGCTAGATATTAACATTGATGAAAACGGCACACGTAACGTAGCGATTTCAGGCTGGCAAGAAGACTCAGGCGTAACGATTGAAGCGCTGCTTGAAGATTACCTAACGGTTGGTTTGAAGCATGTTTTGTGCACTGATATCTCACGCGATGGCACGCTGCAAGGATCGAATGTAGAACTCTACGTAGATCTATGCAAACAATACCCACAAGTGCAATTCCAATCATCAGGTGGCATTGGTTCATTAGATGATATCGCCGCGCTGAAAGGCTCTGGTGTTGCAGGTGTGATTGTGGGCCGAGCATTGCTTGATGGCAAGTTCACCGCAGAGGAGGCATTCCAATGTTGGCAAAGCGAATAGTTCCTTGTCTTGATGTTAAAGATGGACAAGTGGTCAAGGGCGTTCAATTTCGTAATCATGAAATCATTGGTGATATCGTTCCGTTAGCACAGCGTTACGCTGAAGAGGGGGCCGATGAATTGGTATTTTATGACATTACCGCATCAAGTGATGGACGCGTAGTAGACAAAAGCTGGGTCGCACGCGTCGCTGAGGTGATTGATATTCCATTTTGTGTGGCCGGTGGAATTAAAACGGCAGAAGATGCTGCGAAGATTTTAGAATTTGGTGCAGACAAAGTATCAATTAATTCACCTGCATTAGCTAATCCAGAACTCATCACAGAACTTGCCGATAAATTTGGTGTTCAGTGCATCGTGGTTGGTATTGATTCATACTTCGATAAAGAAACGGGTAAATATCAAGTTTACCAATTTACTGGTGATGAAGAACACACCAAAGCAACCAAATGGGAAACCAAAGATTGGGTGCAAGAAGTTCAAAAGCGTGGGGCGGGTGAAATCGTATTAAACATGATGAACCAAGACGGTGTTCGTAGCGGTTACGATTTAGAACAATTAAAAATGGTACGTGAAGTGTGTCATGTTCCATTGATTGCGTCAGGTGGTGCCGGTGAAATGGTTCACTTTGCGGATGCTTATAAAAAAACAAACGTAGACGGTGCATTAGCGGCATCGGTATTTCACAAACAAATCATCAATATTGGTGAATTAAAAGACTATTTAGCCGAACAGGATGTAGAGGTACGCCGATGAGCCAACAAGAATTAGCAACACGTATTGATTGGGAGAAAGTGGACGGTTTAGTTCCTGCTATTATTCAAGATTTTGGTTCGAGCCAAGTATTGATGATGGGTTACATGAACCAAGAAGCTCTTGCGAAAACATTAGAAACAGAGAAAGTTACTTTTTTTTCTCGCACTAAAAATCGTTTATGGACTAAGGGTGAGGAATCAGGCAACAGTTTAAATCTGGTGAATGTTTCTTTAGATTGCGATAACGATACTTTGCTTATTAAAGTCAATCCTGTTGGACCAACTTGTCACACTGGAACAACCACCTGTTGGGACGGTGATAAAACTGAAGAAACACAATTGGTGTGGCTTCATCAGTTGGAACAGCTACTTGCCGAGCGTAAGAATGCTGATCCTGACTCATCTTACACAGCAAGTCTCTATGCCCGTGGCACCAAGCGTATTTCGCAAAAAGTTGGCGAAGAAGGCGTTGAAGTCGCGCTTGCAGCGACGTCGGGTGACAAGGCGGAGCTAGTGTGTGAATCAGCCGATTTGATGTATCACCTATTTGTTCTGCTTCAAGATCAAGGCCTATCGTTCGATGATGTGATTAATAAACTGAAAGAACGTCATAAATAAGCCTCTTTAATTACAAATAAGAACTCAACGCCGATCATCTGATCGGCGTTTTTATTGGAATTGAGATACCATCCTCGCTATACTCTGCGCTCAATTTTAGGAGCGCCAATGTTCGATATCCTTTATAAGAATTCAGATTTTCTTGTTATAAATAAGCACCCAAACATCAGTGTTCATAAAGACGATGGTGAAACCTCATTATTGATTGAACTCGCTAAAGTTACTGGTGATAAGCAGCTTTATTTAATCCATCGTTTAGACAAAATGACATCAGGCTTATTGTTGATTGGCCGAAACCAGTCTGCTGCCAGTGAATTATCACAGTTGTTTGCTAAGCGTTTAGTTGAGAAATACTACCTCGCTATTGGGGATAAAAAGCCTAAGAAAAAACAAGGTCTGGTTATTGGCGATATGGAACGTTCACGTAGAGCGTCATGGAAGCTCATTAACAGCAAAGAAAACCCTGCGATTACTCAGTTTTTCTCAACGGCGGCCTATAATGGTAATCGTTTATTTTTATGTAAACCACATACTGGGAAAACTCATCAAATTCGAGTTGCATTAAAAAGTGTCGGCTCGGGCATTTTAGGCGATTCAATTTACAGCTCATCTAAAGCAGATCGCGGTTACCTCCACGCTTATGCTTTACGTTTTACCTATCAAGACCAAGCATTTGAATTTGTTGAAGCACCAAAGCATGGTGAAGAGTGGCAAGATGAGACCATTCAAGCAGGATTATCGCAGTGGCAAACACCGTGGACATTAACTTGGCCAGAGATTAAGAAGAAATCATGAAGATAGAAGCATTAGATACCTTATTTACTCATTTAGAAACGCAATTAACTACCTCACAGAATGAGCTACGCCGTTTATTCCATGGTCGAGGTCAGTGTTTTGAAGGATTAGAACAACTCACTGTTGATTGGCTTCAAGGTCAAGATTCTCAAGAACAGGGCTCTCAAGGTCAATTGGTTGTAGCGCTATTTAAAGAGCAAGATCCTGCTTTTGTTGAAGCTCTAGAATCAAAGTTGAACGCGTTTACCGGTTCAGATACATGGAAAAACGCTAAAGGCGAAGCGATTTTATTGCAACATCGTTATCAAGAGCTAGCACCAACTCAAGTGGTGTGGGGCAGTGAAGAAACCTTCCCTGTTGCTGTAGAGAACGGATTAAAATATCAACTAGAACTGAAAAAGAATCAGAACATGGGGCTATTTTTAGATATGCGCTATGGTCGAAAATGGGTTCAAGCACACAGTGAAGGTAAATCGGTATTAAACCTATTTGCGTATACGTGTGGTTTTTCAGTTGCCGCTATTGCCGGTGGTGCGACTCAAGTTGTTAATTTAGATATGGCGAAAGGGCCGCTGAGCCGTGGTCGTGATAATCACCGTTTAAATGAGCATGATCTGTCTAAAGTTAAATTCTTGGGACATGATATATTTAAGTCGTGGGGTAAGATTAAGAAATTAGGCTTATACGATTTGATCATTATTGATCCGCCAAGTTTTCAAAAAGGCAGTTTTGCATTGACGAAAGATTACCAAAAGATCTTGCGTCGTTTACCTGATTTATTAAGTGAGACCGGCGAAGTGTTAGCTTGTGTGAATTCACCTGCAGTATCTACTGATTTCTTAATTGATGGTATGGCTGAAGAAGCGCCAGAGCTGAAGTTTGTAGAGCGTTTAGATAACCCGCCAGAGTTTGCTGATATTAATCCAGAAAGCGGCTTAAAAGTGATGCGCTTTACTCGCTAAGCTGAAGTTTTATATAAAAAAGCCCCCTTGCGATAAGGGGGTTTTTATTAATCATCAAACAGTAAAGTAATGGCAATTCCCATAAGAATAAGTCCAAAAATGGGTCCTAAAACACCCAAAGGAGCTCTCTCTATATAAGGGAGGTTTTCTGCTATCATTAATCCCCATTCTGATTCTGGTGGTTTTGCACCTAATCCAATAAAGCTCAAAGAGGTTAGGCTCAATGTAATTACGGGCAACTTTAATAGAGTATGCCTTAATAACGGAGGCAGGACATAAGGTAATAAGTAGAAGCGGAAAATCTTGAACTTATTTGTGCCCCAAGTAGGCGCTAAATGAGTATATGGTTGGGCTTTAGCTTCAGAAATTAAGCTTGAGCAATGTGCAGCCAGTGGTGCCCATGACACTAAAACAATAGCGATGAGTGCACTGTTCGCATTCATACCTGAAATACCTGCGACTAATAAACCAGCCACGATATACGGCACCCCTTTAGTGACTTCAATAAGTCCTTGAGTCCATCGCGTATTAAACCCCATTAAAATGCCAGTTAATAAGCTGAGAAATGTAGCTAAAATTCCAGCTTGAAACGTTGATATCATGCCCGCGCCTATTCGAGCTAATAAATCGCGACCTATACCATCTGCTCCCAATGGGATGTGTATGTTAGGGGAGGCTAAACGAGAAAATTGACTTGAGTAAGAGTCTCTAAATAGTGCCCAAACCGCAATCAGTAATAAAAATGATAAAATACTAAATGCGATCATTCGCTTTGGTGCACTTTTAGTCAATTGGAATGATGAATGACTACTAATTAATTTCCCACTTTTAACGCTATGGCCTAATATTAACTGCTGTAATAGAAGCCCAAAACTACTGATCATAATAGATAAAAACAGTAGTACTAATAAGCCGCCCTGAAGAATGGGTAGATCTTGTGCCTTTGCTGCACTAAGAATTAGCCGTCCAATTCCCGGAATCGAAAAAATTTGTTCTACTGCAACCGCTCCGCCGGTGATCCCTATGATAATCATTGAAATTTGAGGGATTAGACTACTGAGTGCTTTTTTAAGAGCAAAACGGGTTATTTGGTTTGTGTGTACATTCGCACTTAACCAAGTTGTTATCCAGGGTTCATTAAACACACGGAGTAGGCTGTCGTGTAATAAGCGGCTGAATAACCCACTTGCAGGTAAAGCAAGAGCTAAACTTGGTAACCAAATGTTTTGCCAACTTTGCCAACCATAAGGCGGGAACCAACCAAGCCAAATAGAAAAAAATAGAATCAGTAAAGAAGCAATAACATATTCAGGCAATGATATAAAAACAATGCTTAAAGAGTGGTGGTTGCTTTTTAGTGTTCCTTTTTTCCAATGGCTTAACAGCCTCATTAAAGCCATACTGCAAAGTATAAACGTCAACACTAATGCAGTAGACATTAAAAATAGAGAGGTAGATAGTGCCTGATGAATAGCAGAAGTTACGGAAGAACCGTCTATCCAAGAGACCCCTAAATCCCCTTTTATTAATCCGGAAAACCAATCAATTAACCGTTCAAATGCACTCCGATGAAGTTGGAGATCCGTTCGTACAGCTTGTAAAGATTCAGCCGTTAACAGCTGCTGTTGTCCAGAGCGTGCTCTTAAGATAGATTGACTTGGATCTATACCCGCAATTTCAGGTATTAAACCAACTAAAATCACTACCGCAGTAAGTGAGATTAGTCGGGATAACCATGGGGTTAATATAGATAATGCTGGACGTATTGTTGAAACAGAAAACATTTACTTTAATTAACCTGCGTTTGTTGGTTAATTAAACGACGTTCACTAGGATCTCGGATTACATTCATCACTCTCTTGCTTTCGCCTTGGATTACACGTTCATGTAATAAAGGAATAGCAGCAAAGTCGTTTAGTATTTTTTGTTCAGCATCAATAATGGCTTGCTGTCGTTTCGCCCCTAAAGATTGTAAATCGGCATGATAAAGCGCGCTATCAACGTCTTTTGAGCAGTAATGACCTAAGTTATATGAACCTTTACACCCAAAATCACTCATCATGTAAGCCACAGGGTCACCCGAATCAAGTACTGTTGCTCGAGAAAGAATAAAGGCATCAAATTTACCCGCTAAAGCATCATTTTCAATCTGAGCATACTCACGGATATCAAGCTTAACGTTAAAACCGACCGCTTCAAATTGCTGCTTTAAAAGTGCTGCGACTTCTGGAAGCTCGGCACGGTCAGTGAAAGTACCAATGACAATGGTTTCTCCGTTAGCTTTTAGGTTTTTATCTAAAAACGGTGCTTCTGGTCGAAGTGGTGCGGCCCAAGTCAGTGCTGGTCCAAATAAGCCTTGAGCGATATCTGCATGGTTTTCATAAACCATTTCAACTATTTGTTGTTTATTGATAGCTGCTGCTGCGGTTTTACGTAGTGCGATTTGGCTGAAAACTTTTGATTTGTTATTTAAGTAGAGTGTATTTGTTCTTGGCATCGCTACTTCATAAAGTAATTCAGAATCAATTGTGGCTATTTGTGATACAGGAACGGCTTCAACAATATCTGCGGTACCTGTTCGCAGAGCGGCAGCACGAGAGAAGCCGTTTGGAACATATTCAACATTAACAGTATCTATTTGCGCTTTCTCACCCCAATAACCATCAAATCGATGGAGTTTAGCACTTGTACTGCCATTAATGTTTACTAGTTCAAATGGGCCAGTTCCCATCCCAGTAGGAATGACTTGTCCATTTTCTTTATAAGCACCTGAAGCTAGAATCGCTAATTGAGGACTAGATAGACGGTTTGGTAAAAGTGGGTCGTTAAAAGTAGTACCAATCTCGACAGTAGAATCGTTTAGTGCTTTTATTTTTAAATCAATACCATCAAGAATACGAGGTTTAGGCGCAGCTTCTAATGCTTTTTGTAAAGAGTTAGTGACTGCAAATGCATCTAATGTTGAACCATCATGAAAAGTAACACCTTGTCGAACAGTAAAACGCCAAGTAAGAGGATCAACTTGTTCCCATGCTGTTGCTAGCATTGGTTCGGCGTTAGATTGCGCATTTAAGTTTACTAGAGTTTCTGCTGTACTCCATCGAGATAACTTGAACGCATCATCAGATAAAGGGGATAGACCAGTCCTTTGTGGTTGCATCATGGCAATGTTAATTTCTGATGTTGTATTTTCTTTATCAGCATCGACTTTAGCATCAAAACAGCCAGTCAAAGGTAGAGTCAATGCAAGCATGCAAGCATGCAAGCTAGCTTTATTGTATAGAGACGCATAATGATGTTTTATTCCAGTAGTTGTGTTGGTTGATTCGGTATGATTAGAGATTGAGCATTAATCAAGGCTTGAGTGGTGGGGTGGTTAGGCGCCGTCATTATTTGGTTAGATGGACCAAATTCAGCTACTTCTCCATGATCTAGGACTAAAATGTCATCACATAACGTTTGTGCTGCTTGCAGGTCATGTGTAATTAAAATAAGGCGCATATTTAAGCGTGATTTTAATGACATTAATAAATCAAGTATCTTTTGACGACTAACAGGATCGAGGCTGCTAGTTGGCTCATCAGCAATAAGAATTGATGGCTTAACGACTAATGCCCGAGCAATAGCAACTCGTTGTGCTTGACCTGTAGAAAGCTGTTGTGCGGTTAATGACAGCAGTTTCTTTGATAAGCCGACTTCTTTGAGGGTTTCTTTAATCCTTGCTGTATGATCACTTTCATCCTTAAGGTTTAAAAGAGGCTCATGCAAGATTTGATAAATAGTGTAGTAAGGATTTAAGCTTGTATGTGGTTCTTGTGGTATCAATTGCATTCGCTTAGATACACTGATTTGAGCTTTACGTGAGCTTATTGGCAAAGAATTCCCAAAGAGTGTGATATGGCCGCTCGTTGTTTTACGCAGTCCAAATAATAATTCAATTAAGGTTGATTTCCCTGCTCCTGAAGGACCAACAATGGCTAGGTTTTTATCTTTAATACATAAGTTTATATTATTAAGAGCTTTAAAGGGCTTACCTCCTAACCAACGAGGCAAAGAGTAGTGATGAACAGAGACGCTGTCGAATTGAATCGATGTGATTATTTTATTCATGTGATGAGCGCTTTTAATGAGCAACAAAAAGAATGAGAACTGGCGTTTAAAGCCTCTTTAGGTGGACCATACGCAACCATTTTTCCTTCATCGATGACAAGTAATTTGTCACAAGCAAGAGCACTTTGAAGATTATGAGTAATTAATATCCCTGCAAGCTGTTTTTCTTTAATATTCTCTCGAATTAACGTTAGGATCTCTTGTTCTGTTATGGGATCTAGGGCGCTCGTTGGCTCATCTGCGATTAAAACTTCAGCATTGCTTAGAAGGCCAATTGCGATACATATTCGTTGACGTTGACCTCCGGATAATTGACCTGGGTAGAGAGGGAGAATTGATTCAGGATCTGAAAATTCAAGTCTATTAAGAAGTTCTATAATCGTTTTTTGTGTGACTTTATTTAACTTCGTTTGAGAACTTGTTAATGCAAGACATAGCTGCCCTTCAACAGAGACTAAAGGATTAAGGGCTTGAAGAGCGTCTTGAAAGATAAAAGCAGGGCGTTGGGCTGCAGGCCTGTTTAGTAAAGGAATATTAGAAACGTCATAACCAGAAAGAGAAATATGACCTCTAACTTGAACAGTATCTGAAGTAAAACCGGCAATAGCGCGGGATAACATCGATTTACCTATACCAGAAGGCCCCATGATTGCTAATAATTCACCACGAGAGACGTCGAAAGTAATATCGTTAAATAATACTCTTGAAGAGGTTGATACACTTAATTGATTAACTGAAACTATAGGTAAATTCACACTAACTCATTTAATGATATGTTATAACATAACAATGGTATCATTTTGAAATAATAATGAAAAGTGTCGAAGAGTAACAATTGATTGATTTAACATTAAATCAACCAAAAGTAGGCCAGACAGTTCAATCTGGCGGAATTTAGTGATTAGACTCTGTATCGTATTTTTAAATTAAAGCATTTTTTGTTTTATTTGATAAATAAATGGGTATAAAAACATGATTCGGCCAAGGTAGAAAATGGTAAATGCTAGCCATAGACCATGATTTCCCCACCAGTTGACGGTGAATGTTTGTGTAATCAAAAATAATAATAGCGTGGCTAGACTAGAGTCTCTCACTGGGCGGGTTGTTCCTGTTCCAGTAAAAATGCCATAGATAGTTAAGCCAAATCCTGCAACGAGTGGAAAAACGATTAACCACGGTGTCATATTGTCATAAATAGTGATGAGTTCAACTTGATCGGTAAAGAGTAAAATAAGGCTATTTTTGAATAAGATGACCACCAGTGTAAGAGTAATTATAAGCCCAGTAGTCCATTGTGCGTTGAGTTTTACTACTTGGTTGAACATTGTTTTATCTTTTTGTCCGATGGATTTACCAGCGAATACACTTGAGGCATTAGCGATACCGTCAAACATATAGCTAATAATAAAAGTAACCTGCATTAAAATTGCGTTGGCTGCGAGTACGTCAGTACCAAGTTGTGAGCCTATACGAGCGATCATATTAAAGAAGACTAATATGCATATAGTACGTATTAATAAATCAGAATTAGATGAAATAATGACGGATAAATCTTGTTTACTGATCTTTGTGGATTGTAAAAATGCAGATACCGGGATTTTGCTTGTTTTTAGTACGATGGTTATTCCAATAATAAAGGTTGTGATTTGAGCAATTAAACTAGCGTAAGCGACGCCAGCGACCCCAAGGTCAAAGTAGAAAACAAAGATCACATCAAGAACGATATTTAATATGTTGCCGAAAACCTGCGTATAAAGAGTCTCTTTTGCTTTTGCCTGCCCCATTAACCATCCGATAATTGAATAGTTCATTAACACAAAAGGGGCGCCATAAATCAGAATACTAAAGTACAAATGAGCTTGTTCTGCAACAATAGGGTCTGGTGATATTACCCAAAGAGCCCCTTGCCAAATGAATGATTGGAAAATCATAAAGATAAGGCCGATAGATGCCGAAAGAATGAACGGTCTCATTAAGCTATTGATTAAACTCGACTGGCATCCTTTTCCTAAAGCTATTGCGCTTTGTCCTGTCGTACTGACACGAAAAAATCCGAATAGCCAATAGATGGTGTTCATGATAACCGTACCTATGGCTACACCTCCAATTAACTCAGCAATGCCCATTTGCCCAATAACAGCCGTATCAACAGCACCTAATAAAGGTTGAGTGACGGTTGATATAATGAATGGAAAGGCAATTTTAGAGTAATCTTTGTGTGTTATAGTCATGAAGTCTTGTTAGTGATAATCATTTTCATTAACGGTAACTTTTATTGTTAAGCTTGTCATTAAATATTTTAACAATAGGTGTTAGATCTTGTTATTTATGGAAAATATATAGGTAATGTTATTGATATGTACAAAGGGAGCGGTGGTAGTAAAGAAATTAAAGTCGCAACTTAAATGGCCAACATTTGAATAAATGTTAGGCCATTTTGTATTTGTATTACTCTTCTTCGGCTGGTTCACGATCTATGCAAGACTGCTCATTAACAAAAATATCATTCTGCTTTTGCCCTCGAGCGTTACGAATAAGGTAGCGATAAGCGACACCTTTCTTTAACACTGGGCGGATTTCTTTGCTTCCACAATAAGTAGTGATGCTTTTTTCAATGAGTTGGTTTGTGCTAACTTCACCGTTACCACTATCTAAAAATACCATCTCAACCACACCTTGTTTTTCTTTCACTTGGATTAAGGTAAGTTGTCCCATTTCAAGAGGGAGTGAACTTGCAAGGATACTCGCACGATAATCGGCAAGCATCTCTATTTCTTGTTGTTGTTCGTTAGAAGCACACCCTGAAAGAGCAAGTACGCTTAACGCAGTAATAATAAGTTTTTTCATTATAGTTCTTTATGGTTTTTGAGCTTATATTTACTATAAATTCATATCATTAATATTAAGCAGGAAGTACTTTTTTGAATGGTTTTACGATTACATTAGCGTAAACCCCTGCATCAATATATGGGTCATTGTTAGCCCATTTTTTTGCAGCATCCAAAGAATCAAATTCTGCAATAACTGTTGAGCCTGTAAATCCAGCATCTCCTGGGTTTTCAGAGTCAATTGCAGGCATTGGTCCTGCTACCAATAAACGACCTTCATTTTGTAGTTGAGTAAGGCGCTCTAGATGCTTTTCTCGAACACTTAAACGACGTTCTAAGCTATTTTCAACATCTTGAGAAAAAATTACGTACCACATAGTTGAATCCTTTTATTCTTTATCATCATTGATATAGCCATCATAAAAAAAGCCCTAGCGATAAACCAGAGCTTTTTAATAATTAATAAGAAAAATTGTAATAACTACGCAGTTTTAGGTATTGGTCGAGGTTTTCCTTTCGCATCAATCGCAACATAATTAAAAGTGGCATCACATACCATGAAGCGATCGCCGATACCGTGTTCTTTTACAGGCTTGATCCATACCTCAAGGTTTATTGTCATTGAAGTGCGACCAATTTTGACACATTCGCCATAACAACATACGACGTCGCCAACCTTAACCGGTTTTTTAAAGGTAATACTAGATACTGAAATGGTCACAATACGACCACCAGAAATTTCTTTGGCTAGAATACCACCAGCTAAATCCAGTTGTGACATGATCCATCCGCCAAAGATATCACCATTGGCGTTGGTGTCTGCTGGCATAGAAAGAGTACGTAAGAGGAGTTGGCCTTTAGGCGCTTGTCCAAGAGGTGATGGAGTTGTCAAATTGATTTCCAATACAACTAAAAATGAAATTATGCCGAGTTTATCACAAAAAAACAGATATAAAAAAGCCGTGCGATAAAACAGCACGGCTTATGTCTTTTTGTCTGAGCTTTTGACTATTCCTGCTCTTCTTTTTTCTCTTTTGGCATGTGTTTATAAACGTACATACCAGTAAATAGAGTGTATAAGAAAGTTAAACCAAGTAAGCCAAATACTTTAAAGTTAACCCATACATCAAGAGGCATTTCAAATGCTACGTATAAGTTGGCAATTGCACATACGGTGAAAAATAAGATCCAAGCGTAGTTGATCTTGTTCCACTGGGAGTCAGTAAGCGTCACTTCTTTGCCTAGCATACCTTTGATTACAGGCTTTCCAATGATCTGAGAAACCATTAAACCAGCAGCAAAGACACAGTAAACAATGGTTACTTTCCATTTAATGAAATTATCATCGTGTAAAAATATGGTCATCCCACCAAATACAGTAACCATAAGGAAGGTGATTAGCTGCATTTTTTCTACTTTTTTATAAAGTAAATAAGTCACAACAAGTTGAATGGCTGTCGCTACGATAAGAGCGCCCGTTGCTGTATAGATATCGTACATTTTGTACAATGTAAAAAAGATAATCAGTGGGATAAAATCTAAAATCTGTTTCATGTTTATATATTGAGCCAAATAATTAATTATGCAGCGAGTGTAACTAATATTTGTAGGGGAGGGAATCGCTAAAAATTGCTTGTTACATTTTACCTATTCATTTCTTTTTGTAAGAGATAATTGGTTGGAGGTTATTAAATAAAAAAGCCTGTTCTTAATAGATAAGAAAGCAGGCTTTTTAGTTTTAGATAAGCTTAATTTTAAGCGTGTTTTTGTTCTGAATCTGGTTTTTCTTTAATAGAGCTTTCTTCAACTATAGCATCGACAATCACAGCACACGCAGCATCGCCTGTGATGTTAAGAGCGGTACGGGTCATGTCAAAGATTCGGTCTAATGCGAATAGCAGTGGTAGACCTTCAATCGGAATACCTGCAGCAAGTAGAACTGCAACAACTAAGAAAGATGGACCAGGAACACCTGCTTGGCCAACGGCACCTAGGGTAGAGGTTACGATAATTGCAACATAAGCACCAATAGATAGATCGATGTTGAACAGTTGAGCAAAGAAGATAGCAACTAAACCATAGTAAATTGCATTACCAGACATGTTGATTGTTGCACCCAGAGGCAATACAAACGAAGCTGTAGAGTTACGAACACCTAACTCTTTTTCAATGGTTTCCATTGTAACTGGTAGCGTTGCCATTGAAGAGGCAGTAGATAGAGCAACGGCTTGTGGTTTCTTCATTGCAATAAGGAATTTTTTGGCTGAGGTTTTAGTTAATAGGCCTACCATTAACGGGTAAGCGATAAAACCAAATACAAGAATAGCAGCAACGTAAACAACGAACAGTTTGAATACAACCATCAGTGCGCCAAAACCAAACGTGCCTACCGCTTCAGCCATTAGGCCAAATACACCGATAGGAGCGATGATCATTACTTTATTGATCATCCAAACCATAATATCAACAATGCTATTAACCGCATTGAGCATTGGTTCACGACGCTTCTTCTCTAGCTTAGAAAGACCAATACCAAAAAATAAGCAGAAAACGAGAATTTGAAGGATGTTTGCTTCATTTAGTGATTGGAAAACGTTGGTTGGGATCATTCCTGTAATGGTAGCCCAAAAGGTTGGAAGTTCGCCTTTTGCGGCATAAGCAGATGAAAACATTCCTTCAACACCAGAGAGGTCAATGCCTTTACCCGGCTCAAAAACCTCCCCCATAAATAGTGCAAGTGCAACAGCAAGTGCTGAAGTGATACCAAAGTAACCTAAAGTAGTTAACCCAACTTTACCTGCGTTACTGCTATTACCTAGCCCTGCAGCACCAGAGATTAGAGCAACAGCAACCAGTGGGATTACTAGCATTTTGATTAGGTTAATAAATATGGTGCCCAAAGGTGCGAACATCGCGGCAGATTGCCCCATTGTTGCACCAACCATCGTACCTACGATCATAGCAATAACGACTTGAATACCGATATTGTTGAGAAGTCCTTTTGCTTGTAACAATTTAATTACCTCTGCATTGTTTTTATAATAAGTTGTAGTTTTTATATCTTGTTAAGTATGCATTTATTAGTTAAATATATTGGTGGTCTTTTTACACGTAATATTTACATCTATCAACGTTTTTATTAAATAGATCTCAACTTATGTGGTTTTGTGTAGGAAGTTTGTTTCTTTTTTGTGCGTCATAATGCTTTGTTATTACTTATGCGATAAATAAACTCTAATTAACATTTAACGTAATAAAGCGAACAGAGAAAGGGAGGGATAAAAAAAGAGCTCGTGATGAGCTCTTTTGGAGTGGGGTAATATGTTAAATGTTATTTTTGTGTTGCAGATTTCATCTGAGAAGTAAACGATGAAAGAGCCTTAAGTAAAGCGGCTGGATTATTTTGATGTTGTTCAATGAGCTTTACGGTCGCAGAGCCAGAAATAGCCCCTGCTGCGCCGGCTTTAATCGCTTCTTCAACTTGTGCTGGCTCTGAAATTCCAAAACCTAAGATAGCAGGTGGTGCATCAAATTGGTTTAAGCGTTCTAATAGTTGAGCAACAGGCATACCTGCTTTAGTTTCTGCGCCAGTAACACCAGCACGAGAAAGAAGGTAAGTGTAGCCGCCACCTAGTTTCGCCACCGTTTCTAATGTTTCATCTGATGCCGATGGTGGAGCAATGAAGATAGGGTGAACATTATGCTTAATTGCACTTGCTCTGAATTCTGCTGATTCATTGGTTGGTACATCAGCAATTAACACTGAATCTACACCGGCCTGTTGGCATTTAGTATAAAAAGTGTCGATGCCATTAGCGAACACTAGGTTAGCGTAAACTAATAGACCAATTGGTGTTTCAGGGTATTTAGCACGGATTTTAGCGATTAATTCAAAACAAACTGTTGGTGTTGTTTTACTGTCTAATGCACGAATGTTTGCGCCTTGAATTGTCGGGCCATCCGCTAGAGGATCTGAAAATGGAATGCCTAATTCAAGTGCATCTGCTCCTGATTCAACTAACGTGTCCATGATCTGATAAGAAAGCTCTGGGTTTGGATCGCCAATGGTTACAAAAGGAACAAAGGCACCTTGGTTTTTGTTTGCTAATTTAGCAAATAGGTCTTGATAGCGATCCATTAGATTTCTCCCTTTTCTTTTAGAATGTCATGAACGGTGAAAATATCTTTATCACCGCGGCCTGATAGGTTAACAACCAATAGCTGCTCTTTTTCTGGCTCAGCGTGTGCTAGCTGAAGAGCATAAGCCAGAGCGTGAGACGATTCTAATGCAGGAATAATACCTTCGCCTTTTGCTAAGGTTTGGAATGCTTCTAGCGCTTCATCATCGGTAACTGATCCATATTCTGCACGGCCAATAGCGTTTAAATGTGCGTGTTGTGGACCAACTGATGGGAAATCAAGCCCAGCAGATACAGAGTAAGATTCTTCAATTTGACCATGTTCATCTTGCATCAATGGCGCTTTCATACCAAAGAAGATACCCGTTTTACCATGCTTAAGTGGCGCGCCATGTTGGTCGGTATCAATACCTTTACCTGCAGGCTCAACACCAATCAATTTCACATCTTCTTCTTCGATAAAATCAGCAAACATACCAATCGCGTTTGAACCGCCACCAACACAAGCAATCACCGCGTCAGGTAGGCGACCTTCACGTGCAAGGATCTGCATTTTTGTTTCTTCGCCAATCATTCGTTGGAAATCACGAACAATCGTTGGGAATGGGTGAGGGCCCGCGGCTGTACCTAATAGGTAATGCGCAGTTTCATAAGTTGCAGACCAGTCACGTAGTGCTTCATTACACGCATCTTTTAGCGTTGATGAACCTGAATGAACAGGGATCACTGTTGCACCCATTAACTCCATACGGAATACATTCGGGCTTTGACGTTCAATATCTTTAGCGCCCATGTAAACACGACATTTTAAGCCAAGTAGAGCACAAGCAAGAGCAGTCGCAACGCCATGTTGGCCTGCACCAGTCTCTGCGATAATTTCGTTTTTACCCATGCGTTTTGCAAGTAGCGCCTGACCTAATACTTGGTTAGTTTTGTGAGCGCCACCGTGCAGTAAGTCTTCACGCTTTAGATACAGTTTCGTTTTAGTGCCCTTGGTTAGGTTACGACAAAGGGTAAGGGCAGTAGGACGACCTGCGTATTCTTGTAGTAACGTCATAAACTCAGCGCGGAAATCGTCATCTGCTTGTGCATCAATGAATGCTTGTTCTAATTGATCAAGAGCAGGAACTAAGATTTGTGGAACGTATTGACCACCATATTCGCCGAAGTAGGCATCTAATTTTGCCATGATATTTTCCTTAATAATCTCGTAATGCGCTAAATACGGCGCGTAATTTTGTATGATCTTTTTTTCCTGGTGCCGATTCGACCCCAGAGTTGAAATCTAATCCGTAGCAGCCAAGTTGCGCGGCTTGTTTGGTATTGTCGAGTGATAAGCCACCAGCTAGCATAATGTCGTTATGTGGTAGTTTACTCCAATCGAAACTTACGCCAGTGCCACCTTCTTGTGAGCCAACTTTGCAATCTACCAATACCTTATCAGCAAGGCTTTGAGGAAGGGAAATACTTTGTGCGTCATCTGACACAGAAATAACATTCCACACTTGGCAATGATTTGGTAATTGCTGTTTTAGCTCCGCAATGTATTCTTCGCTTTCAGAACCATGTAGCTGAACCACTGTAAGAGATAGCTCATTTGCTCGTTGTGCAACCGTAGACACTGTCTCGTTTTGAAAAACGCCTACATAATTTAATGTGGTTGCTTGAGTTATGGTTTTTGCTGTCTCTAATGAAACAGAACGAGGTGATTTTTCTACAAAGATTAATCCACCATACACAGCACCAGACTCATAGACTGCTTTTGCATCATCAATAGAAGTCAAGCCACAGACTTTGTTTTCACCTAGGATCACTTTTCGTGCTGCTAGCTCTAGATTTTCTTCTGCCATTAATGAGCTACCAATTAAAAAACCTGTTGCGTGTTTTGCCAGATCTTTTACTTGTTGGTGGTTATAAATACCAGACTCAGAAATAATGGTAGTGCCTTTTGGCAGCAGTGGGGCAAGTTCTTTAGTGCGGTTCAAGTCGGTTGATAAATCACGTAGATTACGGTTGTTAATACCAATTACTTGCGCTTCTAATGCAACTGCTCTGTGTAATTCTTCTTCATTACTGACTTCAGTGAGTACACCCATGCCAAATGAATGAGCGACTTCTGCAAGTTCTCTGTATTCATCATCATTAAGCACAGAAAGCATTAATAGAATAGCATCGGCACCGTAATGGCGAGCTAAATACACTTGGTATGCATCAATCATAAAATCTTTGCATAGAATAGGCTGATTAACTTGGTCACGAATAATTGGCAAGAAATCAAAACTGCCTTGGAAATATTTTTCGTCAGTTAACACAGAAATTGCACTGGCGTGTTTGTTGTAGACTGAAGCAATGTAGTTAAGATCAAAATCTTGTCGGATTAATCCTTTCGATGGCGATGCTTTTTTACACTCAAGAATAAACTCAGTTTTTCCCGTTTTTAATGCTTGGTAAAAACTGCGGTCAGAGTTCGTTAGGCCATGTTGAAAGGTCTCAAGAGGCTGCGCTTCTTTACGTTCATTTATCCAAATTGCTTTGTCTTTGACAATTTTAACTAGCACTTCAGCCATTTGGGTGTTTTCTACTGAGATGTGCTCAGACAATTGTTGTGTCATCTTTCTATCCTCGTGCAGCCAGTTGTTGGACTAGCTCAAATGCTTTACCTGAGTTCATCGCATCGATTGCTTTTTGTGCATTGGCTTTTAAATCTTCATGACCAAACAGACGCATTAATAGTGACACGTTAACCGCAATAGCGCCCAGTTGAGCGTCAGTACCTTTACCTGTCAGAATATCAGTAATAATCGCTCTGTTTTCTTCTGGCTCTCCGCCTTTAATTGCTTCAAGCGGATGAGTGTCTAAACCAAAATCTTCGGGCGTTAATGTGTATTCTTTGATTTCACCATCAATAATTTCAGCGACGGTTGTTGGGCCATGAATAGCAACTTCATCTAAACCTGAGCCAAAGACAACCGCTGCGCGTTTCATTCCCATGTTCACCATGGTTTCTGCGATAGGGCGAACCAGAGACTCATCATATACACCCATTAATTCAATGTTTGGACGAGCAGGGTTGATTAAAGGACCAAGAATATTAAAGATAGTGCGTGTTTTCATGGTTTGACGAATTGGCATCGCGTGACGAACACCACCGTGATAGTGAGGCGCAAATAAGAAAGCAACACCTAAATCATCAACCGCTTTTCGTGTGTCTTCTGCTGACATGGCTAAATTAATACCAAATGAATCTAATAAGTCAGAAGAGCCTGATTTACTTGATACTCCGCGATTGCCGTGTTTTGCGATTTTAAGACCACAAGCAGCAGCAACAAACGCCGCAGTGGTGGAGATATTTATCGTATTTGAACCATCACCACCAGTGCCTACGATGTCGGCAAAATCATAATCTGGACGAGGGAATTCATTGGCATTATCAAGCAATGCTTTTGCTGCACCTGCAATTTCGTTTGGCGTTTCACCTTTGATTTTCAAACAGGTCAGAGCGGCGGTAAGTAGAATAGGTTCTAACTCGCCTTTAATTATGGCATCAAAAAGAACTTGGCTTTCTGTTTCTGAAAGCGAAGTTTGGTCATACAGTTTGGTAAAAATGGCTTCAATTTGAGTCATGCAAATATCCTTATTCTTTATTATCTGAACGGCTTGAATCTAAATTTAAAGCCCAGTTTAATGTATTAATTAGTAGCTCAGCGCCTTGCGTCGTAAGAATGGACTCAGGGTGAAATTGGAATCCACACACTTTATCTTCTTCTTGGATCACCGCCATGACTAAATCATCAACGGTAGCTGTAATGGTTAATTTCTCGGTTACTTTTGTTGCTACCAAAGAGTGGTAACGTGCAATAGAAAGTGGGTTTGGTAAACCATCAAAAATAGCATGCTGGTTATGATTCATCATTGCAGATTTACCATGAACGATTTCACCCGCACCTGCAACTATCCCATCATACGCTTCTACAATCGCTTGATGACCAAGACAAATCCCAATCATAGGTACTTTACCTTTTAAGCGTTGAATGACTTCAGGCATACAGCCGGCTTCTGATGGCGCGCCTGGTCCTGGAGATAGTACGACTACCGGGTTATCTAACTTGTTTACCGCTTCTTCAAAAGCACTTGCCGATAAGCTATTACGGTAAATAGTAACTGGATAGCCAAGAGAGCGAAATTGATCAACCAAGTTATAAGTAAAGGAGTCGAAATTATCGAGTAATACAATATGAGCCATTAGTTTTTCTCCTTAGTGCTTGCTGGTTGAGCTAAGTGCGCTTTTTGAATTGCAGAGATCACCGCTTGGGCTTTACCACGAGTTTCATCCGCTTCAGCTTGTGGGTTAGAGTCATACACCACACCAGCTCCGGCTTGAACTTGAGCAATACCGTCTTCAACATAGGCTGAACGAATAACAATACACGTATCCATGTTGCCATCGCCTGTTAAATATCCAACAGCACCGCCATAAGTGCCGCGGCGTGTTTTTTCTACGTCACGAATAAGTTGCATCGCACGAATTTTTGGTGCGCCAGTTAATGTCCCCATATTCATACAAGCTTGATAAGCATGAAGGGCATCAAGATCCCCTCGAAGCTGCCCTACAACACGAGAAACTAGATGCATAACATGACTGTAGCGATCGACTTTTAATAAATCAGCCACATAGCGAGTGCCTGCTTCTGAAATACGAGCTACATCATTACGCGCTAAGTCAACGAGCATCATGTGTTCTGCGTTTTCTTTGGTATCACAACGCAGTTCTAATTCAATGCGGCTGTCTAAATCATTATTGATAGACCCATCGCTATTTTTACCACGTTGACGTGTGCCTGCTATTGGGTAAATCTCGACTTGATTTGTGTCTTTTCCGTATTTCAATGCTGATTCAGGTGAGGCACCAAACAGGGTGAAATCACGATCTTGCAGATAAAACATGTATGGACTTGGGTTACCGATTTTAAGTTCACGATAAGCCGCCAATGGAGCAGGGCAAGGAAGAGTGAAGCGACGAGAAGGAACTACTTGGAAAATATCGCCTTTAATCACAAATTCTTTTAAATCTAATACGGTCTGACAGAACTCTTCATCTGACACACTTGGAATTGCTTCGCAGCTATCTAATGCTGGAACGCTTGGTATGGTATGAGGCTCTGAGCAAAAATCTTTAATTTCTATGAGTCGTTTGGATATTAAGTCTTTTAACTTATCATCAGCATTGAATAGAGTACCTTGTAACGTTGAACTTTCAGTCTGATGATCGATGACCAATAAGGATTCAGCAACATAAAAGACATAATCAGGGCATTTATTGATTGCCTCTGCATTACCTAAGTTCTCAAAATTAGCCACTAAATCATAAGCAAATAGGCCACCAAGAAAAAGAGAATTTGATGGTAATCCTGTTAAATCAAATTGGTGCTGGATAATACGTAGAGCATCGAAAGAAGAAAGTTCACGTAGACGGCTGTCTTCATCTAATTCCTGATTTATTTCAGGGAAGTGTAGCGTTAGTTTTGTGTGAGATGATTGAGAAATCAGAGAAATAGGAAAAGAGAGTGATAACGAGTTTAATAAATTCTCTCCATTCGGGGTTAATGCTTCTAAAACAACCTCTTTATCAAGGCAGTGAATTCGTACTGCAGCATCAATAAGCATCAGGCTTTTTAGGTTTTGTTTTGAATCGACTTCGGCGGATTCAAGCAATAAACTCATTGCCTGATGTGCGCATAATGTTGAATACAATTCCGTAGGATCGGAAACATATGGCACATCAAGACATAATAACTCTAGCTGACCATCTTTTGAGTATGATGACTGCATTTCAGCCTCCCTGCTAATACGTTGAATTGATGTTATATTTTTATTGGTTTTCATAGTCGCATATTTCACTTTTGTTGCCACTCTTTTCTTAAAACTTGTGAGGGCTGAATGACTGACTGTTTAGATTTTCATCTATTATTCATTTTATTGATTGGTTGTGCTTAAGGCATAAAAAAACCCGCTAGATGGCGGGCAAGGTTTTTATGTCAAATTAACTAAGCACAAAAACACTACCCGAAGTAGTGCCACCAACGCTTAGTCATTACGCTAGTTTTTAAGAATGCTTGTTGTTTGCTTAGCTGTGACATAAAGTACCTACTATTAAAACAAAGATAATATCAATTATTTATTGAGAAAGTGTTTAACTGCGTACCAGTAAACTAGTACGCGAGGTGAAAGTCAAGAGTTATTATGAAAATAGACCTACATAGTCACACAACGGCGTCAGATGGACGTATGTCTCCTGCTGAATTAGTAGAAAGGGCGGTTACTTTTAATGTGAAGGTGCTTGCTATCACCGATCACGATACTGTTGCAGGCTTAGCAGAAGCTCACCAAACGATTAAAGATAAAGAATTACCAGTGCATTTAATTGATGGTATTGAAATATCCACACTGTGGAGCAACAAGGATATTCATGTTGTAGGCCTTAATGTTGATATTAATCATCCTGAATTAATTGCATTGATAGAAGAACAGGCGCAACGTAGAGACTTACGAGCACGTAAAATGGCCGAGCGTCTTGAAAAAGCAGGTTATGTAGGAGCACTAGAAGGAGCACTTGCTCTTGCTAATGGAGGCTCATTAACACGAGCGCACTTTGGTAAGTGGTTAGTTGATCAAGGTCACGCCAAAACCATGCAAGCGGTGTTTAAAAAGTTTTTAACACGCAATAACATAGGATACGTTCCACCTGAATGGTGCTCAATTGAAGAGGCGGTTAAGGTAATTCACAATGCTGGGGGAACGGCAGTGTTAGCTCACCCAGGCAGATACAAACTGACGGCAAAGTGGGTTAAGCGTTTATTAGCCGCATTTGTTGAAGCAAAAGGGGATGCAATGGAAGTTGCTCTGCCTCAACAAGGTGTACAAGAGCGACGAGTACTTGCTGATTATGCGATTCAATATGAGTTACAAGCATCCCAAGGGTCTGATTTTCATTATCCTTCGCCTTGGACAGAGCTCGGACGAAATTTGTGGCTACCTGAAGGGGTAGTTCCAGTATGGCAAGAATGGGATTTACCAACATTTGAGTAGGCTTAATCCTTAAATAATAACAATGACCTGCTAGGCAGGAGGAATGATGAGCCAATTTTTTTATGTACACCCAGAAAACCCGCAAGCGCGTTTAATGACTCAAGCCGTTGCTATTATTCGTGATGGCGGAGTCGTTATCTACCCAACCGATTCAGGCTATGCATTAGGTTGCCAGCTTGAGAATAAACAGGCACTAGAACGTATTTGTCAGATCCGTCGTTTAGATGATAAGCATAACTTTACTTTGTTATGCCGCGATCTTTCTGAGCTCTCAATTTATGCTCGTGTTGATAATAGTGTTTTCCGTTTACTAAAAAATAATACACCGGGCGCATACACGTTTATTTTTAAGGGGACAAAAGAAGTCCCACGTCGGTTAATGAACCCAAAACGTAAGACAATAGGAATGCGTGTACCTGATAATAAAATTGCCCTTGCTCTTTTAGAAGAGTTAGGTGAGCCACTCATGTCGACTACATTGATTTTACCTGGTAATGACGTGGCTGAGTCTGATCCTGAAGCCATTCGTGATCAACTTGAGCATGCGGTAGATTTAATTATGAATGGTGGTTATTTAGGCGAACAACCAACAACGGTCGTTGATTTTAGTGATGATGAAATTAACGTTGTGCGTGTTGGTGCTGGTGATCCGAGCCCATTTCAATAATTAAAGAGTAATGAGCTTATAAATAGCCAGTATTGACTGGCTATTTTTATATCCATTCATCTAAGATTTCTAGCAATTGAGATTTAACAACCGGTTTTGTTAGATAGCCATCCATTATTGCAATTATTTTAGCTAATTCATCCTCTGAAGATTCACCAGTTAAAGCAATTATAGGGATTAATGGGTGTGTTTTTTTTATTTGTGTTGCTGCATCAATTCCGTTCATTATTGGCATACGTGAATCCATAAAAATAAGATCAATATTAGTATTGTTGATAATATCAATAGCTGATAACCCATTCTCAGCTTCAATAATTGTGAGATTATCTCTTGCAATAAATGTTTGAATTAGCATTCGTTGAATTTTTTTATCATCGACAATAAGTACCGTTTTAATCGTATTATTCCCGACGTTTAAGCTTTTTAGTGTATTTTTATTTTCAGCTAGGGATGAGGCATTAATTGTGTAATCAATGTTATCTTTAAGCTTTGGAAAGCTTAATATAAATTCTGTAAATTTCCCTTTCTGTGAATAACATGCAATATTTCCTTCAAAAGAGTGCATTACTCGTAAGCAATAAGAGAGCCCTAGGCCACTGCCACCTTCTTTATTATGAGTAAAAAAATCATCAAATATATGAGGTAAAACTGATGAATCTATCCCAGGACCTGAATCTCTAAAGCTAAGAGTATTAGAGGTATTTCCCTGAGTTAATTTAATCAATATTTTACTATTAGAGCCCTCAAAGTAATGAATGGCATTACGGAGTAAGTTAAAGAGTATAAATCCGTAAAGAGTGTCATTAACATGGATAGTAAAATCTTGTTTAAGATCCATACTTACTCTATTTCTAATGGCATCTGATTCAAATGCGTACTCATCAATAAATTGTTTGGTTAATGTCGATATGGAGTAATTTAGAAACAGAGAGTTGTTAATCTCTGAATTTTTGGTTTCACTTAATATGATGTCAATGAGTTGTGCACCACGTTGAATTGCAAGCTTTCCTTGTCGTAATTCATTATCTATATTTGTCTCTTTAGAATGAAGTCCAATGCGCTCAAAGTGGTATTGTAGCTGCGATAATGGATTTCTCATCTCATGAGCTATTGAGTTTGCAAGAGCTTGAGATTGCTGTACTTTTCTTTCACTCTCAATATAGCCTTGAACTTTAGTTAGAACCCATTGAATTGCGCTAATTTCTTCATTTGAAAAGGTAGAACCATTACGTTTATCTGGTGAAATTAATAAGTGAGATATGAGTTTATTCTCACCAAAAATAGGTAAGATCAATGCAGTTTTATGTGTATGCATTTCTTTTTGAACTTCATGTAGCGTAGAGTTATTTAGTTTGGGAGCGTAATGAAGTTGATAATCTAATTCATCCTTAACTAATGCAGAGTTGGCGTTATTTAAATGTGGAATGAAAATATTATAATTGGTATTTTTTCCAACGAGTAATAATTCTTCTTGTGGAGTGTCTATTAATGTGGCGAGTTTCATCATTGCTTTTTGGCTTGAATATTTAAACTCATCAGCGATATCATATATTTGCTCGACAGATGTTTTTTTATTTCTATATATTAATAAGCTTGAAAGTAATTTTGTTATTTTTAATGTTTTCTCCCAAAGTAAGCCTGTGAAAATTATAGCTAATAGTGAAATGTATAATAGGTTGCTTTGTTCGATATTCGAGTAAGTGAATATGATAGGAAGTAGATATATAATAACATTTATAGAGTAGGATAATAACCAATAAGAAATATAGCGGAAACTATATAATCGATGATAAAGTAAAGTGTATCCAATTAATACAGCTTCAGTAACCGATAATACCGGCGGAACCCAAGCAAATGAAAAATCATGCCATATTATAGGTATAATAATTTGAGATATGATTGTTGAAGACATGAAAATAAGGATGCCGATTAGTAAATAAACTGATTTTCCTTTATTAAGTTTTAATTTACTTTTTCTTAATTTAAGGAAGTTAACAATAATTAAGCTAATAAATACGAATGCGTTAATAAAGAAAATAGATGCGAATGGGCCGAAACTAATCGTGAAATTACCTTTATCAACAATAGTTACGCCTGTAACTGTTAAATTTGGTATTAAATTAATGGTAAGAGCAAAGATTGTTTCTGCGTAAAACAAGACAATTTGCCAAGGCTCCATTTGTTTGTTTTTCCGAGTCGATGACAGGCGGCAAGAAAATAGAAATGCAAAAGCGAAGGCAAAATATGAGGCTAAGTTGGCCATTACAGCGATGGCAATAGCGGTATCTTCGCTGAATTTTGGTAATAATTCCGATTGAAAATAAAAGTTCGTTAAAATCCAAATTATAATAAAGATAGAATACCCTATGTAGGGGTAGTAGATTTTAGGATCTACTTCCATTCGATCTTTAAATAAAGATCGAATGAAGAAGGCTACCCATAGTAAAATGAATGCAGAGATAAATAGCAATAAATTATCTTTAGGTAAACCAATTAACATTTATATTAGGCTCATTCTTGTTTTAGTTCTTTTCTTCTTTGGATGATTTTAACATTATATGATTTAAAATCATATTGATTGAAAACATTACTTGTGTTCTTTGTGAAGCAAATTCCTTTATATGTAATTAATCCTGATTTGTTTATATCTTGTGAACTTGTAAACATAAAGACAGGGGCATCTTGATTAATTTGATTCATTTTTTGGTAAAAAAAGACCATTGCTGGTTGCTCAATAATAGAGAAAATTGTATGCCTGCCTGATTTATAAAGTGCATTAGCTAATCCTTTTTGTGCTAGATACATATAGTAATTCATTTTTGAACTTTCTCCATTAACGGTAAAGCGAATTACTCCGCAGGTGCTCACTTTGTTTACTATAGAAGAAAAAATAGTATTTTCTATAGCGGAACTTGAGGCTTCGTAAGTATTCAACTTTGTTTTTATTTGAGGGAAAAAAGACGGTAAACTTTCAGTTGAGCTTTCGCTTTTCCATTGGTCACTTTGGAAGAAATCATTAAAAAAAAGCCAGTTTTTTTTATCTTGGTAAGCTTCAATTAAAGCTGAAGAGATGATTGTTGGATAGATCTTTTTTTCATTTAGTTGGTACAAGATGAAATGCTCCCCTTTTGAGGAAATATCAAGGCAGGTTAACATTTCGTACCATTTATGTTCTTTAATGAATGTAGCTATATTAATTAGGACAATGGCATCTGAGAGAAGAAGTGGATATTTGCTAAATTCGGTCTGGAATAACCGCTTATCTGCTGCTATATCAGAGACAATTTCATAATGATAATGTTCGTTGATTTTTTCAGATAGAGCGCTTTGATGTGATTGAACAGAGCCTAGTTGGTAAGAATTAATTGAGTTTTGAATGGTTAGAAATATTTCAAACTCCGTCCAACATGATAACAAGCAACCGAAGACATTTTGTGCTGATTTTTCGATTGTGAAGTAATGAGGTGGAAGAGTGTGATTGGGTTGTTTCCCTATGATCTCTTGAGCTTCTTTTGTTGAAAATAAATAGTTTAAGTTACCAGTACTAGGGGCGTTTAATTTGGCTAAAATCGTCTCTTTCCTGCTTTCAACTATATGCTGCAATAGCTTTGGGGTATGGACTTCTTGGCAATATGAATACAACGTTTTTATAAAATGTTCACGTTGGTTTTTTTTGTGTTATTTCATTATTAGAGTTAGATAAAAAAGCGCGAAATAAATAGTTAACATTTTTCATTTTGATTTCCTTGTTTAATAAAAAAATGCTGAGATACATTCAGCACTTTAATTATATGGGAAATCATTCTATGTGATATTTTTTTGCTTAATTTTTTACTATTCATCACAACCTTATTGTATAATCATCACCCATATAACTCTAAAATGATCGAGAAATACTATCTGAACTTGGTAGATTCTTGATTAATAAAGCTAATTGACGCCTGTGAAGGCGACATAATAAGGTAAAAAATGAGCGAAAAATTACAGAAAGTATTAGCACGAGCAGGTCTTGGTTCTCGTCGTGAGTTGGAAACGATGATTCAAGCTAATCGTGTTAGTGTTGATGGTCAGATAGCAAAACTGGGTGATCGCCTAGAAAATGTTGATTCAAGAATTCGTATTGATGGCCATGTTGTATCGGTAAAAGAGTCTACTGATGTTATCTGTCGTGTTCTTGCTTACCATAAGCCTGAAGGCGAATTATGTACGCGTCACGATCCAGAAGGTCGTCGTACTGTTTTTGACCGTTTACCAAAAATTAAAGATTCTCGTTGGGTATCAGTTGGTCGTCTAGATGCTAACACTGCTGGTCTTCTGTTATTTACAACAGATGGTGAGCTAGCTAACCGCTTAATGCATCCAAGCCGTAAAGTTGAACGTGAATACATGTGTCGTGTATTTGGTGAAATTAACGATAAAATGGTTAAAAATCTAGTTTCTGGTGTGAAACTGGAAGATGGTGAAGCACGTTTTGAAGATGTAATGTACGCAGGCGGTGAAGGTATGAACCATACTTTCTACGTTGTAATCAATGAAGGTCGTAACCGTGAGGTTCGTCGTTTATGGGATTCACAAGGTGTAACAGTAAGTCGTCTAAAACGTGTTCGTTACGGTGATATTTTCCTAGAAAAAGCACTCCCTCGTGGTGGCTGGATGGAACTTGAGCTTAAAGAAGTAAACTACTTACGTGATATGGTTGAATTACCACATGAAAAAGAAAGTTTATTAGACGTAGATAAGCAATCACGTAAACGTGCTAAATCTAAATCTCAAAAGATCCGTCGTGCAGTTAAGCGTCATGATGAGCGTACAACTGACGATCGTAGTGCCGCGCAAGCCGGTCGCCGCGGTCGCAATAATAAGAAACCAGTAGGTAGCTCATTACCATCAGCAAAACGTAATACAACTGGTGACGCTAAACCAGCAGGTAAACCTACGGGTAAGCCAAGCGGTAAAGGAAAAAAACCTTCTGCAAATGGTGCAAAACCAATCAGAACTAAGTTTTCTCCAAATGGTAAAGCACCAAAATCAGCACCAAGACAACGTTAAGTCTAATCGCTGATTTAAGTAAAATAAATTAGACAAATAAAAAGGGTTGAAGCCATACGGTTTCAACCCTTTTTTATTCTTTCAGTATTTATTTTGGTTGTGCATCAATGCATTGACCATTAATCGTCATACTTTCAGGAGCCATTAAATAAACATACAGCGGCATGATATCTTTTGGTGTTTTAAGTAAACTAATATCTTCAGCAGGAAAGGCTTGTGCACGCATACGAGTATGAGTACCACCTGGGTTAATAGCATTTACTTTTACCGATGTGCCTTCCATTTCATGAGCCAATGTTTGCATCATACCTTCGGTAGCAAATTTTGAGATAGCATAAGCTCCCCAAAAAGCGCGTCCTTGATGACCAACCGTTGATGTTGTAAAAATAATACGAGCATCATCTGATTGTTGTAACGTAGGTAATAAGGCTTGAGTCATTAAGAATTGCGCTTTGACGTTAATCTGCATAACTTCATCAAAAATAGCTTCTTCAAACTGCTCAAAAGGACTCAACATTCCTAGTAAACCTGCATTATGTAATAGACCATCTAGCTGACCAAATTGGCTCTGAATGGTTTCTGCCATATCTATATAATGCTGTTTTGTTGCTCCTTTTAGATCTAAAGGAACAATAGCTGGAGTTGGGTAACCCGCTTTTTCAATTTCGTCGTAAACCGCTTCTAATTTAGCAACTGTACGGCCAAGAAGGATAACTGTTGCGCCATGTTGAGCGTAATGTAATGCAGCTTGTTTACCAATACCGTCGCCAGCGCCTGTGACTAAAATTATTTTGTTTTTTAATGTGTCAGCTGAAACCTGATAGTCCACTTTGTAATCCTTGTATTTCAACGTTCACCGTAAAGTTATACTGTTTTTTCAGTATTTTGTTGTAAAAACACGCGTTTAGTGCGAATTTTTATCATAAGGTGAATTAACTTTGGGTTAAGTTAGGTACAATACACGAAACATACTTCAGAGGGTATTACATTGGAATTTTTGTTTGATTACGGTCTCTTTTTAGCAAAGATAGCAACAGTGGTTGTTTCTATTATCGCCATTTTAGTGGTAGCTAAAGCGGTTAGTGGTAAATCAGCTAGTGCAAAAGGCGAGTTAGAAGTTTCTAATTTAACTGAGCAATATAAAGATACTGTGGCTGAATTAGAGCATCATTTATTTGACGATGCAGAATTAAAGGCACGCGCCAAAGCTGAGAAAAAAGCAAATAAAGAAGCGGATAAAGCAAGGCAGAAAGAAGTTAAGCAAGCGGCAAAATCTGGAGAGCTAGAGCTGAAACGTGATGCTCGTTTATTTGTACTTGATTTTAAAGGCAGCATTGATGCTAAAGAAGTGGCAGCATTGCGTGAAGAAGTATCAGCAATTTTAGCCATTTCGGTTGAAGGAGATGAAGTTCTTTTACGCCTTGAAAGTGGTGGTGGTATGGTTCATGGATATGGGCTCGCATCATCACAATTAGATCGTTTGCGTGATGCCAATATTAAGTTAACCGTCTCAGTTGATAAAGTAGCTGCTTCTGGTGGTTATATGATGGCTTGTATTGGTGAGAAAATCATTGCAGCACCATTTGCTATTGTTGGTTCTATTGGTGTTGTTGCTCAACTGCCAAACTTTAGTAAGTTATTGAAGAAAAACGATATTGAGTTTGAACAACTGACGGCTGGTGAATACAAACGCACCTTAACTATGTTCGGTGAAAACAGTGATAAAGCGCGTGAGAAATTCCAGTTAGAGCTAGAAGAAACGCACGTACTATTTAAAGATTTTATTCACGAACATCGCGCTGAATTAGATCTTGAAAAAGTAGCAACTGGCGAACATTGGTTTGGTAAGCAAGCGCTAGAATTAGGCTTAATTGATGCGATTCAAACATCGGATGATTATGTAACTCAAGCATGTAAAAATCGTGATGTATTAGCGATTCATTATGTACAAAAGAAAAAATTGAGCGATAAAATCGCAGGGGTTGCAGGTCAATCTGCAGAAAATGTCTTTATGCGTTTGATTAGCAAAGGCCAGCGACCAATTGTTTAATTTTTTATAGAGACTGCGTAAGAAAAAAGGCTGAATTATTCAGCCTTTTTTATTGCTTTGATTTATCAGAAATTACTTAACGGTAAACTTTTTGGATAATTGATGGGCAAGGTATTTAAACATATTGAATACAGCGGTTGTTTTCTCAGTCGGTAACCCTTGTTCTGATAAAAAGTATTCACCTTTAAATACTAATACTTCGTCTTTTTCTTCTACACTAGTGGCACGCATACCTTCAACATAGTTTTCGTGATCTTGAATGATTTGATTGGCGATTAACAGTAAATCAGCCTCAGAAATGGATTTTTTATCGCTCATACGTCACTCATTTATCGCTATATAAAAGACGAATTTTAAGCATAAAGAATTAAAAATACAATTGATGTAAATCATGATGATTAAAATAAATTTCGAAGAAATAATTGTGATTTTATTGTGAGCGACTGCAAGGTATTGAATTAACTTTTTGAGCTATTAGTCAGTAAATGTTAATAGATTCGACCGAAATGAGAACGCTTGAAAAAGTGTCAAGTGATAATTACATCTAATTAACAACTGTCCAAAGCGCGACCATTTAGAAGCAATTGTAAAAAAAGAGGTTGACGTGATGGCATCCTCCCTCAATAGTAATATATAGATAAAAGTTCAATTTATAGCTGTGGATATCGTTTTTTTCGACAGTTTTGTATTTCAGCACGAGGACGTTAGTGAGACATTATGGGTAAATCTCTAGTTATCGTGGAGTCACCAGCCAAAGCAAAAACAATTAATAAATACCTTGGCAAAGACTTCATCGTAAAATCCAGTGTAGGTCACGTTCGTGATTTGCCTATGGGTTCGACAAGCACCGGAAAGAAAGCGGCGGCAGCGTCAACCAAAGGTATGAGTGTTGAAGATAAAGCACGCATTAAGAAAGAAAGAGATAAGAAGAACCTGATCAATAAAATGGGTATTGACCCATACAATGATTGGGCGGCGAATTATCAAATCCTTCCAGGCAAAGAAAAAGTCGTAGCAGAATTACAAAAACTGGCTGAGAATGCAGACACTATCTATCTCGCAACCGATTTAGACCGTGAAGGGGAAGCTATTGCGTGGCACCTTCGCGAGATCATCGGTGGTGATGATTCACGCTATAAACGAGTAGTTTTTAACGAAATCACTAAAAATGCAATTCAGCAGGCTTTTGAAACTCCAGGTGAGTTGAGTATGCCTGGCGTAAATGCACAACAAGCACGTCGTTTCTTAGACCGTGTGGTTGGTTTCATGGCATCTCCATTATTGTGGAAAAAAGTGGCTCGAGGTTTATCTGCTGGCCGAGTTCAATCAGTTGCTGTGAAGGTATTGGTTGAGCGTGAGCGTGAAATCAATGCATTTATTCCTGAAGAGTTCTGGGATATCCATGCGGATACGTTAACTGCGGATAAAGAAAATTTCCGCCTACAAGTAGCTCAACGTAATGGTTCTGTATTTAAACCATTAACGCAAGCGGATACACTTGCAGCGGTTAGTATTCTTGAAAAAGCAGAATACGAAGTGTGTAAGCGTGAAGACCGCCCAACAAAAAGTAAGCCATCAGCACCGTATATCACATCAACATTGCAACAAGCAGCAAGTACACGTCTAGGTTATGGTGTGAAAAAGACCATGATGTTAGCTCAGCGCCTCTATGAGGGCGGTTACATCACCTATATGCGTACTGACTCAACTAATTTAAGTAAAGAGGCTGTAGAGGCGTTACGTGAGTTTATTGGTTCTGAGTATGGTGATAGTTATTTACCTTCAGCGCCGATTTTTTACGGTAGCAAAGAAGGCGCACAAGAAGCCCATGAAGCGATTCGTCCTTCAAGCGTAGAAGTGAAAGTTGACGGCCTACAAGGTATGGAAGCGGACGCTCATAAACTTTACAACCTAATTTGGAATCAATTTGTGGCGTGTCAAATGACACCTGCACAATATGATTCAACGACATTGAGCGTAAAAGCCGATGAATTTACCCTAAAAGCAAAAGGGCGTATCCTTAAGTTTGATGGTTGGACTCGCGTGCAACGTCCAATGGGTAAAAATGAAGATCAATTACTTCCAGCGGTTCAACTTGGCGATAAGCTAAAACTAGAACAGCTGGATCCAAAGCAACACTTTACTAAGCCACCAGCGCGTTTCACAGAAGCTGCATTGGTTAAAGAACTTGAGAAAAAAGGCATCGGTCGTCCATCGACTTACGCATCAATCATCTCAACCATTCAAGACCGTGGTTATGTTCGTGTTGAAAGTCGCCGTTTCTATGCAGAGAAAATGGGTGAAATCGTTACAGACCGTCTAAATCAATCGTTTGATGATTTAATGGATTACGACTTTACTGCTCGTATGGAAGGCAACTTAGATAAGATTGCTGAAGGCGATAAAGATTGGAAAGACGTACTTAACGCTTTCTTCCAAGATTTTACTGATGATATCGCGAAAGCTGAGCTTGATGAATCTGAAGGTGGCATGTCACCAAATAATATCGTAGAAACCGATATTAAATGTCCAACATGTGGCCGTAATATGGGTATTCGCACTGCATCAACTGGGGTATTCCTTGGATGTTCTGGTTACGCATTACCACCAAAAGAACGTTGTAAGACAACCATTAACTTAGGTAATGAAGAGGGCATTATTAATGTTCTTGAAGAAGATGTAGAAACCGCAGCATTACGAGCTAAGAAACGTTGTCCTAAGTGTGAAACAGCGATGGATCCTTATCTAATTGATCAAGATCGTAAGCTTCATGTTTGTGGTAATAATCCGAACTGTGAAGGTTACATTATTGAGAACGGTGAGTTCCAACTTAAAGGCTATGATGGTCCAATTGTCGAATGTGACAAATGTGGTTCAGACATGGAACTTAAGAACGGCCGCTTTGGTAAATATATGGATTGTACGAGTGAAACGTGTAAAAACACTCGTAAGATCCTTAAAAATGGCGAAGTTGCGCCACCAAAAGAAGATCCTGTTCATCTTCCTGAATTGGAATGTGAAAAGTCAGATGCGTACTTTGTATTGCGTGATGGTGCATCAGGTTTATTCTTAGCAGCAAGCACGTTCCCTAAATCACGTGAAACACGTGCACCGTTAGTGGAAGAGTTAGTGCGCTTTAAAGATCGTTTGTCTCCTAAGTTTACTTACTTAACGGAAGCGCCAACGCACGATCCTGACGGTAAGCCTGCGGTAGTTCGTTTTAGCCGTAAAACGAAAGAAAACTACGTTCGTACTGAAAACGATGGTAAGCCATCAGGTTGGACTGGGTTATATATCGACGGAAAATGGGCAATTACCGATAAGCGTAAAAAGCCAAAAGCTGAGAAAGAGTCTTAATTATTAAGGCATTATAATCAGACAAAATAATGAGAGCTGCAGAAATGCAGCTCTTTTTTTATGATACAAGTGTCACAAAATTCTATATTTGTTCTTATTTTGAAACAATGATTGATCTAACACGTTATACCGAATGGTTGATGAAGGAGATAATTCTCGTTATTACCCTTAAATTGTTCTATGGAAGTCGGTAGCGTTATGCGTCAATACATGAAGTATTTAATCCCAACAATTATCCCACTCATCATTCTTTTGATGCCTTTGTCAGCTTTTCCTTTTGAAGGTATGACAATTATTCAGCAGCGTGTTATTGCTATCTTTTTATTAGCAGCACTATGTTGGGTGTTTGAGCCTATTCCTATTTATGCTACATCGGTAGTTATTATTGTTTTAGAGCTACTTATGGTATCAGACAAAGGATTTTTCTTATTTAAGATGAATCAGGATTCCGCTCATTTTGGTGAACTACTTAACTACAGCGATATTATGGCGACGTTTGCCAGCCCAATAATTATGCTGTTCTTAGGTGGATTTTTCTTGGCAATGGCTGCAACAAAATATCGATTGGATGTTAACTTAGCGAGAGTGCTATTGAAGCCATTTGGGACGGATCCTAAATTCGTTATGCTTGGCTTAATGTTGATCACCGGTATCTTCTCAATGTTTATGTCTAATACTGCGACAACAGCGATGATGTTATCCATCTTAACGCCAGTTATTGCCGTATTTGGTCCAAAAGATCCGGGGCGCGTTGCGTTTGCGTTGTGTATCCCAATTGCCGCAAACATTGGTGGTATTGGAACCCCAATTGGAACCCCGCCAAATGCGATCGCACTAAAATATTTAGTGGGAGATAACTTAATTACTTTTGGTGAATGGATGGTATTTGGGGTGCCATTTGTGATTGTCATGATGGCTCTTGCTTGGTTTTTAATTACTTATTTGTATCCAGCAAAGCAAACTACAATGAATTTGGATATCAAAGGTAAGTTCTTAAAAACACCAAAAGCGATCACCGTTTATATCACCTTCGCAGGTACGATCTTATTGTGGTTAATGGGATCAAGTCACGGCATGAACTCATATACAGTTGCTCTTATTCCAGTTGCTGTTTTCTCTATTACAGGGATTATCAATAAAGAAGATCTTAAGAAAATTTCATGGGATGTTCTATGGTTAGTATCGGGTGGTATTGCTCTTGGTTTAGCTTTAGACAAAACAGGCTTGGCTAAGTTAGTGGTTCATAGCATTCCTTTTGATGCTTACTCTCCTTATGTTGTGTTATTTGGTGCGGCATTCTTATGTTTAATCATGGCAAACTTCATGTCGCATACGGCAACCGCTAACTTATTGATGCCGATCATGGCAGCGTTAGGTACCTCTATGACGTCATTGACACCGCTTGGCGGAGAGTTAACGCTTATCTTAATCGTAACGTTTGCTGCTTCACTAGGCATGTCATTACCAATCAGTACGCCACCAAATGCGTTAGCACACGCTACTGGGAATGTAGAAAGCAGCCAAATGGCGAAAACAGGCGTAATCTTAGGGGTAATAGGGGTTTTATTAAGTTTTGTTATGGTATGGGTTCTTCACACTGTTGGTCATATTGGATAGCTTATGAATCAAGAGAAATTACAACGTTTGATTGATGCGTACTTTAGTCAACCCGAGCGAAGAGTCGTAATTCCTGCGGGAGAGACGATTTTAGAGCAAGGGGCTGATAATGACCGTCTCTATTACGTTTGTTCTGGAGAATTGGAAGGGTTTTATTTAGAAGAAAACGGTGAGAACCAAGTTAAAGTATTTAGCGCTTCTGAAGGTGCTTTTATTGGAGTACACAGTTTTTTCTCAGAGACCTTAATAGCTTCATCAACCGTGGTAAGTAAAACAGAAAGTGAATTAAGTTGGATTGACTCAAAAACAACTGCGATTGAGTTAGAGCGTTACGGCCCTTTAACGGCTCAATTTACACCAATTATTGTTAATGAACTTTCTCGTCGACAACGCAGAGCAATGCATGAATCTATTGAAAAAGAAAAAGCATTACAAAAGCTATATTCAGCAGAGCAGATGACAACGTTAGGACAGCTAGCGGCGGGAATTGCACATGAACTCAATAATGCAGTAGGCGTATTAAGCAGTAAAACAGAGCGGCTTCAGTCTATTATTTTAGAGCTGCTTGAAGAGATACATCCGGAAGCGAGTAGTTTTGTCGATCAAGGATTAATCCACGGGCAAAACATCAGCTCTTCTGAAGTAAGAAAGCGAGGGCGAGAGCTTGAAGTTAGTTACGGTATTGATAGAGATACTGCTCGTGAATTGGCAAGAGCTGTTCCAGAAGGTGAGCTTTCTCAATTTTGGCTTAAAAGTCCAGAGCAAGCGGTAAGATATTGGAACATAGGACGAGATCTGCATGATATGCGTTTGGCTGCAAGGCACTCTGTTGGGATTGTTCGTTCAGTTAAACAGCTAGGTCGAACAGATATTGATACCGATGAAATATTAGATGTAAATGACAGTATCAATAAAGCCTTAGTGCTATTGCAGAGTGATTTACGCCGTGTTTCTGTGCATTTAAGCCCAGCGGCAATGCCTATGGTGAAAGCCTCAGCAACAGAGCTTGTGCAGATATGGGCTAATATTATTAAGAATGCCAGTGATGCGATGGAGAAGGTACAAGAACCAGAGATTGAGATCTCTACCAGAGTATCAAACCGTTTTGTCCTAGTCACTATTGCCAATAATGGCCCCGAAATTGATGAAGCGACAAGACGTAAAATATTTCAGCCTAACTTTACGACTAAAAAAGGCGGACTCTCTTTTGGGTTAGGGTTAGGGTTAGCGATTGTGAAACGGATCTTGAGTGGATACGGTGGCTCAATTGCCGTAAAAAGCAATCAGGACAAAACTATTTTTAGAATTAAATTGCCAGTGGAGGACGGTCATGGAAAAGCTTAATCTGATTTGTGTAGACGATCAAAGGGAAGTGCTGAGTGCCGTTTTGCAAGATCTCGCGCCACTAAAGTCATGGATCAATATTGAAGAGTGTGAATCGGCAGACGAAGCATTAGACTTAATGGATGAATTGGACAGTGAAGGTGGATACATTGCATTAGTGTTATCTGATCATGTGATGCCGGGTAAAAGTGGTGTGGAGTTATTAACCGATGTGTCTCACGACTACCGCTTCTTAAGAACTAAGAAGGTACTTCTAACGGGTCAAGCAACTCATCAAGATACCATCATTGCTATTAATCGAGCTCGTATTGAAAGCTATATTGAAAAACCATGGAACGCAGATGAATTAAGAGCACTAGTCACTCGTTTGGTGACCGAGTTTGTGTTTGATAAAGGGCTTGAATATACCGATTATCAAGAACACCTTGATCAACAAGTGGTATTAAACCGATTACGATAATCTCGTATTTTTACTATAACTCCCTCATGCACTATTTTTACATAAGGGAGTTATCATAATTATGCTTGGATCAATTCATTACCAGACGCATCACCTTTAATAAACGCATCAATACTTCCTAATGTCGTAGCAGCAATATTTTCTAATGCTTCGTCTGTTAAGAATGCTTGGTGTCCAGTAAAGAGAACGTTATGGCAAGCAGATAAACGACGGAATACATCATCAGTAATTATGTCGTTTGATTTGTCTTGGAAGAACAATTCTTTTTCATGATCATAAACATCCAACCCAAGTGCCCCAATTTTTCCTGCTTTTAATGCTTCAATAGCATTAGCTGAATTAAGCAATCCACCTCTACTTGTATTGATGATCATCACGCCATCTTTCATTTTCTCAAATGAGTCAGTATCTAGTAAGTGTGTATTTTCAGATGTTAATGGGCAATGTAATGTGATCACATCTGAATGGGTGAAAATATCATCCAAGGTCGTATATTTAACGCCTAAATCAATAGCAACTTGGCTTGGGTATGGATCATAACAAAGGATCTCCATCCCTAATCCCTTCAAAATACGCATAGTTGCAAGGCCTATTTTACCTGAGCCGATAACCCCTACCGTTTTTCCAAAGAAATTAAAGCCAGTTAATCCCTCTAGAGAGAAATTTGCATCACGAGTTCGTTGGTATGCTTTATGAAAACGGCGATTAAGGCACATCATCATTCCAACTGCGTGTTCAGCGATTGCTTCTGGTGAATAAGCAGGAACACGAACTACTTGTAGCCCTAGCTTTTTTGCCGCATCCAGATCAACACGATCAAAACCAGCACAACGCATTGCGATTAATTTGATGCCTTGTGAGGCAAGTTTAGTTAACACTGGTTCAGATAGGTCATCATTAACGAAAGCACAAATAACGTCGGCACCATTGGCGATGGGTGCTGTACTTTCTGTTAGCTGAAAGTTGAAATACTGACACTCAAATTGATACTTCTCATTAATTCGACTAAAAGAAGATTCATCGTAAGATTTGGTACTGAACATGGCAATCTTCATATAATATCCTTACAAATAAATAGGTTATATTAATTTTACTCTTTTTCTACTCTACCACTTATTAACATAAAAATAAGGGTAAAATGAGAGATAGTTGCTTTTTGTATTATGTGAGTAAAGATAGTTACGTATCAGAGCTATAATTTGTTCATATTTAATTTTACATCTAGTTTAGCGATTGCGTTCATGTAATTGATAATAAATATCATTTAGAATCTAAATATATTCAGTAAAGAGGTTTTCATTATGATGCAGCAAATAACAGAATGGCTAACGAGAGATCCAGATCCAAAAACACGTGAAGAACTTCAATGCATTGTTGATAGTAATAATGTCTCTGAATTAGAAGATCGTTTTTCTTCTCGTCTGCAATTTGGTACTGCAGGGTTGCGTGGCATGGTAGGTGCTGGGCCGAACCGAATGAATCGACTTGTGATCCAAGAGACAGCAACAGGCTTAGGTCATTACTTAATTGAACACATTACAAATGCAAGCCAAAGAGGGGTTGTGATTGGTTATGATGGTCGCACTGACTCTCAGCAATTTGCTCATGATACCGCCAGTGTATTAACCGCATTAGGTATTAAGGTGTTCTTAACAACCAAAGTAGCAGCGACACCTATTGTGGCTTATGGGATCAAGAAGTTTAATGCAGCCGGAGCCGTAGTGGTTACTGCAAGCCACAACCCACCAGAATATAATGGTTTTAAAGTATATTGGGAGAATGGGGCGCAAATTATTCCACCGCATGATTCTGGTATTGCTAATGAGATAGATATTGCTGCGACTAAGCCTATTCCGTTGATGTCTTTGAGTGATGCTGAAGGGCGAGGGCTGTTAGTGTGGTTAGATGATGAATATTATCAAAGCTACCGCGATGCAATGAATAGTAATCCACTGCTTTCAAATCATACTAACCCATCAGCCATTTCGATTGCCTATACCGCAATGCATGGTGTGGGTGCTGATATGGCAGAGACCTTATTACGTGATGCTGGATTTAATCATGTGGTGAGCGTGGCAGAACAAAGAGAGCCTGATGGTACTTTTCCTACTGTAAATTTCCCTAATCCAGAAGAAAAAGGTGCGATGGATATGGTGATTGCACTGGCCGATTCAGTACAGGCTGAACTTGCTTGTGCTAATGACCCCGATGCGGATCGCTTTGCTCTTGCTGCGAGAAAAATAGACGGTAGTTATCAGATGTTAACAGGAGATCAAGTTGGTATCTTGTTTGGACATTATTTATTGAAACACACGGATGCCACTAAGCAGCTGGTCGGTAATACGATTGTGTCTTCTCGTTTGCTAAAGAAAATTGCAGAAGCAAAAGGTGCAGAGTATTTTCAGACGCTGACTGGTTTTAAGTGGCTGACTAACGTTGCAATGCAAAAACAGAGTGATGAGAAGCAATTTCTTTTTGCTTATGAAGAAGCGCTTGGTTATACCGTTGGTAGTGAAGTGTGGGATAAAGATGGGTTATCTGCTTTAGTTGCCTTTGCTCAATTAGCGGCAGAGCTTTCAACGCAAGGTAAGAGTGTTTGGGATGAATTAGAGTTGATTTATCGCACTCATGGTTTATATGTAAATGCGCAGCAAAGCATTGCATTAGATCCTAATTCTCCACCAATTGGGGATAAATTAAGAGCAGCGCCACCTAAACAAATTGCAGGTGTAAATATTAGTGTCACTGAAGATTTAAAAGCCTCATTACGTTATTTATCTGATGGCTCAACAGAGTCAATAGATTTACCGGCGAGTGATGTGCTGATTTACCACTTAGAAGATGAATCTCGTATTATTGTTCGCCCTTCAGGAACTGAACCAAAGTTGAAATGTTACTATGAGATGGTAACAGACATAGCGCCAACTGATGATTGTGCAGATATTCAGATTGAAGCCAATACCGCTATGGCGCGATTGATTAGCGAGCATCAAAAAAGTTTACTATAAAATAACAATACCTTTGTTAATTATTTAATGGCCTCAATATAATATTGAGGCCATTTTTATATGATAAATAATTTAAAACACTATAAAATTAGGGATTAAAATCACATATATTTGCTTATTGAATGTTTTGTTTTTAATTTTATATTTATCTCTGTGAGCTATATTGCTATTTAATTTATTTTCTTGTGAGATATTTCGCAACATATCACAAATTGATTTTGATGGTTCAATAATCCAGTAAATGGTTTAAATATCAACTTACTATACCCTCCATATATACTTACTATTCTCATGGTTATTAATAAGCTTTCTTCAAATGGAATTAACATTTCAAAGTAAGAAGGTTCGTGCGTTTCGCTTTTTATTTAAAGAATACATAGCACCGTGATTATTAAACATATTGGGTAATATCGTATAGATTATGCGGTTTTTGATAGAAAACACGTATTTCATATTCGGTTCTTATTTGTAAATATCCATAAAAACAATGGTGTAGTGTTTTCAGATGTTTTCATTGTAGTAATAAGGAACAATATGAAATTCCAACTCTCTTTCTTAGCATTTGCTGTCGCTTTTGGGCTGACTGGTTGTGGTGATGAAACCGTTAACCATATATCAACGTCTAATCCTGACGTTCCATCTATAAGCGTTCCCGCAGTGTCCGGTTTTGCAAAGTATATAAACCCATTAATTGGTACGGGTGCTGATGGGCATACTTTTCCTGGTGCAGTATATCCTTCTGGTATGGTTCAGTTATCCCCTGATACAGAAATGGATGGTTGGGGCTCTGCGGCAGGTTATTTTGATCATGGTAAATTAGTTGATATTCCTGTATATGGTTTTTCTCATACTCATTTATCTGGAACGGGTATTACTGACTTAGGTGATATTCTTGTTCTTCCATTTATAAATAAATCGAATGCAACTTATAATACGTTTGATAAGAAAAATGAAATTGCTCAAGCCGGTTATTATGCAGTAGACCTAAATAATGGGGAAATAAAAGCAGAATTAACGACATCTCCTCGTGTTGGTTATCATCGATATACTTTTAAAAAAGGAGCAACACCTTATATTAAGCTTGATCTTGACCATACCTTAAATAAATCTTGGGGTAATAGAACTACGATTGGAGACATTGAAATTGTAGATGAATATACCATTAAAGGTAAACGCAGTTCTGATGGTTGGGCTAATAATCAGCATGTCTATTTCTATGCCAAGTTTAGTCAACCAATTCTAAAAGCAACAGCCATGATTGATGATGTTGAAACGGATATTGCACTTAAAAATGAAGGCGGTATTGAAGCGGTTCATACGATTGCCTATTTAGAATTCGCAGAATCAAGCAAACCCGTTGAAATGAAAGTAGCAATATCACCAGTGAGTGCAGAAGGGGCTGAAGGAAATTTAAACGCCGAAGTACCGCATTGGGATTTTTCTAAAGTACGCAACACCTCTTTGAATGCTTGGAACCAAGAACTTAATAAAATTAAGATTGAAGGTGGAACAGAAGAGCAGCGTGAAATCTTTTATACTTCCCTATATCACGCCTCAATCGCCCCTATGATTTTCCAAGATGTTGATGGTAAATATCGTGCAATGCGAACTCAAGATATTAAAGATGCAGAGGATATCCCTAATTACTCAATCTATTCAATGTGGGATACGTTTCGTGCATTTCATCCACTTCAAACAATAATAAACCCACAGCGTGCAGAAGAATATGCGAATGACTTAATTCGTAAATATGAAGACGGTGGCATTCTTCCTAAATGGGAGCTTCATGGTCATTACACAGGAACGATGATTGGGTTTCCTGCCATTTCTATTATTGCAGATGCAATGGTAAAAGGGCTTGATATTGATGAGACTAAAGCAAAAGCGGCGGCAGAATTTACAGCTCGTTACCAAGAGAAGCAGCAATTTATTGATGCTGGTTGGACAGAAGATCAGAACTTAGGTGCGGCTAATGTAGTGCAAGTTAAAGTGTATGAAGAAAATGGGTTTGTGCATCATGGTTACTGGAACTCAGCATCTTATACGTTAGAGTTTGCTTATGGTGATTGGGCTATGTCTGAAATTGCTCGTATGAGTGGTGATATTGCTCTTCAAGATGAATTCATAACTCGTGCTGATAATTGGAAAAATCATTGGGATGCAGAAACTGGATTCTTACGTCCAAAAAATCATCCGGACAGCACTCGTCCGGAAAAACCAGCGTCAGAGTTTAATCATCCAATTGCACACTGTGAGACAGTTGATGAGGTGAAAACCTGTACATTTGAGCCCTTTGATCCTTACTACGTAGATGAATTTGCCTTTACTGAAGGTAATGCGTGGCAATGGAAATTTCAGCCGATGCATGATTTTGAAGGCTTAAAAGCAGCCATTTATGAAGCTGATGTAGCGAAAGGAATTGATACTTCACCAGAGAAAGCATTTCGTGAAGATTTAGATGAGCTATTTAATGCAAGTTCCTCTAATACTGGCGAAGAGTTACCTGATTTAACGGGGTATGTTGGTCAATATATGCATGGTAATGAGCCATCTCATCATATTCCTTATTTATACAATATGACGGATGAACCTTGGAAAGCACAAGAATACTTAGACCGTATTATGAATGAAATGTACTCAGCAACGCCAACAGGCATTGTTGGTAATGAAGATGTTGGTCAAATGTCTTCTTGGTACATCATGTCGGCAATGGGCTTCTATCAAGTCACCCCCGCAGATCCAACTTACAGCATTGGTCGCCCATTGTTTAATAAGACGACTTTAGCAGTGAAAGGTGGTGAGTTTACGATTACGGCAGATAACAATAGCCCTCATCATAAATACGTGAAATCAGTGAGTATTAATGGCCAACCATTAAATGACTTCTCATTCGAACATAGTGATATCAAAGCAGGCGGTAACTTACATTTTGTAATGACTGGCGACAAAAACCAAGCAATGAAAGCGGTTCTAAATTAACCCAAACAGGCACTGTTCATCAGTGCCTGTTACTTTGATAAGTAAAAGGATTTCCATGAAATTTAAACGATCTTATTTAGCATTCGCAATCGCTTTTGGTCTTGTTGGGTGTGCAGAAGAAACAGTTAATAATATTTATACAGAGAGTAATGATACTAACACCTCTGTGACGTCTCCATTTCCTGAACTGGAGGGTAATGTTGCTTACATTAATCCTTTCATTGGTACTGGGTTTAATGGTCATACATTTCCGGGAGCCGTCGTGCCTGAAGGAATGGTGCAGCTCTCACCAGATACGGAGTTAATTGGCTGGCATTCTGCTTCAGGATATCACTATGATAAAGCTACCTTATTTGGTTTTTCCCACACTCATATAAGTGGCGCGGGGATGGGAGGGCTTGGAGATATTCAGTTTCTACCATTTATAGAAAATAATGAAAAATATATAGATGAATCAGATGATTATCGTAAAGCTAAATTTGTTAAGTTAGATAAAACAACAGAGATAGCAGAGGCGGGATATTATTCTGTAGAGATCGCCGATAACGGAATAAAAGCAGAGTTAACCGCTTCAGAGCGAGTGGGCTTCCATCGATACACTTATCCAAAAGGTGAACCTATAAAACTTAAGATAGATTTAAACTCTATCCTGAATTCAGACTGGGGTTCAACATCGCTTCGTAATAAACTGAAAATCAGTGAAGATGGCTATTCGGTTATCGGTGAAAAAGATTCAGCAAACTTTTCGGGTTGGGCTAAAAACCAAAAACTGTTTTTTCATGCTACTTTCGATAAAAAAATTAAAGCCGTTTATCTATTAGCTGGCGGCGTTAAAGTAAATGGTTTAACGGCAGAGCATCGGTCTGAATTGATTTACAATGATGAAGGTGTCGCTATTAAGCGGACGAAAGCTGATGTAACTGCTTATATAGAATTTGAATCTGGTGATAATCAAGAGTTGAATGCGCAAGTTGCAATTTCAGGTGTGAGTGCTGATGGCGCGAAAGAAAATCATGATGCAGAAGCCTATACCGATGGTAAATTAACACCATTCAATGTTGCTCGAGGTAATGCCGTTAAAAAATGGAGTAAAGCGTTAAACTTCTTTATTAAAGGTGGTACGGAAGAAGAAAAAGAAATTTTTTATACTGCGTTATACCACACTAAAATTGCACCAATCGTTCATCAGGATGTGGATAAAAGCTTCCGAGGAATGGGGATTGGCTCTATGCGCAATGGTGAGGGAGAATATACGATAACTTATGGTACCGCGACTGAAGATAAGCCCAATTTTACCGTGTATTCCTTATGGGATACATTCCGTGCGTTGCATCCTCTAAAAACAATTACAGAGCCGACCCGAGCGGTTCAATATGCGAAAAACTTAGTTCAAAAACAGGTGGAAAGTGGGTTGCTGCCTAAATGGGAACACATGGGAGATGAAACTGGAACAATGGTTGGTTACCCTGCAGTTGCTGTCATTGCAGATGCCATGATTAAATACCCAGATGAATTCTCGCAAGAAGAGAAAGTTCAAGCTCTTAATGCCGCTATCGCTTCGTCAACCTATAAGCCTGAAGATTTTCCTCAATGGGATAAACAAGTACTTGATAAGACATTAACCGCACACGTTAAATACATTGAAGACCCT
>NZ_MSCO01000001.1:1047129-1052718 GCF_002954705.1 Aliivibrio sifiae
CCTGAATTTGGATTTGCTCCCGCGATTCAGCGAGATTCAGAAGGTAATGCCGTTAATCCAGACTATACAATTGAATCCGTTTCTTATGGGTTAGAGAATGCATACTATGATTGGTGTATTTCTCAAATAGCTACATTGGCAGGAGATGATAAAAATGCAGAACTATATTTAGCTCGAGCTGATTTGTTTAAGAAGTATTTTGATAATAATCCTGAACAATATGCCGAAGAGGGAGTTTCAGGGTTTATGCGTCCAATTATGGCGACGGGTGAGTTTATGACGCCTTTTGACCCATATGGAACGGCTCATGAAACGGGGAACTATACCGAAGGTAATGCATGGCAATGGACCTGGTTTGCGCCTCACGATATCAATGGCATTAAAGAAATTATGGGGGGAGAGCAAGCCTTTTTAACTAACTTAGAAGCGACATTCAACGCTAAATTATCTGGTGACGAAACCGCCGATATGTCAGGTTTAATAGGGCAAGTTGCTTTTGGTAATGAGCCTTCTCACCACATTCCTTATCTATATAATTGGACGTCAGAGCCTTGGAAAACTCAAGAAGTGGTAGATTATATTCTTGATGAGATGTATCAGGCTACGCCAGAGGGAATTGTTGGTAATGAAGATGTTGGTTCAATGTCGGCATGGTATGTAATGTCAGCAATGGGTTTCTACCAAGTCAATGGTGCCGATCCTACTTACACGATAGGTCGTCCATTATTTGATGAGATCCGTTTTCCGGTTAAAGATGGTTTTTTCACAGTTAGAGCAGCAAATAACTCCGATGATAATATGTACATTAAATCCGTCACTATTAATGGAAAACCGCTTAGTAACGGGCTGTTCTTTAATCATAAAGAATTTAAAGCGGGTGGTGACTTAAGTTTTGTGATGACAGGAAATAAAGAAGAAGCGATGACACCGTAAATAAAAAATATTTAACTTCATCGGCTAAAAACGGTAGGTAAAAAAGCTTACCGTTTTTATATTCCCCCCTCATTGATGGTCCTGATTCATCACTATCTATATCTTCGATTAGAACTAATTTTGAAGAAATATCACCGCAACTGGTCGTTAGCAATCAAAATTAATTTCTTGAGACTATACAATAATCCGATGATTATGGGCTCCAAGTATTTTACAAACCGCATTTGTTACAAGGAAGCACCATATGGAGTGTCATATGTCATACTCACCCCGATTTTTTATTGATTTGGGATGCGAATACTAAAAGCAATGAACTGATTTTAGTTAGCAGGTTTTAGATGCAAAAAACAACTTTCGATAAATTCTCTTCTTTTATCTAAATCAACAAATTCGGTATTAGGGAAGGACGTTTTAAATGCTCAATCAGTATTGGGCGCTGTAAGTGGGCAGCTAAATATTGGAACAAAGGTCAAGTAATTGATTTATTAATAGTTTAATTTTATATAATTACAACCGATTGATTACTCTCGGCATTTATTTTTGTTTTATTACATAAACCCATCAAAATGGTGAATGTCTCACAATATGCTGAGACTTCAGCTTATTGATAATTCCCTATAGTTGATATAGGTTCTCATTTGCATTTACAGTAAATTTAACGGAGTAACTATGAAAACTATGACACTTATTGGCTTAGTTGCCTTTCTACCTCAATCTTTGCTTTTGCAAACTCAATTGTAGGTAAGTATCCAAACTCTATGTGTCGAGCAGACTTTATTTTTTAATTAACTCAATAAACTTGATTTAAATTTTGTTGAAATCAAGCTTAACTCTATTGGCTTTTTTGTAATATAACTAAAAGTTATACCACCTTAAAATAGTAGAAGTAAGTTTATACACATTAATATTTTGTGATCTTGTTTCATTCTTATTCATTTTATAAACCAAAAAATCAATAGAAATAATAATCATTATATAAAGGAGCCTAGTTATGGGAAATGCAACAAGGAGGCGTCTGTCTCCCTTATTTACTAAGAAAACATTTCCTCTAGATTTATAAGTACTTTTTTCGCTCTCTTATTGAGAGTTTTTCCAAAAATATAAGAATAATTAATAATATGAAATTAAATAATTTGATGCTTGTTTGTTCCTTGCTTTCAACGGGAGCTTCTGCTTTAGAACTGTGCCGAATAGGAGAAGAAATCAACGTTCTCGATAAAGAGTCGTTTAATAATTTAAGTAAGAAAAATTACCGCTCTTTTAGTGATGAAATTATGCCTGAGGATCTTTTTCCAAAAGTACCAGATCATTTCTCAAGTTTAAAACCGAATCTAAGCGAAGCCACCCACGTTTACAGCGACACTTCTTCTTTACTCGAAACCGGTCCTGCAAGCTCTTTTGCTGTAGAAACAGAGGAAGCTTCGCGCTTATTGTCTACTATTGGGCGATCTGCATCTGAAGCAGGCAGCGCCGCACTTGAAGCATTAGGACCAATAGGAGAAGCGGCTGCGGTAGGACTTTGGGCGCGTGATGTTGCGGATACATTTGAAGATGAATCTCGAACGTCATACGATCGCTTTGCAACCGTTATGGGGCTAGTTGATTGGTTTGGAGTTCTCAAACTTCCTGAGCATACTGTTGATCGTTACATTATTAGTAATCGTTGGGACAGCATGGCTTCTGGCAACCATTACAGTTTTAGTATTCATGATGATATTATGACACAACAAGATTTAAAGGATAAGAAACACTGGGCAGAATTGGCAAGTAATCAACACAAAACCCTTGAGTCAATAGTAAAAAGCTATGCTTCTGATGTCGCATTAAAATACCAACTGCATTATCAAGAAACGGTCAAAGCACAAGCATTACTTGCCAACGAATTGATAAGTGCTGTAGATCAGGAATTGGAAAAGACACTTCATTTTCAATTAGGAATAAATAAAGAGGGCTCACGATTATTTTCGTCTGATATAGCAAGTGCGTGTCGAACAGAAACAGACGCTTTATTTGCCCTTTATCCTAACCAACAAGAAAATAATAATCGTCCACCTTCGGTTCCTTCAACTCGTGTCGCAAACCGCACCTTAGCCGCGCTGCAACATTGTCAGCAATACATTCTTGAGCAAGCGGTGATTAAGCTGGATGAAATACGTAATGGGCAGTTGAACGGTTTGAACCATCTTGCACTAACTCAACTTTATACACGTACATTGAACGCAAAGAAGAAGATTGCTGAAACGGCCGATAATCATGTTCGTATTACGAGTATGAAATTACAAAGCTCAATGAAAAGTGATGGTTTAGCGTTAATTAATCGACTTTTTGATTCGGGTTCGGTAGAAAAAGCGAATGCGTTTTTTAAAGAGCAAGCAAGTCGTTATGCGGTTGATGAGATGGCAAGAAGTTTATTGTATAGACCAGCAACTTCAAGAGAGCTTTCCTCTAAGATTATAATTTTAGAACAAAGTTACCGTTATTGCTCTAGTTTTGGGATCTTGGCTGGAGACCCTAATTTTCGTGGCTGCCTTAAATACACAAGAGTTCCAGCAGAAACTCGTCGATTTGACCCATCACAAGATGAGATTATTAATCAAATAACAGTTCCATTACGTGAAACTTATTATGATGTATTTAATGTAGCACTTAATACATTAATTGAAGATGGTTGGGATGCTGAAACCGAAGAAGACTGGCTTGAACAGCAAATACTTGATTATTCAGAACAACAAAAAAATATTGTTCAAAATAGAGAAAATAAAACTGAAATCTATCGTTGGTTGTTTGATTCACGTGCTCAATTAGGGAGTGATTGTATTGGTGAGCAAGTGTGTGCAGGCTGGAGTTCCTCATATTTAATGAAAGAAAATCTATCCCGTACCTCTTCTCTTTCTGATATTGCTCGCTGGCTAGTCGATTACTCTGGTCGAGGAAGTTATGTACACCGTAAGAGATTGGAAAAACTGGATGAATTAATTGAACCGGCTTTAGAGACTGATTGGAAAGCAAGGCAAGGCAGTCAATTTTATAGTTATGCTTATCCAGGCGGCTTTGATATGGAAAAATATGCGCCATTGATTGCTTCTGCATTGGAAAGCTCAACCCTTGATGTGACTAATTTATCGGGTAATGCACTCCCATTAGCAAAAGGGATTGTAAAATCACGTTTGATTGAAGCGGTTGAATTAGGTGAACAAAATGGACCTAATTGGTTACTTTCTCAGGTTGGTGACTTTCAACGTTATACCGCAATTGTTCATTCACAACATACCAGTGTTGGGCGTCATGTTCCTGAAATGGAAGAAACCTCCGTTTTATTTTCAGAGATGCTGCCAGCTTATATTTTACGTTATTTAGTGTCTGATTTAATTCCAGACAACTACGATGCTCGTTTGATTAATTCTATTAATGCTTTGTATGACTCTTCTTCAGAGTTAGGTCAAAAGATCACACAGCTTGTAGACGCCAATCAAACCCTTAATGACCGATCAAGTCAAACTTGTGACATCAACCTTATGCCTCTAAAAGAAACCTTGTTTGCTCTTTCTGGTGATGAATCATTGTATTGGTTATCACCAATATCGAATTGGTTAGATAATTTGATTCGTCAACAGTTAACGAGTCAGGCGGTTATTGAATGGGGAGTGAGAAAACAAATTGAGTTTGGGATTGAATGTGGAATTAGTCCTAATAGCCTTTCTTATCAATAATCTCGGGAGAATAGAGAATGCATAGATATATTATTTTGATTTTATGGGGATGGACTGCGTTTACCTTTGCGTCTCCTTTTGAGGTTTTCAAACAACCTGTCCGTTCGAAAGAGGCAATAACGGCACTTTCGGAGGGGTTTAAAGATTGGTCTAAAAGTAATACCAGTTGGAAATCTAAGTTATTAAGCAATGCAGAAGTAGAAGCTTTGGAGGATTTTTCAATATCAGGGTATCGGACAGCCAATCAATATTTACACGCAGCTGAAACTAATTCGTGGGGTTCGTCCGGTAAGGAAATTAAAGGTTTTGTTCGTACATTGAAATCTGGGTTAAACAAAATGCCAGAGTATCGCGGCACAACCTACCGAGGTACATGGTCAAATAAAGCGATGATAGAGCAGATAGAGGTTGGAGATGTTATGTATGAATCAGGCTTTCTGTCTACTTCTGTTATTCCTGAAGTTGCTCGACGTTTTGCTGTTGTGCCTCCTAATTCTGGTAATCGTACAGTAAGGGCTCTTTTTCATATAGAGACGAATCGACGCAGTTTTTCAATTGCATCTATTTCAGACTATAGCTCAGAGGCCGAAGTGGTTATTTCTCCGAACAGTTATTTTAAGGTGACAGGTATTGAACGAGGCGTTCTTAATAATTACATATCACTAGAAACGGTGTCGCCAAGATCGGTTCGTATGGGAAGCGAACGACTGTTCAATTTATATTCAGGTGAGCAGATTCCTCCTTCTCGTTGGCAGCAGATGTTCTGTCGTTAATTCATTAAGTTAGGGAACATACGCATGTTTAAAACTATAGTAGTTATCCTTTTTATATTTATGTCATTCTTAGTGCAATCAGAAGATTTCTTCCAAATGAGTATTCGGCCATGAGAGCGTATGGCTGAGTTGATCATGATGTGATGAATAAATTTGTACGAGCAGGAGAACCA
>NZ_MSCO01000001.1:1054038-1057939 GCF_002954705.1 Aliivibrio sifiae
CAGGAGAACCGACTGACTTTTTGACGTCATGGATATATGAAAGTGTAAAAGAAAAAGTAGCTGATTTACAATTGAACGTTGGTTTTAATAATATGGCTAAAAACCAGTCACTCATGTGGTCCCCCTGAGTTGTTTGGGCTTTAAGTTCATATTTTTCTATTATTCATATCAATATGAGAGAGTTTAAATATTTGACCATGAGCGTTTTGCAAAATCATAAAAGCTTTCTGGTTTACGATTTAGTAGAACTTCAAGGTCCATGGTAATTTCTTTTGAAAAACCACATCGAATAGATTCAAAAAGTGTTTGTAGCATAGTAATACTTGATTCATTTAGTCCGCATTTTCGCATTTTTATTAAAAAATCGAATGGATTGATATTTATATAAGTGACCAGGGCCCCTCGAGCCTCTGATATAATTTTAGCAACTTCTTGATGTGTTAAAGCTTCTCCGCCTGTTAAGTTAATTTCTTTATGTTTATAACCATTAATAAGGATTTTTGTTATTACCTCTGCTATATCTTTTGCAGAAATGAAACTAGTTTTTCCATTGGCTGCCGCTAACGAAATCGAATTATTTTCATTTATTTCTTTTGAAAAAATTCCAGTAGAAAAATTATCCATAAAGAAGTTTGGTCGGATTATATAATATTCATCTAATGCAGAATTGATTAAGTGTAATTCTGCTTTTCGAAGAGCAGGGTTGGGGTTTGTGAGCCAAGAATTATTACCAAGCCCGGATAATAAAACGATGCGTTTAGCACCACACTCTATCGCTTCATCTATTACCCGAATTAACATATTATCCACCATTTTATTTAATGGTGGAGCAATAAGGAATAAATATTTAACTTTAGTTAGAATTAATTTATGACTTTTATTTTGGTAATCAAAGTGGGTAGTATTTCCACCGATAAGTTGGGGGATGTAGTTTTTAGGCTTTCTTACACCAACAGAAAACGGTATTCCAATTTGCAGTAATTTCTTTACAACTTGGCTTCCAATAGTGCCAGTAGCGCCCGTAATAAGTATTTCTGAATTCATTTAAATCCTTATTAAAAAATTAAAGGAAAGACGTGGGGGATTTACAAGTAATCATTTATAGAGCAAGCACAAATGGCAACAATAGGGCCTTTTGTCCCCTCAGCTCTGAGTTTTATCGCTGCTGATACGCATGCACCTGAAGAAGGGCCTAAAAAAAGCCCAGATGTTCGTGCGACGTTATGAGCACAGCTCCACGCTTGCTCTGAACTAATAGTTAAAACATTATTTAGTAACGTTTTATCAAGTAAGGATTGACGCATTGGAGGTGCAAGCCCAGGAATATTGTGTTCGGCCCATGTAGATCCCGAAACTATAGCGGCTTCTGAGGGTTCAACACCAACAATTTTACAGTTAGGCTGGTGTATATTCATTTCTCTTCCAATTCCCATGATTGAAGCGCCGGTTCCTATTCCAACTGTTATTGCAGAAACTGTTGTTAGCTTAGAAACAACTTCCTTTGTGACATCTCGATAGTGGTCAATTAATCGTTTATCTTGCATTTGAGATAAAATATAGACGTCATTTAATGCGTTTAGTTTTTGCATTAGTTTTGCAATTTTTTTATCCTCAACTTGATAGCAAGTCACCCCAAGCCATTTAAGAACTTTAATTGTCTGTTTAGGAGTAATCGAAGGGAGTACTGCTATGACTGAGTAGCCTAGCTTTTCGGCTGCCCATGCTGTTGTAATTGCCGCTGCTCCTGCACTGCAAATGGCTATCTTATTAATCCCCTTCAATTCACCTGACAGATGAAGAGTCTTTAGAAGCTTAGGTATTGAGCGGTGTTTCATCGATCCTGATGGATGCAAATATTCAATTTTTGCATAAATGTCTTTATCTATTTCTTTTAATGAGATTAATGGGGTAGGTAAATTCATTTAGATGCCTTTTCTAAAATCAAAAATGCGTGGAATTTTTACTTGATTGGTGTTTTTTGATGCTTTTTTTTCTAGTGTTAGAAGGTTGATGGAAGAGATAACGTTAACTTTGGGGGAAATTGATAAGTTTTTATCTAATCTTGAAATAACATTATTTTTAACTTCTTTCTTATTAAAATTATCATCTATGACCAATAAAAGGGTTACTTCATCTTCTCCATATTTTTCTGACTTGACTTGGACTGCTGATCGCATTACTCCCGTAGATTCATCAGCTAATGAGAGAAGTAAGTCTGGAAATACTGTTTGTCCCGATATTTTTAATTGATGGTCAACTCGTCCAATAATCGGTCCCATACGAGGCGTGATTTGACCACATGGGCAAGATTCATGTTTAATCCAAGCAACGATATCACCAGTAGCATATCGGATTGGAATAAATCCTCTAGGAAGATTTAACCCTGTAATAACAAGCTCTCCAGGTTGATTATTGTCTTCTAAAGGTAGCCCATTTTTGAGATCGATCAGTTCAATCATTTGGTGGTCTGTATGTATATGAAGACCTTGATGGTAAGAGCACTCGTCACTAACTGCACCAATCTCACTACTACCGTATGTATTGAGATAATCATCAAACCCCCATAATTCTTTCAGTTTTTTTAATGCTGGTGTTGGATTTAAATCTTGGTCAAAAACAGCTGACGCACCTAATAGGGCTTTTTTCGGTAAGAGGTCATGACCTGGCCAACGGTCACCAGCTTCTTCGGCTAATCTTATCATTGGCCCTGCATTACCAATTACATATTTAGGTTTAAGGTGTTCAATAATTTGCAATATTCTATCAACCCTATTGACAGAGCATCGTATTGCACAGGCGTTTCTTTTCTTGACGGCTTGCCAAGATAAAACTCCTAATGTAAAAAGGTCATTCATACTTAATAAAATTAAAACTTTATCTCCAGTATTTACACCTAAAGCATGAAGCCATCGTTCTATTGCCTCAACTCGAACATTCTCTTCTTCTTTATGAACGGGAATATCAACGGGACGGCCAGTTGTTCCTGATGAGCTAACAACATCGATAGCACCATCAAAGCACATTATATTATCCCAATTATCTCGGAGGTCGTGTTTACGTGTTACAGGAAGTGTATGGTACTTATATGATCTAACAATATTAATAACATCATCTAAACTTTTATGGCCCCAATGTTCTTGATAAAATTTACGCTTCCAAGCCTCTTTTATAGCTTCTTCTAGGGTATCTATACGAGAGTAAATATAAGTATTTATATTTTGCATTTAAAATCTCATTAGTTAAAAAGTATATAGAACTTATATTCTTAATAAGAATTTATATTACATACTTAATACTAACAATTAATAGCTGTTAAAGTTTACAGCTTGTATTGTCTTATGCGAGACTACTCGATTGTTAATCGTTAAGTTTTTCATGGAAGTAAATAACATAGATGGAAGCCTAATATGTTACTTATATTAATATTTTAAATGTTCAAAGTAATTACTCAAGTTATTGATAATATCTTAACCTATCTGAAATTAATGATTTTATCACGATTCAAAGTACATTAATATTTCTCACCATTTGTCATATTTTAATATTTAATAACAATATCAAGAAAGATAAAAGTCATGTGAATAATTAAACAGAACTAAATCCGTATTTAAAACTTAGTCAATAGTTACGGATAGATATAGCCGTTATTATTTAAATTTCAATATGACACTAAGTAGTTGATGATAAGTTTTCGAGAGTCCGTTCTCTGCCTTTACCATATGATAATATGGTATTAAAATGAGTATTTTACGTCAGTGTCTATATCACAATGAAAGCAGTTAATCCTTTAACAGACCATGAAAAAACAACCTTAAGAGAAGCGATTGCTAATCATCCGAAAAATAGAGTAAGAATACGAGCACATGCGATTATTCTCAGCGATAAAGGCTACTCTATTTTT
>NZ_MSCO01000001.1:1060256-1093252 GCF_002954705.1 Aliivibrio sifiae
CAACACCTATTTCAGTAAATATCTAATTAGGTCGGTATTAATCAAAGACCTCAATTCATACACTAACAGAAACTCATGGACGCATCGAGTCACGTTAGTGTTATGTGTTTGAGAATAAAAACCAATCACTCATGCGGTACCTTGACTCAACATCCACAACGCAAGAATGATAAAAATTCCGCCCATGAATTTATGTTGATACGTTCTGAATTTCACGTTATTGATTAGCGACTTTCCAAGTGTTCCTACTAACGCTACCAAGATTAAGTTAAACAATAAACCAAGAACGTTAAGCAATAAACCAAGTACCAACATTTGCTCACCAGAGGTAGCTGCAATATTAGTTGAAACAAACTGTGGTAAAAACATCACAAAGAAGACTAACGCTTTAGGGTTTAGCAAATTGCTGACTAGGGCGCGTTGATAAAACGTGGTCGCCATTGTCGAACCTTGTTGTAGTTCTGGTGCTTCATCTGCTTCTGCTCGAATACAATCCCAACCCATTTTTAATAAGTAGGCACCACCAACGAGATGTAATGCTTTCAAGGCAATAGGGCTCATCGCAATCAATGCAGATACGCCTAAAGCTGCAAGCATGGTTAAAATAATACCCGAGGTCGCATTACCTAAGCTGGCAAATAAACCTACTTTACGACCGTAGCTCATGCTTGAGCTTGCAATCAACAGCATATCCGGACCAGGTAATAAAAGTAGGGCGATAACAGCAGTTAAGTAAACCGGAAGAATAGTAATATCAATCATTATTTTATTTTGAATTATAAATCAGGAGGCGGATTTTATAGTAGAGAGAGGGTAAGATCCATGATTAAAAAGTCGCCTAGTAATATAAAATCGATATATTAAAAAATATAGATATTTTTGTTAATAACATTAACTTGTTCGATAATGCGTAATGTTGTACAAAGAAATGAGAGGGCTTACTATATACTTTAGTTAATAGGGGTAAATTTCACTCAATGAAGAGTAATTAATGGATATAAATATAACTGCACAGCCTTGCTCTAATTCTCGTCTTTTTTGGCAAGGAACGTTAGCGATGATCCCACTTAGCATCGCAGTATTACCATGGGGTTTATTAGCCGGTTCATTTGCAATTGATGTTGGTCTTACTCCTTTTGAAGGTCAGGCTCTTTCTGCGATTTTATTTGCAGGGTCAGCACAATTAGTTGCGATGGGAATGATCAAAACAGGCGCAGGGTTAGCGACTATGTTACTGACTACGTTTTTCATAACGTCACGGCATTTCTTATATAGCGTATCAATGAGAGATAAAATTAGCCCTTTACCGTTTCGTTGGCGTTTATCTCTTGGCTTTTTACTAACCGATGAATTGTTTGCTGTATGTGGACATCAATCAGAAAAACAATTTAATCGTTGGTACGCATTAGGTGCAGGGTTCAGTTTCTATTTCTTTTGGAATGCCGCAACCTTAGCTGGGATTATTGCGGGTCGTTATATACCTTCATTGAATGGACTTGGGCTAGAGTTTGCGGTAGCAGCGACTTTTATTGCCATTGTTGTACCTACCATTAAAAATAGCCCAGTATTGGTATCAATGATTAGTGCTTTACTCTTATCTGTCACACTGACGTATTTTTCAGTTGAAGGCAGTTTAATGATAGCGAGTATTGGCGGTATGGTTGCAGGGTATTTAACAGAGACATTAAGAGGTAAAAGAGGATGATTTTTATATCAATTCTAGCAATGACGGCGTTAGTATTTTTAAGTCGCTACTTGTTTTTAGAGCCTAAATTGCCCCTTAGATTAAATGCTCAAACTCAGAGATTATTAAGCTATTCAAGCCCCGCAGTTTTAACTGCAATCTGGGCTCCGATTGTATTTATGCCTGACAATGAATTATCGCTCTCTGGGTCGAACCCTTATTTGTGGGCAGCATTAATTGCAGCCCTGATTGCATGGAAAACAAAGAATGTACTACTGACGACGATTATCAGCATGATCGTATTCTTAGTGCTTAACTTATGGGTATTTTCAGCAGTATAAGACTAAAGAGTTGGGTGGTGTTATCTTGCTACCCACTCAGCTTCAATCAGTGTTTTTCCATCTAGTTTTAAGCGACTAAGAAAAATATCATCCATATGAATTTCACCAACGCCTTGAGGTGTACCAGTCATGATGACATCACCGTCATACAATTGGGTATAGGATTTTAAATCAGCAAGGATTGTTTCTGGTGAGTAAATCATCTGGCTAACTTGGCCACATTGAACTCTCATGCTGTTAATAAAGAGCTCGATTTTCAGTTGATTAATGTCGATACCATCAATAGGGATGAAACGGCTAAATACTGCTGAGCCATCAAATGCTTTTGCTCGTTCCCAAGGAAGCCCTTTGCTTTTTAGTTCAGACTGTAAATCTCGTTTGGTTAAATCAAACCCAATAGCCACGGCAGATAGCTGTTCTTTTTCAATTAGAAAACAGATCTCTACTTCATAATGTAGGCGCTCTTGGTGAAAAGCAGAAAGTGTAGAAGTAATACATGAATTTGGTTTATTAAATACCACCATTTGCTCAGGGATCGTATTATTTAACTCATTAATATGGGCAACGTAATTACGGCCAATACATAATAATTTAGATGGAGTAATTAATTTTTCTCCAAAACGAACCGAATTCATTTTCCTATCCTTGGTTTATAAATATGCAATGCAGAGTGTACCTGAACTCCTCTTTTTTCAAACGAACTCTGTTGAGTTTTTAGTCAAAAATAAGATCTCTAGCTCAACTACGAATAGGATCATATCGATAATTATGGTGATTCGTTGTACTGTTAATGAGATAAGTCAGTTAGAATGGCATCATCTCTTTGTATTTATGGAACTGACAATGATCAATTGGATTCACCCCCCTAAAAATTCGGATGTGGCTAAACTGGTCGATTGTTATTGGTTTTTAGAAAGACCAGAAGAGACAGACAGCAACCCATTTCCTAAATTAAATCCAGAACCTGCAGCTCATTTGATCCTTACTGCTCCAGATCAAGCTTACCAATATGATATTGAGTCTGATCGATTAAAGGGAAAGGGCAGTCATTGGTTATACCCGTACAGTAAGACATTGCAGATGGATCACTCGCATGGATTTGCGATCATAGGGATTAAATTTCATGTTGGTGCGTTGTACTTATTAAATCAAGAACCACAACAATCAGTAGCAGATACGATTGTGTCAGTAGATTTAAATTTGCTATTCGAAACTGAAGAGATAAATGAAATAGGTCTGATTGAGCTAGCCAAACAAGATCCTCAAAGGCTTTGTGCTAAGTTAGATGAGATATTGTTACCATGGCTATCTAGAGTAAAAGAAGATAAACATTACACCCTTACAAAGAAAGCGCTTCCTTTATTGGTGGATACACCGATAGCTCAATTAGGGGAGTTATTGCATTGCTCACAAAGAACGTTAGAGCGAAGTTTTGTTCGGGTTACTGGGTTTACTTTAAAACAATGTCAGTCAATGAATCGATTGGAAGCGTTAATTACGTATCTGTATCAGCGAGAGGAAACTGATATTGATTGGTTAACAGTTGCGTACGAATTTGGTTTTAGTGATCAGCCACATTTGATCCGTTATTTAAAAAGTACTTTGGGAGTTACCCCTGGGGAGTACGCAAAGCAACGAGATCTTACGATTGATATTTATGGTGGAATTGAATAACCATTATAGTAAGAATATGAAGCTAATGACTCAAAGAATAAGTCACTAGCTTTAGTATCTAAGTTGATGAGTTTAAAAATCAAACTGAACAATACGATGTGAAGAAGTAAGACCGGCACGAGTAATGGCTTTTTGTGAGGCAATATTTGTTTTCTCAGTTGAACACATGGCGGTTAATCCTTTACTGTTTGCTAAAGCAATCAAGTAAGTGAGTATTTGAGTCGCAATGCCTTGACCACGTTCAGATTCAGCAACAACCATTCCCAAGTCAGCATACTCTGTTTGATGCTCGTCAAACAAACGACATTCACCAGCAGCCAGTAACTCATTATTCTTCCAGTAGCCAAATAACTCTTGGCGACTAATTAGGTTTGCATAATACCCAGTAACCCATTCCTCAGGAGCACCTATATTGGCTTTTGCAAATTCAACAAATTCAGATAATTGATCAATTGTGGCTGACATCATTGGTAAATAAGTATCTTGTTTAACTGAATTTGAAATTTGTTGGAACATCAATGCATTTACTTGACTATTCGCAGCATGATCAAGACAGAAGGATAAGTATTTGGTTTCAGCCGTGCTACAAAAAGCGCCTTTAACTTCGCCACATGGAGAGGTTTCTTTGTTAAGAATAGCTGCAAAAGTTGATGAAGAATCAGAATAATACTTTGGTTTCATATAGTACTGTAATAAATAGCCATCGGCATTGATGCAACAAAAACCAATCAGATTATCTTCATTATAGAGCCCGAAATGAGTGGCCATAGGTACAAATCCGCATAACCACATACCATCTAACGGAGCGATTGCTTGCTCAATATACTTTGCTTTTAATTCGCTTAATTCTTCTAGTTGTTCAATTTTTATTATATTAATCATTCTTTTTGCCTGTAAATCGGTAGATGAGACAGCGCATTAGCTATCACTACCTGTTTATTATGTTGAATTATTTCTTGGTAGGGATTATAGGCAAAAGTAAAAAAAGAAGATTGAATAAAAGCGACAGTTTGATCAAAAAAACCGCACCACCTAAAATGCTCACAAAATAGGGTAGTGCGGTTTTAATTTTTTATCCTACACATCAGCCATTGAGGTGGACGTATATAATGGTATCCGATTAACGGATGATCATTTGCTCACGCTCAGGACCAACAGACACCATACTTACTGGAACGCCCATCAGTTCTTCAATACGTAATACATACGCTTGAGCTGCTTTTGGTAGGCTTTCAAAAGTACGACAACCAGTGATGTCTTCTTGCCATGCTTCCATGTTTTCGTAAACAGGGCTTAGTGCTGAAGTTTGAGGCCAGATTGGGTTCTCAGTGTGTTCGCCAGCGTAAGACGTACAGATTTTAAGATCCGCCATGCCACTTAAGCAGTCAATTTTTGTTAGTGCGATTTCAGTTGCTGCTTGTAGCTCAACACCGTTGCGCGTTGCTACTGCATCAAAGTAACCCATATCACGTGGACGACCTGTTACTGCGCCATATTCGTTAGCCGCTTCACGGAAGTTATCTTGTTCTTCCATTGCAGTAACTAGCGTACCTGTACCTACCGATGAGCTGAATGATTTAGCAACTGCAATAATACGTTCAGGACGTAAAGCCGGTAAACCACTGCCGATACCTGCATAAGCTGCTGTTACGTTTGAAGACGTAGTCCATGGGTATTCACCGTAAACTAAATCACGACCAGCGCCTAATTGTGCTTCAAACAATAAGTTTGCATCGTTCTTCTGCATTACTTTTAAAGGCTCAGTCACGTTACAGATGAATTTACGCCAAGGTGCCGTTACTTCTAGTAGCCATTCTGTCATTTCTTCTGCTGTTTGGCTGAAATCACAAGTAGGATATAGAGCGTTAAGTTGTGGCATTTTCCAATCAAGCATGAATTGAATACGTTCAAGCAATACTTCAGGTTGCATTAACCAACCCACAAGGATGCCTTTTTTCATTACACGATCACCATACGCAGGAGCAATGCCTTGACGAGTTGAACCGTAAGCACCGTCACCTAAACGTAATTCTTCAAGTGTATCTTCAAGCGCATGAATAGGAAGGCAAAGCGTAGCACGGTCAGAAATGTGCATTTTTACTTCAATGCCTGCCGCTTTAACTTCTGCGATTTCTTCGCTTAATGCCGCAGGGCTAATTACCATGCCAGGGCCAAGAACCGCTGTACAATCTGGGTTAAAAATACCGCTTGGAAGTTGGTGTAACTTAAAGGTACCAAAGTCATTTACTACAGTATGACCGGCGTTATTACCGCCTTGAAAACGAATACTTGCAGACGCATCAGCAGCAAGAAAATCAACGATACGGCCTTTACCTTCATCGCCCCAATTAGCACCAACAACAACAATAGACGGCATAACACAAACTCCTAAATGATTAAGACGCTATGCTAATCCCAATAAGGCAATATGAGAAATTAATTATAATTATCGACTTGATAAGAAATCCATATATCATATTGAGTGAAATGTATTCAAAAAGAGAGTATAGGAATGCTTGATCTTCATTGGCTTAAAACGTTTGTGACATTAGCTGAGTTAAAACACTTTGGTAAAACCGCGACGGTGTTACACATGACACAACCTAATGTTAGTTTACACATCAAGCAGTTAGAGAGTGCGACGCGGGTGAAGCTAATCGAGAGGAATCCATTTCATTTAACTGAAGCAGGGGTTCGGCTACTTGAAACCAGCCAAAATACATTAATGGCACTGCAAGTTTGCCAAGCGGATTTAAATGCGATTAATGATCTAAGCCGCGGAACATTAACCATTGCCGCTAGCGATATAATTTCTCGCTTATTATTGATCGGGCCATTTCAATTATTTAAACAAGAGTTCCCAGGGATCGATTTTTCTTTGTTAAATACAACCTCTTCACAAGCGTCTGAATTAGTGAAAAGTGCAGAAGCTGATTTAGGATTTGTTATTGCACAAAAAGAGAGTCAGCCACTGCATTTTACTGAGCTTCAGCAAATAAAATGGTGTGCATTAGGTGATAATTTAGAGCTATGGCAGCAGGCAAAAAAGAACACATCTATTGAACTGGATGAAGAACCAACACTGATACTGCTAGGGCATGATACACGAACACGCGACTTACTAGATTTGGCATTACCTTCATTGAATTTACCTAAATATCGTATTATGGAGGTAGGTAGTGTAGATGCTCAAATTGATTGGGCAGAAGCGAGCTTTGGTGTTGCGATTGTTCCTGAATTTTCGATTTACATGAAACAAAACTTAAAGACAAAGGTAACCCCTTTACCTAAATTTCCAACCACAAGCTTAGGTTATGTTGTACGTCAAAATCAGGTGTTATCCAAAGCCATAAAACAACTACTAAAATGGGTTGATGAAGAAATTATTCGCTCTCAAAAATAGGTGAATTTTATATTCTAACTTTTGTTATGAGAGTCTTACTCTGTCAGGGCTTAACGTAATATTCGTGCTACTAAAAATGAAGTTAGAGGCGTCTATGTTTTAAAAAATGAACGGAAAGTACATTGACATCATCAATTAAAGGGACTAAAAGTGTAACTAAAGATTAATGAGTAAGTGATTGACCATGTTATTAATTACTCATTAATTAAGGCCGAATTTTTTAAATTCGACAGTTTATATTCTTAATTGTTTATTCAATTCAATGGAGCTAAAACGTATGCCTCTTCATTCTAAAGATACAGTCAGAGATGATCTCCTTGACGATGTTTATTCGTCAGCTGACCTTTCGTTATCTATGCCAAAATATAAAATGCCTGAACAAGAACATGACCCTCGTCATGCCTACCAAGTCATTCATGATGAACTCATGATGGATGGTAATTCTCGACAGAACTTAGCTACATTTTGCCAAACTTGGGTTGAAGATGAAGTCCATAAATTAATGGATGAGTGCATCGATAAGAATATGATCGATAAGGATGAATATCCTCAAACTGCAGAGCTTGAATCACGTTGTGTTCATATGCTAGCCGATTTGTGGAACTCTCCAGATGCAGAAAATACGTTAGGTTGTTCTACTACGGGCTCAAGTGAAGCGACAATGCTTGGCGGAATGGCCTTAAAATGGGCTTGGCGCGAAAAAATGAAAAAGCTTGGCAAACCAATAGACAAACCAAATATGATTTGTGGTCCTGTTCAAGTGTGCTGGCATAAATTTGCGCGTTATTGGGATATTGAATTACGTGAGATCCCAATGGAAGGCGACCGTTTAATCATGACGCCTGAAGAGGTGATTAAACGTTGTGATGAAAACACGATTGGTGTTGTTCCAACATTGGGTGTGACGTTTACTTGTCAATATGAACCAGTAAAAGCGGTACATGAAGCGCTAGATAAACTTCAAGAAGAAACGGGATTAGACATCTCAATGCACATTGATGCGGCGAGTGGTGGTTTCTTGGCTCCATTCTGCGATCCTGACTTAGAGTGGGATTTCCGTTTACCTCGAGTTAAATCAATTAATGCGTCAGGCCATAAATTTGGCTTGAGCCCACTCGGTGTGGGCTGGGTTATTTGGCGTGATGCGTCAGCCTTACATGAAGATCTGATTTTCAATGTGAATTACTTAGGTGGCAACATGCCGACTTTCGCGTTGAACTTCTCTCGTCCTGGCGGCCAAATTGTAGCGCAATACTACAACTTCCTACGTTTAGGCAAAGAAGGGTATCGTAAGATCCACCAAGCGTGTTACGACACGGCTGTTTATTTATCATCTGAAATTGAAAAACTGGGTATGTTTGAGATTATCTATGATGGTAAAGGTGGTATTCCTGCAATGAGTTGGTCATTGAAGGAAGGCGTTGATCCCGGTTTTAACTTGTTTGATCTATCGGACCGAATTCGTTCTCGCGGCTGGCAAATTGCTGCTTATGCAATGCCACCAAAACGAGAAGATTTAGTGATTATGCGTATATTAGTTCGTCATGGCTTCAGTCGAGATCAGGCTGATTTATTGGTTGCTGACTTAAAACATTGTGTTGAGTTTTTTGCTAAGCATCCTATCTCTCATGGTAGTGATGAGTTGGAATCATCTGGCTTTAATCACGGTTAATATCTTTTTGGGCCACTTTTCTAGTGGCCCATTACTCCCCATTCGTTTCAATTAATATTTATATGAAATTGATGTTAATTGAAACCTAGTTTGTCTTTATTCTGTATGGAAAATAATTATGAATATTGAACAATTAAGTAATGCCTTACGCTGGATAAAATCTCAACGCCGGACTTTCTTACTTACTTTATTACTTGTTTTATTCTCTAGCCGTCTTATGGCTGCTGAATCTGTCGAAGTTTTAGCACAACATGAAGCGTCTGGATTATTTGGTTTTCTGTTTACGTATATCGCCCACAATCCTTTTGTGTTTCTTTTTTTAAGTATTGCCATTGGCTATCCGTTAGGAAAAGTAATAATTAAAGGCATCAATTTAGGCTCAACAGCAGGCACTCTGGTTGTTGGTGTTGGTATTGCTTTAACTGCTTTTTTTGTTTATGGCTTACATATAAATGCACCGGGATTGGTGTCTGATATATTCTTAATGATGTTTATGTACGCTATTGGTATGAAGGTTGGCCCTCAATTTTTCTCTGGCTTAGCAAGAGGTGGGTTGGATTTTGTTGTTATTGGTCTTATCGTCGTGTTTAGTAATTTTATTATCGTGTTCTTTGGCGCTAAATTATTAGATTTGGCACCGGGTTATGCTGCAGGGATTATTTCAGGTAGTTACACGGTAACGGCAGTGATGGGCGTAGCTCAATCAGCAATTAACTCTGGGGCGGTTAAAGCGCCTGATGGAATGACGCTTGATCAAATCAGTGCCAATATCGCCGCAGGTTATGCCATTAGTTATATTCTCTCTAGTGTCTTCATTATATTACTTATTAAATATTTACCAGCGATGTTTGGTGTTGATCCAGTAAAAGCAGGTAAAGATGCTGAAGCCGATTTTGGTGCGGGTGGTGATACAGAAGCATTACCGAGTACCAATGGGTTTTCAAATTTAGGCGTTCTTCCACTAGACATTAGAGCTTATCGTGTTGATCACCAAGAATTGGTCGGTCAGAGTGTAGATGCGTTATTTCATCGCTATCCTCATGCTGCGATTCTTAAGGTGATTCGTGGTGATGAAGTCATTGATTCTTCTGATAACCCACAACTACAACTTGGGGATATTATCGGGATCCGAGGTGATTATCACGTTTTAATCGAAGGCGGAGAATCGACTGTCGGCGTAGAAGTGGATGAACCAAGAGCGCGTAATGTAGACATAGAAGTAGCTGATATTCATTTAGGTAAATCAGCCTATACAGGCAAAAGTATCGAAGACATGAGTAAAGAAGTCGGCTTTGGTATCTATATGAAAGCCTTGTTTAGACAGGGACATCAGCTTCCTATGTTACCTCAAACAGTGGTGGAGGTTGGGGATGTTATTCGTGTTGCAGGCTCTGACTGGTGTGTAAAACAGGCTGCGAAAAAACTGAACAGTAATCCGATTGTTGAGAGCACGCTGACAGAAACCTTCTATCTAGCGCTTTCTTTATTGATTGGTTATGTCTGTGGTCACCTGAGTGTGACTTTAGGTGGGATCCCATTTGCATTGGGAACATCAGCAGGTTGTATGTTGACGGGGATTGTATTTTCATTCTTACGAACTCGTAATCCAGCCTTTGGTGGGCCAATGAGTGAAGGAGCGCGTAGCTTTTTGCAAGATATTGGTTTGAGCTTGTTTGTTGCGGTATTAGCAGCGACGGTAGGGCCAAAAATCTTGGCTTCATTCCAAGGTATTGTGGTAATTAAAATTGCCGGTTTAGGGTTAGTTGCGGCTTTATTACCTCCATTATTAGCTTGGATTTATGGTTTGTATTTCAGAAAAATGAACCCTGCAATTCTCGCTGGTGCTTGTGCGGGAGGGCGAAATAGTACCCCTGCAATGAAAGGGGCTCAGGATGAGTGTCAAAGTGATATGCCTGCGGTAGGTTATCCGGTTCCTTATGCACTCACGTCTATGATAGTGCTCGTTCTTGGCTATCTAACGATGGTGTTGTACTAAGCTCATTATCTATAACAAAAAAGCCATTATGATGAAGATCAGAATGGCTTTATATTGTTCTTTTTCTCTTTTTCTTAGGTCTTTTTTTATCGAGTATTTTAGTTAGTAATTCCCTTTGCGGATCGGAAAGTGGGAATCTGTCCATTAACTGGTTTTGTACACTTAAAAGTAACGTCTTTTCCCATGGTTTAAACACATCAAACTCAAGTAATATCGCATCATTTATTCTGATGAAAAATTCATAGTCGTTCATAGGACTCCTTACTTATTAAAGGAACCATAACATAGATGGATCTTAAATATCGAGTTATGAAGGAGGTTTCTTTATCCACGAGAGGAATAACCTCATTATTTATAGAAAGCCCATTTATTTCCCCGAGTTTTATAGCGATATGTCATAATAGAAAGACATAATTACTCTGTCGGAAATGGTCAAATATGATGGGTGAACATTATTCGATTAGTAAAAATAGCTTTGATGTTTTTCGTTTTTCAAAAAGAGAAGTCGACAAAATTGCGTTAGTTACTGAAGGCGGTGGCCAAAGAGGGGTGTTTACTGCTGGAGTACTAGATAGTTTCTTGCAAGCGAACTTTAACCCATTTGATTTATTGATTGGTACCTCTGCCGGATCGCTTAATTTAGCGTCTTATATCTGTGGTCATAAAGGACACGCTTATCGAATTATCGATCAAGTTACTCGAAGTCCTGATTTCTTTAAACTATCCCGCTTTTTATTGACTGGCGAAGGGATGGATTTAGATTGGTTAATTGATAAAACAGAATCTGATATTCCACTTAATTGGAAGGTTGGGGAAGAACACCTCAATGCCAAACAAGTTCTTGCTGTTGCGGCTCATGCAACCAACTTTGAAACCAAGTATTTTGATCTTTCAACCAGTAACTGGAAAGATATTCTTCGTGCATCTTGCGCTATTCCTGCGTTACATAAACAGCCCGTTATAATGGAAGAAAAGCGCTGGCTTGATGGTGGTTTAACCACGCCAATCCCAGTGCAAGCGGCGTACGATCGAGGTTTTCGTCATATTGTTGTTATTCGTACCGTACCTGTCGATTTTACCGAAAATCATGATTGGTTAATTTCTCTTGCTAAAATGACAAAAAATAGCACGTTGGATCATATGGCCGCGATGCTTGTAACCCATGAAGAGAATTATCGTAAGACTCAAGCGTTTTTAGCTAACCCGCCAGATGATGTCATCATTTATGAAATTTCACCAAATAGAAGTCTTCAATCTAAGGTGCTTGGTAGCACAAAAAAACAATTAGATGCGGATTATCATCATGGGAAAGACGTCGGTAAATTATTCCTTGAAACAATTGCAGCAAAATTGAATTTAGCGCATTTATCACAAGAACGTTTTTTAGTGAGAACTCGTGAAGCGCACTTTATCGATGAAGCAAAGCAACAAGAATATAAGGTTAAAATTGACGCTATTTGGAATAATAAAAAGTGTGGTGAAGTCTTAGGTGTAGAGCGTATTCCATTAAAGTGGATTAATGTTAATCCTAACGATAAAAAACAAACACTAGTTATTGTGAATGGCCGTAATGAAAGTTATTGGAAATATAAAGAAGCGATTCTTGAATTAAGTCAGTATTTTAATCTTTATGCTTATGACCATCGTGGCCAAGGTGAATCGGGGCGAATGACACAAGATCATGAGTTGGGACATGTGGATGATTTTCATGATTACGTTATGGATCTTTATATTTTTATGGAGAGAGTAGTGAGGCCTAATCTGAAGGGAGAGTGTTTTATGCTGTCTCACTCAATGGGTGCAGCGGTAATGACTCAATATTTATCAACTTTTGATCATCCAGTAAAGGCATCAGCAGCAACCTCTCCTATGTTTGGTGTATATATTTCGGGTAGGGGGCATGGCTTTAAAAAACAAACGCTAAATCTACTTGATGTGTTAGCAAGTAAGCCAAATTATGCGTTAGGCCAAAGCCATTTTAAAAAGGTGCAATACAAGGATAATGTGTTAACTCATAGTGAAGTGAGATATCAGTTATTCCTTGATCTGTTTTTAGATAAGCCACATTTAAGATTGGGTGGGCCAAGCACACACTGGATAACTGAATCGATTAAAGCAGGTAAAAAATGCATTGCGAACGCGCATAAAGTAAAAATCCCAATACTGATCCTACAAGCTGGGGATGATTTGGTTGTGAGTAATGTTGCACAAGCTGAATTCCATGAGAGGTGCCATACAAGTCATTTAGAACCAATTGCCGGTGCTTATCATGACATGTTAATTGAGAAAGATACTTACCGAGATATAGCGATTAATAAGTTACTGGATTTCTATACCAGTGATTATCGATACTATTAAGTTTTTCTGGTTGCAATAGAGTTTATCAGCAATTTAAAAAGCAATAAACGCCCTGCTGAGTTACCTTAGCAGGGTTTTATGTAATATCAGCAATTAGAACTTATAGTTCATACCCACAGTAACAATGTATTCTGATTCATCATAAAAAGTAATGTTTGAATCAGTTGAGCTGTAACCCGCAAAAGAGATGAATGACCAATCTTGCCAATCCATGAATTTAGTGTACTCGTAAGCGGCAAAGAAGCTTAATTTATTGTCTTTACGAGTTTCCCCATAAATAGGGCTTTCAGCACCGAATGTTCGTTGATTATAACCAGCAGTTAATACCAACTGGTGTCTTTGCATTAATTTGAAGAAACTTAATTCAGCACCGTATTGATCGTAAGAGCTTGCTTTTCCGTCCGCAGATGAAGATTGATAAATAACAGAAGGCAGGACGAATGAAGTGCGACTTAGTGGTAAGCGATACTGGCCTTTTAAGTAGAGTGTCTCGGCATCTCTTTTTAGTGCATCTTCGACATCATCGTTCTCGATATCTTTGGTGGCATAGGCGCTATCAATAGTAAAATTTGATCCTGCAATATTATCGACTTTAAAACGAAATGCATTTCCTGAAGCATCTGTTTCTGTGCGAGCCGAACCGACTAAATATGGATCAGACCATGTTTTGCTTGACATAATGGTTGGTAGGATAGAAACATCAATTGCCATTCTTGATTCAAATTGATATTTATAACCGACTTCAAGAACAACAGTACCTGTTGCTACATCTTGGCGAGTTGTACCTGCGTATACTTGCTGATTTAACTCTTGGCTAAATGTATAGGCAATATTACCAAGAGGAAAGGCCATAAATCCATTGTCGCTAGAGCCTTTTTGATCCCTAGAGCTAATGGTGTCATCCCCCTCAGTATTAAAATTGGAAGTTGAAGATACAAATCCTGTGGTTAATGCAATTTCGCCACTAATGCCTTCTTTATCTGCTAATTTTGCTAGTGTGGGCATACTTATTACGCAAGTAGCTAGAAGTAAATAGCGTAAATTCATTGTCGTCATCCTTGGGTTACTACAGTGTTAATAATTGTATTGAAACAGTTATAGTAGAAGTTATCAATGATCGCGAACCATAAGTGGTGTTTATATTGTGTAATGTGAAAGCCAATAGCAAATGAGTTACTTTTGACTAATATAAAGAAGACGGTTTTCTTTTAAATAGGAACAAATACGTTTATTTGTTCTATTTTTCTTTTATGTCGAGATGGCTACACTATTTCAACTCGAAAAGAATGGGATGAGATAATGAATGAAAAAAAAATAAAATGGGGCATTGCGGGGCTTGGAAATATAGCGCATCGATTTGCGCAAGATTTGATTAATAACAGTCAATTAGGTGAGCTAGAAGCTGTTGCTGCTAGAGACAGTGAGAAAGCGCAGCAATTTTCGACTATCTATAAGGCGGTTTCACATTATGGTAACTACCAACAATTAGCGATGGATCCTGATGTTGATATTATTTATGTAGCGACGATTCATCCTTATCATAAGCCACTGGTTGAGTTATTTCTGTCTCACCATAAAAATGTTTTAGTTGAAAAGCCTGCTTTTACGAATTACCAAGATTGGCAAGACATGCAAAAATTGGCTAAAGATAACGGTGTGTTATTGCTTGAGGCGATGAAAACGGTAGCGTTTCCTGCTTATCGAGAGCTGAAGACTTTTATGCATAAACACGAGATTACCGTGGATTCAATAGAAGCCTCTTTTGGAAATAAAAGTGAGTATGACCCTAATATCTTTGTATTTAATCCTAACTTATCAGGAGGAGCGACACTGGATGTCGGAGTATATGGCGTTTGGCTTTATTGTGATTTATGCCATTTCTTTGGTGAAGATGTTCTAACACCATCTGTATCCATAACCGTCGAACATCCAGAATGGCGAGTTGATGAAAATGTGGTGTTTCTATTTGAAGGTAAGATTAAAGGAAAGATAGGGGCGTCAATTTCAAAAAACTTACCAAGGAGTGCCATTCTAAAAGGTGATGGTGTTGAAATCGTCATACATGATAAATGGTGGAATCCGTCGAGAATTGATGTGAATCTAAGCGGTAAAATCCACACTATCATTCATAATAGTGGTGGCGGCTTTGAACATGAAATAGATCACTGCTCTGCATTATTATTAAACAATGAGCAAACTTCTTCTGTACTTAATACCGAGATTAGTGGGCAGGTATTGTCTATACTAGAGCAGGCATTAACCACTAATGGATATGCTCATTTAACAAGAAGATAGAGTTGGGTGCTATGGAGAATATAAAACGAAAACTAGAAGTTTATGAAATACTTTTTCGTAAGTATGGACCTGTAGCATCAAGTTGTAATATCACAGAACTCTCATGGCTTCTCAAAGTGAGTGAACGTCATGTTCAGACGATAATTAAGAGATTAATTAATGCGGATTGGATTGAATGGAAAGCCACACCTGGCCGCAGCAAAAAAGCACAATTGACGTGCATTAAAGAGCCTATTGAAGCGTGTTATGACTGCGTATCGAATGTAGTCGACTCTGGTAATACTGATTCTGTTTTGAATATATTAAGTTTTGGTGGACGTAATGCTTCTATTGAACTTAAAAAATATCTTCTTCATTCTAACAAAACGGTACCACGCTCAGTTTGTATGCCTTTCCATCGGGAGATTGGTTCTTTATTACCTTATAACGCAATTTGCCGTACTGAACGATACTTAGTAACTCAAATTTTCCAGCGTTTAGTTAGTATAGAAAACGATCGTATTTGTCCTGATTTTGCTCATTATTGGGAAAGCAATCCTTCAGCAACGAGATGGCGTTTTTATCTTCGCAGTGGCGTCGTATGTCATGACGGAACCCTGTTAACGGCACAAGATGCAGTTCGCTGTTTGAATAAACTAATAACTAACTCTTATTGGCGTTCACTTTATTCTAACTTCATTGATATAACGTCTCTTTCTGAAGAGTGTCTTGAAATTACCTTATTAGAAAGCGACTTCCATCTACCAAGATTATTAGCTCGAAGTGAAGCGTCTATTTATCCTGTGCATTTGTCAGCAGATAAGATTGTTGGATCAGGATCATTTTTGGTCGAGGTATTATCACCAAGAATGATCCGATTAGGTCGATTTGAGCACTATGCTTTAACATTACCCTTGTTAGAAAGAGTGGACCTGTGGGTATATGAAGAATGGGCGAAAGATAAAGTTTGTGCTCAAAATCAGCTAAGTTTGTCATTTCCAGAGAAGACCGCTACCTATAACAGTCAGTACCATTCATTATTTATGATAATAAAAAAGCAAGGCAGTAATTTGGATAGCTCTAATTTAGTGACTTATGAAAACAATAATGAATGTAAAACGTTAGCGTTTAGACTTTTTCCATCGCAGATACGACAAGAAGTTTTTTATGGATACTACCGTCAAACGGATATTGCATTATGTAGCATTCTTGAAGAAAGTGATCGCTTGTACAGTCGGTTGGCTTTTCTGTCTCTTTACCCTTTTAAAAATCATATGATTCAAGATGTAGATTATGATTTGTTTTTAAATAAGGTATCGGACATAAAAAATACCTCAGATGTAGTGCAAGCTATGGAAGCGCTTGACCTGCTGTATAGTTGGTTACAACAGATAGGTGTTATAGAAATAGTTAAGAAAGAGTCGTTTGAGTTAATCACATCAGAAAACCTAAAAGGGGTAAAAGTGAACGGTTTTGGTTGGTGTAATTTAGCGCAACTATGGATAGTTAATCATTAATAGTTGAGTGCTTATTTGCCTTATATTGCTTTGGAGTAGCGGCAACAATACTTTTAAAATGCCGATGAAAGTGACTCTGATCGCTAAACCCGAGATCTATTGCTATAGAGGTAATATCATTTCCCTTTTTTAATAAGGTCTTGGCTTTATTTATTTTCATCATCATGTGATATGCATACGGTGTTATCCCGTATTGTTTTTTAAATGAGTGGATAAGATAAAAATGGCTCAAGCCTGACTCTCTTGCAATCTCAGAGATAGAAATGTTTTTATCTACATTATCTGAGATGTACTGATAGGCGAGGTGAGTTGTTTGTTTAGGGATAATGTTGTGCTGTAGTGGTGCGTTAAGATCCTTAATAAAAAGAGCAGAGAAAAAAGTGATCGCAGATTCTTCAACTAATAATGGAGATTCATTTTTAATCAGGATTTGAATCAATGATTGGAAGTCTCGGAAGAGAATAGGGCATCGGCTGTGGTTTTGCTTAAATGGTTGGAATTTGTTTTGTTGTGTAGTCAAAATACTTGCTTGTAGCTGTGTTAGCCAATCTGATTCAATAAAAAGCATTTTATAACTCCAATCAGTTCCCGGTTTTGGGTTACAAGAATGCACTGCTTCAGGATTTATGATGACTGTGGACCCCGTACTTATTTCTTGCTTTGAATGTTGGTTTATATAATCACTCACACCGCTATCGACGACCCCGATTGAAAATTCTGGATGAGCGTGTTTTTTGTAGCAAGCGTTAGAATTATTTGAATAACGTAGTTCAAATGGTAGGAAAGAGGATCTTAGAAAGTGTGTTTTTGAATTAGCCAATATAACGTCCATTGTCATTTTGATATAAAAAATACATATACTACGGTCAGAGCAAGCAAGGTTCCCATCAATCGATTAAAGATTTTATAATGAATCGGGTGCTCAAGGTATTTTCCGATGGTTAATCCTAATAAGGCCCAAGTGGATATACAGCAGTAACATACGATAAAAAATATGACACTAAATGCACCAAGGTCTTCGAGAGGGATCACACCGTTACTGGAAAATACGGTGACACCAGATAAAGAGACAATCCAAGCTTTTGGGTTTAACCACTGACACAATAAACCTTGTAGCATGGTTGGTGCGTCGCCTTTTTTTGTTTTATCTTGTTCTGTCTTTTTGCTCGTAGCCACTTTATAGGCGAGATAAAGTAAAAAGGTACTACCAAGATAATTTAAAACAAGTGTTGCTGCGTGAGAGTCATCAAAGGCTTGTATCAACCCTAATCCTAATGTAATAAGAATAGACACAAAACCGACAGTAGCCCCAAAGATATGGGGAATAGTTCTCTTATATCCATGATTAGCGCCGGTAATGGTGGCTAGAATGTTGACTGGCCCTGGTGATAATGAAGTCACTAATGCGAACATCGCCATGGCTAGAAATAAAGTCATATGTATCCCTTTTTTGTCTTTAATATTCTGCTAATCACAATAAGCGATAAGAAGATGAGAGTTATTGTACAAAATTGTTTTTTTTTACATTTAGCTAACACATTTTAATGAGGTGGTGCTGTATGTTTGTGGCAATATTAAAAAGGAATGGAATTCATGTTTAAAATTACTCTAGCGCTATTAAGTGCCGTTATTGGTTTTAATGCTTCAGCAGCCGATGCACCGGTTAAACCTCTTCAGTTTGAAGAAATTACGAATAATGTTTTTTTGGTTAAATCGTACCGTGAATTTAAAAATTTACAGAATCCGAATAAACCTATTTTAGTCGACGCTAATTCATTAGTGTATGTTGATGGAAAAGATGTGTATTTGATAGATACGCCATGGAATGCATCGAATATGCCTCAATTAATGACATGGATTGAAAACAGAGGGTTAACACTAAAGAAAACCATATTTTCTCATTTTCATGAAGATCAGACGGGTGGTTTAGAGTACTTGCAAGAGCATAATTTTGATACTTACGCTTCAACATTAACGAATACGTTTTTGAAAGGTGATAATAAGAAAGCCACTAATCATGAGTTTTCAGATGATAATTTTGTGTTACTAGAAAATAAGATTGAAGTCTTCTATCCGGGAGCGGGTCATACTAAAGATAATGCTGTTGTATGGTTACCAAAAGAACAAGTATTACTGGGTGGTTGCTTAATGCGAGCGAATGAAGTCAATACGATTGGATGGACTGGTGATGCTGATAAGAAAGAATGGGCAAACTCGGCTCAGAAAGTATTAACAAAATATCCTAAAGCTCGATTCGTCGTTCCTGGGCATGGTAACGTTGGGGAAGGAACCAGTATTATTAGTCACACTGTCGATATTGCTGAAAATTTATAAGACGAAATAGAATATAAAAGCCCTGTTTAGTGATTATTAAACAGGGCTTTTTTAATGGATTAAGAGTTACTTTATGCTGAAGGAGTAAGAGACAACGCGCCAATAAAGTCAATTTTACTTAACTGAACCCCTTCTTTTCGTAATAGGTTATACAGCGTTGTTTGATGAAAATAGAGATTAGGTGTTGAGAATGACGTAATAAAGTTTTCAGTGGTAAAAGTCATTGGTCTTTCTGGATAATGGAAAATTACCGTTTCCCCATTTCGTGAATTTACGTCGTCTGCAGTAATTGTATTTAATTCGCTCTGAGTGTTTTTAATTAATTCAATCAATCCATCAAAGTCAATTTCCCCTAATGGGGATTGAATATAGAAATCACCATTTAATACGGCTTTTGTTGCTTGAAGTGTATGCTGACAAATGGCATTAACTTGAAATGAAAGTGGGAGCATATCATCAACTAATTGAAGATTTACGATCTCATTCGCTTCTCTATTTTCTGCTTCAAAATGCGCTTTAGCTTTAGTCATTAAATGGATGGCAACATTTAGTGAATTAGAGAAAGGAGTAAGGGTAATATCAGAAAGCATGGTCATGAAAATTCCTTTAGTAATGACGAGAGTTGAATTCAATGTAGATAAATACTCTTCACTTTGCAAATCAGCGCTTTCTTAATGTGGGGCAAATGATGAGGAGTGTTAATTTTTCAAGCTTAATTTATCTGACGATAAGCAAAAAGAGATCCTAAATTATGTGGTACAACGCTGCAGTTAGGAGTAAAACGTTTATCTTCTGTGGTAGACAGCGTGTCGCTGGAAAGAGATAAATATGACAACAGTAAGAAAAGGGTTACGAGCCGTCGCGATATTAGAAGCAACAAAAGGGACTGTATCTCTGATTGTTGGACTTGGGCTTCATGCGTTAGCTGGAAAAAATCTACGCCAGTTAGCAGAATCGATCGTTAGTCGTTGTCATTTGAACCCTGCGAGTGAGTTGCCGAGTGTATTTATACATGCCGCAAGCAGTTTAACGGGGACTAAAATAACGTTATTGGCCATTGGTGCGCTTATTTATTCTGTTGTGCGTTTTGTTGAGGCTTATGGCCTGTGGCGAGAGCAACTATGGACAGAATGGTTTGCTTTAATTAGTGGTGCGATTTATTTACCTTTTGAAATATATGAAATGCTTTTTCATACGAGTATTTTAGGGGTTGGGGTATTTCTAGTTAATGTCTTTATTGTCGCTTATATGGCGTATTCGCTATTTGGTGCAAGACGTAATGAAGGTGATTTAGGAGTATAAATCTACTCATAATTGAGATCGTGATATATTTAACTATTATGATGTTTACAATGTGGTTTATTACTTATATATTGAATTCGTTGCCACGATAAACGACTAGGATACATTCATGCTTTCTTCTACAGCCCTACAATTTGTTGCTTTATGCAAAACAATGCTCGGTGCTGTGTCGCGTGTAACATCATCTATTATTGCAGTCATTCTAGTGATTATTAACTAGGCTGACGGCACTTCCGTCAGCCAGGCTGACGGGAGACTGCTTTATATTCTTCTTGTTTTTCTCAGCCAATCTGACGGTCCACAATAAAAGCTACTAGGGTTCAGCCCAATAGCAAAGAGGACTTGTACATTGAAAAAACACAACTTGCTTGCGATTGGTCTAATGACTTTTGCCATGTTTCTTGGCGCAGGAAATATAATTTTCCCTCCTTTTCTTGGTTTAGAGGCTGGCACTCAATATCTGCCTGCTATGTTTGGCTTTTTGCTTACAGCGGTCGGACTTCCTGCGCTTACTTTAATCGTGTTAGGGCGTTTAAGTAGTAGTGGTCAGTTAACAGAGGCACTTCCAAAACCATTAGCTATTTCTTTCTGGGTATTACTTTTTACTGCAATTGGACCTGCTTTTGGTATGCCAAGGGCGGTAACTGTAGCTTATGAAATGGGAATTAAGCCGTTCTTTTCTGGTGACCACCTGCTTATCTTCTCGGTATTATTTGTTGGTATTACATTATTGCTGGCCTTTCAGAGAGGAAAGTTAGTCGATTATATTGGTAAAGTAATGACTCCCTTATTGGTTTTGATGTTAGCTGCATTGGCATTAGCTGCCATTATTACACCTTTAGGGGTGCTTAATGTTCCAAGTGCTGATTACCAATATAAAGCGGTCACCAGTGGATTAATCCAAGGGTATATGACGATGGATGCGATTGCTGCTGTTGGATTTGGTTGGGTTATTATCAAAGCAATTAAAGACAAAGGGTGTGAGTCTCCACAAGCGGTTTTTCAAGCAACGCTTAAAGTAACATTAGTTTATGCAGTGCTTATGTCAGCGTGTTATTTAGCAATGGCTTATGTCGGTGCGACTTCGGCTTCTATCTCTGCAGGCGCAACTAATGGCGGTGAGTTATTAACTCGTTATGTGGCGGAAATATTTGGTCCAATGGGACAATATTTGTTAGCGGGTATTATTATTATGGCGTGCTTAACAACGACAGTTGGTTTAACGAATGCGTGTGCTGAATATTACCAACAAACATTCCGTTCACCATTTGCGCTTACGGCTATTATTGTTACTACGGTCACTGGAGTGGTGGCGAACTTCGGTTTAGAGCAAATCTTAGCGATTAGCTTACCTGCTATTCTAATCCTTTGCCCTATAGCCATTGCATTAGTGCTAACTGCGCTTTTCTTACCGACAACAAAGCGTAATTTATCTACTTATGTCACAATCGTTATGATTTCTTTGGCTTTTGGTAGTTTAGATGCTCTGCATATTTTAGGGCAATTACCTACCTCTTTGGCGGAGTCATTAACTCGTTATGTTCCGTTATTTGAAGCTCATGCGAGTTGGTTCTTCCCAGTTTTTGTTGTAATAGGATTAAGTAAATTACTTCATCGACAATCAAGCCGTTCAATGGAATGTGGTGAGAAAGCAACGAATACTAAATAAAATATAAACGGACACAAAAAATCCCTTTGCTTTACTGCAAGGGGATTTTTATTGGAATTACTCATGTTAAATACGAATTTCTTACATCTACATTAAGCATATTATAATGGAACGGAGAATCCTGCTTTAAAACTGTTCTTATCGGTAATTGGATTCTCATCATTGTGAATATATTGAGTGTAAAACCCAATAGGTAATACATTCATGATTAACGTATCAAAATGAAGTCCAATAATACCTTGGTTAATATCTACATCACCTAGTGTATTCACTTTCCCTAAATCATAACGACGGTAAGACAATTCAATCATTTCACGACGTAATGAGATTGGGCCTTTGAAAGAATAAGCTGACAAATTAATCACTTTTGACAGTGTTAACTCAGCCAAACTAGCGGTTTCGGCAAAGGCACCATCTTTAAGTGACGGCATAATAAAACTGCTAGGGTCGTTATTAATGAAATCATTGCCTTGTGTTAATTCGACGCCTCGACGTTCATATATTCCAGCTTTGTTTGTATCACTGCCTGAATATTTCCCTGATAGATTAATGTAAAACTCTGCAGGTAAATCGGTTCCAAATGATAAAGACGCTCCGTGAATTGCGTCATCTCGATCTTGAACACCATAGAGTGACACTGCTGCTTCCTTGTTTAATAGCCAACTATTACCGTAATGCTCGGTACGAGAAATATCTAACTGAGCAGATAAGGGCTCACGTTCGTTTAATTTATAATCTTGATAGAAATTACCTGAGATTTCTGCATTCCAAAAACCAGTCTGTAGGAAAGGTAATCGTAATTGAGCAGCAAGGCCGCTGTTGCGAGTTTGATCTTTTTGGATATTAGTATCAGAGTAATTGTCATTTAAGACATAATAAGCACGAACTCCGCCCATAATGAAAAATTGATTATTGCTAAAACCAGCACCAATTAAATCACTGTATTCATCATCATTCATTGTCCAAAGGTTATAGGTACTGCGTTGCAACGGGTCAGTAAATTCAAACGTTGCGTTATAACGTAGTTTTTGTTTATCTTCTCCGTTATCGTCTTTCTCTGATGCTGCTCCAACCGTTAATGCGCCTCGACTGTAGTGAATATTATTGAATAGTCCATAAGACGTATCAGTGTTGAGTGGTTTGTCTTCAAGGTTCGCTAATTTTTGTTGTTGCTGATCAGCTAGGCCGCCTTTGTCATCCCAAAAGAGTTTAACTTGATAAGGCGCTTCTGCAGTTATTTCCATATCTTCGACAACATAATAGTAATCATCAGCAGAGATCGCAGTTGCTAGTACTTTGTCATCATTAATTAATTGAGCATCAATCACATTGTCTGCGTTAAGAACGCGCTCAACTTTGCCATCTTTAGTTCGATAAAGAGAGCTACCTGTTTCAGTATTCGCAATAAAATAAACTCGACCTTGGCTATCAACATCTTTAACGATGGAATAGAAAGCGGGTAGAGTTAAGAGGGATTCTTTATTGCGATATAACGTTCGATTATTATCTTTTTGGACAAAGTAATAGAGGTTGTCATTGTGAACTAATACCGATGAGTTAACTGCCTTGTATAACTCATCTCCAACATAGAGTTGAGGTTGAACAAAAGACTCTGTAGTTTTGAAATACACGTCTTTGCCATCGCTCGTATAGCCTTGATGAACCCGGCCTTCGCTGCCTTTCTTAATTTGAGCGTCGTTATCAAATAAGCCTTGAGTGGTACGCCAAACCGAAGTGCGACGTCCTGAAACGGTATAGTATTTATCTTGATTGTAATAAACTTTCCCCATATCTAAGCTGCTGCTTTCTTTGGTTACTTCATTATTTGTTAAATTATAATGAACCAGAGTCGGGGCACGGACAGCGGTAGGATTGGTTAAGAAAAGAATATTCCCTTGTTGGGTGTTGAGCTCACCATAATATTTAGATCGAGCAATGACTTTCCCTTGTGCTAATTGCATCTCTTTTGCTTCTTGGGTTTCTTGTTTAACCCATGCAGCGAAAGTGGTATCAAAATCTTCTCCAACCGTTTTTTTCATTGGTTTGTTGACTTGGAAAGGCCATAACCAATGTTGAGACCGATTTTTAAAATACTTATTAGTGACATCTAGACCGTAAGTTTTAGCTAGATAATATTGGTATTGAGAGCCAAAGACATAAGTACTTTCTCCATATGGGAAGAAAAGCGTATCGTTATAAAGGCGCTCTTGCGATAAATTACTGGCTTTAGCGTGCACATGCGTCATTGCTCTGTATCGACCACTGTAAAGTCGACCACCTTGACCATGCCAAGATTCATTTAAAACTGCGTTCCCCTCAAGCATAAAACTTGAAGAGGTTGAATTGGGTAATACAGCAGGAATAATACCAATAGGCCCAATAGAACCATTGTGAAGAACAGCAAACATAGATTTAGAGACGAGATTATCTTTTGCGTTCATTTGATAATCATGGGCCGTTTCATGAAATAACAAGGTGTCGAGCCAAGAGCTTGATGAAAAATAGTCGGGGAGTTGTGCGCCACCCATATAGTTGATTTGTCGATTTAGTGGGTATTGTGTTGAAAAACCATTAGCAATTTGATTATAAGATGACATCAAGCCGACATTTAAACGGTCATCCATTTGATAGCCAAAAGTATCCTCGTAAGCTGGTTGTAATATGCTCTCAATACCAGCGGCATGCTCTGCGTGTTGTTTGTTTTCTTCGGTGAAAATAAGGCGAGTATTACGTACATCTTGAGTATAGTAGTCTTGGTCTTGGGCTACCCCTGCATTATTAGGTGTTACCAATGGGGCGGCATAGGCAAGCGTAGGAATGGTAAAAAATAGCGTTAATCTGGAAATGAATGTTTTCATTTAAATTCTCTTAATATATTAAAGGTTGTGTTGCCTAGAGCTGATATAAATAAGTGAGCAATGGAAATGAAATGGAAATAAAAGGCGATGAGATAAATAAATTATAGGTCTATTTTTAGATATATAGATAGATTAAGTACTGACGGGGAAGTTATCATTATTTAAGTAATTGATATCATGGGAAATGTACACGATTACATTCCCGATAACTTCTTTGTAGGTACTTAGAAGAATAAAATGGGCAGTTAAAAACTACCCACTGATTAATTCCCTGGCCAACAATTGTTATTATTAGAATTTGTAAGTTGCGCCAGCGTAAAATGTACCTATGGTCATAGCATAATCATCAAAATTATTTGCGGTGCCAGAATCAACAACAAACAAGTCACCTTCATAAGCAACACGCAAAGCAAGGCCACCTAATGCTTTAGGTGTATATTCAACACCTGCCCCGTAGCGGAAAGAAGTCCCACTGTCGCTATCCGAAATGCCGTATGCTTTACCTGATTGTTTAATAGAACCTAGGCCAGCAACAGCAAATGGACGCCAGCCACTATCAAAGGAATAACCAACATTTGCAGCGAGTGAGATAGAAGAATGTTCAACTGTTCCATGTAGAAGAGAGTAGGGAGTTGTTACTTTTAAGTCTCCGTATTTAGAATATTGCATTTCTACTGCAACAATACGGTTGAATTGATAGCCACCAATTAATTTAAGGGTAGAGTCACCATCATCAACGTTAGCAGAACCAAAGCCCCCATCGTCATCAAAACTAGTAGTACCGAAACCACCCCCTAAGTAAACGCCAGACACATTGTTTGTTGCGGCATTTGCGTATGAACAAGCAGACAGTAATGCTAATAATAGTATCGATTTTTTCATTGTTTGATTCCATCTAAATTGAGTATCTAAAGCTTAAGCAAATTATAAGAACACAAACAAAATAAACTAAATAAGTTCCACACTAACAGCAAACATTTGAATTTTGTTTGATGTGACGTTTCTTATAAAAATCTAAATTTAACTGATAACCAAATATGTTGATTTATTTAACTTAATGTTTTAAAAGATAAATCTATGATTTAACCTCAAATTAAGAGTCTGTTATTGATTTGTTTTCTAATTGCGGTAGACTTCAAATGTTGATCAGTAAATGTTTAAATGTTTGTTTTTTCAAAGTGTTTTTAGTTTTGTTATTTAAATAATCAGAACGATTTAATCGAATTATCACTAATCGTTAGGCCTAGATGCAGAAAATCATAGTTGCAAATTTGGTGTTAGAGCCAGAAACAAGAACATTACGTAATACTACTGGTGAAGTCATTACTCTTAGACCTCTTCCTTATAGTGTATTTACCTTATTGCTAGAGCAAAAAGGTAACTGTTTAGACCGTGATTATTTATTTGATGTTTGTTGGGAAGGAGCGGTAGTTACAGACCAAGCCTTAACTAATGTAATTTCAAGTTTAAGACGTAACTTAGTCAAATTAAAAGCGGAAGGTATTGAGATAAAAACAGTGAGTAAGGTGGGTTACTTACTGTTTGTGGATGACACTTTCTCTATCGCTGATGATGTAATTGAACAAGAAGCAGATGAGATAACGGTTCAGGCTATATCTGATTACACGCCATTGACTTTACCTGCAGTTGAAAATAAATCGACACCAGCCATTGTCACTGAGGTCTCTGTCGCTATAGATCAAAAAGACGTGAAGGTTTCAAATGAATCGTGTTTTCGTCATTTTTGGTTAACGAAACCTTCACTAATTTCGGTATTATTATCATTATTTTTATTAGTATTGATTGTGTTTGTATATCAATATAAAGCGATTTCATCGGCGCCTCATTTTCTTGTGAAAGATAATTATCAACATTTTGAAATAAACAATACCGATATTTACTTTCTCAATAAGACACGAAAATCGGTGGGTATTAAGGCTATTCAACAAGAATTAAAAACATTAAACCCTGTAGAGTGCAATGCTGAAGTTTATATTCGAATATATGATTCAGCTTATGACGATGATGTCATTTCCTTACGAGGGTATATTGCCGCTAAAAATAGTAACAGGAATGCAAATTATTCATTGAGTCAATTTTCATATACTGACTTACCTGTAATTATTGCTAAATCGTTTAACAGGGCCAAACTCATATGCGAATAGTTAACCTGATTTTGTTGTTATTACTAATGGGGATGATCTCTTACCATTGGTTATTACAGGACTCAGAACTACAAGGCTCTCGTTGGACCTGTAATGAACTATCAACGAATTTTATATCTACGCCATATCAAAAGTACCAAGAAATTGGTGAGCGATATGTGCTTTATTTTGCGTCTTCTTCTAACTTGACTATTTTTCAAAAAGGAAAATTAGTCTTTAAAAATGGAGAACGCGAGAAGTATGAAGCCATAATAGATGCCGATTACAAAGTAACAAAAGATAAGATCTCAGTGAAATACAGAAAGATTGATTGGCATCTTAAACCCCAAAATGCCCCCGTTTTTATTCAAGACCTCGATTCATTAAAAGACTTTGAAATGGATTTAAATTTTATTATTAGTGATGAACAGCTGTATTTTCATAATCGTAAAAATCATGAAAATACCAATTTTGTTTGTTTTGCTTCTTAACCGATCGAAGTAGCGATACATTTTATTTGTTAGAGTGAATATTTACATTGAACAAAGCATATTAAAACGGCTAATTTAATAAAATTGGTAAGTGAAATTGGATTAAAAAGTAGCGTAATTGTTGTCTATTTGTTTTGATAAATGACTTCTATAACAATGATTTATATAATTATTGTTTTATTTACATAATTCTTAATGATGTGTGATCTTACGCTATTTATTAAGCGAATAACGCGATTATTATCCACTTGATTTTGGAGTTTAAATTACGTCCAATTAATGTCGTAATTTAAAAATTAATTATATAAAAGCTATCAGCAGGGAGATTGATATGTTTTTAATTGAGTTTTTAATCGTTTTAGTTTGTATTTTAATTGGTGCTCGAATTGGCGGTATCGGTTTGGGTGTTATGGGTGGTATTGGCTTAGCAATACTGAGTTTTGTATTTGGTCTACAACCTACTAGCCCGCCAATCGACGTTATGTTAATGATCATGGCGGTAGTAGCAGCAGCAGCAGCAATGCAAGCGGCTGGTGGTCTTGAGTATTTAATTAAGATTGCTTCAAATATTCTACGTAAAAACCCACGCCACATTACCTTCATTGCTCCTTTAGTGACGTATATGTTTACTTTCTTAGCTGGTACAGGACATGTTGCATATTCTGTTCTTCCTGTTATTGCAGAAGTAAGCCGTCGTAGTGGGATCCGTCCTGAACGTCCACTGGGTATGGCTGTTATCGCATCACAATTTGCGATTGTTGCAAGTCCAATTGCTGCGGCTGTTGTTGCTTTGGTTGCTTTTTTAGAACCTCAAGGCATTACATTAGCAAACGTACTGATGATTACTATTCCAGGTACTTTCTTTGGTTTAGCGACTGCTTGCGTTATCGTAAATAAGATTGGTAAAGACTTAAAAGACGATCCTGAATACCAACGTCGTATGGAAGACCCTAAGTTCCGCAGAGAAATGGAACAAGAAGTTAAAGTTGAAGAGATTGAGATTAAACCAGGCGCTAAAAAAGCGGTGGGTCTGTTCTTATTCGGTGCAATTGTGGTGGTAGTTATGGGGGCATTCCCATCATTACGTCCTAACTTCAACGGTTCACCAATGGGTATGGCGCACACGATTGAGATCGTAATGTTAGCAATGGCGGCATTCATTATCTTACTATGTAAGCCTGATGGAAACGAGATCACTCAAGGTTCTGTATTCCATGCCGGTATGCGTGCAATCGTTGCTATCTTTGGTATTGCATGGCTAGGCGATACATTTATCGCAGGTCACGGGGCAATGGTTAAAGAGGCGGTTTCAGGTTTAGTTGAAGTTGCGCCTTGGACATTTGCTTTTGCACTCTTTGGTTTATCTGTCATGGTGAACAGTCAAGGTGCAACAACAGCAGTACTAGTGCCTGTTGGTATTACGTTAGGTCTTCCACCTGAAGTAATTATCGCGACATTTGTTGCGGTTAATGGTTACTTCTTTATCCCTAACTACGGCCCAATTATCGCATCGATTGATTTTGACCGCACAGGTACAACTAAGATTGGTAAATACATATTTAACCACAGCTTTATGATCCCAGGTCTATTAAGCATGGTATTTAGTATTATCTTCGGTTTCATTTTTGCAGGTATGGTTTTATAACTAGTGTGTAAATTATGATGTGAATGAGTATCTAATAAAAGAAAAGCGATCAGTAAATACTGGTCGTTTTTTTTATTAATAATGTTTTAGTTAATGTAGATAACTGGAATATAGTCAAAAGCTTAACTAACCTTAGATGAAAGGATGGATAACAAAAATAGACAAGGAGTCTGGATGATTAATGCATATAAACGTTTTCAGCGATATATTTCTCCTTTTATTTTTGTCTTACTCTTTTGTATAAATATTTCCCTTTGGATTCGCGGATTACCCTCTAATCCGATAGTAAATTCATTGTCTATACTTTTCATTTCAATGTTGTGGCCATTATTCTTTTTTACTCAAAAATCGGTAGTAGTAAAAAGGGTAGTCATTTTTCATTTATTAATATTTACGGTTGGACTCTATTCGTATCAACGTTTTTTTGATGCAGAAACTGAATTAACAACCTTTACAGTACTTTCATGTTTTTGGCTCATTACGTTAATTAGCCTACTTGAACTAAAAAAAGTAGAGAGAACAAAGGTTATTCGATGGGGATTCTATGTTCTAGTAGGGGCTTTTTGGTTAGTGACTTTTGGTTTGTTTTTTACTTATAAAACTTATGGGGATCTTGATAAAGGCTTTATTTTTGCTCTTATGCAAACGAACCCAAATGAGTCATTAGAATATTTTTTAGATGTTCTCTGGAATTGGCAGTTAATAGGTTATGTCTCATTGTTTATTGGCGGGTTCTTTTTTTATTTGAAAGTGGCATCTAGGTCGTACCGTTCATCACAGATTCCCTATGTTCTTCTTGTTATTTCTTTTCTATTTTTAGGCATTTCATCTCAAAATGAATCATCGTTTGGAGGTGTGAAGCGTGCGTATGGCTACGTAAAAGAGTATCAGTATGAATTAAGCCAACTCCAAAAGGTTATCTCAGAACGGCAATTGCTTAATCACCAATATTCTGCAGTGGCAACCTCAGAAGGGAAGTTGCATATTATGGTGATTGGGGAGTCTTTAGCTAAATCTCATTTATCCAGTTACGGCTATCATGTCAGGACAACGCCGTGGATCGATGCGAGTGATAAAATTCTATTTACCAATGCTTACTCTAATCATACGCACACGATGGAATCTTTGTCTCTCGCCTTAACTCAAAGTAATCAATATAACGACCTTCCGTATTATGAGAGCGTATCCTTAATATCATTGCTTAATCAGGCTAAGTTTCAAACTGCATGGCTTAGCAATCAAGTATCCGCAAGTGAGTGGGACAATTTAGTATCGGCCTTAGCTTATGAAAGCTCTTATGTTCGCTTTATTAATAATAACGTTGGGAAATCGGATAGGACTAATAAGTTGGATAAAGCCTTAATTGGTGAGTTATCTCAGTATCTTGCAACGATAGATAAGACAAAAAACCATTTTATAGTTTTACACATGATGGGGAGTCATATTAGCTATTGTGACCGAGTGAAAGGCGAGAATATTGAGTTACCAGAGAACGACTTTTATATGACTTCAGATAAAGATTTACGTTGTTATGACCAGACAGTAAAAAGTACAGATAACTTCTTAAATAAAATTTTTAATTTAGTTAAAGAAGAAAAGGGCTTTGCAAGCTTGACCTATTTTTCTGATCACGGTGAGGATGTGATTAATGGACTAGGGCACGATGCAAAACAATTTACAGAGGCAATGAGTGAAATTCCTTTTTTAATTTGGACCGGAAAAGGGGTAAACAATAAAATACGTGAGCAGTTAATGAGGAATAGGCATAAAATATTTACTAATGACCTAATATTCGACACGATGATTGGGCTTATTGGTATTGAAAATAATGTGTATCAACCTGAGTTTGATGTGAGCTCAGAGCAGTATTATTTACCGAAAGAGATAGCGGCAACATTGCATAATAAAGTGCTTATTTCTCGGTTGCCGGGTCAAAAGAAATAACGGAGGTAAGTCTACCTCTATCTTCTATAGAGATAAAAATACCTGTAAATAGCAGTGAATACCACAACCACAGCTACCTTGATTTATTTATTAGTATTGTTACCAATTCAACTTTGTGGAGACAGCCGTTTCTCATTTGACATTTTTAACACTTATATCACATTTCGGGATCTAAGCAGTTGGACTTTTTTGTCATGACGAGTACGGTATTATTGCTTGAAAATTAATCTATTATAAACGGGTTTATCTAGGGCTAATATCTAGATAAAGCCTAATAATCAAGGAGATGATTGTGCTTAAACGTAATTTACTATTAGCTTTATTGTTTATATTACCATCAGCGGTAAATGCTGAAAATTACTCAATTGGTACTGGTGGACAAAGTGGGATTTATTACCCATTTGGTGGAGCGTTAGCAAAAGTATGGTCAGAATATGTGTCAGATGTAAATGCCAAAGCGGAAGTAACTGCAGCTTCAGTAGAGAACACAATTAAAGTGGTTCGTGGTGATATGATCGCAGGTATTGCTATGGGGAATGTGGTACTTGATGCCTATAATGGGGAAGGTAAATTTCCGAAAAAAATGCCAGTAAATACACTTTTTGCACTGTACCCAAACCTAGTGCATACCTTAACTCTTGAAAAATCAGGCATTACGTCATTATCGCAACTAAAAGGCAAACGAGTCTCTTTAGGCGCACCAGCCAGTGGTACTGCAGTAACGTCTGCTGCCTTGCTTGAATCATTAGGTATTGATGTAAAAAAAGACATTGATGCGGTGTACTTAAACTATTCTGAAACCACGAACGCATTGGCTAATGGTCAAATTGATGCAGGCTTTATTGTTGGTGGACAAGGAGTAGGGGCGGTTACACAAATCGCGCTAACACATAAAATTAAAGTGCTTTCAATTACACCAGAAGAAAGTGCAATGTTTATGAAAAAATACCCAGCATACAGCAGTTATGATATTCCTGCGGACGTATACAACAACGTTGGTGAAGTATCGACATTAAGCGTTTGGAACGTATTAGTGGTAAATGCAAAAATGAGCGATGACATGGCGTATAACTTAACGAAAGCCGCGTATGAAAATATGGGTGATATTCGTAAAGTAGTAAAAATGGCTGAGATGACAACACCAAAAAATGCAGACCGCCTGCAAGGTGTTCCTCTTCATCCTGGTGCTCAAAAATATCTTGATTCAATAATGAAATAATAAGTACCAAATACACGTAAAACGAAAGGGTAAGTGTCTCGCTTACCTTTTCTTCTTTTCTGACTTTATCCAAAGGCATTAATATGGATATTATGACCGATAAAAACCAACCTGATGTAGAGCATTTACCTCACGGAAGAACAGTAAATCTATTTGGGTATCTTATTTTAGGTATTGCTGTTACGTTGTCTGTTTTTCAAATTTGGCAGGGAGTAAGTTCGACTATCTCGGCAACGTATTTTCGACCAATTCACCTATGTTGGGCACTTATTCTTATCTTTTTACATTACCCATTAATTACAAATCGAAAGAGTTCATTTTATCTTGCTGGACGAGTCATTGATCTCGCGTTATGTGGTTTGATTGTTTTTGCTGCTTATCGCATATCGATATTTGATTATAACGACATAAATCATCTATTTTATGGCTTACAGTTACCCGATATGATCGCAGGTTGCTCATTACTTTTAC
>NZ_MSCO01000001.1:1094993-1137884 GCF_002954705.1 Aliivibrio sifiae
TTAATGGAGGGGTGCCGTAGAACGGTCGGTTGGGTAATGCTCCTTATCGCGGCATTATTTTTGTTCTACAGTGCATTTGGTGATTTATTACCGAGTGGCTTTGCAATTAAGTCGTACTCTCTGCAAGAACTGATTCAATTTCAAATATTTTCGGCTAACGGTGTTTTTGGTTCTGCCTTAGGTATCGCGGCAACAACAGTGTTTATCTTTGTTTTATTTGGGGCATTCTTAGAAGTCACAGGAGCAGGGAAATTCTTCATTGATTTAGCGTTTTCTATTGCAGGTAAATATCGTGGTGGTCCCGCGAAAGCGGCAGTATTAGCCTCAGCAGGCCTAGGGTCTATCTCAGGTTCAGCGATAGCAAATACAGTCACCACTGGCTCAATCACCATTCCTATGATGAAGAAGTTGGGTTATAAACCAGAACAAGCAGCAGGGATTGAAGCTGCAGCTTCTACTGGTGGACAAATTATGCCACCAATTATGGGGGCTGGCGCGTTTGTTATGGCTCAATTTACAGGGGTGCCTTATAGCGAAATCATGTTGGCCTCGATTGCGCCTGCTATTTTGTATTTCTTTTGTACTTTGCTTTATGTGCACTTAATGGCGTGTAAATTAAACCTACAAGCGGTGAGTAGAACCGAAGCGGTTATTAGCGTTATGAAAGATGGCGCACACCATTTAATACCACTGGCTCTAATTACCACGTTGCTTATGATGGCGTATTCACCATTATTGGTTGGTGTTGCTGGTTGTGCAGCTATTTTAGTGACGGCAGCGCTGCGAAAACACAGCCGAATTGGATTGAAAAAATTCATTGAAGGCATGAAAAATGGTGCCTTAATGGCATTACCTATTTCTGCAGCGTGTGGTGCTGCCGGTATTATAGTTGGTGTGGTTGGACAAACGGGGATAGGCTTACAGTTCACTCAATTTGTGATGGATTTCTCTGGCGGCTACATGCTAATCGCATTAGGGTTAATAAGCCTTGTGGCTTTAGTGTTAGGTATGGGGCTTCCTGTTACTGCAGCCTATATTGTATTAGCAGTAATGGCAGTGCCAATGTTAAGTGATTTTGGTTTACCGTTATTAACAGCACATCTCATCGTTTTTTGGTTATCGCAAACCTCAAACGTAACGCCTCCAATTGCATTAGCCGCTTTTGCTGGTGCTGGTGTTGCCAATGCCAACCCGATGAAGTCCTCAGTCGAAGCATTTAAATTAGCAGGAGGGTTATTCATTATTCCAATTATGATGGCGTATACCAACCTTGTTAATTCAGAGGCAGGAGTGGTTGCTCTAACGTATTCAATTATTCAGACGTTAACTATTATTATTGCGATTGCAGTGGCTATTGAAGGGTATTTATTACGCTCATTAACTGGGATAGAAAGGCTATTGGCATTTTTTACTATACCACTAATTATGTTGAACCCTTTTGGTGTCGGTTTCTTAGGTATTGTAATCATGCTTGGTTTAATTTTGGTTCAGTGGAAGGGTAGAGGGCAGATCAGTCAGAGTTAGTCTTTTATCATTAAACAACTCACCTTAATTAAAATCCTCTTTGGTAATGAGAATCAAAGAGGATTTTTAGTATTTATTCACGAATATTAAGTCTTATAATTCGAAGAATCATCATTCAACTGCTACCTTTTAATAAGAGAATCAATTCAATAGGGTATTTTCGACATATAGGTGGGAGAGTGCTATGTATGATGAGAAAAGGGTTTTCCGTCATTATATTATTTCAATGGTTATCTTTGTGGCAGCTATGTTTGTAGGGATAGAAAAAAGTAGAGCGAATACCGAACTTAAAGTCGGAACCTATCATTGTCCCCCCTTTATTTTCCACACCGAAGGTCAAGAGTTCGACGGTCTTAGTATGACGTTATGGGAACGAATTGCAGAAATAATGGGCGTGACTTATACATTACAAAATTACGAATTAGACGATTTATTACTAGCGTCAGAAAAAGGTGATATTGATGTAGGTGTTTCTTGTATTTCGATCACGCCAGATCGTGAAGAACATGTCGATTTCTCTCATTCATTTTATGAAACACACCTTGCTATAGCAGTAAAAAGCCGCAGTTACCTAGATACTTTTATCAGTATTATTACGAATAAAACCTTATGGAAAGCCATTGGAATTTTCTTTGCTGTCGCGATTAGTGTCGGTGGTTTTTTCTATCTGTTAGAACGGAAAAATAATGATAAGTTATATTCAATGCCAACTAAAAAGGGGCGTATCGCAGAAGCTTTTATTCTTGGGGTGTTATTTATTACCAAAGGCCCTTTTAATTACTTTGAATTTAAAACCTTATCAGCACGAGTGATGACAGTATTGATCGCCATGTTCTCCACGGTATTCATTGCCAGTATTACGGCTATTTTAACCAGTTCACTTACATTAGAGCAGTTACGATTTGATGTGAAAAATGTAAATGATTTATCCAAGTTAAGAACAGGCGCAAAACAAGCGACAACAGCATCCCTATTGTTGGCTGACCACAGTATTGCTCATGAAAATTATCAAACGATGGATGAGTTGTTATTGGCATTAGAGAATGATCAAGTTGATGCTATTGTCGCAGATGATGCCGTATTACGATACATGATAAAACAAGGTAAAAATAAGCAATTATTTAATGAGCTTGTTGTGCTTCCTTATCAGCTAGAAAAACAAAATTATGGCCTAGTTTTAGTCGAAAATAGCGAGTACGAAGAAGAAATTAACCGTGCTTTACTGCAAATACGTGAAACAACAGAATGGCATCAGATCTTGTTAGAATATTTTACTGAGAAGTAAGTGTAACGATTGGATGAAGTGATTAAGTTTGGTTACACCTACATCTCAAACATATTAACAGAACGCTGATAAAGCCATGCATGTGCTTGTCCAGCGTTTTTGTTTTTTCCTACCACGCGATCAATGTGTAGTAACCAACTTTTCTCTTCTGAATCGACATCGATTACTTTTAAAGACGTATTATTCTGAATTATGTGGTTTGGGGTGAATCCCCAACACTGATCTAATTGTAATAATGATTGTAACGTATTTAAATTATTGGTTGTGGTGACAGAGGATGAGAAATGGGTATTCCAAGGACTGTGCATATTAGTAAAGAGTATTTGACGAAACGATTTCAACTCTTGTAATTGAATTGATTTTTGAGAATGTAAAGGGTGGTTATGTGCTGCTGCAATAGTAACGGGTAAATAACCAACTAAGCCTAATTCAACGTCTTTTGGAAGAATATCTCCGCACAACATGAACCCAATTGATGCTTTTCCTTTTGACACTTGTACGCTTATTTCTTGGTTTTCAACGGTATTAATGTGTAATTCAGTGTGTGGAAAATGCTGATAAAACTCATTGACTACCTTATAAAAAGCAGGAGTTAGCAATATTTCATTAATTGCGATGGTTAAGGTGTCTTCTACGCCAGCACTAAAAGAGTGAATCATGGTTTCAATGTCTTTTGCTTGTGAGAGTAGGTTAAGAGACTGAATATACAAACGCTTACCGTGAGGTGTCAGTGTAGGAATACGAGTTGAGCGATCAAATATCTCCACGCCGGTGTCTATCTCTAAGTTAGCAATAGCAGTACTAATGGCGGATTGTGCTTTTCCCAATTTTCGTGCTGCAGCAGAGAATGAGCCACATTCGACACAAAAAATAAGCGTTTCAAGTTGCTGGAGATTAAACATATTAAACCATCTATTATTCAGATAATAACTAAGTAGATTGTATCAAAATACCACATGATAATGCATGAACTTAATGAGAAGTTTTTACTATTCATGATTAAAAATTCGTCTAATCTAAGGTTAATCATTTATGTGGTTGGGATTATCTCATTTTAAATGCAGTATTTTTACTATCATTTATTTTAACTACTCAAGTAAGTGTTATTATCCGCCGCCCGTATTCCCTTTGAAATAAAGGACAAGAGAGATGCATGATCGTGCCAGTCAAATGGTGATATTTTACGCCCTAGCCAAGGCAGGCAGCTTTACTGCAGCCGCAAAACAAATGGGTGTGTCTACCTCTCATGTCAGTAAACAACTGGGGGTGCTAGAGTCGAATTTGAATGTGAAATTAGTTCAAAGAACGACACGTTCACTTATTCTTACGGATGCAGGGCAACAGTTTTATGTGTACTGCGAAAAAATGTACAGTGCGATGAGCGAAGTCAGTGCCATTATGGATAATGAGCGTGACGGTGTTGCTGGTATTTTGCGATTAGGGCTATCGCAGTCTTTTGGCACCATGCATATTATTCCTGCGATTGATAAATTACGTCAGCAATATCCTGAATTACAAGTGGAAGTTCGTTTGTTTGATCACCGAGCAGATATGCTTAAAGAGGGATTGGATTTATGGGTGACAAACTTTGAAGATTTACCTGAGGGGTATGTTGCTCAACGTTTAGCTGATTCGCATTTTGTGCTAGCGGCTTCTCCTGATTATTTAATAAATAGGGAAGTTCCTCATCATCCGCAAGATCTTATTAAACATAACTGTTTAACTTATCAAAGTCGTCACCGTGATTACAGTAATTGGGATTTTAGCAAAGGTAATGAAGCATTGTGTGTCAAAGTCTCTGGAAACTATCGTGTTGACTTAGCTGAAGCAGTAAGAGATGCGGCTATTTCAGGGTGGGGCGTCGCCTATTTAGCCAGTTATTTATTAACCAATGAGTTTAATGATGGCAAACTTATTCAGCTCTTACCCGATTGGAAAGCGAGTCAAAAAATGCCAATTTATGCGGTTTATCCAAGCCGTAAACACCTGCCAAGAAAGATAATTGCTGCCATTGATTTCTTACGTCAGCATATTGGTCAAAAGCCATATTGGGATAAAGCGTTAATGAAACGGGTTAAGTTATAATCAAAGCATTATATGGCCGATATTGGTATTGATTAAATTAAATACAATGTAATGATGTCTTTTTAATCAATGACTTAAATTCATTATCAGCCTTGAAATAAATATATTTTCCATATGGCAACAATACCCTTTCCATACTCTTCTCTTATTTTATAAATCAATAAGTTAAGAGTGCCTACAAAGTGTGACCTAAATCACCATTAACAGGGTGTTAGCAACCTCGACTTGCGCGGAACCCTTTGCGCATTAGAATGCAGGCTCATTTTCGATAGCACAGGTTTCTATCATGACATCGTTACTTGGTATTTTTGCCATTTTACTATTTGCTTACTTATGTTCGACTGATCGCCGTAATATCCCTTTAAGAACTGTTTCTTTGGCGTTTGGCTTACAAATCCTATTTGCTCTATTGGTACTTTACGTTCCTGCAGGTAAAGAAGTTCTAAACTCAGTAACCGCAGGTGTTTCAGGGGTTATTGATTACGGACAGCAAGGTATTGCCTTTTTGTTTGGTGGCCTAGCAACAGGCAAAGTAGGCTTTGTCTTTGCTATTAACGTACTGGGTATTATTATTTTCTTCTCAGCACTTATTTCTGCTCTTTATCATCTTGGTATTATGCCTAGAGTCATCAATTTTATTGGTGGTGGATTACAACGTTTATTAGGCACAGGACGCGCAGAATCACTTGCAGCGACGGCAAATATCTTTGTGAGCATGGTAGAAGCCCCTCTTGTTGTAAAACCTTATTTAAAGCACATGAGTGATTCACAGTTCTTTGCTGTCATGACTTGTGGTTTAGCGTCAGTGGCTGGCGGTACTATGGTCGGTTACGCATCTCTTGGTGTGGATCTTAACTTCCTTATTTCGGCAGCATTTATGTCGGCACCTGCTGGCTTATTAATGGCGAAGATGATGGTTCCACCAGGTGATGAGGCCAATAACGACGATGAAATTACTTCGGTAGAAATCGATCACGCAACTAATGTATTTGAAGCACTAGCGGATGGCGCAATGTCTGGTTTACGTATTGCAGTAGCAGTAGGTACGACGTTACTGGCGTTCGTGAGTGTCATTGCTTTATTAAATGGCTTACTTGGTCATGTCGGTGATTTCTTCGGCTTAAAACTAAGCTTTGAATTGATCCTTGGTTACCTATTTGCACCAGTTGCATTCTTATTAGGTGTTCCATGGAATGAGGCGATTCTTGCAGGCTCACTGATTGGTAATAAGATCGTAGTGAATGAGTTTGTCGCCTTTATTCAATTGATGGAAGTTAAAGACCAACTAAGCCCACACTCTATTGCGATTGTTACCTTTGCTTTGTGTGGTTTTGCCAATATCTCAACCATGGCGATCTTGATTGGTGGTTTAGGAAGCCTTGTTCCTGAGCGTCGTCCATTCATTGCTAAAATGGGTTTCAGAGCGATTACTGCAGGCGTATTAGCAAACTTGATGAGTGCGGCGATTGCCGGTGTGATTTTGTCGCTATAGACGATAATAAATTTAAATATTAGATAGTTAATAGTTAATAGTTAAAAGGTTGCGATGATAAGTCGCAACCTTTTTTGTTTCTAGTGGGTAAATCGAATACGTATCGGAGCTGCATTATTGAACGTAACGTTATCAAAGCTATCAAGTTGATGGTGCTTGATTAGAGATTGTAAATTTTCAACATAAGCGTCGCCACGAGTAGAGTAGTGAGATAAAGACTCGACTAACTCATACCCTGATAATTTACCTTCACTACTTAGTTTTTTACGTAAAATCCAAAGATCTTTATAAGCCGCTGTTGTATTTAAGTTATACATATAACGAGCAGTTCCAGCGAACAGGTTATCAAATGCAGCCACTTTTACATGCCCACCAGGAGTACTTAAGTACTTTCCACCTTTAGAAGATAAATGCTCTCCATACAATCCATTACCTTTAACTGCGAAATAACTGGTTCCCCAGCCACTTTCATCAATTCCTTGAGCGAGAACCATACCGACAGGAATAATATTTAGGCGTAAAAGCAGGTCATCAATGTTGTTTGGTTTAATATCATAAGACGCCATTAAATCATTTAGCCATACTGTTTCTTCTTTCGACCATTCACTTTTAGGCTGCTTCGATAGCGTAATTACGTCATTTCTAACCGCACTTATGCGTTTATTCACCTCAATAATGGTAGGCAGTAATAAACGAATAAACCCTGAAATTTTCTCTTGAACAGGTAACGAATTTAAATCACTAGGAAGATTCTCAACAAAAAACGGCGGGATTTTATCTGTACTGCTAACGTTAGCTAATTGATATTGATGCAGTTCAAATTGCTTGATAAGTGATTGAGCTGAGTTAAGCGTGGTGACTTTTACTTCAGGGTAGGGATTGTGAATCTTCTCTGGTGAAATAGGCAGTTGAGTATCCGCAAGAGTGCTAGAAGATGCGGTGAGAAGTAAAGAGGCAGAGATATGTTTTAACTTTTTAGATAAAGACATAAATGGAGTTCCATTTTTATATTAATAGGATCGAAAACGGCGCTATATTCAGCACCGTTTTTAGTGTTTATATGGAGTTAACAGTCGCTCTGTTATTCTTCTACAATAGTCACTTTCTCGATCACAATACTCTCTTTTGGAACATCGTCAAACTCACCGATAGATTTAGTTTTAATTTTTGCAATTTTCTTAACTACATCCATACCAATAGTTACTTCACCAAATACCGCATAACCCCAACCAGCGTTAGTGGTGGCAGTGTGATCAAGAAAAGTATTGTTAGCGATGTTGATAAAGAACTCACTGGTTGCAGAGTGGGGTGCATCAGTACGCGCCATAGCGATAGTACCGTTTAAGTTTTTCAAACCACGGTTCGCTTCATTCACAATCGGTGCGCGCATTTCTTTTTCTTGCATGTCCGCAGTAAAACCACCGCCTTGGATCATAAAGCCTTTGATAACACGGTGAAAAATAGTGCCTTCGTAAAAACCATCTTGGCAGTATTTTAAGAAGTTTTTTGAGCTTACGGGCGCTTTTTCTTTGTTAAGCTCAATGTGAATGTCGCCAAAATTGGTGGTTAAAATGATCATATAGTTAAGTCTATTTAAAAGTTAATTGAGAAAGATTATACGTAGTTTCTTAGTTTATGTTGAACTCTTTAAATATCGCGTTACCCACTTCCACAATCACTTGATTACGTGAAGCCATGTCTAAATTCGTTTGAGTCAAGTAAATAGAGATAATGATAGGTGCGCGTTTGTTATTCCAAACAATGGCCGTGATCCCACGCGATCCAAATCCACCTGCGCCAGAGCGATCAGCAATTGACCACTTAGCAGGTAAAATAGAACGTAATAGAGGATCAGATACTTTGTTATCGACCATCCAGGCCTTTAGCGTGCGTTTGTCTTTGGTATTAAGTGTTTGACCAAATAACAATTCGTTGAGTGTATTTGTCATCGCATTTGGGGTAGTAGTATCTCTAATGTCTCCCTTTTGAGCTTCATTTAATGCAGGTTCAATACGGTCCAATCGAGTAATATTGTCTCCAATTAAACGTAAGAAAAGCGTGAGAGAGGTAGGGCTGCCAATCTTTGTTAGTACAATATTTGCAGCGGTATTGTCACTCATTAGCATGGTGGCTTGGCATGCGCTTTCAGTGCTAATGGTTTCACCGATTAATTTTTCAGTGATAGGAGACCATGGAATAATGGATTCTTTGGTGATCCTTGTTAGCGAATCTTTATCCAAGAGGTTATTGCTTGAGTTATAAAGCATTTGAGCACAAGCAAGAGTTTTAAAGGTACTCATCATCGGAAAGCGTTGGTCGCCTTTATAGCTCCATGATTGATTGTTTGATGTATCAAGAACTGAAACCCCAATCTGACCAGAACTAGCAAGCTCAATCGCTTCAATTGATTTGGTTAGTGATGTTGCTTGTGCAATATGAGAAAGCAAAGTTAAACAAAAAAGAAAAGTGATACGTTTCATTATAAGCCCTAAAGAAGGTTTTTTTGTATGCGATTATGGATTAATCAAATTTTCGTTGGTAGCGAGGGAGCATACTTTCATTACCTAACAAACCACCTTGGTGAATATAAACCAAAGTTTGAGTAGGGTTGTTTGCCATCCAATCATTCAAGCAGCGCCACATTAACGGGTCGTACAGCAGTTCAAATTCAACGTCAGTTTGTAAGAGAAGTGTTTTCCATATTTCGTAATCATGGCGATATAACTTACCAAAATGGTGTTTTGTCGTTGGAGTTAAAATCTCAGGGTGATCCGTTTCTCCAAGTTCTAAAAATTGATCGGTAAGATAAGAGTTCCCGCCAACACATGCGCAGGTAATGACTTTTATATCGTGAGCTTTTAAATGTTTATGAAGAAATAGTGCGGTCGTTCCTGTACCAGAAGGCAAAGCCACGGTCAGAGAGGTGAGTTTTTGTTCTTCCTTCCATTCAATAAGCTCAATAGCCAGTTGCTTTACGCCACTTTCAGCTAAACCACAGCGACCCCCTTCAGGCACAAATAACTCATGCTTTTTTGATTGCCTAATTTGTTGAATGTAATCCAAGCAGCCTAACGTGCTACCGTTATTTAGTTTGGCATTTTCAGTGTCATTTAAGGCAATAATATTAACCCCAAGATCTAACGCAGCGCGATAGTTTCCTTTTGGGTTTTCTTGTAAAAACGACGGGATATGGTCGACATAAAAATCTAATTGCCAACCTTTTAGTTGTGCCAGAGCTGCTAACGAGTAAAGAGAGTTTGCTTGTGGTGAGCCATAACCAATAATCGTGGTAATCGCAGGGAAATCACCGTCTAACAATCCCATAAACTTACGAGCTTTGTTGCCAGAAAATTGAGGATGGAGCTGGTCATCGCGCTTTAAATAGAAATCGACACCATTAAATTGATGCTGAGTTACTGGGCTGTTTTGGATTTTCATGATGAGGTTTGAATGTTTGTGGGGTAAGAAGAGAATAATGACCTTACCGTGAGTGGAAAGGCCATCTTTGTTGTAATGATAATTACTTTTTCATCATCGATTTTAAAGCAGCAAACGGGTTGTGAGTTGCACCTTGGTGATCATCTTCACCTGCTTTAATTTCAGAGCCAAACTGATCATGCTCTGTGTATTTTGAATGCTCATGATCATGACAGAAAAGACACAAAAGCTCCCAGTTGCTACCATCATTAGGGTTGTTTGTGTGGTCATGATCTTTATGGTGAACCGTTAATTCACGTAGGTTTGAGTACACAAATTCACGCGCACAATTACCACAGACCCAAGGATACAATTTTAATGCTTTTTCGCGGTAACCACTTTCTTGACGGGCATAGGCGGCACTAGAGCCATAAAAATCAGATGACATAATAATTAATTTCCTTTGTAACCTTTTAATTTTAAAGGCTTTTCTTTGAAGATAACAACTTGGCATATTAGTTTTGCGTATATATAAACATATAAATACCAATAACGGTATTGTTTTGAGTCACAATATAGTCATTTTTTAAAGTAAGGAATGTATTTAGATTGATGAATTATTTCTGATTTATGTTGTTGTTTTTCTTTAAAAGCCATCCAATTGCCAACATAATTATACTTCCCTTAATGATGTTGACAAAAGCAGTATATTGACTAAAAAATGTCAGTGGAACAAAGAGAAATATGATTAATAAAATAATGATGAATTCATAGCGGGCAAGATTTCTTATCTCCCATCTTTTTAGATCCAGAGACTTTTCTTCAGCTGTTTTGATTGGTTCATTATGATTTTTAGTTGATAAGAAGAATAAAGGAAACATAATAACTAATATGAAGGGACGAAACTCAATGAACCCGAAATAATTACGATGTTGTAATAATGAATCTATACAAAAAGTAATAAGGGCGGCAGCAATTAAGTATCGCCAAAAGTTCTTCGACGTGAGGATATTTTTAACCTCTTTAAGCGATATATTTTTTAAATTATTCGTTTTCATTTTTCTCATTAATGCGATTGATAATTATTATCAATTAATTGTACGGAAGAAATATAAAAAAAGATATTATTTTGTTAAACTTTTTTGAAATAAATAGAAAAGAAAGAAGGGTTGGCGGTTATTAGCTTGTAGGTATTTAATAACCTAAAAGGTCAGTGACATTGTCATTTGGACTGCTTATAGTAAAAATTATATGGATGGTAATAATCGCTTTAAGGAGAATAAATGTTATCAAAATTAGAACTGAGAATTCCACCGCCCTTAGTCATGTTGTTATTTATGGCGACAGTATTTGTTTTGACTACATTACCCCCTTTAATTTATTTTATTTGCCTTGGTTAAGCTATGTTCTCGTTATTATTTTGATTGTTTTAGGTGGGGTAATTGCTTTATGGGGGGTAAAAGAATTTCGAGAAGCTAAAACAACAGTGAATCCACTTAAACCTGAGAGTAGCTCATCTTTAGTTAATTCTGGTATTTATCAATACACTCGTAACCCTATGTACCTTGGATTATTACTGGCTTTGCTAAGTAGCGTTGCTTATACCCAACAGCCATTGGGTTTAGTGAGTGCATTAGGTTTTGTTCTTTATATGAATCGCTTTCAAATTGAGCCTGAAGAGAAAATGCTGACTACCTTATTTGGAGATGAATTTGTTGAATATACCAATCGAGTAAAGCGTTGGTTTTAATTTATAAATAACTATGATTCCGTGACAGTTTGGGTGTTTTTGTCTCGGTATAACCAAGCAGATACCCATTCTATACTTACTCCTCCCATTCTTATTGCTGACATTGATCCCGATATCATAAAGAGCGTAAATTTCAGCCTAAAGCGTTAACTATTTTGGTTGAGCGTATTGTTCATACTATGGCTAGAACTTGACATTATCTTGACAGAGATTTGCCATTTTTAGTCTTAGAGGTCACGATTTAATCACAATAAATCCATTAAAATATGTTCATAAATCAAACATCATGGCTGGGTGTATTATGAAAAAGAAAATCAAAGTTATTATTAAGATCGCACTATTTATTGCATTTTTCGGCGTTGTTGGGCACGTTTTTGCTGCCGATTCATTAACTGCAAATGCAATAGTGAAAAAGTCAGATCAACAAATGCGTGGCGATTCGAGCTATACCGAGCTGACCATGAACATCATTCGTCCTGACGGGACTCGTAGCATGAGCATGAAAAGTTGGACGAAAGAACAAAACCTTTCTTTAGTGTTAATTACAGGACCAGCAAAAGAACGAGGAAGTGCTTCATTAAAGCGTGATAAAGAGATGTGGGGGTGGATCCCGAATATTGAACGAGTGATCAAAATAGCGCCTTCAATGCTCGGGCAATCATGGATGGGTTCGGATTTCACTAATGATGATTTGATTAACCAATCTTCCATTGTGGTGGATTATGATCATAAAATCATTAAAGAAGACGTGATAGATGGAGATAAAACATGGGTGATCGACGCTATTGCTAAACCAGATGCTCCTGTTGTATGGAGTAAAGTACGCTTGTGGATTTCAAAAAAGACATTTTTACAGCGCAAAGTTGAATCTTATGATGAGTTTGATGAGTTAGTTCATACTATGACGACCTATGATGTGCAGAACTTGAGTGGAAGAATGGTTGCAACTCGAATGGAAATGGTTCCAGCCGATAAACCGGGTAATAAAACAGAAGTGATCACACATAAAGCCCATTTTAATTTCTTGATAAATGATGAGTTCTTTTCTCAGGCGCAGATGAAATCATTGCGTAATTAATAATGATTAGGCAGTAAACATGCTTACTCAATTAGCCTGGCGAAACCTATGATGACAAAAAAGACGTACTTTATTAACGGCGTCTGCCTTAGCATTAGCCCCACAACCACGTTTTATTATGGCGGATGAACCTACCGTCAACCTTGATGTAAAAAGTACCTCAGAACTGCTTGATATAATGGAAGCATTGAACCAAGAAGAGGGGACGACTTTCATTTTTTCAACTCATGATTCATGGGTATTTAATCGAGCCAAGCGTATTATTGTGTTTGAAGATGGGCAGTTAAAAGAAGATAAAGCACAATAAGTTACCGCTTTATGTGAGATAGATCTTGACCTTAATCTGATAGGACATAAACTTCACTGATTAGATTTATTCAATAACAGGCGTTTGAGCCCTCTCTTACGCCTGTTTCTATTCATTGACGAGGTTAAGTCATGTCTAAACGTGATTATTATGATGTCCTTGGTGTGCCAAAAAGCAGCACAGAAAAAGAGATCAAAAAAGCATATAAACGTCTTGCGATGAAATACCACCCAGATAAGAATCAGGGTGATGCTCAAGCAGCAGACAAATTTAAAGAAATTAAAGAAGCGTATGAAATCCTAACCGATGCAGATAAGCGCGGCCAGTATGATGATTACGGTCATGCTGCATTTAAAAATGGTGGTATGGGCGGCGGCGGCTTTGGTGGTCAAAGTCAGGGTTACGGCGGTTTTGAAGATATTTTCGGTGGTGCATTTGGCGGCGGCGGTCGTAGCCGTGGTGGTTTCGGTGGCGGATTTGAGGACATGTTCTCTCAACAGCGTCAACCTCGTCCTAAAAAAGGACAAGATCGTCAATTCAATTTAACCGTTGAGTTTGCTGAAGCGATTAATGGTTGTGAGCAAATCATCGAGTTACCGATTAATGGCGTAAATAAGAAAATCAATGTTAAAGTACCTGCTGGTATTGAAGATGGTGAAAAGATTCGTTTTGTTGGTAAAGGTGAAGCTGGAGCTTTTGGTGGTCCTGCGGGTGATTTGCTTATTCAAATTAATACTCGTCCACATACGCATTTAAAACGTGATGGTAATGATTTAATTTGTCCCGTAACGACTGATTTTGTTACCGCAGCATTGGGTGGTGAGGTCGAGATCCAGACACTAGAAAGTCGTTTTAAACTTAAAGTTCCAGCAGGAACTCAAAGTGGTCGTAAATTCCGAATGAAAGAAAAAGGCGTGAAAAGTCGTAAAGGAATGACCGGAGACTTAATGGTTGAGATTATCGTGGCTACACCGACAAATCTGAGTGAAAAACAGAAAGAATTATTGATGGAGTTTAAAGAGTTAGCGTAAGCTTATTAAGTCAATATATTCTAATAGGAGGCATGAACGATGAATAAATTATTCACAGCGTTCGTGCCTTTTTTATGGTTCTAAATTATACTCAAGAATATGAAAATATGTTGCCTAAACCTTTAGGTAAATTACTCTATTTTCCAGTTAGAATAACTTTGTATTGATGTTGGCGATCAAAATTTATGTCAGATGAATATATTTAATTTTAACGGTTGATTCCTCTCCACTGAATAGAGCAAGGAGGAGAAATGGAGGTTGATGCTAATAAACAGTGCACCATTCATTTTTCATGTCGATTAGGTGCCAATTATCACGTTGATTCGCTTCATCCATTGCTTTATCTAAATGACCAAAATTTGATTTACGATCGTATTTCCACTCACGATCTTCGTCAGTGTGATGGACGATCATTGCCATTGAGTTCGGCTGGCTTGTTGCCCATTGCATCATAGCCTGATCTCCATCAGAGTTACCAATCGCTAATACTGGCTTCTTACCGATGATATGCTGAATATTCTCCACTTTACCTGCTTTGTCATCGATAGTTAGGATCTCACCTTGTTTCGTTACTGTTGGATTACCATTATTGTAATCGTATTTGTATTTCAATGCGCTGCCGATGATTTGCTCTTCAGGAATACCATAGACTTCTGGTGCCCATGCACGCATAAAGTCAACGCCACCGCCAGAAACGATATAAGTTTTAAATCCATTATCTTGTAGATACGTGATCATCTCACGCATTGGCTTATACGTTAGCTCGGTATATGCTGTGTCGAAATGTGGGTCTTTTGCCACTTTTAACCATTGAGTTACTGTCTGTTCGTATTCTTCAATCGTCATACCACTGTGAGTTGCCATTACGATGTCGAGTAGCGCTTTTTCTCCTCCTGCAAACACACCTTTAATGTCGTTATTTAAAACAGATTTAAATGGTTCTTGTGTTTTCCATTCTGGATGTTCTTTTGCCATGCTTTTTACTTGGTCTAACGCAAAGGCGACTTGAAAGTAGTAAGGCTGTTCTGACCATAATGTTCCGTCATTATCGAATACAGCAATGCGATCTTGCTTTGGAATAAAGGTTTTTTGTGAGGTGTTGGTTGATTGTTTAACATAGTTCACAATTGCTGTTTTGCTGGTACCATCTTTCCATGAAGGCAGTAAATTTTGATCGCAATCCAAAGCCATCGTTGAAAAGGATAGGCTTGATAAGACTACTAGGGCACAGATTTTTTTCTTATTCATATAATTATTTACCTAAAGTTTGTATATATTTAAGGCTAAGCGCAAAGCTATATTGGTCTATTTGCAATATAACTATAGACTGGCTATAAAGCCGTTATGAAGATTAGCAATAAATATTATAAAAAAAGGTTATAAATGCCATTACGATCACACTGATCTTTGTTCCTCTCATTCATGCTCCCTGCTTTGCACGGACTTCTTAAATTCTATCCATGGTTGATGATATTTCATCAATCAATAGTTTTGCTGTATCGCTTTTTATTTGCAGTAACGTCATAAACAATAAATCGGTAATAACATTCTGAGCGGTTCTTGACGATATTGATGAACTGCGGAATTGCCTTTCATCTGCAATGGTATCAATACAGAAATTAGCGATTTTACGTAAAGGGCTTCTCTTTGTACTGGTTAACGCAATCACTATTGCTCCTTTATCTAGGGCTGTTTGTGCAGCCATTAAGCTCTCCTTTCGACTGCCAGAATACGAAATGACAATTTGAACGTCATTTTTGGTTAAGGCATTGGCCGTTGCAATTTGGACATGGCTATCTTGCTCAGCTAAGGCTGTCATGCCTATTTTTAACAGTTTAAAGGCGAGGTCTTTAGCGGTTAATGCTGAGCCTCCAATACCAACTATTTGAATTCGTTGTGCTTGATTAAGCAGGGTGGTGATGGTTTCAAACTCTGAGAAATCAATAGCATTGGTTGTTGCAATAAGCGCGTGGTTTTTTTCTTGTACTAGCTTTTGTGCGATTGTTAGAGAAGAGTCGTCACTATTTATTTTGTTATGAATTGGACGCTCAGGTTCTAGTATTGCGTGTTTTCGCCCTATATCTTCAATAATCGCCAGTTTAAAAGCAGTAAACCCTTTGAATCCAAGTCGTTGTGCCAGTTTTACAATACTTGATTGAGATACACCGACTTTTGCGGCAAGCGCTTGGCTTGAATATGAGCTAATTTCGGCAGGTTCATCAAGAATAAAATCCAAAATCTTTATTCCATTAGCAGATAAGCTGCTTCTTTGGTTTTGTATCTTTTCTAAAATACTCATAGTACCTATCTTTTTTGAATTAATTATTCCAAATTAATCGTTATTATTCTTTATGAATTTATTTTATTTAAGTTATTGATATTAAGTCTATAGTTTTATTTTTGGTGTCAGGCTCTTCTTATTGTTAATTTTATTTATTCCACCTATTCTGGAAGTTTAGAATAACTTTTGTTGTGATTTTGGTCACTAAATGGAATTTTTTATTCTTTATGATGACAACCATTGAAATTAAGAATTTATCTTTTTAAGAGAACCTAATAATGAAAATTGATTTAACTACATTAGTAACAGAAAGCCGTAATCAAGCCAGTGAGCAAATTGATGTGTTATCAACCGTTGATATGTTGACTGTGATTAATAAAGAAGATCAAAAAGTGGCGTTAGCGGTTGAAGTTATTTTGCCTCAAATCGCGGAAGTGGTTGATGCAATTGCAGCGGCCTTTCAATCTGGTGGGCGTTTGATTTATACCGGTGCAGGCACATCTGGTCGTTTGGGTATTTTAGATGCGAGTGAATGTCCTCCAACTTATGGCTCTAATCCTGATTTGGTTGTTGGCTTAATTGCTGGCGGTCACAAAGCCATTTTAAAGGCAGTAGAAAATGCAGAAGATAACCGTGAACTCGGTGCTTCAGATTTACAAGATCTAGGCCTTAATGAGAAAGACGTATTAGTAGGTATCGCAGCGAGTGGTCGTACACCTTACGTTCTTGGTGCAATGGAATACGCGAAATCAGTTGGGGCGACAGTTGCAGCATTAAGCTGTAATCCAAATAGCCCAATGACAGAGCTTGCCGATATTAACATGACCCCAGTGGTTGGCCCTGAAGTGGTGACGGGTTCTTCTCGTATGAAGGCAGGAACCGCACAAAAGTTAGTGTTAAATATGCTAACAACAGGTGCGATGATCCGTACAGGTAAAGTATTTGGTAACTTAATGGTTGATGTAGAAGCAACCAACGCAAAATTAGTACAGAGACAAAAAAATATTGTAATTGAAGCGACGGGCTGTGCAGAAGAAGAAGCCTCTACTGCGTTATCTCAATGTAATAATCACTGTAAAACCGCAATTCTTATGGTGTTGTCAGGACTAGACGCAAAAAGCGCGACAGAAAAACTAGCGCAACATAATGGATTTATTCGCGACGCTCTCGCTAACAGCTAATCAGACTGGGCAGATCTTCGTGGTCTGCCGCAGCATCTAGAAAGGAAAATGGCATGGCCAAGATAACAACATCAATGATACAAGAGATCTTAAATGCAATCGGTGGCAAAAATAATGTCATCAAATGCGGAAACTGTATGACACGTCTACGCTTAACGCTACATGATGACAGTCTTGCCAATCGAGATACTATCAAACGTATTTCAGGCGTAATGGGTTTAGTTGAAAGTGACGATCAATTTCAAATCGTTTTAGGTCCAGGTAAAGCACAAACTGCCGCTGAAATGATGAACGAGATGATGGAAGGGGATGAAGAAACTTCTGCGCCTATTACTGCTGAAAATAAAAACTTAAAAGATGTAGCTTCTGAACATAAACAGAAGATGAAAAAGAAACAAACCAGTGCGACTCAGCGATTTTTAAGTAAGTTCGCGACCATTTTTACCCCGTTAATTCCGGGTTTCATTGCTGCTGGTCTGTTGTTAGGTTTTGCGACACTGTTAGATCAAGTCTATGTAATGGGTAGTGAGTCACCAAATGCTAATTTGGTTGATTTGATCCTCTACATGAAAGTGTTTAGTAAAGGCTTATTTAGCTTTCTTAGTATCTTGATTGGTTACAACGCACAGCAAGCTTTTGGTGGTTCTGGTGTGAACGGGGCGATTTTAGCATCATTGTTTGTATTGGGTTATAACCCAGAAGCAACGACAGGCATTTATTCTGGTATGACGGATTTCTTTGGCCATGGTATCGACCCTAGAGGAAATATCATTGGAGTATTAATCGCTGCCATTATTGGTGCAGGTGTTGAGAACAAAGTACGTCAATACATGCCTGATAACCTAGATATGATCTTAACGTCGGTTGTTACGCTGTTGATTATGGGTGCGGTTACCTTTGTTGTGATCATGCCACTAGGCGGTGTGTTATTCCAAGGTATGTCTTGGTTGTTCATTAACTTGAATGGTAATCCATTTGGTAGTGCAATTTTAGCGGGTCTGTTTTTAATCTCGGTAATGTTTGGTATTCACCAAGGTTTTGTTCCTGTGTATTTTGCTTTAATGGATGCACAAGGGTTTAACTCATTGTTCCCAATCCTAGCAATGGCAGGTGCTGGTCAAGTTGGAGCATCATTGGCTCTTTATGCTAAAGCGGGTAAAGATGCGTTATTGCGTACTCAAGTTAAAGGCGCGATTATTCCCGGCTTCTTAGGTATAGGTGAACCATTAATTTATGGTGTGACATTACCAAGAGTTAAGCCATTTATTACGGCATGTATTGGTGGCTCAGCTGGGGGCTTCTTTATTGGATTAGTGTCGTACATGGGATTACCTGTTGGTTTGAATACGGTATTTGGTCCATCAGGTATTGTGGCTTTACCTCTAATGACATCAAGTGCAGGTATATTCGCCGGTATGATGGTGTTTGCTGCTGGTCTTGTGATTGCTTACGCTGTTGGTTTTATTGCAACGTGGTTCTTTGGTACAAAAAATGTAGATTTAAGCTAAACTTATTAAGTTAATTCATTAAATTAAGTACTTTCCCCTATAAGTACGTAAAGACCTTTCTGGTACCACAGAGAGGTCTTTTTTTGTTTTTTGTCTTGTCCTAAATGTGTAAACACATTTAGGACAAGACAATGTATTAAAGATGAAAAGCCAATGAGAAATTATTGGCTTTTTTATGCCTAGCTAACCAACAAGAATCGCGTACAATGCTTGCAATTCTCAATAGTTAGGAAAGCCAGTGGCTATCAAACCAACCATCTATAAATTTCGTGTTGCTCTAACGGACATGAACCGTGACCATTATGATTCAGTAAACTTAACCATCGCTCAGCATCCTTCAGAAAATGTAGAGCGTATGATGGCTCGAGTATTAGCATTTTGTTTGAATGCAGAAGAGCGCTTAACATTTACTAAGGGATTATCAGCGGTTGATGAACCCGATATTTGGGTTCGTGAATACGATGACACTATCTCATTGTGGATTGATGCTGGTGAGCCAGATCCTGAGCGTATGAAAAAAGCCTCACGTCAATCTAAAGTGACTAAAGTGTATAGTTTTAACTCAAAATCGGATGTGTGGTGGAAACAAAATCAAAGCAAATTTAGACAATACCCAGTTGATGTTGTTCGTTTTGATTGGGAGCAGATACAAGAGTTTTCTACATTCTTAGAAAGAACAATGGAATTCTCAGTGATGATTACTGGTGATTCGGCGTTTATTTCTACAGTGAAAGGTGATTGTGAAGTGACATGGGAAACATTGCAATCTGTTGACTAATATAGAAAGGGTAAAGAGTGTAATACTGCTATTTCCTTTTTAAAATCTAGTTCATAATGCCTTCTGTTATAACCATAGCAGAAGGCATTTTTTATGGAGTTTACTTTAATGGATTTTGGTTTGTTATTTGCGATAATCTTGATTTTCATTGGCTCATTTATACAAAGTGCGATTGGCTTTGGTTTGGCGATTGTAACCGCTCCTTTATTATTTCTAATCTCTCCTAATTATGTTCCTGGACCTATTGTTATTGTTGGGTTATTTCTTTCCATTATTAATGCTTATAAATATAAAGCGAATGTCTCTTTTCGTGGTTTAGGTTATGCTTTTTTAGGTAGAATTCCGGGGTCGGTATGTGGTGGTTTTTTACTTTATTATGTTGACTCAAAACTCTTGTCACTTTGGATTGGGGTTGTTGTATTACTTGCCGTTGCGGTGAGCTTATTGTCATTTCGTATTGAACCGAATAACTCAAGAATGACGGTTGCCGGGTTCTTTTCAGGTTTGTTTGGGACAAGCTCTGGTATTGGTGGCCCTCCAATGGCGTTATTATTACAGCATCAAGAGGCTAACCTGATTCGAGCTAATTTGTCGGCGTTTTTTGTTGTGAGTAGTGTTGTCTCATTAGCGATTCAAGTGCCTGCTGGGTACATGAGTCTGAATCACCTGTATCTTACTCTACCATTACTTCCCGCTTCGTTTATTGGCTATTTAGTGGCAATGAAAGTGGTCGACAAAATCGACAAAGATACGATAAGAAAAGTATCTCTAGTGATGTGTTCGATCTCTGGTATTGCTGCGATTTTATTGGCGCTAACATAAGGGTTAATCATTAAGACAACATTGATTTCTGACTTTGCCAATATGAGGATGATTTCATGCTCTCCGTTAGGAAATCAATGAATGCTCTCTGCAAGGGAGTAACTTGTTTTCGAGTTGCGTAAATAGCATAAACACTCAAGGTTTTTGGCTGCCACTCTGGTAATAATTGAATTAACTCTCCACGTTCAATTAAAGGTTGAACCGTCGGGAATGGTTGCTGGCTGATCCCATTGCCACGCAGTGTTGCAGAAAGTAAGATTTCAGAGAGATTTGCACTAATATTGCCTTGAATCGGAACGGACTCTGCTCCGTTTGGACCATCAAATACCCACGCAGAACGTCCAAAATAAGTATAAGAAAGGCAGTTATGCTGACTCAACTCTTGTACATTTTGAGGGACTTGGTGTTTTTCTAGGTATTTTGGTGAGGCACAAATGACAGATCTGCATTCACCTAATCGTTTAGCGACGACATTGGGTTCTAAATCATTCGTAATACGAATAGCCAAATCAATTCGAGATTCAACGATATTTACAGATTCATCAGTAGAAAGAATATCAACGGATGTTTCTGGCCACATTGTGACAAAACCATCGATAATATCAATTAGAAAACTGTCTATTAATGAATAGCTTGCTGTGATTCGGAGCTGGCCTTTTAGCTGTACTGTATTTTGGTTTCTAATTCCGTCCAAAGTGCCAGCCAATGCGAGTAGATTACGTGCTGCTTCAAGAGTTTCCTCTCCAGGGGTGGTTAAGCTCAGGCTTCTGGTTGTTCGATGAAGTAATCTTACGTCCATCCAACTCTCTAATTCAGCTAAATAACGTGACACTTTTGCCCGTGACATACCAAGATGCTCAGCCGCTGAGCTTAGGCTCTTCTGTTCAACAATAGTGACAAAAACATGTAATGCGGTCAGCCTATCCATAACAACCTACTCAATATTTATATGTTCGAAAAATGAAACAGTGAAAGTCAGATTATCGGGTATTTCAACGAAATACAATCTAATAACATGGTCTTTTAACAGCGACATATTTATTAAAATAATCTTAATTATACGTAGGTAATTTATGACTAAACTTTCTGCTATCACTTTAACGAGTACTTTTTTATTGATGAGCTATGCCTCGGCAGCTGATTTGCAATTGTCACCGTATAACCCAGGTAAAGAGGGGGTTTTTCCAACTACATCGGTTCTTGTTAGTGGAGAAAAGAATGCAATTTTATTCGATGCACAATTCAGTACTAACGATGGCTTCGCGTTAGTCAATAAGATTAAAGATCAGGATAAAAAGCTCAGTATGATTTATATCAGTGGTGGCGATCCAGATTATTACTTTGGACTACAACCGCTAGTAAAAGCATTTCCCGACGTAAAAGTAGTCGCAAGTGAATCTGTTGTTGAGCACATTAAGCAGACAATGGACATGAAATTGGCGTATTGGGGACCAATTTTAGGTGATGGTGCGCCAGCAGAGATTATCGTGCCAGAGGTATTAAACGATACAACGCTGATGCTTGATGGTAAAAAGATAGAAGTGAAAGAGATAAACACACACCAAGCTTATTTGTGGGTACCATCAGCGAAGGCTGTGTTTGGTGGTGTATCGGTTTCTTCTGGAATGCACGTTTGGACAGCAGATTCACAAACAAAAGAAGCAAGAAATGAGTGGTCACAATCATTAGAGAGAATGATGGCATTAGAGCCGGAGGTAGTTATTCCGGGGCACTATCTTGGAGATATACCGAAAAAGACTGAGGCCGTTTCGTTTACGCTTAACTATTTAAAACACTTTGAAGAGGCGTTATCTCAATCAAATAAATCTAAAAATGTCATTAAAACAATGAAAGGTCATTACCCATTGTTAGCTGGTGAAGAGGATTTGTCATTAAGCGCGAAAGTAAATACAGGTGAGATGGAATGGTAATTTGAATGATATTTTTAGGGATTTATGATGCTATTTCATATTTATGATATTTAACGTAAAAAAGGCTTTACCTAAAGTTAGCTTTAGGTATTAAGCTTGATTTCAAGTTTTGAATAATCACATTTAAATATGAAATAAGGTCATTGTATGAACCCAGAAAAACTAACGGCATACTTCAATCGAATAGGCTTTGTCGGTGAGACGGCAATAACTGAAGAGATCCTGAAAAAGATTCATCGTGCCCAGCATCGACATATTCCGTTTGAAAATATTGATGTAATCGACGGTAAAACCATTCTTTTATCGGACGACGCGATATACGACAAACTTGTTGTAAACAAACGAGGAGGCTATTGTCATGAGGTGAACGGTTTACTTCACACAGTGTTGAATATATTAGGCTTTGAAGTAAGAGCGTTGCTGGGCCGAGTTCATTTATCAGAAACACCGACAGGGCGTGGACATCGCGTTACATTAGCCGTTATTAATAATCAACACTGGTTGGTAGACGCGGGTTTTGGTCTTTTTACACCAAGGTCGCCATTACCTATTGTTTTTTATAAAGAACTGACGACGGACCTTCAGTGTTTCCGTTTTGTTCGTGATGAACGTTATGGTGTGATGCTGCAAATTAAAGATGAAGGTGAGTGGAAAAATACCTACAGTTTTGATATAGAGCATGTGTGCATGGGGGATTTAGAGTATGCAAATCACTATTCTTCAACTCATCCGAACTCTGTTTTTACGTCAAAATTAGTTATTGTTTTAGCGACTGAAGTCGGCAGTAATGTAATGGTAAATCAACAGTTGAAAATCAGAGTAGGCGATACGATTAAAGAAACGATTCTTGACGATGAGCAGGCGTATTTTTCAGCATTGAAAGAATACTTTGGTTTAAAGCCTAATATATCTTATCAAAAAGTTGAGCAGTATTTTTAGGCTAACTCTAATCATATTTGAGTTGGAGGTAGCTATGTTTATTCTGTTATGTTTTTTATAGCACCTTGAACCATATTCTGATCAAAAGATTGATAATATGTGGATGAATAAGCAAAAAACCGCTCTTAGATTGAGCGGTTTTTTGTATTTAGTGTTCGAGTTAATATCTGCGTATTTACAGGAAATATTAACTACAAAACTAGGTTAATTTGGCGAGTTCAGCCTTGTTTTAATCGCCGATTTAACATCTTCATTTGCTTGTAAAGTTTCTTCTTCGATCTTTTGGCGCATCAATGCATCAAAAGAAACACGGGCTTCTTGAGCAAGCTCAGACGCGGCTAGTTTTGCTTCTTTAGCTGTCATTGAGTCATCCGTTAATTGACGTAACTTCTCAATGATCTCATCAGGCGCATCGCCTAAATCAACGCTTGATTCTCCACGTGCTAATGCCTCTTTACGTAATTGTTTTTTCAGCATCCAAATTGCGTCGTTTGCTTCACGTTCTAGATCTGCCGCTTCAATTGCGTTATCACGTAGTTGTTCAAAGCGAGCCAATGCTTGGCCTTCTTTGCTCCAAGGGTCAACATCTGGTAAATCAGAGATATTGATTACTGGATCCACATAATTATCTTGGTGAGATAAGTCTAGCATTGCCGCTTTAACACCAGAGATCATTAGCATTACAGCGATAACCAATAGCGGTAAACCACCAACAATTGCTGCTGTTTGTAATGTAGCCAAACCACCCATAAACATTAATGCTGATGGCATAAATGATAGAGTGAAAGCCCAGAACAGACGGTTCCAACGCATTGGGTCTTCAGTCACGTTCGTTTGTACTACTGAGGCTAAAATATAAGAGATAGAGTCAAACGTGGTCGCGGTGAAAATCACACATAACAAGGTAAACAAAGCAATGACGAAAGTACTAAACGGCAGTGTTTCTAAAGTTGCGAAGATAGCACGAGTTGCGCCCTCAGAATTCAGAATTCCCACTACATCTAGCTCACCTGATAACTGCAGAGATAAACCGTAGTTACCTAGAATGATGAAGTACATTGAACAGCCTAAAGAGCCGAAGAATACCGCACCAGAAACCATTTGCTTAATTGTTCTACCGCGTGAAATACGTGCAACGAATAGACCCATGCTTGGTGCAAATACTAACCACCATGCCCAGTAGAAGATCGTCCAATCTTGTGGGAAATGAGTATCCTCAAATGTGCCCATACCACCAAAAGGTTCAGCCCAAGTTGCCATCACAAAGAAATTAGACAACATACGACCGATTGAATCTAAGCCTGTTTCCAGCATAAAGATGGTAGGGCCACAAACTAATACAAACAGCAGTAAACCTAGCGCACCCCAGAAATTAATGTTACTTAAAATCTTAATGCCTTTGTCCATACCCATGTAAGATGAGTAAGCAAAGATAGCGGTACATACCATCAATACTAAAATCTGGCTGCCAGTTGTTGCCGGAATACCAAATAAGTAGCTAATACCTTCGTTAATCAGTGGTGCTGCTAAACCTAAGGTTGTAGCCGCGCCGCCTAATAAACCAAAGATAAATAGTACATCAATGACTTTACCTAGTTTACCAAAGCTGTTTGCTTCGCCAATAACAGGCATTAAAGCAGCAGATACTTTGAGTACAGGTTGTTTACGTACATAGAAGAAGTAAGCAATTGGAATTGCAGGGATCATATAGATACACCACGCAATTGGACCCCAGTGGAACAAGCCATAAGTTGCCGCCCAGCGTACCGCTTCTTCACTGCCTGCTTCTAGTTGAAACGGGGGATTTTGATAGTAGTATGCCCATTCAATCGTACCCCAGTATAAAATACTGGCACCGATACCGCCACAAAATAGCATTGCAGCCCAAGACGCTAATGCAAATTCAGGTTTTTCATCTGGATCACCCAGCTTGATTTGACCGATATCAGAGAACACGATGTAAATCATGAAGAAAAATGCCGCTAAACCTAGAGCTAAATAAGCAAAGCCTAGTTTGTCGGTCATAAATGTTTTAGCTACGGCAATCCACTCAGCGCCTTCCGCTGGAAATACCAGTAAAGGAATAACAACCGCACAAAGCAGTAATATTGCGCCGAAAAAAGTGGGTTTATCGATAAGCTCGAAGTGTTTTTTCATTTTTATTGTCCGTAATAAAAACAGATTTAATTAAGTGCGCGCACCAATAATTCCCCGTGCTGAGGGGATCAGACGGGTTCAACTTAAATTAATAGAGTATAAATATTGTATGCGGACGGTTTTTTTGTGAGTAATGTAATGCTCGAAAGTTATCCAGATCACCATTAATGTGGATTGAAGATAAAATAGTGCTAATTGGTTCATCTGTCGACAAACTTATTTCTTTAATGTGTCAGAAATGTGATAAAGGTACCATAAATATTTCAGCTAAAAATCAGCAGTTTAGTAAGCATTCTAAACGGACTAAAAATCGTAATGCATTTATTTAGATATGACTTAATATTTTAGGTATTAATTTCAGGAATGTAAGCGTTTTTATTGGTTGGTGAAGAGTGTTATTTTTTGCGTAAACTTAATAGTGATCTAAAGAAAAATTGGCTTTACTACCGAGTAAAGCCAAATTTATTATTTCAGTTATTGTAATGAATTGACACTTGGAGCTTTCCAAAAACCATTTAAAATATCTTCATCTGGGCCGTAAGTTCTAATTACTGTCCAAAATGGTCCTTCTGGTGCAGGTAACCAATTTGTTTTTTTATTCTCAGGTTTTTTACTTGATATATGGAATGTGATCGACCCGTCGTCATTTTCTATTAAATCAGGAGTATCATTGTTGAATGAGTACCGGTTATCTGGATTTTCAACCAATAAACGTTCCGGTAATTTATACATAGTAAATGACCAGAAATATTTGACTGGAGGCATATTATTCGCGGGTAAGGTCAATTCATATTCATTCTTAGTGGCATCTAATAAATTTCCTTTATTGTCTTCTGCTATCGTGAAATAAACGGCTTGGTCTTTAGTATTACCAAATATACCGACGTAAACGCCCATTGCTCGACTGATATAATCATCTTTTAAATTTTCACGAGTTTGGAATAATTTGGATGGTTCAATAGGCTCATTACTTATTTCTTTCATTTGCAATCTAGCTAAAAGCAATCCTTTTTGCATTGCGTTTAGTTGTTCATTTGATAAAGATTCTTTCTGCCAAGGTTTACCTGGTTCAATACCGAGTAATTCTAACTTTGCATAAATATCTTTATCTAACGAGTTAGGTTTTACATACTGAAGGATGAATGCAACATAATTCCAATATTGTTCAGTGTTTTCTATTCCTTCTTTCCATTCAGGATATTCAATTTTAGGAGCATCTTGTGGCGCTTCTTTATTTAGGTATTGGCTAAGTGGTTGAAGTTTTAGCTTATCTTTAATTTCTTTTACTCGATCTATATCATTATCTTCGCCCATTAACTGAACGCGAGTTAATGTACCTAGAAACTCTGATTCACCTTGGATCACACGGTCGATATTTGGTGGAGTGTCACCTTGCCAGTTTGGCCCTGCGAGCATCACGACTTCACCGTCGTTTCCATCATTTACAGAGCCAACATTATCTAATACAAAACCCCACATATCGTCCCATTGACTAGTGAAAAATCGGTCTTTTTCTATTTTAGGGATCGTTAATACCCAAGGTTCAGTTCGTAAATCAACCCAAGCATAGGAATATGGAGTATCTAAATTTGGGGTTACGATATCTTTATCTTCAGGGGTCGCTAAACCAAGATGTAACCATTGCCCCATGCCTCCCGTCTTTATTGCTTGCATATACATGGTGCGATAATTCATGACTAAAGGAAAAGTGAATGTATAAGCTTCTTTAGCAAACTGAGCTGTTAATTGATTTTGCAATTGGTTGCTTAATTGTTCGATGCTTTGAGCCGATGAAGAAACTCCTTGTGAGGTAGTAGTAGCAAAGCTGGAAGGGGAAAAACTAATCATACCTAACAGTATGGAGGCAGTTAACCATTTAATTTTCATTATGTATCTCCAAAATAACATTGTTTGAGTTAAGGGGGCGAAGAGGCACCATTAATTTATAGTCGCGATTCAGACTAGTTTCAATAAGATGAAGTAGAATATAAAGACAGGTTACAGGATTTTTTCGGAAAGAAAGTTGACTGTTGAATGAAAATAATTCATTTTGCTCGTGTGGTCTTTATTTCAGGGAATTAGGTATGTATAAGAATGTGGATTTAAATTTATTACGGACGTTAATACTTATTCATGAGCACAAAAGTTTAAAGCTAGTGAGTAGAAAATTAGGTAAGTCAGAAAGTGCAGTAAGTAAACAATTAACTAAATTAAGAGAGCAGTTAGGAGACATTTTATTTGAACGTTCTCATGCGAGTTTAGAGCCTACTCATTATACGTTAACGGTTATTCCTCAGATCAAAGTATTATTAGAATCGATTGATAATGTACTTGAAATAAAATCTTTTGACCCTTTAAATTATACGGCTGAAATTAATATAGCCATCCCATCTGTTTTGAATGGAAAAGACGGAGCTGAAATTTATCAAAAAATTAAAGCAAGCTTTCCGAATGCTTATTTAAGAGTCATTAATTGGGATTCTTCAACAATAGAAAAACTAGCATTAGGAGAAGTAACCCTTGGGATGCACTATTGGAATGACGATAGAGCGTCTGATGTTTACCAACAACACATAATGACAGATACGATGGTTATTGCGATCGCAAAAGGTTACTCGAATCATTGGGAAAGCGTAAAAAACAAACCGTTTATTAAGTTAATTAGTCATGGTTGGAATGATCAACGCTTTCGCTATATCGAGCATATAAGAAAACAAGGAATAAAGCTTAATTTTGATTATGAGGTTGATAATATTAATTTAGCTAAAGAACTATTATTGAATAATGATATTGCTTGGATTTTACCAAGTAGGCTTTTATCTGATGATTTAGAGATTGTTGATATGCCTGAGCAGATGAAATTAGATTTACATTTAGCAACGAGTGTAAGGTTAAGTGATCGTTCAAACCCTTTACACCGCGAGCTCTTAAGCATTATTAGATCTATTTTTATTAACGAGCTACATTAAAAGATGACGCTGTATATTTAGATGCATTAACCGTATTCTTGGTTAGAATCTACTGTGATTTATCAAACAGTTGCATTTTTGTTTTTAATGAGCGTATTCTACGAATAGATAACTAATTATAAATAGGGATGTATCATGATTTATCCTTTCACAAAAAAAGACTCAACGGTTTATAACTATTTCTCTGATGTTATTGCTGACCCGTATCGTTGGTTAGAAGACGACAGAAGCGAAGAAACAGAAGCGTGGGTAAATAAGCAAAATGACGTCACCTTTGATTATCTTTCTCATGTCGGTTTTCGTGATGATATTCGCGCTTTAATCGCAAAAGGTCAGGATTACCAAAAAACCTCACAGCCATTCAAGCGTGGTGATGATACTTACTTCTATCAAAATGACGGTTTACAAAATCAGAGTGTTTTGTATCGCTCTAAAGAAGGCGGAGAGATAGAAGTCTTTCTTAATCCAAATACCTTCTCAGAAGAGGGGACAACGTCATTAGGCTCGGTAAGTTTCTCTAAAGACGCATCACTTGTGGCGTATTCGATATCAGAAGCAGGGAGTGATTGGCGTAAAATTTTCGTATTAAATACCGAAACCAAAGAACAAATTGAAGCACCGATTATAGATACGAAATTTACTGATATCTCATGGTTAGGATCTAAAGGTTTTTATTACTCTAGCTATGATAAACCGACCGGCAGTGAGTTATCAGCACGGACTGATCAACATAAACTCTATTTTCATGAAATCGGTAAACCTCAATCTCAAGATGAAATCATTTTTGGATCTAAAGAAGAAGAGAAGCACCGTTACGTCAGTGGGTATACAACAGAAGACGATGCGTATTTGATCATTACGGCTGCAACATCGACATCAGGTAACAAGCTGTTTATTGAGCGATTAGGCGTTAATAATCCAACACGAATTACCGTTTTAGCTCATACTAATTCAGATACGTATGTGATAGAAAATGAAGATTCTCAGTTATTAATGTTTACTAATTTAGATGCACCAAATGGCAAGGTGGTTTCTTATAATGCAATAACCTGTGATTGGAAGGATATTATCCCAGAACAATCACAGCCTCTTGAGGTAAGCGCTGGTGGTGGAACGCTGTTCGCAAGTTATATGGTCGATGTGTTAAGCCAAGTGAAACAATATGACTTCTCAGGTAATTTATTAAGAGAGATTGAATTACCTGGTAAGGGACAAGTAACGGGATTCTCAGGTAAAAGAGAGCAAACTGATCTGTTTTTTACTTTCACTAACTATGTAACCCCACCTACGATTTATCAATTTGATGCAAAGACAGGCTGTACTGAATTGTATTTGGCTTCGGCATCACCGTTTGATAATGAGAAGTTTGAGTCAACTCAAGTGTTCTACACATCAAAAGATGGCACTCGAATTCCTATGATTATCTCGCATAAAAAAGGGATAGTTTTAAATGGTAAAAATCCAACTATTCTTTATGGTTACGGTGGCTTTAATGTCAGTCTAACGCCGAGCTTTAGTGGGGTAATGGCCAGTTGGTTAGAGCTTGGCGGTGTTTATGCAATCCCAAATATTCGCGGTGGCGGTGAATACGGAAAAGAATGGCACAATGCCGGAACACAACAGAAAAAACAGAATGTATTTGATGACTTTATTGCAGCGGCAGAATATTTGATTGAATCTGGTTACACCGATTCAGAGCATTTAGCTATTCGTGGTGGATCAAATGGTGGGCTATTAGTCGGTGCCTGTATGATTCAGCGACCTGAGTTATTTAAAGTCGCCTTGCCTGCGGTAGGTGTGTTGGATATGCTTCGTTACCATACCTTCACATCTGGAGAGGGGTGGGCGTATGATTTTGGCACCTCAGCCCAAAGTGAAGAAATGTTTAATTATCTACTAGACTATTCACCCGTTCATAACGTGAAAGAGGGCGTTGAATATCCAGCGACCTTGGTGACGACAGCGGATCATGATGATCGCGTTGTTCCTGCGCACTCTTATAAGTTCATTTCAGAGTTGCAAGCCAAGCAATTGGGTGAGAACCCTGTATTGATCCGCATTGATGTTAATGCTGGTCATGGAGCAGGAATGCCAATTTCAAAATCGATCGACTTAATGGCGGATGTTTACGCATTTACCTTGAGTAATATGAAGGTGAATCCGTTTGAGTAACTGGTTAGTTTATCGTTTTAATTATCCCTCTATGAATTAACGATATATATCTTTAGTCATTAATATTAAAACCGTATGCAGATTTGTGTGCGGTTTTTTGAATTTATCTTTATTATTCAAATTGTTAGGATTTGTCTGTGAGCAGGTTTTTATTACAGAAAAATAAAGTTCGAGTGACATAACAGTAATTAACATTATGATGTGTTGTCGATCGCATGAATGTTTGTTTTATGTTGGTAATGTTATCCAATTGATAAAGAATAACTCCGATAAATATAACCAATTAAATATATACGGAGATATTATGAACTTTCCAAAAACGTTGCTGGCTAGTGTTATCGCCTTGTCATTATCGGCATGTGGTGGTGATTCTTCATCGGATAATGACGCAACCACGCCAAATGAAACTAATATTACTCATGTAGGTAAAGCAGCAGATGGTTACTTACAATATGCAAATGTCTGCTTAGACTTAAATAACAATAAATCTTGTGATAATGAGGAACCCTCTGCAGCCACTGATGAAAATGGTTCATTTAGTCTTGATGTCACTCAAGAACAATTAGATCTTCATCATTTACTTGTCGAAGTCATTGCTAATCAGACCATTGATAGCGATGCTCCTGGTGTTTTATTAACCAAAGGCTATTCATTGACTGCTCCAGGTGGTTCTGATTTTGTCAGTCCAATAAGTACTTTTATTCAAAATCAAATTGAAAAGGGAAATTCTGTTGAAGAGGCTATTCAATTTGTTCAAGCTCAACTAGGTACAGATCTCGATATTACAAAAGACTACATTGCAGAAAAGCAAAACACTTCATTAAGTGATGCAGAAAAAGCAGAGTTTGAAAAACTACATAGAGTTGCTCAAGTTACTGCGACAATTTTGGCGGATAAATTGGATGAATTAAAAGATTCAGCCGCACAAAATGGTATTTCAGACAAAGATCTAATAAATGTTATTACTGAAGAAGTGAGCAACGCTGCCTCGAATATTGCTTCAAGTATTCAATCTTCGGGTGATGCTTTTGATGTAAATAATGTGGCTAGTAATGTGAAAAATGATCATATAGAGATCACTAGCGATAATCTTCAAGATAAAATCGATGTGAATAATGCAGATAGAGATTCGAAGGACGCAAGTGTAGCTGCTCTTGCTGAGAACGGAGGCTTACTCTGGCTAGGAAGTGAAACAGGAAATTCGCCACGATTAGAGTACGGTGTTATTACGATGGATCGCGATAATGATGTTAGCGAAGAAATATATTTCTCTAACGCCGATTTTGATGGCTTTGATTTACAAGTTTCAGATTCGTCAGTGAACCTTCAACGTGCACTAGTTGCGGATGGTTGGGTTACAGCTGATGATACTATCGTTACTATTGAATCAAGACCAGATGGAACAGAGACATTAGTTACGGCAACACGAGATTTATCCCTTAAAGCCAGCATGAAGAAGGTGGATGTATCAGGTCTTAATGTTAAAAAAATCTTAGCGAAAACTGCCGATGATGCTGTTTGGACAAGTCTCTACGCAGATACTCTCGATTTCCCTCAAAGTACTTACGCGTATAACTTAAAAATTCAGCCCGAGATTGAGTCTTATTTCACATTTAATGAAGGCAATTGGTGTACTGAAGAGCAAAAAGAAGAGCGTGGTGGAATGTGTAACTCGGTTGCCGTGGAGACTGGGGTTGGCCCGGGAGCGCCAGCTACTGCGCTTGAGCAAATTTTCAAAGACGTGGCTGATGGTGACGTAAATGCGACGGCAATCATGGCTGGTATTTCAAACGGAGGTATCCTTGCTGAAATCGTTGCCGGTGGTGTCGTTAATTTTTATACATGGGACTACATGAATCCAGTTTCAGATGTTGTGGCCATTGGACATTGGGAAGATATGAATTCTTACGGAAAAGTAATCAGAAAGGTTACGGCTCCTGAAGCGTTAATGAATCGAGATGATATTACATGGAACAACTTTAACCGAGAAGATGGAACTCTTTATCTAACGGTAGTTGAAGGATTTGTACGTGTTGCAGGGGAAGTATCACTTGAACTTGAAGAAGAATACGTCTTTGGCGCTAATACGCTTCAATTTTTGAAGGACAATTTACCAAAAGCACTCACTTTTAATGCCTGTTTAGCAAGCTTAGAAGATGCAAGTTATGTATTAGAATCAGGCCATACAATCACTTATAGTGCACAAAAATCTGTTGCTTGGGTTAATGATGGTGCGTTAACTGAGTATATTGAAACAAAGGAGTACATGGGGAACGATTTCTCATGGGCGACAGCGTATAATAATGTATATGACATGCCTGCTTGGGTTGCGGCTACAAATGAAAGTTTAGAGAAAACCCGATTTAAATCTCATGATGCTGATTTTACGTTACTTTCAATGGAAGATTTCTATTACGACGCAGATTACTATTATGGTGCAGAGGGGTTAAATGCTGATGGATATTTTGGTGGATGGGGTAGTCTAACTGCTACTTTACCAGTGAAAAAATCAAGCTCGTCTAAGCTTCTTAATTACGTTTATGCTAACTCGTATGAGAAAGTGTCACTAGCTTCAATTAAAAACTTGAATCTTAACGGTGGCTCTTTTAATGAGCTTGAGCGCAATATAATTAGTTACTCTGAAACCTTTGAAGGGAAAGAATCTATTACGGTTGAAGCGGGTACATTTGATGCTTGTAGAGTAACAGAAAAGGTATTTGTTGGTGATTTGGTTGATGTAAATACTCGTTGGTACATTAATCGTGGTTATATTAAGCAAGAAATGGCAGCTCCATCATGGGCACCAATTTATAATCGCGAAGCTCTGTATATTCCATTATTAGATTAGAACCATCATATCGCAATAGTTAAACTTTACTTCAAGCGCTCCTATTTGGAGCGTTTTTATTGGGCTTCTTAAAGCATAAGTTAAACATCCCACTTGAAAGTCTATTGGGGAATATCAATACACCAAGTAATTACATATTTAGGCGTAATCGTTATTGCTAGTTGTACTTGAGATAGTATTTTGCTAAAAAACGCGCATAATCTTGCTATACAACACTTAAAGAGAAATTACTCATGACTGATTTTCAATATTACTTTCATCAATTACCTTGTTTTAAGTGTAAAAAAGCTAAAGTAAACACCGATCTTGGTTGGTTAACTGCCGCGATGAAAGATGATGTCGTAGCACAAATGACAGCTATTATTGCTCAAGATAACGTTGAGTCTGAGCTTTCAGTCAACGTAACTTGTACTAAAGACGAAGCTCGTGATTACTTGCTACTGAATTTCTATGGTTACTCAGAAGAAAAACTAGCAGATCAAGTTAAAGCGGAAGATGAGAAAGAAGTAGCGAATGAAATCACCGAGTTACTGGAAGAAGGTAACGATAGTGTAGTGTTTGAGCACGAGATCGTTCTACAAAGCTGTACTGATTGTGACGTTGATTAAGCGTTAAATCAGGTCTAATACCAATTAGAGTCATTATCTGTTCATTATTACTGGTTAAATTACTTAATGATTGTGTAATAAATAGACCATCTAATTAATTACATTGGTATAAAAGCTATAATAAAAAGCAGAATGAGCATCAAGCTTCATTCTGCTTTTGGGTTTAAGTCAGATGATTCTTATTAATTGAACTTAATGTTGCTTAATCAATTCAGGAGCTTCAGATTGTGAACTTGTCATCATGCGATTCAGTTTTGGTGCTGTGATTGCCATTACAATAGCAACCGCTAGAGTAATAAAGCCAATGTTTTGGAATAACTCAGTGTAAACAGGCAATGTATCTAGAGGATCAGTAAGATGCTCTGGTGTCGCGCTAAACGTAGCAACATAGCCACCAATAATAAATGAGGCCGCTTGAGTTAAGAACCATGCTCCCATAGTAAAGCCCATCAAGCGTTGTGGTACTAAGCTAGCAACCATCGCAAGGCCAAGACCACTGATCATTAGTTCACCTAAACTTTGGAATAAATAAACTAGAACCATCCACCAAACAGAGACCATACCTGCTTGGTCTGCAAACCAGTTCCCCGCAGCTGCTACAGATAAGAAACCGAATGCGCTCATAAACATACCAACCGTAAATTTACCTGGCATGGATAAGTCTTTATTTTTATTTCCATAATATGTATATAAGTAAGCCAAAATAGGACTACAAAATACAACCCAAAATGGATTTAGTGCTTGTAAACTAACAGGGTTAATATCTATACCGAACAGTTCAGTATGAACGTTATTAATTGCAAAGAAGTTTAATGATGTTGGCATTTGTGCGTATAACACATAGAAAATAATCGCTTGTAGCATAAGAATGAAAGCGACGATCATTTTGTTACGTTGTTCACCTGTTTCTTTGAATGTTTCTTTTAAGAAGAAGCCAACGACACCAACACCGATCACACCTAATGCTAAGTTTGCCATCATAATATTTTGCAACAACCATGCACAAACTAGGGTAGAGGCAACAGTGCCGATCAAAACAATTAACGCTTTGATTTTATTCAATGGTTGAGAATCTGGTTCTGAACCTATCCCTTGTACAGTACTACGAAGAGAAAAATAGCTAAATAGACTAGCGATTAATCCTAAACCACAAAGAAGAAAGGCATATTCATAACCGTAATTATTCGCAATAACAGGGCTTAAAGAAAGAGAAACAAGGGAGCCAATGTTGATAGACATATAATAAAGAGTAAATGCACCATCTAAACGGGAATCACCTTTTTCATAACACTTAGCTAATAGGCTCGATGGGTTTGCTTTGAATAACCCATTACCAACAGCAATAGCACCAAGGGCTAAATAGATAAAGTTAGGATTTAAAATCGAAAATCCCATTAAAAAATAGCCGAGAGCAAGAACGACAGCACCAAAGACCATGGTGCGTTTAGTTCCTAGAACATAATCTCCGACGTAGCCACCGACAGAGACAAGTCCATATACTAAAGCTGCAAAGGCACCAAAAGTAACAAAAGAGTCTTGCATACTAAAGCCGAGTTTATCGACAAAGTAGACAGCGAGTATGCCTTGAAGTCCGTAGTAGCCAAACCGTTCCCATAATTCAATGAAAAATATCATCTTAAATGGTTTTGGTTGGTTTAATATACTTGTTTTGTTGTCCATATTAGTTATTTCACCTGGCTGTTTATTATTGTGAAGGCATTAAAGACTAATTTTGGTGGTTAGAACGTGATATTAGTTTGCTTTGTGATTTTCTCTCTGTGATTCATATCGCATTAGATTAAATATTTTAATAATTAACGATTAGATAAATTTAATTGAGCAGGATAATTAGGTATCTATTAGGTTAAGTAAGTTGCTGAAAGGTTAGGGTTTAACGTTAATTGTGTAATCTTATTCTGTTTAGATGCCATAAAGTGCATTAGATTTGCTAATTAATGTCGGTTATTTTTTTAACGCGTATAAAGATTGAGCTCTGACCGTACAAGGGTTTTGGTCTTTAGAATGAAATAAATGTTGGTTAATTTATAGATTGTCTTGTCTATTTTTGTGGTAAGACACAGAAAACCCGCTTACAGGCTTTCTGTGCTTATGCAAATATTACTTGAAAAATTTAATAATTATATCAATCGCTTGGTTAACATACTCATCCACATCATAAAGACCTATATGATTAGAGCCTTCAATACGCGCTAATTTTTTGGGTTCATTAGCAGCATCAAACATTTTTTCGCTTTCATAGGCCGAATCAGCTTCAGTTCCAACAATCATTAGTAGTGGTGTTGGAGATAATCTATCTGCGATATCCAAAGCTGAAAAATTAACAAGGCTCTCATATGACCACGGTAAAAACTTACTTTCATATAGACCTTTCGCTCCACGGTCGGTCATATAGTATTCGTAGAACTCGCGAAATAGGCGAGGCATCTCAAGATGATCAGATTCGGGAGCATGAGGCAGATAGTTTATTTCGCCTGTAGTTAAGTAGTGTTCTCTGGCCTTATTCGTCTGTGTTAGAAGATCTAAGATACCATCACGGCCCATAATATTGTGGTAAAAGCCTCTATGATCAAAATAGGCGCTTACTGTTGCGAGTGACTTTACTCGACGATCTGAAGCAACTGCATGAGCCAAATAGCCTCCACCAGAGCAAATACCTAGACCATGAATCTCATCGACATAGTGAAGAGTTTGTAAAAATGTGATTGCATTGCGGCAGTCTTCGGCTTTATTAAATGGATTCTCGTGGAACCGAGGCTCTCCTTCACTAGCACCGAAACTCGAGTGATCAAAAGTTAAGGCGATAAAGCCTTTCTTCGCAAGTTTTTCTGCATAGATCTGAACTGTTTGTTCTTTTACCCCAGCTTGTGGTGCTGCAATTATAACAGCAGGACACTTGTGCTTAATTTCTTTTGGTTGGTGAAGTTCAGCGGCAATACGGTTACCGTTGCTAATAAAATAAACGCTTTTTTTCGTAATCGTCATAGTAAATTATCTCTTTTGTTCGTGATATAGAGGTCGACTTAGAGAGGCTATTTGCTAACGCCCTAAGTATTTGACTATGTTAAGTTGACGTATTGTTTTAATATATAGTGCCATTCTTAAAACACTGTTAACTAAAAATGAACAATATATCTTGGAGAGGAATTCGAGCATTTATCTATGTTGCTGAGCATGGCAGTTTTACAGCTGCAGCTAATGCATTAGGTGGCTCCAAAGCCAACGTCAGTCAATTAGTTACTGAGTTAGAGGGGGCTTTAGGCGTTCAATTACTTTTTCGTACAACTCGACAGTTACGTTTGACGGATATTGGGAGTGGTTATTATCAACGATGTAAAGTAGCGATGCTGCAACTTGACTCTGCGGCTGAGTGGGCGACTGAGTCGAGAAGTGAGTTAAAAGGGCGTATACGAATGAACTCTGTTGGTGGGCCTATTGGTGAAGACTTAATTGCTCCACTAGTGATGAGTTTTCAAAAGCAATACCCTGATATAGAGGTCGAGTTGGATTTTTCAAATCTTCAAGTTGATCTGCTTGGAGAGCAATATGATTTAGTGTTAAGAGTTGGTGCGTTACCTGATTCTACTTTAGTTGCACGTCACTTATGTAATCTAACAACATATTACGTTGCTAGTCCTGACTTCCTAAACCAGCATGGTCCAATCACTAATCCAGAAGATTTAGAACGACTTCCTTTGATTCATGGAAGTGTAGAGCACTGGATACTAAAAAAAGGCTCAGAACAGAGAATCATTCACACTAACAGGGGTGTGAAAGCTGCGACAGGAAGGACGATGCGACAAGCGGTAATTGCAGGTTTGGGGGTGACAAGACTTACTGATGTGTACTGCCATACTGATATTCAAAATAACAAGCTTGTAGATGTATTACCTGAATGGTCAGAAGAGACACCACTGTCATTGGTGTGTCCACCCACAAAATATCACTTACAACGTGTTCGAACTCTAATCGATTGGATCATAGAACGATTTGATAAAGGGTACTAGTTTTTCATAAATTGCTAATTTAGAATTATTCAAAGATCATTCGACTCATAATGAACACATTAAAAAAAGTCGTTATTAACGGCTTTTTGTGTGTCACGTTATGACAGCATAACGTCATCTAATAACTAGTGCTTTAGCCTCAGCAAAACCCTCCGAGATGCTCCAATCACCAATAACGACCTCATTTGTGTTATAATACGTCAATTGGGATTGAGAAAAAGAGCAATTAATCACCTATGGTGGTGATTCTTATCATGTTTATTTATATGGTACCGCTACTCAATCAAATAGTAATTGGATAAGGAGTTGTCCTTATATTCGTCTAGCTGTTCGCTTAGCCGGATATGTGAACATTATCGTTTATGGGTTTTAAATCAGAAAAGTACAGTATTGAATCGACAGATTATCAAGTCGGTCAAGATAACATTAGTAAATGGGGCATGGATGTCCATAATACCGTTTTTATAGCCTCAGTCGGCTTGTCTCTTCTCTTCATTATTACACTTCTCGCACTACCTCCTACAGATGCAAAAGCCGCCATTGATTCCCTTAAAGGTTCAGTGTTAGCAAATTTTGACTTCCTCTTTATGTGGGGAGCCAACATCTTATTAATCGTTGCCATTATTATTGCTTTTTCACCGTTAGGTAAAATTCGCTTAGGTGGTGATGATGCGAAGCCAGATTATTCAAAAGCCTCTTGGATCTCGATGCTATTTGCCGCAGGTATGGGTATTGGGCTTATCTTCTGGGGTGTTGCAGAGCCAACCGCGTTCTTTACCAACTGGTTTGGAACTCCGCTTAATGTAGAACCTTTTACAGAAGCAGGGCGTGAACTTGCACTGGGTGCAACGGTCTTCCACTGGGGGTTACACGCATGGGCTATCTATGGCATGACAGCACTTTGCCTTGCTTATTTTGTTTATAACAAAGGGCTGCCATTATCAATGCGCTCGGTGTTTTATCCATTGTTAGGTGATCGAGTCTGGGGTAAAACGGGTGATGTGATTGATATCTTAACCGTGTTAGTTACCTTGTTTGGTCTTGCAACGTCTCTTGGTTTAGGCGGCTCGCAAGCGGCTAGTGGTATTAGCCATGTTTTCGGAATGGAAAATAACATCTATCTTCAACAGGCTATTATCGTATTGATCATGGGTCTTGCGATTATTTCTGTTCTACGCGGTATGGATGGGGGCGTTAAATTTCTTAGTAACCTGAATATGGTTATCGCCTTTGTCTTCCTTGGTTTGATTGCTGTGTTGAATTTCACAACAGTATTGGATTCATTAGTTACGGCATTAACTGGTTATGTGAAAAACATTATTCCGTTAAGCCAAAGCTCTGGCCGAGAGGACACGACTTGGCTGCATGGTTGGACTGTGTTCTATTGGGCGTGGTGGGTAGCGTATGCACCTTTCTTTGGTATGTTCGTAGCTCGTATATCTAAAGGTCGTACTGTTCGCGAATTTCTTCTTTGCGTAATGCTTATACCGACAATGGTAACTACAGCTTGGATGTCAATCTTCGGTGGTGTGGCTATTCAACAAGTTATCGATAAAGTGGGTCTATTAGGCGCTCAACAAGGTATTAGTGATGTATCTCTAAGCTTGTTCCATATGCTAGATGCTTATCCGTTTGGGGATATTCTATCCTTTATTGCCGTAGCACTGATCATCGTTTTCTTTGTGACCACGTTGGACTCAGGCTCTATCGTTATTGATGGCATGACTGCGGGTGGTAAATTAGAAGTACCAGTTAAACAGAAGGTAGTTTGGGCGGTTATCTCTGGTGCTATCGCCATGATTATGTTGTGGATTGGTGGCACTGAATCTATTCAAGCGTTGCAATCCATCACCATTATTGCTGCAATGCCGTTCACCATTATTCTCTTGCTAGGTTGTGTGAGTTTACTTAAAGGACTATTGACGGAAGTTGATAAGCCAAAGGTAGCCACTAAGCGAGTTAACTAGTTAGGTTAACTTGTAGCTAGATTAAGAGCCAAAGTAAAAGTTAGATCTACAATAAAACTCTCTGGTACTTTGTGTTGGGGAGTTTTTTTATAGAATTCACAAACACTAAACATGCAATAACAATGCAGCTATGGCTCGTATCAGTGAGCTTACTAGCTGTGATTCTGATGCGTTACTTGAAATTGAGTTTGATTGGCGAGGGGATTAACCTCTTGTTATTACTTTTAATATCATATACGTTACCCATAAGCATTATATCGTTATACTAACTTCAAATATTTAAGAGTAAAAATGAAACTAGTTGTACTATCTGGAGCCGGTCTTTCTAGTCCATCGGGTATGCCTATATACGATGAAATCAAGTTAGACAGTGATTATCTACTTCTTCATTCAGCACAAGCAGAAGATATTGTGATAGGCGCTATCTCTTCTTTGAAATCTAGGTTTTTGCATATAAAGCCCAATTCTGTACATCGCGAGTTAGTTAAACTGCACCATTATTGTCAGGCACACGGTGTAGAGATGACCCACTATACTTTGAACGTCGACGATCTTATTGAACAAGTAGGAGGAACAGTTCACCACCTCCATGGCAACATTAAGGATCCTAAGAGTATTTTCGATCATAAAGATGTGGCATCTTTGGACCTAAATTCTATTACTTGGGCTTCTGGTGATTTAATGGTTGTACTTGGTGTTAGTAATAATGGTTATCCGCTTTCTTATCTAGAGAGTGAAGTACTTGCATGTGGTGGAAGCTTTCTAAACTTTAATATTGTAAACAACGACGACTTATTATCACAGACAACTGTTGGAGATCTTTCAGATACATTTTCTGTTCTTGAACTGAGTCAAAATTTACATAGTGAGTTTAACATAATTGACTTAGGGGATTATGAAATTGATATTAAAACATTTTCTATCAATGAGCGAACATATGAGGTTTACTTTACTCCTACACAGTTTGTAGTAACCTCTGAGGAAGAACAGAAAGAATTAGAAGAACTTGTCGGACAAAAACTCGATCATACTGCTTATGAGATTAAGTTTGATCTACAGTCTAATAGAGAAAGTGAGTCACCCTTCGAACAGCCTGACAATAATTTTACTTTGAGAGAGCTTAACTTACTTGGCATGATCATAGCGTCTACTATCAAAGCTCATTCATCTTTAAGACAAGTCACATTATACACTGCATCGGCAGCTGAAGATAATCTTGTGCTATTCTACAATCGACTTGCCAACGTTTATGCAAGTAGATTACAATATGACCATTGGTGTGGTTTTGGGTTAGAAGGAGTCAACTATGCGTTCAAAAAACAGTAAGACTACAGCGCAACGTAAAACAGAAGGTTTACGTAAGTTATCTCAAGCATATTCTGATGCAATTAAAGCTGGTACGGTAAGAAAAGTTTTGACTGTTGCAAAACCATAATAAAACAATTGATTTAAAAAATAGCCGCGTTCATCGCGGCTTTTTTGTGCGTGTGGTTTTAGAAACTATTGTCCAAAATGGCTGCCCTGTATCTCATGCAACCATTTAAACTTCAGCCTTATCGAATTAAAGTAAGGATTATGGATAAAAAAGTACTTGAAGTGTTTTTCCTACGATAAAGTATATTCAATGCTTATTCCTATATAGAGTTCACAAGCACTAAACCAGATATTGAGTTTGATGAATTATAAATTTTAACCACTTTAGCTGAAGCATACGAAAGTGAATTTTCTGTGTAGTCGTTGATTATATTCTTGAGTTTTGATGATTATTTATCGATTTATCAATAGTTTATTTCCATTTTAAACTGGACTTATATTGATCTTAACTAGAGCTGTATTCAATATGTATGATACATTAAGCCTAATAATGATTATGGCAAGTTAAATATTGAAAACGTCAAACTCCACAAAAAAACTTAAATGTAGTTTTTACTTCCTACCAGCTGGTAATGGTGATTGTGTCCTTATTCAGTATCAAGATGATGATTCTGCATACCGTAATATTTTAATTGATGGTGGTAATCGTAACCAGCTTGAATTTCAGCAACAGAAGAGGAAAATTTTAGAAATTCTCGATGAGGGGCGGAAAGGTCGTTTAGATCTTGTAATCGTCACTCATAGTGATGATGATCATATCAAAGGTATCCTTAAACTAGTCATGGATAAACAGTTGGAGGGTTATGTGGACAAGTTCTGGTTCAATTCAGAGAAGACTATTAGCGAGTTGCTCTTTTCTCCTTTTCAACATACGCAACCTTACCTTGTTGATGAGCAAGCTAGTGGTGCTGAGCGCTCGTCAAGAAATCAGGACCACGACCTGTATCATGAACTCGATAAGAATAATAAATGGGATCATGAGGTTATTTCTTTTCCTAAAGAAGAAGTTATAGGTAACTTAAAGCTAACCGTTCTTTCTCCTACAATTGAAAAACTACAAAAACTAGATGAGCACTGGCCTCAAATGCCTTTGAATGCCAAGAATGTGAGTAGATCAGCAAAATGCGTATCAGACCATAATCAAAGTCTGAATCAACTGATGAAAGGTTTGGACTCTTTTGAAGAGGACGTATCTCCAGTAAATGGGGCAAGTATTGCGCTTATGTTAGAGTGGTGCTCCAGACGCTATTTATTGTTATCGGACTCACATCCAAGTGTTATAGTCGATAGCCTTGCTGATTTTATCCCAGAGAATAAAGAAGCATTAGATTTTGATTTGGTGAAAGTGTCTCATCATGGAAG
>NZ_MSCO01000001.1:1138609-1154007 GCF_002954705.1 Aliivibrio sifiae
GAGCGTTAATAAACCAAGTTACAATTGAAATTAGGACATCACTAAAAGATTTAATTAATAAGTACGATTATACGGTTTTTAATACAATATCTGGTGAGGAAAAAGCAAGTAAAAATTACATATTTATTTTAACACCTGAAAGGTTACTTAATTTACACACTAAAGAAAATGCTCTCGAACTTGACGATTTATTTGTTGATGAAGCTCATAAATTAGCTTCAAGTGGCAATGACTCAGAGCGCAGCTTAACAGAATACAATGCTATTGAAATGACACTGGCAAAGTATGATAACTTGAAAGTATATTTCTCATCTCCAAATATATCAAATCCGAGTGTATTTTTGGAGTTGTTTGGTAAAAATCCATATTATTCTCACCATACCGATGAAGCTCCGGTAGCTCAAAATATTTTCTTAATAAATGTCGAACAAAACTCTTTAAGAGTACTAGCAAATAATGAATTTATTAATATTAATTCAGATTTAGTCAATTCAATTAGTAATAATAATGATTTCATAATTAATGTTGGGAAATCTAAACACTCTAACATGATATATTGCTCTCGTGGAGAAATAGCAGTGAACTATGCAAAAGAGTTTCTTGAAAAGCTGGATAATACCGAGCTTTCTGATGATATCACTGATGCTATTAAGGCTATATCTGACCTTGTTCATGAAGACTATTATCTTGTTAAGTGTCTAAAGAAAAGAGTTGCATACCACCATGGTAAGCTGCCTCACTCTGTTCGAGGTATTGTTGAAGATCTATTTAGGAAGGGTGAGATCGATTATATTTTTTGTACACCTACTCTCGCTGAAGGAGTAAATATGCCAACAAAAAACATATTCATAATTTGCGAGAACAAAATCAGGTACACTCAAGATAAAGAATCAAACAAGATTAAGAGTCTTAATTTTTGGAATTTAGCCGGAAGAGCTGGTCGTTATAGATCAGAACTTTCAGGAAATGTTTTTTGCTTGTCATCAGGTACAAAATCTTGGGATAATGATCTATCAATATTTAAGGATAAATCAGTTAAGCTTGAAAGTACAATTGAAAAAAATATTAAAAGTAAAGCAAAGTTAGATAAACTTGAACAGCTGCTTTCTTCTGATAAATTGAGTTCTCAAGATACAGACTCTACTATTAAGTACTTGGCAAATATAATTTGTATTGATACGTTAAGATTCCCTGAAGAACTTAATAAAAGCAACACCATCAACCTATTTATTAAGTCTAATCTTCATAAAATAGTCGAGCTTGCTAAACTTAAATCTAATGATATTAAGAATATTCCTTTGGAATTGTTGAATTCATATAAATCATTAGACTTTAGTACTCACAAAGATATCTATGAGATAGCTAGATTTCATGAAAAGGATGCAGTTTTGCCTTCTTTTAATTATGAAAACTGTACATTGGTGTTAAACATATTTCATCGTATATATGATTGGGAAAATACGGAAAAAATTAAGATGTCTCAAATCTCATATTACAATAAGCTTATGTATGATTGGATTAGTGGTAAGTCGGTCAATCAAATGATCGTTATGTCAATTAAATACTACAAGGAGAATCAAAAGCAATTATTTATAAGGCAAGGGAACGAGGTGCTAATGCCTGTTTTTGATGGAAGTTTAGATCATATTAATATACTGATAGAAAAGCTATTTTCCGATCTTGAAGACGTATTAAGGTTTAAATTTGAGAGATATTTTAACCACTATTACAAGGCGTTAGTCAGTATTAATGGTGAAGATGATTCTGGAACAAACTGGGCTACATTCTTAGAATATGGTTCAACAAATCCATTTGAAATAGAGTTGCAAAATGTAGGGATATCGAGGTTTACTGCAATCAATATCTATAGGAATGAAAATCTTAGAAAATACGTATACAAAACTAATGACGAATTGGTAATTGACTATAAAAATTTACTTAGAGTTCTTCCAATTAATTCTTTTGAGTATAGAGAGTTAAGTGCTATGTCGCTATAGTTTGAAAGAGGTAACAGGTTCAGTGTGTTTTTTGTTTATTAAACAATCTACAATGCTTCGGTTTAAAAATGGATTAATTATAAAAAACTACTATACAAAAAAGGTCGCTCATTGCGACCTTTCCCTACAACCCTTTCAACGCTCTTTCTTTAAGCCCTTCCGTATACCCATTAATCTTCCAATGCTCTGGGCTCCAGCCTTTTACAAAGCGTTGAAAATCAGCCCAAGCAATGCAAAACAGTGGTCGCCACTCTTGCTCAATATCGTTACTTGCCTCAGTGCGGCCTAAACGCAATAGGGCGGTGTTAAGCTGAGTAAAGTAATGATCGAGTAATTCGTTTTCAAGCTCTGCGCACTGTTCTGGCATAACAGCGCTGCTGATAAATAAAATCACATCCTTCATGCCGCAGCCTTTTCCTATGTATTGGAAATCAACCGCTGCGACGTGTTTTCCATCTTCAGAGAAACAGAAGTTCGCTAACTTAGCATCACCATGAACCAAGGTTTGGTAGCGGCTGTTTTTAAGTGTTTCATCAATCTTAACTGCGGCTTGCTTTAATGGTAAATCCGTTAAGGCTTTAAGCTCATCTGGGCGAGTGTCTAAATGCCAATAAGTACCTGTTTGCCATAATCCTGTAGGTTGAACATTAAGGTGCGCTGCGTGAAAGTTTGCAAGCCACGTTAAGCAGGCTTTGGTTTCGTTTATCGAGGCGCTGGTTTGTAATGGCCCAGTTTTTACGATTGGAAAACCGCAGGTCGCTAAATCTTCTAATACTAAGATGAGCTCGTTATCTCGCTGCTCTACATATAAACAGCGCGGCACAGGACAATGGGTAGGAACCGAATTGGCGTAATCTTGATACCAATTGAGTTCCACTTGGTAGGAGTCGAGTTTACGTTGGTGTGATAAATCCGTATTCCAACCTCTAGGATGCACTTTAGGCTTGGGTAAGGTGATTTGTTTAATGATAATAGAAGAGGTGGGTGCATGGGTTAAATGCAAACGCACCAACTCCCCATAACCGCCCCACAAGGTTTGTAGGGTATCGGTCTGGGTAATTGATGCGTTTTCGAAACCCGAAATACGTGATAAATCAAACATGTCGAGTTCCTTTATTTATCTAGCTTAACGTCGATTACTTATGGTTGGAGAAGTTTTCACCTTTTGCCATGCGGTCATACATGATCACGTTTACAGCAGCGGCTAAGTTCATGCAGCCATTGGTTGGGACATAAATAGTCTCACGGCAGAAATCGGTGATCTCTTTTTTCAACGTACCGTCTTCAGGGCCAAAAATGTAAAACGCACGTGGTGGGTGCTTGTAATCTGGCAGAGGTTTCGCGCCTTCAATAAGGTCAACCGCGACTGGCACGCAATCTAAAGGAATGATGTCTTTTAGATCTTCAACACCAATCAGCGGTACATTTAAATGCTGGCTTTTTGTGTCTGTACAAAATTGTTTGGCGATATCGTAACGTCTACCTGTGTAGAATACCGAATTTACGCCATAGCAGCCCGCCGCTCGCATTACTGAGCCAACATTTTCAGGTGTTTTTGGGTTTACCAATCCAATACAAGAGTAGCCTTTAGTCATTTTACCGTCTTTCCAATACAAAATTTGCGCGAAGTATACCTAAATTAAAGGGATTCATATAGACTCATTGGATAATTTCCTAGGAAGGTGAAATATGAAAACGGTTGCGATTCTTGTTGATGTGCAAAACATTTACTACACCACACGTGATGTCTACCAACGTCATTTTGATTACAACGCATTATGGGCAAAAGTGACCGATGGTCGTAAAGTGGTAGGCGCTAATGCCTATGCGATTGCACGTAGTGATGATAAACAGAAGCAATTTCATAATATCCTTCGTGGTATTGGTTTTGATGTGAAATTAAAACCTTTTATTCAGCGTCGTGATGGGTCTGCAAAAGGCGATTGGGACGTAGGTATTGCCCTTGATGCTATTGAGATGGCTGAGCAAGCGGATATCGTGGTGATTTTGTCTGGCGATGGTGATTTTGATTTACTCGTTAAGCGAATTCAGTCACGTTTTAACAAAGAAGTTGAAGTGTACGGTGTAGAGAGCTTAACGGCAAATTCATTAATTGAAGTCGCAGACCGCTTTATTCCAATTGAAGATAACTTGTTATTATAGAATGAGTTAACAAGTATTGTTCTTTGTTGTAACGTTATTGAGTAGTACTTATTTACCAAGCTACGCCTAACGCCTCATACTGGATTTTATAGAGTTAAGGAGGAGGGCAGAAAAATAGGGACTTTTTATAATTGAATGACGTTACCTATAAGGATAAAAAATAATGAGCCAGCAAACACAATGGCATTCAACAGAAGTTCCGGCTGTAAGTAATATTATTCTTCATGCTTTTGATTGGACTTATCAAGATATTGCTGAACAAGCTGAATTGATTGCCAGTTTGGGCTACCGCTCGGTTTTAGTCTCTCCTGCGATGAAATCTCTTCGTTTGCCATCTGGTACTCAGTGGTGGCAACGATATCAACCACAAGATTACCGTCTTATAGACAACCCATTAGGAGATACTATTGATTTCACTCGTATGGTGTCACGCTTAGCTGAATTTAATATTTGGGTTTACGTTGATGTTGTGTTTAATCACATGGCGAATGAGTCTGATATTCGAGCTGATTTAGAATTCCCTAATCAATGGGACAGAGAAGATTATGCTCGTGATCCTAAAAAGTACGAGTCATTAACGTTATTTGGTGATTTATCTCAGCCACTGTTTTCTGAATCTGATTTTGTAGAAGCGTTCGGTATTGAAAACTGGAATGATAAATGGGAAGTGCAAAACGGACGAATTTCAGGCGGTCCGCATGACCCAGGTTTACCAACACTGTCTGATAATGAGCATGTTGTTGCGCAGCAAAAAGCATACCTAAAAGCGCTAAAGCAGATTGGTGTTAAAGGCTTCCGTATTGATGCGGCAAAACACATGACGCTTGAGCACTTGAATAAAGTGTGGGATGAGGAAATAACTAAAGACGTACATATTTTCGGTGAGATCATTACTGATGGTGGTGCGACAAAAGAAGAATATGAGACGTTTTTGAATCCTTATTTGCAAGGAACAACGTTGGGAGCTTATGATTTCCCTTTATTTAATTCTTTATATCAATCGTTAGAAAATAAAGGATCATTTAAGTCCTTAATTGATCCTTACTGCTACGGTATGGCGTTATCTCCACTACGTGCTATTACGTTTGCTATTACTCACGATATTCCAAACAATGATGTGTTTAAAGATTTGGTCATGAGCGAATCGAACGAATGGCTTGCTTACGCTTACCTATTTTGTAGAGAGGGCGGAATACCGTTAGTGTATTCAGAGCTTGAAACCAGTGGGATTAAAAATAAGCAAAATCAACCACGTTGGAAGGATGAATGGAAAAGTGCTCGTATGACTCAGCTAATGTCATTTCATAATGAGATGTATGGACAAGAGCAACGATTGGTTGAAGCCAGTGATGAGCACTTAGTTTTTTCTCGAGGTGAGAGTGGTTTGGTTGCATTAAATAAATCAGACCATAATATCGAGGTTAATGTTGCGGTTAGATCTGACGTAGTGTGGTTAGAGAATACTTCTAATCATTATTACGCTCCCCAGCAAGGGAATCTTCGGTTCTTTATTCCTGCGAATTCCTACATGCTATTTTCACGCTAAGTGTTCTTATCTGAGAATGAAAAAAGGTGGATAAATTATCCACCTTTTTTGTTATCCGTAGTTATACCAATGCCATTAATTATCTGATTTCCCTACGTAATAAATAGATTATCTAATGAGTTGCATTGGTATTACAAACTGTGTAGTGAAATTGGATACGGATATAATGGTTGTTTATTAATATTCAAAGTTAGGAATATCAATATCAACGCGGCGGTTAGCGCTTCGTCCTTCTGCCGTTTTATTGGTTGCGATAGGATTAGATTCACCTTCACCTGACGCATTGATTTGGCTTTCTTTTACCCCTTTATCTTGTAAGTAGTCGGACACTGCGTTTGCTCTGTCTTCTGATATTTTTTGATTGTATGCTGCCGAGCCTGAGGAGTCTGTATGACCGATAATGTTGACCCTCGCTTGTGGGTGTTCAACTAGGATTGCGGCAATTGAATCAAGTTCAGCATGACTTTCAGGTGCAAGCTCTGAACCATTATTTTTAAATAGGTTTTGATGTGATTTAGATTGCTCTTGTTTAACGGCAACAGGTTCCATTGGTTTTTCTTCCATTGGTTCTGCCATTTGTTTTTCAGGTTCTTGTACTACTTCAACTTCCTCTTCTTCTTCGATTGATGTTGCTTTTGAAGCGCTTCCAAAAGTATAAGTCAGACCAATAGAAATGAAGTGAGATGATAGATCATAAATGTAGCTATCATCGATATCGTCGAAGTATTGGTATTCTAGACGTAAAGCTAGGCTTTCATTTAGGGCTAATTCACTCCCTAAACCTGCAGTAAAGACAGTGTCGTTTGCATTGCTATAGTCCATGTATGCGGCACCAGCCTTGAGGAATACATCGATGGTATCGGTAGCAGAAAAAGTATAACGAGGAGCTAATGAGAGGGCAGTAAGACGGCTATCAACGTATTTTGTTGTACCGTTATAGGAATGACTAGATTCAAACTCGCCAATAGAATCAAAGCCAAGCTCTAATCCCCAACGCTCTGTGAAATGGTAACCACCGTATACACCATATCCAAATGCGTCGTCGTCACATGGCCCAGAAGCAGAGCAGGCGTCGTCAATGAGACCAAGGCCTAATTTACCACCAAAGTACGCTTCAGCCAGTAAAGGGGAAGAAAACCCTACAGAAGTTAGAGCCACAGCAACAAGTAAAGATGATTTTTTCATATACAGTCCTTTTATTTAAAACACACCATTGTTAGCAGTATGTATAAATAGTAGAACAAGAATTCAAGTTTCTGCAGGTATTTGCTTATATTTTATTCTATTAAGCTTTAAGGAGAGGGGATTTCTCCCCTCAATACGTCAAATTTACACTTTAAATTGATGCACGATATCGCTTTGTTGGTGTGCCAATTCATTTAATGTTGAGCTGACATTAGCAATATCATTCATTGCGGTTTGGTTCTCTTCTGCAATGTGACTGATGTCTTCTAAACTGCGTGCAATTTCTGTGGTGGTGGCGCTTTGTTCGTTCGCTGCTTGAGAGATGTGATTACTCATGTGGCTTATCTCATCAATCAAGCTTTGTATCATTACCATTGCATTGTTGGCTTCGTTCGTTTGCATTACGCTTTGCTGCATATCCTCAACACAACTTTCAATGACGGTTGTTGTGGTTTTAGAACTTGATTGAAGGTTCGCAATCATAGCCTCAATCTCTGATGTTGATTTTGCGGTACGTTGAGCAAGAATACGTACTTCATCGGCAACAACCGCAAAGCCTCGCCCTTGTTCCCCTGCACGAGCTGCTTCAATTGCGGCATTCAATGCCAATAGGTTAGTTTGCTCTGCTATCTTATTAATAACATCTAAAATGGAGCCAATTTCACTGCTGACTTTTTGTAAATTTCCAACGGCTTGAACAGATTCATCAAGGCGACTTGATAATTGTTCAATAGTAGCAATGTTATTAGCCATGACTTTTTGGCCATGCTCAGAGGCCGCTTCAACTTCTTGTACTTTCAATAATGAGCTTTCTGAGCTTGATGCGACTTCAACAACGGAGTGCTCCATCTGAGTCATCGCAGCGGCAACACTTGTGGTTTGCTCACGTTGATTAAGTAGCTGTTGTTTGGCTTTTTCTGCTGTTGAACTGTTATTTTGAGCAACCGCTGTTAATTCATCTGACGCGCCACTTAATTGCAGAAGTACTTTCTGTAAGTTGTCAGCGACGGTATTGATGTGACGAGATACGCGGCTAAACTCTGTATTATGTTTAGTTTGAATGCGTTGTGTCATGTCTCCAGAAGTTAGTGACTCTAATATTTTTAACATGTTTTGCAGTGGTGTTCTTACTGATGATGCCAGATGGAAACCAATGATAGTCGCAAGTAGAGAAACAACAACACCTAACGCTATCGCTTTATACACACTTTGTTGATAAATAACTTCAGCTTGTTGTAATGATGTTTGCAGATCTTGATTTGCTAACTCATTAAATGAAGTCAGTAAGACAAGTGCGTTATCAATTTGGCGAGCGAGGTTAGATATGTTGTTGTAAAGCGCATCTTTAGCACTTAGATAGGCAAAGTGAGTATTTAGAATTCCTTCTTTTTTCCCTACTTCGGCACTGAACTGATTTACCGATTTATCAAAAGTCTCTTTTAATTGAGGTAATTGATTCACTAAACCACGATAAGCATAATTTAAATGAGTGACGGCTTTTTTATTTTGATTAACGGCTTTTTTTACAAACTCTACATCGTTACTTGCTAATGCATCAGAGGTAATTAGCTCGGCATCTTCAAGTTTTACAAAATAGCTTTTTGCCATCATCTTAACCGCAATGCTTTCTTGGTCGTTGACGAACTCTTTCATTCTTACACTTAATTCTGTGTATAAACGTTGAAAGCTACGAGTTGCTTTTTGTTTTTCATTATCAGCAAGTAGTAGAGCTTGATAGTTGTCCATTGCGACTTGTGCTTCATTGAAATAAGCAGCTTGGATATCAGTCAGTTCTGAGCGTTGTTGAGTGCCGGTATTTTGTTGTTCGGCAACATTAACTAGACGTTGAAACGTATTATTAAACGTTGTCTCTGCACTAACAAATGCTTGTCGTGCTTGCTGCATTTGAATTGGATCATTAGTGGTTAAGAAGTCTTTGAAAGATTTGTCAGCCGCAAGAAGAGCAACGCTGGTTTCATTAGATAAGCTGACTAAAGGTAAAGAGTCTGAAGAGACTGACTTCATCTGATTGTGGATATTACTCGTTCCATTGAGCATCAGGATAACCGTCGTAATAAACAAGATCACGATAAGCGAGAATCCTGCGTACATTCGACGTACTACCGAACTATTCATGTTCTATCTCTCTATAGTATTAATAGTATTAATTTTATTAAATCTAGTGTTGATTAGTATAAATAACACTCAGTCTTAATATGTTTACAGTAAGCATTCATATTATGATTATTTTCTATTACCCGCTGTGACCATATCTATAAAATTAACAATACATAAAGAGAGATGACTCTCAATTATTCAAGGGATTTTTGCAGATGAAGGCTTAATTTGTCGTTAAGTTATAGTTCAAGTGATTGTTTTCGAGAAATTTGTAACGCATACTAGAGGCAGTAGAAAATAAAAAACTGTGTTTTATTGGAGATGAGTCATGGCTGAAGAAACTATTTTTAGCAAAATTATTCGTAAAGAAATTCCAGCGGATGTTGTTTATCAAGATGATTTAGTTACTGCGTTTCGTGATATTAATCCGCGTGCGCCAAGCCACGTGTTAATTATTCCAAATAAATTGATCCCAACCACGAACGATGTGGAAGCTGAAGATGAATTAGTTATGGGACGTCTATTTACAGTTGCTAAGAAAATAGCGATTGAAGAAGGTATTGCTGAAGACGGTTACCGTTTGATTGTTAACTGTAATCCTCATGGTGGCCAAGAAGTTTATCATATTCATATGCACCTTGTGGGTGGTCGTCCATTAGGTCCAATGCTATTAAGTTAATCGATCTCAAATAAGGCTCCCTAGTTAGGAGCCTTACTTTTTTAGACTGAGAGTTTTCTATTTTAATGACGTCGATACTAAAAAAATCCATTGTACTTTCTTTTACCCTGCTGCTGTCGGGGTGTGCCAACCTGTCTGTTGGAAATTTATTTAGCCATTACTCTGCCCAGACGGATGATACTTATCAGTTGGTAAAAAATGGCGATGCTAAGCAAGCATACAGTGAAGAGGCTCCTGAAGTCGGAGGCCCCATCCTTGATAATCTAGAGCGTGGTCGAGTTGCTTTATTGAGTGAGCAATACGCAGAAAGTAAAGCGGATTTTGAGGGGGCAGAACAAGCGGCCAGAATACAAAGTGATCAAGCCGTAATTTCTGTCTCTGATTCAGCGAACCAAGTTGGTTCTTTGGTGACTAACGATAACTTAATTGATTATAAACCAGCGGATTATGAGTTGGGTTATTTACACCTTTATCTTTCATTAAATTATTTAAAAAATAATGATTTGGAAGGTGCTTTGATTGAAGTTAGAAAAGCGAATTACATTCAAGAGCAAGCTAAGAGAGACCGAGAAAAAGAGCTTCGTTCAGCAGAAAAAGACGCTAAAAAACAAGGTGTTGATGCAAATGTCGGCGCTATTTTAGCGAATTATCCTGATGTAGGTAATAAATTAGCCGCAGTGCAAAATGGCTATCTTTTCTATTATTCTGGTTTGTTGTTTGAAACAAATCGCAATTATAGTGATGCTTATATAGATTATAAGCGAGCGCTTGCGGTAGCTCCAAATAATAAGACGGTGATTGAGTCAGTCCAACGTTTAGCTCGACGACTTGGAATGCGCAATGATATTACGTTGTTAGAGAAGCAATACGGTGCTTATAAAGTACCAAAGCGCACTGACAGCAGAGTAATTATTATTGATGAGCAAGGTATCTTGCCACAGCTTTCTGATTGGCGATTACGCTTACCAATGTGGGATAGCCAAGGTAATTTTGTTCAATATAACTTAGCGCTACCATATTACAAAAAGACAAACCGTGATGTGTTCTCACCACTTAAAGTGAACAATAAAGCATTAGCCTCAGATCAATTGGCGGATGTTACTTTAATGGCTCGAAATGACTTAAATGAACGAATTCCTGCGATGGTTATTCGCCAAGCATTGCGTGTCGTTGCGAAAGATGAGTTGCGAAAAACATCACGAAACACGAAAGAAGAAGATTTAGCGAATGCGGTACTAACTATATTTAACTCGTTAACAGAGCAGCCTGACACGCGTAGTTGGCAAACACTGCCATCATTGATCAGCGTAACAAGTGTTGATGTGAAAGCAGGGGATAATCAAATCCAATATCTGGGAAATGAGCTAAACTTTACGATAAAAGAAGGTCATACCGTCGTAGTCTGGGTATCAAGACAAGGAAACGCCGTCACATGGTGGCATAAACAACTAGGAGAAATATAATGAAAAAATGGCTTATCGTTTTGCTATTACCATTGGCATTGGCTGCTTGTAGCTCGAGCCAAACTGCAGGTATTAGTGTTGATAGCAGTACTCAAAAAGTACTTTTTGGCGATAATGTACTTGGTAACCGTTTGTCTGTTGAGCAAATCAGCACACAGGACAACAATGGTTTAGTTCGCGGCATTGTGTCAGTAACAAGTAAATTTACAGGTGACCAACAGTTGCAATACCGTTTTTACTGGTATGATGCTCAAGGCCTAGAAGTTAATGGTTCTGATTCACCTTGGCGTACATTTATTGTGCGTGGCTTAGATACAATGAGTATTCAAGGCGTTGCAATGAAACCAGAAGCAACTCAATTCCGTGTTCAAATTCGTACATTAGAATAATATCAATGAACCGTGTTGATATAATTTGAGATAAAACACTCACTAGAGGTAAATAAAAAATGAATAAAAGTGTTATTGCGTTATTAAGCTTAGCTGTATTACTCGGTGGCTGTTCTAACAAAGTAAGTTACGGCGACGCTCAAGCAGTTGAAACAACAACTGTTGATTTTGGTTCGACGGATCTACAGAAAATTGCTGGCGAGATGACTGAAAGCATGCTGTCTTCTGGCGCTGTTGCTCAAATTACTCAAGGCAATCGTCCAATTGTTTTTGTTGAAAGTATTAAGAATAAAACAAGTGAGCACATTGATACTGAATCAGTTACTGACTCTATCAGTACTAAACTGTTAAATTCTGGTAAGTTCCGTTTTGTTGATATGGACCGTGTAGAAGCTGTTCGTTCACAACTTAACTTTCAAAACAATGATGAGTTAGTAAATCAAAATACAGCGATTCAATTTGGTAAAATGGTCGGCGCTCAATATATGCTTTATGGCAACCTTTCTAGCATCGTGAAAAATGCAGGCAGCGACAAAGACGTTTACTATAAAATGACAATGCGTTTAATGGATTTAGAAACAGGCCTAATCGAATGGGCTGATGAAACAGAGATCCGTAAGCAACAAGAGAAAAGTCTATTAGGTTGGTAATCACTAAACTCTAATTGATAGTTTAAGAAACCAGAGTGGGAAACTACTCTGGTTTTTTTTGTATTTGAATTTAGTAATTTCTTTCAATCAAAGCTTGGGAAAACGGATGGAAAGGAGTATAAGTAGTGCTAGATAAATCAAAGAGAGAAATACTATGAAACTTAATAAGTTAGAAAACAAAAATCGCCGTATTCGTAAAAAATTATACCTAGGCGAGTTTGCGCTTCTTGGTTTTGAAGTAAGCTGTGCAACTGAATTTAAAGATTTTGACCAATACGATGTATTCGTAGATGATTTCATTGATTACATCAACAGCATTGATTTATGTTTCTGTGGTGGTGGCCTAGAGCTGTTTGAAGGCTTTGTATGTTCAACTGAGCGTTACCGTTCAGCAACAGCAGAAGAGCAGCTTTTAGTTGCTAACTGGCTAGACAGCCGTGCAGAAGTAAGCAAAGTTGAGATCAGCGAATTAGTTGACGCTAACTACTTATAATTTTTGTGTTGCAGTTAGTCTGCACAAGAATATAAATAAAAAATCCGCCTTAGTTGGCGGATTTTTGTTTTTATGTTCTTAGAAACTGAATGCAGAGTTTATTTTTTTACACAAACCACAATCGCGTTACCAGAACCTGCATTTAACGGGGTGATTTTTTCATAGTCATGTTCAAATAAGTGAACGTCAAAGTATGGTTCTAATAGCGTTTGCAGTTGCTCAAAATCGACCGCTACCATTGGGTGTTTATCATCCCAAGCTTCTGTCACGCCATCTGTTGTTTTCTCTATCTTTAGCAATAAATGCTGCCCATCCCCTTGGCCACTGTAATTCCAACCTGATTGAAACGTAAATTGGCTGCCTTCATGTTCTGCTGGGTGCTTTACAAATGAGCGATTATCAATCTTATTTCTTGCTACCGAGTTAAAGCAGAATACGCCATCTGTTTTTAATGCCGCATGAACGCTTGCAATACATTCTGCTAACTTTTCAATATTTGCATTGTAATGAATTGAATAAAGAAAACAGGTGATTAAGTCTAAAGGTTCATCAACAGTAAAGTTACTCATGTCATGCAAAATAAACTCAGCATCAGGATTTCGCAACTTTGCAAGATCAAGCATAGGTTGGTTAATGTCTAAGCCCTTCGCTTGATATCCGTAATTAATAAAATGTTTAACGTGTGGGCCAGTACCACAAGCTAAATCAAGATAATCTCTTCCATGATTACCAAAAATTTGATGTATACGACGAACAAAGTTACTTTGCTCTTGATAATCGATATCAGCACACATTAAATCGTAATAGCCAGATAAATCAGTATATAAAGCGTTAGAGGACATTATAGTCTATCCAAAATAACACCAGTCTACTTTAAGTGTTTGATTAACCGCTTATTTGGAAAGGTATGTAATAAATACGTCAGGTGAGACACTGTATTGTAGTTAACTCTCAAGAGACGCGTAGGGCGCGGATATTAATCCAAAAATCCAAGTTTGAATAGATATAATTATAAATAATATAAAATCAATTCATGCTGCAATTTTGAGACTAAATTAAACAGAATATGCAGTTGTGATAGACTGGCCTAACACTATGTTATTGCGATACTTTATGAGTAGGATGATGGATATTAATTTTAATGACTTTGGATTAACTTTTTATAAGGCATCTTTGCTTACTGGTGGATTAACCAATGCTTGTTTGAAAGTTGAAGCGAAAGAGGGGACTTTTGTTTGGCGTCCGGTGTCAACACAAGCGAAGTTACTTGGTGCTGATAGAAATAAAGAACGAGAGATATTAACTGCGCTACATGCAGTCCCTTTTACTCCAAAGGTATATAGTTCGAATGAATATGGTTTATTAGTCGAATGGTTGAATGGCGATGTTATTGCTCTTGATAAAGCTCAAGGTGCTGCAGTTAATTTACTGGTCTCTGTTCACCAATTAGCAATAAACGATTTCAATGACGACATTAAAAATGAAGTGATGAGTTTGAAATCTCGTATCTTAGATTATTGGGGATCATTACAGCCGAAGTTCCAAACGTTAGAAATGCAGACGTACGTTGACCATTTCTCTCAACAAGAAGAGCACGCTTTGTTTGTTCCTTGTTTATGTCATTACGATATTGGCGCTTATAATATTATTGTAAGAGAAGAGGGTTATGGTTTGATTGATTGGGAATACGCCTCTATTGGTGATCCGAGTCAAGATTTAACCACTATGATTATTGCGAATCAGTTTAATGCTGATGACGTTATTCATAATTACTGTTTACAGCGTAATTTTGATATTGAACCTTGGCAAAAAGCGGTGGCATATTGGACGCCTTGGGTATGCTTTATGGGGGCTTTATGGTTTGCATTAGGCTATCAATTACTTAAAGACAGTTGTTATAAAGAGTTGGCAGAACGAGAAATGAGCAAGTTAAAAGAATTATTACCGTTAATGCAGAAATAAATCGGTAATAATCTAGGGTAGATCACTGTTCTCATTATTGTTCAAGTTAAGAGCTTTAAAACCTTAAATTTCATGGTAGATTAAAATTACTTATATGGAAAATTCTTATTCAGGAAACAGGGGGAACACATGATTATTTATCTTCACGGCTTCGACTCAACAAGCCCAGGTAATCATGAGAAGGTGATGCAACTTCAATTTATCGATGAAGATGTACGTTTCATTAATTACAGTACTCTGCATCCTAAGCATGATATGCAGCATTTATTAAAAGAAGTGTATAAGGTCATTGAGCAAGCTGGCGATCCAAATCCTATCATTTGTGGTGTTGGTTTAGGTGGTTTTTGGGCTGAACGTATTGGTTTCTTATGTGGTATCCGTCAGGTTATTTTTAATCCTAACTTACACCCAGAAGTTAATATGGAAGGTCGAATTGATCGTCCTGAAGAATATGCCGATATAGCAACTAAGTGTGTTGAGAAGTTCCGTAATAAAAACAAAGAAAATTGTTTATGTATTTTATCTAAAAGTGATGAAATTCGTGATAATTCGGCAACGGCTACAGAGTTAGAACCTTATTATCAAATTATTTGGGATGAAAACGAAACGCATAAGTTTAAGAAAATCTCTCAACATCTGCAGGCAATGAAAGTATTTAAAGAAGCAGAAACATTGATTTAAAAGCTGTTTTTGTAAATTCGATTTGAGAATAAAAAACATTCTTAACATAATAAAAACCTCACAATATCGTGT
>NZ_MSCO01000001.1:1155492-1221318 GCF_002954705.1 Aliivibrio sifiae
AACAATATCGTGAGGTTTTTTGATCTAAACCAAAGAAACGACCTCCTGTTACAAAATAGAACAATTTCCCCATTTATTTTACACCTCAAAAGAAATCTTCTACATAACATCTATATCTGCTTGATAACATCTGAAATAGGGATATATAATGCAAAAAACAACGAAAAGAAGCATAAATTGCTCAACCTTGCATAACGTAAACACTGTTTCCTCAAGACTTTCTATTTTTTACTCATTTGATAATGATAAAAATCAGGAAAGCACAAATTTTTTGATTCGATCAAATCGGATTAATCCCCTTTTTATTTTTTAGAGGAAAATTGTAATGACTAAGATTGTTATTGTTGGTGGTGGAGCTGGTGGTTTAGAGCTTGCTACTAAATTTGGTCGTACACTGGGTCGTAAAGGTCGTGCTGAAGTTACATTGGTAGACCGTAAAGCAAGCCATTTATGGAAACCACTGCTACATGAAGTGGCGACAGGTTCTTTAGATGAAGGTGTTGATGCCATTAGCTACCGTGCACATGCAAAGAATCACTCTTTTGATTTCCAAATGGGTAGTTTGTGCGACATTAATCGTGACCGTAAATTCATTACTCTGGCTGAAATTAAAGATGAGCATGGTGAGATGCTTATTCCGACAAGAGAAATTGAATATGATTACCTGATCCTTGCGATTGGCTCAACGTCGAATGACTTTAATACTCCGGGTGTTCGTGAAAACTGTATTTTCCTTGATAGCCCAGAACAAGCACATCGCTTCCGTACTGAGATGAACAATCAGTTCTTGAAGCTTCATGCTCATCCTACACAAAAGACGGTTGATATCGCGATTGTTGGTGCTGGTGCTACGGGTGTTGAATTATCTGCAGAGCTTCATAATGCGGTTAAAGAGTTACGAGCTTATGGTTTTGGTGATTTAGATTCGGCAAAATTAAATGTGAATCTTGTTGAAGCGGGTGAGCGAATTCTTCCTGCTCTGCCTCCTCGTATTTCATCTGCGGCACACAGTGAGTTAACGAAACTTGGTGTGAACGTTAGAACGATGACGATGGTAACTAAAGCAGATTCTGAAGGCTTACACACTAAAGAAGGTGAGCTTATTCCTGCTCAAATCATGGTATGGGCTGCAGGTATTAAAGCACCTGATTTCATGAAAGATATCGCAGGTTTAGAAACTAACCGTATTAATCAGCTTGTTGTTAAGCCAACGCTACAAACTACACGTGATGATGATATTTTCGTTATTGGTGATTTAGCATCGTGTGAAAAAGCCGATGGTGGTTTTGTTCCTCCTCGTGCACAAGCTGCTCATCAAATGGCAAGTCATGCGTTTAAAAATATTATTGCTAAAATGACTGACCGTGAAATGAAACCATACGTATATAAAGATCATGGTTCTTTAGTTTCATTAAGTAACTTCTCAACGGTTGGTAGCTTGATGGGGAACTTAACGAAGGGCTCTATGATGGTTGAAGGCCGTATCGCACGTGTTGTATACATCTCATTATATCGTATGCATCAAATTGCACTGCATGGTCTCTTTAAAACGACGTTGATTATGCTAGTAGGGCGTATCAACCGAGTTCTACGTCCAAACTTAAAACTTCACTAATTGGGTTGTTTTAAAACGAAATAGATAAAAAGGCAGGAATACTTCAGTATTTCTGCCTTTTTTTATGACTGAATAACAAAAAATGTGCGCTAACTCACCGTAAATCATTTATAATGCGCGGCTAAATTATTGTTCACTGAATACATAGACTGTTCGCTTAAGGAATCCACTTTATGTCATTTTCATCTCAAGGTTTCGCACCTGAAGTCGTAAAAGCATTAACTGAATGTGGTTATCAGAAATTAACCCCAATCCAGCAAAAAGCTATTCCTTTGGCACGTAAAGGTCATGATATTCTTGCGAATGCTCAAACAGGTACGGGTAAAACTGCCGCGTTTGCGTTGCCAGTGATCCAGCAATTGCTTGATTCGAAAAAAACAGCAACTCGTCGTTCAGCTCGTGCTTTAATTTTAGCGCCAACTCGTGAGCTAGCAGAGCAAATTGCATCAAACATTGCTGATTACACAAAATACACATCATTATCAGTAACTGCAGTATTTGGCGGTAAGAAAATGTCTTCTCAAGAGAGAGCATTGGATCCGGGTGTTGATATCTTGGTTGCGACTCCTGGTCGTCTTCAAGAGCATATCGAAGAAGGCAACATCTCTATCGCGAGTCTAGAATTTTTAGTATTTGATGAAGCCGACCGTATGTTAGATATGGGCTTTGTTAATGCTATCCGTAACATCATGATGGAAGTAAATACCGCTCCACAAATCATGTTGTTCTCAGCAACGTCGTCTGCGCAAATGAACAAATTAGCGAGTGATATTTTACGTCGTCCAAAACGAGTTTCGGTTGACCGCGAAAATATGACAGCATCAACGATTGCTCACGTTGTTTATCCTGTAGATGAAGAACGTAAAACAGAATTACTATCAGAGTTGATTGGCCGTAAAAACTGGCAGCAAGTTCTGGTATTTGTAAACTACAAAGAAACAGCAAATAGCATTGTTAAAGAGCTTAAGCTTGATGGTATTAAAGCGGTTATTTGTCACGGAGATAAAGCACAAAGTGCTCGTCGTCGTGCGTTAGAAGAGTTTAAAGAAGGTAAAGCACGTGTAATGGTTGCAACGGATGTTGCTGCTCGTGGTCTTGATATTGCCGATTTACCACACGTAATTAACTATGACATGCCTTTCTTAGCTGAAGATTATGTTCACCGTATTGGTCGTACAGGTCGTGCAGGTAAAAAAGGTCATGCGGTTTCATTTGTTAGCCGTGAAGAAGAATTAACGGTTGTTCAAGTTGAAACACTAATTCAGCAACGTATTCACCGTGTAGTTCAAGCAGGTTACGAGCCTAAGAGCCGTGATGCTTACATCGAAAAAGTGAATACTAAAGCTGGATTTAGAGATCGTAAAGGTCGCACAAATAACGCGACTAACGTGAATCAAGATCAGGCTTCTGCAGAACGTCGTATGCGTTTGAAGAATGTGATCCAAAAGAAAGCTGGTATTACTAAGCTTAAAAAGTAGGAGAGTAAAATGGAACGTGATTATACTTTCTCTTGTTTAGTAACAATGCCGCGTCATGAGCTTGAAGAGTTCAGTCATCGTGTGATTAGTCGTATGGTGCCTGAAGAGACAATAAAAGAGATCTTTACGTTTGAACAAGAAGAAACGGCAGATCCAGATCGTATGCAAACAGCTCAATTAGATGCCATGCTTCGTCTTGCTGCTGTCGCTCTTGGCGAAGTGACTCATGCATTTTCAGAGTCTGAAAATTCACAACAAAACAGCTTACGAATGATGCGTCTTGTTTTATGGCATGCTTATGCAATGTTATTTAATTTAGAAGAAGCGGTATCGTTAGAAGAGCACTGTGAATTGGTTGAGAAAATTTTAGCGAAACCACCAACAGATGCATTAAATTGGCTGCCAATTTTATCTAAATTACTTGGTGATTACGCCGCTATTGCTGCGAAAAAATAAGTGATTTGAATAGTATAAATAAAAGCCCTTCATCTTTCTGAGTGAAGGTTTTTTATTGTGCACTTAATTATATTGATTAGAGACTTTGAAGAAATTGACTTCTGTTTTTAATGTCTTCCACATTATGAGCGATGTTTTGGTTTACGATTGCTCTTTAGAAGCGGTCGCAACTGATGAGTTAATATCAACAAGCTGAGTTACTTTTTTTGAAATATTGCCTCAATTTTGTCTGATATTTTCCATCGCATCAACGGCTTTAGTTGCTTTTGTTTGTAGGGTTGCAATGATCGTTTGAATATTGGCTGTCGAATCTTGAGTTTTCACCGCAAGTGCTCGAACTTCATCTGAAACTACCGCAAAACCTCTCCCTTGTTCACCTGCGTGTGCAGCTTCAATCGCGGCATTTAAAGCGAGTAGGTTCGTCTGGTCTGAAATGTTAGTAATAACGTCAACCATAGAGCTGGTGTTATCTGATAAGATTTTTAGCTCTTCAATAATGCAAAAGGACTCTTGTAACGTTTTAAACTATGAGAAGAAAGAACTAACGCCGTACTTGTTTCTCCTTCAGCTGATAACGCGTTTGCAGTAATATCGTTTGCAGTGGTCGCCATTTGCCATGAGTTGAATATTACTAACTACTCTTGGAATTTGAGAAAGTTCTTTACGCACTATTACGCTTAAACCAATCATGATGACCGAGAATGTATTCACGAATATCAAACCAGCCTTTCGCACCTGCAATCACCGCACATAGCGAGCCAAAGAGGACTTCAAACAGGCAATATGTGACCTTTTCACCTTGGCGTTAGTCAATAATCGTTTGAAAATGTTCTTTGAAGTGGTCAATGTGCATGATGCTCTCTCTAAAAAGGGAGTATATGATCACAGCTGAATGTGATCGTCAAACCGCCCTATTCTTGATTAAAAAAACGTTCGCAATCTCACTCTGGGGATAGATCCGCCTTTCTCAATCGCTTATTCAATGTTGAGGTCATTTGTTAATAATAATGGTCAATTGTAGGGCTTTATTTATTAACTCAAATTATTAATTCCTTTTTCAGTTGAATAAATATAATATATTTAAAGTTAGACATTACAGATAGTTATTATATTACCTATGATAGGAAGAAGGTTAAAGTAATGATGTTGAAAAGGTTTACTTATAGTACTTTTTTACTGTGCTTATCAATTAATGCACACAGTGAAACTCTTATTGAAATTGATACAAAAACGCCAGATATTCATAGGATAATTGAAAACGCAGGAAACCCATTGGGACCGGTGTCTATTTTTAATTTTCACCACTATGCATTAAATAGAGTCCCATTTGATAATTCAGAAATTGACTTTGGAAATAATCCAATGGGGCTAAGTTTAAGAAGCGTGCATCCATTATTTTCTGAAAATCTAGCAGGACTTGTTCAAGATTATTATGATAATGGTGAGAAGCCACCGGGAGCCACAAATAGTGTTTGGCAATTTTTAATGAATGCCGATGGCATGCCAAGCACCTATGAGCCGACAATTGAAGATGATCGAATGTGTATTTATACCCATCGAAGATATAAATTGTCCGATATTGCAGCTGATGCAGCGAACTCCGTCACAAATTTAGGGTTTGTTAATTCACCAGATCAGTGGTGGTTTCAAGTATCACTATACAATCAAGAAACAAATAATTTTGACTTGCCTGCACCAGATTATATCATACAGGATCATCCAGAAGCTGCCATTAATAACTTCTCAAGAATGGCAATTCAGAAAGGTGCTATCCAAACACAATCAAATGAACGATGGTGTTTTAAATACGATGAGCCTGCAATAATAAGGATTAAAAAAGGCTCTAGAGTTATAAATGAAAATGAATTTGTATGGGATAATGCACTAGCTGACATCGTTGATATTGTAGTTAATGTTCCTAACATTACCGGCTACCCTCATTTTACAGGTATGTCAGATTTAAATATTACAGATCATGAGTTTTGGAGAGACGATAAAATACAATATGTTGGAGTAGATCTATTACGAGACATCTTTTTTGATTTGGAGTCCCCAAGCTTCAACGCAGGAGCTGCTGATGAAAGCATTAAAAACAACTCGTTGACAGCCGTTAAGATTATTTGGTCTAAACTTGTGAACTTTAGATTGAATGGTGTGGATTCTATAAATGACGACTTTTCAAGATTTATTACAACAGTAATGAATGACAACACTATAAGTCTTGAGACCAAATTTAATGAAATTAAATTTGAATCAAACCAAAGAACTCAAAAGGAGTTAAAGAAAGCATTTAAACAATGGACTACATCTCATTATCAAGGGATTTTAATGGGAAATCTTGGGACACTTGACAATATTAACAGATTTAAAAACAGCATTAAAAAAAATGGTGTTAAGAAAACAATAAAATCAATTAGACTGGCAAACCCCGTTAGTGTATTAAAGAGTTTTGGCCCAGACCAACTTTTAAGTATGGGGTTTAACATATGGCAACTAGCTGATAATATTAGAAATCCCGGTAATAGTACTTCTGAGATTGCTCTTGCCTATATACCTGGCATATCTGATGGCATGACAATATTTATTGACACTAGCACAAAAAAAAATAATTTCCATGCACTGACTAATTTCAATAACGTCAAGAAAACCGATTATAACACCAACGATTTCCCCTATGAGCTGATCAACAATCACATGATGTCAAAACTAACAGACTCTGATCTCAATGCTGTTGAAAACGCGTGTTTTTACACTGATAAGGAGAACCTAAATGAGCCTTCATTTTGTATAAGTGAAAATTCAGAACTTCAAAGCCCTCAGTCTTATATATCGTTCGTAAATATTCCTGACGGGTATTGGGTTAAAGCGGACTTGAGAGTAAATAAGCCTCCATTCTATTTAACCGAATCAATGGAAAGTATCGGGAATTTATCATCTAGCATCCTTTCAAGAGGAGATGTGGATTTATCTTTAGTGAAAGCTGAAGACATTCAAAAGAATAGTGATTACTGTATCTATTACAATGAACTATTTAAAGGCGTCGCTCAATGTTATAACGGGGAACTAGAGCTTACAGACTCTCGCGTCGCCAATGATTTAAATATTGAGAATCAAGATTCAGAGATATTCAGAGAACAATCAAAAGTTAAGTCATATCAGAAGTTCAGTAAAAAACCGTTTGAACTGGTCATGGGTGTCGATAAGAAATCCCAATTCATAACATCAGTTCCGTATAAACCTGAGAGTATTTTTGGACATGACGTAGTCGCCATTCAAAACACCACTCACGCTGAAGCAATCAACTTTTTCCAACAAAACCATGGTACTGAAGGTGTTGTGATTTATGAACACTTCGATCAGCAAGGAAATTCATTGGTTATCACATCGGATAAGCACGATTTAGGCACCGAAATGAATGACAAAATGTCATCATGGGTTTTACCAACGGACTGGGTGGTTAGATTTTATGCAGGTGCCAACTTTGCAGGTAGGTACTATACGCGAGCAGCAAGCGGTAATGCTGATGGCTTTAATGACATAACAAACTCAGTAAAAATATTAAGCCCTAGAAATAATCTTGTGATATTTGATTACAATAATTATGGGGGTGATTATATGGAAATTACGTCAGATATGGCCTTCCTTGATTCAATGAATGATCGCTTACAATCATTTATCATCCCTGAGGGCTGGGTGGTTAGATTTTATGAAGATGCCAACTTTGCAGGTAGGTACTATACACGAAATTCCAGTGGTAATGCCCAAGAAGCATTTAGCAATAATATAAGCTCCATTAAGATAATGTCGCGTCCATAGCGTCAAGGCATCATTTTCAATCTACCAAGAACCAAGAGGGCCATTAAGTGCTGTCCTCTTGGTTCTTACCCAAAGTGCCTAAACGTAACTAATTTGATTTGTTGTAGGTGAAACTGTATTGAAAACGTCACTGGGCACATGAACATAGTCTCAGCGATGCCCTTGTTTAATTCGAACTCAACATTGTCCTGTTAGTTTATTAAATTCTCGGTTTAACTATAATCGAACTGCCTTTCTCAAAACGGAAGTTTTCAACCATTATAATGCTCTTCAACTCTTTCTAGAGAGAGAAGTCACCATCAAGTTTCGTAATATTAAAAACATAGCATTGGCGATACTCTATACGTCCACACCCTTGTTTAAGGCTGTGAGGGTATCTACCATATTTGCTCGCTGATATGAGAACGCTTTTTCTATCGCTTGTCCGAGTTTTCCTTGATGCAAGCAAGTAATCACCACCTTGTTTTATAATGGCTTTGGCCATCTTAGCCTGACAGGCCATTGTATCAATGGTTACTAGGGCTACCTTGATATCTAGCATCTTTATCAGTTCAGGGTACACTGTAATCTCATTACTTTTTTCTTCGGTTTTCAGCTGTCCCAACACGAGTTTGTTTGACGATGCATAAGCACTGTTCATATGGATGGTGCTCGTCCTGTCTCACGATTGTATGAGCCTCGAAGCGTTTTGTCATCTATCGTAATCACTTGACCTTCGTAAGAGTGTGTATTGGCGACATTCAGTTAATGAAGCACCTATGATGACCGAGAATGTATTCACGAATATCAAACTAGCCTTTCGCACTTGCAATCACCGCACATAGCGAGCCAAAGAGGACTTTAAACAGGTAATATGTGATCTTTGCACCTTGATGTTAGTCAATAATCGTTTGAAAATGTTCTTTGAAGTGGTCAATGTACATGATGCTTTCCCTAAAAAGGAGTATATGATCACCGCTGAATGTGATCGTCAAGTCGCCCTATTTTTGATTGAAAAACGTTCGCTATCTCACTCTGATATGTTGCCTAAGATAAGTTTTTCCTCAAATGGTTGATTTGGATCTAATTCTACAGCAGTTGATAATGACTTTATGGATCCATAAAGGCCATTTATTGCAGTATTAAAGTTAGCTTGTGTAACGTTGAGCGCAATTTTACTTGTATGAGTCATATTGCTTTCTTTGTATGTTTTAAAAAGCGTCCCGAAGCAATAAGAGTTAAAGCTAAGGTAATTAGTATTACAAAAATCCCCATTAATAATGATTAATGGGGATTCTTTATTTAACTAGATTATTAAGATTGTAGACTTTCTTCTTCTGAATCAATTTCACCTTTGCCTTTTGATTTCACAATAATCAAACCAGCAATTACAAATGCAGAGACTACACCTACAATGGTCGATAGTGTCATCGGTAAGCCAAAACCAAGCTGACTGTTATTTAAGATGAATGTGATACATACGCTTGTCATAAATACAGCAGGTATTGTTGCAACCCAATGTAGCTTGTTGTGACGAAGTAGATAAGCAGACGCTGTCCATAACATCATGACCGCTGTTGTTTGGTTAGCAAAACCAAAGTAGCGCCAGATAATACCGAAATCTACTTGAGTTAAGATACCACCTAGAACGAACAGTGGAAGCGCCATAAGTAGACGGTTACGTAGTGTTTTTTGTTCCATGTTGAAGTATTCAGCAAGGATTAAACGGCTTGAACGGAATGCAGTATCACCAGAAGTAATCGGTAGAATAACTACACCTAAGAACGCTAGGATGCCACCAAATGTACCTAAAAGACCGAATGATGATGCGTAAACTACGTTACCTGGACCACCGTTTGCAACCGCTGCTTGAAGTGCTTCAATACCATCAAAGAAAGACAGGGCAATAGCACACCAGATCAGTGCGATAATACCTTCACCAATCATTGCGCCGTAGAATACAAAACGACCATTCTTTTCATTTTCCATACAACGCGCCATTAAAGGTGATTGTGTTGCGTGGAAACCAGAGATCGCGCCACAAGCGATAGTGATAAATAGTGCCGGCCACAATGGTAAGTCGTTCGGATTCATGTTGGTGAACATTTCACTAGGCTCATAACCGCCAAGTACTGAATGGTCACTCGATAGTGCGATTGCTGAAATCAAGCCAACAGACATGAATATTAGTAGAGCACCAAATAGCGGGTAGAAACGTCCGATAATTTTATCAACAGGTACAATTGTCGCTAAGATGTAATAACCAAAAATGATAACAACCATCGCCGTCATTGTGATGCCTAGATCAAATTGGTCATTCATTAGGTTAGTTAACATACTTGCAGGTGCTGATACAAATACCACACCAACAAGAAGCAATAGAACAATCGCGAACACGTTCATGAAGTGCTTTGCACCATTGCCTAGGTACTTACCTGTAATAGTAGGAACAGAGGCTCCACCATTACGGACAGACAGCATTCCTGAGAAATAATCGTGTACCGCACCTGCAAAAATACAACCAAGTACAATCCATAACATAGCTGCAGGGCCGTAAAGGGCACCCATGATTGGGCCAAAAATTGGGCCGACGCCTGCAATGTTAAGAAGTTGAACTAGGTATACTTTTGGTGTCGACATTGGAACAAAATCTACGCCATCTGTTTTTGTGTGAGCGGGAGTTTTTCTGTCTTCTTTAATACCAAAGACTTTTTCAATAAATGCACCATAGATGAAGTAACCACCGATAAGCGCAGCAACACAGGTTAGAAACCAAACCATAATTTATTCCTTGTTTGAATTACGAATTAAATAGGTAAATTAATATGTTGGTTATCATACTGATGGGCGTAAAGAGTTCACGCCCAAAAAAAGTGAGTGGTTGTGATAAGAGGCTAAGCGGTATTATTTAATGTTAAGTGGTTTTGAACAAAATTAAGTGGTTTGTATTAATAAATTAAAACTAACTCTGAATACCCAGCCGTTCTTTAATTTCCTTTAGGTAACGCCGACTTACTTGAGCTATATGGCCACTTTGTGTGAGAATTTCACTGGTGCCATTATCGTGTAATTTAATCTCTCGTATAAAATGAGGGTTTATCAAAAATTGACGATGACAGCGAATGAGTGGCGTTTTCTCTTCCAGTACTTTCAAAGTAAGCTGAGTACAGGCTTTTTCTGATTTGGTTGCTAACTCAACGCCTGAAGCTTGAATACTGGCAACTTCAATCTCTTGAGAAGGCAATAGAAGAATGCGGTTGTGGCCAGAGCATGGGATAAGTTCAATTTTAGTTTGAGTGATAGGTGTAAGATCGAGTTTGGTTTCTAGGGCCAATAAACGTTTTACGGTTTTTTTAAGGCGACAAGGCTCAATGGGTTTGAGTAGATAATCAAAAGCGTTATCTTCAAATGCTTTTACTGCAAACTCATCATATGCAGTAACGAAAACTACATTTGGCATGGTGTCAGGATCAAGCATACTGATCAGTTCTATCCCTGTGATCTTAGGCATTTGAATATCAAGAAATACCACATCAGGCTTTAGTTGATTGATCTGCTTTAGCCCGTCAATCGCATTACCACATTCAGCAATAACTTCAATGTGACCAATTTCATTTAATTGTTCTATTAATTCTTCACGAGCAAATAGTTCGTCGTCAATCACAATGGCTTTAAGCATTATTTATTGTCTCTAGTGGTAAATGTATAGTGGCTTTTGTTTGTTGATTTTCTATACAAGATAGAGTTAATCCAAACGTATCACCAAATTGATTTTTTAAGCGTTTATCTACAATGGTTGTACCTAATCCATCGCTGTTTTCTTGTTCTATATACAGACCAGCATTATCTATTACCTCTAAAATCACTTGATGATGTGAGAGGTAAGCTTTAATTGTTATTTCACCAGCTTCAAACATATTAGAGGTTCCATGCTTAATCGCATTTTCAACAAGAGGTTGCAAAGTGAAAGTTGGCAGTTGTAATGAATACAAACGCTCATCAATATCCATGTTAACGGTTAGCCTATCAGCAAAGCGTGCCAATTCTATTTCTAAATAGGATTGTACGTGATGTAGCTCTTCTTTTAGGGTGACTTGCTCAAAGTTCTGTTTTAAATTTCGACGGAAAAATTGCGATAAATGCTGGATTAGCTCTCTTGCGCGGTTTGGATCTCGACGAATAACAGCACTGATAGTGTTTAGTGCATTAAATAAAAAATGAGGATTTACCTGAGCTTGTAATAAGCGTAATTCGGCTTGAGTTAGTAGTGTTTGTTGTTGTAAATAACGGCCAGTTAAAATCTGGTTAGAGAGTAACTTAGCAATGCCTTCTCCTAATGTTAGGTTGATATAGGAAAATAATTTCCGTTTGGGCTCATACAGTTTAATGGTGCCAATCACCTCATTATTTGCTCCAATAAGTGGAATAACCAGTGCAGAACCCAGTTTACATTTATCATCAATTGAGCATTGATAAGGGAATTCATCTCCATCTATATACATTACTTTGCTCTGTGTTATTGCCTCTCTGGTGTAATCCGATGCGATAGGGGTACCTGGTAGGTGATGATCATCTCCAATACCAATAAAGGCTAATATTTTCTCTTTATCGGTAATAGAAACGGCACCAACACCTGTCTCTTCATAGATAATTTTTGCTATTTGCTCACTGTTTTCTTGGTTGAATCCTTGGCTTAATATTCCGACAGAGCGTTGAGCAATATTCAGAGCTTTATTTGAGAATGCAGCAGAATATTTTTCATAGATGGCTTTTCTATCTTGGATAATACTCATGAACATAGCAGCACCTATGGAGTTAGCAACAACCATAGGTAAAACAATAGAAGAGACAAGATCGTAAGCTTGATCGAAAGGTTGTGCGACGACCAGAATGATTGTCATCTGCAGTAGTTCGGCGATAAATGCAATCATAAGAACCGTTCTTGGTCTAAATAATTGTTCTATATGATTTTTTCTTAAAAAATACAAGTGGAACAATCCACCTAAAAGACCTTCTGCAGTTGTTGATATTGCACATGCGAGATCGGTAAACCCTCCCATTGAATAACGATGTAATCCACCCGTTAGACCGACAAAAAAACCGACTAAAGGCCCACCAAGAACGCCCCCCATTACAGCACCAATAGCTCGAGTGTTTGCAATTGCATCTTGAATCGCAAGGCCAAAATACGTTCCGAGAATACAGAAGCCAGAAAAGATAATATAGCAAAGGAAACGGTGACTCCAACGCCCTGAAATAGTCGTAATAGGAAGAAATAAGGGAGTTTTACTTAATAGATAAGCCAATACGAGGTAAACGCTTAATTGCTGTAGTAGGGAAAAGACCAGTTCCATGGAGGTTCTCTATAAATAAAGCAGATTATCTAGTGTAATCGTAAATGTGTAGAGAGTCTAAAAGAGAAGATAAAAAAACAAGATTTGTTGTTATTAATGGATAATAAAGTGACTCAACTTTAGGAATGCTATAAATGAAATGTAAGATTCCATAATTGGTAGTTGTGATATTCAACGCGCGTAAATAGAATGCGCGTCCTAAACACTTTTTTAATCATTACACTTTTTTTTGAGGCTCCGGCATGTCAAGCAAACTTGCAAATCCAGCACCATTAGGCCTAATGGCTTTTGGTATGACAACTGTGCTACTAAACCTACATAATGCAGGTTTCTTTCCATTAAATACTGCTATTTTATCTATGGGTATTTTTTACGGTGGTATCGCGCAAGTAATTGCAGGCATCATGGAGTATAAAAAGGGTAATACGTTTGGTACTACAGCGTTTACTTCTTACGGTTTCTTCTGGTTATCTCTTGTTGGTTTAATCCTTATGCCTGAAATGGGTCTTGGTCAAGCAACATCAGCTGTATTCATGGGTTGGTACTTAGCAATGTGGGGCGTTCTAACGTTCTTCTTGTTCTTAGGTACATTTAACTACCCACGTGCTAAACAAGTGGTATTTGGTACATTAACTATTTTATTCGCATTGCTTTCAGCTCGCGATTTCACAGGTAGCGTATTCATTGGTCACATGGCTGGTTACGTTGGTCTGTTCTGTGGTTTTAGTGCAATGTACTTCTCTATGGCTCAAGTAATTAATGGTGAATACGGTCGTACTGTATTACCTGTTGGTGAAATGAAAGCTAAAGAAGCAGCAACAGTTACTGCATAGTTTTCTAATAAAAAACGAATGTAAAAAAGCGGCTCACTAAATACTAGTGAGCCGCTTTTTTTATTATGGAATAAAAGAGAATCAATATTATTGATTGAGCCCCATTAATGCTTCTTGAGTCTCTAGAATTTGAGTTTCTAAATCAGTAGAAGAATGAATGCCTAGCTGCTTTTGAGCCTCTTCTTTTGATAACCCCAAATGGCAACAAAGCATATCAATTGCCATCAAATAAGTTTCTTTTTCAGTCATGTTAAATCCTTGAACATTGCTTACTTTAAATCATTAAAACCAAGGTAAAGCTAAACCGTGTATATCGCAATACGACCAAAGTCTAACTATTGAGGTGGTTTAACGAGCGTGTAAGATGAAAAAGTAATTAATAAAGGTAAATAGATACTAAGAAAGTGTATCAAAGTACGTCAACCCCTTGTATTTGAATTAAATGACACTATCTTATGCTTATATCCAAAGTGTGTGCTTTGCACTTATGGTATCTACTCAACAAAATACAATAAATGAGTAGAATTTATTAATATATTGGAGAAACAATAAATGAAGCGTATTGCGCTGTTTTTAGCAACAAACTTAGCGGTAATGATCGTATTCAGCATTGTGTTGAATATTGTTTATGCGGTTACGGGGATTCAACAAGGTAGCCTATCAGGCTTACTAGTTATGGCAGTATTGTTTGGTTTTGGTGGCTCATTAGTGTCTTTAATGATGTCAAAATCAATGGCGTTACGTTCTGTTGGTGGTGAAGTAATAGAGCAACCACGTAACGAGACAGAACATTGGTTATTAGAAACGGTTTCACGTCAGGCTCAACAAGTTGGTATTGGTATGCCAACGGTTGCTATTTATGATTCACCAGATATGAATGCTTTTGCTACTGGTGCTAAGCGTGATGACTCATTGGTCGCTGTATCTACTGGTTTACTTCACAGCATGACTCGTGATGAAGCTGAAGCGGTTCTTGCTCATGAAGTGAGCCATATTGCAAATGGCGATATGATTACAATGACGTTAATGCAAGGTGTTGTGAATACGTTTGTTATTTTCTTATCTCGAATGATTGCAAATGCAGTAAGTGGCTTTACATCAAGTGATGAAGAAGGTGAGGGGGAAGGCGGTAGCTTTATGACTTACTTTATTGTATCGACTATTCTTGAGATTGCGTTTGGTTTCTTAGCAAGCTTCTTAACAATGTGGTTTAGCCGCCATCGTGAATTTTATGCCGATGCAGGTGCAGCACAGCTTGTTGGTAAAGAGAAAATGATTGCAGCATTAGAGCGTTTACGTACAGGTCAAGAGTCTCAGTTAGAAGGTTCTATGATGGCTTTTGGTATTAATGGTAAGCACACGTTAATGGAATTATTAATGAGTCACCCGCCATTAGATAAGCGTATTAATGCATTACGCCAAATGTAATTAAGCAAGATTACAAGTAATTCAACAAACCCGAGATAATTCTCGGGTTTTTTTATGTTTAGAGATCACATAAATCTTTTACCTATACGCATTACGAGTTATAGTCTGCCCCTAATTTAAATTAAGCTATTTAGGATTTACCTTGACTAATAACGACGTTCTACGACGCATTCGCTATACTTTTGATTTTGACGATACAAAAATGATCGCACTGTTTGGTGCAGCTGATCTTAAAGTAACTCGTGAAGAAGTATGTAACTGGTTAAAAGCGGATGACGATAAAGACTATAAAAGTTGTCAAGATGTTCAATTAGCAACGTTTTTAAATGGTTTAATTAATGATCGTCGTGGTAAGCGTGAAGGCGAGCAACCAAAGCCTGAAGAAAAACTAACGAACAACATCATTCTTAAAAAATTACAAATTGCTTTGAACTTAAAAGCAGATGATGTTTTAGACTTAATGAAGTTAGTAAACTTCCGTCTAAGCAAGCACGAACTGAGTGCATTTTTCCGTAAGCCAGATCATAAGCACTACCGTATTTGTAAAGACCAAGTTTTACGTAACTTTTTACAAGGCGTGCAACAAGATTTACGTGGTGAAGAAGCAGTAGAAAACGAAAGCGAGTAAGCTTTTTCTTCATTATTAATAAAAAACCACGATCATTATTTAATGAGTCGTGGTTTTTTTGTATTGGGTAATTATATAGTAATATCAATCACAGTAAGTATTTTAACCAACTAGGATGAACAGTTATTTACTACGATTGGTATAAGTAATGTTGTGGTTAAGTTAGAAGCTCCATTGCATACTCATTACAAGGATACCAGGAAGAATAAAACCAGCCTCAACCCCAAAATAGTCAGTTAGATTGTATTGCGCGGCATGGTAGATATAAGGTGCAAATGCAACGCCGAATTTCTCTTTTGAAGTTTTATAAATCCCTCCATCACCACAGTTTTCAAACGCATCAACAAAGAACTCACCTGCATAAGAGTAAACCCCTTTTATAACTACGTTATCACTGACTTGATACCAATCTTTTCGTACACCAATTAGCATACAACGATTAGCTTGGCTATTTAGAAAAGTACCTAACATAAAACTGTAATCTGAATCTTCAGAAAATTTACGCTCTATAGAAAAGTATTCATTACCAAAGTATTGATGAGAGTCTGGGTCATAAGGTACCAAGTGATAAAGGAATGACCCCGTATTCATGGAGTAAAGAGAAAGAGATTCAGCGTTACTTTTAAAAGGTGATAGAAAAAGAAAAAGTAAAGCGGTAAAAAAATAAGGCTTCATAGCTCAAAAGATGTAAAAAAAATGTAGATGTATTATAAATGCTTTATGTCTGAATATAAAGAGAGAGCATAGGTAGCTCTCTCTTTTTATTGATATTAATAGTAAATATAGAACTAGCCGTTTACTTTTTCAGTAAAGATAGCTTCTTCTGTTGACTCTACTTTACCCACTTCGCCTTCAGATTTAGCAACAATCGTATTTACTGCAGTATCACCAACAACGTTAGAAGAAGTACAGAACATATCGTTAATGCGGTCCACAGCAGCAACAATAGCCAAGCCTTCAGGTGGAAGGCCTAGTTGGTGCAAAATAACACCTACCATAACAACACCGCCGCCAGGAACACCACCTGCACCGATTGATAGCAATAGAATCGTAAAGCCTAACGTGAATAGGTCAGCAGAGTTAATTGGTTGACCAAATGCGTTGGCAACAAAAATAGCAGCCAGTGCGATATAAATAGATACACCCGACATGTTCATGGTTGCGCCTAGTGGTACGCCGAAACCTGCAACAGACTTAGATACATTTAGTTTATCCGTTAAAGTACGCATTGTTACTGGGATCGTTGCATTTGAACTTGCTGTTGATAGCGAGAATAAAATTTGTTCACGTACCGCACGTAAGAATGTTTTTGGAGAGATCCCTGTTGTTAAGCCAACCATTATTGGATAGAAAACAAAAATCCAGAAAGCAAGCATTGCAATAACAAGAGCCACATAACCAGCAACAGACATTAATGTATTTGCGTTTAATGTCGCACCTAATTGAATCATTAGTGCAAATACACCATAAGGCGCAAGACTCATTACTAAGCTGATTAGCTTCATCATGATTTCATTGGCAACTTTAAATGTTTTAATTGCAGGGCCGCCACGGTGATCAAGCGCTTGAATCGCAAGACCGGTTAGAATAGCCATAAAGATAATTTGTAGCATATCCCCATTAGCGAAAGCTTCTACTGGGTTACTAGGAACGATGTTTGTAATAAGAGAGAAGATATCTGGGGTTTCAGTAGCTTTTAGCTCTACAGAGCCAGCCACAACAGTACCTGCTAAATTAGCATCAGCACCAGGAGCAAATATCATACCTACAGTTAGTGCTGCAGCAATCGCGATGATGGTGTTAATAAGGTAAAGAGCAAAAGTTTTACCACCAAGGCGACCAAATGAAGCAATGTCTTTTAGTTCAACGATACCGCAAACGATCGAAACATAAACCAGTGGAACTACGAGTAGTTTGATCAGTGAAACAAACATCCCGCCAACGCCTTCCGCTGCTCCTAAAAGAAACGAGTCAAAAAACGCAACACCATTAAACATGTATTGAATAGCTGTACCGATTAATAGGCCAGCGAATAAACCTATAAAAATTCTACTTGAAAGTGACTTTTTCATAATGTACCTGTTCTCCAGAATATTGTGCTCACTAATAGGTGAGTCCTTGTAATGTTTCTCTATTAACTGAGAAATCAACAGAATGTTTACATATTGTTAATATAAATAAAAGGGATAAAAGCAATGGATTGTTAGTAGTTTTGGATATATTGTGCGATTTTATTGATTGATTTAACATTTATAGTTTATTAAAACCAAATACTTAACTAGGTATCGTTTGCGGTTTACCATGTTGTTATTTTATATTCGTAATGAGTATTGGATTTCAGGAAATATGAGATTGATCACTACTTTGAACGAATGTTACGTATACCTAATGACAATTCGCTTGATAAAAAAATATTAACGTATACCATCCCTGCGAATTATTCTTACTTTTTGCGAGTCAGTCCATGTATTTAAAAAAGACCTTATTAGCAGCGGCAATTGCAGCAAATACTTTTGTCACTTTTTCAGCGCTTGCAGCTCAGCAGGTTGATTTGTTGATTACTGATGCAACGCTATTAACAATGAATGAGTCTAAACAAACATTCGAAAATGGCGTTGTTGCAATTAAAGGTAATAAAATTGTTGCTGTTGGTGATCAAAGCATCGCAAAAAACTACACAGCGAAAACCATGTTAGATGTGGACGGAGATATTGTTTTACCCGGTTTAATTAATACACATACTCATGCCTCAATGACTGTTTTTCGTTCATTAGGCGATGATGTTCCTGATCGTTTACACCGTTATATCTTCCCTTTAGAGAAAAAATTAGTGTCACGCGACATGGTTCGTATTGGTGCTAACCTAGGTAATGTTGAGATGGTTAAGGGTGGGGTAACCACTTATGCGGATATGTATTACTTTGAAGACGAAGTTGCAAAGATGGTCGACAAAATTGGTATGCGTGCAATTTTAGGTGAAAGTGTTATTAAATTCCCTGTTGCTGATGCCGCAAATGCAGATGAGGGGATTCAGTACGCCCTAAACTTTATCGAAGAATATAAAGATCATCCTCGTATCACACCAGCGTTTGCTCCTCACGCACCATATACAAATACAACTGAGACGCTACAAAAAATTGCGAAACTATCATTAGAGCTAGACGTTCCTGTTATGATCCACTTAGCTGAATCTCATCGCGAAGAAGAAGTCATCGCTGAGCGTGCTAACGGAATGTCTCCAGTAGAATATATGCATAGTATTGGTGCGCTTAATAAAAACCTTATTGGTGCGCATATGATTCTTATTGATGATAAAGATATTGAATTAGTAAAAGAATCAGATATGGGTGTTGCGCATAACATGAGTGCTAACATCAAATCAGCCAAAGGCGTTTCTCCTGCTCTTAAAATGTATGATGAAAATGTACGTATTGGTTTAGGTACTGATGGTCCAATGTCTGGTAATACATTAAGTATTATTGATGAGTTTAACCAAGTTGCTAAAGTTCATAAGTTGGTAAATAAAGATCGCGCAGCTATGCCTCCAATTAAAGTTATCGATATGGCAACAATGGGTGCAGCGAAAGCACTTCATATGGAAGATAAAATTGGTTCTATTGAAGTTGGTAAGCTAGCAGATATCATTGTTATTGATACTAAAGCACCAAATATGTTGCCAGTATATAACCCATATTCAGCATTGGTTTACTCTGCAAATTCAGGCAATGTTCGTCATACCATTGTTGATGGTAATATCCTGATGAAAGATCGTGAAATGTTAACGGTTGATGAAGACAAAATCCGACAAGAAGTGATTGAGTTTACAAAAATAGTACGTAAAACCGTTATTGAAAGCGGTGAAGTCGTTCAATAGTAGACATAAATATATGCTTTTGATGATTTAAAGAGTCGATTATTCGGCTCTTTTTTTGGTTTTTAATTACTAGAGGTTAACTTGATATTCACCTATTGAAGACTAGTATAAAAGTACTGGTGTATTTTATTAGGGGATTTCATGGATAGATTCAATATATTACTTATTGCTTTGTTAATGCATGTATCTTTTGGTGTTTATGCGTCCAGTAGTGTAAATAATTACATTAAAGAATATCAATCCCAGTTATTCTATCCTGAAATCGTGGCTAGCTTTTATCCTTATTCACAACTCAAATGGCAATTAGTTAAAGACAGAAGACAGTTAAAAAATCAACTTGGTTTGCTTGTATTAGCTGATGTGAACGATGATCTTCAAAAACGATATGATCTTCTTCAACAAACTCAAGGGTTAGAGTTTGATATTCTAGCAACTGATACTTTATTGTATTTCTCTGTATATAAAGAGTTAATTGCAACGCATGGTATTAAATGGTTGTTTGGTGGAAGGCTAGATGGGAATATTGGTCAACCATCAGCATTTGCTATAAATACAATAAATCAGCATTTTCAAACAAATAATTTATATCAATTGGTTATAACATTACAGCCGCAATCTGAGCAATATTCAGATTTATATGAACGCCTGTATCTATATTATGACCCTTACCACCAAGAGGCTCCTAAACTTGAAATTACTCGCTTGCTCAAACCAAATCAAATTATACCTTATAAGTCATTGGTCTACAGGTTGAATATTTCAGGTGATCTAAATAAAAGGCAACTTCAGTATTTCCTGAAGAAAGACAGCCGTATATACAACGAAGAGTTAGTTACGATAGTTAAAGGCTTTCAAGAAAGGCATGGTTTGGTTGCCGACGGGATTATTGGGGAGAAAACACTTTACTGGTTAAACATGAGTGCAAATGAAAGAGTTCGGATCATTGCGCTTAATATTCAGCGACTACGATTGTGGGAAGAAAAGAGTAATCGGTTTGTATTGGTAAACATACCGTCTTATGAAATGGGCTACTTTCAAGAAGGTGAATTAATTTTTAAAAGTAAAGTGATCGTAGGTAAACCAGCCAGAAGAACGCCTTTATTTACCACTCGATTAGATTCGATTGTCTTTAATCCAAAATGGAAAGTACCGACTAAGATCATGAGGGAAGATATATTACCTAAAGCCTTTGATAATAAAGAGTATCTTACAGAGCATAATTTTGAGGTACTCCCTTCATGGCTAAGTAATAACGTAATACCTTTTGAGAGTATTAAATGGGAAGAAATGACAGCGGAGAATTTTCCTTATAAGTTAAGACAAAAGCCTGGAGGAACAAATGCATTAGGAAAGTACAAATTTAATACTCCTAATAAAAACTCAATTTACTTGCATGATACTCCATTAAGATCGTTATTTAAAAAACAGCATCGAGCCTATAGTTCAGGCTGTATTAGGGTAGAAAAAGCATCAGAGTTTGCACAACTTTTGATGGAAGAGTCAGATTATACTGCGACAGATTACGAAAATTATAACCAATTACCAAAAACAAATTCTGTTGGTTTAGGACAAAAAATAGCAGTCTATACAACTTATCAAACGACATGGATAGATGACAAAGATATCATTCAATTTAGAGATGATATTTATAAGTACGATGAATGGAGTAAATCTAAAATTGACTAATAATTTACATTTTTGATTAAGTTTAAAAACATATTTAGTTCAATAAGTAAGCTATTATTTGCTGTTTTAGCTGAAAAATATCACTGTTCATTATTTGACCAGCCTGTGTAAAGTGTGTATCTTGCGCTCAGTTATTGATTGATCTATTTATAAGTGAGTTGTTTACTGCATGTCTGAATTTAGTCCATTACGTCGTAAAATCCTTATTGGTGGCGCAGCTACTGTTGGTTTAAGTCTATTTCCTACCCTATCTTTCGCATCACAATTTGAAGAGTCACCGCGTAAATTAGCATTAAATAACCTGCATACAAGTGAAGAGCTACAGACTGAATATTTTAATGGACGACAATATCAGAGCGCAGAGTTAGCAAAACTAAATCATTTATGTCGTGACTTCAGACGTAATGAAAGCATCGAAATGGATAAAAGATTATTTGACCAATTGTCGGCGATTCAAAATGTCATTGGTTGTGATACTCAGGTTCAAATTATTTCGGGTTATCGCTCACCAGCAACAAATGAAATGTTACGTGGTAAATCACACGGTGGCGTGGCAAAGAAAAGTTTGCATATGCTAGGCAAAGCCATGGATTTTCGTTTAGAAGGCGTACCATTGGATGAAGTAAGAAAAGCGGCCTTATCATTAAAAGCAGGCGGAGTAGGGTATTACCCTGGAAGTAACTTTGTTCATATTGATACTGGTCGAGTTCGTTTCTGGTAATTATACCTAAATATATAGTTAAAAAAATGGCGACCGAATTGGTCGCCATTTTTGTATTTATTACTTTCTATTTAATCTATTCTTACAGAGCTAATGTTCTATAAGAAAAGCAAATTAGAAGTTAGCTGAACGTGGAGTACGTGGGAACGGGATAACGTCACGAACGTTGCCCATACCAGTTACGTAAGACACTAGACGCTCAAAGCCAAGACCGAAGCCAGCATGAGGAACTGTGCCGTAACGACGTAAATCGCGGTACCAGCTCATGTGCTCTGGGTCGATGCCCATTTCAATCATACGAGCATCAAGAACGTCTAAACGCTCTTCACGTTGAGAACCACCGATGATCTCACCAATACCTGGTGCAAGAACATCCATCGCAGCAACCGTCTTACCATCGTCATTTTGACGCATGTAGAATGCTTTGATGTCTTTCGGGTAGTTTTTAACGATAACTGGTGCTTTGAAGTGCTCTTCAGCAAGATAGCGTTCATGCTCAGAAGACATATCGATGCCCCACTCAACATCAAACTCAAACGTACGGCCAGAATCTTTCAGGATTTGGATTGCATCTGTGTAGTCTACTTGTGCGAAATCAGAGCTTACAAATTGCTCTAGACGAGTGATCGCTTGTTTGTCGATGCGAGAAGCAAAGAATTCAAGATCATCACGACGTTCAGCAAGAACCGCTTCGAATACATATTTAAGCATGTCTTCAGCCAGTTTTGCAACGTCATCTAGATCAGCAAAAGCAACTTCAGGTTCAACCATCCAGAATTCAGCTAGGTGGCGGCTTGTGTGCGAGTTTTCAGCACGGAAAGTTGGACCAAATGTGTAAACTTTGCTTAGTGCACAAGCGTAAGTTTCCGCATTAAGTTGACCAGATACTGTTAGGAATGTCTCTTTACCAAAGAAGTCTTTGTCGTAATCAACATTGCCTTTGTCATCTAAAGGAAGGTTCGCGTGATCTAAAGTAGAAACACGGAACATTTCACCAGCGCCTTCAGCATCAGATGAAGTGATTAGTGGAGCTGACATCCAGAAGTAGCCTTGCTCGTGGTAAAAACGGTGAATCGCTTGAGATAGACAGTTACGAACACGTGCAACCGCACCAATCACGTTAGTGCGTGGGCGAAGGTGTGCAACTTCACGTAAATACTCAATTGAGTGACGAGTTTTCGCCATTGGGTAAGTATCAGCGTCTTCAACCCAACCTACAACTTTAACGTTAGTTGCTGCAAGTTCAAAATCTTGACCTTTAGCAGGAGAAGCAACGATAGTACCAGTCACTTCAACAGAACAACCTGTTGTTAGTTTTAGGACTTCATCATTGTAATTATTTAAGTCATTAGGAACTACGGCCTGAATCGGATCGAAACAAGAACCGTCATAGATAGCTAGGAAAGAGATTCCAGCTTTAGAGTCGCGACGCGAACGGATCCAACCGCGAACAGTTACTTCACTGTCAACCGCTAGTTTGCCGCTTAATACGTCTGTTACAGGCGCGTAAGTCATGTTAATTACATTCTCCATTGTTGTGCTACATGCACGAATATTTTTATTTCAAGAAATACATATTACCTTTCTTATTGATAGCTTCAAGTGTTGTTGTTCTATAAACGTGATTTTTCAGAATAAGAATCAATTTTCGTTGTAAATTCGCCGAAAAAATCGCCAATATTACAAGGTAATAGGGAACTTACAGCTTGTGAGCCTTGTTGTTTAGTAGAGAAGTAGAGTACTATCCCTGCTTCATAATATAGGTAATAGAGATTTTAACTAATGACAACTGAACTATATAAAGACTTCATGTTTGAAGCAGCACACCATTTACCACATGTCCCAGAAGGTCATAAATGTGGTCGTCTTCATGGTCACTCTTTTTTAGTTCGTTTGTATGTTGAAGGTGAAGTTGACCAACATACTGGTTGGGTAATTGATTTCTCTGAAATTAAAGCGGCATTTAAACCAACGTATGACCGTCTTGACCATTACTACCTAAACGACATTGAAGGGCTAGAGAACCCAACAAGTGAAGTATTGGCTAAATGGATTTGGAATGAAGTTAAACCAACACTTCCACTGTTAAGCAAAATTGAAATTAAAGAGACATGTACAGCAGGTTGTACTTACCGCGGTGAGTAATCTACATTAACTGTCATGTTTAGAGAGGGCTGAGTTATTCAGCCCTTTTTTATGCTTGTCGTATACGGGCTGTAATTGAAACCAATGCATGGTCGGTACTGAATTGGTCAATATCGAACCTTGGATTCACAATGTGCTGATATGTTACTGTGTAATCAATAACTTCTAAAATACTGCCCGAAAATGAGCTATCAAATTCGTTAGACAGCAGGATGTAATCCAATACAGACCCTTTTGCTCCGTAGTAATGCGTACTTACTCGTTCTTCTAATAAATCTGCGCCTTTTAATCCACAATAAATATCCCAACTGTCTTTAAGCTGAAATCGAGTGAGATAATCAGTACTAAATTTATCAAAGCGTAATGAATGAGAAAGTAATCCTTTAAATTCATCATGAAACAAAGGTTTATTAAAATCGCCCATTACAATTACGGGCTGGTTTGATTCTTTGCGTTGCTGAATAATATGGTTATGTAGAATATTCGCTTCTAACCCACGTTGTGTAGTAGAAAGCCAAGAGCCTAGCTGTTCATCATGAAGTTGATGAAGAGGAGAGCTGTTGACTTCATCCGTTACATCACTTTCTTCCGGCTCTTTAGGGCGCTGAGACTTGAAGTGCACCACATAGCAGTCAGTAATCCCAAGGTGAGGCAGTTCAATACTGGCATGAACAGGTACACGATTAAATTCAAATTCAATTCCGAATCGTTTTAATTGTTCTGGTTCTGCAACAACAGGTTGAGCATTTAAAATTGGATAACGCGAAGCAAAGGCAACCACAGGGGAATTAAAGACATAGCCATCTTCAGATTTTGGTTCATCGACAGTGGCAAAATATGAATAACCAAGCTCATTAACTAAAGCCTCTAGAGCGCTTGGACTAAAAACTTCTTGAAAACCAATTACATCAGAATTTAACGCCGTGATCTTATCCTTAAACCAGCCTTGTTTCTTCAACCATTCATCTTGAGTTAGTATATTTTCAAAATCGTAATACGCATTAGGCGGCTCAACAAAGTTGAACATATTGATGGTGGTAAACGTTAGGCTTTCAGGAGATGGCAAATTAGATACTCATGTTGTTATTATCGATGGAATCGAGGTTTATTAAATAAAGTATAACAGCATGAAGTAAGGTCAACACGTGCTCATAGTTTTAAGTTTAAAAGCTTATAAAAGTACATAGTTTCTCTCCCAGATGGTATAAAAGGGGTATCGTCTTCTCTATCCATCAAACAAGTTGATATTTATGCGTATTTTACATACTTCTGATTGGCATTTAGGTCAAAATTTCTTCACAAAAAGTCGTCGTAATGAACATCAAAAATTCATTACTTGGTTGCTTGAACAAGTACAAGAAAATGCCATTAATGCGGTGATTATTGCCGGAGATGTGTTTGATACGGGCGTGCCACCAAGTTACGCGCGTGAAATGTATAACAAATTTGTGGTGGAGATGAACAAAGTAAACTGCGAATTGATCGTGCTTGGTGGTAATCATGATTCAGTATCGACACTCAATGAATCAAAACAACTGTTAGCACATTTAAACGCACGAGTGATTGCTAATACTAATGATGATTTATCCACTCAATTATTAACGCTTCCAGACAGTGATGGAGCCGTGGGCGCTATTTTATGCGCGGTTCCATTTATTCGTCCGCGTGACGTTGTCACCAGTGTGGCAGGTTCAACGGGTGTAGAGAAACAACAAGCGCTTGGTGAAGCCATCAAGCAGCACTATCATCAGTTGTATCAAAAAGCGCTAGAGTTAAGATCTGAGTTAGATCTTGATTTACCTATTATTGCAACGGGTCACTTAACAGCATTAGGCGTTAAACAATCGGACTCGGTTCGTGATATTTATATCGGTACGCTTGATGGCTTTGCTGCCGATGGTTTTCCACCCGCTGATTATATTGCCCTTGGTCATATTCACCGTCCTCAACTGGTCGCAAAGTCTGATCATATCCGTTATTCAGGCTCGCCAATTCCATTAAGCTTTGATGAATTGAAATCTCAAAAACAAGTGGTGATGGTGGAGTTTGATAAAGCAAGCGTAACTCAAATCTCTCAAATTAATGTGCCTATGTTTCAACAAATGAAGGCACTAAAAGGCGATTTAGAAACGATTGAACAAGAATTAGCACAATTCAAAGAGTGCGAAGAAACCACTTGGCTTTGTATTGAAGTAGAAGTGCAGGATTATCTATCCGATCTACAACAACGCATTCAAACATTAACTCAAGATTTGAATGTAGAAGTGTTGCAACTGCGTCGTGCGAGAAACCGCAGTGAACAAACGTTAGCGCAAGAAAAAACAGAAACGTTAGCGGAGTTAACGCCTTTTGATGTATTTACCAAACGGATTGAGCAAGAGACGTTTGAGACAGAAAAAGAGCAGCAACGCGCAGAGCGAATGACGACCAAATTTAAACAGATTTTGTCAGAAGTAGAACATAAAGATACTGATTTACAAGAAGGTGATGCATGAGAATTTTAAGCCTAAGTTTTTCAAATTTAAACTCATTAAAAGGTGAGTGGAAAATTGATTTCTCTGCTTCTCCCTTTGCTGAAAATGGATTGTTTGCGATTACAGGCCCAACAGGTGCAGGTAAAACGACAATTTTAGATGCGATCTGTTTAGCGCTTTATCATAAAACCCCTCGACTTGGTGGGATCTCAACATCAAGCAATGAGATCATGACGCGTGGTACAGCGGAATGTTCTGCGGAAGTGGAGTTTGAAGTAAAAGGCAAAGCGTATCGTGCGTTTTGGAGTCAACGTCGTTCTCGTGGCAAGGTAGATGGAAACTTACAATCAGCAACAGTTGAGCTTGCTGAAGTCGATTCAGAGAAAGTATTAGCAACACAAGTCAAAAAGAAAGATGAGTTAATTAATTCGATTACGGGTTTAGATTTCTCTCGATTTACAAAATCTATGATGCTTTCTCAAGGTCAATTTGCGGCGTTTTTAAATGCCGATGCTAATGACCGCGCCGGTTTACTAGAAGAACTGACAGGCACTGAGATCTACGGTCAGATCTCAGAGAAGGTGCATGAGCATTACACCGCATCAAAGCAAAAATTAGCGGAGCTTAAAGCCAAAGCGGAAGGGGTTGAGCTGCTTTCTGAAGAAAATAAGCAAGCATTAATCGACGAGCAAGCTGAACTGCAAGCCAATCAACAGCAACAGCAAGCTCAACTTACAGATTGGCAAGCACATCTTGAGTGGTGGGTTGCAGAAGCGAAAAACCAACAACAGTGGCAGCAAGCGACTGAAAATAACCAGTTCGCGTTAGATAAACAAAAACAAGCCAGCGCTCAATTGCACCGCCTAGCGCAAAGTGAGCCAGCAGAAAAACTGCGTACACCGTATCAATTATGGCAAGAAGCACAAACTCGCTTTGACGGTGTCGTAAAAGAGCTAACACTGACTGAGCAATTACATCATAAAACGTTAACTGATAAAGAAGCTATTGAGTTAACTGTTACACAATTAAAACAAGTATTTGATAGCATTAAGGCTGAGAGTAAATCGTTAGAAATATTGATTAATGATTCAGTGCAACCACTTGATACTGCGATTGCACAGTTAACTCAACAATCGCAAGAAAAGCAGCAACAGCTCACGCAAGTTAATACTCGTCTTCAAGATAGCAATAATAAACAACAATTATTAGAGGCATCATTAACAGAGTTAACGTCTAAATTAACAGTACTGAATAGCTATGTAGAAACACATCAATCAGATTTGAATTTAGAGCGTTATTTAGGTCAATGGAAGACTCAAGTTAGTTATATTTTACAGCAAGATAAAGAAACTGAATCTTTAGCTAATAAAGTAGATCAAGCCAATAAAATAGTCGCGGCTTTACTTGAGAGTGTAAATAAAAAAGATGCGGAACTAACGCAAGTTCAAAGCACATTAAATAATGAAACAGAAGTAACGAAAAACGCTGAACTTGTATTTAAACAGCAGCAAGAAAAAGGCACTGAAACGGAATTAACAGAGCAAATTAATGCACTTAATACTCGTCATCACTACCGTGTAGAGTTGAATCATACTAATAATGAGTTTTTACGTGCTGAAAAAGAGCAACAGACGTTAAGCGAAGCTCAAAAAGCGCAAAGTGAAACGATTCTAAAATTAGAAGCTCAGCGTGCTGATCTTATTATTGCCTGTAAGCAACAAGATCAACAAATCTTAGATTTAACGACGCTAATTGAGCAAGAAGGTGATCTGGTTAAGTATCGTGCTTTATTAGAAAAAGATCATGATTGTCCTTTGTGTGGCTCAACGCATCACCCGTTACTAGAAAAAGCGCAAACATTAGATATCAATGTAACGATACAGCGTAAAAAAGAGGCAGAACAAAAGCGAGTTGAGATTGTGGCGCAAGGTCAATCGGTACGTGAGCAGCTAGATTCATTAAAAGTAAAACAAGAGCACACCCAAACTCAATTAATTAAATGGCAACAAACGGCGGAAATGACCAAGCAACAATGGTCAGCATTAATGGAAGTAACGCAACTCACTTTAGCTTTGGGAGATACCAATGGTATTACTCAATTTATTACTGAATGTGAAGCGTCGTTACGCACTTTAAGTGAGCAGATAAAACAATTACGCCAAGCAGATGAAAAGCGCCGAGTTCAACAAACTCAATTACAACAATTTCAGCATCGTCTTGATACGTTAAATAAAGATCTTAATTATGATCGTCAATCACATCAAGCTGCAACTCAGCAGCTGCAAGATGACAATCAAAAATTAGCCCAATTACAACAACATCAAACAGAATTGAATCAACAGTTAACCACAGAGATTGAGCAAGCTGGGTTTAATGCCCCAGAGTTTACTCAAATTCAATCTTGGTTTGTGCAAAAAGAGCAAGATTTACAGCAAATCCAACAGCAAGTTGAAAATCGTCAAGCACTGCTTCAACAGCAGCAAAAAATGCAAAGTGATCAGGGTCATCTCGCAGAGCAGTTAGAAGATCTAAACTCTCAGCAGCAGGTTTCTCAAACTGAAGTGCAAAGATTAGCGAGTGAGTTGGAACAACACCAGCAAAAACGGACTGAGTTATTTGGTACACAAGAGATCAGAACAGCGCGCACTCTCATGGCTGAAAAGCTGACGGTATCAGAGCAAAACTATCACGCTGAAGAACAAAAATCACAAGCATTAGTACAAGAACTTGCGGCTTTAGATGGCAAACTAAATAACCTTAAAGAGAATCATGTAAGCAGTAAAAAGCTATCAGTGGAGCGTTCTGATGTATGGAAAGACGCTTTATTACAGAGCCCATTTGAAACGCTTGAGTTATTCCAAGCGGCGTTGATTTCAGAAGACGATCGCCAACAATTATTAAGCTTAAAAACGGAAATACAACAAGCGATTGAGCGAACTGGCGCTTTGCTAGAGAGTGCACAGCAAATCAAAGAACACCATTATCAAGCGCCAAAAGCAGCAGAGTGGCAATTAATGCCAAAAGAAGTGGTTGAGGCTGAGTTAGCCCAAGTGAAATCTCAATCTGAGACGTTAGTGAAGCGTGAAGGTGAAATAGCTCAAGCATTACGTTCAGACAGCGAGCGTAAAACCAATCAAAAAGCCTTGTTTGAAGCGATTGAAGCATATCAATCAGAATACGATGATATTCAATATCTACACTCATTAATTGGTTCGCAAAAAGGCGATAAATTCCGTAAATTTGCCCAAGGGTTAACGTTAGAGAACTTGGTGTATTTAGCCAATAAGCAGTTAGCTCGTTTGCATGGCCGCTATGAACTTAAACGTAAAGCAAGTGATGGATTAGAGCTGCAAGTATTGGATACATGGCAGGGTGATGTAGTTCGTGATACTAAAACATTATCTGGTGGTGAAAGTTTCTTAGTGAGCTTGGCGCTTGCATTGGCACTTTCTGATCTGGTTAGTCACAAAACAAGCATTGATTCACTGTTCTTAGATGAAGGGTTTGGTACGCTAGACAGTGAAACGTTAGACATGGCGCTTGATGCATTAGATAACTTAAATGCATCAGGGAAAATGATTGGTGTGATAAGCCACATCGAAGCGATGAAAGAACGTATTCCAGTCCAAATAAAAGTCACCAGACGCAGTGGTTTAGGCGTGAGTGAGCTAGAAAAACAATATAAAAAAGTCAGTTAATTTTGCACAATGTAATGCAGTAAAAAGGAATTTAAAATGGGAAAAACAAAACGAGAAATAACATTACGCTTTTTAGCTGAACCTGGGGATGTGAACTTTGGTGGTAAAGTTCACGGTGGTGCAGTGATGAAATGGATCGATTTAGCCGCTTATGCATCATCGGCAGGGTGGAGTGGTAAATATTGCATTACTGCATACGCAGGAGGCATTCGTTTTGTTGAGCCTATTTTTGTTGGCAACCTTGTGGAAGTGACAGGTAAAGTCATTTATACCGGAACATCGTCTATGCATATTGCTATTGATGTGCAAGCAAGTGACCCTAAAGAGCAGAATAATCGCTTAACGACGCATTGTATCGTTATCATGGTGGCGGTTGATGGCAACGGCAAACCGACGTCAGTCCCTGAGTGGATACCAGAGACAGAAGAAGACATTAAGCTAAGGGATTCGGCAATCAAGCTAATGAATATGCGTAAAGAAATTGGCGAAGAGATGGAAGCGCATGTTCAATATCTAAAATAACGCTATATTTATTATTACTCTTTATATAAATAAGATGGTGGTTATGGTGGTTATGGTGGGTTGTCATAGTAATGTCAAGGTTCATATTCTTGCAATCGACCTAACTCTTTTTATACCTACTTATGAGTGTTCTTGCGATTTTCGATACACTTAATTCACAGTTTAAATTTAGTGGTAGAGAGTGTGAAAGAAGTAAGCCCAAGTCTAATTCGTAACGTTTATAATCATGCTAATGGTGACTTTTTCCGCCGTCTCCTTTTGATTGCCATTCCTATTACTCTTCAAAGTATTCTCTTATCCAGTAAAAGCTTAATTGACGTTTTTATGCTCGGGCAACTTTCAGAAGCTGATATTGCTGCGGTTGGTGTTGCTAGTCGAGCTATCTTCTTTACCACGATTATATTAACGGGGGTAGCAACGACAGGCGCGCTATTAGCTGCTCAGCACTGGGGAGCAAAAGACAATAAAGGATTACGAGAAACTACGGCACTAACTTGGCTAACCTCAACGATTGGTGCGTTAATTATTATTGCTATTTTGCAATTTAGTGCTGAGATGGTAATGGGATTAGCGTCATCTGATTTTCTCGTCATTGGATTGGGTGCTGAATACATACGGATTACTAGCTGGAGTATGCTCGCTATTGCTTTTAGTGCGAGTTTAGGCGCGAGTTTTCGGTCCATTCAAAAGCCAGGTGTTAGCACTTTTTTTAGCTCAATAGGGATTGTCAGTAATATCTTATTAAACTGGGTACTCATATTTGGTCATTTAGGTTTTCCTTCGTTGGGCATAAAAGGGGCTGCGATAGCGACAGTAATTAGCTCTCTTATCGAAATTACTCTCTTTTATGGTTATTTGGTTTATCAAAAGCACCTTTTAAGATTTACAGTCACTGACATTATCGCTAGTGCAAGTCTTGATAAAATAACGCCATTTATTCGTTTAGCTATTCCTACGACAACCAATTTTCTTTTATGGGCGGGAGGGTTATTTGCGTATACCGCTATTATGGGACAGACAGGAACGGAAGGTTTAGCTGCGTTTGCTGTTGTTACCCCTATTGAAGTGGTTTCTCTAAGCTTTTTAATGGGTATTGCAAATGCTTCTGGGGTACTTGTTGGAAATCATATTGGCGCAAAAGAATATGATAAGGTTTATTACCAAGCGATATTAATGATGATGGTTGGTTTTACTGTAACCTTAATGGTATCAATCGCTCTTTATTTTTCAAAAGAAGGCATTTTAGATCTGTTTACGGCATTAACAGTGGATACCAGAGATCTTGCAGATACATTCTTATCTATTTTGTGTGTAGGCATTATGCTTCGTTCTATTCCTACGACGCTAGTTGTCGGTATTTTAAGAGCGGGTGGTGACGTTAAGTTTTGCCTTTATCAGGATATGCTTACTCAATGGTTTTTCGGTATTCCAATAGCAGCATTCGGGGCAATCTATTTTGGTTACTCTGCGGAAATTGTATACTGTTTATTTTTTCTAGAAACATTATTTAAATGGTTTGCCTGTATCTATCGTTTAAAAAGTAAGAAATGGATAAATAACCTAGTTGAGAAAGAGACATAGAAAAAAGTTGTGCCTTAAGGGGTTGCATTGAAAGCCTCAGGATATAAAATGGATCGGACTACTATATGGGTAGTTCGATCAGTAAAGGACTTACTGACGTTTTATTAAATGGAATGTGACTAATTAGGATATACACATGATTTTCCAGCTAACATCAGGCCCATTATTGGAGCCTACAGAAGGTTCACCACACGCGATTTGTTCTACATCGACAGCAATGACTTCTTCACGCTTCCTTTCTTCTCAGTTTCTTGCGTTTCGTTTCCTCTCGTATTTTCGATTTCTCCGTTTTTATTCGTAATTAATCAGCTCTAATTTCAACCGTATTACCCTGTTTATGGTGTTTTTGTATGTGTTGAATTTGACAAAAATTAAAACTAAAGCTCAAACTCGAATGAAAATGAAGGAAAAATAATGAATTTAAAATTAATCGGCAGTTCACTTATTATCTCTGGTACCGCTCTTGGTGCTGGTATGCTCGCAATTCCAATGGTGTTGGCTCAATTTGGCCTACTATGGGGAACTGCGTTAATGTTGTTTATCTTTATTGGGACAACTTATGCCGCTTTACTGCTATTAGAAGCAAGTATTAATGTCGGTGGTGGTTTAGGGATGAACACCATTGCACGTAAAAGTTTAGGTAAAGGTGGGCAATTGGTCACTAATGGCTTGTTGTACGCTTTATTGATCTGTCTCTTAATGGCTTATATCCTTGGGGCAGGGGATTTACTGAATAAATTACTGCGTAATGTCGGTCTTAATTTATCTTTAGTTCAAAGCCAAGTTGCGTTTACTTTAGTTGCCGGCGTTATTGTTGCATCAGGCACTGCAGTTATTGATAAATTAAACCGCGTTCTTTTTGCTGTTATGTTACTAATGCTTTTACTTACATTGGTATTTTTAGTACCAGGTATTTCATTAGATAACTTAACTCAAGTATCAAACTCAAGCGGTTCTGAATTAATTAAAACCAGTGCGATCATTTTCACTAGTTTTGGCTTTATGGTCGTGATCCCATCTTTAGTTTCTTATAATCATGAAGCGACACCAAAGCAATTGAGAAATATGGTGATTATTGGGTCAACTATCCCACTCGTGTGCTATTTAGTATGGTTGTATGCGGTGGTTGGTAATTTAACGCCAGAACAAATCACGCATTTCTCTAACGTATCAGAATTAATTTCAGTATTTAGTGCTGATCATGCATTTATCAATTTAGTACTTTCTAGTTTTACCGGCCTTGCATTATTAACGTCTTTCTTAGGTGTGGCGATGGCTTTGTTTACTCAAAATGAAGATATGTTTAAACAAAATAAAGTAGTGACTTATGTGATAAGTTTTATCTTACCGTTATTGGGTGCGGTTTTTGCTGCAGATCAATTTTTATCCGTACTAAGTTACGCTGGAATTATCTTAGTATTTTTAGCGGTTTTTGTGCCTTTAGGTATGGTTGCTAAATTAAGACAAGTAGAAAACCAAGACAGAAGTTATGTAGCAGAAGGTGGTGCAGTAATGCTTATTTTCTCTTTTATTTTTGGCACTTTTTTATTGGTTTCTCAAATTATTTAGTTACCGACTCTAAAGTTAATATATTGGTGCTCTATGTTACAGGTAGAGCACATACTTTACTCTTTATGGGTAATCATTTTCACGAAATAAGAATACACGATGAATTTTAAATTATTTGGCAGTGCATTAATCCTTTCAGGTACTGCTCTTGGCGCTGGAATGTTAGCTATTCCTATGGTATTGGCGCAATTCGGATTATTTTATAGCACCTTATTAATGTTAGTTATTTGTGCAGGGACCACTTATTCAGCGCTATTACTAACAGAGGCGTGTTCAAAAACTGAGTTAGCATTTGGTATTAATACCGTTGCAAATAGAACCTTAGGCAAGGGTGGTCAGATTATCACTAATGCTTTGTTTTATTTGCTGCTTATCTGTATGTTGATTGCCTATATTTTAGGAGCAGCAGATCTTTTAAAACGCATACTTACCATATTTGATATTGAGATGAGTATAGAAGTTGCACAAATTGGCTTTACACTTGTTGCAAGTATGTTTGTGGTATGCGGTACTCAAATTATAGATAAGCTTAATCGTGTTTTATTCTTATTTATGGTATCTATGTTAGCGATTACATTGGTGATTTTAGTTCCTGGTATTTCATCAGATAATTTAATGCAAGTAACGAATACCGATAGTGGAATGTTATTCAATACAAGCACTATTTTGTTTACCAGTTTTGCATCAATGCCTGTGATACCGTCGCTTGTAACTTATAATAAAGAAGCCACAAGTAAACAGTTAAGAAATATGATTATCCTAGGTTCTATCATTCCACTGATCTGCTATTTAGTTTGGCTATATGCAGTTGTTGGGAACTTAAACGCTGATGAGCTTACTCACTTTTCTAATATCTCAGATTTAATTCAAACATTTAGTGCGAAAAATGAATACATTGAAATAATCCTTTCGATCTTTACTTCTCTGGCTCTGCTAACATCGTTTTTGGGTGTGGCAATGGCTCTTTATAATCAAAATAAAGACATGATTTCACATAATAAAATAGTGACGTATGTAAGTACTTTTATTTTGCCATTATTGGGTGCAAGCCTTGCTGCGGATCAGTTTCTATCAGTGCTTGGTTATGCAGGAGTCATCCTTGTTTTCTTAGCTATTTTTATTCCATTAGCCATGGTGATAGCGTTAAGAAAGAAAAACAAAAATACGGCTGAATTATCTATTCATACGTATGAAGCTGAGGGTGGAAAAATAGCTTTAGGGCTGACGTTAATGTTTGGTCTTTTATTATTAATTAGCCAAGTTTAATAGAAATTATGATCTAATCCTCTACAGTTAACGTAAGATATAATGTGTTTTTTGTAGAGGGTCAGAAAAATGAAAATATTAATTGTCAGTATTGCTGCTTTATTACTTGCAGCGTGTTCATCTACTCCTCCACCAACATCAATGTTAGACAGTGATTGGCAACAATTTGGTTATGACAGAGCGATTAAAGGGCTAATTGTTCAGTCTGATTCGAAACTAAATAATTTACTGACTGGTAGCGAGTTAAAAGAAAATAACTATCAAGCCTACCTTATGGGTTACAAAAACGGTCAAACAGAGTACTGTGAACAAAGTGCTTATATACTAGGTGTTGTAGGTAAACCATATAATGGTATTTGTGACCAAATTGATTGGACATTTAGTCAAGATTACAACAGCGGTAGACACTCAACTGCTGGTGGAATGTAATTTATACTAATCTGATTGAGTAAGCACTTATTAGGATTTGTATTCAATATTCCACATCATTGGATAAATATATAATAAGAGGGTAGTGACATGAGAAAGATATTAATTGCTGTAGTTTCACTTTTTCTAGCAGCTTGTTCAAGTATGGCACCATTAACGTCTACACAAGACAGTGATTGGGGTACTTATGGTTTAGAAAGAGGCGAAAAAGGCTGGAATTTTGAATCTAAAGAGCAAATAGTCGAACTTTTAGATGGCAAAGAATTTAAGGTGTCTAATTATGACGCATACGTTGCAGGGTACAATAAAGGCTTACAAGAGTATTGTGGACAAGACGCGTTTGAATTAGGAGCTAAAGGAGGTATTTATACTGGAGTTTGTGACAGTATTGATGAAAACTTTAAGTTTGAGTACCTAAGAGGCTACCATTCAGAAGCGGATAAGATGTAATACCAATCACAGTAAGTAAGTGAACATAAATAGCACAGGGAAAATGCTTGAGAACAAGACGAAGTTTTTCGATAAGTAGTTATTCTACAATCAAAAATTTCAACGCAGTTATCGAGTATTTTAACCAGCTAGGATGATCAGTTATTTACTACGATTGGTATAATACTATCTTACTTTTAAAAATGGCGGATCATAATCCGCCATTTTTTATATAACTATATAAATTAGATCACTTTAATAATATTAAAACGGCCCATTTTTTTCAAAATTGGTAAGAACTCTTTGTTTACTTCAAGCATTACTTTTTTTGCTTTGCTGTAAGCACTTAATTTATCATTACCGTTTCCATGAGAGAATAAACGACTTTTTGGTTTATACTCACCATCAACTAATTCTTTCCAACGAACAATATAGTAATCAGTAGTACGAACCTCTCCAGAATGCAGAGTACGTTTTTTGGTAATAATATCGGGTTCTAAGCTGTGTGGTAGACGCTCGAATAGACTAGGGTAGTTGAGTACCATACTCCAACAATTTCCCCAGAGTTCCTTCCCAACTTTATTTCGTTGTTTAATTGCTTCTTTTAGGGCTTTTTCTCTGCCTTCTTTTAAACAACCGATAGAACGATTATACATACCATCATCAGGAGTATGTATATGGATTTTAACGCAATTGAATGAATGAGAAATAAAGCGATGATCGCTGTTCATCCCTGTCCATTCAGCTCTTAATTTCTGCGCTCTTGGTGAGAGAGAGTGTTTTTTCTTATTCATCATAGGAATATACTAATTATTTTCATAAGGTCATTATTACAGTAACTGAGTCATTTGTTAATAGCAAGAGTGGTTTATTCAACAACTTATTGTATATATTTAGTATAGGAGAGATAAAGAAGAAAGTGAGAAATAAAAAGAGGGCGATATACGCCCTCATAATTTAGTAAAGTCAGTTCTAATTAACAGATAACTTTGATTGCTAGGCCACCTTGAGAGGTTTCACGATATTTAGCATTCATGTCTTTACCTGTTTCAAGCATTGTCTCGATAACTTTATCAAGAGAAACACGAGGCGCTGATGAACGACGAAGTGCCATACGAGTAGCGTTGATTGCTTTAACCGCTGCAATACCATTACGTTCGATACAAGGAACTTGTACTTGACCAGCAACAGGATCACAAGTTAAACCAAGGTTATGCTCCATCCCAATTTCTGCAGCCATACAGACTTGCTCAGGGCTTCCACCCATCAATTCAGCAAGACCAGCAGCAGCCATAGAACAGGCAACACCAACTTCACCTTGGCAGCCTACTTCAGCACCAGAGATTGAAGCGTTTTGCTTATAAAGGCCACCGATTGCGCCAGAAGCAGCAAAGTAACGAATGTAATCTTTTTCAGTTACTGTTTGGATGAATTTATCGTAGTAAGCTAAAACAGCAGGAATAATGCCACATGCGCCATTTGTTGGAGCAGTAACAACACGGCCGCCAGCTGCGTTTTCTTCATTTACAGCGAATGCGTACATGTTTACCCAATCAACTACTTCCATTGGATCTTTAGACGTCTTTTCAGAAGTCAGCAGTTGTTGACGAAGTGCCGCAGCACGACGAGGTACACGTAGAGGCCCAGGAAGGATGCCCTCAGTGTTCATGCCTTTTTCCATGCAATCACGCATGGTTTTCCAGATCTTAGCGAAATAAGTGCGAACTTCATCTTCTGCAAGAATAGCGTGTTCGTTTTTCATCACTAATGTACTAATAGATAAACCGTTTTCTTTACATAAATCAACAAGCTCTTCTGCAGTATTAAATGCATAAGGTACTTGAATTGATGATTCTACTTCTTTACCGAAGTGTTCTTCATCAACAATAAAACCACCACCGATAGAGTAGTATGTTTTAGAGTAAACAACGTCGCCATCAACCCACGCATGGATTTGCATACCATTTTCGTGCAGTGAAAGGTTAGTTGTGTGGAAATTCATTCCACCATCTTTTGGAAATTCAACCGTATGACAATGCATGCCAACTGGTAAGCGCTCTGTTTCTTCAACACGAGCGATGAAGCCCGGAATAGAGTCAATATCTACGTGTTCTGGCGTGTTACCTGCCAGACCCATAATGATAGCGATATCAGTATGGTGACCTTTCCCTGTCAGTGATAATGAACCGTAAACATCAACAGTGATTTTAGTGATATCACGCAGTTTGCCCATGCCACGTAAATCGTCGATAAACTCTTTACCTGCTTTCATTGGACCAACGGTGTGGGAGCTAGAAGGACCAACTCCGATTTTGTAGATATCAAAAACACTAATCATGTTATTACCTCGAATAAGCCCCCAAAAGAGGGGGCTTTATTATCATTATTATTAACTTCGTGTAACTAATGCTTATAAGGATTTATAAACTAGTTATTAAAGAGCGCCGTAGATTACAGAAGTAATCGCCGCAACACCACATAATGCTGTGAAGATTTGTACAGGTGCTGAAGTTTTGTACTTAGCCATTGCTGGTACTTTACGCATTGCGAAGATAGGTAGTAGGAATAGGATAGCTGCAATCATCGGTGCGCCCATTGTTTCAATCATTCCAAGGATACTTGGGTTGATGATAGAAACGATCCACGTAGTAATAACGATGAAGATAAGAGAGAACTTCTCAAGTTTAGCAACAGGAGCATTTGAACGAGATTTAGCTAGGCCAACAAGACCTTCATGAGCACCAAGGAAGTGACCGAAGTAGCTTGAAGTGATAGCAGCAAATGCAACGATAGGACCCATGATAGAAATCATTGGAGATTCGTGTACGTTAGCTAGGTAAGAAAGAACTGAGATGTTTTGTGCTTGTGCTTGTGCTAGTTGCTCTGGAGATAAAGAAAGAACTACAGAGAAAACGAAGAACATTACAAAGCTCATTAGCATCATAGCTGCACCGCCAGTGATCATGTCAGTTTTACCAACTGCATCTTCACCGTAAACGCGACGTTGTTCTTTAGCAAACTGGCTAATCACAGGGCTGTGGTTGAAAGAGAAAACAATGATTGGAATTGCTAACCAAACAACTGAAGGCATAGAGCTCCAATCTGGGTCAACGGCAATCATTGAAGTGTTCCAACCTGGAATTAGGTAGATAGACAATGCCATTAAGATGAATACAAGAGGGTAAACCATTGCTGATGTTGCTTTCAGCATAAGTTCTTTACCAAATACTACGCCACATGTCATCAGAGTGATAAGAACACCTGAAAGTAACCAGCGTGGAATAGATTCCATACCAAGTTGGTTAACCATGAAAGAGTCTACCGTGTTTGTGATACCAACACCGTAAATAAGTACAATTGGGTAAATCGCGAAAAAGTAGGCAAAAGTGATTAGGTTCGCGCCAGTTTTACCAAAATGCTCTTCTACCGTATCGGTAATATCAGCGTCTGGGTTTTTAGCAGAAAGAACAAAACGAGCCAAACTTTTGTGTGCAAACCAAGTCATTGGAGCAGCAATCAACGCAAGAATAACTAGAGGCCAAAAACCACCAGCACCAGCCTTAATTGGAAGGAATAAAACACCAGCACCTACAGCAGTACCGAATAGAGAAAGACACCAAGTGAAATCTTTATAAGTCCACTTTGCTTTTTTTGCACCTACTGATGCAGTATTTGTTGTTTGCATAATAATTATACTCTTAATTTTTTGGAACAGGAATTTTGGGAACGGCGCTATTGTCGTTATTTTGGCGAGAAAAACTTTGACGCAGATCGGAAAATGAAAAAAGATGAACGGAGATCAGAAAATAATTGATAATGGTCACAATAGATGTGAATCTGATATTAGTAAAACTTATCAATAATGCTAATTTTTCTAAGTTGAAATGTAATTCATTGAATGAATGATTTCGGCTGTAACTCCCCAAATGAGTTTTTTCTCAAATGGGATAAAAATTAGTTCATAAGTATGTTTTTTGTTAAAAACTTTGTGTTTTGTCGTGTTTTTAGGGTTAAATAGATGGGTGAGTGGTGCTTCAAATGTGCTACTAACCTCACCGTAATCGATTGCGGTGGTATAATTTTCATCAATGAGAGCGACTATGGGGGTTACTTTATAACCAGATATTGTTGGTATAGTGTTAAGTTTTACTAATGGTTTGATCTGCGATGGGAGTATACCTATCTCTTCATTTGTTTCACGAATAGCGGTGTGAATGAGGGATAAATCAGAGGGTTCAACCTTGCCTCCGGGGAAGCTAATTTGGTTTGGATGGTGACGTAAATGAGATGCTCTTTGCGTTAAAATTAAGTGCAAACCAGAAGCTCTTTTTACAAGAGGAACAAGAACTGCCGCAGGCTTAAAATTGTCGTTTTCAAAGCGTGGATGTTGCATTAAAGCGTCACTGTAAGAATTTGGCTTATTGAGCAGTAATTGGGGAAGTAAATATCTATCCATAAACCAAATCCTTTATTAATTAATGTTCATAAAATAGGCAGAATTTTCCCTAATTTATGTAATGTCTCTTCATATTCTAGTTCAACTTCGCTGTCGGCAACAATTCCTCCACCAGCAGAGGCATATAAAGTCTGTTTATAAGCGAGTAAAGTACGAATTGTGATACTTGTGTCCATCGACCCACATCGGCTGATATAACCAATGCTACCACAGTATAAATTACGACGATGTGGCTCTAGCTCTTCAATTATTTCCATTGCTCTTATTTTAGGAGCGCCGGTAATTGAACCTCCGGGAAAAGAAGCCTTAAGTAAATCACAGGCAGAATATTCAGGTTTTAGCTCACCTACGATCGTACTAACAAGATGGTGCACCGCAGGAAAAGATTCGATTTCGAAGAGTTTAGGCACTTTTACAGATCCAGGCTTTGCGACTCGACCAATATCATTACGTAATAAATCAACAATCATTAAGTTTTCTGATCGGTCTTTAGGGCTATTACGTAATATTTCAGCTTCTTTAGCATCAAGGATTGGATCTTGTAAACGTGGGCGCGTGCCTTTAATTGGTTTGGTTTCAATCTGTTTATCTTCTACTTGTAAAAAGCGCTCAGGCGAAACGGAAAGAATGGTAAGTTCAGGTGTACGTATAAAAGCAGAGAAAGGAGACCCATTATTAATGGCGAGCTTCTGGTAAGCAACCCATTCAGAACCCTCATACTGAGCTTGAAATCGTTGTGCCAAGTTAATTTGATAACAATCTCCGGATTGCAGGTAAGCTTGGACTTTATCAAATTTGCTCGCATATTCCTCTTGAGTCATGTTTGATTGCCAGTCAGAGGTTAATGTAAATTCTTGTTTATCCTCTTTTATTGCTACAAATTGTTTTAACCAATCAAGACGATTACTACTTTCTGGTTGTATTAAAGTAAGTGTCGACGTTTTATGATCCGCAATCAATGCCCAATCGTAAATACCAACCGCCATTTCTGCTGTTGGAATATCCTGATCAGCGATAGAAGGGATAGATTCAACTCTACGACCTAAATCGTAACTAAAGTAGCCTAATGCTCCACCAATAAAGGGCAGTTTACTTATTGAATTACAATGAGGTGTTAATCGTTCTTGATAATGAGCAAGTAGTTGAAAAGGACAAGCTTCACTTGTTACCGGATCTTTTCCTATAACATTAATACGAGTGACGTTATGGTGAGTTTCTAAAGTAGCAATAGGATCCGCAACTAAAATATCGTAGCGATTATCTATGTGTTTGTGAGCGGATGAATGAAGCAGCATTGCCCAAGGTTGGTTTTCTATTGCAGAAAATAAATCAATCACAGAATTTGATTGATAATCAAGTAGGGTAACTTGTAGTTTTGCATCTAATTGATTGTTCATTTTGAGTTTTTTATAACCAGAGTGTGATGAGCAACGATAGCCTTGAATGGAGAGCAAGAGTATCATATTGCGAGTTCTAAAAGAAAATATAGATGACAATAGCTCAAGTCATTAAAAAATATAATTTTAAAATAGCCATGGAAGCATAAATATTAAGAGGGCCCTATGACGACTGTTCGTAAAGACACTATCATCCGTAATGAAGATGTGATCAGCTCTGTAGCTGATGCACTGCAGTATATTTCTTACTACCACCCACTTGATTTCGTTCAAGCATTAGAAAAAGCATATCATAGAGAGCAAAGCCAAGCCGCGAAAGACGCCATTGCTCAAATTTTAATAAATTCGCGTATGTCAGCTGAAGGACATCGTCCTATTTGTCAGGATACGGGAATTGTAACTTGCTTTGTTAATATTGGCATGAATGTACGCTGGGAAGGAGATTTAACCGTCCAGCAAATGATTGATGAAGGAACTCGTCAGGCGTACACGAATCCAGATAACCCACTTCGAGCTTCAGTACTTTCTGATCCTGCGGGTAAGCGAATTAATACAAAAGATAACACACCAGCAGTGGTGCACATTAATATGGTACCGGGCGATAAAGTAGAAATTCAAATTGCGGCAAAAGGCGGCGGTTCTGAAAATAAAACAAAAATGGTGATGTTAAACCCTTCAGATGATGTTGCTGAATGGGTAGAAAAAACCTTACCACTAATGGGCGCGGGTTGGTGTCCACCAGGTATGTTAGGCATAGGTATTGGTGGCACGGCTGAAAAAGCAGCAGTATTAGCGAAAGAATCATTAATGGAGCATATCGACATTCAAGAGTTGATCGATCGTGGTCCAGAGAACGCAGAAGAAGAGCTTCGTCTTGATATCTTTAATCGCGTGAATAAGCTTGGTATTGGTGCACAAGGCCTTGGTGGTTTAACAACCGTTGTTGATGTAAAAATCAAATCCGCACCAACTCATGCAGCATCAAAACCCGTATGCATGATCCCAAACTGTGCAGCGACTCGTCATGTTCATTTTACACTTGATGGCTCAGGCCCGGCGGACTTACAACCACCAAAACTTGAAGAGTGGCCAGATATTACGTGGGAAGCCGGTGCTAATACACGCCGAGTTAACCTTGATACGATCACAAAAGAAGACGTACAAGAATGGCGAACGGGTGAAACGGTTCTGCTAACAGGGAAAATCTTAACAGGACGTGATGCAGCGCATAAGCGTCTTCAAAGCATGATTGAAAGCGGTGAGGGTTTACCTGAGGGCGTTGACTTCAATGGTAAGTTTATTTACTACGTCGGTCCAGTTGATGCCGTTGGCGATGAAGCCGTAGGTCCTGCTGGCCCAACAACGTCCACTCGTATGGATAAATTTACCGATATGATGCTTGATATGGGCTTAATGGGCATGATTGGTAAAGCAGAGCGTGGCCCAGCAACGGTTGCTTCTATTAAAGATAAAAAAGCCGTGTATTTGATGGCGGTAGGCGGTGCGGCTTATTTAGTAGCCAAAGCGATTAAAAAAGCACGAGTAGTGGCTTTTGAAGACTTGGGAATGGAAGCCATTTATGAATTTGAAGTGGAAGATATGCCAGTAACGGTTGCTGTTGATTCAACAGGGGCAAATGCGCATCAAATCGGCCCTGATACATGGAAAGTTAAAATCGCGGAAATGAATTAATTGATTTATATTTCTAGGATTTAAGAAAGCACTCATAAACTGAGTGCTTTTTTTATACTTGTGTTTTTAATGTTAACTGTTTATGTCTAAACTAGGTTATTATGTTGTTGATATTGTGTGATTTAGATTGTTCTTGGAGGAAGTATGAAGCAGAAAGTTGTTAGTCTAATGATGTTGTTATTAGTTGGCTGTACAGCTTCACAATCTGAAGTAAAAGAAAAAAATACGGATGATTGGTTCCAATATGGAGAGCAAAGAGCAAAAAATGGCTTTTTAGTTCAAGAAAAGGAAACTCTAGAAAGTGCAAACCCAGAGGAGGCGGTTACGGAGGCATTCTATAATGCGTACCTTGAAGGGCATACCTCTGGAACGACTATCTATTGTTCTCAAGAAGCCTATATTTTAGGGTTACGTGAAGCGCCATATTTTGGCATTTGCGATCAAGTTATGCCTGATTTTCGTGCTGAGTATGAAAAAGGGAAAAATCATAAAAAAGAATAAATAAGAGTATTTTTATAACTTATTATTCTTATTGACTGGATGACGGTAGGGATATGAGGAATAATTCTTATATATACCATTACAAGGAACGGTTTATGTTCAAAAAAACGATGGTAGCGACGGTGTTAAGTTCAACGCTTCTTGTTGGGTGTGGAAAACAAGCCCCAGTAATTGCTGAACCAGAGTCGCGACCAGCTAAAATAATGACCGTCACTGTTGGCGATCATGAAACTTCTCGATTGTTTCCAGCGCAAGCTGAAGCCGGAGATAAAGCAGTTCTTGCCTTTCGAGTTCCCGGTCAACTTAATAGCTTAGATGTTCATGCGGGTCAATTAGTTACCAAAGGGCAGTTACTAGCAACAATAAACCCAGATGAATACCGTTTAATTCAAAAGCAAGCCCAAGCACAGTATCGATTAATTGATGTTCAATATCAGCGGGTTAAAAAGCTTCGTAAAGACCAAGTTGTGTCAGAGCAAGATTATGATACCGCGGTAGCTAATAGAAAAACGGCGAAAGCAACGCTAGACCAAGCGAGTGCAAATTTAAGTTACACCAAGTTATCCGCACCTTATGATGGAACAATTTCATTATTACCAACCAAAAATTTTGAATATGTAAATGCGAAAGAATCAATTATGCATATTCAAACCAATGATATTTTATACGTCGTCTTCCAACTTCCAGATTACTTATTGCAGCGATTTAGTTTTTCTGAGGTCTCAGCAAGTGTTTCTTTTGATTCGTTCCCTAATTCAAAATTCCCTTTAGAATTTGAAGAAATTGATACAGAAGCCGACAGTAAAACATCAAGCTACACTGTAAAAATGAGCATGCCTAGACCTAAGGATTTAGGAATACTACCGGGAATGTCTGGTCAAGTGAAAGTCACGATTCCAAAAGGGGGAAGTGAAAAGCTTCCGCTTTCAGCGACTGAACAAGATGGTGAGATCACCTATGTCTGGCGTGTATCTGAGCAAGGTATCGTTGAGAAAGTCGAGATAGAGTTGAATGAAAAACGACAAGTGATTTCGGGGCTTAATGATTCTGAGCAAATTGTTTCTTCAGGTATTTCTGGGCTAGAAGAAGGAATGAAAGTTCGTAAATGGGTCAAGGAGAGAGGATTATAATTATGCAGCAATTAATGAAACTATCCTTACTTTCAACAGCTATATTACTAACTGCTTGCAGTCCTGCCCCTATGGATACTGAAATAGAAGTTCCTAACGTTATCGTTAAAAAGATTGATTCAGGTTTAGTTAGCGATAGTCTTTATCTTCCCGCTGTTGCAATAGCGGCCGATCGTTCTCATTTAAGTTTTAGACTTTCTGGTGAAGTAAAAGAGCTTAATGTTCGTGCAGGTGAGACGGTTAAAAAAGGACAGGTATTAGCAGTACTAGATAAAACAGACTTCAACATCGATGTTGATAATGCACGCGCAAGATACAGTGTTGCAAACAGTCAATATAAACGTTCAAAGCCTCTTGTTGAGAAAGGTCTGCTTGCTAAATCTCAATTTGATGAGTTGGCAGCACAGCGTCAAATTGCATTAGCAGACTTAGAGTTAGCGAAACTGCGACTCAGCTTCACCGAACTAAAAGCCCCAATTGATGGTGTTATTTCACGAGTCAGTATTGAGCAATTTGAAACGATTCAAGTCGGTCAGCAAATAGTGAATATCAATAATAAAGATTCAGTCGATATTATTGTTCAAGTACCTGATAAATTATATTCAAAGCAACCAAACCAAGGTGTTGTTGAGTTAATTCAAGCATCTGTTCGCCTTGATAACGGACAGTCTTACGATGCAATAGTGAAAGAGTATACAACAGAGCCTGACCCAGAATCTGGAGCGTATCTCGTCACCTTAACCATGCCAATGCCAGAAGATCAATTTATTCTGGATGGTATGGCGGTAGAGGTGACCACAAAGCAAAGTTCCCCTAATGTAGCTGGCCAATTTGGGTTAATTATCCCTATTGAAGCCATATTTAATGAAGATGGTGATGACATTGATAAAAAAGAAAAATACGTCTGGATCGTCGATTCTGAGAATAAAATAAAAAAACAAAAAGTAGTCACCACCAAAGCGACATCGTTTGGATTACGAGTTGTCGATGGTGTTTCAACAGGAGATCGTATTGTTATTGCAGGCGTCTCACGATTACGTGACGGCCTAGAAGTGAATATCATCAATGCGGAGGATAAATAATGAGTCAAGAAAAAGGAATTGCAGCTTACTTTATACAAAATAAAGTGATTAGCTGGATGTTGACTCTGATCTTTATGATTGGTGGTGCATCGGCTTTCTTTGGCTTGGGGCGATTAGAAGATCCAGCCTTCACCATTAAAGATGCCATGGTCGTAACCAATTATCCAGGAGCAACCCCTGAACAGGTTGAAGAAGAGGTTACTTATCCTTTAGAGAAAGCAATTCAGCAATTAACCTATGTTGATGAAGTAAATTCACTTTCAAGTCGTGGTTTATCACAAATAACGGTAACCATGAAAAACAATTATGGACCTGATGATCTTCCTCAAATTTGGGATGAACTGCGCCGAAAAGTAAATGACTTGAAACGTCAATTACCTCCGGGTGTTGGTGAACCGTCCGTTATTGATGATTTTGGTGATGTTTACGGAGTACTTTTAGCCGTTACTGGTCAAGGGTATTCCTATAAAGAGTTGCTTGATTATGTTGATTATTTACGTCGTGAACTAGAATTGGTTGATGGAGTAAGTAAGGTATCCGTTTCTGGTGTGCAACAAGAGCAAGTCTTTATTGAAGCGTCATTAAAACGAATGACAAGCCTTGGTATTTCACCTCAAACGTTATATGGCTTACTATCAAACCAAAATACAGTATCGAGTGCAGGTGCAGTAAAAATAGGATCTGAATACATTCAAATACACCCAACGGGCGAGTTTGAAGATGTGTCACAACTTGGTGATTTAATTATTACCGAAGGCGGGGCACAAGGCCTTATTTATCTAAAAGACATTGCTGAAGTTAAACGTGGTTATGTTGAAGTACCAAGCAATTTAGTTAACTTTAATGGTAACTTTGCTTTGAATATGGGCATTTCTTTTAGTGCTGGCGTTAACGTTGTCGAAATTGGGAAACTGGTTGATCAACGAATGTTAGAACTGAAAGAACAACAACCCATTGGTATTGATATTTCAGAGATATACAGCCAACCAAAAGAAGTAGATAAATCAGTAAGTGGTTTTGTGGTCAGTCTTGGTCAAGCCGTTGCTATCGTTATTATCGTTTTACTGTTCTTTATGGGCGTACGCTCAGGCTTACTTATTGGACTTATTCTACTACTGACAGTGTCAGGCACATTTGTCTTTATGAAATATTTTGCGATTGACTTACAACGTATTTCTTTAGGTGCTTTGGTTATTGCTCTTGGTATGCTCGTAGATAACGCTATTGTGGTGGTTGAAGGCATACTCATTGGTATGCAAAAAGGGCGAACTCGCTTGCAAGCGGCTACCGATATTGTTACGCAAACTAAATGGCCATTATTAGGTGCAACCGTTATTGCGGTAACTGCGTTTGCACCTATCGGTTTATCGGATGATGCGACTGGCGAGTATTGTGGAACCCTGTTTACCGTTCTGCTTATCTCTTTAATGCTGAGTTGGTTTACTGCTATTTCTCTTACTCCTTTCTTTGCTTCTTTATTCTTTAAAGAAACAGTACAAAATGACGAGGAAAGCATAGAAGAAAAAGACCCATACAATGGAATGATCTTTGTTATTTATAAGCGATTCCTTGAATTTTGTATGCGCTATTCATTAGCAACCATGCTTATCTTGGTTGTTGCGCTTGGTGGCAGCATGTATGGCTTTACTAAAGTTAAACAGTCTTTCTTCCCATCTTCTACCACTCCAATCTTTATGGTGGATGTATGGATGCCAGAAGGGACGGATATTCGTTCAACTAACGCAACGCTAAAAGAGCTAGAAGAGTGGATCTTAGAGCAAAATCATATTGAACATGTGACAACAACCGCAGGTAAAGGTTTGCAACGATTCATGCTGACTTATGCACCAGAGAAGAGCTATGCAGCTTATGGTGAGATCATGACTCGTGTTGATGATTATTTAGCGTTACCTGATTTGATGGACAAGTTTCGAGATCATATCGAAGCCAACTATCCTCAAATTCAATACAAGCTAAAACTGATTGAGTTAGGGCCGGGTGGTGGTGCAAAAGTTGAAGCGCGAATTGTGGGGTCAGATCCAACCATACTCCGTGGTTTAGCGGCACAAGTTATTGAAGTAATGCACCAAGATCCAGGCGCAACAAACGTACGTCATGATTGGCGTGAGCGTACTAAAGTGCTTGAACCTCAATTTAACGAAAGTCAGGCGCGTCGATATGGTATTTCCAAAACGGATGTTAATGAACTGCTTGAAATGGCGTTCTCTGGTAAAGCCATTGGTGTGTACCGTGATGGGACAACATTAATGCCAATCGTTACTCGTTTGCCTGAGAATGAACGTGTAGATATTAGCACCATCGAAGGCATGAAAATTTGGAGCCCAGCGTTGTCACAATACATTCCATTGCAACAAGTGGTATTGGGCTACGACGTAATTTGGGAAGATCCGCTGATTGTGCGTAAAAACCGTAAACGTATGTTAACCGTAATGGCCGATCCTGATATTTTAGGTGAAGAAACGGCATCAACATTGCAAAAACGTTTACAACCACAAATTGAAGCAATTGATTTCCCTACGGGTTACAGCTTGGAGTGGGGCGGTGAGTATGAATCATCTCGTGATGCTCAAGCGTCACTATTCCAAACCATGCCAATGGGTTATCTGTTCATGTTCTTAGTAACAGTATTCCTATTTAACAGTGTGAAGGAATCTGTCATTGTTTGGTTAACGGTTCCATTAGCACTTATCGGTGTAACAACGGGACTGTTGGTGTTAAATACGCCATTTGGCTTTATGGCATTGCTTGGTTTCTTGAGTTTGAGTGGCATGCTGTTGAAAAACGGTATCGTACTGCTTGATCAAATAGAGATAGAGATACATTCAGGTAAAGAACCTTATCATGCGGTTGTCGATGCCGCATTAAGCCGTGTTCGTCCGGTTTGTATGGCAGCAATTACGACCATTTTAGGTATGATCCCACTATTACCAGATACCTTCTTTAAACCAATGGCGGTAACCATTATGTTTGGTCTAGGTTTCGCAACCGTACTGACCTTAATTGTGGTTCCTGTGTTGTATCGCATGTTCCATAAAATTAAAGTCGTCGAATACTAAAATAGACGCATAGAATAAATGTTCAAAAGCCCATATTAGAATATCTAGTATGGGCTTTTTTTGTGATATTCTATCTGGATAATACAAATGCAGTCCACATATTAGGAACAGTAAATGAGCCAATTAGATCAACAAGCAATGGACAAAATCGTAAATTCTCATGAAGAAGAGCGTTTTACTTACTTTATGAAAGAAGTTGTCGCTAATCGTGAAATTTGGATTTTGACTGATGAACACGGTTGTGTGATGTTGAATACCGAAGAAGAAGATTGCGTTCCTGTATGGCCAAATAAAGAGTTTGCAGAAGCATGGGCAACAGGTGAATGGGACGTATGTAAAGCAGAGTCTATTTCATTAAACAAATGGCACAGTCGCTGGACAACAGGTCTTGAAGATGATGAATTAGCGGTTGTTGTATTCCCAAACCAAAACGAAGAAGGGCAAATCCTTTTTCCCGACGAATTCGATTTTGAATTAACAAAACAAGAAAGAAAGCGTTAATTTTTTATCAGAATTGATATTAAATACAGACAGATATAAAAATGGCGACCCATTTAGGAGTCGCCATTTTTGTAAGTAAAAACGATATAAACTGAGTTAGGCAGAGAGCATATCTTGATATCGAGCTAAACCTTGCTCTAAATCTTCAATCAAATCATCCACATCTTCTAATCCAATATGAACGCGGATCAAAGTCCCTTCAAACTGAGGATGAGCCACCGTTCTTAATGCATTAAAGCTTTTTGGTTCATTCGCTAAGATCAAGCTTTCAAAGCCACCCCAAGAATAACCCATACTAAAATGACTCATGCCATCAAGCAGCGCAGTTGTCGCTTTGCTATCAGATTGTTTTAGCACAAAAGAGAACAAGCCATTACAGCCTTTAAAATCACGTTGATAAAACTCATTGCCCGGGCAGCTTTCAAGTGCAGGGTGACGAACGTGATCAACCAGTGGATGCTGCTCAAGCCACTTAGCTACTTTAATGCTGCTAGCTTCGTGCTGTTTTAGACGAACGCCCATAGTGCGTAAACCGCGCATTGCTAAATAGGCGTCATCAGGTGAGATACATTGGCCCATTAAATAGCTTTGCTCGCGCAGTTGCTCCCAATGCTTTTCATTAGCGACTGCAGTGCCTAACATCACATCTGAGTGACCGACAATATACTTGGTTGCGGCTTGAATAGAGATATCAACACCATGATCAAACGGTGAGAAGTTCACACCCGCAGCCCACGTATTATCAAGCATAACGACAATATCGGACTCATGTGCGATACGAGCAAGTAGCGGAACGTCTTGAACTTCCATCGTGATAGAACAAGGTGATTCAGTAAATAACACCGTGGTATTAGGCTTAATTAAATCACGAATGCCTTCACCAATCATAGGATCGTAATAGGTGGTTTCAATTCCCATTTTCTTCAAGATGGTGTCACAGTAATCACGAGTAGGTTCATAACAGCCATCAACCATCAAAATATGATCGCCGGTTTTTACAAAACATAAAATCGCATTCGCAATCGCAGCCGTACCACAAGGGTATAAAGCACAACCCGTCCCACCTTCAAGCTCAACCATCGCATCTTGCAGGGCAAAGTGAGTTTCAGTGCCACGGCGTCCATAAAATAGAGTTTGTTTTGCTCGGTTAATCATGGCGTGCGTTTTTTCAGCAACGGTATTAAACACCACGGTAGAGGCACGTTGAACAGGTGGATTTACCACGCCTTTTGTCCATTTTTTATTGCGACCGGCGGTAACGTATTTGGTATCTAATTTATCTGACATCTGAATCCATTCAATAATAGGTAATTAATACTTCCATAAAGCCAAAGTGAAGGCGAAATATCAAGGATTAAAACGAATTCTTATCGAATAAATTTTTATTGCTGCTAAAATTGCGCTATCTAGATGACATGTTGACTAAAAGAGTTAAATTAAAATGCAACAGAATGAATTTGAAACACTAGTTAAAGAACTATGCCAAAAAGAAAATCTTCCTCAAGTGCTAGAAGCATTAAAAACGTGTGAAGACCAAGACATCGTTGAAGCGGCACAATCGCTAGCGGGTCAATTCCGTCTTGCTGAAGTTGAAGGCGAGCAACGTATTTATCACGTATTTAATGATGAAGATGAAAACGGCGAAGCACAAGAGCTTGCAGAGTGGATCATGAACGAAGGTGATGACGTTATTAAATTCATCGCTTGGTTCTTCTATGCAATGTTCGATATGAAGCAAAAAGAAACGTATCAAGCCGCAGGTAAAACGTACCAGCAGCCAAAGCGTTCTTAATCGCAGTTTAGTTATTCCATGATATCCAAAAGCCAATGAATTGATTCGTTGGCTTTTTTCTTATCTATTGTCTACGTTTATCTGACGGTTCGATTGCCCCCAACGGCATAACCTCGTAAAATCCACCACATATCAATTCGTTTGAATAGACGTGTTACTTGATACACGTTACCTCTTATTTAATTAGGCTCTATTGCATGACTAACAAGCTATCTCTTCAACAGCTCGAATCCTTCTTATGGGAAACCGCCGACATTCTTCGTGGCAACATGGATGCGTCTGAATTTAAAGATTACATCTTCGGCATGATGTTTTTAAAGCGCCTATCGGATGCGTTTGAAGAATCTCAAGAAAAAGTCATTCAATACTACCTAGACAAAGGCAAAACACAGGAACAAGCTGAAGATCTTGCTAATGATGAAGACGAATACGACAGTACCTTTTTTATCCCAGAAAATGCCCGTTGGTCAGCACTTAAAGATGTAAAGCACAACATCGGTGAAACGCTAAACAAAGCGACAGAATCAATCGAAGAATACAACTCGGCGCTAGAAGGCGTGTTAGTGACGATTGACTTCAACATCAAAAACAAACTGTCAGATAAAAAGCTGCAAGATTTACTGTCGCATTTCAATAAATACCGTTTACGTAATGAAGACTTTGAGCGTCCTGATTTACTGGGTACGGCTTACGAATACCTGATTAAAATGTTTGCCGATAGCGCAGGCAAAAAAGGCGGCGAGTTTTATACCCCAAGTGAAGTGGTTCAGCTATTGGTTGAGTTATTAAAGCCTCATGCAGGAATGCGTATTTACGATCCAACATCAGGGTCGGGCGGTATGCTTGTTCAAACGCGTAACCAATTAGAAAAGCAGGGTGAAAACGCCGCTAACTTGTCACTGTATGGTCAAGAGATGAACTTGAACACATGGGCAATTTGTAAGATGAACATGTTCTTACATGGCGTACAAAATGCCGATATTCGTAAAGGCGATACACTGCGAGACCCACAGCACACCGAAGGCGGCGAGTTAATGAGCTTTGACCGCGTTATTGCCAACCCACCGTTCTCACTGAAAAAGTGGGGTAAAGACGAGTGTGATAACGACGGTTTTGGACGTTTCCCTTACGGCACACCACCAAAAGACGCAGGTGATTTAGCCTTTGTACAACACATGATCGCCAGCACCAACAGCGAAGGCATGGTAGGCGTGGTTATGCCTCATGGGGTGTTATTCCGTGGCTCAAGTGAAAAAGCCATTCGCCAAGGGATTTTAGAAGACGATTTATTAGAAGCCGTGGTGGGTTTGCCATCAGGATTATTCTACGGTACGGGCATTCCTGCGTGTTTGCTTATCATCAATAAGAACAAACCAAGCGCACGTAAAGGCAAGGTGTTGTTCATTAATGGTGAGTTGGAATTTGCAGAGGGTAAAAATCAAAATAAACTGCGCCCAGAAGACATTGCTAAAATTGTCGCCACCTTTGAAAACCACTCGTTTGAAAGCCAGTGTGATATTAAGCGTTATGCGCGTGTGGTTCCATTCTCTGAAATTGCTGAGAACGATTTTAACCTTAACATTCGCCGTTATGCGGATACGTCACCTCCAGCGGAGATCTTTGATGTACGTGCAATCCTTCACGGTGGCATTCCAATGCGTGAAGTGAATGACGAATACATTCAAGAAGAGATGCTAAACGGCTTTGATGTATCGGTCGTCTTTGATATAAAAAGTGATAAAAAAGACAACGATTATTATGCATTCAAACCAAGCATTGAAAGCAAAGAGCAAATCCGTCTGGTTGTTGAAGAACAAGTGGGTGATGTTGATGCGAAGATCATCAGCCAACTAGAACACTGGTGGGATAAATACTAAGTATCACTGCATGAGTTAGATGCACAAGTGACCGAAGCCGAACAAGTAATGCAAGGTTACTTGAAGGAGTTGGGTTATGAGTGAGTTTGTGCCTGAGGGGTGGATAGAAAGAAAGGTTAGCTCTTTTACAAAAGAGCATAAGCAAGGGTATTACACAAATAATGCATATAATGATCGTGGAACGTATTTAATTCGAATCACTGATTTAAATAATCCAAAAATCAATTATAAAGATATGCCAAGACTTCCTATCAATGAGAAGGAATTTAATCAATTTAAAGTTGATATAGGTGATTTTCTTTTTGCACGAAGTGGTGCGATTGGTCGTTATGGAATTGTTGATAAACAATATCCTTCAGTTTTTGCTTCTTATCTGATTCGTTTTCGCTTTGATGAAACTAAAGTATCAACTCGCTACTTTGGATATGCTTATGAGTCCGATATATGTCAATCTCAGATCGCAGCAATTACTCAGGGCAGCTCAAATATAAATATTAATGCTGATAATATTAAGAGTTTATCGGTGCCTTTCCCACCTTCCCACCACTCCCAGAACAACAAAAAATCGCCGCTATTCTCACCTCAGTCGATGAAGTGATAGAAAAAACACAGGCGCAAATTAACAAGCTCAAAGACCTAAAAACAGGCATGATGCAAGAGCTACTAACGCGCGGTGTTGGTGTAGATGAAAAACCACATACGGAATTTAAAGACTCGCCAGTGGGCAGAATTCCGAAGGGATGGGAGGTTGATACTTTTGATAACGTATTTACTCTTAAAAACGGTGTAAATAAGGGTAAAGAGTTTTTTGGTCAGGGTGTTCCTATCATTAGCTACCGTAATGTTTATGATGGAAACGGTATTTATGATGGCATGTTGACGAACAGAGTTGAAATGACCGAAGGTGAACTGAGTCGCTTTAAAGTAAATCTAGGTGATATATTTATTACTCGTACATCTGAAACGGCAGATGAAATTGGATTCACGAATGTGTATTTAGGTAGCTTAGATAATGTTGTTTATAACGGTTTTGTAATTCGAGCTCGTCAGAAGCGAAAAATTTTTGATATTAATTATTGTAAATATGCGTTTCAGGCTAATTATATGAGACAGCAAATGATTCATAGCAGTAAGTTTACGACAAGAGCGGGAATTAGTGGAGAGTCATTAAATTTACTTAAAATTATTATTCCACCTTTATCTGAGCAGAAAGCAATCGGCGATACATTGTCTGCTGTGGATGGTCGTATTCAAACTTTAATGAAGATAAAAACGTCTAAAGTGTCACTCAAAAAAGCCCTTATGCAAGATCTCCTAACAGGCAAAGTACGAGTAAAGGTAGACAGCGAATAACCACATTAGCGTCAATTACACCTTGGGTCATTGGTGATTATTATCAATGCCCCCCCAAGTTACCCCCTAAGTCACCCCCCAAGTCGGGACATAAAAATAGTGATGAGAAAATCAGGCTAGGTACATGAAAAACAACGAATTCAATAAAGTAGAAGCCCCTGCCATTGCTCAGTTGGTTCAATTAGGGTGGACTTACATTCAAGGCAAACAATTGTCACCAGATTATGCTTGCGCCGATGGCATTCCTGAGCGTACTTACCTGCGTGATGTGGTGTTAGTAAAACGTCTTGAAGCCGCGATTAAACGCATTAACCCGTGGATAAGTGATGAGAACCTTCGCAAAGTCTCTCGTGAAGTCACGCACCCCAATTTCGCCGCCTTAATGGAATATAACCACGCCTTCTATCAAACCATGGTTAATTACCTCTCAGTAGAGCAAGACTTAGGCAAAGGGCGAAAAGGGCAGACGGTTAAACTGGTTGATTTTGAAACCCCAAGTAACAACGAGTTCTTATGTACCAATCAATTTAAAGTAGAAGGTACAAACCAAAGCATCATTCCAGATATTGTCTGCTTTGTTAATGGTATTCCGTTAGCTGTGATTGAGTGTAAATCACCGTATATCTCCGCGCCAATGAGTGATGGCATTAATCAATTACGCCGTTACGCGAATCTACGTCATACCGATGATCACGAAGGGGCTGAAAAACTGTTTTGGTATAACCAACTCATGGTATCGACTTGCCGAGATCAAGCCAAAGTGGGCACCATCAGCTCAAACAGTCAGCATTATGGTGATTGGAAAGACGCGTATCCATTTTCTGATGCACAATTAGCACAACAGTCATTACGCGATAATATCGTTCCACTTCATTCTGCAATTACGGTTCAAATCCCTGATGATGCGTTAGACGAGAGTAAAGATAACTCAGCAGAGCATGATGAATGGCAACAAGCCGCTGAGCCAGCAGCAAGTTACGAGGTATTAACAGAAGTTACCGCGCAACAGCGTTTATTGGCGGGCATGTTCAGTATTTCAAACTTTCTCGATATTCTGCAAAACTTCATTCTATTTGAAACCGATGATGGTCGTTTAATTAAAAAAGTGGCGCGTTATCAGCAATATCGCGCCGTTAATAAAGTGATTGAACGCTTGAAATCAGGCAAGGATCGAAAAGAAAGAAGTGGTGTAGTTTGGCATACTCAAGGCAGTGGTAAATCGCTGACCATGGTGATGCTTGCCGTAAAAATGCGTCGTGATGAAGAATTAAAACAGTATAAGTTGGTGTTTATTACCGACCGAACTCAGCTTGATGAGCAGCTATCAAATACCTTCCGTGATGCGCAGGGTGAGACGGTATATAACGCAGGCTCCGTGGCAGAATTAAAAGAATTACTAAAGAAAGACAGCTCTGATCTTGTGACCGCGATGGTACAAAAATTTGCTGATCTCGAAAAAGAACAAGAGAAACAAAAAACGGTAGCCGAAGGCTTTGTTGATTTAAACCCAAGTGACAAAATCATTGTCTTGGCTGATGAAGCGCACCGAACCCAATTTGGTGGTTTGGCAATGACGATTAATGCCGCGTTACCGAATGCGCCTAAAATTGGTTTTACAGGAACGCCATTGCTGAAAACTCAAAAAATGAGCCAAGCCTTTGGTGGTTACATCGATGAATACAAAATAAACCAAGCGGTAGAAGATGGTGCAACGGTTAAATTGCTTTATGAAGGCCGTGAAGTGAAATCGGAAGTCGCAGGTGATTCACTCGATAAACTGTTTGAAGAATACTTTGGTGAATACACTGAAGAAGAACAACGTGAGATCAAAAGGAAATACGGTGTAGAGAAGGCGGTTCGTGAAGCCCCTGCGCGTATTCGTTGGGTGTGTATCGATTTAATCAAACACTACAAAGAACATATTCGTCCTGATGGCTTTAAAGCAATGATCGTGGTGGGCAGTCGTCATGCGGCGGCTATTTTTAAAAAGACTTTAGATGAATTAGGTGCGCCTCACTCAGAGGTGATTATCTCTGGCGATCACAATGATGAAAAGTACTTCTCTCTATACACAGATAAAGTGCATCAAAAGAAGGTTATCGCCAATTTTAAAAAGCCATTTGGTATCGATAAACAAGGCACAGAAGAGAAAAATAAAAAGTTTAATAATACCGCTTTTTTGATAGTCAAAGACATGCTGTTAACGGGCTTTGATGCACCTATTGCTCAAGTGATGTACATCGACAGAAAGCTGCAAGATCACACCTTAATGCAAGCCATTGCTCGTGTGAACCGAACCTATAAAGGCAAAGAGTGTGGTTATGTGGTGGATTATCATGGCTTAGCGACCCATCTTACTGAGGCGTTAGAGTTGTTCAGCAGCGATGATATAGAAGGTTCGTATCAAAGCTTAAAAGATGAAATACCAAAGCTGAAAGCCAAGCATACGCGTGCCATGTCGTTCTTTAAGCTGGTACTTAAAAATGACAAACCGAGTGACGATATTGATGATTACGTTTTAGTATTAAAAGATGAAACAGTGCGAGCGCAATTTGACATGGCATTCAAACAGTTTGCCAAGCAGTTAAATGTTATCTTGCCTGATGCCGAAGCCGCTCCGTTTATTCCTGATATGAAGTTATTAGGCAAGATCCACAATGCCTCAAAAAGCAAATTTCGAGACGAAGGGCTAGATATGAGCGAGATTGGTGCCAAAGTGCGTCAATTGGTGGATGAGCATATTCTTAGTACAGGTGTTGATCCAAAAATCGCACCGATTGATTTACTGGCAGCCAATTTTAAAGAAAGCATTGCAACCATTAAATCAGATGAATCAAAAGCCTCTGAAATAGAAAGTGCCATTAAGCACCACATTACAATTAATTTGGATGAAGACCCAGAATATTATCGTTCGTTGAGTTTACGCTTGCGTGACATTATCGAAAAAACCGCAGGCAAGTGGGCACAGCAGCTTGAGTTAATGTTAGAAATGAGAGGGGATATTGGGTCACAGTATCAGCAAGCAGCACAGGATGTCGGCTTGTCTGAAACGGAGTTCGCTTTTTACAATATTCTTATCGCTGAAGTCACCAAGGTCAGTGATGGCGATGTGATTGCCGAATCAACCCATGATGAGATTAAAGCGGTAACTCAAGCGTTAGTGGTTATGCTTGATGAAGCAACGGAAATTGTCGATTTCTTCAATAAGCAAGATGAAATAAAACGCATGAAGAAAGAGATCAAATGTGCTGTGCTTGACCAACCCTTTGGTGATAAAGCGTTGGTGACGGTTCTACAAGATCGCTTTATGGACTTGGCGAAAACCAAGTTTGGAAATAAGTAGCATGGCAAAAGAGAAAAAGGCAGAGATGATCCAGCGAGAAAATTATTGCGTTTACATTGAGCGCACTTCTCGCATAAAAACCGCGTCCATTAAAGTGGAAGAGGGAAAGGTCACTGTTGTTGTGCCAAGAAGGCTCGATCTTGATCGCATAGAAAAGGTAATTACAGATAAGCACGCGTGGATTATCGAAAAGCTCGCGTTAAATCAGCATGCGACACCAACGAATACGAGAGAGTATGTGTCGGGTGAGGCTTTCCCTTACCTTGGGCGAAATTATCGCTTAAAAGTGGTGGCGGGTGAGCTAACTCAAACTAAATTGATCGCAGGGCGTATTTTGGTCACCGTGCCTGAACCTAAACATCAACCGCAGTATATTAATCGTGCCTTGGTGAATTGGTATAAGCAGAATGCTGAAAAGAAAATTCGTGAAAAAGTTCACCGCTATGCGCCGATGGTAGGGGTTGAAACCGCGGTTATTCGTATTAAAGAGTTTAAAAGCCGCTGGGGAAGTTGTACGCCTTACGGGGATTTAGAGTTTAATTGGTTAATCATGCAAGCGCCAAATCGCGTAGTGGATTATGTGGTAATTCATGAATTGTGTCATCTCATTCATCATGATCATTCACCTCAGTTTTGGAAAGAAGTCGAACGAGTAATGCCAGATTTTCAAGAGTGTAAAAAATGGCTTAAAGAGAATGGGCACCAGTTAATCATTTAACTATTGTCTTTATTATCAATAAACTAGCGTTTTTTATGTGATCCTACGCATTAGTTTAAATGCTCTAGTTCACATTTTTGCTGTAACAAATTAAACCCGTTACAAAGATTGTCTTAGATCAAAAAGTTATTAATACTATCAATGTTACAACATAATCAGTTCTTAAAATTATATGAATAATATTGGAGTTGGTTATGAGTGCATTTTTTATTCCTACAATAAATTTTATGGGTGCAGGTTGCTTGACTGAAGCAATGGATAGCATTAAATCTCAAGGCTACAAAAAAGCGTTAATTGTTACTGATAATGTGCTAGTTGCAATTGGTATGGTTAAGCAGGTGTCTGATCTATTAATCGAGCGCGGTGTAGACGTTGCAGTGTTCGATGGAACACAACCAAACCCAACTATCGGTAATGTAGATGCAGGCTTGAAAATTCTTAAAGAAAACGAGTGTGATTTTGTTATTTCGCTTGGTGGTGGCTCTCCACACGATTGTGCGAAAGGCATCGCTTTAGTTGCCGCTAATGGTGGTCAAATTGCTGACTATGAAGGTGTAGATCAATCGCCTAAACCTCAAATGCCACTTGTTGCTATTAATACAACAGCAGGCACGGCATCAGAAATGACGCGTTTCTGTATTATTACGGATGAAGCTCGTCATATTAAAATGGCTATTGTTGATAAGCATACAACACCATTAATGTCTGTGAACGATCCTGAGTTGATGCTTGCTAAACCAGCATCACTAACCGCAGCAACAGGTATGGATGCATTAACGCATGCGATTGAAGCGTATGTATCTATTGCAGCAACGCCAATTACAGACGCTGTTGCGATTAAAGCGATGGAATTAATCCAAGCACATTTGCGTACTGCCGTTTCTGATGGTCAGAATATTGAAGCACGTGAGCAAATGGCATATGCACAGTTTATGGCTGGAATGGCATTTAATAATGCGTCTTTAGGTTATGTTCATGCAATGGCGCATCAACTGGGTGGTTTTTATGACCTTCCACATGGCGTATGTAACGCGATTCTTCTTCCTCACGTACAAAGCTACAATGCAAAAGTTTGCCCTGAGCGCCTAAAAGACGTAGCAGAAGCAATGGGCGTAAATGTTGAAGGCATGACAAATGAAGAGGGGGCTCAAGCGGCGCTGAATGCGATAAAAGTATTATCACAAGATGTTGGTATTCCTTCTGGTCTTACTGAGTTGAACGCAAAAGAGGAAGACTTCGATATACTTGCTGAAAATGCATTAAAAGACGCTTGTGGTTTTACTAACCCTAAACAAGCAACACATGATGAGATTGTGAGCATTTTTAAAGCGGCAATGTAGCATAAATCCTAAAATCACCTTTTTCTTATGTTGCTTTTTTGCGTAATAATTGAGCACTTGATTAATGTTATTAGGATAAATAAGTAATTTATTAATAAAGGTCTAACATTTGTTAGACCTTTTTTTTGCGTCTTGCATTTTAACTAGCTATGCTTATGATCTTTTTATCTGATTAAATCGTAGAAGGTCTACTCTTCTCATTGAAAAAGGCAGTAAATCAGCATGGCAGACGTAAGAGCCCGTATAGAGTTAATGGTAGGACAACAAAGTAGTATCCCAGCAGAAATGCTTTCGTTTGAAGGGTTAGAGACTGAAAAAGAACACGTTGCTGTCGTATTTAAGCAAGCAGATAAAACTCAAATTACGCCTTTAGTTCGTATGCATTCAGAATGTTTAACCGGTGATGTGTTTCATTCATCACGTTGCGACTGTGGCGAGCAATTAGAAGAGACTATAAATCGTATGTCTGAGAGTGGCGGTATTATTTTATACCTTCGCCAAGAGGGACGCGGCATTGGCTTATATAATAAATTAGATGCATACGAGCTTCAGAGCCAAGGTATGAATACTTATGAAGCAAACAATCATCTTGGTTTTGGGGATGACTTACGTGATTTTAAAGAAGCTGCACAAATGCTTAATGCTCTTGGGATCACGAAAATAAAATTAGTGACTAATAATCCTAAAAAAATACAAGATATTCAGGGTTATGGGATTGAATTAGATGAAGTGGTTAATACGCACGCTCATGTAAAAAAAGGCAATGAAGGATATTTGCAATCTAAAGCAGATCACGGTCATAAACTTGATTTAGATTGATAGAAAATCGAGAAGTACTGACAATTATACATAGAGCCTCATTATTGAATGGGGCTTTTTTATATCTGCAATACCACTGTTAATCTAAATGATAAATATTTGCATTTCTATTTGTTTTGGGTATATTACGCAAATAAAAATAAATATCATTAATAAAACCTTACAAGATCTGGTTAATGATTTACATATTCTACTCATTTGCTCAACAAGGACGATTTATGAACCACGTCAAATTTGCTCGAAACATCGTTACAGCATCACTCTTTATTTTGCCTACTTTTTCTTATGCCGCGACTCAAACAGAAGTTGTTGAACATTATGCAGATATTGCTCATGCGGTATACAGTGATTCACTAACGACAGCTCAGCAACTTGATAAAGCCATTCATACTTTTTTGAATAACCCATCTGAGAAAGGCTTACAAAGTGTTAAAACTGCATGGAAAGCAGCGCGAGTACCTTATCAGCAATCAGAGGTATTCCGTTTTGGTAATGCGATTGTTGATGATTGGGAAGGGCAACTAAATGCATGGCCATTAGATGAAGGCTTAATTGATTATGTGGCTGATGATTACCAATATGAATTAGGTAACGATGGCGCTAAAGCAAATATCGTTGCTTCTACTTCAATCAAAATTGGCTCAGAAACTCTTGATGTAAAAAATATTGAAGCAGACAAGTTAGCGGATCTTAATGAACTCGGTGGTTCTGAGGCAAATGTAGCTACAGGTTATCATGCGATTGAGTTTCTAGTGTGGGGCCAAGATCTAAATGGTACCAAGGCCGGTGCTGGTGAACGCCCATATACCGATTATGTTATTGGCTCGGCATGTACGAACGGTAATTGTGAGCGTCGTGCGGAGTACTTAAAATCAGCTTCTGAACTGTTAATTAAAGATTTGTCTTGGATGGAAAAGCAGTGGAAAGAAGGTGAGAAAAACTACCGAGCTGAACTGCTATCTGAGTCATCAACTCAAGGTTTACGTAAGATGTTATTTGGTATGGGTTCATTATCTCTTGGTGAGCTAGCTGGTGAGCGTATGAAAGTAGCATTAGAAGCTAACTCTACAGAAGATGAGCACGATTGCTTCTCTGATAATACACACAATTCTCATTATTATAATGAGCAAGGTATCTATAACGTTTACACAGGTACTTATACTCGTGTTGATGGTTCTTTATTATCAGGTCCAAGCATCCATGATCTGGTTGCTAAAGAAGATAAAAAAGCAGCCAAAGAAATTAAACAACAATTTGATGCAACGCGCACTCAAGTCGGTACGTTAGTATCAGCGGCTGAAAAAGATAACCAACATTTCGATCAGTTGATTGCATCAGATAATGCGGCGGGTAATGCATTAGTAAATAAATCAATCATGTCGCTTGTATTGCAAACTGCGTCAATCGAACGTGCTGCAAATGTCATTGGTATTACGAGTCTAAATCCAGATACCGCGGATCATGAATTTTAATTCTAAGAAAAAAACGCAATAAAAATAGCTATTAGCTCAATCACTTCTCCCCCCCGAGACAGTGATTGAGCTCTTTTATTTTCTAATAATTGATCTTATCGAAATAAAACAAATATAAATAATGCCAGTATTAGGCAAGCGATAAGAATAATATTAATGATTATCAGGATGTTAGATATCATGAATTCAGTAATGCTTGGAGCAATTGCTTTACTATTACCACTCTCTTTTTCTGTTTTTTCTGCTGACGTAGATACTGTTTCTATGAACATCCCCTCTGGTGGAAAAACAAGCGTGAAAAAAGAAGGCCAAAATGCGTTTTCTTTACCTGCAGCAAACCTACCAATGAGTAAACGCCTCGACTTTAGTGTTGGAAACAGTTTTTTTCGTAATCCTTGGGTACAAGCACCGGCCTCTACTGATGCTAGAGATGGTTTAGGCCCTCTGTTTAACACTAATGGTTGTCAGAATTGCCATATTAAAGATGGACGTGGTCATGCACCAAGAGAAGGCGACACTAATGCAGTTTCTATGTTGGTGCGCTTAAGTATTCCGGCATTAACACCTGAACAGAAAAAACGTGTAATCCTTGAAGGGGTTATCCCTGAGCCAATTTATGGTGGACAGCTACAAGATTTTTCACTCTCAGGTGCAAAGCCTGAAGGACAAATCCATATTAGCTATACAACACAAACAATCACTCTTTCTGATGGTGACGTTGTCACATTGCGAAAGCCTAAGTTAACTATTAGAGAGTTAGCTTATGGTGATATGTCTGAGAATGTATTGATGTCTGCCCGTATCGCTCCGCCAATGATTGGTTTAGGGCTATTAGAATCTATCCCTGAATCAACGATTTTAGGTTTTTCTGAGCAACAGAAACAAGATAATAACGGTATTTCAGGCAAAGCTAACCGTGTATGGGATGCGGAAGCAAATGAATTAGCTTTAGGTCGTTTTGGTTGGAAGGCAGGACAGCCAACACTAATGCAACAGAATACCGCAGCGTTTAATGGTGATTTAGGTTTAACCAGTAATATGTTTCCTAAAGATGATTGCACCCAAGCGCAAACTATTTGTGAAAAACTGCCTCATGGTGGAACACCAGAAGTGAGTGACAAGATCTTAAATTTTGTCGAATTCTATTCACAGCATTTAGCTGTGCCTATTCGCCGAAATACGAAAGATCCTCAAGTCATTCAAGGCCAACGACTATTTAAAGAGATTGGCTGTGAAAGTTGTCATAAAACGAATATCAAAACGGCAAAAATTGAAGACAGACCAGCGTTATCTAATCAGTTAATTCATCCTTATACGGATATGTTACTTCATGATATGGGGCAAGGCCTGTCTGATAATCGACCAGAGTTCTTAGCTGATGGTCAAGAGTGGCGAACACCACCGTTATGGGGGCTTGGTTACACACAAGAAGTGAATGGCCATACTGAGATGCTACATGATGGTAGAGCTCGAAATGTACTAGAAGCTGTTTTATGGCACGGTGGTGAAGCACAACAAGCGCGCGATAACGTCGTTCAATTATCAACCCAAGATCGTAATGCGTTATTAGCATTTTTAGATTCGCTGTAAGGGAGTTGTCATGAAAACTATCTATTTATTGTTAAGCAGTACTATTTTTCTTACAGCCTGCCAAAGTACGAATGAGGCTAATCAAGTTCCTCACTCCATAAGTATGATTGACCATGTTTATTATATTGAACAACAATCTGCTCAACGTTTAGTTGAATCTAGTCAACGATTGGCTGAGAGTTTTGAAGGGTATTGTACGAATCAAATAGCAAAAGAAACGGTTGTTATGCAATGGAAACAGACCATGCAATCGTGGATGGCATTGCAAGGTCAAGAGAGAGGGCCAGAAGCCGCGCTCTCATTAAATTGGAATATTCAATTTTGGCCTGATAAGAAAAACACCACTGGGCGAAAAATGTCTCAACTGTTGAAAAAAAATCAAACTTGGAATAATGAGTTGATTCAACAGCAGAGTGTTACGACTCAAGGTTTAGGCGCAGTAGAGTGGTTGTTATTTGATACAGCATCGACGTTGCCAAAAGTAGAATCGTGTCAATTAGGTCAAGCGATTACTGAAAATTTGGCGATGAATACGAAAAAAATAGCCCAAGCATGGCAGGTGAACCCATGGTCACAACTAGATGAAACCATGTGGCTTAACGAGTATATAGCTTTGCTTGCTAATCAGCTTGATTACAGTATGAAAAAACTCAGTCGCCCATTAGCAAAAATAGGGCAGCCTCGGCCTTATTTTTCTGAGTCGTGGCGCTCAGAAACGTCACTCACTTGGCTTAAATATAATGTAATGGCGATGCATGAACTGTATTTGGCAAATGGCGTAGGGTTAGATAATTACTTACGCCAAGAAGGGCATAATGATCTGGCAGAAAGAATTGAAGAACATTTGAATTCAACGCTAGAGACTTGGCCTGAATCGCCGTCATTGTTTGCTGCGCTGCAAACTAAATCCGGTTACCAAAATACACTTGCTTTGTATAATAAACTGGAATATTTGAAATATTTAATTCACGAAGAAGTAGCGATCGAATTAAACATTGCGATAGGGTTTAATGCAACCGATGGCGATTGATAATCAGCGACGAATATTATTAAAAGGAACGTTTGGAGTTGCGGTGTTTTCTCCTTGGCTATCAGGCTGCTCTTCTTCTCAATATAAAGATAAAAAAGCCTCTTTGATTTCTTGCTCTAGAACAGCTCATGGTCACTTTGGAGCAGTGGTTGCAGATAGTGAAGGTTATCCTATTTACACGATTCCTTTACCCGAGAGAGGACATGGTGTTGCTATTTCTCCTCGTGGTGAGCTGGCCGTTGCTTTTGCTCGTCGTCCAGGGAATTACATGCAGCTGTTTAATATTAAAACAGGTCAGAGTTATTCTATCACAGCGGCAATGCCTAATCGTTACTTTTATGGACATGGTGTTTTCTCTTCTGATGGGCTTACGTTGTACACAACAGAGGGAGAGAAAGAAACAAGCAAAGGGATTATTGGGGTTTATCAGTTGCAAGATACTCGTTTAACGAAAATAAATGAGTTTACTGATTTTGGTATTGGGCCGCATGAAGTGATCCGAATTGATGACTCAACGTTAGCGATTGGTGTTGGTGGTGTTCATACTAAAGGGAGAATTCCTGTTAATTTGGAATCAATGGCTCCCGCTTTGGTTTATTTATCCACTAAAACAGGTGAAGTATTAGAGAGCGTTGGTCTTCCTGATCATAAACTAAGTATTCGTCATTTATCTTT
>NZ_MSCO01000001.1:1222137-1443540 GCF_002954705.1 Aliivibrio sifiae
TTTAACCGATGACGGACGGGTATTGTGTGGGCAACAATATAGAGGAGAACCCGAAGATGGCGTTCCATTAGTCGCTGTACATCGCCGTGGTGAACCATTGCAATTATTAACGGCAGAGCCAGAAGAGTGGCTTAGGTTTAACCATTACATTGCAAGTATTGCAGTATTGGGAGAGCACGTTGTAGCGACGTCCCCAAGAGGTAATTGTTATGGTGTTTGGAATTTAAAAACTACTCAGTTAGTTGAGATAGCTTCGCTAGCAGATGCTTCTGGCGTCGTGGTGAATAGTAATGGTAGTGATTTACCTCAATGGCATATAAGTTCAGGCACTGGCAAGGTGATTAATAGAACGGAAAAAGGAGAGGTCGTCAGTCACCAAACCAATGTAATGTGGGATAACCATTGGAGTCAAATTTAATAGCGGATTAACCTTAAAGGCCGACGAAGATATATCGACATTCCCCTAAAATAATAGCCGTGGTATTCTTAGTGTAATTAATTTAGGAAGAGAAAGTTATGAGTTTACAATATCAAGTTATTCCAGTGACTTCTTATGAGCAAAACTGTTCAATTGTGTGGTGTGACGAAACCATGAAAGGCGTTGTTATTGATCCAGGTGGTGATGTTAGCTTACTAATGCAAGCCATTGAAGTATTGAATGTAGACATCGTTAAGCTAGTCTTAACTCATGGTCACTTAGACCATGTGGGTGGAACTGAGTCTTTAGCTGCATTAACAGGATCACCAATCATTGGTCCTCATAAAGAAGATGATTTTTGGCTACAGAGTCTCCCAAATCAGAGCCAACGTTTTGGTTTTCCACATACTGATGCGTTTGAACCAACTCAATGGCTAAACGAAGGCGATACTGTTGAGTTTGGTAATCAAGTATTACATGTGCTGCATACTCCGGGCCATACACCAGGTCATGTCGTATTGTTTAACCAAGAAGCAGAGATGGCTTTTGTTGGTGATGTATTGTTTAAAGGAGCGATTGGTCGATCTGATTTCCCTAAAGGGGATTACGAGACACTTATTTCTTCAATTAAAACAAAATTGTGGCCTTTGGGTAATAACATGAAATTTGTACCAGGGCATGGCCCTGAATCTACATTTGGATATGAACGTAAAACAAACCCGTTTGTTGCGGATGAAATGCCTTTTTGGTAAGAAATTTGGCAAAAGTGCCGTACTTTTCGCCATACAGTGCCAGCATCCCTATAAATATTGCGCGTTTTTTGGTATAAAACGCGCTTCGCCAATTCCAATACAACTATTTGAGTTTCACTTTAGGAATTGACATCTTTTTTCCGCTATCATTTTGAGCGTATTTTGCTTAAAAAATAGACATAGCGCAACGGAGTTTAAGTTTCATGAAAATTGCTCACAAACGTAAAGTACAGTCTAAGTTGCATAAACGCATTAAAGCAACTGCACCAAAAACTGAAGTGAAAAAAGCAGCTAAGCCTGCAAAAGTAGCTAAACCAGTTGAGAAAAAAGTGGAAGCAGTAGTTGCAGCAGCGCCTAAAGCCGCAGTAGTAGCAACAGACATTGCTCTTACACCAAAGCAACAGACTGTATTTGATATTGTTTGCCAGAATCCTGAAGGTATCAATTCAAAAGAGATTGGCGTAGCAGCTGGTCAAGAAGAAGCAAAAGCGGCAGCATGGGCTACAGGTGGTTTGAAAAAGCTAGTTGAAGAAAACCTTGTTGTACGTGAACAACTTGCTGGTAATAAAGTAATTTACAAAGCAGCTTAATGTTTTAGTAAGTAGCTTTAAGATACAAAAAAGCCGAGATTGTCTCGGTTTTTTTGTATCTATATTTAGCTTAGCGAACATTGGTATAAAATCGGGTTAGGGTAAATTCAGATATAAAAAAAGACATCGCTTAGGATGTCTTTTTTTGACCGTCTATATGTTTAGAACTTTAATTTAACTTCAAGTCCAACAAATTGGTCTGTGTAAGGCATGCCTGCATCATAAGCAAATTGTGCAGCATCACCATTACTGAACCATGCATTGTACGCTAGGTTAACTTCTGTATCACCACCCCATGCATCTGTCACCCAATAGTGTATATGGCCTACAGGGTTTAAGAAGAATAGACTAAAGCTACCAAGTGCTTCAGAGCCCATTACTTCACCACCATTTTCGGTAATACTTAGTTCTTGTTGTAGCATTAACTCACCAACAACAGCACCAAAGAATGGAGTAACAAATAAATCTTGAATTGATGGCACTTCAGCGAATGCCTCTACGCCATACTCCCAAAAGAAGGTAGACATAGTCGTAGAGTATAAGAAAGATTCGAACTCGTTAAAGCCAGCATGACGAGCAGCAGTATAGTAAACACCGCCAAAGTAAGGGTGCATAACGTAATTTAAGAAATGTTCATCTTTATCCCAAACAGGACCTGCACTAACATTATCTTTCCATTTGCTACCAAGCCCTTTGAGACTTGAGTCTTCAGAATCCCATTTTGTAATGCTTTCTGGTAAAAATGTCATTAAACCTACTGTCGCAACACTTAAACCAAGAATGGTATAAGACTGCTCTAATAGATAATCCCAATCACGCTCATCAGATACGCGTAAGTAATGAGGCAGTGGAGTATCTGTAGAAAAAGCATCTGTTTCTGCTACTTTTGATGGTGTCGTATCATCGTCTAATCTCATTGGAGAAAAGTTAAAAGTGGCATTTGAACAATAGCTAGAATAAATGTTTGTAGAACAATCATTTTTATATTCCATGTTATAAGCGCTATTAGTATCGAGTGCGTACACGTGTGTTGACGCTGCACAACCTAAAAGCAAACTGGCTATTGCTTGTTTTTTCACAGAAAGTCCTTAATCAATTAAATACTGAGCTAGATCACAATTATCTACTATTAATTGAGAAAAGCAAAACATAAAAGTAAAAAAAGGCCTCTTTATTCCTCATTCGAAGAGATAAATAGGCCTTAAATACAGAGGTTTATAATATGTGCATTTAGTTCAATTGTTGTGGGTGAAACTTATTAAAGAGAACTGAATAACTGACTACCAATAATGATTAAGCCAAAAATTAAAACAATAACCAAAGCGGGGTTACCACCTGCCACAGTATACCCAGGTTCTTTGTGTGTTCTTCGTGCTGAAATAACCAGAGCCACAGGTAAAAATAGAGCCAATATCACAAGAGCTATTGCTGCGTAGCCTAGTGCAGTAATAAAACCTTGTGGGTAAAATAAAGCAAACATTAAAGGTGGAATGTAGGTTAATAAAGCAGTAATTACTGATGATTTCTGCCATTGTTTTGACGAATCTCTCAGAAATTCAAATAGACCCAAGCTGACTCCAATAAATGAAGTTAATAGTGCTAAATCAGCAAATAATGATAAAGCCAATTGAATAAACTGATGGTCAATTGATTGTTGAATAGTTGTAATAAATTGATTTAATCCGTTAATTTGCTCAAATTCAGATTGAGAAAGCTGACCTAAAGTAATGCCTTGCCAAAATAAATAGATAACCAAAGGAAGCGAAGAGCCAATGAGTAAACTTGTTTTGATTTTTTTGATATCTAAATCAAGGTAATTAACGATAGCTGGAATGCTTCCATGAAAGCCAAAAGACGTGAAAATTACAGGGAGCGCAGTAATAAATACACCTTGATGAACAGGAAGTGACATCAAGTATTCGCCAGTAATATTCGGAGTCAAGAAAAACAGAATTGATACCAGCATGATTAGCTTTAATGTAAATAAACCACGATTAATCACATCAACTGTTTTTGTTCCCAATGCGATAACAATGGCAACTATTACAGTGAAGAGAATAGTTGAACCAGTTTTAGATAATTCAAAAGGTGAGATGATATTAATTTTTGAATGGAATTGCTCGCTGCCACCGGCAATATAAGCCGCACATAACGCATAAAAAAGAAATAACATTGAAAAAGTAGCAATTCGTTGCCCATTTTTACCTAGAAATTGAAGAGCAAGACTATGTAATGTAGCACTTCGTTGTCCGTACTGATGGACTTCTAGCATCAACAAACTGGTGTAACTCATGATTGCCCATATTCCAATCATGAGTAGACTTGCTGTAAAGAAACCTAAACTAGCAGATACAAGAGGTAAAGCGAGCATTCCTGCACCAATAGTGGTTCCTGCGATAATTAGAGAGCTTCCGAGAACTTTTGTCTTCATTTATACATCTTCTATACTAAATCAGTTCAAGCTGAGTGCTTTTTTCAATGATGTAAATGTACGCCGTATCGAATTTAAATTCAATTATTTGTATAATTTAAATTACACCAAGTGTAAGTTATTATTTACATTGGTTTATGGCTAGAATATTCACTATAATTGAAAGTAGATGGGTTTTTTAAATCGCTTAATGTGATAAATTAGACATAATTATAGAAATATCAAAGAGGAAGAGTGCATGTTGCAAGTTGCAATGATTAGCACAGGTGAAGAAGTCTTACATGGGGATATTGTTGATACCAATGCTGCATGGATGTCTCAACTATTTTATCAACACGGTTTTAAATTATCGAACCGTTCTACTGTTGGCGATAATATTGAGGCGTTAGTTGCTGAAATTCAACATCAAGCGACGACTGCGTCTGTCGTTATTGTAAATGGTGGGTTAGGGCCAACGTCGGATGATATTTCTGGAGAAGCAGCAGCAAAGGTATTAAATACCCCACTTGTAATGTCTCAATATTGGTTAGATCGAATGCAAGCTCGATACTTAGAGCTAGGTAAAGAGATGCCACACAGTAATATTAAGCAGGCTATGCTTCCAGAAGGCGCTCAGCTTATTGATAACCCAGTAGGGACAGCTTGTGGTTTCTTTATTGAAGTAAATCAATCAATAGTGATATTTACTCCAGGTGTGCCGTCTGAATTTAAAGTTATGGTAGAGCATCAGATCTTGCCTCGCATGAAACAATGGCACCCAATGGTAGAAGCGTCTGAATGCAGCCGTTTGTTTACTTTTGGTTTATCTGAATCTGGTATTCAAGATAAATTGCAGCAAATCCGCTTACCTCATGGATTTGAAATTGGGTATCGTTCATCTTTGCCTTTTATTGAAGTAAAACTATTTGGTCCAGCAAATCATGATGAACGTTTTCCTGTATTAGAAAGAATGTATCATTTACTCGGTGATAATGTTGTTAGCGTTGATGAATCTATGCTTCCTAATGTCGGCGCACTATTAAGTGAGTTTTCACTAAACTTAACGGTTGCAGAACAAGCAACTGGTGGTTGGTTGACGAGTTGGCTACAAGAAGACGAGCAAATTCGTATCAATATGAAGCAAGGCTGGATTTTGTCTTCACTGGTTGATCAGCAAATGGCAGGACAAGACCCTTTGGCCGCCGCATTAGCATTAGCGGCAGCAACACGCGAAAGAACACAAACAGCAATTGGTCTTTCATCAGGTCCAATGATACAAGGTAAGGTTGCAGTGGCACTATCGACACCGTACGGGGAGTGGGGGCAACTGATCAGTCTTAAGCGTAATTATAGTTATAATGAAATGCGCTCAATTGTTTCAACGCTTATGCTTGATATGTTACGTCGATGTCTAGAAAAGAAACCGATGTTTGGTCACTATGAGTCATTAAATAGAGAATCTGAAATTTATGTACCGCAAAGTGCATTGTAATAAATATTGATTCTATTAAGAAAAGAAACGATCCAAGCGGATCGTTTTTTTATGCCTTTTTTTCGGACATTTGAAAATTAACCCCTTCAAGGACGAGGTCAGTTTCTGCCTTGCATACACAAGGTAAGATTTCATTAGGGGCTAAAAAAGCTAAAGGAAATGATTGGTAGCTGACTTCTCCTGAGGTAAGTGTGCAGCGACACGTTCCACAGTCACCATTGCGACAATGGGATTCAATTACCATTCCTTGATCTTCCATGACTTCTAACAGGGATTTATTGACTTGATTAGTTAAAGTGACAACCTGATTAATGTGTATTTTGAGCATATAATATCGAATTATTTAGATAAAATAGATAACAAAATAATAGCATAATAGGAGTAAAAAATAGGGGGCTTGTTGTAAAAAATTCAGTTTAACGCTAGGATCCCACAATCCTGCTCACTACGAAAAATGGTAACTCCAAGTTTTAGTATACCTTCGAGATTACACCCCTAAGACAACTAAGGATGCCCCTAGCATTACTCCCACAATGCCGATCCATTGCCTATTACTGACCGTTTCTTTTAACAAAATAGTAGAAAACAATGCTGAAAATAATGCTGACAGTCGCCTTATAACCGAAACAAACGCAACATTTCCCAAAGAAGAAGCCCAATAGAATGTAATTAGAGTCATAAAGTGAGCGAGAGAAGTTACTATATTCATTTGTATACCTTCAGTACTTAAATTCTCTTTTGTAAATATCAATATGTAAAAAGTCACCAGCACGAAAGAAGTACTAACTACCAAACAGGTCCATAGAATAGGACCCAAAGCTTGTGCACCATTCTTATGAAACATTGAGCTAATAGACCAACAAAAAGCCACACAAACCATGAGTAATGAACTTAGGTTTGATAGCATATTTTTTACATTAAATTTATAGCTATACATTACGAATACAATTGACAATATTACCCCAAACAGGCTCAAAAATGACGGAACCCCTCCATACCACCAGAAATTAATTCCCAGCTGAAAAACTGGTATAAAGCAAAGAATCGGAGCCGACTCTGAAACTTTACCTGCTTTAATAGCATAAGAGTAAGCCACGATAGCCAGGGAATCTAACAAAGAAGCAATGAGTAAAACTGTCAATAATTCAAACTCAAACCACTGAAATTCATTATAAATAATAATCAGCGACAGTGGTTGGATTATTAATAAAGTAAAGTAAGCTGATTTTAATCCAGTGACTTTGGAGGATTTAGTTGATATATCCCTTATGGATAAGAAAAATGCTGATAATACAGCTACAATTGCCCACACTACCGAGCCTCAAAATCGAGAGATTTTTGGTAGGAAGTATAAAAAGAATCAATATCAGAATGTGTCATGTCTGCTCTCAATGTAACTCTAATTGAAGCCTGCCCTCGAGGAACAACAGGAAAGAATACTGAAGACGTGAAAAATCCATCAGATAATAAAGATGAGCATACACGATTAGCTAAAGAGTCATCGTATAATCTTAGCAATCTAATTGGTATCACGTTTCCCTTTTCTTTTGTATTGAAAATCGAATCAAAATATGTAATTACGTCTTGTAGCTTTTGCTGTAGTTCTTGAAGTTCTCCAGATTCATGGATATCGAGTGACGCCATCCCAGCCCCAATCCCAGCAGAGTTTAAACTTTGGGACCAGTTGGAAGGACCACCATATCTATTAACTAGGTTTCTCATACTATTATTTGGTAGCATCGCTAAACCACCACTAGCTCCAAAAGCTTTACCTAAAGAAGAAACAATAATCGTTTTATTATTCATTTCACCTAAGTAACTTTTAACAAAGCCTTCTCCTTTGCTTCCAAAAGCAGATAGGGAGTGAGAATCATCTAGATACAAAAAAAGACCATACCTCTCTTGTAAATACATGAGGTCATCTATTTTAGTTACTCCTCCCATACTGTAGGCTCCGTCCGCGACATAGGCTACAAACTTCTCTCTCTTGCACAAATCTTCAAGTTGCTCCATATTATTATGACGAATAGTTACAATATCAGTTTCTGCAGAGCAAGCTGCCTTTGTGTGATTCATTGAATAATGTGAAAATTTATCGAAGGCTAAGACTGGGACTTGGTTATTGGTCATTACACCAGATGCAAGTAAAGGTAAAATTCCTGAGCTGGCAGAACTACAAGACAATGTAGCCAAAGCTTCACACCTAAAATGAGAAGATAACCTCTCTTCATAGTCATAAAGATATGATAACTTCAAGCGATTTCTAGAATTTGGTATTCTCAACACACCAACATTGTTAACTCCATCAATTGCGCCTTGAATGATCGATGGATGAAACTCTAAACCTAAGTAAGACGTTGTACAAAAATGAGAAAAAACATTGTTTGTATTCATACACTGATATTGATTAACACCAGAAACTGATGCGTTAATAGATGTTATACTATGTTGTAATGCTTCTTCCCAAGATTGTTCAGATAAATCAACTACTTTTTTATAATTTGTTTTGTGATGTTTAACTAAATCCACTGTTAAACTTCTCCCATAATTTGAGCTGGACAAGGTTCTAAGTACAAACTTAAAAAAGTGGCCCAGCTGCCAATCTGGGCCAAAAAAACTACTGTTTTATAGGGTGTCACCTTGCTAAAAGATTAAAATAGTAGCTTCATTCAAAGTTATTATGGTTGGAGTAAACCATAAAAAAAACTAGACATAGACAGAAAATAGGTTCTATTTTTACCTCGTTATGTTGTTAATCAATAAACATAATTTATTACTATATTGATCTTATTTCTACTGTGAAATCTAACAGGTTAATCTCGGATTTAAAGATGGGGTTGTTGCAAAAACTCAGTTTAACGCCAAGATCCCACAATCCTTCATATTATTTCGTAGCCAATGGGCTATTGGAAAGTGGAGCGACCTGTACCTACATGTCCTTCAGCTGAGTGGGGACAGTTATAGATTATAATCAAAGAGAAAATCAGGAATACTTGATGAAAGTAAAATAAGTGGACTAATATTCAAACGGTGATTTTTAAAAAGTGGGTCAGCTTTCATTTGGTATTGATAACTAAGGTTTTTCCGTTAGTATTTCCATTTGAGAGCCTTCATAGTAACAGTTTCTTCCGTTGTCTTTTGCCTTGTATAATGCTTTATCTGCTTGCTCTATAAGTTTATTAAGAGTTAAAGAACCTGATGGGTCGATAGCGTAGCTAATTCCTACGGATGCCGATATTACCTCTGAGCAGCATGAGTTCTTATGAGGGATCAGTAAGTGTTTAATTTCACTTAATAAGCATTCGATTTTGTTATGCATTTTATCTTGATCGATCTCAGAGATTAGAATGAAAAACTCATCACCACCGTAGCGATATACTCGTGTTTTTAAACAATGAAAATGCTTTTTGATGAGTTGACTTATCTTGATTAAAACTTCATCTCCAGCAATATGGCCATAGGTGTCGTTGTATTCTTTATAATGATCGATATCTAGCATGATCCCCGTATAATTTTGAGTCGATTGTCGCTTGAGTTGATTAAAATGTGACTCAAGAGAGTTACGATTCCAAAGTTGGGTTAGGTGATCTGTTTGTGATAAATGCAATAACTGTTGACGGTTGTATTGGTTCTCAAGTGCAATGGAAATATAGTTAATCAATTGAATAAACAGTTCAAAGTGAAATGCTTGGTATTGGTAGCTTTCTTTGGCTTGTACAGTAAAGCAAGCTTGTACTTTTCCATTAAACTTAATGGGAGAGAACATGACTGATTTACAAGTCACTCGTTTATCGCAGTTATCTCCTAGCATTATTACTTTTTGTTCTGAATTCATATGATTAAAATAAAATGAGGAATCACTTTTTATACAATAACTCATATAAGTCGCTTCAGTTTGGCAATGGGTTATATAAGGGTGTGTGACTGGTTGTTTGTCATCCATGTAGTGAATCGTTATATTGTCTTTTTCTTTATCATAAAAGCCTAATGCCAATGTATCTGTTTGGAATAACGCAGAAAGATCTTCTTGGATCTTAGGTAAGATACTTTGAATATCGGTATTATTATTAATATATTGACCAATTTTATTAATTAGCGCTAAGTTTTCAGACAACGATTTTACTGTACTAAGTTCAAGTTTAGCGATGTTAAGACGATAAAGCTGCTGTAGGTAGTCACTTTCTCTTTTAAGTAATTCTCGTCTAGAGTTCAGTAGAGAAGAGGTTAAGGTTTGATAATGTTTTTCTCTAATGTCTATTTCTTTAATATCTTTAATTCGAAGTAAGATAATGTCATTGAAACCATCAATTAACTTATCGCTCTCAATGGCTTTAGCAATATCTAGCCCTTGTTTAATATATTGATCAAGCATTGAGTATTTATCATAGCTGGTTAAAAATTGACAATATTCTAAAATCATTTCAGCATAATAATAATCGTGTTGGCTTACTTTCATTTTTTCAATTGAAAGTAGATGATATTTTTCAGCTTCTTCTATTTGCTCTAATCCATTCGAGATTTCAGCTTTGATTTTATAGTAAAAACCTAAAAAACGAGGCTCATTTTGGATATGATGAAAAAGGGAGTTGAGGATCGCTTGGGATTCAGTAAAACGACATTGTTTTGCTTTAATTTCTGCAATATTAAAGAGTGGTAAAGCGATAGATGACTTTGAGCCGTATTGCTCTAGTCGCTTTTTTGCTTCGTAAAGATAAGTAAGAGCTTCACTGAAATTACCAATTTGACGAAAAATATCACCAATATTATTTTTAATAAGCCCTGTTATATAACTATCGCAAAATTGCTGTGATTTTTCTGCTTTTGTTAAAAACTTATGGGCATAAAAATAATTACCAAGCATTCCATAAAGTGTGCCGATATTATAATTACAAAAGCAGATTAAAAATTCTTGTTTGTTTTGTTGAGCAAAAGTAATGGCATCAAAGAACAAACTGATGGATTCAATTAGCTTGCCTGAACGAGAAAGCAGATAAGCTTGAAGTATATAGTCAAATTGTGGAGGAACAATTTGATTTCGTTTCAACGCTTCAACTGTGATTGTATTCAGGTGAAGTTGAACTTGTTCCTTGGATGAAGCTGAGGGTAACTGGCGTACTTGCTCCAGTAAATAATCATTCCATAGATTCTTTGCCATAATTTACTTTTATAATTATTATGTTATTACAAGAAATTATTGCATATATGAATAATTATATGAAGTGATGTCTTATTTTTATCCCTATCAATAAGTCTAAATTGTGGATGAGGTCATAAATTGTAGGCATAAAAAAACCGAGCAACTAGGCTCGGCTTGTATTTTTAGATAAACTTAAAGCTCAAAATCGCCTAAATCATCTGCATCCATGTCGTTATCAATTTGCCCAACAAGATATGAACTAATTTCTGTTTCTTGAGGAGCAACCTGAACATTATCAGAGCTTAACCAAGAATTAATCCATGGAATAGGGTTTTGAGTTGCGCCTTCGTATGCACTATTAAGACCAACGGCTTTCATACGTAGGTTAGTGATGTATTCAACGTATTGACAAAGAATATCTTTATTTAAACCAATCATTGAGCCATCTTTAAATAAATAATTTGCCCATTCTTTTTCTTGTTCCGCTGCTGCTTTAAATAAATCAAAGCATTCTTGCTCACACTCTGCTGCAATTTCTACAAATTCAGGATCATCTTGACCCGTGCGAAGTAGGTTAACCATATGCTGAGTACTGGTTAAATGAAGGGCTTCATCACGAGCAATGAGTTTGATGATCTTTGCATTACCTTCCATTAATTTACGTTCTGCAAACGCAAAAGAACAAGCGAAGCTTACATAGAAACGAATCGCTTCTAGTGCATTAACGGACATTAAACAAAGATAAAGTTTTTTCTTTAATTCACGTTTTGACACGATAACTTCTTCGTCATTGATCGTATGAGTGCCTTCGCCTAGACGGTGGTAATCATTTGTTGCTTGGATCAAATTATCGTAATAGTGTGCAATGTCTTTTGCACGTTTTAGGATTTCTTCATTTTCAACGATGTCATCAAAAATTACTGAAGGATCATTAACAATATTTCGAACAATATGAGTGTATGAACGTGAGTGGATCGTTTCAGAGAAAGACCATGTTTCAATCCATGTTTCTAATTCAGGAATAGAAACCAAAGGCAGTAAAGCAACGTTTGGGCTTCGACCTTGGATTGAATCTAATAAAGTTTGGTATTTTAGGTTACTGATGAAGATATGTTGTTCATGCTCTGGCAGATTATTGTAATCAATGCGGTCACCAGAAACATCAACTTCTTCCGGACGCCAGAAGAACGAAAGTTGCTTTTCGATAAGTTTTTCAAAGATCTGAAATTTTTGTTGGTCATAACGAGCAACATTTACCGAGTTACCTAAGAACATAGGTTCTTTCAATTGATCATTTTTTTCTTGTCGGAAAGTACTGTACGCCATGGAAACCTCAATGTGATTAAAGCCAAAGAAATAGAGAAGGGCTTCTTTATTTAAAAATTATGCCGATAGATACCTATACGAATTTAGGCACATATTGGATTAATAATTATAGATATAGAGCTAAAAGATAAATAAGCCCGCGAATGAAAGCGGGCTTGATTTTAGAATGAAAACTTAGATCTTACAACCGCCGCCTGCACAATCGTCATCTTGTCCAAGATCACCTTGTGAGTCGCTAGCACCATCACGGGTGTTATGATAATAAAGAGTTTTAAGGCCTAGTTTATAAGCCGTTAATAGGTCTTTTAACAACAGTTTCATTGGCACTTTGCCATTTGGCTGAAGGTTTGGATCATAATTTGTATTTGCAGAGATAGCTTGGTCAACAAATTTCTGCATGATACCTACAAGTTGTAGATAACCATCGTTTGAACCGATGTTCCAAAGTAACTCATAGTTATCTTTTAGATTTACGTAATCAGGAACAACTTGCTTCAAGATGCCATCTTTAGATGCTTTTACTGACACAAAGCCACGTGGTGGTTCAATACCATTGGTTGCGTTAGAGATTTGAGAAGACGTTTCTGAAGGCATTAATGCAGACAGTGTTGAGTTACGTAGGCCGTGAGTTTTAATCTCTTGACGCAATGTTTCCCAATCTAGATGTAATTGCTCAGTACATACGTTATCGATGTCTTTCTTATAAGAGTCGATAGGTAAGATACCTTGCGCATAAGTTGTTTCATTGAACGCAGGACAAGCGCCTTGCTCTTTTGCTAAACCAACAGATGCTTTTAGAAGATAAAACTGAATTGCTTCAAACGTTTTATGTGTTAATCCGTTTGCACTGCCATCAGAATACTTCACGCCATTTTTCGCAAGGTAGTAAGCGTAGTTAATAACACCAACACCTAATGTACGGCGATTCATGGTTGATTTGTATGCAGCAGGAAGAGGGTAGTCTTGGTAATCAAGTAATGCATCAAGAGCACGAACTGCGAGCTCAGCTAATTCTTCAAGATCTTCAAGTTTTTCAATAGCACCTAAGTTAAATGCAGACAGTGTACAAAGTGCAATTTCACCTTCTTCATCATTAACGTGTGTTAGTGGTTTCGTTGGTAATGCAATTTCTAAACATAGATTAGATTGACGAACAGGAGCAACACTTGGGTCAAACGGACTGTGAGTATTACAGTGGTCGACGTTTTGAATGTAGATACGACCTGTAGATGCACGCTCTTGCATAAGCAAAGAGAATAGGTCAATCGCTTTTACTGTTTCACGCTTGATTGATGTATCTTGCTCATAAATGTCATATAGGCGTTCAAACTCTACTTGATCAGCAAAGAACGCATCGTATAGACCAGGTACATCAGATGGTGAGAATAAACTAATGTGGCCACCTTTAATTAGGCGAGTGTACATTAATTTGTTGATTTGTACCCCGTAGTCCATATGACGAACACGGTTTTCTTCAACACCACGGTTGTTTTTAAGAACCAGTAGAGATTCAACTTCGCGATGCCAAATAGGGTAGAATAAGGTCGCAGCACCACCACGAACACCACCCTGAGAACAACATTTTACCGCTGTTTGGAAGTATTTGTAGAATGGGATACAACCCGTATGGAAAGCTTCACCATCGCGAATTTCAGAGCCAAGAGCACGAATACGACCAGCATTGATGCCAATACCCGCACGTTGAGATACGTAACGTACAATAGAGCCAGCAGTTGCGTTAATTGAATCTAGGCTATCGTCACATTCAATAAGAACACAAGAGCTGAATTGACGAGTAGGAGTACGCACACCAGACATAATTGGTGTAGGTAGTGAAATTTTAAATGTAGATGTTGCGTCATAGAAGCGTTGAATATAATCAAGACGCGTATCTTTTGGATATTTTGCAAATAAACATGCAGCAACAAGGATATAAAGGAATTGTGCACTTTCGTAGATCGCGCCCGTTACACGGTTCTGAACGAAATATTTACCTTCAAGTTGTTTAACCGCAGCGTATGAAAAATCCATGTCACGACTGTGATCGATCATTTGATCCATCAGGTCGAATTCCGCCTCAGAATAATCTTCAGTAATGTGTTTATCGTATTTACCTAATTCGATTAGGTTGTGTACGTGATTAAACAGCCTTGGTGGCTCAAATTGACCATACGCTTTTTTACGAAGGTGGAAAACAGACAAACGAGCAGCAAGATATTGGTAATCTGGCGTTTCTTCAGAGATAAGATCGGCAGCTGCTTTAATGATAGTTTCATGAATATCTGATGTCTTCATACCATCATAAAATTGGATATGAGATTTCATTTCAACTTGAGATACTGAAACGTTATCTAGATCTTCTGCAGCCCAGGTGATCACTTTATGGATCTTTTCCAAATTGATCTTTTCTGTGGTGCCATTTCGCTTAGTAACGGTAAGCTGTTGGGTCATTTGCTACTTTTCCTTAGGATGAAGAACGAAAGATGTAATATTTGTAATTTTCGTTATTAATTTGTGATCAAGCTCATAGTGTTGAATTTGGAACTAAACACAACATGTAGGGCTTAATAAGTAATTGAGTACAAGATAGTGATAAATTGATAGGTAATCAAGTTAGAAAATGAGACAGCCCTGTGGATAACCTATGAATTAAAAAAAACAGTAAGTAGGCACTAACCGAGTGAGATTAGCTATATCAAGACATCAGAAATAACGTATTTCGTAATGGTGGAGAAGTAGACAGTAGAAAAAATATTTTTCTTGATTTTTGTGGTTTAGGTGGATCTCTAAGAATCAAAAAAAATTGCTGATTTGTTGCTCTAAATTTAGCATTAATGGAGCTTTAGTAAACAAGATAAGAATTGAAGTATTTTGAAATTAATTCACTCTTTATTTGTATTAAGAGCACAGATAAAGAGTGAAAATTATGATAGGCGATGATTAGGGATTATAAAGTAGTATGGACGATATAGTTAACATCCACATTTTTGCCTAATGAATAGACATCTGTTAATGGGTTGTAATGTAAGCCTGTAATGCCTTGCTCTTGTAATGCCGTTTGATCTAGCATCTTCAATAATTCAGAAGGGCGGATGAACTTATCGTGGTCATGGGTGCCTTTAGGTACCAGTTTAAGCAACTGTTCTGCACCAACAATAGCAAATAAGTAAGATTTGATATTACGATTCAATGTAGAGAAAAATACGTGTCCACCAGGTTTTACCATCTTTGCGCATGAGCGGATTACTGAAAGTGGGTCAGGAACGTGCTCTAACATTTCCATACAAGTAATTACGTCATATGTTTCAGAGTTCTCTTCGGCGTGTTGCTCTGCTGTTGATTGAATATACTCTAATGTAGCGCCCGTCTCTAAAGCATGTAAACGAGCAACAGTTAGAGGCTCTTTCCCCATATCTAATCCAATAACATCAGCACCTTGATTTGCCATGCTCTCAGCTAGAATGCCGCCACCACAGCCCACATCTAATACCTTTTTACCAAATAAGCCATTAGCGCTATCTAATACGTAGTTCAGACGTAATGGATTAATTTGGTGTAATGGTTTAAATTCACCTTCAAGATCCCACCAACGAGACGCCATATCTTCAAATTTTTTGATTTCTGCCGGATCGACATTTAACTGCTGAGTCATAGTAATTATTCCTTTTTTGTCTTCCCTTCATTATATACAGAAAAAAAACAGAAAGAGAGACTTTAAAATGGTGATTTTTTCGCCGCTTTTTATGAGGTTTTTCAAGAATATGATGCTCAGCTATGTGACTTGCTCCCGATTTCGTAGGATTCTTAAGCTTAAGAGCTGTTTTACGAATTAAAACGATGCGAAATAGAAGTGTTATGTGCTATATTTTGCAATCTTGCACGTTTATCAGTATCAATTACTTTGTCTTTATAGATAGTATGATTGATAAAGTAATTGATATTGATACGACAGAACTAATTGAGGGATATTGGCTCTATGAGCGATCTTGCTAAAGGGATCACGCCCGTAAATATTGAAGATGAGCTTCGAGGTTCATACCTAGACTATGCGATGTCAGTAATCGTTGGTCGTGCTCTTCCAGATGTGCGTGATGGTCTAAAACCTGTACACCGCCGTGTTTTATTTGCGATGGATGTATTAGGTAATGATTGGAATAAACCATATAAAAAATCTGCCCGTGTAGTCGGCGACGTAATTGGTAAATATCACCCACACGGTGATAGTGCTGTATACGACACGATAGTACGTATGGCGCAGCCGTTCTCACTACGCTACATGCTTGTTGATGGCCAAGGTAACTTTGGTTCTATCGATGGGGATTCAGCGGCGGCGATGCGTTATACCGAAGTTCGTATGTCGAAAATTGCTCACGAACTGTTGGCAGATTTAGACAAAGAAACCGTAGACTACGTTCCTAACTATGATGGTACAGAACAAATCCCTGCGGTATTACCAACTCGTGTACCTAACTTATTAGTTAATGGTGCATCAGGTATCGCTGTTGGTATGGCAACAAACATTCCACCTCATAACTTAACAGAAGTGGTTAATGGTTGCTTAGCATTTATCGAGAATGAAGATATCACTATCGATGAGCTAATAAACTACATTCCAGGTCCTGACTTTCCGACAGCTGCATTAATCAGCGGTCGTAAAGGCATCGTTGATGCATATAAAACAGGCCGTGGTAAAGTTTACATGCGTTCTAAAGCAAACATCGAAGCTGACAAGAATGGCAAAGAAACCATTATTGTTACTGAGATCCCTTATCAAGTAAACAAAGCCCGTGTAATTGAAAAGATTGCAGAGCTTGTTAAAGATAAGAAAGTAGAAGGCATTTCAGCACTGCGTGACGAATCTGATAAAGATGGTATGCGTATTGTTATTGAATGTAAGCGTGATGCAGTAGGTGAGGTGGTTCTTAATAACCTGTACTCATTAACTCAGCTTCAAACTACATTCGGCGTAAACATGGTTGCACTAGACAATGGCCAACCAAAACTGTTCAACTTGAAAGAAATGTTGAAGTGTTTTGTTGATCACCGTCGTGAAGTGGTAACTCGTCGTACTATTTTTGAATTACGCAAAGCGCGTGATCGTGCTCATATCCTTGAAGGTTTAGCACTAGCATTAGCAAACATTGATGAAATCATTGAGCTAATCAAAAATGCGCCGACTCCAGCAGAAGCTAAACTAGGCCTAGTCGCTCGCGGTTGGGATCTTGGCAACGTAGCTGACATGCTAGAGCGTGCAGGTACAGATGCAGCTCGTCCAGATTGGTTAGAGCCAGAGTTTGGTATCCGTGAAGGCAAATACTTCTTAACGGAACAACAAGCTCAAGCTATCCTAGAATTACGTCTACACCGTTTAACTGGTTTAGAACATGAAAAAATTCTAGATGAATACAAAGCTTTATTAGACGAAATCGCAGAGCTAATGCATATCCTTGCAAGCACTGAACGTCTAATGGAAGTTATCCGTGACGAATTAGTAGCCGTTCGTGATACTTATGGTGATGAGCGTCGTACTGAAATTGGTGCTGCAATTCACGATATCGACATGGAAGACTTAATCACACAAGAAGACGTAGTAGTAACGCTTTCTCGTGAAGGTTATGTTAAGTACCAAATCCTAGGTGATTACGAAGCTCAGCGTCGTGGTGGTAAAGGTAAGAGTGCAACGAAGATGAAGGACACCGATTATATCGAGCGTCTACTTGTTGCTAATACTCATGATAATATCCTTTGCTTCTCTACACGTGGTAAAGCATACAGCTTGAAAGTATTCCAACTTCCTCAAGCTAGCCGTACTGCTCGTGGTAAGCCTATCGTTAACATTCTTCCTTTAGAAGAAGGTGAGCGTATTACAGCGATTCTACCAGTATCTGAATACTCTGAAGATAAGTTTATCTTCATGGCAACAGGTGATGGTACGGTTAAGAAAACATCTCTAGATCAATTTGCTAAAGTACGTGCAAACGGCCTGATTGCAGTTAATCTACGTGAAGATGATTCATTGATCGGTGTTGATATCACTGATGGTTCAAATGAAATCATGCTGTTCTCTAAAGCTGGTAAAGTGGTTCGTTTCAACGAAGAACATGTTCGTGGAATGGGTCGTACTGCTTCGGGTGTTCGAGGTATGAAGCTAACTGGTGAAGATCAGGTTGTTTCGTTAATTGTTCCTTCAAATGAAGGTGACATTTTAACAGTGACAGAAAATGGTTACGGTAAACGTACTAAACTTTCTGAGTACCCTACGAAGAGTCGTGCAACACAAGGTGTTGTATCTATCAAAGTTTCTGAGCGTAACGGCAGCGTTGTTGGTGCAGTTCAAACTGAAGATGGTGATGAGTTCATGATGATTACTGATGCAGGTACGCTAGTTCGTACTCGCGTATCAGAAGTAAGCCAAGTGGGTCGTAATACCCAAGGTGTTACGCTGATCCGTACTGCTGAAGATGAAAATGTAGTTGGCCTACAACGCATTGATGAACCAGAAGAACTTGAAATCCTTGAAGGTGAAGAGGGTGAGATCACAGAAGCGGCAGTAACTACTGAAGCTGGTGATATGCCTCAAGCTGAATCTGATGAAGATATCACAGAAGAGTAATATTTTACTGTAATGTATTTAAAAAGCCCGCTTAGAAATAAGCGGGCTTTTTTATGTTCGGTATTAAGGACAAATAATGACTGCTTACGTTATATAGATATTATCATGAGATAGACTTCAATCTTAATTAAGCGAGTAATTAAAAGATATCAAATTTACCCCTTTCGGAATATAAATTAGTGATGACAACAAATTTTTCTTTTCCACACGCTATGCAGATAGGTTTTCCGAACCAAGCGGCATAACATTCGCAGCATGTGTAATGATTATTTATAAGTGGGGATGTTTTTTTTTCGGAAAGGGGATCTCTTAGTGTAGATCGCCTGGATTGTTCTTGCTCTTTGATATCGATTGTTGATTTCATTCTAGCCAGCTTTAGTAATGTTATGAAGCTCATCGCATTCATAATCGTTATAGGTATATGTTAAGTATCGTATGATATTTATCGTAAAACAATAGCGCAGATCGTGATTTATCTTGATTTATTCACAAAAAAAAGGAGCAATATGCTCCTTTTTGTAAATAACTTTATGTTTTATAAGATTAACTGTTATAAGCCACTTTCAATGCAGTAAATCTTTCAACAAGATCATCAATTGCCGCTTGATCATAAGCCTTTAAGCCCGTAGCAATCATACGTTTAGTGCCGTGACCCACTTCTTCACCATTTTCGGTGAATTTAAAGTTTAATTTAACAAGGCCACGTTTACCTTCGATATCCATAGTTGCTCCCGTAAATTCAACACTTGGTGTTGAAATATCTAGACGGGTAAACTCTACATCCATACTTTCATAAATGACTAAAGGACGTTGGCAATTAATCATTAATTGCTTTTCTTCCATTAATGGAACCATGATGTGAGGGAAGTTCATGCCAGAGAATTGAACGTATTGTTTTACTACGTGCTCGATAAACTCAGGGTTTAAATTTTTCTCACCGCTACGGCTAACGTGCAAGTACTCTTTATCGTTTTCGTCTGATAATGAATATTCACCCTCTTCAAGGTGATTGATATGCAGAGCTGTCCCGCCAGCTACCATTCCGGCAAAGTCAAAATGCATTTTGTTACTAATGCCCGTTTTAGATAGTAAAACGGCAAACAATAAATCACCAGGAACACAGAAACGTTTTGAGTCTACGTTATGAATAGGATTGAAATCACCAGCTACTTTTTTTGCAAAATCACTTGCTTGCTGACGGGTGAATTCGAATGAATTATCTGTTTCCGAAAAATATTGATTTAACTGCATAATATATTTGGTAAAAACCTAGCTAATGAAATAACAGCGTAAGTATACCCAATCTCTTATCGTCAAATGGTCTATCCAGTCATAATAAACGTAAAAACAATCGGTTAAACGTTTCAAATTGTAGATAAATTGACAATTACTTCACGTTTTAGTCGTTATAATTATCAGAAATAATACCTAAATGCAGTGATTGCTTAAATAAAGGGCACCAATGAAATCATTAGTAAAAATAGGAATAGCAGGTTCATTTATTTTTATGAATTCTTTTGCTTGTGCAGAAGAAAAAAAATCAGGAGATATGGCTGCTGATATTGGTGCTGTAGGAATTCCAATCATTGCAGGTTCAATTGCTTTATATAAAGAAGACTATGATGGTTTTTGGATGTTTGCTAAAGGCGCAACCTATACGTTAGCAGCAACACAAGCATTAAAATATACAGTAAGAGAAGAGAGACCAAACGGTGAGGATGATTTAAGTTTTCCTTCAGGGCATTCATCTGCAGCATTTCAAGGGGCGTCTTATTTACAGTTTCGCTACGGTTGGGAGTACGGTCTTCCTGCTTACCTCGGTGCAGGGTTAGTTGGATATTCACGAGTAGAGAATGATCATCATTACTGGCGAGACGTTATTGCAGGTGCAGTATTAGCAACAACGATTCAATATTTGGTGACTGATAAGTATATAGACTCAAATCAAGTGATGATTGTGCCTGTAATTAATCAAGATCAGGTTGGAATAGCAGCATCTTTCTCATTTTGATTGGCAAAGGGACAACAAGCGAGTAAAATCGGCTCCCTTTTATCGATGCTAGGTGTACAACATGTTTATTGGATTTGACTACGGAACCGCCAACTGCTCAGTGGCGACCATCCAAAATAATCAAGCGAAGCTATTAAAGCTAGAAGGGGATAGCACCTTTATTCCTTCAGCGTTATGTGCGCCTACACGTGAAGCTGTTTCTGAGTATCTATTCCGTATTTGGGGTGTACAACCAAGTACAGATATTAATGAACGTTTACTTCATACCGCTATTTCATTTAACCGTGAAGAAGATATTGATGTCGATGCTGAGTCGATGACATTTGGCCAAGCAGCACTGAATACTTACATTGATGATCCTGAAGATGTTTATTACGTTAAATCACCAAAGTCCTTCCTAGGGGTTTCTGGTCTGCGTGATGTTCAAGTTAGCTTGTTCGAAGATCTTGTTACTGCGATGATGAAGAACATCAAAAACAAAGCAGAGCAAGAGCTACAACAAGATATCACCTCCACAGTTATCGGTCGTCCTGTAAACTTTCAAGGTGCAGCGAGTGATGAAGCAAATAGTCAAGCGATTTCAATATTATCTCGTGCGGCCATACGTGTTGGCTTTAAGAATATTGAATTTCAATTTGAACCCGTTGCTGCTGGCCTAGATTACGAACAAACACTAAATGAAGACAAAACAGTTCTTATTGTCGATATTGGCGGTGGTACAACAGACTGTTCAATGATCCAAATGGGACCGTCATGGAGAGAGCATCATGATCGTACCAAAGGGATCTTATCTCACAGTGGTTCTCGTATTGGCGGTAATGATTTAGATATCCATTTAGCACATCGTCAATTAATGCCATTATTGGGTTCTCAAAGCCGTACACATAAAGGCCTTGAGTTACCAATGACACAGTTCTGGAACCCAATTGCAATTAATAATATTGTTGCTCAATTAGATTTCTTTGGTTTTGGTAACCGTAAACACCTTTTACAGATGATGAACGATACTCAAGAGCCTGAAAAATTAGCGCGTTTAATTAAGCTTTATGATGAGAAATTAAGCTATAAATTATTGCGAGATGCAGAACAAACAAAAATCGCGTTATCAGAACACCTAGAGCATGCGATTAATTTAAGTTATTTAGATGAAGGTTTATCGTTATCTCTTAATCAGTCAGATTTAGCAGAAGCGATTGCAAAGCCACAAGACAACATCAATAAGTTAGTAAAAGAAGCGATTCAGCAAGCTGGTCGAACGCCAGACATTATTTATGTTACAGGTGGTTCAGCTCGTTCACCAATTTTACGAGCAGCCTTACAGCAACAATTACCAAACATTGAAATTGTTGGGGGGAATTACTTTGGTTCGGTAACTGCTGGCCTAGCGCATTGGGCTAACTACTGTTTTGGTCAATAACACCATTTTTATCAATAGTTAATTTTCGAGCTGCACTGTCGCAGCTCGAATTATATTAGGAAAATACAATGAAAGTAGCACCGACAGCCATGACATTTTTTGAACGTTTTGAAGCCGATATTTTGTCAGGTAAAAAAGTAATCACCATTCGTGATGAATCTGAAAAAGATTACGTGGTAGGAACAGAAGTCGAAGTGAGTACCTATGAAGATAATCGTCGTTTTTGTCGCCTAGCAATTGATGCTGTTGACCCAATTAATTTTGACGATCTTAATCAGTATCATGCAGAACAAGAAAACATGACTTTAGAAGAGCTTAAAAACATCATTGAAGAGATCTATCCAAATAAAGGTCAGCTGTACGTTATTTCGTACCATTTAGTATAAGAGAGTAAAGGTAAGTAATGGAACTATTATCTATTGACTTTTTAGGGCAGCCACTTCGTTTAGAAGGTTCAATGGCTGGTTGGCAGCAAGTGTTTTGGGGTAATACTTTAGTTGCTCAGCACGTGGCATCAGCTGATCATAATGATAATTACCACCATGAGTTTCAATTAACTCGAGGTGATAAAGAGATAACTTGTCAGTTAGAAGCCAAAGTAACTTGGCAACCGTTTCTTATTGAATATCGTGCCACCGTTGATGGAGAGTTAGTTTCAGAAGGCAGTCGTAACGAAAAAGACATTGAGAAACAAGTGCCACATACACCGATTAAAGCTGAGCGAAAATTTAGTTTAATAGGTCTTGTTTCGCTAGGCATGAAAGCGCTAAAAAGTGCAAAATTGATCAAAGTGGTATTGGCATCTGCCAGTATTGCTGCATATTCCTGGTTATTCTCTATTGAATTTGCATTATCACTTATTGCCTGTCTTGTGTTTCATGAGTACGGTCATATTCGAGCAATGAAATACTTTGGCATGAAAACGAAAGGTATTTATTTAATTCCATTTTTAGGCGGTTTAGCCCTTAGTGATGAGAAAATAAACACCCGTTGGCAAGATGTTGTTATCTCTATTATGGGACCATTCTTTGGCTTGCTCCTCTCTTTAATATTGATGGTTGTTTATTGGATTACTGGCGAAATGTTTTTTGCTGGTCTTGCCGTTTTTAATGCTTTTTTGAATTTGTTTAACTTACTTCCAATACTCCCTTTAGATGGTGGTCATGTTCTGAAGAGTATTAGCTTTTCAATGAACAGTAAATTAGGTATTACATTATGTGCGTTGGCTGCAATTGGCGGTGTTATATTGAGTTACCAATTAGGACTCGCACTTTTTGGTTTCTTACTTATTATGGGAAGTCTTGAAATCGTATTTGAGTGGCGCGCTCGTCATCATAGCCATTTATTGCCATTAGATAAGTATGGACAGCTTGTATCGACTGCATGGTATGTAGGGTTAGTAAGTTCACTTATTGGGATTATCTGGTACTTTGCTAGCAGTGGTGATGCTTTATTACAATTACCCATGCAAATTTTAGGTACCTAATCTAAAAGATTGAGACTAAGTTTTTAGTTGCAAGTAGCCTCGGACAGAATTGAATAAAAAAAGCATATAAAAGGACGAAAGGATGTTTAAAAAATTAAAAGCCTCGTTAGGTATAGGTGCCGCAAAGGTAGATACCATTTTAGAAAATCCAGAGTTATTTCAAGGTGACACCCTAATAGGGACTGTTCATATCCAAGGTGGCGATGTTGAGCAGAAAATTGATGCAATTCACTTAAAACTCAATACAGAAGTTAAAGTAGAAAACGATAACGGTACTAGTTATCAAACATTGACTCTGTTTCATACTCAAGCAGTAAATCCTTTTGTTATCCAAGCAGGGGAGAAGCAGGAAATGCGATTCACAATTAAGCTGCCTGATGAAACTCCGATCACAGCATTGAATGTTCGTAATAATCATTGTGATGTTTGGGTTGAGACCGTACTAGATATTGATTTTGCAATTGATCCAACGGATCGTGATTTACTGATTGTTAAACCAATGACCGTTGCTGCAACAATCATTCATCAAATAGAACAAGCAGGCTTTAGTATGGTGAAAGCAGATGTAGAGCAGGGCTACCTTAATGGTGGTCACTTTAAATCTCATTCAGGCGGTTACCAAGAGATTGAATTTAGAAGTAATGGATTCATTAATAAAAAAGAGATTGAACTGTCATTTATTCTCGATGGTCAAGTTCTTCATTGTTTAGCTGAGGTTGATCGTTCAATGGGCTTTAATCGCGGTGACCAATATGTGTCGTTTTCACTAAATACTAATGCATCAAGTGCAGAGATTCATAATGCAGTGCAAAAGATATTACGTGTATAGCTAACGTTTTTATTTTAAATATATTAAAAGAATCGACATCATTTTTGTGATCTCGATTCTTTTTTGCATTAGCTGATTAAGAGTCGTACAATGACCGACTTGTGAGTGTTCCCGACCTTTGTGTGGTTGATTGATTCTTACATCATATAAACAATCTATTATTTAGACTTATTAATTTTTAGCATGTGTTGCTTCGTGTGCAACACCACTGTAAAGGATAAAACATGCCTGTAATTACTCTTCCAGACGGTTCTCAACGTCAATTCGATAATGCTGTTTCTACTATGGATGTTGCTGCTGACATCGGTCCAGGTCTTGCGAAAGCTTGTATCGCTGGTCGTGTTGATGGCGTTCGTGTTGATGCGTGTGATTTAATTGAAAATGATGCACAACTTGAAATCATCACAGCAAAAGATGAAGATGGTTTAGAAATCATTCGTCACTCTTGTGCGCACCTTTTAGGTCACGCAGTTAAGCAGCTTTTCCCAGAAGCTAAAATGGCGATTGGTCCTACTATCGATAACGGTTTCTACTACGATATCGATATGGAGCATTCTTTAACGCAAGAAGATCTTGATAAGATTGAAAAGCGTATGAAAGACCTTGCTAAAACCAAGTACCAAGTAATCAAGAAGAACGTAAGCTGGCAAGAAGCTCGCGATGCATTCGATGCTCGTGGCGAAACGTACAAAATTGAAATCATTGACGAAAATGTATCTAAAGACGATCGTCCAGGTTTATACCACCATGAAGAATACATCGACATGTGTCGTGGTCCTCACGTTCCAAACATGAGCTTCTGCCAGAACTTTAAGATTCTGAGCGTTGCTGGTGCATACTGGCGTGGTAATAGCGACAACAAAATGCTTCAACGTATCTACGGTACTGCATTTCAAGATAAGAAACTGCTTAAGGCACACCTTATCCGCCTAGAAGAAGCTGCAAAGCGTGATCACCGTAAAATTGGTAAGCACCTTGATCTGTTCCATATGCAGCAAGAAGCACCAGGTATGGTTTTCTGGCATCATAACGGTTGGACAATCTTCCGTGAGTTAGAAGTATTTATCCGTGAAAAACTAACAGAATACGATTACCAAGAAGTAAAAGGCCCATTAATGATGGACCGTGTACTTTGGGAGCGTTCTGGTCACTGGGATAAATACGCAGAGGCGATGTTCACAACAAGCTCAGAGAACCGTGAATACGCTATCAAGCCTATGAACTGCCCAGGTCATGTTCAAATCTTTAACCAAGGTCTGAAATCATACCGTGATCTGCCATTACGTATGGCTGAGTTCGGTTCATGTCATCGTAATGAGCCATCAGGTGCTCTGCACGGCATCATGCGTGTTCGTGGCTTTACTCAAGATGATGCACACGTATTCTGTACAGAAGCGCAAGTACAAGCTGAAGTTAAGTCTTGTATCGAGATGGTTTATGATACATATACTACATTTGGTTTTGAAAACATCGTAGTTAAGCTATCTACACGTCCTGAACAACGTGTGGGTTCTGACGAAATGTGGGATAAAGCAGAAGCCGATTTAATCCTTGCTCTAGAGTCGATGAATATCGCTTATGAGATTCAAGAGGGTGAGGGCGCATTCTACGGACCGAAAATTGAATTTACTTTGCATGATTGTCTGGACCGTGCGTGGCAATGTGGTACAGTACAGCTCGATTTTGCATTACCAGAGCGTTTAGGGGCCACTTACGTAGGTGAAGATAACGAACGTCACACACCAGTGATGATTCACCGCGCGATTTTAGGTTCTCTTGAGCGATTCATTGGTATCTTAATTGAAGACTACGCAGGCTTTTTCCCAACATGGTTGGCGCCAGAACAAGCAATTGTAATGGGCATTACAGACAAACAAGCTGATTATGTACAAGAAATTGCAAAAAAACTGCAAAAAAATGGATTTAGAGTCAAAGCGGACTTGAGAAATGAGAAGATTGGCTTTAAAATCAGGGAACATACTTTGAAACGTGTTCCGTACATGCTTGTTTGTGGTGACCAAGAAATGGAAGCTGGCGAAATTGCAGTACGTACTCGTAAAGGTAAAGATTTGGGTAAATTTAAAATTGATGATTTTGTTGCATTCCTGCAGCAAGAAGTTAGTGCCCGAACGCTCAATACTGTGGAGGAATAAGGTATTAAAGGCGGAAAAAGAGCCCAACAGCCGGCTAAACAAAATGCTCATCGTCTAAACGGTGAAATTATTGGCGTTAAAGAAGTGCGCCTTACAGGTCTAGATGGCGAGTCAGTTGGTGTCGTTTCACTAAATGAAGCGTTAGACGTTGCACTTGCAGCAGGTGTCGATCTAGTTGAAATCAGCCCGAATGCCGAGCCACCAGTTTGTCGTGTGATGGACTATGGCAAATTCCTCTTCGAAAAGGCTAAGGCTGCTAAAGAACAGAAGAAAAAACAAAAACAGGTTCAGACTAAAGAAATTAAATTTAGACCTGGAACTGATATTGGAGACTATCAGGTAAAACTACGCAACCTGACTGGTTTCCTTGAAGACGGCAACAAAGTGAAGGTAACAATTCGCTTCCGTGGCCGCGAAATGGCTCACCAAAACATCGGTGTTGACGTTCTTAATCGTTTGAAAGCGGATACTGAAGAGTTTGCTCTAGTTGAATCTTTCCCATCGAGAATTGAAGGTCGCCAGATGATTATGGTGTTGGCCCCTAAGAAGAAGTAATTTAGTGCATTCAAGTAGTAAAGTGGGGTAGCTGCTCGCAGTTATCCTATTTTATTCGCCTAATTACTATATGTTTAATCACGCAACAATGCGGAGTTATATTCATCATGCCTAAGATGAAATCAAACAAAGGTGCTTCTAAGCGTTTTAAGAAAACTGCTGGTGGTATCAAATTTAAGCACGCTACGAAACGTCACATCCTGACTAAACGTACTACTAAAAACAAGCGTCAGCTTCGTCCAAACTCTCTACTTCCAAAATGTGAAGTAGCAGCAGTTGCACGTATGCTTCCATACGCATAATTTTTAGTATTTATTTAATTTTAGTTTAGGAGAGACATAATGCCTCGCGTAAAACGTGGTGTACAAGCTCGTGCACGTCATAAGAAAGTTCTAAAACAAGCTAAAGGTTACTACGGAGCACGTTCACGTGTTTATCGTGTAGCTTTCCAGGCAGTTACTAAAGCAGGTCAATATGCTTACCGTGACCGTCGCAACAAAAAGCGTGTTTTCCGTCAACTTTGGATCGCTCGTATCAATGCTGCAGCTCGTCAAAACGAGATGTCTTACAGCCGCTTCATTAACGGCCTTAAGAAAGCATCTATTGAAATCGATCGTAAGATCCTAGCTGACATCGCTGTATTCGACAAAGTAGCATTCGCTGCTCTTGTTGCTAAAGCGAAAGCTGCTCTTTAATTAGAACAGTTTCAAAGGCTTAAGACTAAATAAGGAGAGCACTAGCTCTCCTTTTTTATGCCTGTAAGATAATCCACTAATCCACTAATCCACTAATCCACTAATCCACTAATCGGTCTCATATTCAGTTTGTAGCGATTTATTGCATTTATAATATTTTTGAATCAATGTCAGGTTTTGTAAAAGAATTACAGCTACTGTAAATCTACTTTTGATTTATTTATGAAAGCATATTATTGATGCAATTAATTCAATCTAATGAGTATAGATGATGCGTAAATTTACAATTTTGCTTCTTTTATTGTGGCTACCTTCTTTTGTTTCATCGTTTTTTGAACTCGATAATATCATGAACTTGCGTAAGCAACTTATTGTATTAACAGGCTGGCTTGGCTTTGCTTATATGGGAGCTGCGATAATTCTTTCTGCACGATTTAAGTGGGTAGAACGTTTAGTAAAGGGGCTAGATAAAAGTTATGTGCTGCATAAGAAATTAGGGATCTTTGCATTTGTCACTTTGATCTTACACTGGTTAGTTATTAAAAGCGCTCACTGGGCAGTGCAACTTGGTTGGCTTGTCCGTCCATCTCATAGCGGAAAAGAAAGAGTAATCACAGGGATTGATTGGATGTCAGTTGCTGAAAAAGTAGGAGACATATCATTTAAGTTTTTCATCATTTTTACCATTATCAGTTTAGTCGAAAGAGTCAGTTATAAAAAATTTAAAGGGATCCATAAAATTGGTGGAGCATTAATGCTAGCCGGTGTGTTTCATACTCTGTTTCTGATCAAATGGGATCTTTCATTAATACCAATGAATATCGCAATTGTACTGATATCTGTTATCTCAGTTTGGTGCGCAATACTTTCGCTAACAGGTTCTATTGGTAAGAAAAATAAAATAAAAGGTAAAGTAATACAGGTTGATAAATTTAAGGGTGGATCAGATTTAACAGCAGTAATTCGTCTAAAAATTAAGCTTGAAAACTCACTGCAATATAAAGAAGGTCAGTTTGCTTATATCAATTTCCATGACGGTGAAGCGCCTCATCCTTTTTCTATTCTAAATTATGATGAAGACACAAAATTAGTTGAATTTGGGATAAAAGATCTTGGTGATTACACTCATCAATTAGTTAATGAGATCAAAATAAGAACGAAAGTGACAGTGGAGGGAGGCTATGGATACTTTCAGGTGTCATCTGATGCTAACCAAGTATGGATAGGGGCTGGAATTGGTATTATTCCACTACTTTCACGACTATATTGGCTTCAAAAAACATCTAGTACAGCTCAAAATAAGATTAAAAAGATTCATCTATTTTATTGCGTAAATAGTGAAAAAGAAGCGTTTTTTAATACTGAAATTAAAGCGATTCTAGGTAGTATGGATTTTATTGAATTACATCTTGTTGAATCAAAGAAAGGCAATAGGCTAACGCCTGAACAAGTCTTGAAGAAAGTTGGTAATAAAGTTTATTCAGTTAGCTTTTGTGGGCCAGAAGCCTTTGGGATGAGTTTAAAAAATGCGTTGGTTGAAGATGGCTTACCAGAAAATGCTTTCCATAAAGAAATCTTTAAAATGCGTTAGTTACAATAGATAGTAAATATAGAAATAAAAGAGTGAACAGTAAGTCTGTACGCTCTTTTATATAATGCGATACATAGTAAATTTGTTATGCTGCAAAAACCACCGGTATATCCAAAGTAGGGTGTGGTTGAACTAATGTTGTATGCCCATAGACCTTTTCTATCATTTCAGGTGTTATTGCCTTCCATGGTGTTCCATCAATTTGTAGTTTTCCATCTTGTAATACGATAACTCTGTCTGAATATTGGGCTGCTAAATTCAAATCATGTAATACCACAATAACAGCTGCACCTTCATTAGCTAATTCTCTCGCTAATCTTAATGTCTTATGCTGATGAGAGAGATCCAGAGCAGACGTAGGTTCATCTAACATTACGATCTTTTGCTGATGTTGACTCACTTGCGTCAGAACTCGAGCCAAATGAACTCGTTGTTTTTCACCTCCTGATAGTGATGGATATAACCTATTTATTAAGTGATTAATATCTGTTTTATTCATCATATCATTAGTGATTTTATGCAAGTCTTGGTTTGAAAGTCCTAGCGGCAAACCACCAAGTTCAACAACTTCGTGAACATTAAAGGCAAACGAAAGCGTACTGTGCTGTGGAAGAACACCAAGTCGCTTTGCTAGCTCATTACTATTCCATTGATCGTTCATTTTCCCAAAATAACGAATGTCATTGAAAGATGATATCTCGTTACATAATAGCTTTAATAGTGTGCTTTTCCCGGCACCATTAGGCCCAAGTAGAGTAGTAACCTCACCACAATGAAGGTCTAAATTGATATTATCTAAAATCATTTTAGATCCAATGTGGTAGGAAATATTTTTTGCTGAAATAGCTAACGTAGAATGGCTCATTAAATTTTACCTCGCTGGGTAAATAATAAGTATAAGAAGAAAGGCGCACCAATAATGGCAGTCACGATACCTACAGGCAATTCTGCCGGACTAACCGCGACTCGGGCAAACATATCAGCTGCAGTTAATAAAAGCCCTCCAAGTAATGCTGAAAGAGGTAACAAGGTTTTATGGTTTGGCCCAGATAACATGCGACCAAGGTGAGGAATTATTAACCCAATAAATCCTATCATTCCAGATAAACTAACCGTGATACCAACACCAACCGCGCTTAAAATGATCATGCGCTTCTTTAGTGATTGAACATTAATGCCTAAATGTTTTGCCTCAGCTTCGCCAAGAAGTAGGGCATTAAGTCCAGATGCGTTTTTCATAAATAAAACAAGTAAAGTGATAAGACCAATGCCTGCAAGTAGTAAGTCATTCCATTTTGCTCCAGCTAATGATCCCATCGACCATAAAGAGAGATCACGAAGCATTTGATCATCAGCAATGAAATTTAAATAACCAATCCCAGCACCGGATAAAGCACTAATGGCGACACCAGCAAGTAGCATTACTGTAATTGAGGTACCAAATTTACTGGTTCCTAATCGATAAACAATTAAAGTCGTTAATGCACCACCAAGAAAAGCGAAGATAGGCACTGCGGCAAAATTCATAAATAGAGGGAATTGCTCAGTAATTGATGAAAATAGAACAATAGCTAAGGCGGCTCCAAGTGCAGCGCCTGCTGAAACCCCAATAATTCCAGGTTCAGCTAAAGGGTTGCGAAATAAGCCCTGCATAACAACACCGGAGATCGCTAATATGGCACCGACAAGCATACAAAGAATGGTTCTTGGTAAGCGAACTTGGTGAATAATTAAATCAATATGAGCAGGGATAGCAGAAGTAGACCAAGGAGCAAGACTGTGAAAACTATCACTTAGTGTAATGTTCATTGGCCCAGTTGCAATGGAGCTAACTGCAATAAGTAGAAGAGAAAAAGTACTCAACCATAATAATTTCGAATAAGAGATATATTTTAACAACATAATCACGACTTAAGGATAAAGAAGGGTATTTAAACGTGCGGCTTCATCAAGCGTAGCCAAGCCAAGGCCACCAACCAATGCAGAACCATCAATACCAATGATTTGTTTATTAATCCCCGCAGGTGTTGAGGCTAATGTAGGAATGGATTTAATAATATTATCTATACCTTCTAATTTGGCTAAGCTACGGTTGCTAACAAGAACAACATCAGGCTGCATTGAAATCATCGCTTCTATAGAAAGTGGTTTAAATGATGAAATTAGGGTTTGCGCTGGATTGATTCCACCAGCAAGCTGTATCATTTCATCCATTGTGGTTTCTCTTCCCGCAACGTAAGGAGCACGACCTTCATGAAGTAATAAATAGAGAACCTTTTTCTGCTTTGATTTTTCTGGAATATTATTGTTTAGTTGAGTCACTTTTTTATTAACTTCATCTTTAATATGTTGTGCATTGTTCTGGTGATGAGTAAGTAACGCAATTTCGTCGATACGCTCTAATAAGCCTTTTATCGTTGGTTTTGTATTTACTACATTTACTTTGATATTCGATTGAGCTAGTAAATCCAGTGTTGTTTGTGGTCCCATCTCATTTGATCCAATGAGTTGAGTTGGTTGCAATGCAAGTAACCCTTCAGCGGATAATTGGCGGTGGTAACCAATTTTGGGTAACTTAGATGCTTGTGGCATCTTACTGGTGACATCAACAGCAACAAGAGACTCTTGTGCATTTAATGCATAGATTAATTCAGTAACTGCGCTTCCTGCACTGATAATTCGCTCTTGAGCGAAGGTGATTGAGGGCATAGAGGAAATGATTAAAGCAAGTAAAGCTGAGGCCAATTTGAATTTGTTCATGATTTATTTTCATCCATTAAAATTTGAGTTGCTTTGATTTTATTGTCTTGTAAGAAGGCGAGTAATTTGACCATATGTTGAATTTCAGCTGATTTATCAGAGGCGATGACGACTTGAAAATCTGGCTTTTGTTTTACTTGAATTAATAATATTTGTGTAAAACTCTCCCAAGAAGAGTAAGACTTTCCATCTAATCCCCAATAAGGCGCTTTTTCTAAAATATTTACTGTAAGAGATTTACTATCTACATCTGATACCGCTTCTGTTTCTGCGCTAGGCAAGCTAACTTCAAGGGATTGAAGCTTTACAGTGGCTGTTAATAGAAGAAATACCATCACAATAAAAATGATATCTAGCAGAGGGGTTAGATCTGGCTGCAAGGAGTCAGAATGGCTTTCTGTCGTGAGTTTTATCATGCCAAGTGCTCTTTATTTTTTGATACTTCATTTCTTAAGTCTGGTTCATCACTGATAAAAACGCCCTCAATCCATAAATTGGTATAGTTTAGCGAATGCTCCAAGCGAGAAAAAATACGGTCAGCCCATAACCCTAACAGTTGGGCACTTGAAATAGCAGGTAAGGCTATCATTAAACCAATCGCAGTGGTTCGCATTGCAAGGCCTAATCCATCAGCAAGAATATTTGGTGTAATTGAGCCAGTGGTAGCGGCAACATCTTTAAACATATCAATAAGACCAAGTACGGTGCCTAATAGCCCCAATAATGGGCTGATCATACCTATCAAAGATAACAGTCTAAGTCCTGAGCGTAGTTGGTATCGTTTCTCTTGTAACCATAAGCCAGCGACATCTTCACGAAGAGTTTTAGTGAAATTACGATGTGCAAGTAGCATAGCATTGCCTTTTGCAGATAAAGCTCTGCGATGTTTTAATGACTTAATTAATAGATGAATGTTTTGGTTATCGTCTTTATTTAATTGTGCTAAAGATTTTTTAATTGAGTTATGTGAACTACCAGAAAAAAGTAATAGTTGAATTATTCGTTCAATCACTAATGCCAACGTAATGAGAGAGCAGGCTAAAAGCGGCAATGCAATGATGCCTAATTGAGAGTATAAATGGGAAAAATTGAGCATGTTGATATCCATACAACTAGTTTAGAGAGAATCGAACAGGGATCTGAACGCGATGAGCGATAGCCTGACCATTAATAACTTGTGGTGAAAATTTCCAATCGCGTATAGCGTTAAGTGCTGCTTCATCAAGTACGCTTGCCCCAGAAGAAGTGATGAGCTCTTGTTTAATTTGTTTTCCTTTTTCATTCAGCCAAATCTCATATAAAGCGGTTCCTTCAACCCCTTTACGCTGTGCAATTCGAGGGTAACGAGGAGCGCTAGGACGCTTAAGGAAGTTCGGTTTTTGAATTAACTGTGGTTTCTCTGTTGCCCCTGATTTTGATGCAACAGGTTTTGCTGTACTGTCTGTTTTTGCAATGTCTTGTTTTGTTTTTGTTACTGATTTTTTAGGTGTAGGTTTTGATTTCGCTTGTTCTACTGCTGGTTTTGGTTGTTTCTTAACTGGTGGTTTAGAGTTACTTGGCTTTATTTTTGAAGTTTTTTTTGTATTTTCTACTTTCTTATTTACCGTTTTTTGGGTTTTAACCGTTTCCACTTTTTTTGGCAGAGTTTCATTTTTCTGCGGCTCGCTTTTTTTAACTGAAGACATTGCTGGTGCGCTAGGAGCAACAAACTGAATATTTACTTGTGAAGATTGACTTCCTGTTGGCATAGCAAATGCTTTCTTTTCTGGCACAGACCAAAGCAGAGCGGTGTGAACAGCTAAAGAAAAACCAACGGCAGCAAGGTAACGAAAGTTCAGCACGAATAACTCCATATCAAATTTATACCAATCAAGATTGGTATTTACACATCAAAAGATAGGAATATTATAAACGGAATGGAAATGAGATCAATTATCAATTGTATTATCATTTAAAAATAATTTATGATGTTAGAAGAAACGAAGCTCTTAGCGGTAAAGAGCAGAGAAGTAGAATTGAAATCATGAATAAACAGATAAATTTACATCATCTACCCACATCAATCTTAGGTGAAAACACTCCAGAACCTTTGCTTTATGCTTTTCAAAGAAAATCATCAGCTCATGCTGGTGGGGGTTCACTTCCTATTAATCAGGCGCATTTTACTGAGCACTTTGATAATGCATTGTCAGAAACAACAGAATTAAGCAATCACCGTTGCTTATACGTACATATTCCTTTTTGTCGTGTGCGTTGTACGTATTGTAATTTCTTCCAACATGCGTCAAGTAAAAGTCTCGTTGCCGATTATTTTAATGCCTTGATGATTGAGTTGAAATGGAAAGCGCAATTAGCTTGGACACAAGCTGCCCCATTTCATGCGGTCTACATCGGCGGGGGAACACCAACGGATCTTAGTGCGGATCAAATTGAGAAGTTAGGTAAAGCGATTTGTCATTATTTTCCTCTAACAACAGACTGTGAAATTACGTTAGAAGGACGTATTAATCGATTTGATGAAGAGATGTTTGATAAATCACTGGAAGGTGGGTTCAATCGGTTTTCCTTTGGTGTGCAAAGCTTTAATACCAAAGTTAGGCGTTCAGCAAAACGCTTAGATGATAAAGAGTATGTGTTAAGACGAATTCAAGAACTTAGTCAATCTAACCAAGCCCCAATTGTGGTGGACCTTCTTTATGGTTTGCCATATCAAACAACAGAGGTGTGGCAACAGGATCTAAAGGATTTCTTAGAAACAGGAGCCCATGGTGTTGATTTGTATCAGCTGATTGAAATGGGCGGGACGCCAATGAAGGGAATGATTGAAAACGGTAAATTACCTCAACCCGCGTCAACAGAAGAAAAAGCGTATATGTACCAATACGGTGTTGATTTTATGAATAAACATCATTTGCGTCGTCTTAGTGTTAATCACTGGGCTAGAGATAATAGAGAAAGAAGTATTTATAACAGCTTAGCGAAAACAACCGCGGAAGTATTGCCTGTTGGTTGCGGTGCAGGAGGTAATGTTGGCGGTGTTGGTATAATGCAACATCGTACGTTAAGCGCTTATATAGAGGCAATTAATACTCACCAAATGCCAATAGCTATGATGACACAATCTGCAGCATCGGCAGGATTGCTTTCTATGATCAAAGCAGGGTTTGATCGTGGGGTTTTATCACGCCAGTTATTACAACAGCATTCAAAGCAAGATATGTTTAATTACTTAATGCCCCTATTTAAGCACTGGCAAAAAAATGGATTAGTTACCGTTAATGATGATTATTTAAGCCTGACATTAGCGGGGGAGTTTTGGTCGGTAACATTGGCTCAAGGAGTTATATCTGCGCTATCTTTAGCTAACGAAAAAGCAGCATAAATCAGATATAAATTTAAAAGTAGAAGAGACAGATATTCATGAAAAAAGACGTTATAGAACTACTAAAACAAAACCCTTCATTGCTGCCAAGTGATATTGCTAAGCAATTAGAACTATCAGAATGTGCGGTCGTAAAATATTTACCAGAAGAAATGGTCACGTTAATTGATGGGATAAAAGCTCAAGAGGTCTTAGAGGGCCTAGTCGGTTTTGGTGATGTCACGACTATTATCCATTCATTCGGTTCAATTTTTGAAGTAAAAGCCCCATTTCCTAAAGGGAAGCTTGCCCACGGTTACTATAATTTAATGGGGCGCAATGGTGAGTTACACGGTCACTTAAAATTGGATTTAATTACGGATATAGCACTTGTAAGTAAACCATTTAGAGGGACAGAAAGTCATTACTTTGGATTCTTTGACCAGAGCGGCCATTCGGTTTTTAAAATTTACTTAGGTCGTGATAAAAAGCGCCAACTTATCCCTGAACAAGTTAGTGCTTTTAATGTCTTAAAACAAAAATATAAATAAGTTAGTCAGAATGTAATTTAGAGGGAAATAAAAATGAGTTCAGCTGTTAAGCAAGAAAGATTACAAAATCGCCTAGGTCCAGAAATTCAAGAGTTTCGAGATTCTCGTAAAACGCTGCAATTAGCAACCGTGGATTGTGAAGGAAAACCAAACGTGAGCTATGCGCCATTTGTTTTATTGGATGATGGTTACTATATATTGATTTCTGAGATCGCACGTCATGCTCGTAATTTACTTCAAAATCCAGACGTTTCATTAATGCTAGTAGAAGATGAGGATACGTCTAAACAACTATTTGCACGTAAGCGTCTGACCTTTGATGCAACAGCCATATTAGTTGAACGTAGTGAAGATAAATGGCAACAAGCAGTCTCAGAAATGAAAGGTCGTTTTGGTGAGATTATTGATGGTTTGAGTTCATTAGAAGATTTTAAAATGTTCAGATTAAAGCCAATACAAGGTCTATTTGTAAAAGGATTTGGCCAAGCTTTTCAAGTTAGTGGCGATGATCTTGTAGACTTTGTTCATTTGGAAGAAGGTCATAAAAAGCGAGAGACAGCTTAATTTGGACGTAATTTTGATGACTTAATCTATGGCCAAGCTAACTAATAGCTTGGTTTTTTATAATTAATATACCCCACGTTTTAACTCCTATATCTATAATTACCGTATAAAAAACCAATTAAATTGGCACGATTTTTAGTTTGATTGATTTTCAAGCGTGAAAGTGCCGTTGATCGCATAATCTTTAACCAAAATAGGTATCTTGTTTTTTACTGATATTATCTGTTCTTAATTACAATAAGTTATTGATTAATTTGTTATTTAAATTAAATTCGGAATGTATATGCAGGATGCAAATCAAACTCAATTTGGACTTGATGTAGCAACAATAGAATTACCACTTCAAGTATATGAATTTTCAGGTGAAGAAATATTAGGAGATAACTACCAGTTTGATATTACGTTTGTGTGTGAAGAGCCTGATTTAGAATTAGCACAATGGTTACAATTGCCTGCTAGATTAGTCATTCAACATTTTAATCAAGAAGCGCCGGAGAATACCAAGCGTTATGTACATGGAGTGATTGAATCGATAGAACAGTTGAGTTCCTCTTTTCGTTTTAGTACCTACCGATTGACTCTAGTACCTATTTTTAGTCTATTAAATTATCGAAAAAACTTTCAAATTTTTCAAAATAAATCCGTTCCAGAAATCATTTCAGATATTTATCGACAAGCAGGAATACTGAGCCACCATTTCGTTATTGAATTATATAATACACACGTACCCCGAGATTATTGTGTGCAATATGGTGAATCAGACGATCAGTTTATTTCACGATTAATGGCTGAGGAAGGACTCGTTTCTTACTTTGAACATACAGAGCTTGGCTCTAAATTAATCATTTCAGATGGAAAAGAAACGTATACCGCTTTAGCACCATTATCGGTTGTTACTGACAGTGGAATGGTGCAAGAGGGGGATACAATCCACTCTCTTAAAGTAAAGCACCAAGTTCAAGTCGGTAAAGCGTCAGTTAAAGATTATATGTTTACTCATCCATCTCAGTCTATTTTGGGGGAAGTACAACATCAAGAGCAAGATAAGCAAAGTAGTGAAACTGCATTAGACCATTATCAGTACCCAGCAAATCAAGCGAATTACTCAAAAGCAAAGCAGCAAGCAAAATTGAACCTAGAGCAACGTCGGATTAGTTCTATGGAACTGGTCGGTAGTAGCAACAGTGCGCAGCTTGCAGTAGGGTATTTTCAACCAATAAATAATGCCTCTAATCCTGATTGGGATATCAATTGGTTATTAACCAAGATTGTACATTCAGGTATACAGCCTCAAGTAATGGAAGAACTTGCTGATGGTGGATCTTGTTATTATTGTGATTTTACAGCTACCCCTTGGTTTGTTCCGTATAAATTAGCGAGTGTTAAAAAACCATACATTCGTAATATCGATACCGCGATAGTGACTGGGCCAGAAAGTGAAGAGATTTATTGTGATGAATATGGGCGAGTAAAAGTGCAATTTCATTGGGATAGAAATGGCCAAGCTAATGAAAAAACCAGTTGTTGGCTTCGTACTTCGCAGGGTTGGGCTGGTAATCAATATGGTCAATTTGTATTACCAAGAATAGGACACGAAGTAATAGTCAGTTTTTTACATGGTGATCCAGATAAACCGATAATTACAGGTTCGTTATATAACGGGAATAATAAACCACCATATACACTGCCAGAGCATAAAACACGCAGTACATTTAAAACATCAAGCTCCATTGGTGCAGATAATTTTAATGAGCTGCGCTTTGAGGATAAAAAAGCGTCAGAGCAGATCTATATTCATGCAGCGAAAGACATGGATAGCCAAATTCAAAACAACCGTACCAGCGAGATATTTAATGATGATCACTCTGTTGTGCATCATGATCAATTTCATCAAATCACCAAAGATAATCATCTGACCGTGCAATCAGATAATTTAAGCTCAATTAAAGGTGACGCACACCAGCAAGTATCAGGCTCTGTTCAACAAAAAATTCAAGGAAGTCGGCTTGAACAAATAGGCACCGAGTTACACATTAAGGTGGGTAATAAAGCAGTCCTTGATGCAGGTAGTGAACTGACCATCACCACAGGCAGTAGCACAATGAAGTTAGATTCAGGTGGCATTCATCTACTTGGAGCGGCTATTGATTTAAATAAAGGCGGCAGTGCAGGAAGCGGCAGTGGGTATGCAGGTATTACAGCAACCCAACCCGTCATGAAGCAGAGTGAAGCTGCAAGCAGTGTGGCTGAAACCGCAACGGTCTCTGAATACACAAGAAGTAAAATTAACGCTGCTCATCAGATAGAAGCACTAAAAACATCGGATCCTGTTTGTGAGGAGTGTGAGCAAGAGCAGGGGCAAGAATAATGGAAATGCAGTGCTATGATTCTTTGGCTATTGATGATTTCACTTCCGTCTATTTGATGCTAGACACAAGTCAGAGTGTTGACGTATTAAAACAATTGTATCAATTAGACACGGTGATCGAGCAAGAACCTCTTTATTTGTATGAGCCTTGGGATGATTTGATATCTGTCTCTCCTTATTTGGTAAAAGCAACGCCTGCTATTGCACAATGGTTTGAAAGTCAACGTGGTCAACTAGACGGTTTCTTATTCAGTTCGGCGTTAGATCTAGAAAGCCTTGCAGAGCATTTTAGAGGTTTGATTAAGGTTCAATCGCCTTATGGTTCATCCATCATATTAAAATCCGCGGATTCAGGGTGTGCCAATATTTTATTCTCAACAGGAACAGATTGGTATTGGCAACACATTGATGACGTTTGGCTTCCATATAAAAAGGGATGGGCACATTACCTATCGCCTTGCATTGAGATGAAAAGCATCAAACCTTATCGTTTAACGGATGAACAATGGCAAGCGTTAGGAGAGTTAGCGACTGAAAATGCCTATGCCTATGTACTTAATCATGTGGAGTATTTCTTCCCACATTGTTTAGAGGGCGTGATAGATAAACAAAAATGGATTCAGTATTGGTTCGATGCCGCTTACAGCAGAGGGTTTCAAAATGAGACTGACGTCTGTCTATTTATGAATGTGATGGGCTATTTAGGAAAAGAAGCGATTACAACCGATAAATACCCCAAAATCACCGAATTGATCTATCAAACATCGCAGCAAACCCCAGAACAAAGAATCAAACAAGCGGCGGATTTGGCCTATCAATATCGTCACTCTATACAAAAGGATTTACAAGAATGAGCGAAGCAAACAATGCAGCCATGTGTGGCAGTAAAAAAGATGCGAAAAACCCAGCAGGGGCTTGTCCTGTAAAGTTTGGTGTTATTGACATCATTCCGGTTCGTTATGCGATTGATGATATGGATAATGAAGAAAAAGAGCAAAAACACTCATTACTTGATACCCATAAAGGGAACGGTTTTTTTGATGTTGCTCATTCAAAATATACATTAAGACAATTAAGAGACGGTTGGCTTTACGTTTATAGCAATAAAGATAAAACCTTTCATGAATATCAGGTGAAAGGCACTCAATTCATTAAAATGGATTGGGGCTCAAATGAAGCCGATAAAGCACCGGAAGAGAGAGGGAAAGCAGGAGAGGCTAAAAGCTGTTTGTCTTACTCTAAGAATGACATGGTAACGATATCATTTTCTCACCAACGTTGGACATGGCGTTTATGTGAACATATGCGCTCAAATAGTCAATGTCGTAATGAATGGATGCGAATTGTCGACTTAAAAACCTATTCAAACACATTAGAAATAGAACACGGTGGTGGCATGCGTGATTTTGCCCATGCTGTTGCTGATATTGGTACACCAAAACCCTCTGATACCTTGTTTGGAAAAACATGTTCACCATTAAAAGATGATGATCCCTCTGATGATGAGTTTCATCTCGCTACCCATAAGAAACCCGTATTAGAAACCGATTATCAATGTGATTTACTAGAAAAGAACAGCGCTTTGTATATCGCACTGGATGATCAGTTGGCTGATATAACGGATCTGTTTTTGAAGTTGTCAGAAACATACGTTCGTATTGTTGAATTACAAGGGACAGAGGAGGATGAGTACAAAGCTCAAATGGCTGAATTAACACGATCTTTAGCAAGGGTGACATTTAGTGATGATCAACTTCCTGAAAATATTAAATCAGATCCAATTGAACGGTTAAAACTAGAAATAGAGATAAATGAGTATTTATATCAAGAGCAAAATGTCCAACAATCTTCAGCATCTTATGAATATCATGTCGGCGAAGGGGTAGAAAATACCTCATGGTATAAGGCGTTAGAAGCGAAAAAACAAACCATAAAAGAGCGGTTTAATTTTGAAATCAAAAAGGAACATACTTCTCAATGGAAAAGGCAATATCGAAATTTTGATGAAATTCGATGGAATGAATTAAATGAATACCTATTTGAAAAATACGACAAATTATCAGAAGTAGAAATATTAAACAGTAAGTTAGTTTATCAGCATAAAGAGGTAACAGATGCCATTGAACAGATGGGTATCGACCCTATGTATTTCGGGATTGATAATCAAACAGAGGTTGGTCAACGTTATTTATCTGAACTATTTTCACCAATAACCGTCGAGCTTGTTCAATCGGGTTTTAATGTTCCTGAGATTAAGCATTATCTAGAAGAAATGTTAGATCTGAGTAACCCAAACAATCTATTAGCATTAGCCCCATTTGCTTACTCAAAAGAAGTGGTGAATGAGTTAACCACTTATTCTGAAGGTGGAGCTGCACTTAATATGAGCAGTCCTAGTGACATGATCGCACTGCATACTCGATTATCAGAATTCGATACATTAACAGGTGACGTAAGAATTCAAGATTCTGATTGGTATAAGCTGCTTCATATCGATATTAAAGCCGTGTTTGCTGCATTTATTGCCAGTAATAAAACCAATCCGATATTGCAATTTCGACCTTCGATGGAGATGCTCAACGCAATCCAACCTCGAACTAATCAATTCAGTGCACTTAGTTTTATGACTCGTTTCAGAGTTCTCATCATGGAAAATCTAGCAGATAGCAGTTTTATTGTTTCTGTAAATCCTAATTACCCTAAAGAACTGGCGGCATTTAATAAAAAATATGATCAGTTTTTATTATCTAACAGTAAAACAATGGCTGCGATTATTCGGAAAGAACAATTTGCTGCCGTGTTAGTACAAAAAACGTCTGAATTTATTTCAGAGAACATGCCTCAAATGCTTAAGGTTTCACAAAACGGCTCAATGGTAAACGTAAAAGGAGCAATCAGCAAAGGCGTGGCAGAGAGTTGGGCTGCATATAAGAATACAAAAGCAGATCTTGTTAGTTTTTCAGAAAGGAAGTGGAAAGGGTCTGCAAGTTGGAATGGGGTTGTTGCAGCATTAAATATTTGGAATTCAATAACCGTTTTTTCAAATTTACTTCAAAGAAACCAAGAGAGTAAGACGACAGAGGAATATAAATCAGTCGCCGCAGAGGTTGTTTATACGGCTTCTTGGACAGTAAACGCGTGCGCCTTGGTATCAAGAGACGCTGCATGGGCTGAAGTGATGAAAGATAAGCGTCTATTGAAATTACAAAGAAATAAAGCTCTTGTATCAAATAAAAAACTCATTACTAAATTTGTAAATCTAACTCGATTAGTAGCTGTTACTGGATTAATCGCCAGTGTGTCTGAAATTTATTATGTCTATAAACGCTTAGATAGTCCTCTTTTGTCCAAAGAAGAAAGGATGGCAGAGATTCTAAAATCAGGATCATTAGTAGGCCAAGCATTTATTTATTCTACTCAATTAATATCATGTTTTATGAATGGAACCATTGGTGCTATTTTTGCTCCTTGGATGGTTATAGGGTTGGTTATTTTTGGTGTAATTTATATTGCTGCAACCGTATTTATTAATATGTTTAAACGAACCGATATGGAGTTGTGGTTAGTGCAATCCATATGGGGAGTAAAGACGGCTAAGTGGGCACCAGAAATTGAGCTAGTTAACTTGCAAAACATATTAAATAAACCTGTTGCCCAGATAGACACCGGAATAGTTAGAACGTATCAGTCAAGCTCTGATTCAGACAAACAATGGACGTTAACTATTGAGTTACCTGATTACTTATCTGATAAATGGTTTGGAATTAAAGTGATTAAAAGCTCATCTAAAAAAGCAATAAAACATTATAATTTCATTGGAAATAATGAGGTCAACCAATCAGAAGTAGAAGTCAATTTTACTAAAGTAAATAATGATAATAATTGTTATAAAATGAAAATTGAACGGAACCATTCAGAAGATATTTCTAATATAACTATTTATTTAGATGTTTTAGCCAATAGAACACCTCATGTTATTTCTTATTCCGGCTTTCAAGGTGGTAGTGGGGATATAAATCTAAATATAAATATAAATAAGATTACTTCATTTAATGACTATTCAAAAAATACAAATTTAGGTATAGAAATTGTGAGGTTAAATAATGCTAACTCATAAAGATATAGAAAATACAGACAAAATAGAAACCATGAGAATGGCCTTATATAACGAAGAAGTGCTTTATGAGTATGAAACCATAGAGCATCAATATTTGGGGTATTTTGCTGGTATTGGTTTTTTTAGTGTTATGAGTTGGATGTTATATGACTTTAGTCAAGATATGCTAGATACAGGTGGTGTGGTGGCATTGAGTTTACTTACCATTTTCATGACATTGTTTTTTATCTTTTTTGGTTCTGCAGACATAAAGCGGATTTACAAGTTAACTAAAAACGGAATATTAACCGAGCAGGCAGATGTGGTGCCTGAGTACGCTTATCGATGCATACGAATGATAGGCCGAGTTGGTGTTGTTGTATGTTTAGTTGCAGTTGTTTTTGTTGGCCCTATGGCGTTCGTTGGAGCAGGAGCCAGTGCGTTACTCTCATTCAAATTGGTTAACTTTAGGTTGAAACCTATGATGTTTGAAACGTTGTATTTTGATGAGTCCGCGATATTTAAAGCAAACAAAGAAAATTATATTGATATCACACCAAACTCAACGTTGTTTTTGTCATTGGATAGTATTTTTTGTAATAAAGATAATGTAGATGATATTTTTAATACTTTAAAAGAATTCTATCCAAATGGTCATTTTTATGAGGTTGAGAAAGAAGATGATATTTATGAGCATGAAAAATTTAAAGAGTTCTTACACCCAATGGGTCAAGATTGATGTGACATTGCAAGGATGCGTTAAATAATGCTAACTCATAAAGATATAGAAAATACAGACAAAATAGAAACCATGAGAATGGCCTTATATAACGAAGAAGTGCTTTATGAGTATGAAACCATAGAGCATCAATATTTGGGGTATTTTGCTGGTATTGGTTTTTTTAGTGTTATGAGTTGGATGTTATATGACTTTAGTCAAGATATGCTAGATACAGGTGGTGTGGTGGCATTTAGTTTACTTACCATTTTCATGACATTGTTTTTCATCTTTTTTGGTTCTGCAGACATAAAGCGGATTTACAAGTTCACTAAAAACGGAATATTAACCGAGCAGGCAGATGTGGTACCAGAGTACGCTTATCAATGCATACGAATGATAGGTCGAGTGGGTGTTGTTGTATGTTTAGTTGCCGTTGTTTTTGTTGGCCCTATGGCGTTCGTTGGGGCAGGGGCCAGTGCATTACTCTCATTCAAACTGGTTAACTTTAGGCTGAAACCTATGATGTTTGAAACTTTGTATTTTGAGGAGTCTGTGATAATAAAGTCTTCAAAAGCAAATTATGTATCAATACTACCCAATGCAGATTTATTAGTTTCAGGGAATGGTTTTATCAGTAATGGTAAAAATATTAATCAAATTTTCAATACCTTAAGGGAATTCTATCCAAATGGTCATTTTTATGAGGTAGAGGAAGAAGATGATATTTATTCCCATTATAAATATAAAGAGTTCTTACATCCTATGGATCAGGATTGATGTGAAATGGTAAGGATGCGGTTAAATAATGCATGATAAAGACAATGAATTAGAACTTGAGCGTGAACTTCAAGAATTACCTATTATTTATCAATGGGAAGCTATTAGGTGCGATAGGGCTAGTTATGCTTTGCGCTGGATGATTGCTATTGGTTCATCACTATTTGTTTATGGTGGTTTCTATTTACTTATTAAAGATAGTGAGACGATAATTCCGTTATTGCTAATGGGTATAGCTATGGCTCTGGTATCACGTTATTTATTTCTTGCTGATGAGCATATTTGTTTTTATTTAACGGAAAAAGGCATTCACTTTACAACAGAACAGATAATCCCTGAAATGGCGTATAAAGTGATGAGAGGTTTTGCTTGGTTTGGTGTGGCGGTAAGTTTTTTGGCTGTAACTATAATAGGGCCCATGGCTTTTATTGGGGCTGGCGCCTGTGCATTGTTGTCATTTAAAATGACAGGGTTTGAGTCAAAAATCAGCAAGTCATACATACTTTTTTCTGATGAATATACTTTATTTGATATTAGAAAAGAGGATGCTTTTGCAATTATAAGCCATCCATATGATTTATATGCTTCATACGAATGGCTATTTTATTTACCTAAAGACCGAGAAGAGATAAAGAATCATCTATTAAAGGTATTTCGTAAAAGTAGATACATTGAAATAAACCACCCTAAGGAAATAGATAACTACGGTCCATTTGAATCCTCTGAAATACCAAAATAATAATACAAAAAACATAAAAAAAAGCGGCGATGACGCCGCTTTGAACTAGCCAATTAACGTTGAATTTTATTCATTTTTAGAATTTGTAATCTAACTCAATGCCCCAGTTACGACCTGCTTGAGCTTGACGGTCAATGCCATCATCACCAGCTTCAGTCCCAATCATGTCGTTGTATAGCCAGTACTGTTTATCAAGCGCATTGAATAAGCCACCACGAAGCGTTAAATCTTTCATTGGTTTGTAGTAAGCGGTTAAATCAACCAAGGTGTAGCCTGCAACATCAATGTTTTCATGACCAACGTTTGACCATTTATCTTTTGCCGCAACCATATTTATATTTAATAAAGCACCGTAAGTATAGCCAACAGAGTCATAACCTAAACCTAGATTTGAAGTGAGTGGAGCTACACTGTCTATTGATGCTCCCGTCTTTTTATCTCGACCTTCAGCATAAGCAATACTTAACTTAGAATAAGTACCTTGAGGTGCATCAAATGCTTCATCTAATAAATAAGTAGAACTAAACTCAACACCATAAATTTCTACAGAGTCGATATTCTCTTTCGTGTAATGTTCTTTTCCATCGTTCGGGCCACCAACGACTTTACCTAAGTATTGTTGGTTGATGAAATCAGAGTAATCATTATAGAAAGCAATTAACTCAACTTGTGCAGCATTAGATTGTGCTCGAATACCTGTTTCATAAGAGATACTGCTTTCAGCTTTAAGATCAGGATTGGCATCAATGACGGTACCACTGTCATAGAAGTAGTACATATCTTGCAGAGTAGGGGCTTTAAAGCCTTGGCTTACTTGAGCAAGTACACTGAAGTTATTGTTTATATGATAAACCGAACCTAATTTAGCCGTAAATGCGTCATTTTTGCTATCAGGATATTCTGTTTTAAAGCCGTCATTGGTTTCAGGTTTTGCTTCAAATGAGTCATAACGTAAACCAGCAGTTAGCACTAATTGTTCATCAAGTAGGAAAGCTTGGTCCTGTGCAAAAATACCGTATTGAGTCATTGTTGCATCTGGCATATCGGTATGTCCGGGGCCAGATGTGCCTTGGTCGTATTTATAATCGGTGTTTTCAGTTGCAAACTTGTTTTGTCTAAAGCTTAGACCGTAAGTGATTTGATGGAATCCTTCTCCAAACTCGGCAATTTTATCAAACTGTGCGTCAAATTGGATTGAATCATCGTTGGCAATACGTTCACGCATACGGCGACCACTGCCGTAAGGCCCAGTTGAAGTATCATAGTTTTCAGATAATGATTCAGTTTGTTGTACATTTAATTTTGATTCTAGCGTATCGAATAGCGCATTATTAGCTGTCCATTCATGCTCTAAACCAACGCGTAATCGAGTTGTTGTATCCTTATTGTAGTTATCGTAATAAGTAATGATAGGTACCCCTCTACTCATCATAGAATAACCATTTTGGGAAAGTTCATCTTCATCATATTGTGATGTGTAATACTCGACAGTAGTGCCGATGCGATGCGAATCATTTAATTGGTAAAAGGCTTTTGCTAATAGGTTACCAATTTGTGCATCCGCTGGGTTTGCTGCTCCACGATCTGGGCCTTCAATATCAGCACCATTAGAATGGGTTTGTGATTCACTGCCTTTTTTATACGTTAGCATGACTAGAGTTTCTAGTTCAGCAGCGCGCATTGCCCAAGTACCCGTTGTCTTTGTGCTTGAGTCTACGCTGTTATAGCCTGTTTTTACTTCAAAAGCGTTTTCGTCTCCCTCGGTTCTTAAAATATCTTCAGGATTTTTAGTCTCCATTAGGACGGTGCCACCAAGTGCATCAGAGCCATAAAGCGTAGAAGAGGGGCCTTTATTTACCTCAATCGCTTTTAGCGTATCAATCTCAATCGTACTTGGGTATTTACGTTGTTCGTTTGAGCCTGGGTTGTACGGGGTAGGTTGTTGGACACCATCCACGAGTACTTTAATTCGGCTATCGCTCATGCCGCGAATTGTAAATCCAGATAAGCCAAAACGACCACCGCCATTAGCTGTTACACCAGGTGTATATTTTAAAGCATCTTGAACATTAGTTGCCATTGTTTTATCTATATCAGCAGCCGTAACTTTTGATATAGAGCTCGATACATCTTTAATGTTTTGTTCTGTTCGAGTGGCTGAAACAACAACCTCATCAAACATCGTTGCATTCCCATTAGAAGAGGTTTCAGCATGAAGAGTGGGAGAAATGGCAATCAAAATAGAGGCGGCTAAAAGTGTTTTTTTATTAGACATGTTAATTCCTTGAAAGTGTCTGGTCTCATAATTCGGAAAGATGATACATACTGCGAATGATAATTACTATCGTTTTCATTTGATCTTTTGTGTTTTTGTTCTATGACGTGAAAATTTGAATAAAATAAAAATGATAGCCATATAAAAAGAGGGGAATTGACAAGTGTTCGACAGGCATTTGGCTAAGAAAAGTACTTTTTTCTATTAGATTAGCTATTTTATCCAATTCAGTTTGGATTTAGCGCCGTGATTTATTACTATGTGCTGATATGTATTTTACTCGCAACGGATACCACCAATAAGTGGATGAGGAAACGATGCAACATCTAGACGAGATCATTGCCAATGCAACGGCAGAAATTGAACAAGCAGGCTCTTTAGTCGCTCTGGACGAAGTCCGTGTTCAATACTTAGGTAAAAAAGGGCATTTGACACTTCAGCTTCAAGGTCTAGGTAAACTAGATCCTTCAGAGCGTCGTGAAGCAGGTCAACTGATCAATAAAGCAAAGCAAGCGGTTCAAACGTTATTAGTTGAACGTAAAGACTCTCTTCAAACTGCAGAGCTTGAAGCGAAACTTGCTGCTGAAACTATCGATGTAAGCCTTCCTGGCCGTCGTATCGAGAACGGTGGTTTACACCCAGTTACTCGTACCGTTGAGCGTATTGAGCAATTCTTTGGTGAATTAGGTTTCAGCACTGAATCTGGCCCTGAAATCGAAGATGCATTCCATAACTTCGATGCACTAAATATTGCAGACGATCACCCAGCACGTACTGACCATGATACGTTCTTCTTTAACCCTGATCTAATGCTACGTACGCATACATCAGGTGTTCAGATCCGTACAATGGAAAATGGCAAACCACCATTCCGTTTTATCGCTCCGGGCCGTGTTTACCGTAACGATTACGATCAAACTCACACACCAATGTTCCACCAAGTGGAAGGTATGTTAGTTGATGAGAACGTAAACTTTGCACAACTTAAAGGTATTCTTCACGATTTCCTTTGTAATTTCTTTGAAGAAGAAGTTGAAGTGCGTTTCCGTCCTTCATTCTTCCCATTCACAGAACCTTCTGCTGAAGTTGATGTGAAGCGTAAAGATGGCAAATGGTTAGAAGTATTAGGTTGTGGCATGGTTCACCCTAACGTACTTCGCTCTGTTGGCATCGACCCTGAAAAATACTCAGGCTTTGCGTTTGGTATGGGTGTTGAGCGTCTAACTATGCTTCGTTACGGCGTAAATGACCTTCGTGCGTTCTTCGAGAACGACCTTCGTTTCCTTAAACAATTCAAGTAATTCGGGGCTAGAAATTTATGAAATTCAGTGAATCTTGGCTACGCGAGTGGGTTAAACCTGCTATTAACAGCGAAGAGCTAGCTCACCAAATCACAATGGCTGGTTTGGAAGTTGATGAAGTTGCACCTGTTGCTGGTGTTTTCACCGGCGTTAAAGTAGGTAAAGTGGTTGAGTGTGGTCAACACCCAGACGCAGACAAACTTCGTGTAACTAAAATTGATATCGGCGAAGAAGAGCTTTTAGACATCGTTTGTGGTGCATCTAACTGTCGTCTTGGTCTAACGGTTGCAGTTGCAACGGTTGGTGCTGTACTTCCTGGTGACTTCAAAATTAAGAAAGCAAAACTACGTGGTGTTCCATCACACGGTATGCTTTGTTCTTTCTCTGAGTTAGGTATTGATGTTGAATCTGACGGTATTTTAGAATTACCAGAAGGCTCTGCATTAGGTATGGACGTTCGTGAGCTTCTTGAGCTTAACGATGTTGCTATCGATGTTGACCTAACAGCAAACCGTGCTGACTGTTTCAGCATTCGTGGTTTAGCTCGTGAAGTAGGCGTTCTTAACCGTGCAGACGTAACAGAACCAACTCTTGAAGCGGTAGCGACAAGCATTGAAGATACCGTTTCTATTGAAGTTAAGGCAACTGAAGCGTGTCCACGTTACCTTGGTCGTGTTATCAAGAATGTGAACGCAAAAGCTGAAACGCCAATCTGGATGCAAGAGAAACTGCGTCGTTGTGGTATTCGTTCAATCGATGCGATTGTTGATATCACAAACTACGTAATGCTTGAGCAAGGCCAACCAATGCACGCGTTTGATCTGTCTAAGATCGACGGCGGTATTGTGGTTCGTATGGCTGAGCAAGATGAGAAACTAACTCTTCTTGATGGCAACGAAGCGAAGCTAAACAACAATACATTAGTTATTGCAGACCAAAACAAAGCACTAGCAATTGCTGGTATCTTTGGCGGTCAAGAGTCTGGTGTTACTTCTGAAACAACAGATATCATGCTTGAGTGTGCGTTCTTCGCACCAGATCACATCCGTGGTCGTGCGCGTGCATACGGTCTACACACTGATTCTTCTCTACGTTTTGAGCGTGGCGTTGACTCTACATTACAAGCAACAGCGATGGAGCGTGCAACACAGCTTCTTGTTGAACTTTGTGGTGGCGAAGTAGCGCCTATTTCTGCAGCAGAATCTAACGCAGATCTTCCAACAGCAAACACGGTTGAATTACGTCGCAGTAAACTAGACGGTCTATTAGGTCATCACATCCCATCAACAGATGTAGTTGAGATCCTTACTCGTCTAGGTTGTGCAGTTGAAAGCACTGACACAGGTTGGACAGCAACGTCTCCATCATGGCGTTTTGATATTGCAATCGAGCAAGACCTAATTGAAGAAGTAGGTCGTATCTACGGTTACAATAACATTCCAAACCAAGCACCTGTTGCTGCACTAAACATGAACGATCATAAAGAAGCAAACCAGCCGCTTAAGCGTGTTCGTGATCTTCTTGTTGACCGTGGTTACCACGAAGCAATTACCTACAGCTTCGTAGAGCCTGAGCAACAAAAACTGATCGTGCCTGAAATTGAGCCGTTAATTCTGCCATTCCCAATTTCAGCAGACATGTCAGCAATGCGTTTAAGCCTATGGACTGGTTTGATCAACACCGTTGTTCATAACCAAAAACGTCAACAACCACGCGTTCGTTTATTCGAATCTGGTCTACGTTTTATTCCTGAAGAATCAGCAGAAAACGGCATGCGTCAAGAAATGATGCTTGCTGGTATCATCGCTGGTACTCGTGGTGAAGAGCATTGGGATATCGCAACAAACACAGTTGATTTCTTCGACCTTAAAGGCGATTTAGAGGCTGTTCTTGAACTAACTGCTAACGAATTAGCGTATGAGTTTAAAGCCGCTAAACACCCAGCACTTCACCCAGGCCAAACAGCAGCTATCGTTGTTGGCGGAAAAGAAGTTGGTTTCATCGGAACAGTACACCCAGAGCTAGAGCGTAAGTTTGGCTTGAACGGTCGTACAATCATGTTTGAAATCGAGTGGGACGCAATCAACACTCGTGTTATCCCTGAAGCTGCTGCAGTATCTAAGTTCCCTGCAAACCGTCGTGACATCGCGATCGTTGCAGACGAAGCAATTGCATCTGGTGACATCGTTGCTGAATGTTTAGCATCAGGTGGCGATCTATTAACTAGCGCAAAACTGTTTGATGTTTACCGTGGTCAAGGTGTTGAAGATGGTAAGAAGAGTCTTGCAATCGCACTGACACTTCAATCTGTTGAGCGTACGCTAGAAGAGGCTGATATCACTTCAGCTGTTGACGCTATCGTTGCAGTAATTGGTGAGAAATTCTCAGCAACACTGCGTGACTAATCGACTTCTTTTTTAACAAAAGAATATAAAATCCAGTGCTGACGTTTGTTGGCACTGGATTTTTTTATCTGTAATTTTATTAATTAGTTATACCAATCACAGTAAGTAAGTGATCAGAAATAGCGCAGGGAAAACACTTGAGAACAAGGCGGCACTTTTCGACAAATAGCTTCGATAAGTAGTTATTCTACAATCAAAAATTTCAACGCAGTTATCGAGTATTTTAACTAGCTAGGATGATCAGTTATTTACTACGATTGGTATTACATTGGTATAAAAAACAGTAATAAGTATAAGAATATTCATCTAATCAATATAAAATATGATTATTTCAGTTTTTTAACATCAGCAGTAGAGGTAAAAAACCGTTTCAGTATATAATCCTGAAACAGTAGTTAACTTATGCATCTTTGTTTTTTACCCCTTAAAACTAATTACTTCACAATCAATCAGATGGCTTATTTTTAATTCTGTTAGTAATTTCTTGGTCAACATCACAAATTTACATACAGATTAATAAACTAAAAAAATAACCAAAATCAGTGCTATATACCAATTCAATGACTTAGCATAGCCCGATGTAAGATATCTTAGGGTAATTAGCTTATAAATTTGATCTCTATCTCATAAGTGTGCCATGATTTTTTAGAAAAAAGTTGGCGAAAATCAGTCGGTTGGCATACACTGTCAAGAGTGGAACCAATGTTAAGTCATTGTTCTAACTGTTCAGTTTTCAGTTACAGTAAAAACTGTAGCTATGTCTAACGTAACTTGAGGGTAGTTTTTATGGCACTCACTAAAGCTGATTTGGCTGAGACCTTATTTGAAAAAGTTGGATTAAGTAAACGCGACGCCAAGGAAACGGTAGAAGTATTTTTCGAAGAGATTAAGCAAGCTCTAGAGAGTGGCGAGCAAGTAAAATTATCTGGATTTGGTAATTTTGACCTACGCGAAAAGAGCGAGCGACCAGGACGTAACCCAAAAACTGGGGAAGATATTCCAATTTCTGCACGCCGAGTTGTTACTTTTAAACCGGGTCAGAAACTGAAAGCTCGTGTTGAGAGTCTACCGGTAGAAAAATAATCTTGCCATCTTTGGCTAAAGAAAATGAAAGCTGTATAGCATTTATGTTGTACAGCTTTTTTGTTATCTAAATAACCTCAATTCAGTTAGTTATAGCAATGTAATTAATTAGATGATCTATTTCTTACGCAGGAAAATCACTTAAGAGTAAGGCAAAAATTCTTATAAGTAGCTATTCTGCAATAATAACTTTTAACGTAATTATTGAGTGATTTAACCAGTAAAATGATCAGACAATGATTGGAATTTGTATTACTACGATTGCTATTAGATAACCGTTACATCGGTGTTAATTCACACAATTGTTTTTAAATTGTTAATTTAACATGGCTTAAATGGTACAGTTTTTTGGTTAAATATTTTATCAAGAAAGAGAAGTACCAATGGATCATATTTCATTTATTCAAAATACCTTAGATTTATCTACGCCTTTTAAAAAAAGCTCTTGGCTACTTGCTAATGGCACTCAAGCTATATGGCATAGCCGTGGGGTAGTCGAGTTTATCCCTCATTTGGATTTTGACTCTCACAGTGCCGTTGTTTTATCATCGGGAATACACGGTAATGAAACCTCTCCAATAGAACTGCTTGATACTATCATTGAAGATATTCAAAGCGGTGAATTGTCACTGTCACATCCGTGCTTATTTATCTATGGGCATCCTGCAGCCACACATCAACATACTCGTTTTATTGATACCAATTTAAATAGACTCTTTGCTCACCATCAAGATGAAAACAAAACCATTGTTGAGATCGACTTAGCCAATCGTTTAATGCGAAGTGTGGATAGCTTTTTTACCAAGCATAATGTAGAAGAAAAGTGGCATTTAGATCTACATTGCGCAATTCGTTCATCTCAACATTATACTTTTGCAATACATCCACATAATCAACATTATAAGCGCTCAGAGTTATTATTAGATTTCCTATCACGTAGCAAAATAGAAGCATGTTTGTTTTCAGAAGCACCGGCTTCAACGTTTAGTTGGTACAGTGCAGAGCATCACGGAGCTCATGCAGCAACCGTTGAACTAGGTAAAGTCTCAAGAATGGGAGAGAACGACTTAGCGTTGCTTTCTGAATTTAATGAAGCATTAAGAGATATGCTCAGTCATGCTGACTATTTCGAACAGGTTCCAGTTGATTCGACATTGGTGGAATATCAAGTAACACGCAGCATTATGAAAAATAGTGAACAATTTTCGTTTCATTTCCCTAGCGATCTGGCTAACTTCACTTTATTTACTGAAAACGACTTACTTGCTACCGATGGCGATGTGCAATATACCGCTCAAGCAGGAGGAGAAAGCGTTGTCTTCCCTAATGCCAACGTAGAAAACGGTCATCGAGCGTGTTTGTTGGTTCAAAAAATAGAGAAAACTAAGACTCAATAGCGCGAATGATGAGATTAAGCTATTGAGTGCTTTACCACATAAACGTAATTGCTATGATGTGGAAAACAAAAATAAAAAGGACATAATCATGACAGCACCAAGTTGGGATCTTTCTATCGCTTTTCAATCACTTGATGATTCTAAATTAACCGAGACAATATCTCAAATTGAGCTACGTATTGCGGCATTCTCAAGTTCTGATACTAAGCTTGACGTACACCATCTACAACAAGCTGTTCTTGAAAAAGAATCTATCTCAGTTCAGTTAGCAACCGTGGCTAGTTATGGTAATTGCATCGCTTCTGTCGATGCATCAAACACTCAAGCAAAAGCATTAGTTAATCAGATGACAAAGCTATCTTCTGATTTATCACAAGCTTTTAGCCCATATTTAGATGCGATTGTGAATGCGTCAGAAGTACAATTTGAAGCAATACTGACACTTAATGATGATCTTGCTGCTCAGAGATTCTTATTAGAAGAAGAAAGAAAGTTAATAGCAACACGATTAAGTGTGAAAGAAGAGCAACTCCTGTCTGCCATGAGTGTGAATGGAAAGAATGCATGGGGTCGTCTGTATGATAACATCACTGGCTCAATGAAAGTGACCCTGCAACTTCCTGACGACACAAATGAGACCATTGGGTTGTCTCAAGCAGCAAGTATCTTATATGGCAGTGATACGTTACGTAGAGAGCCAGCATGGCGTGCAATTCAATTAGCAATGGCACAGAACAAAGAAAGTTTTTCGGCTATTTTAAATGCGCTAGCAGGCTGGAGATTAACGGAATATAAAAAACGTAGTGCAGTAAATAGCGTGCATTTTCTTGAGCCAAGTTTGCATGGCAGCCGTATTGAACAAGCCACACTTGATAGCATGATGTTGGTAGCGAAAAAGAATCGTGAAGTCGGTCAAAAAGCAGGGCGTTTAATGGCGAAAATGTTCGGCACTAAACAACTTACGCCTTGGGATCAATTAGCGTCAATGCCACCGCTTGTTGGTGAAGCATCAAATTACAGTTTCAATGAAGCAATAGAGATTATAAAAGATGCCTTTGCGGGAGTCTCACAAGAAATGGCTGATTTTGTTGGTTTAATGGTGGAAAACGGTTGGATAGATGCCGCACCACAAGAAACTAAACGTCTTGGCGCTTACTGTACAAAATTTGCTGATTCTCGAACGCCATTGGTCTTTATGACATGGGGTAATAGCATGTCAGATGTATTAACGCTTGCGCATGAACTAGGTCACGCTTTCCATAACTGGGTAATGCGAGACATGCCATTGTGTAAAACTAAATACCCAATGACATTGGCAGAAACAGCGTCGATCTTTGCTGAAAACGTAGTTCGTGATGCATTGATGGCGAAAGCAAAAACAAAAGAAGACAAAATAGAAATGCTATGGGAAGAACTGTCTTCGGCATTAGCGCTAACCATTAATATTCCAGTGCGATATGAGTTTGAAAAAGCATTTTATGAGCAATGCGCAAATAAAGAGTTAGGGTCAGAACAACTCTCCGACTTAATGAGTAAAACTTGGACTGAATGGTATGGAGACTCGATGTCAGAGCCAGACCCATTATTTTGGGCAAGTAAACTGCATTTTAGCATCCCAGAAGTGAGTTTTTATAATTACCCATATTTGTTTGGTTACTTATTCAGTATTGGTGTATACGCTCAGAGAGAAGCAAAAGGGGAATGCTTCTACAGTGATTACGTAAGTTTACTGCGTGATACAGGCTCTATGCGAGCTGAAGAGGTGGTTCAAAAGCACTTACAGATGGATTTAACCCAAGAAACATTTTGGCAGCAGAGCTTAGATAGAGTGAGCCAACAAATTGATGAATTTGAGCGATTAGTCAGCTAATTTTAAACTAGAGACTAACGAAAAATATAACTGAAAATAATAAAAAAGCGTCTCACTGATAAACAGTAGAGACGCTTTTTTTATATCTATCAAATAGTAATGTTTTTTAGAACATCACTATGTGAAAACTGGATTAGTCACGGAAATTTGTGAACTGGAAAGGTTGACCAAAGTCACCTTCACGTACAAGTGCCATTGCAGCTTGCAGATCATCACGATTCTTACCAGTAATACGAAGTTGTTCGCCTTGGATTGCAGCTTGAACTTTAATTTTTGATGCTTTGATTTCTTTTACTAATTTCTTAGCGATAAGCGTATCAACACCTTGTTTAAAGTCGATGTCTTGATAAAAGTTTTTACCAGAGTGAACTGCGTCTTTGATATCCATTGAACGAGCATCAACACCGCGTTTTGCAAGGTTACCACGTAAAATATCTACTAACTGAGATAGTTGGAAGTCATCTTCCGCTTTAATCTTGATGTTTTCGCCTTTTAATTCAAAGCTAGCATCAACACCACGAAAATCGAAACGAGTAGCTAATTCACGAGTAGCATTGTCTACCGCATTTTTTAGTTCAACATTATCAACTTCAGAAACGATATCAAAAGCAGGCATAGTTTTAATCCTTAAATTAACGAGATGTTTTAATTGTGTTTGATAGCATGTCTAACATAGCCACGGTATCTTCCCAACTTAGGCATGGATCAGTAATTGATTTACCGTAAGTCAGGTTATTTAAATCAGTCATTGGTTGATTGCCTTCAACGATGAAGCTTTCAGCCATAATACCAACCACTTTATTGCTGCCAGACTCGATTTGAGCACAAATATCTTTTGCTACATCAAGTTGGCGGCGATGCTGTTTTTCACAGTTTGCATGGCTAAAGTCGACGATCAGGTGAGGGGGTAAGCCCACATTTTCTAAACGTTGGCAAGCATCTGTCACTGAATCAATATCAAAGTTTGGCTTATCATTACCACCACGAAGGATGACATGACCAAACGGATTACCCGCAGTGCGATATACCGTCATGCGACCTTGTTTATCAGGCGAGTAGAAGAAATGAGATGCTTTAGCCGCACGGATAGCATCCATCGCTATTTGTGTGTTGCCATTTGTTCCGTTTTTAAAGCCAACAGGGCAAGATAAAGCAGACGCCATTTCACGGTGAATTTGAGATTCAGTTGTACGAGCACCAATGGCACCCCACGTAATGAGATCTGAAATATATTGACCCGTGATCATATCTAAAAACTCAGTTGCCGTAGCTAAACCCAGTTTATTGATATCAAGCAAAAGTTTACGCGCTTTATGTAAACCAGCCTCAAGTGCATAGCTGCCATCTAAATTAGGATCGGTAATTAATCCTTTCCAACCTACAATTGTGCGCGGTTTCTCGAAATAAGTACGCATAACGATGAAAAGTTCACCTTTATACTGTTCTTGAATATTGGCTAAGCGTTGTGCGTAATCCAATGCGGCAGCTGTATCATGTACAGAGCATGGACCAACAACGACTAAAAGACGTTTATCTTTGCCAGTTAAAATAGCTTCAACCTGTGCGCGAGAGTGCTCAATATGTTCAGCAACATCGTCGGTAATAGGGTGAGCAGTCGTGAGCTCAGCGGGTGTTGGCATTGGGCCTAAAGGCTGAGTACGAAGTTCATCTGTTTGAAATGGCATAGTTTCGCCTGTTAATTCTTTAATACACCCGAGTAAGATAACGGAAAATTCAAAGGGATGAAACCCAAAACTTAATAGAGATAAAGATGTGGGCGTATAAAGTAGCATTATTGTATCTTTTAGACTTGAGTTGTTGCTCATGTATATGTATGTTCAACATAAATAACATTTAATAATAAATCTAACTCAATGAGTTCATTGGAGTAAGCATGACAGATACTATTTTACCAACACTAACACGTATGGCGAGTTTACCTTCTTACCAATCTCAAACAGACTCAGAAGCCTCTTTGTATGTATCTATTGCAGGGTTGATTCAAGAGCATTTATTTTATCATCCAAAAGCCGTGATTAAAGCGCCTAAAATGAGTGATATCGAGGCGCAAAGTTTAGCAATTATCATTGAAGGTGCTGCAGATGGTAAAACCCACTTTGTCGATACTTTAGCTAATGAGATTTTAGCGAATATTAAAGAATCAACAACAGAAGTGAAAATCTCCTTTTCTGATGCAGACAGTGCTGCATTTGCAGGCTTACTTGCTGGTCAATTAGAAACGAAAGAAGCGAACCCAATGATGGGCGTTCGTGGCGTAACACGCTTTGCATCAGAGGCGAGCACAGAACAGTTTGCTCTAGAATGCGCAGTGATTAAAAAAGTAATGGCCGGAACATCGGCAAGTGTACAAATTGTAGTGCCATTTGTGCGTAACCTAAGTGATGCGGCAACCATCATTGATCGTTTAGCAATTCACGGTTTACCACGCGGTCTAAATGGGCTTAAAGTTCATTTTGTGTGTGATGTACCGGCAGCAGCATTGATGGCAGATAAATTACTTCAATACTTTGATGGCATGATCGTAAATGTAGATACACTAACGCAGTTTACGTTGGGCGTAGATAAACAAAACGAAGCATTAGAACATCATTTTGATCCACAAAACGAAGCGGTTTTGCATCTTGTAGGGCAGGCAATTCAAGCGGCAAATAAAGCAAACAAACCTGTAGTTATAACGATTGATGAATTAGCTCAAAATCCAAGAATTCAAGAGCTATTAGAGCAATTAAGTGCGACAGATGTTGTAGTTACAGCGTAACGAAGCTGAGTTGATATAAATACAAAAATGCCTTTAGGTTGTACTAACCTAAAGGCGTTTTTTTGGATATATAGTTAGTTAAGTTTTATTTACTATCAATTGAAATCTTCTCAATATCAATAATCTTTGAGCGGTTAACAATAATTTTCCAACGATGTAATTGAGTACTGTAATCATCCATGGTTTCACGCACAATTAAGTTAATTAAATGACGCTTCTCAACCGATTCTTTAGTGACTTGCCCATCATTTAATTGATAAATCTTTTGAGAACCTTTTTCCATTAAACGAGCAATAGGGCGGAGATCAATCAACATGGTTTCACGAGTCTGTTCATAACCACTCATAAACTTCGTGATCGCCATTTTCGTTTGGCTCTTATATGAGAGGATTATTTCTTCACGTTGCACTACACGATGTTTACGCAGCTTCTGAATATCTGAATCCAACTCAGAAAAGGTCATGTAATCAAGCCATTCTAGCTTTCTTCCTACATAGGTATTGGTTGTAGGATCAAGGTAACGTTTACGCCACTTAGGTTGACCTTTACGTATCCAACGCCACATTACATCACGTAAATCATCTTTAAAGACCTCACGCATGGCATAGATAAATGAGACAGCAAAGATAAAGGAAGCGGTAATTTCACCCAAGAACCCACGCGCTTGAATAACCATCAATGATACAAAGATCATAACAACCGCGGTTGCTCCGCCTTTTACGACTCTTTTAATGTGCTTACCGAGCGCTAAATTCTTTTCTTTAAGTACGATAGGGAATTCGATCAAACGACGTAATAAACGCATTTTATTCGACATTCGAGTCATGTCATCACGAGCCTTACCCGAGTTGTAACTTTTATCAAGGCGGTGAAGCGACTCCAATTCACAAATATCGATAAGACGTTCTTTAACCAGCTTATATTCTTCATTTCTTGGCATGTGAGCAAGCAAAGACAGAAAGCGCTGCTCTGTATACCAAGATAAGTAATTGTCTATATTAGCGTAATAGCGTTTTAACGTATCATCATAAGGTACGTTACGGCGTAACTTTCTAAGGATGTCAATGGCAAGATCAATCGCATCATCAACCTCTTGATGAGTGATTTCTTCACGGGATGTATCATTAAGTTGCTGTACCGCTTTTTCTAATGCGAGGGCATATTGATAAGCGTATAAACTCAAACTTAAACGATATTGTTCAGTAGACAGACGGCCACGTTGAGCAAGACGAGAGTGCACAAGAGGAAGGTGATTTTTATCACTGAAATACGTACGCTGGCTCTGAATGGAGTTGTAATAAAACTCAGATTCAGAAACCATGTCTTTGTTTAAACCAAGCTCACCTGGAATGAAAAGAAACATTTCCAGTTCGTGTTGCTTAGATTCTTCAACAATATGTGAGATCTTTAGTGATAAGCCATCTTTCTTACCAACTGTAATCACAGGAAATTCCTATAAAAATGGTAATTCATAAAGCAAGCATATCAGAGTTCAGGTATAATCGCCGAGTATTTTATTTAGGAATTGAAGTAATGATTAAAATTGGTCAAATCAACAAATTAGAAGTAACAAAAACTGTAGATTTTGGTGTCTTTTTAGATGGCGGAGATTATGGTTCTATTCTTCTTCCAAGTCGTTTTGTTCCAGAAGGCACAGCAGTCGGTGAAGCGCTTGATGTGTTTATTTATCTTGATTCAGAAAATGAAGTGGTAGCCTCTACAGAAACACCAAAAGCGCAAGTAGGTCAATTTGGCCTAATGAACGTTATTGGCACAAACAGCATTGGTGCATTTGTGGATTGGGGTATCGCTAAAAAAGACTTATTGGTTCCATTCAGTGAGCAACGTGGTCGCTTAAACGAAGGTCAATCAATTCTTGTTTATGTATACATTGATAAAGCGTCTAGCCGTATCGTAGGTACAACTCGTTTTAACAAATGGCTAGATAAGACTCCAGCAAATTACGAAAAAGGCCAACAAGTCGATATCTTAATTGCAGAACGTACTGATCTTGGTTACAAAGCCGTGATCAATGGTGAGCATTGGGGGCTAATCTTCCATTCAGATGTATTTGGTAAACTATTTATTGGTAAGCAACTAAAAGCGTTTATTGCTGATATGCGTGAAGATGGAAAAATCTCACTGTCTCTACAGCGTCCAGGCGTAGCTCGTATGGATGATTTAAGTGAAAAAGTAATCGCGACCTTAGAGAAAAAAGACGGCTTTTTACCTCTAAGTGATAAATCATCTCCAGACGCAATCTTTGCTGAGTTTAGAACAAGTAAAGGCACGTTTAAAAAGACGATTGGTGGTTTATATAAAGCAGGCAAGATCACAATCGAAAAAGACGGCATTCACCTAGTGAGTACAGAGTCGAAATAAAATTGCCCTAAAAAAATAGCCCGTAACGATAGTCGTTATGGGCTTAGGGAAATGGTTCGATGAGCCTTGCCTAATAAATGGAGAACATTACTTTATTGAGCGTAGTACAGCGTTACCAGTTTTCCCTTCCTATTTCTATTTTACTTCTTATAGATCTTGATAATGAGTGATTTTATCTCGCCCTGTATCTTTTGAATGGCGCAGAGCTTTATCTGCTTGTTCTATCACGTCATCCAATAATATGTTTGGCTTACTTATTGTAGTGATGCCTGCACTTAATGTAATCGCCTCATTTAACGTGTTGTATTTATTGATTTGTTGACGCACTTTTTCAGTAAACTCAATAACTCGTTTAGGGCTGCTCTCAGAGATAAAGAGAATAAACGCCTCGCCATCGTATCGTGCCGCTAAGACATTTGGATATTGAGAAATCGCTTTACCTACAATAGTAATGATTTTATCTCCAACAATTTGCCCATAAGTATCATTTATATGCTTAAAGAAATCGATATCTAACAGAATGATAGAGTAAGACGAAAAAACGGTAGGGTGGTCTTGCTCACTAATTAATGGTGTGACCATATTGTGAAAAGCGTGGCGGTTAAGCAACCCTGTTAAATAATCACGGTTAAGTACGTGAGTTAATTTTTTATGGCGCTGATTAAGCAATATCAACAAGATACCAATAATAGAAACCAAGCTAAAAAGAAGCCCAGATAAGCTGTATAACAATGTGTTTGTTGGTCGGTTCAATTCATCTCTAGAAATACCAGAGACAATCGCCCAATCAAGATAAGGGTAATAGATATAAAGCACGTCTTTTTGGTATGTGCTGCCATCCAAGGTTATTTGATAGCTATAATCTTCCACATTAGCGGCGTGTGCTGTTGTCTCAGACATACCATTTACTAAATTCATTTGTAAACTATAGCGGTTAGCTGATTGTTGAATTTTATGAAGTAAACCATCGGCACTTTCACCAATTAAACTGCGTATATTCTCACCTTCATAACTAGGGTGAAGAATTAACTCTCCCGTTAGGTTTATAACATACACATAGCCAGTATCACCGTATTGATATTTGTTGAGTTTATCTTTAAGGATCGTTTTATTGATGAAGTGTAATAACTCGTCTTTATAAGCGCTTGCCGACACAATAAAATCAAGCTCTTCTACATAAATAGAATACGCCAGTTTTTTACGTGGTTTCTCTTCATTAGGGTTCATCCATAAGTATTCAACAAAGTGATCATCATTATCAATTTGTTCTTGAATGTGACGATACTCACTGACGTTACGGCCTTGGAAGATAGGGTGATACTCTAGTTTTCCTTTAGAGTTCAATATATAGGAATAGCCAGTATCTCCAATTTTATTAGAGTTTATATAATCTTGAATTAGTGCTGTTTTTTGTACAGAGGTCAATGACGTAGATTTTTGAATCTGAGTAATAAACTTAGCAGAAGAGACCACAATGCCTCTTAAATATCGTTTTATCGATTCGTTTAATGCGGTATCGACAATGTCATAACTAGCTTCAATAGAGTTATTGAATGCTTGAAATGATGAAGTTCGTATTGTTTTCTCAACAGATTGAAAACTTTGAATACTAAAAGTAAGCGAGATAGCCGCAATGCCAACAAGCAACAAAACTAAAATAGATGGTAAGAATTGAAAATGATGAAAGCGAGATTGTGGCATGAAATAAATCCTTTTAACGGTATGTGCGATTCTATTTTAAAAGGGGCTTGCAATCAAGTTGTTCTGATTTTGTTCAGTTTGAATATTAAATAGACAAACGATTGATAATCATAAAAAAAGACTTGCAGAGTAAAAAGGAACTCGATATTATCCATCTCGTTCTCAAGGAGAAGTCAATTACTTCCCTGTTAACGATTTGCCCGCTTAGCTCAGTTGGTTAGAGTACTTGCATGACATGCAAGGTGTCACTGGTTCGAGTCCAGTAGCGGGCACCACATTATACGAAAGAGCCCACCTAGTGTGGGCTTTTTTGTGTCTGTAATTCCTTGTTTTATCAATCATTTAGCTGTTTTGGTGTCCGTAAGCGTCCATTAGTGTCTTGTAAAATCCACGGTTTGAAGTAATCTCTGAAGTAACCTTTTTAAAATTGTGTGCTTTCGAGGTTACTTCAGAGGTTCAAATGGCTATAAAAGTACAGCCCTTAACGGCGACCCAAGTTAAACAAGCAAAACCAAAAGATAAAGAATATAACCTAGGTGATGGTGACGGTTTATCTTTAAAGGTAAAACCAATAGGCACTAAGTTATGGCGCTTTTCTTATTATCATCCAATAACAAGAAAACGGCTTAATTTAGCTTTAGGTAAATATCCAGATATCTCACTTGCTAAAGCAAGAAGTAAAGCTATTGAAGCCAGAGAGATACTTGCCGACGGTATTGATCCGAAAGAGCATCGAGATAATACACTTCGTGAAAAACAACTAGAGTTATCGAATACCTTACAAGCGGTATTTGATGATTGGCTTGAAGTAAAGAAAACAAGCATTAAAGAACAAACAGCCAAGAAATTAAAACAACGAATAGAGAAGTACCTTTTACCTGATCTTGGTAAATTCCCGCTTGGTGATATTACTGCACCACAAGCTATTAAAACCATTAAGCCAATTGCAAATCAAGGTAAGTTAGAAACGGTAGGACGATTGTGTCGTAATTTAAATGAGATCATGACCTTTGCTGTGAATACTGGTGTTATAGAACACAATAGACTTGCTGGTATTGGGAAAGCGTTTGAAACAGCCAAAGTTACTAACCAGGCATCGCTAGATCCTAAAGATCTACCGGAGCTGTTAAAAACGATTAATTACGCATCTATTAAGCCCATCACACGCTGTTTGTTAGAATGGCAGCTTCATACCATGACAAGACCAGCCGAGACTGCTGGTGCGCGCTGGGATGAAATAGACAAAGAAAAAATGCTTTGGGTTATTCCTGCTGAACGAATGAAGAAGGGAAGAGTTCATACCGTCCCATTAACAAAGCAAACATTAGATTTATTAGAAACGATTGATTTTATTACAGGTGAGAGTGAATATATTTTCCCTGCTGATAAAAGCAATAAAAATCACATAAATAAAGAAACAGCTAATAAAGCATTGGTGCGAATGGGATTTAAGGGAAGACAAACTTCTCATGGCCTACGAGCATTAGCTAGTACTACCTTAAATGAACAAAACTTCGATGCGGATATTATTGAAGCGGCACTCTCTCATGTTGATAGAGATAAGGTTCGAAGTGCTTATAATCGCACAGACTACCTTGAACGACGTAAGGTTCTAATGAAGTGGTGGAGTGACCATATCGAAGAGGCGGCTACTGGTAGCTTATCTATGAGTGGTAAGAAGGGACTTAAGGTTGTAGGTTAATAGAAAACATATAGGGAAGGATAGTTCATTCATCCCTATTAAATATAATAAATGAAAGATATTGTAACTCTGATGGTTTTATTGAAATATTAATTCGATGTAATTAGGATTAACTAATATATTTTAGGTAGATCTAATATTATGTGATTTTTAAATTTTATATTGTCTTTATAAGTTTTTTATTATAAAAATTTACGGTACATGTCGGGAATTTAAGTGCTTTCACCTTTCATAATATTAATCGCTTAAGTATTGATAACTTTCCCGTCAGTACTTATAACCTCTTGATTGATTGATTGATTGATTGATTGATTGATTGATTGATTGTATAAGTATGGCTTATATCATAGGTGTCGAATGAAGTTATTAATAATATATGTCACTTTAAATTAAAATTAATCCCATTTTCTTCAAGTATCGATGATAAATATTTAACTCTTTCCTTTTCTTTGTCTAACTCAAATTTTAATGTTTCCAATTGAATGGCTGTTAAATTGTTTAATTTAATCTGTTTGTTGTTTTTTATTATATTTTTTTCTTCTTGATAAACTCCTGTAATTAATTTCTCCAATGTATCTTTTATGGTTGAACCCTTAGATAAAAAATTTAGTTTACTTTTAATAGCTACATCTAACTCAAAGCTATAAGACTTTATTCTATTATTACTATCTCTTTTTTGCTTTTTATGCCATGCACCATATAGTTGTCTCCATAATTCTCGGCCTTCAGCATTCTTTTCTAATGCAGAAACTAATTTATCAAATCGTTCTGTTTTTGGAATATGAGCCTGAACACTGAAAATGTTCCCTATATCTAGATAAGGGGCCAGAGTAAAAAGATGGTCATGTCTTTTACTTAAGTAACCTTGTAACCATGCAATATGTTCTTCGTTATCAAAATTAAAGTGATTAAGTTTTTTAGTCATAATTAATACTAGGCATGCAGCTTAAAGCTATAAATGAGTGACTATGATAGTAAAGGAACATAATAACTAAATCACTTTTTTAGACTATGTCTGTGGACTATGTCTAAAATTACATTCTGATTTACCTGTAATATGGGGTGTATAGAGAACAATTTGAGGTTTTAATGTGTATATACAGTCGCTTTTATTGACCATTAAAGGGTTATCTCCGGAAGGTAAGTATCTTCTTGTTCAACTGATTAGATATTTTGATATCTACAATCCAATTGATAGTAGTGCTGTTCAGCTAGCCAAGCTATGTGGTGTATCTAGAAAGGTTATAGTGCCATCAATGGTAGTACTATCAGAGGCTGGGCTTATTGCTATTACCAATAAAGGAAAAGTAAAAAAGGCATATCAGTTTTCAATTGGTTTTTTCGAGGCTCTTGAAGTAATAAAAAAATACAGACAGCCTTTATCTTATAGCAAGGCTCTGATTGATGAGTTGCTTGATTCTAACTGTGAGGAGCATGATTCATTGAATGTATCTCATAAGCTCTTATTGAGCCTGTTGCTAGCACAAGCTGATAGCTTTGGCATCGTGCATGATTTCAGTATTGCTGATATTTCTAAATTTACAGGAATGAAACGAGAAAGAGTACGTACTCAGATTAGAAAGTTAATGACGCTTAAATATATTATTTATAGAGTTTCTGGTATTAATAATGATTTACTCTTAGGAAAGAAAAAAGGTTCGTTTTATCTTGATTTAGATTGTAATTTTAGAGCTTCTATTCCTGAACAAGATAAAGTTGAGAATGTAATGCACATCAATAATAATAATTTTTACAATGTTGAGATTTTGATCCGTGAAATGTTAAGGACTAATGAAAAAAAAGACGTCAAATATAAACAACATAATTTACATGATTTATTCTTGGATGACTTGTGGTTTAAAACCATTTCAAAAATATTGCCTGCTAAAAATCTTGGTGATAAATATGGTGGTTATTTTCAATATGCATTGGAGAAATATACCTGCCACATGCTTTCAAAATATAGTGAAAAAAGGTGTTTGCTAATTGAAGAACGTGAGGTTGTAAAAATAAGGCGATTAAAGTCATTATTTTTAGCCAATAAACTAGATGGGGCTATTAGTGATAAAGATGTCGATAATTTATTATTTTACATTTCGATGTTGGTATCAAATCAATATTTAGAGCTTATTGATAGAGAATGGTGTAAACATGATGGTAAGCAATATACTTATCAAATAAAAATATTAAGTAATAATGTGAAGGTGTTATCGAGGTGTGCTAATAATAATGTTTTTCCAGAGTGAAATATTTCAGTTTTTTGTAAGTGTAACCCTTATGGTATCAACTCTTAGTGTGGAGATGAAGAAAATTAATGCTACGGTTATTAATATTATATAGTTTATTCATTCTACCTAATGCATCGTAATCATAACTACAATAATTAACAGTAACCATTGTACCTATGAACTAAATAATCATAGGTAAAAAACAATGGGAAGTAACAAGAAAAAATTAATAAATACCTTTCAAGGTATGAGAGTACAAACGGATTGTGGTGAATTAGATGAAAAGTATTTAATCAAAATTGATGAAACTATTAAACTGGCTTTGAATGCGTACCCTAGAACTTCTGCTATGCGTGTTGATTTACGCTACCCTGAAGATTATACCGTAGTTGAAAATAACCATATTTCTAAATTTATTGCTTCTTTTAAAGCCATCATTCGTGCTGACTTAAAAAAAAAGAAGAGAGGAAAATCTACACCTAGGTTTATATGGGTAAAAGAACAAGACTCTTCTAATCATCCTCACTATCACATTGTGGTATTTCTTAATGGAAATGTTTACAGTCATCTTGGGTATTTTACAGCGAAAGAAGGAAATACTGCGGCAAGAATAAGGCAAGCATGGGCTAGTGCATTAGGTGTTCATATTATTGATATAGACGGTGCTATTTATTTTACAGATAATGCTACCTATACTCTGAATAAAACAGACTCTAATTATAAAGCGCAGTATGATGACCTTTTTTATCGCTTAAGTTATTTTGCAAAAAAGGCAACAAAACGTTATGGCAATGGTGGTAAGAACTTCGGCAGTAGCCGTAAATGAGATAAAAAAAAGAAAGGCATTACCGCCTTTCTTTTCTTATGTTAATCAGTAAAACGATAATCCCCTTCACTGGATGAAATAGTAATTTCAATGACGTTACAGACGCTGGTAGCTACGTAGCCTGTTGTTTGTCCGAACGCTAACCTAACAGGCTCATAAGGATGCCATGTTGTTCCTTGAGCCTTAACGTTGCTCTTGTTCGGATTGTAATCAGGGTTACTGAGATTATTTAATAAATCATCCGATTGACTGTATTTATCTTTCTTTACTTTAACTGTGGGGGTTTTAGGCCAAGCTAAAGGACAATTACCTCGATTCACTTCAACTTTATTAATCACAACATCATCAAAATGAGAAGTCACAAAGAGCTTTGTTTTTGTACCGTAATGAGTATCTATATTTTTATATTTAATACTGAATCCATCCGTCTGTGCAACGGTACTGAATGAGGTGGTGACGAGTAATGCTAGTAGTAATTTACGCATGTTATTTTATCCATTCTTGTTTAAGACTCTCAGCGAGATCTTTATTGTTGATAAGAAACATCGGAATACGAGAGTATTTGTGAGCTTCTAGAGGGGCGTGACGCATAACAGAAACAATCATGTCGTCATTGGTCATCACAGGTTGGAATATCCAATCTTTGGCTTCGCTGTCACGTACGATGGTAAGCTGATTATCGGCATTGATGTACCAAGTGAAACCACCTTTAATATTTCCATTTACATACCGACCTGTATCGCCTATCTCATCAAAAGAGAATTCAATCAGAGAGACGTTAGCGGTAGGGCTATTCTCTGCATCATCAATTAACCAATAGACTTCTTTACCTTGAAACATAGAAGCTGTTGCTGGGATGAAGTTGAAGTTCACTGTATTGGTATTTTCATCAATAATAGATGCATCAGTGGTGGCGAAATCCATAGCACCGTCGCTGGTGACTATCAGTGAAAAGTCGTGACTAAAATAGATAAACTCTTCTTCAAGTTCAGTGCCTTTAGCGGTATAGGTGTTGTTTGTGATGCTGATAGGTAAGTCAGCAATGTGCTCCCCTTGGCTGGTGGTAGCGGTCAACGTATTGTCTTTAAATACCATCTTGCTATACAAATCATGCTCAAACCAAAACTCATTAGTACTGAACTGATAGAGAGTGGTATCTGCTAAGTATCGAGTTAATGTTGGTGGCATAGGGGTACTGTTGCCACTTGCATCAATCACAATATTATTAAGGTTATTTCCAGCGTTTACTAGTTCATCCACCTTGTTATTGATGGTAGTCACTCCTTGCGTGATGGCTTCTTTGTTCTTTATGGAATTAACCACAGTATCATTGAGTGTAGTCATACTACTGCGAGCCAATAAATGAACTTGCTCTGCGGTAGCATTTGTCTCTTTTGCTTTGACGTAATCCGAATTAATCAATGTTGTGTCATAACCTAATTGAGCGGCAAGAGTCTCCATTGTGATGTCATTGATTTTTGCTAAGGTTGTAAAAGGGGTAATGATTGTCGTGCTTGTATCTGCCATCAATTCATAGCTTTGTGTTAAGCGTCCACCTTTATCTAAATCATACGTTTGACCAGCAATTGCTTTTATTATGATGGGATGTGTTAGCTGTGATGAATCGATTGTTAGTTCACCTCTCTCTGAAGTAACCCCAACGAATTCATTTTCATCAGCGATGTTATTGTTGTTTCTATCGATATAGACAGACGCATTAGCAAGGTAGCCATCAATGGCTTTAATGGTTGATGTGGATACTGTCGAGTTTGAATCATCACTGCTGTTACAACCTGAGAGTGATAAGGCAATCAATGAGCCAAGTAAAGAAGGGGTAATTTTCATTATGTTATTTCCAATAAGGGATAATTAAACCAATAGGATAAAGAGTGCAGCGACACCTTATGACGCAGCACTGATGGAATTGTGATTTAAGAAAGCACTATTTTCCGTTTCTCTGTTGGTAGGGTGTCGATAAGGGCATCAAGCAATACTTGAAGGTGGTAGTGATATCGAGCTGAGTAATAAATTGGGGTAGGAAAGGACTCTGAGCAAGACGCCGAAAGTCGGTGCTTTATGGTATTGGCTTGATGGATTAGGTAATGCTGTAGTGGTGGATAGGGCTCATTTAGTAGTGTGTCCCAATGTCGTCCTTTCATTGCTCTGTCGGCTTGATTAATTGCAACCACTATTCTTTCTATGGGGAAATAGGGCAGTAGAGTGTGGTTGATCAGATTAATGGCGGTTCCTATATCTCGGCTTGATCCATCAATCACTATTACGACCATATCGATAAATGCATAATGGTTATCTTTGTAAGGGTAGGCGTATTGAAGCGTATTAATGATTTCTTTTTCATATAACTGTTCATTTTTTAATGTGAGTGAGTCAGGGGGAATAGGCTCCCACATCCGTAAATGTGGATGAATACGATAAGCATGCATCTTTTTCATATCAGGTAACGTTGGGTGTTTGTTTGCTCGCTTACGTAATTTTTTTGGTAGTAACGCTTGTAACGTGGTGGTTTTCCCTGAGCCTGTTGCTCCGACAATCAGTACATCAATGGGATGAGTATCTAAACGACGAGTCGTAAGGTGCAGTTGTTGCTCTTGTGTCGTTGTTAGCATAATACCTTCATAATCTAAACAGGCTGCGTAGACCACCAGAAATTGCGCCTAATGTCCCTCCAATTAAGGCTCCAATCAGCTCTCCTGTACGACCAAAGACAAAACCAATATCAGAGCCGATATCAGCACCATGATGAATAGAATCCATAATTCCCTCCCATAAATGATGTCGTGTCTTCTGATTGTAATCACAATGTTCATCATCATACTGCCATGCACTCTGCTTGGTTGATAATGTGCGATTAGCCAAAATGACTCTTTTATTTTTTGGTGTATGTTCAACGATGAGCAGCAATAGCTTAGAGAGGTTGTAAGGGAGTTGTTGATGCTCACCATCATGAAACCCTGCGACATAATAGATAGGAGAGATGGTTAGTTTGCTTGATTCAAATAACCTCTGTTTGAGTGACACTATTTTATCATCAAGAAAGGCGGCTGAAGCTGGGGTTGGGTGATTGTTATCGTAGTCCCATGCATCCCTTCCTTTTTGTGCAATATCCGCTTGGTTAATTGCAACTAAAATTCGCTCATTTGGATTATCTCCTATTGAGGGAAGAATAACGTTGTTGATAAGTGTCACTGGCGTCCCTAAATCACGAGTGCTGCCATCAATAATCACCAGCACTAAATCTATCAATAATTCACCGTCCTTTGTTCTCTCTTTTAATTTCTGTTTAATGGCTTTGGCATGTTGCTTGTCATTGGTATAGCCATCACCTAATCCTGCACTATCCCACAACACCAAATTATGCAGAGTGTAGGCTGTGATGTTTGACGTTTCAGGAGAGCTACTTGTGCCAACGGTTGCTATATCCATATTGAATAACGCGTTAATGGTTGAGCTTTTCCCTGCACCTGTTGCACCAACAATCATGATGTTTAGTTGGGTGGTCTTTAATGTGTTGAGGTTACGAAGTAATAGGTTTTGGGTATTTGGATTAAGACTGGCGAGGTTAATATCTTCTTCAAGCTGTAAGAAGAGATTGGGTGGTTTATTCATTGGAAGTCCTTATATCAGGAAAAGCGATAAGTTTCGCGTAAAAATAACAGTAGTGCACCTCCTTATGACGAAAACTCATAAGGAATAAAATAATGAAATTCATTAAGTTAAAAGAAGTAATGGCAATGACTGGATTAGGTCGTTCAAGTGTCTATAAATTTATGAATGAAGGGCGTTTCCCTGGCACTGTTAAGTTGGATATAGATAAGAGAGGGGTCCGCTGGGTGGAACATGAAATAGAAGAGTGGATGATGGAGAAAGTTGCATTGCGAGATGCATGCACCGTTCGTTAAGTTATGTATAACTGTATACAGAGTCGTAATTGGCTCTGTAGTTAACCTCAATGAGCATGTGTTTTATGTGATGATTGAACCTCCCCCCATTCTTTATTAAGGTATTGCTGTAAGGTAAATTCACTCGGGTAGGTAAATGAAAAGGTAGATACACTTACTTGAATGATGTGATGCAGACATATTGAGTATGTAATGACTTCTTCTTTTGTTTGATAAATAAGATAAAGCCATTCACCTTGTTGAACTAAACCAAGGGGCATAACCTCTTTTATTTTTTTTGCTTGTGTTCCTTCTGTGTAGGTAAGTGACAGTAATCGGTTATGAAACAAGGCATAACTGATTGGCTCAAAGATATGAGAAGGTATGCATAGGAATGATTGCGTAAAGGAGTCATTGACAACGCCTATTTTATTTACCCACTGACGTTCTTTAGAGTTCGCATTTTCAGGAAGAAAAAGTCGTTTTGTATCAGAGAGTATATTTTCCATTGAAGCAGTCAGTGTCACGGGTAATAAATAACGTAAGTAATGGGTTGCTAAGTATAATAAAAGGGCATCTTGTCTATGCTCTGATAATAAAGAGCTTGAACGACGAGTATATCCATAAGGTTTGTCTCGATTATCCATTTCAATGTCATCAAAGAATTGAACCATATCCGCTAAGTTACGCTGTATAGATCTTTCACTGCGATCAATGCCGATATTAGTTAATTGCTGTTGGATCTCTTTTGCGGTGGTTTTACGATGTTTCGGTATGCGCTTATAAATTTCTAGAATTAATTGAAGATAATGTTGTGAACGGTTTGGGGCATTCTTATTCATTCGCTTAACTTGTTGAGGGTAATTGATAGGGAGTGTATCTATGGCTGCGTTGACTTATGTCGTAGCGATAGTGATCTTAAAAATAAGTGAGTGGTGGATAATTGAGAAGGAGTGATATTGCTCTGTTAAGCACATTGAGATTACAAGTGTTAGTCCTTCTAAAGCCGCATAGAGCAAGGGTTTTAAGGTGAGAGACGAAGACCTTTACCTTTTCAATAATCTAATGGTGTAGCCTCATTTATCTTGTGATAAAGGGATGACGATTTCCCCTAATGGAACGTATTTCGCTTTGTTGTATTTATTCCCAAAGACAATCTTTTCCACACACCAACCATGATAAAGATAATCCACATTCGTTAAGCCAGAGCCTTGCCCTATACCGTAGTTATTACGATGCTCACAGCTTTGCTCTTTATCGTTTAGAAATACCGTATCAGGATGATCCAAACAGGCTTTACGCAGTTCAGGGAATAATCGTCTGGTATGGGTAGACCATGCTAAAATAATGGTGCGAAGGGTTTTGGTGTGATGCTCTCCTGAATGCGGCTCACTGCGTTCTTTATCGTATTCGGTATAAGTAGCTACGATCACGCCTTTCGTCCATTCAGGTATGACTAGAGCTGCTTGAAATGCCTTTTCATTGGCTTGATGTGCTTGCCATTCTTTTTCTTCTTGCTCACGTTTGGCTTGCTCTTTATCTCGCTCTTGTTGCTTCGCAAGTTCAGTGGCTTTGATGGTTTGGTTTCGAGCATCAGTTATAAACTCGATATCAAAATGATAGGTTCTAATGAGTGTGATTAATTGTTGATGATTAGCATCATTACGTAACCACGGCTTATCTGTATCGAGGTGATGTTTTTCATGATATTCAAGCGTACTAAGACAATGATCAGCAAAGCCTACATCATTGCCACCACAACCTAAATCTAATCGACATTGGTGTTCATCCCCATTTTCAAATGTCACCGTTACATTGGTTTTGTCGTAACCGCCTAATGGTTTTTGTTTAGCTACGTCCAATGCTTTACGCTCAAAGTCCATGAAGTCATACAACTGACCTCCATTGAACTCATTGGATTCAGACCAATTGACTAAGACAGAGAAGGGATTAAGGGTGGGTATTATTTGTTTATTCATGAGTTAGTTATCCTGATTTTTAAGCATAAAAAAACCGCAACCAAAAGGCTGCGGCATGATGTGATTGATATTGAAATAAGGAGGATGATTAAGATACGTTGATTTCTATTTCGTCATACATTCCCATATCGGCATAAGCCAGAAAGTTATGCTCCCATAATTGATACAACTCCTTAGCGGCACCGTCATCTTTGATGGACGAATAACGTCCTAAATAGCTGGCAAACCATTCTTCACTTAGAAAATCAAAATCTAATTCTTTGGCTAATTCAGGATAATGATTACCCACAAAAGCAAAGTTAGTGATGTAGGCATAGTGCCATGTGTTATTTGCTTCTTTGGTTAAAGCAATCTCAACAGGATGAAAACCACCACTTTCAGCACTGTAGCTTTTATCTCGAAAATTGAAGATGACACTGTTTGTTTCCTCTAAGCCAGAATGCAATTCAGGGCGTTGATTAAATGCATCAACAAGGCATTGGTTCAGCTTGCTTGATACTGGCAATAACGTAGGAACAAGGTTAGTGGTGGTAATGATGGTTTGTAATTCAGACACGGTGTGTCCTCCTATGATTTAAATAAGATAGTGACAAAAAGTAATAAATTGGAAGCAGATGAGGTTAAGTGCGTATCTCGTTAGCAGAGATATCATCAAAGTGTTGGTTTCGAAGTTGACGACAAAAGGCGAGTGCCCATGAGGTAAATAGGTCGATGACTTGCGGCCTTGCAAGCTCACAGCCTTGAATATCAGGTTGATAGAACCAACCACGTTTAAAGTTAAAGTACAGCTCAGGTGCAACGTTTGGGCTGTGTTCATCGGGATAGGAAAAGCTGGCAATAAATACCAGCTTCCAAATATGACGATTAATGTCGTCTCGCTCAAAGCGCATTTCTACAGGGTGCAATCCCTCACGTCGATGGTAATAGCTGGTGTCTCGAAAGTTCACTGAAAGTCGATTGATGTCAGTACGAAGTGAAAAACTATCTAAGACTACTTCAAGATGACGATGCAGACTTTTGGGTAATGCTAGGTCTTTACCGTGAACAAGTAATTCTCTTTTCATTAGATAAGCCCTCGCTCTGCAAAAGAGACACAAGGTGAGCCAACCACCACATGGTCAAGTACTCGAATATCTAATAAATTTAATGCATCCACTAATTTAGTGGTAATGCGTTTATCGCTCCCTGATGGTTCCGCAATCCCCGAAGGATGGTTGTGGGCAAATATCACCGCAGCGGCATTGGCATATAATGCTGCCTTTGCGACTTCACGAGGATACACGCTGGCAGAATCGACAGTGCCATAGAACAGCTCTTGATAACTAATGAGTTGATTTTGATTATCCAGAAACAGCACAGCAAACACTTCACGCTCTTGGTGGCCTAATTTCATGGATAGATAATGTTTGGTGTTAGTCGGATCTGTGAATGAGTTTTCACGTTGATATTGGTGCTCTAGTAATTCAGCGGCTTTTTCGAACACTTGATTTGCCGTTAAAGGCTCATTAACGACATAAGTGAGGTTGGATTGTTTTTGCATGTAAAGCTCCTTTAAGGCATTCGTTTTGGATATGCATAAAGGTGATATATATGTGAGTTATTTTTGAATTGGAGTTAATGGTAGGAAGTAGTAATTGTAAGATCAAAAGAAATAATAGTACTTGCTAGATTAAGGGGAGAGGGAGTGTAAGCCAAAAAGATAGTGATTTATCGTGAACTATCTCGGAAAGTAACTGCACTACGATCAGGGATAAGTAAGGGTGATTAAAAGTAGAGGGTTATTGGTACACCAATGGTTGTACAAGTTTTAAACAGAATGAAGACAAAATAAATAGATAAAAGGATTGTATTTTTGTCTTCATTATCTAATTGATCTTAAATGGAAAAATCATATTTTCGAGAAGCGTTAACTGCCATGCAGCCGATTAATCCACCAGCTAATAAAAATAAAAATGAGTATTTAGATTTATTACTATAAGCCAGTAAGAGTCCCGCAGCAGCACCTAAGCCTACTCCCTGAAGTTGCTCACTTGTAGAACTTCCAGAGAGAACACTAGAAGCTAAGTGTTCACAGTTAAAACTAAGAATCCCGTAGTGCTTAGCTTGTGAGATAAGTTGTTCTGCTTGGTGTAACAATTCATTTTGTTTTTCTTTACTTAATTGATTTAATATTACTTTTATTGGTTTCCCCGCTGAATATTCATCTAATGTACAGATCTGTACATTACCATCAGGGCTGTTGTGAAGTACTCGATCACTGCCAAGATATATGCCTGCATGCTCTACAAACAATTTTGATCGGTAAAGTAAGTCACCTAAGTTCAGTTTATTCTTCATAATTTTCCTTTTTTGATTTAAAGTATACAAACTCAATTAATGCTGAGTTATGCGTTAAACGTATATTGATGCAGTTAATCTATATGCATGCACTGATTTTATCAAGTGCTATTTTGTGATTGGTGAAAAAAATGAAAGATAAAATGGTTTCATATTCATCCGTTCTTGGTGTTGTCATTGCTAATAAACGAAAAGAATTAAGTATTGAACAGAGTGTTTTGGCAGAAAAAATGGGGCTGTCACAAGCAAGCTATAGCCGCTTAGAATCTGGGAAGTCAACTTTTTCTGTAGATCAAATGTTTGAGTGTGCCCAAGCATTAGATATACCTGTCGAAAGTTTGTTTAACTTAGTTGTAAATACGGTTGGAAACTTACAATCAAATGATGATGTTTTAGTTCAGGCACAGCCACGAGGTAATACAACAAAAGCAAAAACTGCGAGTGGAAGTGGGGTCGGAACATTTATCGCTGGTGCTGCACTAGGCGCATTGATCATCGGCCTTGCTGGTAAATCTAAGTAGTATCGGTAAAGTAACTCTTTGTATAATAAATAAGTTTACGCAGTAGTTATGTCTAATGCTGCGTATTAAATAAAAGTAATATTGTTAACTCAAAGCTCTATTACTTACAGTTCTTATTATAGAACTTATTAGATTTTAAATAGGATCGTTATGGATCACTCAGTACACAACAAACTTATCTCATTTATCTGGTCTATTGCAGACGACTGCCTACGTGATGTTTATGTCCGTGGTAAATACCGTGATGTTATCTTGCCTATGGTGGTATTGCGTCGTTTAGATACTTTATTAGAGCCAACTAAAGATGCAGTTTTGGCAGAGGTGAGGTTTCAAACTGAAGAAATGGAAGCCACTGAGCTTGATGATGCGCCATTAATGGCGGAATCTGGTTACGTGTTTTATAACACCTCAAGATGGACGCTAAAAAGCTTACAAAGCACCGCAACTAACAATCAACAAATCTTGTTGGCGAATGTTGAAGAATACTTATTTGGCTTTAGTGACAACGTTAAAGAGATTATTGCTTGCTTCGATCTACAAGCAAAAATTCGTCACATGGCGAGTAAAGACGTATTGCTAGATGTACTGGAGAAGTTCGTTTCACCAAACATCAACCTTACTCCTAATGAACAGATTGATCCTGATGGCTATAAGCTACCGCCTGTCAGTAATTTAGGCATGGGTTATGTGTTTGAAGAGCTTATTCGTAAGTTCAACGAAGATAATAATGAAGAAGCGGGTGAGCACTTTACTCCACGTGAAGTAATTGAACTAATGGTTCATTTAGTCTTTGATCCGATTAAAGGCGGCTTGCCAGATCCTTTGACAATTTATGACCCTGCATGTGGTAGTGGTGGCATGCTAACCGAAGCGCAAAATTTCATTGAAGAGAAGTACCCAGTTAAATCAGAGAATCGAACTTCTAAGCGCGATATCCGTCTTTACGGCAAAGAGATCAATGATGAGACTTACGCTATCTGTAAGTCAGATATGATGATCAAGGGTAATAACCCTGAGAACATTAAGATTGGTTCGACCTTGTCTACTGATGAGTTTGCAGCCAATCGTTTTGATTTCTGCTTGTCTAATCCACCTTATGGGAAAAGTTGGGCTAGCGAGCAGAAGAACATTAAAGATGGCACTGATGTTATCGACTCTCGTTTCCGTGTTCCGTTAAACGATTACTGGGGTGAGCCAGCTAAGGATGGCTTTGTTGATGCCACGCCGCGCTCTAGTGATGGACAGTTGCTGTTCCTTATGGAAATGGTAAGCAAGATGAAATCAACGGCTCACAGTCCGTTGGGCGCTCGCATTGCATCAGTACACAATGGCTCTAGTTTATTTACTGGTGACGCAGGTTCTGGAGAGAGCAATATTCGTCGCTACATCATTGAAAACGACATGCTAGACGCTATCGTGCAAATGCCAAATAACCTGTTCTACAACACAGGGATAACGACTTACATATGGCTATTAAGCAATAACAAACCAGAAGACAGAAAAGGCAAAGTACAATTAATTGATGCTAGTCTGCTGTTTAAAAAGCTGCGCAAAAACTTGGGCGACAAGAACTGCGAATTCCTTCCAGAGCATATTGCTCAAATAACTCAGGCTTACCTATGTGGCAAGTCGATTGAGCGAACAAAAAACGACAATGATGAACCTATTGGACTAGCCTCGAAAGTGTTTAATAACAAAGATTTTGGCTATTACAAAGTCAATATTGAACGACCAGATCGCCGAAGCGCTCAATTCAAGCAAGAACTAATAGAACCACTGCGTTTTGATAAAGCACTACGTGAGCCAATGGAGTACCTGTATGCACAGTATGGTGAAAGTGTTTATCAAAAAGGATTCTTAAAAACCGTTGAAAACACCACTCTTGCTTGGTGTGAAGAAAACGACATTACTTTAAATACCAAAGCCAAGAAGAAGCTATTGGATATCGAAAATTGGTTGAAATTACGCAATATCTATCAAATGGCAGCGGAGCTTCTCACTGAATTTGGCGATAAGCAATACGATAACGTCAATGACTTCAAGGAAGACGTTGATCTTAAAATAAAGAGGCTAACAGAGCTAAAGAAAGCACAGAAACAAGAGGTTATCAAAATAACCCCTGCTGAGAAGAAGACCATTTTAGACGCGGTGAGTTGGTATGACGAAAACGCTCACAAAGTGATTAAAAAGGTGGTTAAATTTAAGCAAGATAAACTTGATGAGCTGTTACAGCACTTAGGTTGTGAACAAGCTGATTTGAGTGACTTTGGCTACTATGCCACGAGTAACAAAAACGAATTTACTACTTACGAGAGTAACTCAGATTTGCGTGACGCAGAATCTATTCCGCTTAATTATGTCTCAACCAACCAAGAAGCTAACACTAATAACAGTGAAATCCACCAATACTTCCTTGATGAAGTACAGCCTCATGTAGGTGAGGCGTGGATAAATCTTGATAGCACTAAAATTGGCTATGAGATTAGCTTTAACAAGTACTTCTATCAGCATAAGTCACTACGCTCAATGAGTGAGGTTGCTAAAGAAATTATAAATCTAGAGACAAAAGCCGAAGGTTTGATTGCTGATATCCTTGGTGTGTCTCTCACTAAAATTCAGGGGTGAAAAATGATTAAAAATTCATTTTTAGAGATGCCTGAGTATAAGCAATATGTAGATTCTGGTATTGATAGAATAGGTAAAATACCTATGGGATGGTCAGTTAAGAAACTAAAGTTTTGCGCTGAAATTAATAGCCGCACTTTGCCTGAAAACACTTCAGCAAAGCGTACGATTAATTATGTTGATATAGGAAGTGTATCGCTAGTAAATGGCATAGAAAAAAGTGAAACATTCACTTTTTCAGAATCACCATCTCGCGCTCGTAGGTTAGCTAAGGCAGGAGATACTATTGTCTCAACAGTACGTACATACCTCAAGGCTATTTCATTTATAGAAGAAGAACATAAGGACTACGTATTTTCTACTGGTTTTGCAGTCTTATCTCCGCGCCTAGAGTTAAACTCCAAGTACTTTGCTAGTTTCATAAAGAGTAATGCTTTTACCCAACAAGTGGATGATATAGCTAAAGGGATGAGCTACCCAGCTATAAACTCATCAGAACTATCAAATATGTATGTAGTTATAGCGCCAGAAAGCTCTCAAGTTGCTATAGCCAATTTTCTTGATAAAAAAACGGCTCAAATTGATGAAGCCGTAGCTATCAAACAGCAACAAATCGAGCTGTTAAAAGAGCGTAAACAAATCATCATCCAACAAGCTGTGACTCAAGGCCTAGCTCCAAATGTACCCATGAAAGACTCTGGTGTTGATTGGATCGGTAGAATTCCAAAGCATTGGGAAGTTAAACGAGCAAAATACTTATTTGATGAAATTGATGAGCGCTCAGTCAATGGCGATGAAGAGTTATTATCGGTATCACATATAACAGGTGTTACTCCGCGATCTGAAAAGAATGTAACCATGATTGCGGAAGATTATAGCGGTTCTAAAACATGTAAAAAAAATGACTTAGTCATGAACATTATGTGGGCATGGATGGGGGCTTTAGGGGTTTCAGAACGACCAGGCATTGTAAGTTCAGCGTATAGTATTTTCCGTCAGAAACCATTGAATATATTTAATCCGGTTTACCTTGAATGGTTACTTAAAACTGTCGGTTATATAGAGCATTACAATAAAGTATCTACAGGGTTGCACTCTTCAAGGCTAAGATTTTACTCTCGAATGTTCTTTGATATGGAAATTGGCTTTCCTTGTCGTAATGAACAAGATCAAATAGTTGCACACGTAGAAGTACAATCTAATAAAATCGACCAAGCCGTAAAATTACAGCTTCAACAAATTGAAAAGCTCAAAGAGTACAAAACAATACTGATCAACAGTGCAGTGACAGGCAAAATTAAAGTGCCACAAAAGCAAGAAAGCATACTCAACTAACAAGGAAGTAAAATGTCAGTATCTGTTGCCAGTACAACGTTAGCGCATATTTTTGACCATCAGGGGATTATAGCCTCTGATGGTTCAACAATTAATGGTCAGCTTTCCATACCTGAGTATCAACGCCCATACCGCTGGTCTGAGGAGCAGATGCTGCGCTTACTGCAAGATTTTAAAGATTATCAATCAGGCTTTAAAAGCAATAAAGATACTCAAAAATGTCCATTTTATTTGGGCAGTATTATTTTGCATCAGCAGGATAATCTGCTCAATATCATCGATGGACAGCAGCGTCTGACCACCATGGCACTGATTGCCTTTTTAAAAGGTGAGTATCAAAATTCAACTCTACGTTATGAAGCACCTGAGAGTCAGCAACAGATTAAACATAACTTGGCTTGGCTGTTGGATAAACGTGAGCAAATTGCCAGTATTGATTTTTCATTAGTTAATGTCACATTGGTTGTGACTAATAATGAAGATGAAGCCTATCGCTTTTTTGAAACCCAGAACACTGGTGGAGTACGCTTAAAAGGGCCTGATGTTATTAAGGCACATCACCTAAACGTGATAGACAAGAATACGCCCTCTAAAACTCGCCATTTTGCGGCCTTATGGGAGAGTTTAAATAACATCAATCCTGTGATTGATTTGCTCTTAAGAGGGCGGTATTGGGAGTACTTTAATTTAAAAAAAGACTTAAAAGATCGATCTCGAAGAACAATGCCATTACACCACCAGAAACGCTTGCTTGTTGATGCTGTCGTTGATGAGTTGTCTTCTAAAACAACGGGAGAAGATGTAGCTTTTGGCCGAGTCACACGAACTTACTTCGAGAGTGGTGGTGAGAGTTTATCGCAACCTCAAGTTGGCTATGATTTACGTCAACCACTGAATAGTGGCGCTAATACCATTCATTATCTTCAGTATTTTGAGCAGCTTCGTCAAACCTATCTAGTCGCTAATGAAACTGAAAATATTACAGGAACAGACTTTCACCGTTTCTATCACGAGCTTATATGCAACCTCCATGGTTGTGGTTATCTAAAGCAGCTTTTTGACACGAGCTTATTGTTATATATCAGCCTGTTTGGACAACAATACCTAGAAGTCGCCGCAAAAAAACTATTTAGGGTGGTGTATTCAAGGCGAGTGGAAAACCAAGTTGCAGTAAAAGAAAAATCTGTTCCTGCATTTTTACGTAAAACACCAATATTGGATTGGATAGCAATGAGCTATACGCCTGAACAGTGCTTTTTAAAATTGGATGAATTTCAACTTAACGTAAGTGCTGAAGGCATCATTGAAGCAGAACGATCACCAACGGAACAGAAATCCAGTCGTAAGCAAGATTTTATAAATAAAGTAAAAAAAGAGTTCTCTATCGAAATTGAAACCCAAATAACCAAAGAGCAGTACGCAACTAAATTCTCAAATGACTTTACAGAAAAAGTCAGATTGCTAGGAGGGCAGTAATCTTGTCTACTTTATCTGTTCAGACGGAAATATTGACCTTAGAGAAGATCTTGGTTGATGACTACCAGTTCTCTATTCCTAGTTACCAACGCCCTTATGTTTGGTCTGATGACGATGTATTGCTTCTGTTCAATGATATTAAAGAAGCTTGTAAAAGGTATCATGAGTCAAATAAGCAAACGGATAATAATTACTTTATTGGCACCATTCTGTCATCAGTATTACAGAAAAACGGTGATGCCATCTATGAGTTAATTGATGGGCAGCAGCGCACCACAACTTTGATGCTTATCGCCATTGCTTTTAGTTATGCAGGAGTTAACTCGAAACTTTCAGAATTAGCAGTTTTTAAGACTAGTGATGGAAAAGTAATACCTCGCTTACAATTTGCTATTCGAGAACAAGTTCAACAGCTCCTAGGTGGCTTAGCGGGCCTTAAAGACTATCAAATACCTTCTCAAGAAAAAATAGATAGCAATGACTATCTAAAACAGATCGGTATTGCACTGAATGTATTGACCCAAGAGGTCAAAAAGCTCAATAAAGATCCTGATGTGACTATTGGGCAATTTGCAGAGTATTTTTATAGTAATGTGCAATGGGTTAACAACATAGTTTCGGCTCAAATGGATTTAAACCGTTTGTTTGCGACCATGAACACTGGAGGGGTTCAGTTAGAACAAGCCGATATTCTTAAAGCCAAATTGTTTAAGAAATTGTCTGATAAAGCTCTATATGATGCGATATGGGTTGCTTGTGAACATATGGAGAACTATTTTGAGCGCAATGTCCGGGAAGTTTTTAGCCATTCAGATTGGAATGCTATTGAACCTGAAGACCTAGCTGTTTTTGATACCAATCGCTTTCTGCACTCAGCAGAATTACATAAAGATACAGACCTAGGTTATGAGCAATCAGCAGGGCTTAGTATCGAAGAGTTAGCTGAACAGTTAAACAGAAAAAATGTCCCTGATAATCTTAAGGCAGATGTATTCGAAACATATGATCTAGATGTAGAAACGGTTTATTGCGAGCCGATAATAAAATTCCCACTTTTCTTGATACACGCTTATCGAGTATATCTAGCGGTAAATGACAAAGATGACATAGACGTAAGGCTTCACAGTGATCGTTTGCTGGAAGTTTTTGAGCCATTAATAAATGCTGATGAACAATCTATAAAAGACTTTATTGAAATGCTTTGGCAGGTTCGCTATCAGTTCGACCGCTGGGTCGTTAAATGGGTTAAGCGCGATGATTCTACCGAGTCTCATCTTGGCCTAACCTATCAATCTCGAAGCAAATCTAATGGCAATTACTATATCAATCGCACAGCGAAAGAGCTTAGTGGCATAGTTCTATTGCAAAGTGTTCGTAACTTTACGGGTGAGAGAAGTGCCCAATACTGGATAACCCCTTTTATTACTGAACTAATAAAGAAAAGTATAGGCAGTAAACAAGAAAAGAAAGCTCTCAAGTTACTTGAAAGAATAGACAACAGAATGTCACTTGCTATTTGTTCTCAAAAAGAAGCCAGTTTTAAACAAGCGAAATCGAAAAAGCCTAAAATAATAGAATGGGTAGAAAAGATTCGTTACTTTAGTGAATCGAATGGCACCAGTTTTGAGCATTATTGGTTTCAAAAACTTGAATATCTACTTTGGAAGCATCTCAATAGTTCAGAGTCAATACTGAGCTCTGTAGAGGTTCTAAAATTTAAAAGATATCGAATTACATCAAAGAATTCGATAGAACATATTCACCCACAGAACAATAGTAAGTTATCTCATGATTGGTTACATCATTTTGGTAACTTAGTTTTACTTAGTCCAGGTGAAAATTCTACTTATAGCGATAAGGCTGAAAGTATTAAACGTGCAGAATTTATGAACAAAGAAAGTTATGATTCATTAAAATCCAAACATATCTTTAGCTTGATGGGAGATGGAGGTAATTGGACAAAAGAAAAAATTAAAGATCATCAAGTATATATATTGGATGTGTTAACAAAGCACTATACTGACGAAAAATAAGCGTATAATAATTAATTTGAAGGTAATATAGTATTGATATATAATTAAAAAACTCTTTAGCTTAGGACGAATTCGTCTAGTCGGGTGTTTAGCCAGACTCTAATTTATTGAACGGTTTTATGGTTGCGATAGGTTCGCAACCTGATCTCCTTACTCCGTTCGTCAATCAGGTTGCGAACCTATCGCTTCCTCTAGTAAAGAGCTAGGCCCAAGAGCATTGCTCTTGGGCTTTTTTAATGGGATTAGAAATGACTTTGATAGAACAGCTAGCATTAGAGTTGAAAAAGGGTGAGGACGAAGTCGCCCGTTTTCTGCTGAGTGCACCTAAAAGGTACAAAGTATATACTATTCCTAAACGTACCTCTGGACACCGAGTGATAGCTCAACCTTCTAAAGAATTAAAAGAATATCAGCGTAAATATTTGGAGTTTCAGCAGTTACCTATCCATGAGTCAGCTATGGCTTATCGAAAAGGTATGAGCATTAAGCAAAACGCACTTGCTCACAAAACCAATCCTTATTTACTTAAACTAGATCTTGAAAATTTCTTCAATTCTATTACTGATAAATTATTTTGGAAAGTTTGGGAATCAATACAGACTCTACCTTCAATTCAAGATAAACAAACGTTAAATAATTTACTTTTTTGGTGCCCGAGTAAAACGACCGGAGGAAGTTTGATCCTTAGTATAGGAGCGCCAAGTTCCCCGCTTGTCTCTAATTTTTTTATGTATCAGTTTGATTGTGTCATAAGCAAGGTATGCCTTGAAAGAGGGATTGTATACACACGCTATGCTGATGATTTGACATTTTCAACAAAGCATAAAGGCATACTTTTTGACCTTCCGATACTTGTAAAAGAAAAGCTGGTTGATTTGTTTGGAAATTCAATAAGAATCAATAGAAAGAAAACAAAGTTCTCATCTAAAGCACACAATAGGCATGTTACTGGTATCACTATTAACAATGAAGGGAAGCTCTCTCTCGGAAGGGAGCGAAAAAGATATATCAAACATTTAGTACACCAAGTTCAACTAAGTAAACTTGATGCTGAGGATAGAGGACACCTTAGAGGTCTAATTGCTTTTGCTAAGCATATAGAACCTGCGTTTGTTGAATCATTGAAACGAAAATATTCAGCTGAATTAATTACTCAAATTGTTGAGGAACCAAATGGCTAAGCAACATAAAAATACAAGCAGAACGGTTAAACACCTAATCCAAAGTGCTGCGAAAGGGAATTTTAGCTCCTCATTTCAACTTTTTCAAAACTATTCGGAAGGTAAAAATGTAGAGCAAAAAGATGAAGATTTAGCTCTAGAATACTTTACTGAAGTAGAAACTGCGCTTATTGAAAAAAAACTTACTCTATCCTCATTACAACTAGTGGATTATAGAAGGTTTCGGTCATTAGATATTCACTTTAATGAAAATATTACGGTGATTATTGGTGATAATGGTGCCGGAAAAACAAGTATTGCAGATGCGATAGCCAAAACTCTTTCTTGGTTAAATAACAACCTTGAAAAAAAAGATGTAGTTGGAAGACCGATTAAGGATAGTGATATTCACGTAGAATCTAGGGAGTTCTCGGAGGTTACAAGCAAATTTAAGTTTGATGATAATAATGATTTTGAGGCGACTATCGGTAATACGGTTCTTGGTTATGGTGGAAGTTCTCCTACAGATGTTGTGGGTATAAAGCAAGTTGCGAATATGTATAAGATGACTGCTGCTAAAAATCCATTAATAAACCTTCCTCTTCTAGCATTTTATTCAGTTGAGCGTTCTGATTTTTCACTGTCTTCGACTATATCGGAGAAAGCTTCAGGTGATGGTGTCAATAATAGATTTTCCGACCTTAAGACCTCTCTGGAGGGAAGTGGAAAACTAGAAGATTTTTCGAAGCTTTATATTGAGTTGGTTAATCTGGCGAAAGGCGAAGAAACTAAAGAAGTGCAAGATCTAAAGATTCAGATATCTAATCTGCAAGATACTATTAACGATGTATATGGAGGACAAGAACCTCCGGAAAATGATGCCTTCAATGCAAAATTGAATAGTAAAAAGGAAGAGTTAGCAAACCTATTAAAGAGTAAACTTTCAGCAAAGTATCAACGTCATTTAGAATTTGTTAATAACGCTATTGAAACACTTGTACCTGATGTCAAGAATCTTGAAGTTGACCGTAGTTCGGGAAAATCTAGATTATTAGTAGAAAATTTTGGCAATAGAGTAAATATCGCTCAGTTATCACAAGGTCAAAAAATGCTTGTCGCTCTTGCCGGAGATTTAGCAAGGCGTTTAGTAAAGTTGAATCCTGATTCTGCTATGCCATTAAATGCTAATGGAATTGTAGTGATTGATGAAATTGAGCTGCACCTTCACCCTAAGTGGCAACAAGAAATACTCATAGGACTTCAAACTACGTTCCCTAATTTGCAATTTATCGTCACCACTCATAGCCCACAGGTCCTCTCTACGGTTGATAAGCAATGTATTCGTCAGATATGCCTCGATGACAATGGGAATCCAATAATTAGTACACCGAATTTTCAAACTAAAGGTGTCACTAGTGCTGATATTTTAGCCCGTATTATGGGTACTAATTCCGTACCTGAAAAACTGAAAGAAGCTACTTGGCTCAATGATTTCTCTAGATACCTTAAAGCAGGTAACCAAGAACTACGAGATGTTACTTTTGCTAAGATAAGTAATCATTTTGGTGAGAGTCACCCTGTCGTTATCGATTGCGAGAGTCAAATTAGAATCGCGCAAATGAAAGCTAGATTAAATAAAGAGCAATAGGATATGAGGAAACTACATAGACCAATGCCAGGACCTCACTGCTTATCAAATTACAATCATAATTCTCAAAAATGGACTAGCCGGAGGCCAAGTACTGCTTGTAGAGATGCTATTTGGGACAAGCTACAAACGATGCAAAATGGATTTTGTGTTTATTGTGAGTCAGTAGCAATCAAAGGGAACGGGCATATTGAGCATTTTTTTCATAAAGGTCAGAAGTCAGATGGGTCAACTCCATATAAACATTTAACGTTTAATTGGATTAATTTATTTGGATGTTGTGGCCTAAGGACAGGTAATAGCTGTGGGCATTATAAAGATCGTAAAGGTGACGACGGACCTGGAAATTATAATGCTAGTGACCTAATAAGACCTGATATCGATGATCCCAAAGACTATTTTAATTTCTTGGATACAGGGATAATAGAGCCTAAACTTGGATTATCTCCAGATATGCATAAAAAGGCTACAGAAACGTTAAGGGTCCTTAAATTAGATTTCTTCAATGGAGCGAGAAAAACACAAATTGATGTGTTCAAAAAAGAGCTTAATGAATTAGAGAGAATAAGCGGTCAATTAGATGATCAGACTCTACAGCAAGCTATGGATGATATTAAAGTGCAAGTTAAGTTGCAGGAGTATCAAACAGCAGTACTGGAAGCTTTATTTTAATTAATTAGGAATAAATTAATGGTCAGTCAAACCAATGAACAAGCTTTAGAAGCTGCAATTGAAAAGCATTTAACAGGTGTTTGCTTAGAAGAGATTAAGTTAGGTATAAGTGAGGTAGCACCTGGATATGGTAGTGATCTATATAAGCTTGGATACACTAGAGATTTTGATATGCAGTATTCTTTAGATCTTCGGTTTTTTTGGCAGTTTTTAAAAGAAACACAAGAAAAAGAGTTGGACAAGCTGAAACGAAACAGCCCTAATGATTGGGAACGAAAAGTACTTGAACGTTTTGACCGACTAATCAAAAAACATGGTATTTTACACTTATTGAAAAAGGGTTTAAGTGTTGATGATGCTCACTTTAGTTTACTGTATCCTGCCCCTCTTGCGAGTAGTAGTGCAAAGATTAAGCAAAACTTTAATGCAAATATATTCAGCTCGACTCGCCAAGTTAGGTATTCGGTTGCCAATCCTCAACAAGAGATTGATATGGTGTTATTTATCAACGGAATTCCGCTGATAACAATGGAGCTGAAGAACTATTCAACAGGTCAAACAGCTCGCTACCACGGACAAAAACAATACCGTAACGATCGAGATATTACTCAACCACTATTACAATTTGGTCGTTGCTTAGTTCATATGACTGTGGATACAGATGAAGTCTATATGACGACTAAATTAGCGGGCAAGGATACTTTTTTCCTGCCATTTAATAAGGGGCACAATCATGGCCAAGGCAATCCTCCGAATACCTTATTAAACGGTGGTCATAAAACATCGTATTTGTGGGAAGAAGTATTCACCAAAAAAAGTTTAGCTAATATCATCCAACACTTTGTGCGTTTAGATGGCAGTATTAAAGATGATTTGAGAAAACGTACTCTTTTCTTTCCTCGTTACCATCAGATGCAAGTAGTACGTAAGTTAGTCGAGCATGCTGCAACAAATGGAGTAGGCCAAACCTATTTGATTCAACATTCCGCAGGCTCTGGTAAGTCAAATTCAATTACTTGGGCTGCTTATCAATTAATAGAAACTTACCCTGTAAGAGCTGATCTACCCGGTAGTAAAGGCGTTGAACAGCCTTTATTTGATTCAGTAATTGTTGTAACAGACAGACGTCTCTTAGATAAACAATTACGGGATAACATTAAAGAGTTTTCTGAAGTCAAAAATATTGTAGCTCCTGCATTTAAATCATCAGAGTTAAAATCAGCCTTAGAAAATGGTAAGAAAATTATCGTTACAACGATTCAAAAATTTCCATTTATTATCGATGGTATTGGAGATCTGAGTGATAGACGATTTGCAGTAATTATTGATGAAGCACATAGCTCGCAGAATGGCGATGCTCACGACAATATGAATCGTGCTATGGGCAAATCAGAAGTTGAAGAAGCAGAGGACCCACAAGAAAAAGTGCTACAAGCAATGCGTTCAAGAAAAATGCGCGGTAATGCATCTTATTTTGCATTTACTGCTACGCCTAAAAATAGCACTTTGGAGAAGTTCGGACAAAAACAAGAAGATGGACGTTTTGAACCAATAGATTTGTATTCAATGAAGCAAGCTATTGAAGAAGGCTTCATCTTAGATGTTATTGCGAACTACACAACCTACAAAAGTTATTACGAGATTGAAAAATCAATTCAAGATAACCCAGAGTTTGATTCTAAAAAGGCTCAAAAGCGTTTGCGTGCGTATGTAGAAGCTAGCCAACAAACAATCAATACCAAAGCTGAAATTATGTTAGATCATTTCATACCTAAAGTCGTTAACACAAAGAAGTTGCGCGGCAAAGGGAAAGGTATGGTGGTAACTCAAAGTATCGAAGCGGCAATTCGTTACTACAAAGCGATCACTCGCATACTTGATGAGCAAGGAAACCCGTTTAAAGTGGCTATTGCGTTCTCTGGTACAAAAGAAGTTGATGGTATTGAGTACACAGAAGCCGAGATGAACGGGTTTGCTGAAGGTGATACTAAAGACTACTTTGATGTTAACTACAAAAAAAAGAATCCAAATGATCCAATACCTAAGCACATAAATCAGGATGAGTACCGATTACTTATTGTTGCAAATAAGTATCTTACAGGTTTTGATCAACCTAAGCTTTGTTCGATGTACGTAGATAAGAAACTCTCTGGAGTATTATGTGTTCAAGCCTTGTCTCGCTTGAACCGCTCAGCGCCAAAGCTTGGAAAGAAAACAGAAGACCTTTTTGTTTTGGATTTCTTCAATAGTGTAGAGGATATTAAAACATCTTTTGACCCTTTCTATACCTCTACTACTTTATCGGAAGCAACTGATGTCAATGTATTGCATGAACTTAAGGATGTAATGGATGAGGTTGCTGTATATGAATGGCCTGAAGTTGAGAGCTTTATTGAGCGCTACTTTAACAACGAAGATGCACAAATTCTAAGTCCTATCATTGATACAGCTGCAAATCGTTTCAACTTCGAACTAGATCTAGAAGATGAAGACAAGATTGACTTTAAAATCAAGGCTAAACAGTTTGTTAAAATATACGGGCAGATGGCATCCATCATGCCGTATGAAGTTGCAGCGTGGGAAAAGCTATTTTGGTTCCTGAAGTTCCTAATACCAAAGCTCATAGTGAAAGATCCAGACTCTGAAGCTTTAGATGCTTTATTGAGTTCTATTGACTTGAGTTCATATGGATTACAGCGCGTTAAACTCAATCATTCTATTGAGTTAGATGAAGCAGGTTCAGAGCTTGAACCACAAAACCCTAATCCCCGAGGTGCTCATGATGATGATGATGAACGTGATTCTCTTGACGAGATTATCCGAAATTTCAATGAACGTTGGTTTCAAGGGTGGAGTGCAACACCTGAAGAACAAAAGGTGAAATTCATTAACATTGCAGAAAGTGTTAAGAGTCATCCAGACTTTAAAGCTAAGTATCAAAACAATCCAGATCCTCACAACCGAGAGTTAGCCTTTGAAAAGATGCTTAAAGAAGTAATGCTGGCAAGGCGTAAGGATGAACTTGAACTTTATAAATTGTTTGCAGGGGATACCGCATTTAAAGCATCGTGGACTCAAAGTATGCAACATACTGTTAATTCTGAGGCATCTAAAAGAGTTTAAATTACTTAACGTATTTATTCTTGTACTATAGAGAGGCTCTCTTTGGGCTTCTTCAATATGCTGAGCTCCTCATAATTATAGACAAGATAGCCTGTAGTACTTTATTGCCATCTATGTGAGTAATTATTATTTTTAACGATTCGTAAGGAAAGTGTGCCTATTATATTAGTGACGCTGTCACCGATAGGGGCTGGAAATGTGTCAAATTCTACTTAAGTAACACCAGAAGTAACACTTTTAAAGTCTACTTTAAATAATTTATTTATAATCAATCGGGTAGGCTGTATAATCGAGTCCAGTAGCGGCACCACATTATACAAAAGAGCCCACCTAGTGTGGGCTTTTTTGTGCCTGTAATTCCTACTATGCCTATTCTATTTAAATTTGCATCACTTCCTGTGAGATGGTAATCACACTTGTTCTTTTTTGGTAAATCTGCCTATTCATTCAGTAAAAATGCACTTGAATTCTACGTTATTATTTTAAACGTTTTTTGTAATGATGAGACTTAAGATGAAAGCGTGGGATGAAAAAATAGGTGATTTTGTAGAGTTAGATGCTTTGGGAGAAGAAATAACCAAACCGAAAGCACAATCCAAATACATAAATGCCTTTTATAAACCGGTTGAAGATGGGTTTCTTACGCCAGAACAGAAAGAACAACCCCATAATGAACCTGTAGCAGAAAAAAGCCCCCCCGTTGCAGCCTATGAATACAATATTGAAATTGCGTGTGCGCAAGAAGATATCGTGACTTATCAGATAGGTGCCTTTTCACTAGGGAAAACGGACGATGAAGCCGTCATCAGTTCGTGGAAGAAATCCGCATCGCAAACCGGGTTTACCTTATTAACGGCTTCCGTCATGGTTAATGAGCCTAAAGCGCTTTATCGAGAGTTTTTTCAATCAAGTGGTAGCGCACTTGCCTTCCAAGACGTTAATCCAGTTAAAAAAGGCTCGGGGACGCATACCGAATCTTTTGTTCCTATTAAAACCGCTGTTCAAGTGGGTGAGCAACTTGGTTGGCCAACTACCGGATTTTATTACCATTTTATTGATGAAAAATTAACACATGAATATCAAATTGTAGGTAACGATGCGTCTACTTTTTTTGCAACTCAATCAAGTGCAGAGCAATTAAGCTCATCGCTTTTATCTGATCATCAATACAACTTTATCCTTCTCCCTTGGAAGGTAAATAACGCACCAGTGACGAGACAGCATTTGTTGTACTTACCACAGAAAATGACACAAGAAGAGTTTGCAGAGCTAAATGCAACTTGGCTAGACGAAAATGCTTGTCTATTAGACGTAGAAACCATTGTTAAATCAAAAAATGAAAATGCATTAGCTCGTGAAAAAACAGAGGGCGATGAAGTAACCTATGTAATTCAGCCCAATGATTCATTATCAAAAATAGCCCACCAGCAAGGAACAACGCTTGAAAGCCTTGTTGAATTAAACCCTCAATACAAAGGAAAAGAAGGGCAAATACAAATAGGCGACACGCTTATTATTGAATCGAATAAAGATGAATCAACCCACATTCCCGCCCACATTGTTGTTTTAAATGGAGATGGCAATAGAGAAACGTGGGATGAAATAGCCAAGCAACATTGCATGGCACCTAAAGAACTACTTACTTTAAATTCGATGTTTGAAGATAACCCATCAGCGTTAAAAGTGGGTGATGAATTATGTATAAACGCCCCTCAACAGGCTCAAGATAAAGCGCAAAGAGTAACCTTGCCGCCCATTGTATTAACGCATATAGGACAAGTATCAAGCTTTGTGAACAGCTTTAGTTCTATGAGCAAAAGGCTATTAAACGCCTTTGTGGTGGCTGCATTAAACGATAAAAATATTCCAGCTAATACACCTATTGTGAATGTAGGGAAATTAGAAATAGAAAGACATTGGTGTGATCCAATTAAAAACCCTATGAGCACAAATCATTATCAAAATGGAGGAGAATGTGCTTATTGGGGATTATTTGGTGAAGATATGCGACGTGAAGTTAATCGCCCGCATCGTGGATTAGACCTCTTTGCTGAAATTGGAACGGATGTTTATGCTTGTGTTGATGCAGTTATTCAACATGTTCGTTTTTCAAGTTCTAATGGTAATCTTATTGTTTTGAAAATTGATGAAAAAGAGTTTGTTCAACGGATATGGAACGAAAAATTAGAGTATAAAGTGCATTCTTTACCTAATAGGACAGAAGATGTAGAAGGAAAAGATGTTAATGTACGAGAAAATGGTTTACGTTTTGCTTACATGCATTTAAATTCAATAGAAATAAATCCAGAAACAGGCTCAGTTTTTAAAGCTGGAGATAAAGTGCAAAAAGGGCAGATAATTGCAAAATCGGGAGTTTCTGGAATAAAAACAGGAACCAAAGCGCCTCATCTTCACTTTGAAGTATCTAGTGAGCATGAGTACGGGAATTCTAATACTAAAATTAATCCAGGTTTTTTTGTTGATTTTAAGTATATTGAGCAGCAATCAGTTAGCGATAAAGAGAAACAATCAGTTGTCGCTAAAACTAATCATAAAAGTTATAAGGGAATAAGTTCCTTTAAATGGAGTGGAGATATTGGATAATATGAAATATAACAAAGTGTTTTATTGGATGTTATTTGCTCTAATAAGTTCTAATACTTATGCACAAGATGAAAACTATCAATTTACGTATCAGTGTATTGATTCGAACATTGGGAATGAAAATAAGCAAGATTGGCCAAGCCAAGATGACGACGATGATGGATATGATGGAATTGTAAATTTAAGCATTGAAAATAATGAAATATCTATTGTCCATAATGATCTTTTCATTACTAGAAAAGAAATATCTAACAATAATGTGTCAATTTCAAGCTCTGGCCGTTTTAAGGTTTTAGTTTCTGAAGGTCGTTACTACTCATTTTCTTTAGATAAAAACGCATCGATTTATTTTGTTAATTTAGAGAATGTAGGTGACGAAGGAAGAGGCTTAATTTGCAAGAAGGGAGTTTCAGAAAATCAAGCTCATGAAGTAGAAGATTATATTCGAAGTAAATTAGATAAAAAAGAATGATGAAGTACCTGTGGGGCTTTCTGTTAAAAGCTAATTTTTTTGCCTTACTTTTAGTATCATGCTCGGCTTTTTCTTATGAGATGAATATTGATAATGTAAAGTTTGAACAAGGAATAATCTTATTTTCTTTTTCTGATGGTAAAACTCAGCAATTAGAGTCAGAGGTTGAGTCTGATTTTCTTGATTATAAATACACTTTATTAGATGTGAATTTTGATGGTATAGAAGATCTGATTGTTACGGAACAAAATGGACGTAATAGTTTATCTATGGTTTATACATATAATCAGCATTTAGCGCAGGTTAATGAATACATTTATTTTGAAATAACAGGCTTAAGGGTTAATTCAGATAAGAGGTATATTTGTGGAATCAATCAGTTAAGCAGAGAAAATACTCAATTAGTTTATAAGTATTCAGAAAGTAAGTCCGACGTATTTAATTTTAATTATGTGTCAAATAAAGGGTATTCACTTATTCATAATGACAAAAAAGAGATTGATGAGAAAACGTTTAGTCAAATGCTAGGTCAATGTGTTATGAATAAAAGTGTTTAGATCTTCTTATTTATAAATCCAATCATCATTGAGTACTATTTATGTCAAAACGTGCGGTTAATTGATGAACTTCCGGTTCTTTTTGTAGTAACCCTTTATCTTGTGTTGTTCCCATACGACGTAAGTAGTAGTGCAGTAAAGCTTTCCGAGTTGTGATTTCTAACTCTTTATTTTCCATAGCATAATCGTCAGCAACGATACATTGTTGTTTTTCAGATAAGTAGGGATTAGGTGTAATCGTTAACTTCACTTGGTGATTCCAATCATCATCATATTCTCGCGTATTTGGTGATTTATCCATTAAGTCAGGTTCGTTCCTAAAGCGGCTTAATACGAAGTCGCGATAACTACTTCTATCTTCACAAAATGCTCTTACATGCCATCTAATACCATCATAGACCAAGCTATGAGGTGTAATTATACGGCCTCGAACTTCAGGTGTAGAAAGCGACACGTAGTCAATATCCACGCGAAGATTAGCTCTTGCGGCAGCAATTAAACTTCGAACGATTCTTGGTGATACAGCCCTTTCAGGAACATTCAATACCGTCGATTGAGCTTCCCCCCAATTAAAGAATTCAAATGTTTCTTCTTGGTTGTACTGTTGATGGAGAAGCATAAGGTATTCATGAGCAGTACCTTGAGTAAACCGAGGCTTAAAGCTATCTGCTGGCCTATAACCCTTAATTGTTCTATCAAGGATCAATTGATCTTGGCCTGTAAGACTAATGTACTTATTAATATCTCTAGAAGCTTGTTGGCGGCCTATATGAAAAGCGTCACATAGGTGATTTGTTGTCAGCCGACCTTCCCACAGAGCAATAATTTCAATTAGTCGAAATCTTACTTGTTGATCCCACTTTATATCTACTTGAATCATGTTCCTGCTCACAAATGTTACATGTTGATGTGTACAGTATATACATGTATATAAAAAGTACATATATTTATTGTGGATATTGATTGGATTGTTTCAGAGTATGACTTAGATTGACCTACTCAGTTCACTGGTGATAGCGGTGATGCAAAACATCTTAACAAGAACGTATAACGCTAAAACACGGAGTAGGGACATGGATATATCACAGCATAAAAATACGCTCGTAAGAGTCATTGTTAACAAATCACACTTTGGAAATCGACTTGTTGAAATAAAATCTGATGGTCACACGCTATTTACCGGAGAAAACGGAGATGGTAAGTCAACCACACTCAGTCTTTATGGTGCTTTCTATGGTGCAGAGCCGAGCAAACTTGTTGATAGGGATGCAGGGAAACTTCCTTTTGCTAAGTTTTATCTACCACAAAGCAAGTCATTTATTGCTTACGAATATTTAAAAAAAGGGCAGCCCAAAGTAGCCTTTATCTACAAGAATGGTTCAAGTGGTATTGCTTACCGTTTTGCTGATATATCTGCTGAAGATTTACTATCGCAAGAAAACATTAGTGCACTTGATAACGATTATGAAAGTACGCGAGATTGGTTATCACAGCATATAAAAAAACAAGTGGATGTGAGTCAACCAATCACTACGACTCAAGACTACCGATTTGTTATCCAGAATAATCGCCCTCAGCTTGGTAAACGACGTAACTCCAATGGTCAGCTACTCACCATTGCGCAGCGTTATTCACTGTGCGATCCTGAACATTCAATGTTACATATTGATGTTCTAGTATCGACAATGATGCGTAACAACAACATGCTTGATAACTTCCGACATATGATTACCGATGCATTTATCGCTCCTCAGGTGTCACTTTCAAAATCGCCTTACAGTAAAGCAGATATTGATCATCTTGACGCCCTAAAAGCCATTCGTGAACTAGAAAAGCATAAAAAGACGTTTGATAATGCATTAATGCTTAGTCAGCGCATGGATGATTTATACAGTGAAGCAGCAATTATCCTTAATCAGATGCTTGCCAAACGTGATAGTGAAATTCAGCGTAGAGCTGGAATATTGGAACAATTAGATAAGGCACAAAAGCAGCTAAGAGAATTCAAAGAAAAAGTTGAGGTGCGTCGCTTAGAACTCAATGAATCATTGAATGATATCAACAAAAATCTGCAGTCGATTGACCGTGATCTTACATCAATTCATCGAACACGTGACCGATTTGAGACAAAAGAAAATATTCAAAAAGTGATTACTGAGAGAGAGCAATCAGAGGTAATTCGTACTCAGCACAAACAAGCGGTCGAGCACTTAAAGATGCTTAGTGAAGGCTTTGATTCAGAAGAGAAACAATTAGAATCTGAACTTCAAAAGATCAATAATCAGCATCTAAAAATGGCAATCGATATTTCTGAAAAGATCGATTGGCACAAAGAAGAGTTACGAAAGTATCAAGACGGCACTAAAGCGATTGTGAAACAAGCAGAATCTCAGCATTTCAAGAATATTGGTGATATTAACAAGAAGTACCGAGACCTAAGTGGGAAAGCGACTAGCAACCTAGCAGATGCTAAGGTTAACGTTGTGTGTGCTGGTAATATTACTCAAGAAAACAAGAATGAGCTTGAATCGTATCAACAGAAAATCAACTCGATTCGAGAAGATATTGATGAAGAACACCAAAATCTAAGCGTTGCCAATGATAAGGTAATTTCGCTTACTAAAGTTCATAAAGACCTCCTTAATGATATTGATACGGCAGTAAAGACGAAAGCTCGTTATCAAGAAAAGATCAATAAGATTCAAGAAATCTTGAATCCTGCGTCAAATACTTTTGCAGCGTTTTTGAATAATGAAGTAGCAGATTGGAAGTCAACCTTAGGTAAAACTATCAATCCAGCGCTATTATCCAATACCAAACTGTCTCCGCAGTGGGGTGATAATTGTGAATACAACCAACATTTGATTTATGGTATTCAACTAGATTTATCTAGTATTAACTCTGAGCTCTTTCGAGAAGAAGAGCAGTTAATTGATGATCTACAAACACTAGAAGCTAAAATTGCAAGTACGACGAAAATTGAAAAAGATCACGAGCGCCGAGCTAAAGAAGTCTATAACGAGCTTATAGGTTTTAAACAAATGGTGTTAATGAAAAGCGATGTCATTAAGAAGCACAACGAGAACGTGAAGCAATTTCAGTTTCAGCTGGACACTAACAAGCAAATATTTGAAGAAGAAGCACGCAAGCGGAGTATGGCTGCGAAGAAGTTCATGAACGAGTGTGAACTTACAGTTAGCAGTATTTCAACAGAGCACGATGATAACATTGCTAATGTAACGAACACTCACAACAATACGATTCTACAAATTGAATCCGATGCGACACTTAAAGAATCAGAAATCGAAGCGGTGATCGATGGCCTTAAAGAAAGTGTTAAAAATAACAAGAAAGTAACGAATCAACGTATATATCAGCTTAAAGGCGCTCATGCCGATAAGTTAAAGTCTTATGGGATTGACTCAGAGGTTATTTCAAAGGCGAGAGAAATTGTTAGTAATCTCGAGTATCGTATTGATTGTATTGAAAAATCACATGATATTATCTCTGAATACAACACTTGGCTTATTAAGGATTGGAGTCGTGTTGACATATTGACTCGTCAGGAAAAAGACTTTAACGATCACCAAAAAGAGGTTGTTCGCTTAATTGAAAGTCACGTGAAAAAGAAAGCTGAAGACGAAAAATTGTATAAAAGCAAAACCACTCGGTTGAGCCAAGAAAGCCATTGCTGTAATACTAACGCAGATGAATTAGAGAAAGCTGCGACTCGATTGAAGGACATCATTTTACAAAAGTACGTTACTGAAGAGATCGTTCCGGAGCTAGTGAGTGTTGAGGTTACAATCGACCAGTCTAGGGGGTTAGTGAAACAAATTAGTTCGAACCGTGACGCAATTATTAAGAGCGTAGATAAGGTTACTGAGGTGTTAAGTGAACTCGGAACCACAAATGATATCTCCCAGTTCTGGGAAGAGGTTAAGCGTAAGCGTAAACAAGAATTAGAGCAGGATTCTCCGGAAAGAGCCTTTGGTAGTGATTTGAAAATTGCATTATTGCCGTCGCTTGATCAATTAATTAATATTGTGATCCCAGAGAAACAATCGATCATTCTTGAAGCGATCCGTTCTGTATCGATGAAGTATTCTAATTTCTATCTCACGCTTGAAGATATGAACAAGAAGATCCGTAATGTATCGAATCTGCTTGGTCGTTCGGTAGGGACGTCAAACCCGTTTCCTGCGATTGAAGATGTGCAACTTGGCGTTGTCAGCAAAATCGAGAAATTTGAGAGTTGGAATTCGCTTGGAACATTTAACCATGAATGGGAGAAATGGGCAGAAGCGACAACAGCAACAGTCCCAAGTGATGCGTTTATTAATAACTTTGAGTCAGCATATCGTTCACTATCACTCCTTAAACTCAGCACCAGTTTAAGCTCACTAGTTGATCTAGAAATTCATATGACTGAAAACGGTACAGAGAGAACTATACGCAATGATTCTGATTTAGCAGGGGTAAGTAGTGAGGGAATATCTAAACTCGCCGTTATCGTAGTGTTTTGTGGCATGGTTCGTTATTTATGTCCAGATCCACAAACAGTAATCCATTGGCCTGTTGACGAGTTAGGTAAAATTTCGCTTTCTAACACGAGACTTTTGTTCAATATGATGTCGGAAAAAGGCATCACGCTTATCACGGCTGAGCCTAACTATCGAAGGGAAACGCTAAAGTATTATGTGAACAAACTTCATATTGATCGCCGTTACGGGATAATGACCTATGTAGATGTGCGTAAAAATCAGGAATCGAGCCGATTATTCTCGGTAGTTAATACCCATAAAGAAAAGGAGGCTTGATATGTCTGGCTTTGAAAGAACCGTTGAACTCCTGATGCAAGACGAAGTGATTTGCAGAACAGCTTATAGTGCTGAGTTTGCATTCTTAACTGATAACATCAAGCGAAGTGAGGTTGATCAATATCTACGTCAAATAGGCCGTTCGCTAGCAAAAACAAGTGATAACCTTGGTTATCTCATGGTGTATTTGAACCTAGATGACAGCGGAAAGAAGCGTCGTGTGGCTGCGCAGTTCAAGAAAATTGAAGGCGAACTATCGACTCTCGTAGATTGGTTATGTTTTGCACGAAACATTAATGAAAACTCAAACCCAATCAGTGCTGGAGAAAGAATTACTGAGTCAGAGTTACTTGCTGCTATTGAAACCTCTAGACCTCTTGCTGAACAGCTTACTTCAATTGCGAATAAGCTTGGTCGTTCTATGAAATCTCGTGAGGTAAAAAAGAAGCTGACTTCAGTTCTTAACTATCTTACCGACTCAGGCTACTTTGTTCAGTTAAATACTACAGGTTCAGTTTATGAGGCGACTGCCAAATGGTCATTTGTTTACGATGCGCTCGAGTTTTACATTCAACGACAAGATCCTGAAAGCATTGAAAACGATCAGACTATCCTTGAAGAATCTCAACAACAGTTAGAGCTCTAAGTATGAATCGACAGCACGAATCAAAACGCGCACTTTCAGCACTCAGTAATCATTGGGAAGCCATTGATTCGGCGTGTTATGAAAATGGGGGGATCATCCCCAACACTGAAGAGAGTGAAGCGGTATCTAAGGCTCTCCTTTCGTCTAAGCTTGCTTATCTCACTGATGACGAGGTAAGCGTTCAGATCCACTCATCTGTGAAGAGAGTACTTAATCGCGCGACCTCTCGCATCCGATTTAGAGAGAAGCATGGTGAGTTCTCTGGTTTTATTGAGTCCATTGATTTTGCGATCGAGCACTACCGTGCGACGAAGCATAACGATACTATGCACGAAGAAGCATTTGAGGAAGTGCGTGATATCGTCGTAGAGATGATTGATGCACTCACCGAAGCTATGCAGATGTTTCACTATGTGGTTAACGATGAGTTTTCAACGGTCTATGATGTTGACAGTAAGATTCATCAGATCACTCGATGTAAAAACGAAGTGGTTAGGCTTAATGATATTCTCGAAAAACTCTCAGTTAAGAATTTACGTGAATGGGTAGTGACTGACCTGCGCCTTGAAAGTCTGATCATGAAACGGCTAAAGGCAAGTGTCGATGAAGCGCTGAGCGATATTGGTGTTTCTAATCGAAAATTAGTGGAAATGCTTCTTAAAGTCCAACGCAACGAAGAGCGAAAGAAGAAAAATCGACTTATAGATAGTTCTAAAATCCTGTTCGGTGATAATGGTGTATTTTCAAATCCGCTTGTTGACCCTGATGACTTACCAGAAAGCTTACGGGTTGGCGGTGTCTTGGAAATAGGTGGATATCCTTCGATTTATACTAACTTTGATTGCGAGGACCTATATGACATTATTCAATCTGTCGCCAGACAATCTCAGAATAGTAAATCTGAACCTGTAGAAAAGAAATCGAGCGCGACTGAAGATAGCCGAGGAGTCACTAAGTCAATCGAAATTGATGAAATTGATGAAACCCTCGAAGATCTTTTCTCTGCTCTTGGGGCAGGAGCTATCACTGATGATATTACCTCATCTGTAGATCTTCAAGAACGACTAGAATTAGACATACCTGTTGATGAATGGCTCATGCTTATTGCAACCTACATTAGCGCGCAGGGTAAGGCTTCTATGTCGGAATATTATATTGAATATGACTCTCAAGTTTCCATGCCGATGAATGGTAACCTGCAAGTGACGGACATTAAATTTGTAAGGAAATCGAATGAATATCAAAGTCACTATGCTGGCTAAGAAGATCGTAACCTTGCGATTAAGAATGTTTTCTGTCTCTAAAGCGTCTGACCAACTCGTGAATGAAACAGGTATCGAACATTATAAATCCAATGGTCAATACGTTATTAAGCATAGCGAACTATCTGAAATAGAACGTTATTATGATGAATTACTAGGTGCTTCATTACGATCGTTTACGTATGAGTCAAACCGGATTGATGCCTCGAAAGTATCTAAAGATGAGAAATCTGCAAAAGGAGGAGTCTTTGAAGCTCTTCTTTCCATCGTACCGCTTTGTGATCTTCATTTAACCTCGGGTATTATTCCTAAAGGTATCAAAGCGATCATTTCTGTTCCTTTTGAAAATATTGTTACCGATAAGATCGACAAGCTAATGGTAATAGAGAACTCAGAACTTCTAGTGCAAAGTAGCCGCTTTATTGAAACACTACCGGAAGCGTGGAAAATAGATACTCTATTGGTTTATCGAGGTCACGGTGAAAGTCAGAAGCAAATCAAATTATTATTAGAAAGCCTTAAACCTAAAGCGCAGGTTGGATTCTACTTTGATTATGACTTCTCAGGAATGAAGCTTATCAACGCCTATATGAAATATGTGAACTGCCAAGCGAGTATCATTACCCCCAGTTTTGCAAATAAACAGCTCAAACGTTTAACCAGTAAAGAGAATTATGCTAAGCAGTATATCGAAGGTACACACCTACTGATTAAGACCGGCGATTCCTGCCGAGATTTTGAAACCGTCATCCATCAAGCAACGTTAAACTTGCAGAGCTATGAACTTTCGGTTACTCAAGAAAGTTTAATTGCACATGATATCGAATTATTAAGTACGCCATTAAATTGGACCGATGTCAGCTGACATTAGGGCTGAACAACAGAATAGAAAAGAGTATTCAGATTAATCTATGAACTGTGTTAACTCTATGAATTAACTAACAGTATTAAAAGTAGTATTATGATAACTTAGTTGTATTAACCGTTGGCTAAAATTAGCGAAAAGGGACTTTTGAGTGAAAAAGAGTAATTTTGAATTTTTAAAGCATCATGATGAATTACTGTTTAGGTTAGCTAACCGAGCAGAGCAATGTTATGTCCCTGATCCAAATACCACCCTAGTTAAGATACGCCAACTAGGTGAAGCATTAGCACAAAACGTGGCTGCCCGTGTTGGGGTTGAGTATGGCCGTGATGAAAACGGACGAGATATAAAACAGATCGACTTGCTGCGTAATCTCGAATACAAGTTAACACTTGACCCTCGTATCAACGACTCTTTCCACACCATTAGAAAGCTTGGCAATACCGCTAATCATGACTTCACTTCTTCAAGTCACCGAGACGCACTTAAAGCATTAGTGTTAGGACATGCACTTAGTGCTTGGTACCACACTTTATTTGGTGGCTCTCATGCCAAAGGGTTTAAGCCAGAACCTTTTATAAAACCAGAAGATCCTTCAGAACATGTGCGTCAACTTGAAGACAAACTACAAGCTTTAGAAGTCACCCAGAAACGAACCTCAGAACGCCTCCAAGTTGCTGAAGAGCTCAAACAAGTTGAAGCAGAAAAAGCAGAAGCTTTGAAACATCGTGCAGATCAAATGCAGGCGGAAAGCCTGCTTTGGGAAGAGGTGGCAACTGAACACGAATCAACATTAGCTAGTTACCGTAAAAAGATGGACGAGGCCAATTTAGCCTATTTAGCCAACTTCAATCAACAAGACAAACCAACGCAAGCCAAGGTTATTGAGCAAGTTGAAAAATCGTGCCTAGAACTCAATGAAGAAGAGACTCGTGTACTTATTGACGAGCAGCTTAATGACGCTCAATGGAAAGCTGATACGGTTAATTTAAGATACTCAAAAGGCTCTAGACCCGTAGCCAATGAGAACCGCGCTATTGCTGAATGGCCAACCTCATCAGGCCCAGCGGATTATGTTTTATTCATGGGTTTAACGCCTGTTGCGGTGGTAGAGGCCAAAAAGAGTGCTAAGAATGTTTATGGCGCAATAGACCAAGCTAAGCGTTATGCAAAAGGGTTAACCGATAAAGGTGGAATCGCAATAGAAACGACCTACGGTGAGTTTCAAGTCCCGATTGTGTTTGCTACCAATGGTCGTCCCTATTTAGAACAGCTAGAAGACGAAAGTGGTATCTGGTTTTTAGATGTGCGCGATAGCACTAACCGACGTCGTGCCCTGAAAGGTTGGTATACCCCTCAAGAAATCAAAACCTACTTAAGACAAACGCCACAGCAGGCTGAGCAAGAACTGGATCAAATGGGATTTGATTATGATTTAAAGCTACGTGATTATCAGGTAGAAGCGATTAAGTCAGTTGAAGAAGCCATCAAACAAGGAAAAACCAAAGCGTTGGTAGCGATGGCAACAGGAACCGGTAAAACCAAAACGTGTATAGCATTGGTATATCGCTTGCTCAAAGCCGAACGTTTCCGCCGTATTCTATTTCTTGTCGATCGCTCAGCCCTTGGTGTACAAGCCACGACTGACTTTGGCGAAGTACGCCTAGAAAACCTAAATACCTTTGCAGATACCTTTGATGTCATTGGCATGGAAGCAGATAAATCACCCATTACCAAACCAGAAGATGATACCAAGGTTCATGTGGCAACAGTCCAAGGCTTGGTTAAACGTATTTTGTACCCGAACGATGGTGATACCAAACCGGGTGTCGGTCAATATGACTGTATCGTTGTCGATGAATGTCACCGTGGTTACCTGCTTGATAGGATATTAAGTGACACCGAATTAGAGTTTCGTGATCAAAAGGATTATCAATCTAAGTATCGCGCGGTATTAGAATATTTTGATGCATTCAAGATAGGATTAACCGCAACACCAGCACTACACACCGTCGATATTTTTGGTGAGCCAATCTTTAGTTACAGCTATACCGAAGCGGTGTTAGATGGTTATCTTAATGATCATCTTCCGCCTGTTCGCATTTATACTAAGCTGGCAGAGCAGGGCATTCATTACGAAGTCAATGAAGAAGTACAAGCTTACAACGTAGAAGACAACACGATAGAAAAATACAATACTCCCGATGAACTCGATTTTGATGTCTCGCAGTTTAACCGTAAAGTCATTAGCCCAAGTTTTACTAAGCAAGTGACTAAATGGTTGATTGAGAGTGATTCGATTAACCCATACTCAGAAGCGAAAACCTTAATATTTTGTGTCACAGACAAACATGCAGATCAAGTGGTCGAAGCCCTAAAAGAAGCCTGTGAACATTATCATGGTGAAGTGGAAGACGATGCGATTCAAAAAATCACCGGAGCCAGTGATAAACCGCTAGAAAAAATCCGTCTGTTTAAAAATGACCGTCTACCTAATATTGCAGTGACGGTTGATTTATTAACTACAGGGGTGGATGTACCAAAGATCTGTAATCTTGTCTTTTTACGCCGAGTAAATAGCCGTATTTTGTTTGAGCAGATGTTAGGCCGCGCAACGCGTTTGTGTGATGAAATAGGTAAAGGGCCGTTTAGAATTTATGACGCCGTGGATATTTATACCCAGTTAGAAGACGTCAACAGCATGAAGCCAGTCGTTACAAACGTGAATGTGACCTTTACTGAACTTGAAAACGAAATGAAGCAAGTTGACGAAGATGAGCTACAAACACTGGCTAGAAATCAATTTATTGCTAAGTTGCAAGTTAAGCGCCGTCACTTAACCGATGCTCAACGTGAAAACTTTGAAACCATCGTTGGACAATCGCCAGAAGATTTTATCCAAGACTTAAAGAACCGTCCTTTAAATGAGGTTGCCGAATGGTTTACTCATCATCCGGGGTTGGGGGAGTTATTGGATGCCAAAGTCACTGGGGGCGGAAATCGACCACCGGTGATCATTTCTGAGCATGATGATGAAATTACTGGCATCACTACAGGTTACGGTGATGGACAAAAACCAGCCGATTATCTGCAAGCGTTCAGCGATTTTGTAAAAGCCAATAGTAATAGATTGATTGCTATTCAAACAGTCGTGCAAAAACCGTGGGAATTAACAAGAAAAAGCCTAAAAGAGTTAGCGTTAGAGCTTGAAAAAAACCGCTTTAGAGAACAAGATCTGCAAGTTGCGTGGAATGAAGTGAAAAATGAAGACATAGCAGCCAAAATTATTGGTTTTATTCGTCAAGCCGCATTGGGTGAGGCTCTTATTCCATTTGAACTGCGTGTTGATAAAGCACTCGAAACCATGTTAGCGAGCCAGCAGTGGAAGACACCACAAAAGAAATGGTTAGAGCTTATTGCTAAACAAATGAAGGCAACCACGATTGTAGATTTACCCGCCTTAGACCAAGGTATTTTTAAACAGCAGCAAGGTGGCATTAAACGCGCCAATAAACTCTTTGAACAACCTATTGAGGATGTTCTACTCCAATTTAATAAAGCACTGTGGTTAGCGCCTCAACAATCAGCGTCGCAGCAGCAAGCAAAAACGGCTTAATCATCAATCTAGTTCTGTCATAAACACAGTGCTAGATTGTTGTATTAAAAGCCATTGCATTAATAACAAGGTACGTAATAAATGAGCACTCAAGATCTCGTCGCTAAATTGTGGAATCTATGTAACTTACTCCGAGATGACGGCGTGACTTATCACGAATACCTTAATGAGTTAACGTATTTGGTTTTCCTAAAAATGGTCGATGAAACGGGCCAAGATGAACTGTTGCCAGAAGGCTACCGTTGGGAAAACCTAGAAGCGTATAACTCAGCCACTCGCTTAGAAGCGTACCAACAGTTACTTCTTCATTTAGGCACTAATGGCTCACTGATCACCAAAGCCATTTTTAAAGGTGCTAATACCGTTATTCGCAAACCTGCCACATTGAATAAATTGGTGGTGGAAATTGATAAGCTTGATTGGTACAACGCCAAAGCCGAAGGGTTAGGTGACATGTACGAAGGCTTGTTAGAAATCAACGCAGGTGAGAAAAAATCAGGCGCAGGACAGTATTTCACACCACGAGTACTTATCGATGTGATGGTCGAGCTAATGAAGCCAAACCTTGATGATGTGATTGTTGACCCAACCGCAGGTACCGGTGGTTTCTTGATCAGTGCTCATAACTATCTAAAAGAACACAATGATATTGACGGGTTAGATACTCTGCCATACGACAAATATCAACACGAGACTTTCTTTGGTATGGAATTGGTGCCAGACACGCGCCGCCTAGCGATGATGAACTTAATGCTGCATGACCTAGCGGTTGATGATGAAAACTCAGGCATTCTGTACGGTGATACTTTATCTAACGAAGGTAAAGCGTTACCAGCAGCGAGTCTAATTTTAGCCAACCCGCCATTTGGAACTAAACAAGGTGGTGGCGTGCCAACTCGTGATGACTTGGTTCATTACACCAGTAACAAACAGCTGGCATTTTTGCATTTGATGTACCACAAAATGCTTAAACCGGGTGGCAGAGCAGCGGTGGTATTGCCAGATAATGTGTTATTTGAAGGCTCTACAGGGCAAACCATTCGTAAAGACTTAATGGAGAAGTGTAACCTACACACTATTCTGCGTTTACCTACGGGGATTTTCTACGCCGCAGGGGTAAAAACCAATGTGTTGTTCTTCTCTAAATCAGAAGATGTAAAACAAGATAAAGGCCAAACCAAGAATGTGTGGGTGTATGACTTACGTTCAAACATGCCAAAATTTGGTAAGCGTACCGTACTGACTAAACAGCACTTTGAAGAGTTTTACCAAGCGGTAGGCAGTGACTTAACTCAAGTTGATGAAACGGCTCGTCAAGCCTTCGTTAGCAACCACAAGGACGATGCAGATGCTTGTCGTTTACGTTGTTTTAGCCGCGATGAGATAAAAACTAAAGATGAATCTCTAGATCTAAGTTGGATCCGTGACGAAAACAATGAAGACGCCTCAAAACTACCTGCTCCAGATGTATTGATCAATGAAGCGTTGCTAGAAATGGCAGGCGCAATGGAAGAGCTAAAAGCGATTTTGGTGGATTTAGATTCAGCGGAAAGTGATGAGGTGAATCTGTGAGTGAGTTACCGAAAGGGTGGGTTGAAACGACACTTGGAAATGTAGCAAAATGGTCTTCTGGTGGTACACCAAGCCGCAAGAATACAGCATATTACAATGGGGATGTTCCGTGGATTAAAACCGGAGATTTGGGAGTACGATATTTAGAAGAAGCTAGCGAGAATATTTCAAATGAAGGTTTGAAAAACTCCAGCGCTAAGCTGTTCCCTAAAAACTCAGTTGCAATTGCTATGTATGGAGCTACGATTGGCAAAACTTCAATATTGAATATTGAAGCAGCAACTAATCAAGCATGCGGGGTTGCTATTCCAAACGCTTCTCTATCGTCTATATTTTTGTATTACCTTTTAAAAAATGAAAAAGAAGGTTTCATTGCGCGAGGTAAAGGTGGTGCTCAGCCTAATATTTCTCAAACAATAATTAAAGAGTACCCGATTTGGCTACCGCCACTAAACGAACAAATCCGCATTACCAACAAGTTAGATTCTATTCTTGCCAAGGTCGATAAAGCTCAAGCTCGTTTAAATAAAATTCCAGCAATCCTAAAACGTTTCCGCCAATCGGTATTGGCTGCTGCAACGTCTGGGGAGTTGACGAAAGAGTGGCGTGAGGTAGAAGGGCTAAGTAAGGATACGTGGCAACCAGTATCCATTGATGATTTGTCCAATAGAGCGTTTGATGGTCCATTTGGTTCAAAACTAAAAACAGCTGACTATACAGATAATGGTATCAAAGTCGCTAGGCTTGAAAATATTGGGCATTTAGTATTTAACTCAGCAAAAGAAACGTTTATTAGCGAAGTTAAGTATCAGGACCTTATTAAGAATACAATTGAACATAATGATGTTTTATTTTCGTCATTCGTAGATGAAGAGATAAGAACTTGTTTGTTCGATGAACGTTTTGGTACGTATATAAACAAAGCCGATTGTTTTTGTATTCGACCAAATAAAGAAATGGTATCTCCTGAATATTTGATGTACTCGCTAGCCTGTAAACATACTTACGAAAAAATCAAAAAACAGGTGCATGGTGCAACGAGGCCGCGAGTCAATTTAAGGTATTTAAAGTCATTTGAAATATCTTTACCTAGCTCAGAAGAGCAATCAGCCGTTGTTGAAAAAATCAACCAGCTCTTTCATAAAGCCGATAAAGTCGAAAAACAATACCTAGACGCGAAAGCTCGTTTAGATCGCCTAACTCAGTCTATTCTAGCCAAAGCGTTTCGAGGTGAGTTAGTACCACAAGATCCAAACGATGAACCTGCGGAACAACTGTTAGATCGTATCTTGAAAGAACGACTTTCCCAGCAACAAAAAGCAGATAAACTAAAGAAGACAACTAAAAAACGCGCAATCAAAGCCAAAGTCGCAGACAAAGGGTAAGACGGATATGAATCAATCACTCTCACTAGTCAATATCAAAGCCAACAACTTTAAGTCGTTGGTGGATTTTTCACTGCCGTTTAGCAAGTTTAACTGTTTAGTTGGCCTAAATGGTTCAGGTAAATCGACGGTATTGCAGTTTATTGATTTTCTCTCTCAGCAGGTGAGTGGAGATATTGATGAATGGCTTGAAAGCCGTCAGTGGAGTGCGCGAGACCTTAATTCAACGCTTACTAAACAATCCAATATTACTTTTACAGTAGATCTTAATTTCGCAGGCAAGCCTGTTATTTGGGAAGGCAGTTTTAACCGAACAGATCTGTACTGTACGGCTGAGAAAATCACTTGGAATGGTAAAACGCTGCTTAATGTTGCTGATGGGAAGTTCTCGCTACCAACAGAAGGTATTCAAGCGCCTATTACCTTTGATTATCAAGGTTCGATTCTGTCTCAACTAAGAAAAAATCAGCTACCGTTTGAATTAGAAGAGTTTAAAAATTTCTTCAAAGAGCTAAATGCATTAGACATGCTTTCACCCGATATGCTTCGTGACCAACACATCAGCGGTAAAACATTGGGTGCGGGTGGCAAGATGCTATCGAGCTTTATTAGCAATATGGACAAAGACGAGAAATCGAGCTTAGTTGCAACCCTTAAAGGCTTGTACCCAAACTTGGTTAAGGTTGACGCTACTGTCCAAAAGTCTGCGGGTACAGTAAGGCTTGAGATAGAAGAAAAGTTTGGTGAGAAAACCATTAAAACCGAAGCAAGGCACATTAACGATGGTTTACTTCGCTTTATGGCAATTTTTGCCCAACTGACTAAAAAGCAAAGTGCGCTATTGCTTGATGAGATAGAAAACGGTGTTAACCCTGAGCTTATCGAAAAACTGGTGGACAGCTTAGTTGCAGCAAATACCCAAGTTATTGTTACCACCCATAGCCCAATGATCCTTAACTACATGGAAGATGAAGTGGCTAAAACTGGCGTTGTTTATTTATATAAGAATAAAGCAGGCGCAACTCAAGCCATTCGTTTATTTGATATACCATCGATGCAACGCAAGTTGAAATTCATGGGACCTGGTGAAGCCTACGAAGATACTATGCTTGAGAATCTGGCATCTGAAATTGCCACATTAACAATCATTTGATAGCTAAAGAGGGCATTAAAGCATGTATTTAGTTGTCAGTGGTGAAGGTGAAACCGATATCGGTAAGAGCAATGAAGCGATTGGGCCGCTCAGTAAACTGATAGATAAGTATATTGAGCCACATTCTGGTTTTTCATTGCTAGAAGCAGAAATGCTTGAAGTGGTGCATGAAACTGAAATTACTCGTATTTCTAAAGATAAAACTATTATTAAACCTCTTTCGAGAAGCGGTAAAAAGCAAGGCAAAGAAACTAGAGAATTTTATCGTGCGGCAAGAGCATTAGCTCATGTTGCATCGAACCCTGAAAGACAACCTAGTCTAGCTGTGTTATTTCATGACTCTGATAGTAATAAATGGCCCGACTATCAATCAAAACGTCAATCTATGATTACTGGCTTTGAAGCTCAAGGTTTTGATAATGGTGTTCCTTTTGTTGCTCAGCCTAAATCAGAAGCATGGTTATTATGTGCGTTAAAAAACGGCTATCAAAACTGCACGGCATTTGAAGGGCGTTCGGGCAATGACGATTCACCACATTCTCTAAAAGGTGAGTTGGAAATGCATTTAGGTGAACCCGCAACCCGAGTAAAACTCAATGAGCTTGTCGATGATGGCGAAATCGATCTTGCTCAAATCGCAGATATGAAGTCGATGACTGATTTTCAAGAGTCGATGAAAGAAGTACTAGGACGTATGTTGGGTAGGCCAATCGAATAGATATTTTCATAATTACAAATAAGAATAAAGATGAGATTAAATAGACTTAAGTTAGTTGGTAGATACAAATCGATTTTAAAGCGCTTTGTTTTCAGGTTATAGCGAATAAGCCAGATAGTGATATTTCTTCGTTTATCGAAACGATTAATCAATCGTATGCTAGGAGACGCATTTAAATGGCTATATATTGTGGTGACAAGAATTCTACTCATTTACTTAACAACATGTCGGAATTCAAAGAGCGTTGTTTAATTCAAGGTCGTTCTCTTTTCACGGAACTCACAGTTTGGGATTCACCAACGTGCCAAGAGCTCATTGATTATTTTGTTGAAAACTTAGATGAAGGCGATGGTGACTTTTTTGAAAAGTTAGAAACTCAACTGGCAAACTCTTCTCCAAAAGCGAAAGTACTTGCGTCTGAAATGCTGTGGTTAATGTTTCTTTGTCCAAGTAACACAGGGGCTGAATCTAAGAGAAAAAGCATTGAACGTGTTTTTTCGTGGAGTGGGTTTGAAATTGATCTTGAACCTAGACAGAAATACCTATCTGATGAGGCTCTAACGGGCATTGGCAGTGCTGGAACTGCTTACAATACAGGCCGTTGGCGCGAGCTTGTTTATGTTATCCGCTTGGTTGAAGCTTTGCTAAAGCTCTCTGAACTGGAGAGAAAAGAGCTTTTGAGTGATGTTGAACGGTTGCCTCGATGGTTGGAGTCTATTCCCGAAAATGGTTCTAGGCAGTTTCGTCATATGTTTTTGTACCTGTTGTTTCCAGATGCCCATGAGCGCATCTTCGGTAGCACGGATAGAAAGTCTATTTTAACGACTTTATCAGATATCACGAGTGCTCAATATAACCGAATGGATACTAAGGAAGCTGACGCTAAACTGTTGGCGCTAAGGCAATCATTTGAAGCTGAGTACGGTACTCAAGAGCTTGACTACTATGTCGAGCCATTACGCTCAAAATGGAAACAGCCTAAAGCTGCTTTAACTGGTGACATAAAAGAACCAGAACAGGAGTATGACGTGAAGACTAATGACGTAAACCAAACGCTTAATACAATCTTATATGGTCCTCCAGGTACGGGGAAAACATACACCACAATCAATAAAGCATTGCAGATTGTAGCTCCTGATTTTTATCTTGAAAATAAAGACAACCGTGAAAAGCTAAAAGATCGCTTTGACGAACTCTTGAATAATAATCGAATTGGATTTGTGACTTTCCACCAGAGCTTTAGTTACGAAGATTTTGTTGAAGGTCTTAAAGCATCAACGACAGAAGATAAGCAGATTAGCTATGATGTCGAAGATGGTATCTTCAAAAGTATGTGTAATTCTGCAAGTGTAAAAGCAACAGTTAATACTGAACAACAAGCGTTAGATATATCCAATAGAAAAATCTGGAAGATGTCATTAGGAGATACATCTGGAGAAGATGCTTTCATTTATCAACAATGTATTGAAAATAATTATGTTCTTTTAGGCTATGGTTATGACATTGATTTCTCTAATACAGCTAATCGAAAAGAGGTAATTGAAGCCTATCGTACTAATGAAGTTATTATTGAAAAAGAAAGCAGTGATTACAGAGTCACATCGGTAAATAACTTTAAGAACGAAATGAGTATTGGTGATTTAGTTGTCATTTCTGATGGTAACCGTAAGTTTAGGGCGATTGCTGAAATTACGAGTGATTATATCTTTGATGAAACTTTAGTGAGTGATAATGGATATTCTCAAGTAAGAAAAGTAACTTGGCATCGAGTGTATGAGCCGTCATTACCTGTAGATGAGTTATTCAAAAAGAATTTATCTCAAATGACATTATATCGCCTTTATGGCGCAACTATTGATTTAGATAAGTTACAGGGTATCTTTTCAGTCCCTTCGATAGAAGAAAAAACAGAAATAAACAATGATCGTGTACTTATCATCGATGAAATTAACCGAGGTAATATCTCGAATATCTTTGGTGAGTTAATTACATTGATTGAACCAAGTAAGCGTAGTGGTGGCGCGGAGTCTTTGTCTGTGAAGTTACCGTATTCAAAAGAGACGTTTTCTGTACCATCAAACTTGCACATCATAGGTACGATGAATACCGCAGATAAATCACTGGCACAGCTCGATATCGCACTTCGTCGCCGCTTTGAATTTGTTGAAATGATGACAAATTACGAGTTACTTAAAGGAATTCCAGATATCGAAGGCATTAACGTTGCTAAGCTTGTTAGAACCATGAATCAACGTATTGAATTATTGTATGACCGAGAGCATACGATTGGTCATAGTTTCTTTTTACCGTTATTTGATAATCCAAGTCTACAATTATTAGCAGAGATCTTTGAGCTACAGATCTTACCGTTATTAGAAGAGTACTTCTTTGAAGATTGGGAGCGTGTAGGGCAAGTACTTGGTGATCATTTAAAAGATAACCATGAGTTACGTTTTGTTATTGAACAATTTGGTAATAGTGAGATCGCTGAGTTAATGGGCGATGATTGGGAAGTTCAAGGAATACAGCCTTATTGCCGTAATCAAAAAGCATTTAAAAACCCTCAAGCGTATATCGGTGTTTATACTCGATGATAAGTAAAAAGAGCAATCTTATTATTAAGGTGCGTGAGTTTGGTTTGTTGCTCAATGGCGGCGACAAATCAGACATTGATTGCCATTCAATAACGAAAAAAGCATTTGAATGGTTATTAGTGAACGGACAAAGTGCTAATGACAAATCAGTTGAATTAGTTAGAGTCAAAAAGTACGGTAAAGAGATAGCACTTCAAGTTGTTAACTATGTTGGAGTGCTAGAAATGCCATGTGGTACGCGTATTGAGATTCTACCTAAGATATCAGATCAAAATGATTCAGAGGCTGCGAAGAAAGTATTATTAAAAATGCTTTCAACGGTAAATAAACTGTCTATGCAGCAATTTGAACAATCTTCTTTAAAGACAGTAAAACTGCCATTGTTTGAGGTTCTGATAGGGTATTTTTTAAAAGAGGTCGCTGATGTTGTTAAACGTGGTATTCGTAGTGAGTATAAACGTGTAGAAGCAAAAACACCGTATTTGAAAGGGCAACTTCAAACATCAAAGCAGCTTCGTGAGCGTCCGGGGTGCCAAAATCGTTTTAACGTATCTTATGATCAATTTTCTTCTGACCGATCAGAAAATAGATTAATACATTCATCATTGAAGCAAGTGTTGAAATGGACGAAGAGCAATGAGAACCATCGTTTAGGTAAAGAGTTATTATTTGTTTTTGATGAAATTCCATTATCATCGAACTATTCTTTAGATTTCAGAAAGTGGTCTGTTGATCGTTCGTTAGTGCATTATCTAAATGTAAAACCATGGTGTGAGTTAATTTTGAGTTATCAATCGCCAATTGCTTTATCTGGTGTACATAAAGGTATTTCTTTTCTGTTCCCAATGGAAACTCTGTTTGAGCGATATGTGGCGATAAAACTACAAAAAGATCTGCCGCCACATTTGAAGTTAAAAACACAAGCAAGTAGCCAATCTTTAGTTTCTCATACTCCACCTAATGCAGAGAAAGAGCAGGGATGGTTTAAATTAAAACCTGATATTGTGATTAGTGAAAAGCAAACCAATAAAGCGGTTTGTGTTGCTGATACTAAGTGGAAGCGAATATACGAGAATCAAGGAACTGCTAAAGAGAAATATGGAATAAGCCAAGCCGATATGTATCAAATGTTTGCTTATGGCCATAAATACTTAGAAGGAGAGGGTGTGTTGTATTTAATTTACCCTAAGCATTCTCAGTTTAATGATTTGTTAGAACCATTTAAATTTAGTGATAAGTTGACGGTTAAAGCTGTGACGTATGATTTAGATTCTGATAAGTGTGACGTTTCTTTTTAAAGTAAGGGCAATCATTACATCGGATTGATTGTGCTAACTAGGCTAGGTAGGTACTTTATATTGATTAGCCCAATCGAATAAGGTTAATCAATCGGAAACTTTTGCTTTTGGTGGAGGACGCGCATTATTTTAATACTTTCTCCATCAATCATGTATGAAACAATCATTGATATTTCAGGAATAATGAGTAATCGCCCTCTAACATTCTCACGTTGCACACCCATTAAAGGTTGCTCTAACAAAGTCTCAACCTTCTGCTCAATGGTGTTATCTGTTCTTTCTGCGACATCTGGATTAAAGTCATAAAGAAATTCAAATATTTTCTCACGATCATTTAAAGAGTCTTCTTCCCAAAAAATCATTTATCTTTGGCCTCGAATTCGAGCTTTACGCTCAGCCATTGTTTCTTTTGCTTCATTATGATTAATAAAGTTAGCTTTTCCTGAGTCGAATTTATTGAAAGCTAAATTTACTTGCTCAGTTAACCATTGATCGTGTGATAAGGCTTTGCGCTGTTGCTCTGCCATTTCCTCTGTCAGTTCTCGGCAAGCATCACTTAGAGTACGCCCTTGGCTCTCAGCAAATTGTTGTGCTAATAGTTTAACTTCATCATTAACTCGGAATTGAATTCTAGTATCCATAATTTAATCCTTAAGAATGCGTACACACAAATGTTAGCACATTATTAAGTAGTCGCAACTAACAATCTGCTTAAGAGTGACATAGTATTAGATAATGACGAGGTAGAAGCGGTGCAGGTAAAAGTAACGTCATCTCCTTCTTTAAACGGTTTAAATCGTTAATGGATGTTTTTCTAAACTAAACTTTTATTTATAAATAACTGGCACCAAACAAGCAAAATCCGCTGATAAAGCTATTTATTACTTGTGCATACATCTTATTTTTATGACAATGGTCGAAGTTATTTGGCAAACAGATGAAGTTGTGAGAAAAGTATGAAACAGACAAAAAATATTATTCTAGTCGCGTCGCTAATGTCTACATTAGTTCTTACTGGCTGTGCATCAAATGATGAACTTATTGCTCAGCAAAAAAATCAGACAGAACAAATAAGCGCCCTAGAATCAAAAGTAGGTACGTTAGAGTCTAAAGTGAATACACTAGAAACTGAATTACAATCACAAAAAGACACTGACAGTGAAATTTACCAAACGGTTCGCAAATTAGATGCTGAGCAAAATGAGCTTAAAGCTCAAGCGCAAAAGCAAGTTGATGAAGCGGTTATGTATTACACAATCAAGCAAGATGATACGTTATACAGCATTGCAAGAGAGCAAGGTATTGCATTAGAAGATTTACTTCAATTGAATCCTCAAATCGATAACCCTAAACGTCTGCTTATTGGCGATGTAATTAATACTAAATAGTCATGTTTTAAAGAGGTTATAACTTTACGAAGTTCGGCATCTTAATATCTATAAACTATTTAGCATAAAAGAGCATGTTGGTTGTAATCACAATATGCTCTTTTTTTATTTTCCTCATCATTACTATTAAGCCCTTTTATGCTAACTAAATTCCGTGCAGAGCTTATTTTAATTATAACCACTCTTTTGGCTGGTGCTGGGTGGGTATTTTCTAAACAAGCAATTCAAGAGTTACCTCCGTTTGGTTTTATTGGTATTCGCTTTATTCTGGCTTCATTGTGTTTATTGCCATTTTGCTTTGGCGCATTGAAAAAAGCCTTATGGCAAGATTGTGTTCGTTCAATGGGGGTTGGTGTATTGCTTTCTGCCGCTTTGTTCTGTTGGATCCATGCAATATCAATCAGTGACACTTTAGGTGAAGGGGCGTTTATTATGAGCCTCTCTATGCTGTTTGTTCCTTTACTTGCTTGGCCGTTATTTGGCAATAGGCCACCAAGAGCATTTTGGTTATCTTTACCCATTGCGGTTTCTGGTTTGTTTTTATTGGCATGGAACGACGGTTGGAATGTATCGGCAAGTCAACTATGGTTTATTTTTGCAGCTGTAGGGCTTGCGACGCATTTTAATTTTAACAGTAAATACTCAGCAAGCTTGCCGCCCATTTTATTAACGACATTGCAATTATTCACGGTTGGTTGTTTAGGTGTGGTGTTATCACTGTTTTTAGAAGAATGGCCACAAGAGGTGAGTTTAATTACGTGGAAGTGGGTGTTATTAAGTGTGTTGTTGGCAACCAGTTTACGTTATTTATTACAAACGATAGGACAAAAGTGGGTAACTCCGACTAATGCAGCCATCTTAATGTTACTTGAACCTATTTGGACCATGCTGCTGAGTGTTTGGATATATGATGAATCGATGCCGTTAAATAAACTTGTTGGCTGTGGTTTATTGCTTCTGTCTTTGGTTTTCTATCGCTTTAGCCAAGTGAGACATAAGCTGTGGTCGTAGTATCAGATGTTTGGGCTTGTAATTATATATTACTAACCCAAATATTTTTTCTTCTATCTGTGGTTTTTATTTATTAAAACAGGTAATTAAGCTGAATCACGGGCAATTAATTCTGGGTTTAAAATCAGACTTTGAGGTGCGCTGTCTTTATTGTTGATTTGATGAATTAATCTATGTCCAGCTTGGCGGCCAATGTCACGGATAGGGGAAGAGACAAAGGTGAGTGATGGTTGAATTAATTCAGCTTCAGGCACATCATCAAACCCAATGATAGCGATTTGTTGCCCAATATAATTATCTTTACCCACACTGCGGTTAGATCGATTAACACCGTATACCGCGCCAAACGCGGTTGATGAATAATGGCAAAGTATTGCTGTTATTTTTGGGTTTTTATTAATTAGTTGATTTACAGCTTCTGCAGCAGCAGTTTGACTCTTATCACACTCTACTACCCATTCAGGCTTAAAGGGTAAACCAAACTGCATTAGTGTACTGCAATAACCCCCTAAACGTTCTGCTCTGCTTAATGAATCACTTTGGCCGCCAACGTAAGCAATTTGACGGTGTCCTTGTTTAATCAAATACTCTGTAGCAATTTTAGCTGCTTGCATATTGTCTGGCCCAACAAAGTCAATTTGTTGTCCTACTTTTGCTCGAGCTACACACACTATCGGTAAATTTAAATCTTGTATTTTTTGGACATTAGGAACGCCAATGTCACGGATAGGGCAAAATACAATCCCACCAACGTCTTGAGCGACCATGGTTTCAATGCATTGATCAAACTTATCTTGATTTGTGCCTGATTGAGTAAGAAAAAGCATATAACCTTTTTCTTCTAATACTTCACTTAACCCTGCCGCAATTTCAGCATAATAGGGATCACTAATGTCTCTTAGGATCAATCCAATTAATAATGACTGTTTTGAGCGTAAATTAGAGGCCGTACGGTTTTTAATGTAACCAAGCTCTTGTACTGCTTGATTTACTTTTTGAATGGTTTCAGGTGAGATCCGTCCTTTATCGCTCAGTGCCATTGATACGGTTGTTACTGAGACGCCAGCGCGTTTTGCAACATCCTTAATATTTGCTTTTTTGTTTGTCATAGCACTTCTTTTACCACGATTAGATAAAACGTTTTACCTAATAAAACACATTTATTACCGCCATTCTAGCGTAATTATGAATCTAATGGAAAAAGATCGTGATCACTCGCACAAGATTGTTGGTAAAACGTTTTACCAAGATTTGTCAGGTGTATTGTATTGACCAAGATTAAGAGGAAATTTAAATCAATAAAGACGTTTAAATTACTCAACGGTATTTATTTTAAGTGATCAATTAAGGATATTTTATGCAGCAAAAAGCGAATAAAACGACTTTATGGGAGTTCTTACAAAGCTTAGGAAAAACCTTCATGGTTCCTGTTGCTTTACTTGCGTTCTCAGGGATATTACTTGGTATTGGTAGCTCTTTCTCAAGTGCTGCATTAAAAGAGGCAATGCCATTTTTTGATAATGTTGTTTTCCAATATTTATTTATATGGATGACAAAGATTGGTTTAGTTGCCTTTATTTATCTTCCTGTCATGTTTGCAATTGCCATCCCTATGGGTCTTGCTCGTGAAGAGAAAGGGGTAGCTGCATTTTCTGGTTTGGTTGGTTACGCTGCACTAAATTTAGCGGTTAACTTTTACCTAACGGTGAATGGTGTACTTGATAATGAAGTGTTACGTGAAGCTTACGGTGTAAAATCTATCTTAGGAACCGAATCGATTGATACTGGTATTTTAGGTGCGGTTATCGTTGGTATTATCGTTGCTAAGCTGCATGTTCGCTTCTATACGTTTAAGATGCCTGATGCATTAGCTTTCTTTGGTGGTGCTCGCTTTGTTCCTATTATTTCAACGATTACGTTAGGTGTTGTTGGTTTATTGGTTCCTTTTATTTGGCCTTACTTTGCGGCAGGTATTAACGGCATTGGTCACGTTATTGCTGGTGCAGGTGATTTTGGTCCTTTCTTATTTGGCATGAGCGAACGTCTACTTTTACCTATTGGTCTTCATCATATTTTAGTTGCGCTTATTCGTTTTACTGAAGCGGGCGGCACGATGGAAGTGTGTGGTGATACGGTATCTGGCGCATTAAACATTTTCTACTCAGAGCTTTCTTGTTCTGAAACTCAAGGCTTTACTCCATCAGTTACTGCTTTCTTATCTCAAGGCAAAATGCCTGCATTCTTGGGTGGCCTTCCTGGTGCAGCTTTGGCTATGTACCACTGTGCTAAAGTTGAAAACCGCAGCAAGATTAAAGCGTTATTAGTTTCAGGAGTGGTTGCTTGTATTGTTGGTGGTATCACTGAACCGCTTGAATTCTTATTCCTATTCGTTGCTCCAGTTTTGTATTTTATCCACGCAATTTTAACTGGTCTTGGTTTCATGATTATGGGAATGCTAGACGTTACTATTGGTAACACCGATGGCAATATTATTGATTTCTTAGTCTTTGGTGTGCTTCAAGGTCTGTCTACTAAATGGTATCTAGTTCCTGTGGTTGCAGGTGTTTGGTTCGCGGTTTATTACTTTGTGTTTAAGTTTGCGATTCTTAAGTTCAACCTTAAAACTCCAGGCCGTGAAGCGGAAGACGTTGCGATGTCTAAAGAAGAAGCGGCAATTATTGCAACAGCTGGTGGTAAAGGAAAACTTATCCTTGCAGCACTTGGTGGTGCAGAGAATATCACGTCATTAGATAACTGTATTACACGTTTACGTATGACGGTTGAAGACATGAGTTTGGTTGATGATGCTCAGTTAAAACTGTATGGCGCTCTTGGTGTCGTTAAGCTTGATGAACATAGCTTACAGGTTGTTATTGGCGCGCAAGTTCATATTGTAAAAAATGAAATGCAATCCTTAATGTCAGCAACAGCTTAATCGCTAATAGGTGGAGGTTCTCTCCACCTTTTTCACATCCTTCGTATTTTAATCTTATAGAAATGAGCTTTTGGAGTCGCTATGTTTACTTTCTCTGAGCAAATCAATCGTAAAGGCAGTTACTGCACTCAATGGGATTACGTTGCTGATCGCTTCGGTGAGGCCGATCTTTTACCGTTTACAATATCAGATATGGATTTTGCTGCGCCACCTGTGGTTATGAATGCACTAAAATCACGAATGGAACATCCTGTATTTGGTTATAGCCGTTGGGATCACAGCGATTTTAAAGGGGCGATTACGGATTGGTTTAAGCACCGTTTTAATGCTGAGCTTGATGGTAACCATCTTGTTTATGGGCCATCTGTTATTTACATTATTTCGCAGTTGATCCGTCAATGGAGCAGTGCAGGTGAAGGTATTATTATTCATACTCCTGCTTATGATGCCTTTGATAAAATGATTTTAGGGTTAGAACGAACGATTATTCCAAATCAATTATCCCCTTCTTCAGATGGTTATCAAATTGATTGGAATGTATTTGAAGCTCAATTATCTGATCCTAATAACACGATTTTATTGCTTTGTAGCCCTCATAATCCGACAGGTAAAGTCTGGAGTTGTGAAGAGTTGAAACGCATGGCAGTTCTTTGTGAAAAGTATCATGTTGCTGTTATTAGCGATGAGATCCACATGGATATCTGTTTTAAACCTCATACGCCTTGGCAAGGGTTTGGTATGGGGACTCGTTGGGCTTTAGTCAGCTCAGCATCAAAGTCATTCAATATTCCGGCACTTAACGGCTCTTATGCATTTATTACTGATGACATCGCAAGAGAGAATTACTTATTTAACCTTAAACAAGTGGATGGCCTTTCTTCTCCTTCTATTCTTGGTGTTATTGGTTTAATGGCCGCTTATCAAGAAGGTGGTCCTTGGCTTGATGAACTGAAATCGTACTTATATGAAAATCATCGTTATGTTCAAGAGATGTTGGCGAAAGAGTTACCAAGTATTGGTTATCAAATTCCTGATTCAACGTACCTTGCATGGATTGATCTTTCTTCTTTATCGTTAGATATGGATGCTTTAAATCAGTGCTTAATTAAGAGCCATAAAGTTGCCATCATGCAAGGCAGTACTTATGGGATTGCAGGGAAAGGTTTTGTAAGGCTTAACCTAGGTTGTCCGCGCATAAAAGTAGAGCAAGGATTAACGGCTCTTATTTTTGCAATTAAAGAGTTATCTTTATGAATAGTGTATATACCGTTAAAGCAGGGCAGCGTCATTACCAATGGGGATCTCATCTACTTTATGGGCTGTTTGGACTTCCAATCCAAGATGATAAACCACTGGCTGAATTATGGTTTGGTGGGCATCCATCGTTGCCTTCTAAAGTTCAACTTGATGACAATTCTTGGCAAACATTAGATAAGTTTTTAGAGCAAAAACCTCTGAATTTTTTGTTTAAAGTATTGAGTGCCTCTCAGCCTTTATCTCTTCAGGTTCATCCGAATAATACTCAAGCGAAAGAAGGTTTTGAGCGTGAAAATGCACAGCACATTCCTTTAGATGCACCATACCGAAATTATAAAGACGCTTACGCGAAACCTGAAATGGTCATGGCGCTGTCACCTTTTAAAATTATGGTGGGATTTAAGAAGTTAGACGATATTACGGATAATCTTGGTTTAATTCAGTCAGAAGCATTAAACGCTATCTTACAAAGTGAAGCATTTAATCATCAGACATTATTATTATCATTGTTGCAATTAGCACAAGAAGATAAGCAGCAGATCATTGCACAGGCATTATCCATTGGGATTGGTCACAATGACCCAATGTGGCAGCAATTGGTAGAGCTTGCACATTATTATCCAAGTGATATTGGGGTATTAGCGCCACTTTATATGAACTGTTTAACTCTAGAACCAGGTGAGGCGATGTATTTACCCGCGGGTACTATTCATGCGTATACAAAGGGTACGTGTATTGAGTTGATGGGCTGTTCAGATAATGTATTACGAGCAGGGCTTACTCCAAAATATATTGATACCGCTGAGTTAATGGCTTGTACTCAATTTACTTCGTTTATCCCTGAAAAGTTAGCACCAATGCTTGTTGAATCAGAACAAATATTGCAGCCAACAGAGACCGATTTCGGATTGGCATTATGCCAAGTTACTGAGCATGAGCAATCTTTAACGGTGACGTCTCGTTCAATTTTATTGGTTGCTAAAGGGCGTGTTCAATTTAATGACACTGTGTTGTTAGCAGGGCAATCATTATTCATTGAATCAGGTACTTATAAGGTGTCTGGTGATGGATTATTAGTTCGGGCTTTTGAATCTAAATAACCTCAAGAGCCGGTAATCTTACCGGCTCTTTTTTATCAATAGTCTTAAATACTTAATACACCATTTATTTATCTCAATGTATTATTCAGATTAAGCACAAGGGTGTGCAATAGTATTAGGTTGGATATGTTTAAAAATAAATTGGCAGTTTTAAGCTAAAGTGAATGAATAATAAAAAGCTCGTATTGTAGAGTACGAGCCCTTTTATTGATGTACTATCTTGTGATTTGTTGTGCTGCCATATCTAATGCTTCTTTGACGGTTTGTTTTCCTTGCATTGCATTGTCAATAGCCGCTCCTTCTGAAAACCAGTAAGACGTCATTTGTGGAATATTAGGCATGATTTCTCCATTTTCTGCATTAATCATGGTTGATTTAATACGCTCATCACTTTCTAATATTCTTTGGAACGACTTTAATGTCACAGCCCCTAATGGCTTATCGTCATTCATGATTTTTAAAGCGTCATCTTGATATAAGTAGTTTTCAAGAAATTCGACGGCGAGATCAATATTTGGGCTTGAAGCATTAATACCAGCACTTAATACACCGACAAAGGGGTTTCCTTTTCCACCATTGAGTGTTGGCAAAACAGCGACTCCGTAATTAACCCCAAGCTTGTCTAAGTTACCCCACGCCCAAGGTCCATTGATAGTCATTGCAGCATTACCTTTAGCAAATGCGGCTTCTGAAACTGAATAATCCATATTTGGATTAACGATACCTTTATTCACCATATCAACTAAAAATTGAAGGCCCTGAACCGCTGTTTTGTTATTTACACCAGTATCTTTCGCATTATAGCCTGTGGTGGTTCTTTTGAATGCATACGCTCCACCAGAAGAGATCATTGGCCACGTGAAGTAGGCATTTTTCACATCCCACATCAATCCTGTTTTACCTTGTTTTGCCATGTCTTTGTGTATGCTTTCTAATTCTTCCCATGTTTGAGGTGGGGTAGGAAGTAAATCTTTATTATAAATAAGGGAAGGGGCTTCTATCGCGACAGGATAGCCGATCAGTTTTCCATTAAACGTTACCGCGTCCCAACTAAAATCAACCAACTTATCCTTAAATTCTTCGCTTGGATTAATTTCATAAAGCAACCCTCATTCAGCATAGCCCCCAAAGCGGTCGTGAGCCCAAAAAATAATATCAGGTCCTTCTCCCGTTGATGCTGTCTGCTGAAATTTAGTTTCTAAAGCATCAGGGTGTTGTACTCGAATTTTAATGCCAGTGTCTTCTTCGAACTTTTCACCAATTAATGCTAACCCTTCATAACTTTTATCACCGTTTATCCAGATGGTGATTTCACCTTCTTCCATGGCGATAACTGGAGATGAAAGTAAATCAGCAAAGACACAAGCGGGTAAAATTTTCATTGTTCGTTTCATAATTATTCCGTTATTTAAAAACGTTCAGTTACAAGGGTTAAGTACTTGGGTGAGCACATATAACTTATATTACGAGATAAATTAGAATGAGAGAAATAGCATGAAATCAAAATAAGATAGATAAAAACTATGGTTAATCGATTATTAGTGATAGCTATCAAGTATTGGCTGAAATGCTCTTTTAAAGTAAGGTTAATTAATGTGAAGAAGAGCATGCTATTAAGTAATTAAAGCTTGTTTTTTTATTTATTAATTTAGAATGTTTTGACGGTGCTATGATATTTAGAGTTTAAAACAGTGTTATACTCTCGTTATCAAATGGAGATGTATATGACTGATAAAATTAAACCAGTACGTGAAGTTAAATCAAGGAAGAAAGCAAAGCAAACAAACTCTGATGGGAACATTAAAGTTGATGCTCGCTCTAAAATTGAAGAGATTTTAGCGCAACGCGAATTTGATAAAATGTACGAACTATAACGCTTAATAAGCGTTAAATAAAAATAGAAAAGAACGTATTGCTATAAACGCTTTACGTTCTTTTTTCTTATAAAAAGACAGTAAGTTTATTTTTCCCTTTACGCTTACTTTGACTCATTATTTAGGGAATATTTAGTTAAAGTTTAGGAATGAAGCTTAAAAGTTTGGTATTTAGTATTAGTGCTGTTTTGCTTTCTGGTTGTGGCGTCGCGACAGAGAAGCAAAAATATAACGCCGATGTGATCATCAATAATGGACAAATATTGACAGTGAACTCTGCAATGAAAGTCATTGATTATGGTGTTGTTGTCATTAAAAATGATCTGCTAATTACTCCAGCTTATGCTCCCCAGCAGTTTATACGGTGAGTAAAGAGAAACTTCAAGAAATTAACAAGTTATCCGCAGATTATGATGTTCCAGTATTAATACATGTCGCTGAATTTCCAAATGAAGAAACGCGTATTAAAGATCCAACAAAAGCAGCATCACCGGTTGAATATTTAGATGAGATTGGCGTACTTGATGAACGTGTTGTGATTGCACATGGCATTCATTTATCAGAACACGATCAGGTTTTGCTTAAAGAGGCCGATGCTGGGATTTCATATAATCCAATGGCGAATGCAAAAGGGGCTACAGGTGTTGCTCCTGCGTGGGATATGTATTGAGCCGATATGCGAATTGGTTTAGGTACAGACGGCCCAATGAGCTCAAATCAAGTCGATTTATGGCGAACTCTAAGTTATGCGGCAAACTGCAACGCTTAAAACATTCAGATAGAACGATCATGATACCGGAACAAGTGATTGAAATGGCCACCATAGATGGAGCAAAAGCACTGCATATGGAAGAGAAAATCGGCTCTTTAGAAGTAGGAAAAAAGGCAGATATCATTATTGTAGAAGACTCAATCTGCCAATATTATGCCAAACTATGACCCATATTCCACATTGGTGCTCCTTGAATAAATCAAACTAAACTGTTTAGTTTAATTTATCGATAATCTACACTAAGTCAACTGGTTTTTGAACTAAACGGTTTATTTTGCTATTATGGAACCAATAAAGGAGAGAGATGTCATGAAAGAAGAAAAGAGACTGAATGCATTACAAAAAACGATAGAATTATGTGCTCTGTATGGTTTTCATGGCACGAGCATGGATAAGATTACTGCGGCTACTGGGTTGTCAAAAGCGACTATCTATAAATATTTTCAATCTAAAGAAAATTTGATTGTTAATGCGTTAGAGCTCTTTAGTGAGCAATCTCTATCGAGTGTAAAGGTTCTTTTTGAGAATACAGATCTGACTCTAGAAGAAAAAGTAGCTCTACGTTTTGAAGGACTTGCTACTTGTATTGATATTGATTCATTTAATGGCTGTTATTTTCAATTGGCGTTTAGTGAATACAGTAATGAAGATCTTGCTATTACTCAGGTTAGTTCACAATATAAGCAACGAACTCAAGAGTTACTCATTGCGCTATTAAATCGACATGGAATTGATTATGCTGAACTGAAAGCCAAAAAGGCAGGATTGGTTTATAACGGTTTGTTAGCAACATTGCAATTAACGAAAGATATATCACTTATTGAATTAGCTCATCAATTGTTTTTAGATATTATTTTTAAATCTGAATAGTATGTAGGCAGAGGTTAGTTATGGAAATTAGTCATTTAGACCATCTAGTGCTTACGGTAAAAAGTATTGATGACACTATCGCTTTTTACACTCGCGCACTTGGAATGACAAAAGTAACCTTTGGTGAGGGGCGAGTGGCTTTGTTATTTGGTGATCAAAAAATTAATCTACATGAACAAGGCAATGAGTTTGAACCAAAAGCTCTAAATGTAAAAAACGGAAGTGCTGATCTTTGTTTTATTATGAAAACGGATATTTCAGAAGTAATAAAACACCTAGAAGAACAAGGAATCACGATTATTGATGGGCCGGTCTTACGAACAGGGGCTTTAGGGCATATAATCTCTATCTATCTCAGAGATCCTGATGGCAATCTGATAGAGCTCTCTAATTATCTTTAGTTTTATATCTAAGTAGACAAATCATCACCCATAGATGGTTATCTTATCGTTTATCACCTATATCTTATTCATTATGCAAAAATAACGGCTATTATTAAGTTAATTAATTATGTCTTTTGTTTTTTAATTGTTGACATAAACTTGATATAGGCTAAATTAAACTAAACAGTTCAGTTTAATTTATATCGGTAAGGGATAAAATCATGAAGCCAATTAAAATCACGTTATATCGTTGGGCAGGCAGTTGGGGACCTTTTAAAGTTAATATTCCTTGCGGTGAATGCACGTTAACGAAAGATATCCTACAAGATACATTTAATACTGAGCTTGCTGGGATCCCAATTGAATTAGAAGTGAAAGATTGGCTATCCCATTGGTGGGAACCATTAAAACTTAAAACATGGCATGCACCAATTATTATTGTTGAAGATAAAGTGATCAGTGAAGGCGAAGCATTAAATCGTGGCGTTTTAGTTCAGGCAGTTATTGCACAAGTCGCTAAGCAAGATGACATTAAAGGAAATGTTGTTTTTGGTAAGGCTACTTGTCCGTTTTGCATTAAAGCTAAAGCTGCTTTAGATGAGGCAGGAGTAGAGTATGTTTATCATGATGTTGTGAAAGACAGTGCGGCTCTATATCGAATGATCCCTGAAGTTAAAGCGATTATTGGTGAGAAAACACCCGTAACGGTTCCTCAGATTTGGTTAGATGGTAAATATGTTGGTGGCTTTGATGAGCTGACAAAAATCATGAATACTGATGTGAAAGCAGGAGGAGATCATGAATAAGAAACTAATATTGCTCATTGTACTTCTTGTTTCATTTGCCGTTGTTTATTTAAATTTTGGTCATTTATTAACGCTAGAACAAATTAAAGGGTTTCATCAATCGCTTCAAAGTGACATACAGGAAAATCTTTTCTTTTATAGTGCGGCTTACTTTTTTTCTTATGTTGTTGTTACTGCATTGTCTATTCCTGGAGCTGCTGTTGTTACGTTACTTGGCGCGGCTTTGTTTGGTTTTTGGTGGAGTTTGCTACTGGTTTCTTTTGCGAGCAGTATCGGTGCGACTATTGCTTTTTTAAGCAGCCGTTATTTGTTAAGAGAGTGGGTAGATAGCAAATTTAAAGATAAACTTGTACCTATAAACCAAGGTGTTGAGAAAGATGGTGCCTTTTACTTACTCACATTACGATTAATTCCTATTTTCCCATTTTTTGTTATTAACTTGCTCATGGGATTAACGAAGATTAGTGCAGGGCGTTTCTATCTCTTTAGTCAATTAGGTATGTTGCCAGGAACGATGGTATACCTTAATGCTGGTACACAATTATCAGAGATTACGTCGTTATCTGGATTGATTTCTCCTCAAATATTAGGTTCATTAGCCTTGCTTGGCGTATTCCCAATTGCGATTAAATTTGTGATTAATTTGATTCAAAAACGACGAGCTCAAGCGGAATAACCATAAATAAAAAAGAACGTATTGATAGTTATCTTTACGTTCTTTTTATGTTTGTACTTTTAAAGTAAAGAAGCTATCGAAGAGAATTTTTTTTCATTAACTCTTCATCAATTCCTTTCAATTTCATCTCATCCATAATGAAATTCATTGTATTTAGCAGTTCTTGTTCACCTTTAGGTACAAGATACCCAAACTGACTTTTTGTAAATGGATTATCACATCGAGCGGCTTCTAAGCGCTGATCTGTTGCTTGGTAATAGAGAGCTTCTGGCGTTTCAGTAACCATGACATCAACTTTTCCTGTTGCGACGGCTTGGGGAACATCTAAGTTGTTTTCATAACGTGTAAAACTAGCTTTCTTTAAATTATCATTAGCAAAAATTTCATTTGTTCCACCGATATTAATACCGACACGAATTTTTTCTAAATTAACTTTATCTAGCGTATTAAATTGCTCAGCTGTACCTTTAGCGACAAGAAAGCATTTACCGAAAGTCATATAACCTTGTGTTTGCTCTGCGTTTAATTGACGTTGCATTTTTCGGGTGATCCCGCCCATTGCTATGTCATATTTGTCTGCGTTTAAATCAGGAATTAGGTTTTTCCATGATGTTTTAACCAGTTCTAGTTTTACTCCAAGTTGATTTGCTACGTGTTTCGCAACATCAATATCGTAGCCTGCGTAGTTTTTGCCATCAAAAGAAGAGAAGGGCTTGTAATCACCAGTGGTACCAACACGAAGAACGCCAGATTCTTGAATATCATCTAGGCGATCGGCTTGGGCTGAACAGGAAGCTGCAAGTAAAAGCGAAAGGCATAATAGTTTTGTTTTCATAAGATATTTTTATTTATAAGTTTAATCAACAAACCTATCACTTTTTTTTAAACTAACACATCAAACCATTCGATAAATAACGATAAAAAAACATCGAAAAGCCTATTTTCGTTGATTGTTCTGCTAAATACATCATTATTACTGATGCTTTTATCTTTAAGTGTTAAGGGTATGGATTAATTGTTAGTTGTTATTTCTAGTAGCCCTTTCCCCATAAGGGCTCTTGCTGGTTTTTCAAATAAAACTGGACTATGATTTGCGCCTTTATTATTACAGTGTGATGTATCATGTCCGTTCTTCTACTCTTACAGATTAGCCTAATTATTGGTGGCGCAATTTTTCTCTATATGCTTATTAAATTATGGATGAGAAAAAAGGGAATAGAGAAGAACACAAATGTGATCGCAATTGGTCTTATTGGTGGGTTTGCTAATTTCTGTGACACATTAGGTGTAGGAAGTTTTGCCATAAAAACAGCGGGCTATAAGCAATTTAAGCTTCTTGATGATAAAGACCTACCTGGAACAATGAATGCTCAAGCAACCATGGCGACGGTATTTCAAGCTCTAATATTTTTGACGGCAGTTAATGTTGATTTAACAACATTACTTAGTTTAATTGTTGCCGCGTGTGCTGGTGCAACGATAGGGGCTCGATTGGTTTCTAATTTTGATCGTCAACTGATTCGATTGATTATGACTGGTGCTTTATTTGTGGTGGCACTGTTAATGTTTGCTGGACAATTTCATTTGTTCCCACTTGGTGGAGACGCACTTGGTTTATCTGGTGAGAAGTTAATGATCGGTATTATAGGTAACTTTATTTTTGGTGCGTTGATGACGGTTGGGATTGGCTTATATGCACCATGCATGACAATGATTTACTTATTAGGAATGAATCCATTAGCGGCATTTCCTATCATGATGTGTTCATGTGCTTTTTTATGCTTCTTCTCATCAGGTAACTTTATTCAAAAAGAGGCTTTGAACTCAAGAGCTGCGCTAGTTGTAGCGGTGACTGGTTCTATTGGTGTATTTATTGCTGCATTTATCGTGAAATCGTTAGATGTAGAAATGTTGGCTTGGTTAGTGTCTTTTGTTGTTCTTTATACTGCGGTAACTATGTTGCGATCTTGGCAACAAGGTCGAAAAGAAGCAATGATTGAATCAAATGCTCAATAAATAGTCGATAAATGGCGAGTTTCAAGCACATATTTATTGGAGATATAAAAAGTTCATGGTATTTTTCACCTACCAATTATTTATGGATTTTTTATCATGCCAAAGGCAAGTGACATTAAGAAAGGTTCAGCAATTGAACACAACGGTAAAGTATTTTTCGTTAAAGAAATCAGTAAGCTAACACCAAGTGGTCGTGCTGGCGCAACGTTATTCCGTATGCGTATGTATGACGTAGCAACTGGTTCAAAAGCAGATGAGAGCTTTAAAGCGGACGATATCATCAGCCTAGCTGATTTTAGCCGTCGTAGTGCGACTTTCTCTTATGTTGATGGTGATGAGTATGTATTCATGGATGCAGAAGATTACACGCCATACAACTTTAACAAAGAAGCTATCGAAGAAGAGTTACTTTTCATCTCTGAAGAGACGCAAGGTCTTCAAATTTTAATCGTTGATGGTGCGCCAGTTGCGATTGAATTACCTTCAGCAGTTGATCTAGTTATCGTTGATACAGCGCCTTCAATTAAAGGTGCTTCTGCAAGTGCTCGTACTAAACCAGCGACAATGACAACTGGTTTAACGGTACAAGTTCCTGAGTACATTGCTAACGGTGAGAAAGTTAAGATCAATACGACTGAGCATAAGTTCATGAGCCGTGCTTAATCATTTTAGATAATGTTATACCAATTCCATTAATTATCTGATCATTATTACTGGTTAAATAACTCAATAGTTGCGTTAAAAATTATTATTGTAGAATAACTACTTATAAGAGTTTTTCCTTACTCTTAAGTGATTTTCCTGCGTAGTAAATAGATCACTTAATTAGTTACATTGGAATTATTTAAATAAAAATGACATTATTTTAAAGAATTGAAAAGGCCAACTATCTGATAGTTGGCCTTTTTTATTATCTTTTTTTGGATAAATACTGGTATTAATATACTTGGTTATAAATCACGTTCAATTTTTGGAGAATAAATTGAATAAGCTGTAATTTGTCCGGCAACAATAGCTGAGAACATAAATAGGGCAGATAATCCGATACTCGGTATTGGTAAGATAGACTGCTCAAAGACGCTTTGACTTGCGCTCACTAAGATACGGCTTCCTGGTACAAGAATGATGATCCCTTGAACAATAAAGATAATGCCAGTTAAGTTCAAACGTCTTGCAATCCAAGTTCCATAAAGAGTGATTAATACCGTTGTAACCCAAGTCCCAACAACCCATCCACCATCGAATCCAAGATAGAAAGGTCCCCACATGCCTAATGCGGCAACGGGTAAACTGTATAATGTATCTTTTGGTCTTGCTTTAAACATAACTCCAATCGAAAACGAAATAATAGGTAAACCAATTATTTGTAACCAAAGAGGGAATTCATTTTGATAGGTAATGGAGTCGGATACGCCGAAAATTGCTTCTCCAAAATGAAGCCCAATGATGATACCAATAAGCAGCTTTATTAAGGTAAGGAAGCATTGACCAAGTAAGCTGGTTCCTGAAACTAAATCATTAAAAGCTAAACATTCTAACGCATTAGAAATTGACAGCCCGGGGACAAAAAGCACTACGGCTGCAATGCATAACCCTAAAATTGGGATGGGGAGACCAAGACTAGCAATAAAAGTGACGGTAAAGGCTATTATCAAAGCACTAAAAAATTCGACAGCAATACTGCGACGCTTAGTGCAAATAACTTGGCAGCACCAGACTAGAAAACCAAGAATAAAGCTAACCCAAAGAGCTTCATATGTGGAGCCTACAAGCATTAAAAAAGCGGGTGGGATACAAGTGTTGGCTAAAAGTACTATCCAAGTAGGGTAAGAGACCCCTTCTGCAGGAGCTAAAGGCACAGGTGTAAGAGGTTGCTGAAGTTGGATAATAGTATTAGCGAGTAAACCGAGATCAATACTTGCTGGTTTGTGCCGCTTCATAATGACTGCATTATTATCGTCTGGAAACTGATAATTTATAGAGGTTGGAGTGGCTTGTATCATGCAATTTACGCCGTATTTATCGGCATAAAAAGTGGTGTAACGTTCTACTTTATAAGGGGCACACCCGCAACGGTGCAGAGTGTCCCCAATGTCAACAATCCGGTTGATTCGATATTGTGAAGGCATGTCCGTATTCCTACTATTTAATTACTAAATAAGGGTCTCTATATCGAGAGAGCACTTTATATTATTAAAATAAGTTTCCGTCACGAACCAATTCACGAGGAAGCCCATTTTTAACTCGATTTCCAACCCATTTACCTAGTCCAATAACAGCACCACAATAAGTTATTATCGTTTCGCCTTTTCCTACCGCTTCAGGACGGACGTCACGGCCCATATACCATTCACGAGCTTCTTCAATGGTTAACTCTGTTGCTGTTGAGTTATTAGCTTCTGCTAATGCCATAATTGCTTCATGTTGCCAGCGATAGCCTTTTTTATGAGTTTCTGCCAATTTAAATCCAATACGGTGGTAACGCATTTCACCAATTAATGGTTTCATTCGTTTAGGGAAAACCCAGACTTCTTTATCTCGGATCCATAGTTCATTTGCCTCTGGGATCGATAGATTTAAACTCGTTTTTAATTCCGCTTCAATGTCTTTTTTTTCTTTATTTGATGCTGCAACAAAAGGAAATTTACCCAAACGTTTTTTTACTTCAGGAGGTGTTGTCGCTGAATTTTTACGTATTTTGGCAACAAAGAAACCTTCACTATCGAAGATCTGTGGGTAGATATGTAAGAAGCCTTCCTGTGTTAATGCTTTTTCTGCATTTTCAAAGAGGTCGCCTAAGGGTTCAAACGTGACCGTGTCACCAAACTGTTCTACTAAGTGATGGCAAATATTCTGGTTTTCTTGGTGGTTCAATGTACAAGTTGAATAGACCATCACACCACCAGGCTTGAGGGCATGAAAAGCACTTTCAATTAAATCACGTTGAGTATCGCCAATTTCAATAACAGATTCTGGGCTCCAGTTGTGCATGGCATCTGGATCTTTACGTATTGTGCCTTCACCAGAGCAAGGCGCATCTAATAAAATAGAATCAAAAGTTTCTGGTAACCAACCACCAAAAACACGGCCATCGAAATGGGTAAGGGCGACGTTACTCACACCACAGCGTTGTACATTAGAACACAATACTTTTACACGGCTTGATGAAAACTCATTAGCAACTAGAGCACCTTGGTTTTTCATTCCTGCGGCAAGTTGTGTTGTTTTAGACCCCGGCGCAGAAGCCATGTCTAATGCCATTTCAATCTCATCATTATCTTTCAATAATGCGGTCACTGGCATCATAGAGCTTGCTTCTTGGATATAGAAAAGCCCTGACATGTGCTCAGCGGTACTGCCTAGTTTAACGGTATCTGTTTCTGGTCTTGTTATCCAAAAACCAGTATCACACCAAGGAACCGGTTCTAGTTTCCATTGTTTTTCATCGGCGCGCTGTTTAAATTCTTCTACACTATTTTTTAATGTGTTTACACGAATGCTACGGCGTAAAGGACGTTTACAAGCAGCAACAAACTCTTCCATTGAAAGGTGGGAAGGCATGGTTTCTTGTACTTGTGCTAAGAAGGCTTCAGGTAGATAAATATTATCGTGCACGGATGAATCTCATAGGATGATGTTATGGCAGGGAGTGTAAACGCAATTAACACTATTGTCTAAATGGAATCTACAGTTATAGGAGAATTTAAGAGCTTAAATAAAAAAAGGCAGCCAATGTGAAGTTTGGCTGCCTAAATTTACGATGTTATAGGTCTATTATTAATTGTTTGGATTGGGTATTGCAGCATTCCATAGAGGCCAATCTTCTTCTGCTGATTTATGCAATAGATAAGATTTATTTGCTTTTGCCTTAGGTTGTAATGCTTCATCATCTGGCGTAGAGAATGCAATACCACCACGTAAGATGCTGTCTACTGTACCAGCTTGTACTTTTGCACCACTTAAACCAATAGACATTTTTACGCCTGAAACATTCCAGAAAACGGTGTTTTCACGAACAAGGTAGCCGAAATCGGGATCAATACCTATGGTGAAAATAACACGATCAGATAAATCGCCTAATTTCACATCGGTTACTTCACCCACTTCCATTTCTCTAAATAAAATAGGGGTTCCAACTTTTACTGAGCCGCGAGTAATTGATTCTAATGTATAGGTAACTAACTTATTACTCTTAGGTTGGCCTGTTAAATTAAATTGGGTTTTCGTTTTGCCACTTCCCGGAGTGACCTGGATATAACTGCCAAGTAGGGTGTCTAGATTTTCAGCACCGGCTAAACTAATGTTTGGTTTAACGACCCAAAAATGGCTGCCTGAAACTGCAATTTGATCTACATATTCAGGATAGACACGAGCTTGTACGTATACATTACCTTGTTTAAAGTTTGGTGTGACTTTGCTTATTTCACCAACAGAAACACCTTTGTATTTAATTAAGGTTCCTTTTGAAATGGAGTTACTGTCTTTTGCTGTAAAGGCAATGATTTTGCCAAACTCTTGTGCTTCAGATAAGTTTGAGTATAACTTCCATTTTTTACCTAATTTGTTTTCGACGCCTTGCATATTGTCAAAACCAATACCACCTCGGATCATAGACATGAGGGGGGCTGCTTGAATATTCACACCACTTAAACTTGCTTCAACATTCACACCAGAGTAGTTCCAAAATACAGTATCGTCTTGGATCAAGTGTGCGTATTGTTTTTCAATGTTTACTTTAATGTTAACGCCATCATTACCTAAGCTGAAGTCGGTAATTTTTCCGACCACAAGGTTACGATATAAAATAGGGCTGTTTTTAGTAATAGGCGGTAGCTCAGGACTAAATAGAGTTAGCTCCGTGCTTTTCTCTGTCTTGAACTGCGCTAGCTCTGCAAGAGAGTTATTTTTAAATAACGTATAACTTTTTTGTTTGTAGCCTTTGCCTTCACTAGTAAAGCTGATTGAGCCTGAAATTAATGCTTGCGTGGGTGGAATATCAATATTCACACCAGAGTCGGTTAGTTCTGCAGAAACACTGCCAGAGACAAAGAATTTGTTGTTAGATTTAATTAGATGTTTGTATTTTTCAAAAATCATCACATCGAATTTAACTCGATCATTAACTAATGCTACGTGAGTTATTGAACCAACTTTAATTCCTTTGTATAAGATTGTGGTATCTGGAGTTAATCCAAAAGAGCGATCTGCATACAGTGAAAAAGTAAGGGCTTTTACATCTTGTTTGATTAGATCTGGTTTTCTAATTGCAGCAAATGTTCGTGATTTATCGCCGTTACCTGGGATTAAAGTAAGGAAATTACCACGAACAAGGTTACCAATGTTTTCAACGCCAGATAGGCCTACTTTTGCTTCTTCTAATACAAAGCGAGAGCCATCATTTAAATATTCACTAAACGCAGGTTCCACTGTTGCTGAAGCGATGATGTCTTTTTTATCATCAGACAGTTTTAAACTATTAATCTGACCAATCTCAAGACCACGGTACATAATAGCTGAGCCATTAGGGCTTACTTGGTTGTTATCAGGTAACGTGATTTTAATCGGTATACCGCGACCCGCAGTTTTAATGTTCGAATAAAGACGGAACTCTTTGCCATTTTCAATTTCAGCACCATCGTCAGGTGAGTCGACTGCTATAGCCCCACCAATTAATGCTGATAAGCTTTCAAGTTGAACATCAACACCATTAAAACCTAAACTAGCGCCTATACCACTTGCATTCCAAAAGCGACTTTTAGAGGTGATTAAGTGAGTGTATTCTTCTTTAATCAGTACTTTGATTCGAACGTTATCGGTTTTTTGGTCTAATTTGAAATTATACACTTCACCAATTGGGATTTTTTTGTAATAGATTTTTGAACCAACAGAAATTGACCCTAAATCTTTAGAACGAAGCGTAACACTTAGTCCTGTTGTATCGGGTTGAATTGCTGGGGAGTTTGCTAAGGCGGTAAATGTTGTTTTTGCCTCACCTGAACCAGGTAAAATAGCGATGTAATTACCAGAAACCAGCGCATCTAACCCTGAAATACCCGTTAAAGAGGCTTGAGGCTTAACAAGCCAAAATTGAGTGCTGTCTTTAAGGAGGTTTGATGCTTCTGGGTAAATATCTGCATCCACATAAATATTAGAGAGGTCTTCAGATAAGGTAATATTTTTCACCATACCGACTTCAAGACCTTGATAACGAATGGTCGTGCGACCGGCAATCAAACCTTGCGCATCATCAAAATAGATTTGAACACGTTGGCCTGCTTCCATAAAAGCAGAATAAACTAACCAGCCCCCAAGACATAGGGCAAGAAGGGGTAGCATCCAAAGTGGAGATATCCCTCGTTCGTTTTTGATGTTTACTTGTTCAATAGATGAATCAAGATTTTTTGCTTCGCTCATAATTATCCCAAATTAAACGAGAATCAAAACTTTCAGCGGCTAGCATGGTGAATACCACAACTAAGCCAAAGGCAACGGCACCAAGGCCGGGAGTGAAATCTAGAATTTGTCCACGATCGATTAATGTCATCATAATCGAGATTACAAACAAATCCATTACGGACCATTTACCTATCCATTTTACGGCCACATATATTGACATTCTTTGGCGATGAAAAACGGTTCGTTTAAATTGAACGCATAATAATAAATAGCCTAAGCCAAGAATTTTAGCGACAGGTACAATGATACTTGCAACAAAGATGATAATGGCAATGCCATACATATCGGTTTTTATTAATCCTGCAACCCCTGAAAATATTGTATCTTCTAATCGCTTACCGTTAGTTAATAGTATAGAGATAGAGAGAATATTTGCAGGAATGATAAATATTGCAGCAGTAAGTAAATAGGTCCATGTTTTCTGTATGGACTTTGGTTTTCTTGAATGTATCGGACGTTTACAGCGGATACAGTGACTGCCTTTTTGTTGTGTGAAGTGGCAATGCCCACAATGAACAGACTCTTCGGGCTCACTAATTGGTGCTTCAATATGTTGTTGATGTTTTCTTTGCCATACTCGCCAATAACGTCTTGCACTCACGTGTGTTAATAATAACGAGGTAACAAATTGCAGTAGGATGAGACCGTACAGACCGGAACCAATGAATATATCGGCATGATCTTGTATTTTAAAACACGCAATAGCTAAGCTTACGAGAAAAACATCCAACATCATCCAATCCTTTAAATGCTGAATGGTTGAAATGCTGCTTCTAAATAAAGTAAACCATTTTCGTCTGAGTGCTAAATGCGCAGTAACGACCGAGCCACAAACAAGAAACGGAACTATAGAGCTACAAAATAAAATTAATAATCCAAGCATAGGAAAGCCTTCACCCATTAGAGTGATGGTTCCTGAAGGCAGCGTGGCAGGGATCATGACACCAAACAATTGAATGGTGACCATCGGGAAAAAATGCGAAGGTATAAATAGCAACAACGCAGCAATAGCGATAGCTAAATCACTGTTTAATGAAATTCGATTACCACGATACAGTTGTGTATTGCAGCGAGGGCAGTGTGCATTCTGCTTTCTTTCTACCTTCGCTACTTTAACGACAAGATCACAGCCGTGGCAGCGACGAAATTTAGCGTCTTCCACGGTTTATATCCAATCTATTAACTTTGAATTGATCCATATAGAGTTTGATACAGTCCTTGCTGTGTAACCAGTTCATGATGTGTGCCTGACTGAGACACTTTACCATCATCTAATACATAAATGGTATCGGCTTGTTTTACGGCACTTAAACGGTGCGCAACAATCAATGTTGTTCTTCCTATTAAGAATTCACTTAATGCCTTATGTAACGCTGCTTCTGTTGCCGTATCTAATGCTGACGTAGCTTCATCTAAAATAACAAATTTAGGATCAGTTAACACCATTCTTGCGATAGCCAATCTCTGACGTTGACCACCTGAAAGCTTAACGCCTTGGCGACCGATTTGTGTGTTTAATCCATCTGTTAGTTGAATTACCACATCTTGCAGTTGTGCGACATCAAGTGCATTCCACAATAAATCATCAGAATAGTCTGATCCTAAGGTTAGATTATGCCTTAGTGTATCGTTAAATAGTATAGGTTGCTGTAATACAACCGAGATTTGGTTTCTAATATTTTCAAAACCGATGTCTTTCGTATTATGTCCGTTGAAAAGGATATGACCATCAGTTGGTTGATATAACCCTAATAATAGTTGAATAAGCGTTGATTTCCCACCACCACTGGTCCCAACTAAGGCAACTTTTTCACCTGCTCGTATTGTTAAAGAGAGATCATTTAATACTTGGTTTTCATCGTTATAACTAAAATTTAAATTGTTAATGGTTATTTCAGTGGCGGTTTCTTGATGGAACGGATCGACTGTTGAACTGACTTTTGGCTCTTCATCAATATGTAGGAGTGTGTTAATTCGTTTTAATGCGGCTGAAGCCCCATACCAAGAAAACTGAATATTAAGTAGTTCTTGAATAGGAGATAGCATCACCCATAAGTAACTAAATATCGCAAACATTTGCCCAATACTTAAATCACTGATCAACACCATAACCATGGCTGCTGCACGAAAAAGCTCAAAACCTAGTAAAAAAAGTAAGAAGGAAAGTCGTCCCGCAGCTTCCGATTGCCAAGCAAATTGGTCGGCACTGTGTCTTATTTCATCCGCTTGAGTTTTTAGCTGATTTAAGAAGATACGCTCACGATTTGATGCTCGTAATTGGTAGATTCCATCTAAGGTTTCAATTAAACGGGTTTGGAAGCGTTCATACGATTGATTTTCTTTTCGTTTAAGATCTTTTACGCGATGTCCTAGCTTACGAGATAAATAGATAACAATAGGGTTAACCAGAAGGATAAATAAGCCAAGCTGCCAGTTTATCCATAACAGAACTCCAGCAGTTCCAATAACGGTTAAAAAGGACACAATAAAGCGACTAAGTGTCGGGCCGAGGAACTTATCAATAGTATCTATGTCTGTAATTATATGAGAGTTAATACCACCACTGCCACGAGACTCGTATTCCTTCATACTTATACGGCTTAATTTATCTAATAACTGAAGGCGGATTTGATAGGTAATGGTTTTAGATACTAGGGTGAACTGTCTTCCTTGATAAATGTTTAGTATTTGGCTAACGACACGCATAAGAATGACTAAAACAAGCACCAAAAAGATATAGCCAAAAGGTCCCTGCCAAAATGTAGGGAGCATTGTATTTAATAATTCAATACCGGTTGATGGTTTGTTTAATAAGATCTCATCAACCATTAATGGCATTAATAATGGAATAGGCACACTAATCAAGGTAGCTATGATTGCGATGAGATTTGCAAAAAACAATCGTTTTTTATAGGTTTTTGCTTGCCTTAATAACCAATTCCAGTTAATTGTAGATGAATTGACATTGCTCATAATGAGAGTGATTCCTATTACTGTTTTTATCGAGGCATTGTACTCAGTATATAACGAGTCGCAAGTGAATAAAGGAAAATTACAAATGGAATTAAAACATTACAAACGTTTAACTCAGCAAGCGATAGGGCTGATAGAAGGCGAAACAGACTTTATTGCAAACCTTGCGAATATCAGTGCATTGCTGAATATGGAATTGGATAACATTAATTGGGTTGGTTTTTACTTATTTAAAGAAGACGAATTAGTGTTAGGGCCATTTCAAGGTAAACCAGCTTGTATTCGAATCACGATAGGTAAAGGCGTTTGTGGAACTGCTTTTGCGACAGAGACCGTCCAGCGTATAGATGACGTGCACCAATTTGAAGGACATATTGCTTGTGATGCTGAAAGTAACTCTGAAATTGTGATCCCATTTTATAAAAATGGAAAACTAGCAGGAGTGCTGGATATTGATAGCCCAAAAATTGCACGATTTAGTGAAATTGACGAAAAAGGACTGATTGATTTCATGAAAGAAGCAGAAAAGAGACTTTAATTTTCCTTCAGTAGTGGTTTTTCACGCTTAAGTATCTATAATAGCGGAATATCTTTACTAGAAATACACCTAAATACGGGATAAACCGTACTATCAGGAAACTACATGGAAAACTCTGAAAAATTAGCGAACAGCAAAGAAGTAATTGCATACATTGCTGAACGCTTCCCGAAATGCTTTATCTTAGAAGGCGAAGCTAAACCTCTTAAAATTGGTATCTTCCAAGACTTATCAGAGCGTTTAAGCGATGATCCTAAAGTAAGTAAAACTCAGCTACGTGCTGGTTTACGTCAATACACCTCTTCTTGGCGTTACCTACACGGTGTTAAGCCGGGCGCATCTCGTGTTGATTTAGATGGTAACCCTTGTGGTGAACTAGAAGAAGAGCACATTGAACACGCTAAAGCTACTCTTGAAGAGAGTAAAGCAAAAGTAGCTGCTCGCCGTAAAGAGCAAGCTAAAAAAGTAAGAGAAGAAGCAAAAGCTAAGAAAACAGCTCGTGCTGCTACTCCACCTAAGCGTCGTCCTCAACCTGCTGCTACTAAAAAAGTAGAACAGCCAGTTGAAACTCGTGCTTTAAACGCAGATGAAATTACTGTTGGTAACAACGTAAGCGTGAACATGGGTAAAGGTAATATGCCTGCGACAATCGTTGAAATTAACAAGGATGATGTACGAATTCGCTTATCGAACGGCCTGCAAATGGTTGTTAAAGCGGAGAATCTTCGTTCATAAAGGAGCACTCCCGACGTATGAATTGTCGATTTAGAGTCTCGCTGATTGCTGCTGGCGTTATGCTAGCAGCATCTGCACACGCACTTGAAGCTAAGGTTCTCGAAGCCAAGTATTCAGAAACGGACTTACCTGTATTAACCGCAGAAACGCAGCATTCAACTGCAAGTAAGCGTGTTACTTCTCGTTTTACACGTTCTCATTACAAGCATTTCTCATTGGATGACGACTTTTCAGTTGCCATTTATGAGCGATATTTAGACATGCTTGATTACAATCGTAATATATTTACTCAAGCCGATCTTACTTCATTCGCCCCATTATCAACTAAGTTAGATGATCAATTAAAAGTAGGTGATTCTCAAGCTGCTTTTGATATCTATAACTTATCACTCAAACGTCGCTTTGAACGTTATGTTTATGCGCTATCTCTTTTAGATAAAGAGTTCAATTATACGGTTGATGAATCTCTCGAACTTGATCGCTCTGAAGCGGCTTGGCCAAAAGATGAAGCTGAATTAAATGAACTGTGGCGTAAACGTGTTAAATATGACGCTCTTAATCTGTCTATGACAGGTAAAGATTGGCCTGAAATCCAAGAGATGTTAGGTAAACGTTATAATAATGCGCTTAAGCGTTTGACTCAAAGTCATAATGAAGATGCGTTCCAACTTTACATTAATGCGTTTGCGCGTGAAGTTGATCCTCATACCAGTTATCTATCTCCTCGTAATGCCGAGCAATTCCAATCAGAAATGAATCTTTCATTAGAAGGGATCGGTGCAGTATTACAAGCAACGGATGATTATACGGTTATTCGTTCTTTAGTTGCGGGCGGGCCTGCATTAACGAGTAAACAACTTTCTGAAGGCGACCGAATTATTGGTGTCGGACAAGAAGGTGAAAAAATCGTTGATGTTATTGGATGGCGTTTAGATGATGTTGTTCAACTTATCAAAGGACCAAAAGGGACAAAAGTGAAGCTTGATATCTTGCCAGAAGGCAATGATTCAAAAAGTCACACTGTCACAATTGTTCGAGATAAAATCCGTTTAGAAGATAGAGCAGTTAAATCTGAAGTCATTGAGCAAAATGGCAAGAAAGTAGGTGTGTTAGAAGTACCTAGTTTTTATGTTGGATTAGCCGAAGATACGAAAAAACAGATTGCTGAACTGAAAGAACAAGATATTACCGGCATTATTGTTGATTTACGTAACAATGGTGGTGGTGCGTTAACAGAAGCAACCGCATTATCTGGATTATTTATTACTTCAGGTCCTGTAGTTCAAGTTCGTGATAGTTATGGACGAGTAAATGTTAATGCTGATACCGATGGTGAGATTTCATATACTGGTCCAATGACAGTATTAGTGAATCGCTACAGTGCATCTGCCTCTGAGATTTTTGCTGCAGCAATGCAAGATTATGGCCGTGCCGTGATCTTAGGTGAAAATTCATTTGGTAAAGGTACTGTCCAACAACACCGTTCATTAAATCATATTTATGATCTTTTTGATAAGCCTCTTGGTCATGTTCAATACACGATTCAGAAATTCTACCGAATTAATGGTGGTAGTACTCAAAATCTTGGCGTTGTTCCTGATATTGCGTTCCCAACCGCGATTGATCCAAAAGAAACTGGTGAAAGTGTTGAAGATAATGCGCTTCCTTGGGATAGCATTAAAGCGGCACCCTATACTCAAACTAACCAGATTGTAAATACAATTGAACCGTTAGCGAAAAAACATGTTGAACGAATTAAAACCGATGAAGAGTTCGGATTTATTCAAGAAGACATTGCTCGTTATAAAGCCGATAAAGACATCACTTCGATTTCATTGAATAAAAAGGTTCGTGAGAAAGAAAGTGATGAAGCTGATGTTCGTCGTCTTACTCGGGTGAATGAGAGACAAAAACTTCTTAAAAAAGAAGGGTTTAAAACTCTTGATGATATCCCGAAAGATTATGAAGTTCCTGATGCTTATTTAGATGAAGCCGTTTCAATTACAATTGATTTAGCGTTAATGAATCAGAAAAAATAATCTTAGATATAAGTTAAAAACAGAAGTTATAGTGACTTCTGTTTTTTTTGTCTAAAAAACAGCAAATTACTGAGATTTCATCTAGTCTTAAGGTATGAGAGTAAATACATATTCTCTATCTTGTCTGGAGTCTTGTTATGAAGTTGATGGCCTTATTTATATTACTCTTCTTTATGAATCCACTTGCAGCTAATGCAAAGGTTGAACTTGAGAATAATTCACTGACTTATTTTGAAAATCCATTTCTTATTGGAGATTGGTATTTCTTTAAACCACCTCACGTAGAAAATGATTATGATGTTCTTCATATTAGACTAAGTTCAGATAATGAGTTTTCGATTGAAATGATTGAAACATCTTCTAATACTGCTGAAGAATGGAAAGGGACATTTGAGATTTCTCAAGACAGTATTCGTTTTGAAGGTAAGGAAGAAGAGTCTCAAGTCTATCATTATCAAGTCAGTCACAATCGCTTGTACTTAAACGGAGTTGAGTTTTTTAAAGTGGTGCCAGAAAGAATGACTGGCTCGTGGAATTCAAAACTAGTTTCAGGTGAAGATATTATGGTGAGTAATATCGAATCTTTAAATTTAAAGTTACGATCGGACTTTGTCTTTTTACTTGAGGTCGTTTCTGATACTGGAAAAAGAAATCAACAAGTTGGCTATTATTATTTTGAAGATGATGATTTAGTCTTACTGTATGAAGATGGAGAACAAGAATCTACCTTCATAATTAATAATGGAGTTTTTGAATTAAAAAATGAACAGTTTGGTATGTATGCCTTATTACAAAGAGAATAATGTGACTCTCGGGATAGAAATATGAGCCTATACCACTTTTAATTAACATTCTTGTTAGATCTTGTGCGAAAATAGTTGGGTTAATTAGTTACTATCACTAAATATCTATTTGTATTCATTCATTAGTGATAGACATCATAAGGATATATTATGAGCCAACAACCTCAGGCTAAATTTCGTAGTGATTATCAATCTCCAGAATTTACCATTTCAGACATCGATTTAGTTTTTGATCTTGATGATACAAAAACGTTCATATCAGCGACTTCAAAAGTACAACAACTAAAACAATCAACCGATCTTCTTCTTGAAGGGGAAGGGATGATATTAGTGTCGCTGAAAGTAAATGATGTTGATCATTCTGATTATACCCAAACAGATACACAATTAACGATTCATAATGTGAGTGGTGATTTTACATTAACGATTGTGACAGAAGTTAATCCTCAAGAAAATACTGCACTTGAAGGTTTATATAAATCAGGCGATGGTTTTTGTACGCAGTGTGAAGCAGAAGGTTTCCGTCGTATCACTTATTATTTAGATCGTCCTGATGTATTAGCGCGTTTTACAACAAAAGTAATCGCAGATAAAAATGCATACCCACATTTATTAAGTAACGGTAATCGTGTTAGTCATGGGGACCTTAATGACGGTAAACATTTTGTTCATTGGCAAGACCCTTTTCCAAAACCTGCGTATCTTTTTGCATTAGTCGCAGGAAATTTTGATGTATTAACAGATACTTATAAAACTAAATCAGGTCGTGATGTTGCTCTTGAAATCTATGTAGATCAAGGGAATCTAGATCGTACTCCTCATGCAATGACATCATTAATTAACTCAATGAAGTGGGATGAAGAGCGTTTTGATCTTGAGTACGATCTTGATATTTATATGATTGTTGCTGTTGATTTCTTCAATATGGGCGCAATGGAAAATAAAGGTTTAAATGTCTTTAACTCTAAGTTTGTATTAGCAAAACAAGAAACAGCAACGGATACTGATTATTTAGGTATTGAAGCGGTAATTGGTCATGAATATTTCCATAACTGGACGGGCAACCGTGTTACTTGTCGTGATTGGTTCCAATTAAGCTTAAAAGAAGGTTTAACCGTTTTTCGTGATCAAGAGTTCTCATCAGATTTAGGTTCTCGTTCTGTGAACCGAATTAATAATGTTCGTATTATGCGCGGACCTCAATTTGCTGAAGATGCGAGCCCAATGGCACACCCAATTCGCCCAGAAAAAGTAATAGAAATGAATAACTTCTATACGTTGACGGTATACGAAAAGGGCAGTGAAGTAATCCGCATGATGCATACTTTATTGGGCGAAGTAAATTTCCAAAAAGGAATGAAACTTTATTTTGAACGTCATGATGGTACGGCAGCAACTTGTGAAGATTTTGTATTAGCAATGGAAAATGCATCTGGCATCGATTTGACTCAGTTCCGTCTTTGGTACAGTCAATCGGGTACGCCTGTTTTATCTGTTACTTCTGAATACGATGAAGCAAAACAAGAATATGCTTTAACAGTGAAACAGCATACACCAGCAACAGAAGATCAAACTGAAAAATCAGCATTACATATTCCATTAGATATTGAGCTTTATACACGCGATGGGGCAGTAATAGAGTTACGCTGTAACAATGAAAATATTGGTCATGTATTGAATGTAGTTGAAGAACAACAAACGTTTGTTTTCCAAGATGTTTCTGAAAAGCCTGTCATTTCTTTACTTCGTGAATTTTCAGCACCAGTTAAACTAAATTACGCTTATAGCGATGAAGAATTAATTTTCTTAATGGTTCATGCTAAAAATGATTTTGCTCGTTGGGATGCAGGGCAGATGCTACTTGCAAACTATATTCGTGCGAACATAACTCATGTTCAAAATAATGAATCATTAGTTTTGCCTGAAGTCGTTGTCGATGCTTTCCGCGGTGTATTATTAAATGCAGAATTAGACCATGCCTTTATTGCTGAAATGTTTGTACTGCCAAATCATAATGAGATCACAGGTTGGTTTGATACGGTTGATGTCGATGCGATTGATAAAGCGCTTGGTTTTATTAAACAGACATTAGCAAGAGATCTTAAAGATGAGTTTTCTGCAACTTATCACAGTTTGAAACAAGAGATTTATTCTGTAGATCATGACGCGATTGGTAAACGATCTTTACGAAATTGTGCGCTAAGTTATTTAGCAAAAACAGACGTTGGTGAGTCATTAGTTGAAGCGCAATATAAGAGTGCAGATAACATGACTGATACTATGGCAGCGATGGTTTCTGCTAATTCAGCAGAGCTTTCTATTCGCGAAGTGTTGATGAATGACTTCAGTGAAAAATGGTCTCATGACGGCTTAGTTATGGATAAGTGGTTTATTTTACAGGGCTCAAACCCAAGTGTAGGTGCTTTATCTACGATTAAAGAGACGATGAATCACAAAGCGTTTAGCTTGAAAAACCCAAACCGTATTCGTAGCTTGATCGGATCATTTGCTGCTAATAATGCGGTGAATTTCCATACTAAATCCGGAGAAGGTTACGCATTTTTAGGTGATATATTACTTGATCTTAATGTGAGTAATCCGCAAGTTGCGTCGCGTTTAATTGACCCATTATTGAAATTTAAGAAATACGATAGTGATCGTCAAACGTTAATGAAAGCGCAGTTACAACGCTTGGCGGATCTAGATAATCTAGCTAAAGATCTTTTTGAAAAGGTAACAAAAGCATTAGCGTAATAGTGCGATCTTAATATGATCTAAAGGTGAAATGGTCAGTATTTTATGCTGACCATTTTTTATTTTTTCTTTATACTTCGTTTTTTTCTTACAGAGTTAATGCACTTATTTAATCATGAATACGTTTTATTATTTTCGAGTTAATGTCAGTTACCAATCTTTTCTAAGTCACTATTCTGGTGCGGCCAGTACTGTGTTAGTGGTGACCGAACAAGGATTAAAGCTTCAGTTACCAGCATCACGGTTTCGCGCGTTTTTAACTCAATTAGGAGTGAAAGGTCGCTTTCGTTTGACTGTTGATCAAAATAATCGTTTTGTAAATCTTGAGCAGATAGGATAAACCTCTACCTTAATCACATTTCTAACTATAAAGCCTCTAGCACGCAAAAAAGTCATAACGTTTCAGTCATATTATCCTTACAATATGAGGCGCATAAGCAGTTTCAACTGCTACACTATATATCAATCGTAGCAAATAACAGGTCATCTTAGCTTGTTAAAACACTCGATAACTGCGTTGAAATTTTTGATTGTAGAGTAACTACTTATCGAAAAATTCCGTCTTGTTCTCAAGTATTTTTCCTTCGCTATTTCTGAACTCTTACTTACTGTGATTGATAAAATAATTCTAATCATAAGAAACGGAGCATTCGCTTTATGACGACGCGTGATCCTATCGTTCCAGTACTACTTGAGAAAGTGTACGCTCTAATTGCTGAAAAGCTTGAAATGCCTCAACAATCCCTAGTAACGCAACTTGCTCAGCGTTTATTTGCCAATATTGATGATGATGATTTACAGCAACGTAATGAATCCGATATGTATGGTGCAACTCTCAGTCTTTGGAATCATTTATCAGATGTTAATTTGTCTGATATTTCGGTTCGTGTTTTTAATCCAACATTAAGTCAAGATGGGTGGCAATCAACCCACAGTGTGGTTGAGATTGTCGCGCCAGATAGTCCTTTTCTGGTTGATTCTGTTAAAATGGCATTAACCCGCCTCGATACGACAAGTCACTTTATGCTTCATGGTCCACATTGTTTTACACGTGATGAAAACGGTGAGATTATTTCGATCTGTAGCAGCGATGGAAAAATGCAACAAACCCTTTTCCACTTCGAGGTCGATCATTTAAATGATGCTTCTGAAATGGAAGCTCTCCAAGCTGAATTAATATTAGTGCTAGAAGATATTCGCCGTGTAGTGAATGAATGGAAGCCAATGTCTGAAAAATTGACAGAGGTTATTCTAGAGCTTCACGCAAATGATTCACCGCTTGAAAAAGAGCAAGTTAATGAAGCGATTGAATTTTTAACTTGGTTACAAAATCATAATTTCACATTAATGGGGTACAAGAACTTTGATTTGGTTGCCGTAGAAGGTGATCATGAACTGACGCCAACACCAGAAATGGGGTTAGGTCTGTTCTCATTAGGCTCGAGAATTAGCACTACGAAGTTATCTGAGATGCCATCTTCAGCACGTGCGGCTGCGAAAAAATCCGATTTATTGATTTTAACTAAATCAAATACTAAATCTCGAATTCATCGCCCAGCTTATACGGATTATATTGGTATTAAACGATTGAATAAAAAAGGAAAAGTAGTCGGTGAACATCGCTTTACTGGTCTTTATACTTCAACCGCTTATAATCAAAGTGTGTCTAACATTCCTCTTCTTAGTAATAAAGTAGAGCGTATTCTAGAGTCAAGCCAATACATCAAAGGCTCGCATTCTTTTAAAGCATTAACGAATTTGTTTGAAACGTATCCACGTGATGAACTGTTCCAAGCTACCGAAGAAGAGATGCTTGAAGTCGGTACGGGTGTGGTGAAGATGCAAGATCGTGATTTATTACGTTTATTTGTGCGTCGTGATCCGTTCGGTCGTTTCTTTTCATGCATGGTGTATGTAACCAAAGAGCGTTATAACACTGAACTTCGTCGTCAAACTCAACGTATTTTGAAGGACTATTTTGGTTCAGATCAAGAAGTTGAATTTACGACGTTTTTCTCTGAGAGTGCTTTAGCAAGAACTCATTATATTGTGCGTGTAGATAATAATAACGGCGACATTAATGTGAAAGATATTGAAAATAATTTAATGGAAGCAGCATCTACGTGGGATGATCGTCTGTGTGATGTGATTGTTGCGAATCTAGGCGAAAGCATAGGTACAGCGATTGCAAAGAAATATCAACGAGCTTTTCCTCGTTCATATAAAGAAGCAACACTTCCTGGTTCGGCTGTTGCGGACATCGAACTTCTTGAGTTATTGAGCGATGATAATAAGTTGGGAATGTTATTTTATCGTCCACAAGAAGAGAAAAAGGGCTCAGCTAACGTTAAGCTCAAACTGTTCCATCGTGATGAGCCAATTCATTTATCTGATGTGATGCCTATGCTTGAAAACTTAGGATTGCGAGTAATTGGTGAATCACCATATAGCGTTAAGAAGAGTGATGGATCTGTTGATTGGATCTTGGATTTCTCCATGATCCATAATGGCTCGGAAGAAGTCGATTTACGTCAAGCTCGTGGTCGTTTTCAAGAAGCGTTTGCTCAAATTTGGGGTGGGCAATTAGAGAGTGATGGTTTTAACCGCTTAGTTTTAGGTGCTGGTTTATCTGGGCGAGAAGTCACTATTTTACGTGCTTATGCTCGTTATATGCGCCAAGTAGGCTTTCCATTCAGTCAACAATACATTGAAGATACTCTATCTACACATACGAAACTTGCAGTATCTGTGGTTAATCTCTTTGATCTTCGCTTTAACCCTTCAGCAGCTTGGTCTGAGAAGAAAGAGAAAAAACAGCTTGATGCTATCTATAATAGCTTAGATAAAGTAGAAAGTTTAGATGATGACCGTATCATTCGCCGTTATGTAGAGATGATTGTTGCGACGCTTCGTACTAACTATTATCAAGTATGTGAAAATGGCCAATCTAAGCCATGGTTATCACTGAAACTACAGCCATCGAATATCCCTGAAATTCCAGCACCAGTGCCTGCTTTTGAGATCTTTGTTTATGCGCCTGATATTGAAGGTGTGCATTTACGTGGTGGTAAAGTGGCACGTGGTGGATTACGTTGGTCAGATCGTCAAGAAGATTTCCGTACCGAAGTTCTTGGTCTTGTAAAAGCACAACAAGTTAAAAACACGGTTATTGTTCCAGTTGGAGCAAAAGGTGGGTTTGTTTGTAAGAAGCAACATAACTTTACAACACGTGATGATATTTTCGCAGAAGGGCAACGTTGCTACAAACAATTCATTCGTGCGTTGTTAGATGTATCTGACAACATCATTGAAGGTGAGGTTGTTCCACCACAAAATGTCGTTCGTCATGATGATGATGACCCGTATTTAGTTGTTGCTGCAGATAAAGGAACGGCAACATTCTCTGATTTAGCAAACTCAGTATCAGATGAATATAATTTTTGGTTAGGCGATGCCTTTGCTTCAGGCGGCTCTAATGGCTATGACCATAAGGCCATGGGTATTACTGCAAAAGGGGCGTGGGAATCTGTTAAACGTCATTTCCGTGAAATGGATATTGATTGTCAAACGACTGATTTCACCGTTGCTGGTGTTGGTGATATGGCTGGTGATGTGTTTGGTAATGGTATGTTGCTATCTAAACATATTCGCCTTCAAGCAGCGTTTAACCATATGCATATTTTCATCGATCCTAATCCAAATGCTGAGATTACATGGCCGGAACGTGCTCGTTTATTTGAACTGCCTCGTTCAAGTTGGGAAGATTACAATAAAGATCTGATATCTCAAGGCGGTGGTATATTCTCTCGTCGAGCTAAGTCGATAGATCTTTCTCCTGAAATTCAGAAGATGCTAGGCACTCGCAAACAGTCATTAGCGCCAAATGATCTCATTCAGATGATCTTGAAAATGGATGTTGATCTGTTGTGGAATGGCGGCATAGGCACTTACGTTAAATCAAGTAAAGAAACTAGCGCAGATGTCGGTGACCGTGCGAATGATTCCTTACGTATCAATGGATCAGAGCTAAATGCAAAAGTAGTTGGTGAGGGCGGGAACCTTGGTATGACTCAATTGGGTCGTATTGAATATGGCCTTAAAGGTGGTCGAGTTAATACTGATTTCGTTGATAATGTGGGTGGTGTTGACTGCTCTGATAACGAAGTAAACATTAAGATCCTACTTAATGGTCTGGTTGCTAATGGGGATCTAACGTACAAGCAACGTAATGTTCTGCTTCAGAAAATGGAAGATGAAGTCGGTGACATTGTTCTTGATGATGCGTATTGCCAATCAGAGTCGATCTCTGTAACAGAACAACAAGGTACGTCATTAGTTAAAGAGCAGATCCGTTTTATTCATCATTTAGAAAAACAAGGTCAATTGGATCGTGGATTAGAGTTTATTCCTGATGACGAAACATTGATTGAGCGTGAGAAAATGGGGCAGGCGTTAACTCGTCCAGAGCTTTCTGTTCTTGTTGCTTATGGAAAAATGGTGCTTAAAGAACAGTTAGCCTGTGATGAAATAGCAAATAATCCATACCATGCAGATTTACTAACTACGTATTTTCCTACTGAGTTACAGCGTAACTATAAAGCGGCGATGGATAACCACCCATTACGTTCAGAAATCATCGCAACTTGCTTAGCAAATCAGATGGTTAATGAAATGGGGTGCAACTTTATCACTCGCATGCATGAAGAAACTGGTTACAGTGTCACTGATATAACTAATGCTTATTCTGCTACTCGAGCAATTTTTGAATTTGGGGATTTATTCAAAGAGATCCGTAATTTAGATAATATTGCCACGACTGAAGCACAGTATGATGCGTTCTTTACTATGCGTAGAACCATCCGTCGAGTAGCACGCTGGCTATTACGTAATGGTTCACAAAAAATGACGATTCAGGAGTTGATAGTAAAATATAAACCAGCGGTTGATGATATTAAAATGAACCTGGATAGCTATTTGGTAAATGATGAAGTTGTTGAGCATATTGAACAAGCAAATCACTATCTGGAAATGGGAGTCCCGTGTGAACTGGGTAATGTATTAGCACGTTTAAGTAGCTTGTATTCAGCAATGGATATTTCAGCTGTTGCCGAAGTGACAGAGCGACCGGTATCTACGTCAGCTCGTTTATACTATGTATTAGGAGATAAGTTGTCACTGCATTGGTTCTTGAAACAAATTAATAACCAAGGTGTTGATAACCACTGGCAAGCATTAGCTCGCGCTTCTTTCCGTGAAGATCTAGATTGGCAGCAACGTCAATTAACTCAACTTGTACTTGATGAGTATAAAGACAGTGATTCAGTTGAAAATGCGATAGAAGACTGGTGTAAAAAGAACATGGCATCAGTAGGGCGCTGGGACAACATTTTAAATGAGTTCAAAGTAGGTTCGGTTCATGAATTTGCGAAATTCTCAGTAGCATTAAGAGAGTTAACCTTGCTTAATTTAAGTTGTTCTTCGCACGCTGGCAATTAATGATAATAGGGTTTAGCGTTCTTAGCTAAACGTTTGCATAATAAAAGGGAAGGTGAGTTTTTATTCACTTTCCCTTTTTATTTCCTCGATAAATTTTGTATTTAAGTGTATTAATAAGTGATTATATTGAATTTATATGTTCTTAGGCAGTGGTGAGCTTTTAGATTGCAATAAATAATGATGAATAAAGTACGATTAAGTTTGAATTGTTAATAAAATCAGTGAATAATGACTCCCCGTTTATTCGGGACTTTTTTTGGAGCTACAATGTTATACCGCATCGCCAGAGCTGGCATTTTCAAACTTGATGCTGAAAAAGCACATGATTTAGCTATTCAAAATTTTAAACGTTTTACCGGCACTCCACTTGATCTCTTCTATCGTCAAAAATTGGCTTCTAAACCTGTAGAAGTAATGGGAATTCAATTTAAAAATCCTCTCGGCCTTGCTGCTGGTCTTGATAAGAACGGCGAATGTATTGAAGCATTTGGCGCGATGGGATTTGGGTTTATTGAAGTTGGTACTGTTACTCCTCGCCCTCAAGCTGGTAATGATAAACCACGTCTTTTCCGTCTTATTGAAGCTGAAGGTATCATCAACCGTATGGGGTTTAATAACCTTGGTGTCGATAATTTAGTTGAGAACGTAAAGAAAGCAAAATTTGACGGTGTTATTGGTATTAACATTGGTAAAAATAAAGACACACCAATTGAGAAGGGTACAGAAGATTACCTGATTTGTATGGATAAGGTATATCAATATGCAGGTTATATTGCGATTAATATCTCATCGCCAAACACTCCAGGTCTTCGTACTCTTCAATATGGTGAAGCATTGGATGATCTTCTTTCTCAATTGAAAGAGAAGCAAAAAGAATTAGCTGAGAAATACGGTAAGTATGTTCCTATCGCTTTGAAGATTGCGCCTGATTTGGATGATAATGAATTATCTCAAATTGCTGACTCTCTAATGAAGTATAAAATTGATGGTGTGATTGCAACCAACACAACATTAGATCGCTCAATGGTTGAAGGCATGAAGCATGCGGAAGAGATGGGAGGCTTAAGTGGTCGTCCTGTTCAAACTCGCAGTACTGAAGTTGTTCGTCGCCTTAAAGAGCTGCTTGGTGATTCTTTACCAATTATTGGGGTAGGTGGTGTTGACTCTTATGTTGCAGCAAAAGAAAAAATGATGGCAGGTGCTGATCTGGTGCAAGTCTACTCAGGCTTCATTTATAAAGGTCCTGCATTAGTTAAAGATATTGTAAACAATATTTAATTGTTATAAAAAGTAGCGAAAGTTGCTTACAGACTATTCAAACAGAAAGGGGAATGAAAATTTCCCCTTTTTTTATTGCTAACCTCTTGTAAAATTAACGATTAATTGCACCAGTATTATTTTTGACTGAAAATACACATGAATTTTTAGCATGATTTGCAGTAATTGGTGATTGGCTATCGAAGGGATTCTTCCCGTTTTTTCAAGAGAGAAATGATAATGCTTAAACCAAGTGATACATGGAATTGGTATTACGACAATAAAGCACAATCTCTAATGCTTGATTTAGGTATGGACATGGTATTCCGTGTGAACTTACCTTCTAAGGTACTTATTGATAGTGCTTTTGACGAGTGTAAATTCTCTGTTGATGATGCCTCTGCCTACCAAATGTTTGTAGAACATATTTCATTCCTACCATTGTCTGAGCCTCGTAAAGTAGAGCTAGCACTTAATTGTGTAGCAGCTAAGCGCTTTCATAAGCCTATGCTACCTAAAAGCTGGTTTTTTGAATCTCAAGGCCATGGCTATTCTCCTGAAGAGGGAGAAGTTGTCTCTCTTAAGAATGACTTAGGGGAAGGGCATTTCATTATTGTTGAAAACTACGAATGTGCCAGCATGTGTATGCTAGTGGACATGGACTCTTTTGCTCTTAATCCTGTTAAATACATGGCATTTTGTGAACCAATTAAAGTTATGCATGACCGAATGGCTAAGATGCAAGTCGTCAACTCCGCTTATTATGCTTTGGTTGGTTAGTTTACGAGTAAAGCATACCTTACTACTTTTTTATCGTTAACTCCTCCGAAAATACGAACTACCACGCTCCATATACCCTATAGAATATAGCTTAAGCTTTTACTATGAATGGCTTTTTAAGCATTTGTACGCCTTTACCTTTCTTTAAGTTTCCTTAATAACAGCTAAACTCGTTACATTTTGAACTCTTAAAAATGAGATCTAGAGCCAAGAAGTATAAAAAAACATCATAATCATTTCTGATATTTCAAACAGTAAAGTAGTTCTTTTTCTCGTCGGATTCCCCATTTGTGCTGTTTTGTATGAAAGTTACAGCACTGAACTTGCACTGGTATAGTCCAGAGGTTGTGGGTAATTTGGCGAAAGCTTATGTTTCCATATAAAAACAAGCTTTATTGATTGTTGATTTGGTATTTAATAAACGATTGTTTTAAAAGAAATAATTAAGTGTCTTTGCTTAGCATTTATCTACAATCTATTTATCCTCTTTCAGTGAGATTCATGTATAATGCGAGGCAATTTAATAACCAAAAGAATCCCATGAAAAAATACTTAGCCATCACTTCTAAAGGCCTTGAAAACCTACTCGCTGACGAACTTATTGCACTTGGTGTTACTGACCCAAAATTAGTTTATGCAGGGGTTACGTTTGAAGCTCCAATCGAGGTTGTTTATCGTTGTTGTTTATGGAGCCGTATCGCTTCGCGTTTTGTTCAAATTTTGTCTGAATTTGACGTTCGTGATGATATGGATTTATATCTAGGTGCTTCTGCAATCAACTGGCCTAGTTATTTCAGCGCAGATAAAACATTGGTGGTGGATTTTAACGGTACAAACCGTGAGATTCGAAACAGCCAATACGGTGCGTTAAAGGTTAAAGATGCCATTGTTGATCGTTTCACAAAGGCGGATTTAGAGCGTCCGAATATTGATAAAGCAGAACCTGATTTACGTATACATATGCGTTTATCTGGCGAGAAAGGGATTCTTGGCTTTGATTTAATTGGTTCAGGTTTACATCAACGTGGCTACCGTACTGAAGCGGGCCGTGCGCCACTACGTGAAACATTAGCTGCAGCGCTTATTCTTCGTAGTACATGGGATGAGAGCAAACCATTATTAGACCCTATGTGTGGTTCAGGTACATTACTAATTGAAGCTGCATTAATGGCTTGTGAAATGGCACCAGGTGTTAAGCGTGAGAAATGGTGTTTTGAAGCTCTGAATGATTTTGATGAAGAGTTGTGGACTGAAATTCGTTCAGAAGCTCGTGTTAAGAGTCGTCGTGGCGTTAAGAAAGTAGATACCCATTTTTACGGATTTGACCGTGATTACCGTGTTATTCAAACGGCTCGTGAAAATGCACGTCGTGCTGGCGTTGAAGATTTAATTACGTTTGATGTTGGTGATGCAACTAAGATTGAACGTCCAGAAGCGTTTGAAAATGGCGTAGTGATTTGTAACCCTCCATATGGTGAGCGTTTAAGTACTGAACCTGCATTGATTGCATTGTACAGTGAGTTTGGTCGCCAGCTTAAAGAGCAGTTTGGTGGCTGTACAGCATCAATCTATTCAAGTAACGATGATTTACTTGCGTGTATACGCATGCGTGCTGATAAGCAATTTAAATTGAACAATGGTGCATTACCGTGTGTTCAGAAAAACTACTCAATTACAGAATCTTCAGAGCGTAAAGACGCAGCGAATATTGAAGTTGCTCCTGAATTCATGAACCGTCTTAAAAAGAATATGTCTAAGATCGGCAAATGGGCACGTAAAGAGAAATTAGATTGTTACCGTTTGTATGATGCAGATTTACCTGATTACAATGCAGCGATTGATGTCTATAAAGATTACATCATCATTCAAGAATATGCGGCACCAAAAACAATTTCTGAAGATAAAACACGTCGTCGTCTAACCGATATGATCCGTGCAACGGTTCTAGTAACGGGTGTAGAAACGAACAATGTGATTTTGAAAGTTCGTCAAAAGCAATCAGGCAAAAACCAATATCAAAAATTAGCTGAGAAATCTCGCTCTTTTGATGTTGATGAGTACGGCGTAAAACTGATTGTTAACCTACAAGATTATCTAGATACAGGGTTATTCTTAGATCATAAGTTAACTCGTAAAATGTTAGGTGAAATGGCTGCAGGTAAAGATTTCTTAAATCTATTTGCTTACACTGGTTCTGCAACCGTGCATGCGGCTTGTGGTGGCGCAAAATCTACCATGACGATTGATATGTCTCGTACCTACCTAGAGTGGGCACAGAAGAACATGAATACCAATGGTCAAACCGGTACTCAGCATCAGTTCTTACAAGCAGACTGTCTACAGTGGTTACAACAAGCAGAAGGTGAGTTTGATTTAATCTTTATCGATCCACCAACGTTCTCTAACTCTAAGCGTATGGAACAGACGTTTGATGTCCAACGTGATCACATCATGTTACTTGAGAACCTAAAACGTATGCTACGAGAGGGCGGTACTATCGTATTCTCGAACAATAAACGTAACTTCAAAATGGATGACGAAGCACTAGAGAAAGCTGGCCTTAAAGCGAAGAACATTTCTAAGCAAACATTGCCGCTTGATTTTGCTCGTAATAAACACATTCATAACTGTTGGATTATTACTCACAAGGAAGGCTAGGGACGAATGATTACTCTCTATAGCACGGAAGGCTGCCACCTTTGCGAGCAAGCGTTTGACTTGCTTGTGGAGGTGGGTGTAGATATCGAAAAAGTAGACACGGTAGACATCGCGTTCAACGATGAGCTTTTCTCTCGTTACGGTGTCACAATACCTGTGGTGGCCAATGGCTTATCTGAGCTAAATTGGCCATTCAATATATCGCAATTAAAGAATTGGTTAGAAGACAATGGCATTACTTACAATTAATAACGGTCAATTAGCGTTTGGTGACCATCCGCTATTAGACAAATCTGATTTCGCTTTACAAGAAAATGAGCGTGTGTGTTTAGTTGGCCGTAACGGTGCAGGTAAATCAACGCTAATGAAAGTAATTGCTGGTGACATCATTATGGATGACGGCAAACTTCAAATTAATCAAGATGTGGTGGTTTCTCGTCTAGAGCAAGATCCACCGCGTAATGAAAGCGGCACTGTATTTGATTACGTATCAGAAGGTCTAGCGGAAGCGGGGAAATACTTAAAAGAGTATCACCGCCTTCTTGATTTGCTAGAAACTGATCCAAGTGAATCAAACATCAATAAGCTATCTCGTGCTCAAGAAAAAATTGATCACCTTAATGCATGGCATTTTGATATGCGTATTCAGTCGGTTCTTGAATCGTTGAAATTAGATGGACATACGCTATTAACAGATTTATCTGGTGGCTGGCAACGTAAAGCGGCATTAGCTCGTGCTTTGGTTTCTGATCCTGATGTATTACTTCTTGATGAACCAACCAACCACTTAGACGTAACGACGATTGAATGGCTTGAAACTTTCTTAAAAGACTTTAAAGGTTCAATCATCTTTATCTCGCATGACCGTGCGTTTATTCAATCAATGGCGACACGTATTGTTGATTTAGACCGTGGTAACTTATCTTCTTACCCTGGTAATTATGAAGAATATTTACTAGCGAAAGAAGAAGCACTACGTGTAGAAGCCGATCAAAACGCACAGTTTGATAAAGTTCTTGCTCAAGAAGAAGCGTGGATCCGTGAAGGCATCAAAGCACGTCGTACTCGTAATGAAGGTCGTGTTCGTGCATTAAAACAATTGCGTCGTGAGCGCTCAGAGCGTCGTGAAGTAATGGGCAAAGCCAATATCCAAGTGGATGAGTCAAATCGTTCAGGTAAAATTGTATTTGAAGCTGAAAACCTTCATTACTCAATTGATGGCAAAAACATTGTTAAGAACTTTAGCTTCAATGTTATGCGTGGCGACCGTATTGCACTGATTGGTGCGAATGGTTGTGGTAAGAGTACCTTACTTAAACTGATGCTTGACCAACTGCAGCCGGATTCAGGTAAATTGCATTGTGGTACGAAATTAGAAGTGGCTTACTTTGACCAATACCGTGAAGCATTAGATCCTGAAAAAACAGTTATTGATAACCTAGCTGATGGTAAACAAGAAGTAACTGTGGGTGGCCGTGAGCGTCATGCATTAAGCTACTTACAAGATTTCTTATTCTCGCCAAAACGTGCTCGTCAGCCTGTTAAAGCATTGTCTGGTGGTGAGAAAAACCGTCTATTACTTGCGCGTTTATTCCTTCGTCCAAACAATTTATTGATTCTTGATGAACCAACCAATGATTTAGATATCGAAACATTGGAACTTTTAGAAGAATTACTTGCCAACTATCAAGGTACATTATTATTAGTAAGTCACGATCGTCAGTTCGTTGATAACACAGTAATGACCAGTTGGATCTTTGAAGGTGAGGGCCAGATCGAAGAATTCGTAGGTGGCTATCACGATGCACAGCGTCAACGTGCTAATGTACAGGCGACTCGTGATGCGATGGCTCCAAAAGTAAAAGAGAAAGCTGAACCAGTTGCTGCTAAAACTCAAATAGTAGAGCAGACTGTTAAGCCAAAGAAATTATCATATAAGTTACAGCGCGAGCTTGAACAGCTTCCTGAAACATTAGAGAAATTAGAAAACGAAATTACTGAACTTCAAGAGAAAGTGAACGACGCGTCTTTCTTCCAACAAGATCCTAAAAAGACAGATGAAGTCTTAGGACGTTTAGCAGAAGCTGAGCAAGAGTTGGAAGTCGCATTCGAGCGTTGGGAAGAACTTGAAGCTCTACAATAGGAAGTTAAATGAGTAGTAAATTACAATTAACCACATTAGCTGTTTTGGTGTCCGCTGCGCTTCCTGCGCACGCGGCGCTTTATAAAGTGGTGGAAGTAGATTCAGGATTACCAGATTCAGAAGTAAGCGAGAAAACTGAGTATTATGGAACAGCGATTCAGCCGTCTCCAATTGCAGATAATACCACTTTTCCTAAGGGATGTTTTGAAAAGGATTGTGGGCTTGGCACTGACTATAAACTAGCAGGCGAGACTCGGGAGCGCCCAGATGGCTTCTCATATCGTGAAGAAGTGCCTTTCGCAATGGATAACTCATTTGGTTACATTGAAGATGATTATGATGGATTTGAAGATTATTGCTTTTTCCAATTAGGTTATGCTACATGTGAATACTGGGCTTCAGATCGTTGGTCTAGTTGGTCTAATGAAACTTATGGAAGTGACACGCCTAATTCATTGGCATTTATTGAAGGGGCTGCGGAAAAGCCAACCAATTCAATAAATACAGTTATTAATTCATTCAGCAAAGCGAGTGGAGCCGCTAGTTCTATTCCTGTCGGCAACTATAGTACTTCAAGTAAACGTAATGAAGTATTTTCAGATGTTGCTAATGCTGACATTTTAACCAAACCTCAATCTAGAGCATGGGCTAGTGATGGTACCTATGTTGTGGGGAGTACATCAACTAAAAGTGGTGTTGGAGATAATAGGTATTATTACTCATCAAAAGCAGCTGTATGGAATGATACGACGTTAGCTGCTATTGATTGGGCGTATAATGACGAACAAGATGGTGATTACTATGCTCAAGGGAGTATGCGCGATCTCTATGTAGATGATTCAACATTTTATGGTGTTGGTTACAACAACTATAAAGATCAGCATATGAATGCGACTATTTTTACAGCGCACATTGAAGGCAGTGGTGCTTTAACTAAAATTGATTCAATACTGATTAATGGCGCTGAAGTTGATGCTGGTGATGATAATACGAATACAAACTCAGTTGCGACAAACATTAATAAAAATTTGGTTGTAGTAGGCCAAGCTAAACGCTCTGGTCGTTACCCGCAAAATGGTGCAGCGGCAAATCGCCTATTTGTGGTTGCGAATGCCAACTCACCAAGCGCTCACTTTTTAGACAGTTCTGATGGTGGTATCTTCTTCAATGGTGCTGGCGGAGAAATGGGCGGCATTAATAATTTCAATGAAATTGTTGGACGTATAGATTCTGAAAATCACCGTGAATATGATGGTAAACAACGACGTCAGCGCGCATTTATTTATGCATATAACGGCACGGGTACAGATGCGGATCGTCGAAATATCTTTTATAAAGATAATAAGTCGGCATGGTTACTTGATGATTTAACAAATGATGGTTCAACAACGGGTAATAACCAATATCGTATTTATGATGCAACTGATATAAATGATGCTGGTGTTATTTCTGCTACAGCAGTTATGTGCCCTGGTGGCTATGATTCAACTGCTCATAATGCCTATTGTGATAATGGTAATGGTGATGAAACGGTAGTTGCCGTTAAGCTTGTACCTATATCCGATGAAGCTCAACGAAATATAGAACCGCGTACTTATGAAAGCACCGCAAGTGAACGCCAAGGTGGTTCACTTGGTTTTGGTGCTCTGACACTACTAGGTTTATTTGGTTTCATGCGAAAGAAAATTAAATAAAACTGATTTATAAGATTAAGCCCGGAGTCACAATATGAGACTTCGGGCTTTTTTTATACTTGAAAAAGTCTCTAATTTATCCGATTCTTAATGTTGTCACTATAAAATGTTTATGGTGAACCCTAACGAAAAGGGTATGAAGTAGTAAAGTAGTATATTTATTGAAGCATTATGCCTTCCATCTATGAGGACTGAACTATGAAGAGACAAAAGCGTGACCGTTTAGAACGAGCACAATCACAAGGGTATAAAGCGGGTTTAAATGGCCGCTCATCAGAGAATTGCCCGTATCAATCAATGGATGCTCGTTCATGTTGGCTTGGGGGCTGGCGGGACGCAAGAGACGACAAACATTCAGGTTTATTTAAATAACCAAACATTAAATAGAATTTTAATTAAAGCCTCTTTATGAGGCTTTAATTTCATCTGAGATAAAGCACATTTAATCTAGTGCACTATAACTTGTTCGTTACTATTAAAAATAAAGCCAGCAACTTGCTGGCTTTTATCATTACTAAGATTCTATTAGAATGCAGAAGTATCTTGGAAAAGACCTACTTTAAGATCTTTAGCAACATAGATTTCTTTACCGTCAACAAGTACGCGACCATCAGCTAAGCCCATAACTAACTTACGGTTAATAACGCGTTTAAAATCAATTTCGTACGTTACTTTTTTGGCTGTTGGTAGGACTTGACCCGTGAACTTAACTTCACCTACACCTAAAGCACGACCTTTACCTTGACCGCCAACCCAGCCAAGGAAGAAGCCAACAAGCTGCCACATAGCATCAAGGCCAAGACAACCAGGCATTACTGGATCACCTGGGAAGTGACAATCAAAAAACCAAAGGTCTGGAGTAATATCTAGCTCAGCAATCACTTTACCTTTACCAAATAGGCCTTCAGTTTCAGACATAAGAGGGATGCGATCCATCATTAACATGTTTGGTGCCGGTAGTTGTGGGCCATTTGGACCAAACAATTCACCACGGCTTGATGCTAGTAAATCTTCACGATTGTAAGAACTAGGTTTATTTTGCATTAAAGTATTACTCCTAAATAAGTTGCTGAGATTCTAGCGAACACTTGTACGCTTATCAAGTCGGATCAGCGCTGGTTAAACCAGTTCTTTATACGACACAATAGAGCTGAACATTGGTTTGGATTATGCTCAACATCTTCGATATGTTGAGCAATTAAAGAAAAAATTGATTCGTGTTCTTCAGATTGTAATGGTAAACCAGTTAATAGCTCAATAGCTTGTTCTACGTGATTAATACCATGAATAGTAAATTGTTTTTCTTCAACTGCACGAATTACATCGTCTGAAAGTACAAGATTAATTCCATTTGTTTCTGGGATAATAACACCTTGTTCACCCGTTAACCCACGCTTTTCACACAGTTGGAAGAAGGCTTCTATTTTTTCATTTACGCCGCCAATAGGTTGTACCATGCCGAATTGATCGACTGAGCCGGTAATTGCGAAACTTTGGCTGATCGGCTTTATTGCTAGAGCACTTAAAAATGCACACAATTCAGCTAAGCTTGCGCTATCACCATCAACTTCACAATAAGATTGTTCAAACACCATAGAGGCCGTAAATGGTAATGGCTCATGAGTATTTAACTGGCTAAGTATATAAGCTTGCATGATCAACATGCCTTTGGCATGCAAATCACCTCCTAATTCAACCTTACGTTCTACGTCTGATAATTCCCCATCACCAACATGAACAACACAAGATATACGCGAAGGCTCACCATAAGAAATAGGGTGTCCAGGCACAGATACAACAGTTAGACCATTGATTTGGCCAACTTTTTCACCGTCAGTTTCAATGAAAATATTCTGTTCTAAAATATCATCCAATGCCCGTGATGGTAAATAAGACTCTAAATAGTACTTATCATCAAATGATTGGGTAAAATCAGCAGCATTAATATATTTTTGTGATGCTGAAGATAAAGATGCATTGGCTAATATTGCGTTTAGCCATAATAAACATAAATTAATTCGAGTTTGGTCTTCACACTCACGAGCTCCCAGCTTTAGTAATGGAAGTAGAGCGGAGCCATTCTCTAATGGTAAATGTTTATGTTTTATTATGAGAGAATTGATTAGCTGTTGATATGCAGAAATAGAATCGTTAGATACTTTGGTATCAAATTCATATTCTGCAAACATCGACATACCAGCTAGTAAATCCGGCTCCAGTTGTTCAATTTCACCTAACAGAGCACGATCACTTACAATGATTAATTTCACATCTACAGTTAAATGATGTGTTTTAAGTGTTGGTGATTTTGAATCACTTGTAGGGACGGTAACAGTATGACCTTGTAATAGGCTTTTTAAACGCGGCCACAAGCTCGGATTTGCAAGTAAGATACTTGGAGAGATAACTAAAAAACCACCGTGAGCTTTTTGTAATAATCCGGCTTCTAATACATCACTTTTATTATGATAAACACCAAAAAGCTCAGTCTCTGAAGCGTTTTCTGCAATGATTACAGGAACTGATTCTGAGGTTACTAAACGATTTGAAGTATTTAATTTTAGCCAATTCGCTACGTATTCACGATAAACATGATTATCTAACGCATTGATTTGAAGAATGTTTACACCATTTATGTGAGAGAATCGCTCTAAAGCTTGCGTTAATCTAGGCTGTAGAGAATAGGGTGATTGCGCATCAATTGAGTGAGACTGATTCAACACATCTTGAATATGATCATATTGTGGCGTAATTAAAAATGGTGTGTCTAACTGCATGCTTACTTATAAATAAAAAATAAAATTGATTATACATGACATAACCACATACGTCTGATTTTTCAGTAGTTACATTATCAATTAGGGCTGAATCTCATTATAGTGTTATTTTATTGAAGAAATTGATAAGTAGGGTTACACTGTCACCATATGATTTTCCTTACTCTTGAGTGTGCCGCCTATGAAATATCAACAACTTGAAAACCTAGAAGCTGGTTGGAAATGGATGTATTTATTTAATAAACACCGTATGGGAGAATCTATTACTAGTTATATCGATTCGAGTGAACAGGCACAATTTGTTGGTGAGTTTCTAAAATTAGAACATGAGCCAGTTAAAGCGCTTGAATGGATGCAAAAGCATATGAATCCTGATTTAGAAAACAAATTAAAGCAGGCCATTCGTGCCAAAAGAAAACGTCATTTTAATGCAGAGCAAGAACATACTCGTAAGAAATCCATCGATTTGGATTTTCGTGTGTGGGAAAAATTATCGCTTAGAGCTCAAGATCTTGATTCAACACTTTCTGATACGATTGAATATCTACTAAGCGAAGCCTCTAGAACAGAAAAGGCGAGCCAAACGGTATCATCTTTAAAAGCGGATCTACATGAGTTGCTAAAACAATAATTAACAAATATTTTAGCAGTTCCTAGTTATGCACGGTTTAATGCACTAATAACTAAATTAACGCTGTATTTTAATCAAACAACTCAATCACGAGCTTATGGTTTTTGATTACCAAATTAGGTTTAGCTGATTTAATTAAAGATTCTTTTAGCTTATCAGAACTCAGTTTATAGGCTGGTTCATTTGATAATGCATAACCAATCATAGACACAGCTGGCTTTAATAAGGTAACAAGATCGGGTGAGAGTTGCTTATTTTTATCTTCAAACTTTTCTAATCGTAGAGATTTTAAATAAATTTCGCCAGCGTCTTTATCATATTCAGGTACAGCGCTAAATTCTAATGTTAAATTTAAATTCTGTTTAATCTCAGCCATCATTTGAATCTCTGCAGTGGTATTGGCAAAAACACTGATTCGATTCGAATCAATACGGCCAATATGCACATCAACATTTTCGACATTAACTTGCGCATAGAGAAAACCAGGAATACCAACCGATTTTTCTACATGAATCTCATCAGAAAGATAGTCGGTCATTTCTTTTTCAGTAATCGAATAACTAGTACAGCCTGAAATTATCATGACGTTGAAGAGTAAAATCGATAAAACCAGTTTTTTTAAATTCATTGAATAGCCTTAACTTTGTTGATGATAAGAAGAATGTTCAAATCGTGACAAGGTAACAAAAAGTATAATATGAAGTTAGTTTAGCTATAAGCAGAAACGGATACAAACCTAATAATGATAAATAACAGATAATTGGTTAAAACGTATAATTATCAGATAATTACTTCTTTGATTTATTAGGCACTTTAGTGCGCATTATGTATATTATGTTAAATAGGGTTTGGTGTATCTAGATAATATCTATATATGCTTCCCCATTCTCTATTTCATCTACTTAAAGCTTATCCATTTAACCATAATCATATTTACCATAAAATAGCTAATAATCATTAAATAATACTGCGTATTTATCCATTGATTATTAGCTTAGAGATCTAATGATACTAACAGCTTTTTTAATTCTATTGCTCTTATTGGTTTTGAAATAAAATCATCCATACCAGCATCTAAACATATTTTCTTTTCAGTATTCATTGCATGCGCTGTTATTGCAATTATAGGTAATGTAAATCCAAGGTCTCTTAATTCTTTAGTTGCCGTAATCCCATCTTTAATTGGCATCGATACATCCATTAGAATTAAATCATAACTTGGAAGTGTTTCTTTTTTTATTTCTAAAATAGCTTCTTCACCATTACTAACGATATAAACTTCATGACCTTGTCTTTCTAGCATCAACTTAATAATTGCTTGATTAGCTTTATTATCTTCAGCAACAAGTACTCGTATTTTATTTATCGCTAAATTCAATCGCTCTAAATCTGGCTGTTTACTAACGGTTATTACCTGCTGTTGAGTTATGGCTTTTAATGGTAATGCAACTATAAACTCAGTTCCTTCATTTAAGATACTTTCGACCTTAATTGTGCCATCCATTAACTCAGTTAGGTGCTTAATGATTGACAAACCTAATCCTGTCCCTCCATATTGACGAGTAATTGAACTATCTGCCTGTACGAATGGCTGAAATAACTGGTCCAATGCATTTTGTCCAATACCAATACCGGTATCAGAAACGGATATTGAAGTCAGCCCATGGTCTATTTGATTAATATTAATACAAATAAGCCCTTTTTTGGTGAACTTTACCGCGTTTCCAACAAGGTTAAATATAATTTGAGCTATTCGAATTGGATCTGCATATACATAAACGGGTACATTATGTGACACCGTCACAGTTAAAGTGATTAGATCTTTATCTACTTTATCCTTAAAAAAATCAACAGCGGTATTGATTGTGCTTAGTAAATCAATAGGTTGTTCATCTAAAGTAAAAGAACCCGCTTCTATCCTTGATATATCTAATACGTCACTAATAATTGTTAATAGTAACTGTGCTGAACCTTCCATTTGGTTAAGCCATTCGATTTGAGATTTAGATAAAGAACTATCGTGGAATATATCTACTAAGCCAAGAATAGCATTTAATGGTGTTCGTATTTCATGGCTCATCATTGCAAGGAACTGTGATTTCGCTTTGTTTGCCTTTTCTGCCTCACTTTTCGATTGTTGTATATCGCGTATACGTCTTTTTCTTACAGAGATATCTTTAACAGTACCTCTGTACCCAAGCAAATTACCAAGTTCATCAAAAAATGGAGTTCCACTTAAGCTAAACCAAATTTGATTGTGAAAAATATCAGGACACCACTCAATTTCATTAAATGAGATCTTATTAGCTCTGGCTGATTTTATTATAGAGATCAGTGAATCATCATTAATTAACGTGAATAGATTACGGGATAAAATCGGGACACTATTAATCTTTGAATCTGATAAGTAAGTAAAATTAAACTGAAGGTCCGTTTCCCAAAACCAATCACCTACAGTTTCAGCAAAATCTTGGAAGCGCTCTTTACTTAATTTTAATTCTTTCGTTTTAATTGCAACTAATGAATTTAATCGCTCTTTATAATCAATATCAATAATGGCTCTTTCAACAAGAGGCATAAAACGTTGCATCGTTTCTTTTGTTGATGTGGAATACACACCAAAATCAGAACTCATTAAAATAATTACCGCATAACCTGAATGGGATTCTATTCCACTAATAGCAACAGAAGTAAAATATGATTGTAATTCTGTTGAATCAAAAGAGAATTGATACGTTTGAGATGGCTTAAATAAAACAATAGTTTCATTATTACAAGCCCGATAAAAAAGATCATTATATTGCCAAGTGACCTCGTTAAATAAAGGATTTGTAGAAGCGAGGACAGAAAAAGTTTTTGTATCTGAAGATGATAAAACAAGGGCATTATCAAAAGGAATAAACTCTTTAATGACAGTAAGTAAACCATTGAAAATATGTTCTTTTGTTTGAGCTTCAGAAATAATTGAAAGCCCATTAAGTATGAGTCTGTTCTCTTTTTGAAGGTCGGCTTCACGGGCTCTACTTCGTTTCAATTCTAACCGTATTTCTTGAAGTTGTTCTTTCTCCGTGTGATTTTTCACAAACAAATACCTGATTAGTAATGAAATAAAACAGTAGAAACCATTAAGTTTCCATGTGCATTTTCTCCGCCCGTAAATCTACCTTGTTCTCCAAAGGTAAATGGGCAGATAAAGGGAGCCTCATGCATTGCAGCATTTACAGAATCACAAACATCTAGCATTGAAGATTTAATATGCATCATAGATCCAGCACAAAATATGTTAATACCTCCAATTGGAGCAAAACTTATTTGCTGATACCCTATTGCGGAGTTAATAACACGCTGAGGACGAGATATTATTTGGTCTTTCTCTCCATACATCATATGAATTTCTTCACCAACATTAATATCAGCAAAGCACTCAATACCACCGTCATGAGTAATTTTTGTTGGGTGAGCCAGTTTGAAATAAGGAACAGTATCCATATAACCCGCAATCCTACCTAAAGGGTATTGAGCCATATGCTCTAACAGATTTTGATCTTTATTTATTAAATCAGACATTTGAGTCCACTCTTTATAGACTTCGACTATTGGTCTATTGTCTATCTCATAGAGTGTCCGCTTATTCGTTTTGGTTGCAATTCCAGAAATATCAAAAGGAGCATAACCAGAATGAAATGAATATGATACTTTGCAAGAGGGATAAAAAACAGAAATAGAGATACCAGAATTGACTACATCGTCTTGAGTAAAAATACACCAGTTACCTTTATTATGATTATCCGCAGCAGTTCCTCCAATTAATGGAACTGGAGTGCCAAAAAAATCATCGATAGTAGAAATAATAATTTCTTCATAACCAGATGTAGCGTGAAGAAGAACTAATGACGGTAATTCCCCTTCTCGGCCACTATCAGAAATAGCCGATTCTAAGAGTTTAATCGTTAATAATTGAACGCTATCAGCATTATGGTACTCGCTAATACTTGTACCATAACGCCCATTTTTTGTGTCAATAAGAACCCAGACAGCAAGAGCGCTGTTTGAGACAAAACCATCATCAGTCATAATTCCCTGGCATGAAGTACAGCCGTGGATTTTACTATTTGGGAATTGTTTCTTTAATAAAGACAGTATGATTTTTTCATTGTGCTCTTCAGTGAAATAGCAAAGTATAATACTTGGTTCAGTAAGCTCTTTTTCTAGAATCATGAGGCATTCTTCAATTGCAACTCTTGAGTCTATTTTTTGTGAAATACTGCTAATTATCTTCATAATCGCTCCAAATACTATTACTTATGCTTTAAAAGTGTTTTTTTATATATGAGCGGTTAGTTTTTATACTTTATCTATATAACATATTGAAAATATTTATTTTTTAGAATCAAATATAATATTTATTACTCGATTCTCTGAAGATAAGTTTATTTGCCACTTCATTTCATTATGTTTACATTTTGGTACAAAAACTGAATACAATTGCATATTATCTTCAGTTTCTAGAGGATTGAATTTCAATGTTCCCATATTCATATCAACTCCTTCTGCCTCCATTTTCCATTTAGAGTCTATTCCTGCTACTGATACAGTGATCTCAGAATTTTGCTTAATTGGTCTTTCTTGTACGTCAATAATGATCTGATTATTATCAATATTCAACATACATGCTTGATTTGTTATGTCACAAATCTTTAAATTCTCACTTATTAGACTCACATCACTTGCTGGGACATAGGTTATTGTTCTCCAAGTAAACGCGGAGATTAATACTACCAACAAGAAAATAAGTTGATATAAACGAGGACCTGTTAACTTTTCTATAGCCATAGATGAAAAAACCTGTGTTATCTAGTTCAAAAAAAATGAAAAAATGTTGCTTAACCGTAAATATACTGTGGGCATCAACTATGATTCATTTTTGAAGTGAAGTATCATTAATGCCGAAAATGCCATTTTTGCATTAAAAAAGGATATTTCAAAATAAAAGGGTCACAAATCTAATTATTAGAGATTGAATTTTGGATGGCATTGCGAACAATTTGTTCGCACTATGGAAAGTAAAGTGTAGTTATAATAAAAGTGGAAGCATGCAATTATGAGCCAAGTACAGCAGCATGAACAAAACTACAACTATACCGTTGTTCGTCAGTTCTCTTTAGTAACCATACTATGGGGAATTGTTGGCATGGGTGTGGGTGTACTAATTGCCGCTCAGTTAGTTTGGCCGCAACTTAATTTCGACACACCATGGCTTACGTACAGCCGTTTGCGTCCTCTGCATACTAATGCAGTAATTTTCGCATTCGGCACAAGTGCCCTGTTCGCAACATCTTATTATGTTGTCCAGCGTACTTGTCAAACACGTTTGTTTGGTGGTCCATTAGTTGCGTTCACCTTCTGGGGTTGGCAAGCAATTATCTTAGCAGCAGCAATTACGTTGCCTCTAGGTATGACATCAGGTAAAGAATACGCAGAATTAGAGTGGCCGATTGATATCGCAATCACTTTAGTTTGGGTTGCGTACGCTATCGTTTTCTTTGGAACCTTGTTTAAACGTAAGACATCTCACATCTACGTTGCAAACTGGTTCTTTGGAGCATTCATTTTAACCGTTGCGGTTCTTCATATTGTGAATAGCCTTGCTGTTCCTGTATCACTAGGTAAGTCATATTCGATTTATTCTGGTGCTGTTGATGCAATGGTTCAATGGTGGTACGGCCATAATGCAGTAGGTTTCCTATTGACTGCTGGTTTCTTAGGTATGATGTATTATTTCGTACCAAAACAAGCAGAACGTCCAGTTTATTCTTACCGTTTATCTATTGTTCACTTTTGGGCATTAGTATCTCTTTATATCTGGGCCGGTCCTCACCATTTACATTACACAGCTTTACCTGACTGGACTCAGTCATTAGGTATGGTTATGTCATTAGTTCTATTCGCACCATCTTGGGGCGGCATGATCAATGGTATAATGACACTGTCTGGTGCTTGGCATAAACTTCGTTATGACCCTATTCTTCGATTCTTAATCGTTTCTCTATCTTTCTATGGTATGTCTACCTTTGAAGGTCCGATGATGGCGATTAAATCTGTAAATGCCCTATCTCACTATACTGACTGGACTATCGGTCACGTACATTCTGGTGCGTTAGGTTGGGTTGCAATGGTTTCAATTGGTTCTTTATATCACTTAATTCCTAAGCTATTTGGTCAAGAACGTATGTATTCGGTATCACTAATCAATGTTCATTTTTGGTTAGCGACTATTGGTACGGTTCTTTACATTGTAGCAATGTGGATTTCAGGTGTTATGCAAGGTCTAATGTGGCGTGCAGTAAATGCGGATGGCACATTAACGTATAGCTTTGTTGAGTCTTTAGAAGCCTCTTATCCATTCTATTTTGTTCGCTTCTTAGGCGGTTTAATCTTCTTATCAGGAATGTTCTTACTTGCATTTAATGCATATAAAACAATTTCTGCTCCGAAGAACAGTCTAAAAGCTATCCCTCAACCAGCACTATAAGGAGATCAGATTATGAGTTCTAATCGTCATGAAATCATAGAAAAAAATGTTGGCCTCCTCGCTGTATTGGTTATTGTTGCTATTAGTTTTGGTGCGTTAGTAGAGATCACTCCACTAATATTCCAAAAACAGACAACAGAACCTGTTGAGAACCTACGTGTTTATACTCCTCTAGAAATGGAAGGCCGTGATATCTACATCCGAGAAGGTTGTAATGTTTGTCATAGCCAAATGATCCGTCCATTCCGTGCAGAAACGGAACGTTACGGTCATTATTCAGTTGCTGGTGAAAGTGTTTGGGAACATCCATTTCTATGGGGTTCTAAGCGTACAGGCCCTGATCTAGCTCGAGTTGGTGATCGATACTCTGATGAGTGGCATCGTGTTCACTTAATGAACCCTCGTGATGTAGTTCCTGAATCAAACATGCCTGGCTTCCCTTGGTTAGCTGAGAACGTGCTTGACGGTGAATTAACATCGAAGAAAATTGCCATTTTCCGTAATAATTTCGGTGTTCCATACACTGAAGAAGATGTAAAAAATGCATCTGAAGCGGTTAAAGGCAAGACTGAAATGGATGCACTTATTGCTTACCTTCAGTCTCTTGGCCACGCAATGAAGTAAGGAGGTCCCTATGGACGCTGGAACTATTCATGCAATTTGGACAGTTATTCTGTTTTTAAGCATGGTAGGCATTATTTTCTGGGCATACAGTAAAAAACAAAAAACACGTTTTGAAGAAGCGGCTAATTTGATTTTTGCTGATGAAGAAGAAAATAGTACTTCAAGCCAAATTAAGACAGGAGTCGAAAAATAATGAGTACTTTTTGGAGTCTCTGGATAAGTGTCATTACCATTGGTACGCTAATTGGTTGTGGTTTACTCCTTCGTTTTTGTCTGAAAAACACAACAGGCGTTGAAGAAGGTGAAGACATGGGTCATGAATACGATGGTATTCGTGAACTTAATAATCCATTACCAAAATGGTGGTCTTATATGTTCTGGGCAACAATCGTTTTTGCGATTGTTTATTTAATTCTTTACCCAGGATTAGGCAACTTTAAAGGCGTATTAGGCTGGACAAGTTCAGATCAAACCGTTCGTACAGTTGAAGAATCACGAGCATCGATTGAACGTGCTCATAAAGATAAAACGCTTGACCAATTTGCTCGTGAATTAGACGATGCAAATACAAGCTTTGGTGAAACATTCTCTAAACTTGCATATAAGCCAGGGAGCTCTGAGTTCCGAGCTATTACTGATATTGCAAATGATGAAGATGCACTAAAAGTGGGTCAACGTTTATTCTTACAGAACTGTTCTCAATGTCATAGTTCAGATGCAAGAGGCATGATTGGCTTCCCTAACCTAACCGATAATGCATGGTTATATGGTGGTGAGCCACAAGCAATCAAAACAACCATTATGAATGGTCGTATTGGTAACATGCCAGCTTGGGGTGATGCTTTAGGGGCTGATGGTGTAGAAGAAGTAGTTAGCTACACGCTTAGCTTATCAGGTCGTAAAGTTAATGCTAAAGATGCCGCTGCAGGTAAACAACGATTTATCGTTTGTGCTGCATGTCATGGAACAGACGGTAAAGGTAACCCTGCTCTAGGAGCTCCTGATCTGACTGACAATGATTGGTTATTTGGTGATTCACGTGCAGCAGTTACTGAGACAGTAACCAATGGCCGTCAAGGCGTTATGCCGGCATGGAAAGACGTATTAGGTGAAGAGAAAGTTCAACTTCTTTCTGCTTATGTCTGGAGTCTAAGCAACAAGTAAATAAAAACAAGGCCCCTGTATGTTCAGGGGCTTTTTCTATTTAAAGAAAATACGTTATAAGCTCATCTTTTTGCCATATATCTTTCAACATAATAAACACTTATAGAAAGATTTTTAATAGGAATTATTACTATGTCTCAACCTTGGTATAAGCAGTTTTGGCCTTGGTTTCTCATCATCCTCCCAGGTACTGTTGTTGTCGCTTGTATTACTACCTTTGTTTTGTTCGTCGAAAATGATGTTGATCTGGTTGCTGAAGATTACTACAAAAAAGGAAAGGCGATTAATGTCGATCTTTCTAAAATAAAAGTGGCTCAAGAACTCTCTATTTTTGCAAAAGTTCGCTCTGTTGGTAATACAATTGAAATTAAATTAGACAAAGGAAAACTTGAGCATAATCCGGCTATTAAAGCTATATTCACTCATCGAACCCTACCAAATCACGATTTTTCTCAAGTATTAACGTCTGATGCGAAAAGTGTTTATCGTATTCAATTAGAAGAGCCTTTAACTGGTCCTTGGTTTATTGAGTTATTACCTCACGATAGTGAATGGATGATCCAAGGTCGCACTAACTTCCCCACCGAAGATTTTTTCCCACTAGGTAAATAAGGCAAGTAGACCTATGTCGAAGGATTGTTACCACTGCAGTGAACCTGTACCTTCCGGTTCATACTTTCAAGTTGATATTTTAGGCCAAACTCGTGATATGTGTTGCCCAGGCTGTGAATCAGTGGCGCAAACTATCGTAGATAATGGACTCTCTTCATATTATCAATATCGTACGACCCCTGCCGATAAAGCAGATTTAGTCCCAGAACAATTAAAAGCATTAGCTCACTACGATCATAATGAGATTCAAAAAGAGTTTATACGAACTAACGATAACTTCAAGGAAGTGACATTGTCACTCGATGGTGTGTCTTGTGCGGCTTGCGCTTGGTTAATCGAAAAACAACTTGCTAATGCAAAAGGGATTCATCAAATCAAAGTAAATACCTCAACACATCGAGCATTGTTGAGCTGGAATCCAGAAGAAACAAAATTAAGCACCCTTCTTACTCTTATTCACCAATTAGGATATAAAGCGGCGCCATTTGAAGCAGATAAGCAAGAAGAAGAATACCATCGTTCAATGAAACAATACCTATATCGATTAGGCGTTGCTGGATTAGCTACAATGCAAGTAATGATGCTTGCTGTGGCATTGTACTTAGAGGTATTCGGAGATCTAGATGCTGAATTTAGAAACTACCTTCGATACGTTAGTTTAGTGTTTGCAACGCCAGTGATGCTGTATTCGGCACTGCCATTTTATATGAATGCTTGGCGCAGTTTAAAAGCGAGAACGCTAGGAATGGATGTTCCCGTTTCGATCGCAATGTTATTTGCCTATTTTGCCAGTGTTGTTGCAACCGTGACTGAAACAGGCGAAGTTTTTTTTGAATCGGTTGCCATGTTTACTTTCTTCTTGTTACTTGGTCGATTTTTAGAAATGCGAGCTCGTCGTAAGGCCGCAGCCATTACTGGTAATCTATTAAAATTAATTCCTGTAATGGCGACATTAACATCAGGTAAAAAAGTACCAGCAAGAACACTCGATGTTGGTGATACCGTAATTGTTCCACCAGGAGAACACTTACCCGCTGATGGTATTGTACTGTCTGGTTGCAGTGCGATTGATGAATCAATGTTTACGGGCGAATCAATGCCTGTCTCTAAAACAGAAACCGATCCAGTTTATGCCGGGACGATTAATGGCGACGGAAATCTAACCATAGAAGTAACGAAAACCAAAGCTGATTCATTAATATCTAATATTGTTAAATTACAAGATGAAGCTCAAATGTCGAAACCTAAAGTGGCAGAGATTGCAGACTTAGTCGCTCGCTATTTTGTGGCTGGTATCTTGATTATTTCAGCTTTCACCTGGTTCTATTGGCATGAAACCAAGCCTGATGACGCTTTTTGGATCATGCTTTCTGTATTAGTTGCAACTTGTCCTTGTGCCTTATCATTAGCAACACCAACAGCGATTACTTGCTCAACATCTCGATTAGCTCAGTTAGGTCTTATGCTTCGTAGGGGGCATGTTTTAGAAACATTATGCAAAGTAAATCGCTTGGTGATTGATAAAACAGGCACGTTAACTGAAGGGAATATTCGCCTAACGCAAATCAGCACCTTCGGTGGTATTAACCCTCAACAATCAAAAGTCATTGCAGCAGAGCTAGAGTCTTTTGCTAATCACCCTATAGCTCGTGCATTCTCAGAGTATAGAGAACCAGAGCTGACACATTTCGAGCGAGTTGAAAATATTATTGGTTCCGGTTTAGTTGGATATTCAGGTCAAGATGAATGGAAAATTGGCCATAAAGCGTTTGCGACGCCTAATTTCCAATTAGAAAATCAGCAAGACTATCAAGTATGGTTGTCTAAAAATGGACAAGCGGTTGCTGCTTTTGTATTGGATGATCCAATTCGCCAAGAGAGCCAAGCCTTAATTCAATCACTACACCACTTAGGTATTAAAGTAACCATGCTCACTGGCGACAGCAGTTCTTCTGTTGAACGAGTGGCAAAAGCATTAGATATAGATGAAGTTGTCTCTGGTGCGACACCACAAGGCAAGTTAGATTATTTAAAATCACTACCTAAACAAGAAGTCAGCCTAATGGTTGGTGATGGTATAAATGATGCCCCGACCCTCGCAGGTGCCCACCTATCAATTGCAATGGGCTCAGGAACCGATGTAGCAAAAGCCTCAGCGGATATGATTCTTCTTGGTGATAACCTTTCTCGACTTATTGAAGCTCGAGAGCTGGCGATGAAGACACGAAAAATAATCCGTGAAAACTTAGCATGGGCTTTAGGTTATAATGCCATTATATTACCATTAGCGGTTATGGGATTAGTTGCTCCTTATATTGCTGTTGTAGGCATGTCTGGTAGCTCTATTATTGTTGTTTCTAATTCTCTTAGGTTATTAAAAGAAAATGGCTAGTTTATATTTATTAATCCCAATCGCAATTATGCTAGTATGTGTGGCTGTTGCTGTTTTCATTTGGGCTGTAAAAAGCGATCAATTTGAAGATCTTGACCGTCAAGGGACTGAAATCTTGTTTGACGAAGATACACCAATAAAAAAGAAAAAAGATGAACATTGATTTTATTGGGGCCTTTATTATTGGGTTAATGGGAGCGGGCCACTGCATAGGTATGTGCGGTGGTATTTCAGCTGTTATTTCCATGAATACCGCGAAAACAAGCTATCCTCGCTGGTCATTCATCCTACTTTATAACCTTGGTAGAATTTGCTCTTACTCTATTTTTGGTTTCTTGATTGGTGGGTTCTTCTTCTCTATTGCATCAACATCAGGAAGTTATAGTGCACTAGTTTACTTACGTATTCTTGCGGGTCTACTGATGTGTTTACTTGCCTTTTATATCGGGAACTGGTGGAAAGGTCTGGTTTATATTGAAGTTATAGGCAAGAAACTTTGGCAATATTTGTCTCCTCTAACAAAACGGTTACTCCCTTTAAAAACCCCCTTTCATGCTATTCCTTTTGGGTTCTTATGGGGATGGTTACCTTGCGGATTAGTCTATTCAACATTAAGTTGGGCAGCCGTTTCTGGAGGTGCTATTAATGGCGCTCTTATTATGGTGGCTTTTGGTTTAGGTACTCTTCCCGCTATGTTTCTCGTAGGGCTAGGAGCTCAAACACTAAAATCATGGTTAAATCATAAGGTAACAAAAAATATAAGTGGCTTATTATTATTAAGTTATGGCCTTCATACGATATCTATTGCTATAGATCAATTAAACTAATTATATTTTTTTGCATAGTTTTGTTTTTATGCTACCACTTTTGGACAGGTTAATGCTAAAATTGACTTATATCAATTATAAGAGCATTGAATGAGATGATGTCAGATAACTCAGCAAACAAACGAATTCAGTCAGGCGGTTGTGCTATTCACTGCCAAGATTGTAGTATTAGTCAGCTATGTATTCCATTCACATTAAATGAATCAGAATTAGATCAGTTGGATGAAATCATTGAACGCAAAAAACCGATTCAAAAAGGCCAAGAGCTTTTTAAAGCCGGTGATGAATTACGTTCTCTATATGCAATTCGTTCAGGAACGATCAAAAGTTACACAATTACAGAACAAGGCGACGAGCAAATTACCGCTTTTCACTTAGCTGGTGATTTAGTAGGTTTTGATGCTATTACTGATGCTGAACACCCAAGCTTTGCTCAAGCTCTTGAAACATCAATGGTATGTGAAATACCATATGAAATCCTTGATGATTTATCAGGTAAAATGCCTAAGCTTCGTCAACAAATTATGCGTTTAATGAGTAACGAAATTAAAGGCGACCAAGAAATGATTCTGTTGCTTTCAAAAAAGAATGCAGAAGAACGTTTAGCCGCTTTCCTATATAACTTATCAACTCGTTTTCATCAACGTGGTTTCTCTCCAAGAGAGTTCAGATTAACCATGACCCGTGGTGATATCGGCAACTATTTAGGATTAACTGTAGAAACAATCAGTCGCCTATTGGGACGCTTCCAAAAAACAGATATGCTTACAGTGAAAGGCAAATACATCACGATTAATGATCACGATGCATTAGCTGAACTTGCTGGCTCTGCTAAAGAAATAAAATAAGTAACACCCCATAAAATATCATATAAAAGTGAGATACTACTCTTTGAAGTATCTCACTTTTTTGTATCCTAACACTACAAATCCCTTACTAAACTGCTAAAGTAAATATAACAGAACAATTTAATGAAATTGGTTTACCAAGGAGGTTATTATGAACCGCTACCGTAAAATACTTGCTGTAGGGATCATCGATCAGGACGATCAACCCGCCTTATATCGGGCATTAGATATTGCCAAACGCAGTACAAAATCATCTGAGATCACTCTATTTTGTACTACCTATGACTTCTCCTATGAAATGACATCAATGCTATCTGCAGATGAAAGGACAGCAATGAGAAATGGGGTTGTATCTCAAAAAGTAAAAATGCTCGATGATGTTATCGAGAGTTACGATATTCCTGAGCATGTCACCATTACTATAAAGATTGTTTGGCATAATCGCCCTTATGAAGCGATTATTAATGAAGTTTTCGACAATGGCTATAATTTATTAGTTAAAGCGACTCGTGAACACGCTAAGTTTGAAACCGTCTTCTTTACACCAACAGATTGGCATTTATTACGTAAATCCCCAATTCCTGTCCTTTTAGTAAAAGCAAGAGGATGGCCAGATAATGGTAATATTTTAGCGTCCGTTCATGTTGGATCTGAAAACCCGGCACATCTAGCGCTTAATCATAAAATGGTAGAAGAGGCAAAATACTTTGCCGAGGTTTTAAACTCAACCCCACACCTAGTTAATGCCTATCCTTCTACACCGCCATCAATACATGCTGAATTGCCAGAATTTGATACAGTTCAATACAAAGATGCCATTCGAGGTCACCATCTAACTCAAATGAAAGCATTACGACAAAATCATGGCATACCAGAAGAACAAACTCATGTATATGAAGGGATAACAGAAGAAGTTATCTCAGAGGTTGAAGATGAATTGCATGCAGGTCTTGTTATTCTTGGTACCACTGGCCGTACAGGGTTATCAGCAATCTTTATTGGTAATACAGCAGAAAATACATTATCACTTTTAAACAGCGATATATTAGCGTTAAAACCTGAAGGTTATATTAGTCCTTTAGACCCTAATCATATCTAATCACATTAAGGGCGGCAACTTCGTCGCCCTCTCTTCTTCATTAACAAAATAATCCCTGCTGAAACTCGCTTATTGATCTTGATTGGGTATAATACCCGCCTTATCAGTTCCATCATTAGGTTAGAGTAAATAAATGAGCGAATTAACCAAAGCGCAGCAATTCAATTTCAATAAGCTTCAAAAGAAAATCCGTCGTAATACCGGTAATGCAATTGCCGATTACAATATGATTGAAGATGGCGACCGCATCATGGTTTGCTTATCTGGTGGTAAAGACAGTTTTACCATGTTAGATATTCTTATGGGTTTAAAGAAAAGCGCGCCTATCTCATTTGATCTAATCGCTGTAAATCTTGATCAGAAACAACCTGGTTTCCCTTCACATATTTTGCCTGAATACTTAGAAAAACTAGGTGTTGAATACAAAATTGTCGAAGAAGATACTTACTCAATAGTTCAAGATAAAGTACCAGAAGGCAAAACAACCTGTTCTTTATGCTCACGCTTACGCCGTGGTATTTTGTACCGTACGGCAAATGAATTAGGAGCAACTAAAATTGCACTTGGTCATCATCGCGATGATATTTTAGAAACTATGTTTTTAAATATGTTCTATGGCGGTAAATTGAAGGGTATGCCACCAAAACTAGTTTCTGATAATGGTGAGCATGTTGTTATTCGTCCATTAGCTTATTGTCGTGAAAAAGACATCATCAAGTACGCAGACATGGCTGATTACCCTATTATTCCTTGTAACCTTTGCGGCTCACAACCAAACATGCAACGTCAAAATGTTAAGCAAATGCTTAATACGTGGGATACACAGTTTCCTGGACGTATTGAATCTATGTTTACAGCAATGCAAAACGTAGTTCCAAGTCACCTTGCAGACTTTAATACCTTTGATTTTAAAAGTATTAACCGTGATTCTGGAGTTATTAACGGTGGAGATATTGGTTTTGATAAAGAAGAAATGCCAGTTCAACCAGTTGATTCTGATGACGCCGTAACTGAATTTGACCCGTCACTTCAATTAGATGTCGTGAACGTTCAGTAATCTTACTGTGGCGACTAGTGGTTAATACTCACTTTATATTGCTGTATACAAAAATGGCGTTACTTATTAAAAGTAACGCCATTTTTTATTCAGTGTGGAGTAGATTACTTAACAAGCCAAGGCGTTACTTTCAATGGCGTAGCCGGTAATTCAAAAGACGTCTCTTGATTAAATCCTCTTAAATCTATTGTTGCCTTCCCATTTTGAATAGGAATAATCACACCATTAGACGTTTTGATACCAGATGTTACCGCGTCACTGAAAACAAAGCGTACACCTTCCACATCTGGCATAAAGTATTTAGAGAACATACCTCCAATATCTGAAAGCATAGTGTCCATTTGCTTTGTTAATAGCGATAATTCATTAAAGCTTACTGAACCAGTTAAAGGTTTATTAGCTAATACTTCCATTGAAATATCGCATTGTTTCCCTTCTTCAGTTTGAATATAAACTAATGGATTAGCTGATTTTAAATTGTCATCAATTGGAAGAGGTAACTCCTGACTACTTGGAATCGTAAATTCTTCATAGTGCTCTTCTTTTTCCATCCATGCTTTTGTTATTTGACAGGCTTTACCCGTTTGTGAATCATTAAAAAACAAAGCCATACGAACATCTTCATGACCTTCTTTTTGATTCACTTTTAACTGGTAATACAGTTTCGAATAAGTAAAACGATACTGCTCAGCTTTAACTGGTAACGCCAAACACAACAGTGACAACGTTGTCGCACCAATCCATTTTTTCATTTTATCTCCAATACTGACTATTATGACGGATCATCGCTTGGATCTCTTCAACGTAAGCCTCGCCACGTTCAGAGTAACGAATAAGTCCATGTGCTAATGCATTCGCTTCTTGCTCAGGCGTTAATGCCTCAGGAGAACTGTGTAACTTAGCTCGAATTATACGAAGATCAGCATAAGCATTGTTACGGTTTACATTCCTAAAGTAAGCATGAACAGCATCTTGTGATGAATTAAACTTTGCCACTTCATGCACAGCACCTTCATTACGCTTACTTGGAACAACCCCACAACCTTTAGTGTAACACCATTGTCCAAAGTAATTATTTGCTTCGCGGGCAAAACGAGACGTTCCCCACGCAGATTCATTCGCGCCCTGACTTAATACTAGTGGTGCTGGTATATAATCGACTTTGACTAACATTGCGTTCACCCAACCAGAGGTAATCCCTGCATCGGTTAACTTCTCTTTATATAAATTAGATAGCTTAGTTGCTTGTTCTAATTCTTTTGTAGATATATCCGCATCATTATCTAATTTCATGACTAGAGACTCTAAGAAAGTACGCTCTTCTTTCACTCGAGTATTCTCAGTAATTACCGCTGGATACATAAAGTTAAAGAAAGCTGCTTTTTTCTCTTTTACATCAGTAAAGGCTTTAAAATCAGGAACATTCTCTTTTGGTGTACAAGCAGACATCATTAATACAGCAGACAGAATAAGAATTTTTTTAATCATTATAGAACTCACGCATTGAAAATATTATTTTTAACATCTTGATTTGGGGTATGGTTGTCATCATTGTTGCTACCATCCTCATCATTTTTCACCATTACTTTTAAAGTAATACCGAACATATTACGATAAAGAATACCTTTAACATTAAAGATAAATGGCATTACTACAATTAAACCTACGCCATATAAAGCAATGCCAAACACCAAAGTAATCATAATCACAACATGAATAAGAAGCATAGATGCCAGTTTTCTATTCGTTGCTCTAAATGAGTATAGTAACGCTTTTAATGGCGGAACTTTTTTCTCACATACCAAAAGAATAGCAAAGCCAAAAGCTATTGATAAATAAAGAGCAACCATTGGTAAATAAATGTTTACTAATCCTTGTAATACCTCAGAAAGGATCGTAACTAAAGCGATCATGCCCGCAGAAGCCATTCCTTTAAAAATATAACTTGAACGACACTTAAGCCCTGCCGCATGACTCATACCCATTAAGCTTGCTCCAGCTGTTAATGGAGAAATAATAACTTGAGCGCTTAATCCAGCCACAAATGCTGCATAAGAGATATTAGTCGTTAGCTCCGTTTCGCCAAGGAAAGCTTTAAACAAAATTGCAGGATCACCTAATTGAACTTGTAAAGCGATGAAGAATACTGCCATATAAGAAAACGTCAGTAATAAAATAGCGGGTGAAAACGTAAAGAAATGCGTAATCGTATTTTTCCACGCTTCTTTCAATACGCTGACAGGGCTCAATTCGACTTGTCCTGTCATTGCCTTTTCAATGCTCCCACCAAGGATAAACGTTTTTTCTTTTGGTTGTTCGCTCATTTCTGTATACCACAATAAAACATGCGGCGATTATACGGCTTTCATCCTCACTGTGCAGTAATCAAAAAAAAGAATTTTAATAATCCTTTGAAAACAACAACTTTTAATTGTAACAAAACCAACCAACTTACTGATTTTTGTCTATAATTAAGCTCAACATATATACACTAAGACGCTAAAAAACAAAGAGTTTAAAAAAAAATAGGGTTATCAAATAAAAAACACTTTTAATATCGTAACTTGGGGTCTATTATGCGCCCGAAATCCCATCTTACATTCATAACACTAAGCGCGGTATCACAACCCGAAGGCGGAGATAAAAAGACATTGAACGTTACAGAACAATCCGAAAAAAAAGCCGTTATTAAATTAACCGGCATTTCAAAAAGCTTTGATGGCAAAGAAGTGATCTCTAATTTTGATTTAGATGTTAATCACGGTGAATTTTTAACAATTCTAGGACCATCAGGTTGTGGTAAAACCACAGTGTTACGCATGATTGCTGGTTTTGAAACCGCTGATGCAGGAACAATTTTACTGGATTCGACAGATGTAACGTCAATACCCGCTGAACAGAGGCATGTGAATACGGTATTCCAGAGCTATGCCCTATTCCCACATATGACGGTATTTGAAAACGTTGCGTTTGGTTTGCGTATGCAAAACATCCCAAGCCAAGATATTGAGCCAAGAGTAATGGAAGCATTGCAAATGGTTCGTCTTGCTCAAATGGCAAACCGTAAACCACATCAGTTATCTGGTGGTCAACAACAACGTATCGCTATTGCTCGCGCAGTAGTAAATAAGCCAAAGGTTCTATTATTAGATGAATCTTTATCTGCACTTGATTACAAACTACGTAAACAAATGCAAATTGAGCTTAAACAATTACAACGTCAGTTGGGTATTACTTTTATCTTTGTAACTCACGATCAAGAAGAAGCCCTTTCAATGTCAGACCGTATTATTGTAATGCGTGATGGTGTTATCGAACAGGACGGCACTCCTCGTGAAATTTACGAAGAACCAAAGAACTTATTTGTTGCTCGCTTTATCGGTGAAATCAACGTGTTCGCAGCAACAGTGCTAGAGCGCCTTGATGACAAACGTATTAAAGCTGAAATCGAAGATACGACAGCAATTGTTTACTGTGAACTGGATGTAAGTCCGGGTGATAAAGTAAAAGTATTGCTGCGTCCTGAAGATTTACGACTTGAAGAAATTAAAGAATCAGATACTAAAGGCATCACTGGTTACGTTCGTGAGCGTACCTACAAAGGGATGACATTAGATTCTGTACTTGAATTAGATTCTGGTATGAGAGTAATGATCAGTGAGTTCTTTAATGAAGATGATCCAGATGTTGATCACTCTTTAGGTCAAAAAGTAGCAATTACTTGGGTTGAAAGCTGGGAAGTGGTGTTAGCAGATGAACAAGAAGTTTAATCTCCAAAATATCATCATCACAATTATCGTAACTTGGTTACTGCTGTTCGTATTCATTCCAAATGTAATGATTATCGGCACTAGTTTTTTAACGCGTGATGAAGCAAATTTAATTGAAATGACGTTTACGATGGATAACTATCTGCGTCTTTTTGATCCTCTATATGCAAAAGTACTATGGCACTCATTTTATATGGCCATTGTTGCAACACTGCTATGTTTAGTTGTGGGTTACCCATTCGCTTACATTGTTGCAAAAATGCCTGAAAAGTGGCGCCCATTTATGCTGTTTTTAATCATTGTTCCTTTTTGGACTAACTCATTAATCCGCACTTACGGGTTAAAAATAGTGTTAGGTACGCAAGGTATTCTGAATAAAAGCTTAATCGCTATGGATATCATCGATAAACCATTACGTATTATGTACACAGAAAGTGCAGTAATGATTGGCTTAGTTTACATTCTATTGCCTTTTATGATTTTGCCACTGTATTCAGCAATTGAAAAACTAGACGGTACTTATCTAGAAGCTGCTCGTGACCTAGGTGCGAACAAACTTCAAACGTTATGGAAGATTGTGTTACCACTAACAATGCCTGGCATTATCGGTGGTTGTCTATTAGTGCTTCTACCTGCACTTGGAATGTTCTACATTTCAGACTTGCTAGGTGGCGCGAAAAACCTATTAATTGGTAACGTTATTAAGAGTCAGGTTCTTAATGCTCGTGACTGGCCATTTGGCGCAGCAACCAGTATTGCCCTAACCTTAGCAATGGCATTAATGCTGTACGCATACTACCGTGCAGGAAAGTTATTAAATAAAAAGGCGGATCTAGATTAATGGGACGCACAATAAAATTTAGTTTCATGAGTTTGGTATACATCTTCTTATACCTGCCAATCATCGTTTTGATTGCAAACTCATTTAACGCAAGTAAATTTGGCATGAAATGGGGCGGCTTTACTACGAAATGGTATGAAGCTCTCATCAATAACGATAGTTTAATGCAAGCGGCTTGGCACTCAATCACCATTGCTGTGATTTCAGGTACTGCTGCAACGATCATTGGTAGCTTAACAGCTGTTGCCCTATTTCGTTATCAGTTTAAAGGCAAGAAGTTCGTTAATGGCCTATTGTTTATTGTAATGATGTCACCTGATATCGTAATGGCAATTTCATTACTCGCTATCTTCTTGGTGATCGGCTTTGAACTTGGCTTTTTAACCTTGTTAATTGCTCACATTACTTTCTGTCTGCCATTTGTGGTTGTGACAGTATACAGCCGATTAAAAGGCTTTGATGTGAAGATGCTAGAAGCAGCCCGTGATTTAGGTGCAAGTGAATGGGTTATCCTAAAGCAAATTATCTTACCATTAGCAAAACCTGCGGTTGCTGCTGGTTGGTTATTAAGTTTTACTCTGTCGCTGGATGATGTAATCATTAGTTCATTTGTAACAGGTCCTACTTATGAAATTTTACCTCTGAAAATTTATTCAATGGTTAAAGTTGGTATTTCTCCAGAAGTAAATGCCCTAGCGACAGTTATGTTAATCGTTTCACTGGCTTTGGTTGTACTTTCGCAACTGCTTGCAAGAGAAAAAATTAAGTAAGTTTTTTCAAAATTTAAAATCAATTGCTTATTACAAGCAATGAAATCTGGAAGACATGCCTTTTGTTCGACATGTCTTCTTTTTTATCACTCTAATGGAGAGTCAATCAATGAACAAAATGGCTGCGTTTTTTACTGGAACCGCCTGTGCATTAGCACTAACAATGAATGTTGCTAACGCAAAAGAAAATGATGAACTGGTATTCATGAACTGGGGACCATACATCAACAGTGATATCTTAGAAGAATTTACTAAAGAAACTGGCATTAAAGTTATCTACTCTACTTACGAGTCTAACGAAACTTTATACGCAAAAATGAAAGCGCATAATAAAGGCTATGACCTAGTTGTTCCATCAACTTACTTCGTAGCAAAAATGCGTGACGAAAAAATGCTACAACCAATTGATAAATCAAAAATTTCAAACTTTAGTGGCTTAGATACAAACTACCTAGATAAAGCATTCGATCCAAAAAATGAATACTCTATCCCGCACGTGGTTGCTATTACAGGTCTTGCCGTAAATACTGAAATGTATAATCCTGATGACTTCAATAGCTGGGGTGATCTTTGGAATCCAGAATTTGAAGGTCAACTAATGCTTATGGATGATACTCGTGAAGTCTTCCACATCGCATTACGCAAATTAGGCTACTCTGGTAACTCAACAAATCCAAAAGAAATCGATGAAGCATACGCTGAGCTTCAAAAATTAATGCCAAATGTATTAGTATTTAATTCAGATAACCCTGCAGCACCATACATGGCTGGTGAAGTTGGTCTTGGTATGCTTTGGAATGGTTCTGCAGCTGCCGCACAAGCTGAAGGCCTACCAATTAAACTAATTTTCCCTAAAGAAGGTGGTATTGGTTGGGTTGATAACTTTGCAATTCCATCTGGTGCAAAAAATGTAGAAGCATCTCATAAGATGATCGACTTCTTACTTCGCCCTGAAATTGCAGCTCGTATTTCAAAAGATACTGGTTATTTAACTGCGGTTAAAGCATCAAATGATAAATTTCAAGATGTTGCTCCACTGTTCCCATCTCAAGAAGATCTTGACCGTGTAGAATGGCAATCAGCCGTTGGTGATATGACAGTGAAATACGAAGAGTACTTCTTAAAACTGAAAGCCGGACAGTAACCTAACCCTTTACTGACCTTAATTAATGGCAGCGTTTACGCTGCCATTTTTATATTTATAAATAACGGATATCCTCCTTTAACTCTCCCTTTCTTTTCTTAAAAACTAATCTATATCAAGCCCTTGATTTATAAACCCATGAAGTCTGTCTCAATTATTGTTATAATGTTCGGCTAATTAATGGAAATCCCTCTGATATAGGAGAAGGAAATGAAAAAGTGGACAACTCTCGTCTCTACAGGACTGTGCGCTGCAGCCTTAATCGCTGGTAATGCACAAGCTGCGGATAAAGAGCTCTATTTTTACAACTGGTCAGAATACATCCCTAATGAAGTGCTAGAAGACTTTACCAAAGAAACTGGTATCAAAGTTTATTATTCAACTTATGAGTCTAACGAAAGCATGTATGCTAAGTTAAAAACTCAAGGCTCTGGATACGACCTAATTGTTCCTTCAACTTACTTTGTGTCTAAAATGCGCAAAGAAGGCATGCTACAAAAGATAGACAAAAGTAAACTGCCTCATTTCAAAGATTTAGATCCTAACTATTTGAACAAACCATTTGATCCAAATAATAACTACTCGATTCCTTACATCTGGGGTGCAACAGGTATTGGTGTTAATGCCGATATGATGAACCCAAATGATCTGAATTCTTGGGATGATTTCTGGGATGAAAAATGGCAAGGCCAATTAATGATGATGGATGACTCTCGTGAAGTCTTCCATATTGCATTAACAAAATTAGGTTACTCAGCAAACACAACCAATCCTGATGAAATCAAAGAAGCATATGAAGAATTGAAAAAACTAATGCCTAACATATTAGTATTTAATTCTGATTTCCCAGCAAATCCGTACTTAGCTGGTGAGACTAGTGTTGGTATGCTTTGGAACGGTTCAGCTTATATGGCGCGTGAAGAAGGTGCCAACATTCAAATCGTATGGCCAGATAAAGGCGCAATTTTCTGGATGGACAGCCTAGCGATTCCTGCTGGCGCAAAAAATGTAGACGCAGCGCATCAAATGATGGACTTCTTACTACGTCCTGAGAATGCAGCTAAAATCGCACTAGAAATTGGTTACCCAACACCTGTTAAATCAGCATACCCTCTTCTTCCAAAAGAGTTTGCGAATGATCCAAATATCTTCCCACCACAAGAAGTAATGGATTCAGGCGAATGGCAAGATGAAGTCGGTGAAGCAAGCGCGCTATACGACGAATACTTCCAACGTCTAAAAGTAGATATGTAATATAACTCTACTTAGCTTCATCAAGATTGAAGTAATCGAATAAAAAGCCAGTGAATTATACGATTCATTGGCTTTTTTAATTATTAAGTTTTATTAATCTCACTCTCTAACAACTCTGAGACTAACTCAGGAACTAACACACCAGCCTTTCCATAGCGCTTTTCTTCAAACTCATCATCAACCGCACTTGGCTCTAAGTTAATTTCAATAGTATGAGCACCGTGCAACCTTGCTTCATGAACAAACCCTGCCGCTGGGTACACTGAACCAGAGGTTCCAATAGAAATAAACAAATCAGCTTTATTTAATGCATCATGAATTCGCCCCATCTCTAATGGCATCTCACCGAACCAAACCACATGAGGACGCAGCTGCGCAGGTATCTGGCAACAATGACAAAGATCTCCCGTATAAATATCATCAGTACAATCTATGACTTGATTTGATTCTTCACAACGAACTTTATTTAGTTCACCATGCATATGAATGACGTTTGAACTGCCACCACGTTCGTGCAAATTATCAATATTTTGCGTCACAATAGTTACCGTTCCATCGAGTTTACTTTCAAGTTTAGCTAAGGCTTTATGGGCAGCATTTGGTTGAATATCTTCACTTTTTAACAACGAACGGCGCTTGTTATAGAAATCTTGAACTAAATCAGGGGCTTTAAAAAAGCCTTCAGGTGTCGCTACATCTTCAATTCGATGATTTTCCCAAAGACCATCACTTGCTCGAAATGTTTGAATCCCTGATTCAGCAGAAATCCCTGCTCCTGTTAAAATAACAATATTCTGATATGGAAATAGCATTCATCATCCTTAGCTGTCGTCTTTTATCTCTAAACTCTATCATGAAAAAACGAAGTATTTTCAACAGATAACTAAAAACAAAGACACAACTCACTTTATTCAATTCAATCGCTCCATTACAATAGTAAGCGTTCTTTTTACTGTTAAATTTACCAATAGAGAAACCTATGTTAAAGCAAGCCAAACAAATGATCGTATTTAATGCGCTCACTCAACAGAAAAGCTTTACTAAGGCCGCTCAGCTTCTTGAAATTTCAAGAACGCAGGTCAGTTTGCAGATTCAGCTTCTTGAGGAGCGTTTAGGTGTTCAGTTAGTACAACGAACAACACGCTCTTTTTCCCTTACAGAAGCTGGTCAATCATTCGCGGTGCATTGCGCCAATATTGCCGATGAGATTAACGAGGCAGAGAACGAATTGCTATCTAATATGGATACATTAAATGGCAAACTTCGTGTCGGGATCGCTCAATCTTTTGCGACCAATCATATATTGCCCTATCTTTCTGAGCTTCATCAGCGCTATCCACAACTGAATATTGAAATAACCTTGTTTGATCATAAGATTGATGTGATTGCGGAGCAATTAGACTTATGGATAGGTGTGATGGATTCCCCTCCAGAAGGGTTTGTTGCAAGACATCTGATTGATTGTCATTTCGTTCTAGTTGCAAGCCCTAGTTATCTATCAAAACAAGGGATCCCTTATCATCCTTATGATCTTAAAAAACACAACTGTCTTACTTATATTAGTCGTGAACGTAAGGATAATGTGTGGGGTTTTCATAAAGGTGAAGAGGACCTTCAAATTAAAGTGACTGGTAATTATCGCATCGATTCTGCCGACGCCATTCGTAACGCCACGATTTCCGGTAACGGTATTGGCTATATCGCCACTTATCTTTTATCAGATGAGCTGCGGACAGGTAAACTAGTTCAGCTCTTACCTGATTGGGAATTAAATCAATCAATGCCTTTATATGCAATTTACCCTCGACGTAAATTCCTACCTAAAAAGGTCCATATTTTTATGGAGTTTGTTCGACAGCATATTAACTCAGACAGAATTGATAATACTCTACCATATAGAATTAGGGATAGTTACAGTCAATAACACACCAAATTATCCCATATAGTAACAACTAACTCTTTTATATGTGACAAATCTCTCAAACAAGCTGTTATTGATGAATAGGCAACCGATCTTCTCTCTTTTTGTTATCATCATGTACATTCAATAACAACTTGATCCTTGTCACACTTTTATTTTTGACTAGAATACCCCCGCAATCATTAACTAAATACTATTGGAGTTTGACCATGAACTTTTTGGTCAGTATTTTAGGCATTGTTTGCCTATTCGCGATTGCCTTTCTCTTTTCTGAAAACCGACAAGCCATAAAATGGCGCACTGTATTAGGCGCATTCCTAATTCAATTACTATTTGCCGGATTCATTCTCTATGTACCTATCGGTCAAACTATCCTTAATAGTATCTCTACTGCCGTCTCTGACATTATTGCTTATGGACGTGTAGGCACTGAATTCCTTTTTGGTGACTTAGCCCAATACAGGTTAGGCTTCATTTTTGCCGTCAACGTTTTGCCTACCATCGTTTTCTTCTCAGCATTAATCTCTGTTCTTTATTACTTAGGTATAATGGGATGGATAATTAAATTTATTGGTGGCGGCTTACAGCGCTTCCTTGGTACAACTCGTACAGAATCAATGTCAGCAACCGCTAATATCTTTGTTGGTTCAGTTGAAGCGCCGTTAGTTGTTCGTCCTTTCCTTGCTAAAATGTCACGTTCTGAGTTATTTGCTGTAATGGTTGGTGGTTTAGCGTCTGTAGCTGGTGGCACAATGGTAGGCTACGCGGGTTTAGGCGTTGAATTACGTTATTTAATCGCTGCAAGCTTTATGTCAGCTCCTGCTGGATTAATGATGGCAAAACTGCTTGTTCCGCAAACCGAAGAAATTAACGAAGCGGATCAATACGAAGAAGATACCGCTGACGATGCTCCTGTAAATATTATTGATGCCGCCTCACAAGGTGCATTGAATGGCTTACAAATAGTCTTTGCAGTAGGTGCTAGCTTATTGGCGATTATTAGCTTAATTGCCTTAGTTAATGGTGGATTACATAAAGTTGGCTTATTAGTTGGTTTTGATAATTTAAGCTTAGATCTTATTTTTGGTTACCTATTTGCCCCTATTGCTTGGTTAATTGGTGTTCCATGGTCAGAAGCAACCGTTGCTGCAAGTTTAATTGGTAAGAAAATCGCGATTAATGAATTCGTAGCCTTTGCTGACTTAATGGCAGTTAAAGATCAATTAAGCGAACATTCTCAAGCTATTGTTACTTTCGCTTTATGTGGCTTTGCAAACTTAACCTCTATCGCCATGTTAATGGGTGGATTAGGTGGCGTTGTTCCAAGTCGCCGCCCAGACATTGCACGCTTAGGCATGAAAGCTATCTTTGCTGCAACATTAGCAAACTTAATGAGTGCCACAGTTGCTGGAATCTTCCTTTCTTTCTAAAGAAGTCGATACTGATAACATAAGACATAAAAAAGGCACTCATGATAATACGTGAGTGGCTTTTTCTTATTCATGACTTACTGCTATACAATAAGTTGCGGGATCTGTTTAATCTGTACTAAAGCTTCGTCATACGATTAAGCACAAATGACACGACTGAGCCGTCTACCGCTTTTACATACTCTGCAATATGAGCAGAATTTAAATGGTCTTGTAAAAGTGTTTCGCTCTCCCATTGTTCATGGAATACAAATACACATGGGTTGTCATTGTCTTGATGTAAATCGTACTGAATACAACCCACTTCTTTACGTGTCGGTTCAAGCAGTTTAAGCATTTCTGCTTTAACAAATTCAGCTTTACCATCTTGAGCTTCAATTCTTGCAACAATAGTCAGTGTTTGAGTCATTATATTTGTTCCGTTCTATTAATAGAGAAGACAGAGTAAACGATTAAAAGCCCAAATGTAAGAATCTTCATTTACTCAATAAAAAACCGCTAACCAAATCGTTAAATTATCAGGATCTGTTTTACTCACTTTATGTTTCTGATGTGCAGGGATAGTTAAGTAATCTCCCTTACATAAGGTTTTCTCTGTGCCATCTTCAAATGCAATCGTACCAAAACCTTCAAGCACTAAAATCCATTCATTTTCATCTTGATCATACCAACCAGATTCAGGAGAGCTTTGACCTGACGATACTATTCTCTCTATACGCACTGAATGACTTGTCACTAAATCAGTAAATACCTCATTGCAGAGATCATTCGGAAGGTTGGTTAACAAATTACTCATCGCACTCTCCTATTAATCAGGTAAAACGACCAGGCCCAGTGGTTCTAATAATTGTTCTTGTTGCCAACCACAAATCTTAACGCCTGTTAAGTCTACTCTACGAGGATCTAAGCCTTCTAATTCACAATGACACAAATTAGCATCTTGCATTCTAAATTGCCCCCATGCATCGACAGAGAAAGAACCTCGAGATAGATCAGAACCTTTAAATGAAGCGCCTTGTAGATTTGCTCCATTCCATTTATTTTCAAACAAATCACATTTCTCTATACATAAACGTTCAAGATTGGCGTAGGACAAGTTGCAACCGGTTATGTACACAGAACAAAAATACATCTGATGGCTAATTTGATTTACAAAATTCGCTTGAAGAAAGTTTGCTCCTTTTAAATCACAATCTCTAAACTCAGCCCCAAACCCATTTGCGCCTTTAAAATTAGCCATCGTTAAGCGACAATTTTTAAAAGAAGCATCACGCAAGTCACTGTAATCAAAATGACAACCTTCGATAGCACCTTGTTCGATAAAGACACAATCAACAAATCGAGCGTCTCTAAGGTTTGTACGACTAAAATTACAACAATAAAACTTACACTCTTCGTAATAAGATTCGCTTAAATCTTGACGTGAGAAATCTACTTTATCAAACACTTCATTATATATTGCCATGTCTTTCCCTCTAAATTTATCTGAGGAAAGACTATCAGTATCTCTTACAAATACCAATAAATATAAACCCTTAAAAAACATTAACTTAAAATGACGCGAAATGGCCACTTTAAGGCACCAAATAACACCTCTAAGAGATATAAGCCGCACAAGAAGCCGCGGATCAAAAGAAAAAAGTTTAAACTTACTGTCGCAATTTGAGAGCTCTTGGGTTGAGAATTTAAACCTAGATGAATATTTTACTTTTCATACGAATGAAAGCCGAAACCTGCGGGCTACGAGGAAGATTTAATCTCATGACACTATCGCAGCATCGCATTAATACTTGATGGGCTTTATCTTCTAATTCTTCGTTAGAATCTAATGCTGAAAATGAAATAGATGAACTCATTTTATAGGTGTACTGCAAAAGATCAGGAGATTCTGTTGAATTGAAAATAACATCTTCGCAAGCTTTAGCTTGACTATCAATTATCCATTTTTTAACTAAAATCGCCTGAGCAGCATTGCTTAATGTTATCGCACTTACAAAATCTTTCTGATTAAAATAAAGGTCAATAGCCCTATTCAATTGATGTAATGCGATTGCTACATTATCCATAACGTTACCTCCTTATTTGTTTATAAAACTAGCTCGAATTTAAAACACGAGCTCCTCTATTAAGAGTTTAGATAACTTTACGAACATAAAATGCTATCACGATCACTAATGTATATTTTCGTTTAAAAAAAGAACAATTGTTAATTCTATCGTTAATTATCTTCTTCCATTAGTGGGCGCCACATCTCATCTAATTCTTGATTTGTCGGCATTTTACTATGAGAAATTGACTTAACTACACGGCAAGGATTACCAACAGAAACACAATCAGAAGGGATGTCTTTAGTTACAACACTACCCGCACCAATGATACTTCTATCACCAATGGTTACCCCATCCAGAATAACACTATTAGCGCCTATCCATACGTTATCGCCAATAACAATAGGATTACCTGTAGCAATAGGAAGCACTCGTTCAGCAAGATCAAAAGGATGCCCAGCAGTGCTAATGACTACATTAGGGCCAATTTGAACATACTCACCAATAGTTACGCTAGCAAGGTCAAGAATCGTGACACCTGTATTTAAGAACCCTCCTTGTTTAAAGCAAATATTTTTCCCCATATCACAATAAAAAGGAGGAATGATGGTAACCCCTTTATTACTTCCTAAAAGGTCATCCAATAGCTCTTGTCTAAATGCGCCTTGCGACGGACGGCTATGGTTAAACTCATAGAGTTTTTCCTTTACTTGGTTTTGAAAATCCATCAATTCACGATCAATAGGAATATGCACACTAAAATCTGACAATTTATGACTCATTCTCACTCCTTATTAAACGACACTCCCTATTTAAATCCAACCAAATAAAACTATATTGTTACGTTCTCATTCTTTAACTGAGTTTTATGCGGTACAGGGAAAGCTTTATCATAAGCCAAGTTATAGATATAAGCATAAAACAGATAAAATACAACGAGACCAATATCTAAAATAAAGGCTTCAACTAGGCTGACATTTAAGAACCATGCTATTGCAGGAATAGTAAGCACCAATAACCCCCCTTCAAAACCTAAACTGTGCATGACACGATTCATCGTCGTTTTTACTGTGCTGCCAGTTCTTTTTATCATGTAGTTATCAAATAGAATGTTATAAACATAGTTCCATCCCGTAGCCACCACAGAAAAAACAACCCCCATAATACCCACATGCCCCATTTCAAAGCCAAACTGACTTAGGACACCAACAATCAATAACAAACCAATTAATTCAAATAAAATAGCGTGACGAATACGATCAAAACGAGTTCTCATTATATAACTCCAAGCGTTAATGTTAGTTCTATTATATAAATTAAAATCGATAGAAAAAGTTAGTTACCATCTATTTTTTAGATGGATAAACATAGAAAAAGTCACACCGTAACAATAATTACAAGGAAGGAGTCCATTTCAATTCAGAGGTGGTAAGAAAATCGCCCTCTATCTTGAGTAAATCTCGATAATACATTTCAAACATTAAGATGTTTTTTACGTAGACACGCGTTTCTTTAAAAGAAATAGACTCAATATAACCAAAGATATCAATCTCATTGCTTGCTTGTCGTCTCCATACAGCCACCATTGTAGGCCCCGCATTATAGGCAGCAAAAGCAAGAGCTCTATTTTGATCATAATGACGAAGTAAATGACTTAAGTATCGACTTCCTATTTCAACGTTCTTCTTAGGATTAAAAAGCACAGAACGTTTTTTATAATCTAAATTATACTTATCTGCCACGTAAGCTGCTGTGCTTGGTAACACTTGCATTAACCCTAATGCTCCTACTGGCGAGTGAGCCAACGGTTCAAACCCACTTTCTTGCCGAGTTAAAGACAATAAGGTAATCATGTTGACCTTATGCTTCTTACTATACTCTTTAAATATAGCTTGATAACGAACAGGGAAACGTAATTCGATGTAATCCCATAGCTCTCCAACCAACGTTGCATCATGAGCAAAAGCATTCCAATTTTTCGTTATTGCATAGCGGGTCAATAATGCTTTATCACTCTTACCTACTCTGGAAATCAAATGACGCCATTGGCTTTTTGCTGCGGCTTCTTTCCCTAAATTGAGTAATTCATTAACCCGTTCTATATCAGGACGGAAAGGAGATAATTTATCGGTATGAAAATCAACACTCGAAATTGGATATTTAACCATTCTGTTTAACGTGATAGCAGCAGCAACACTATAAAAGTGGCGCTCTCCAGCAATCCGCTTTAACCTCGCCTCTCCACTTTCTTGCTTTCCAAGAGATATTTCACTGCGCCCTAACCAATATTGCCAACGATAGCTGGCTTGTTCTTCCTCTGAAAGACGTAAAATCCAGTGTTTAATATTTTTCCATTCAGCCTTTCGTATTGCTAAACGTATCCTTTGCACTAAAGCTTGATCATTAGTTGATTGTTCAAAGGTCTTATCTCGCCATTGAATTCTTTCTTCATCCTTTATATCTAAAAGTCGTACCGCTGCATATTCTAAACTCGGTTGAAATTCATTTTCGCTAAATGAAAAGTGATCATTTAAAAAGGCAGAAACCTCATAAGCATTATCAATATCATGTCGAGCTAAATGTCGAAACATTACCTGTGCATAATCACGATTAAAACGTGAGTCTTTTTTAGTTTCAAAAGTCATGATAAGTTTATCTGGTTGCTTATATAAACGAAGCATTTCAGACATAAGATCTTTCATTTCATCATTAGAGGCAAGTTTACGAAGGTAAGTAATAAGACGAGGATTTTTACTTTCAACGGCCAGTAACGCACGTTGAAAAATAACATCATCAGTCCTCTTTCCAGCCTCATCCCAATAAGAAAAAAGGCGGTTACAAGCATTAGAAACACTTTCACCATTTAACCAGAGCTTTTTTGCTCCAATAAATGCCATCTCTTTATTATCTTGATGATAAAAAGCGGTGTAATACCAGCATTGATAATCTTGATCTCTAGGAGGCGTGGTCTGGTAATCTAATAATGACTTCCAATTCTTAGAAGCAATCATCGCATTAAGGTAATCAGCTCTTATAGACACCGAGAAAGGATAATCTGAATAATCTAAAGAGAATTGGTTAACCTGATCGGAGGTTTTATTAGTAATATCAAATAAAAAAGCACGATAATCCGTATACGCCGCTAATGCGTAATTATCAATATCTGAGCGCTTTTTGTTATAGACAGAAATATCCTTTTTATTAAACCCTTGCTGAATAGCGTCATAGGCATAACGGTTTAACCACAGTTCCGAGACACCTGATACACTCGAACTGCTAAGCACACCAATAAATACTACAAACCAATTTACCCTTTTCATCAAACACATTGAAAGTCCTTTTTCATAGATGCACAGATTCAGTTTGGTCTAGTTATAGCAAATTAGATTCAGTTTGGTCTAGTTATAGCAAATTATCTAGCCTAGGATCGTTCCATTTTTGAAAATCTCATTTTGTAATACACCTTTCTTTTCATTCCCTCCAAATTATTAATAATATAATCAGCATTTCTTTTAGTTACATATCATAGTGAATAACGTCGCAGATTTACGCTCACATATACAAAGCCCTGACTCATTATTTGTTTTGTAATCGGCCTTTACTACACTCTTTTTTCATTTTTAAAAGGAATTTGTAAAGTGATAAAATTAACGATACCTAAGATTTCAATATTTAGCTGTATATTAGCCCTTCATTCAATACCGACACAGGCTTTCCCTGTTGTTAGTGCCAACGTCCCCCCCTCATCAAAGTCACCTATTCCAACATCAGAAACCCCAATGTTTATCAGTTTAGGTTTTGATGACAATGTGGAATCAGATGGTTTGATGTGGGTAATGGAGCAATTAGCAAAGACAACTAATCCGGAAGGAGCTGATAAATACGCCGAGCAGCCATTATCCGCCTCCTTCTTTATGCATTGTGAACCTGCAAGAGATAATGAAGAAATAAAGTCCTTGTGGCGACAACTTGTCATCTCAGGTCATGATATAGGCAACCACACAGAGACTCACCCTGATGATAAGGTCAATTATAACCCTCTCCAATCATGGATGACTTCAGAACAATGGCAACAAGAAGTAGAAAGTTGTAACTCTTGGTTAAAGCAAACAGTTGCAGAAGGCGGAATTGGAGTACAAAGTATTTCAGGATTCCGAGCACCATTTATGACGTATAACGACAACACACTGCAAGCCATCATTAATGAACAAATTCGTTATGATGTTAGCTTTCCCGCAGGAATTACTACAGAGCAAAATGGCCTTAACAATTATTGGCCATTTACCTTAGATAACGGCAGTCCTTCACATAATCAAGCAGTGAATGGCTGGTGGAAGCCGAGTATCAATAACTACCCTGGTTTATGGGAAGTTCCTTTACACACATTAATCGTTCCGCCAGACAATGAATTAGACAATTATGGTTTAGATTATTCACTCAGAGATAAAATTGCGAGTCGTATTGGCTATTTTGATCCTGTCTCAGGAAAAGGAGACAATTTTGACTGGAACCTATACACCACTCCAAATTGGGGGGCAGCAGGTCTTAACGAAAATGATGTAGTTGCTATCTATAGTTACAATCTGGATTTACGCCTAGAAGGAAACAGAGCACCATTGGTTCTAGGGTTACATTCTTCATTTTATGGCTATTTAAATGGACAAGAGCATTATGGTATGCCAGAAACAACGGTTCAGAGTCGTCAAAATGTATTAAAACGATTCATAAAATACGCCCTAACAAAGCCAGAAGTAAGATTTGTAAATCACAAGCAGATCGTTGATTGGATGGTTTCTCCTGAACCATTAACCTTATGTCCGAAAGAAGAGTGGCAGGTGCATGACATTTATAAAAAAGGAAATACTGTCATTTACCAAGGAAAAATGTGGCAAGCTCAATGGTGGACACAATTAGAGATTCCAGGGCTAGTAGAAAACTCACCATGGAAAATAATTAAAACTTGTACCCCAACATAATAAAAATCCCCTTTTGTGAAGAAGGGGATTTTTAATTTCTATTCGTAAGTACGTCCGTTATGTTTTAGCCATCCATGAGTATGGCGATTTCCTGGGTCGAGATGAGTCCAATGTACGACACCGCCTTTATTTGAGTACTCATACTCACCATAAAACTTCACCGTGTCCCCTTTTCTTAAATTTGGAATTCTCGGCGCTAAATCAATATTATGTGCAATTAAAATAGTTAAACGATTATCTAAACGAAGGATAAACTTTTGATGTCTTGAACCTTTATTATCATCCGGTAACACCCGAATAACCTCACCACCCCCCTCAACTTGAACATCACTGCGATGAGACTCAAAAGCACGCTTCACATCAGCATTACTTGCCCACACAGAAGACGAAAACAGACCAAGAAAAAATAAGAAACTGACTAATATACGTTTGACCATAATAGACTCTATTACTACCTACTGCTTAATAAGCATATTAAAAATTCGAGTTAACATATAAAAGAATTACACACCAAGTGGATTTGGAAATTGAACAACTTTAATATCATAACTTTTCGGTGTATAGCGACTGCCTTCTTCTGCAAGGTAAGCAACCTCTACATCGCACTCTAATACTGACTTAATGTTTGATAAACAGATTAACTCAGCATCTGAAAGAATTTCATTCTCTTTTTTCACCACCACAAACAATATCGAACCGTCAGGTTTATATAAGAACAAATCTGGTTCTCCAGAGGTTAACCCTGTTCGTAATCCTTTAAAGAGTGACAGCTTATTTGGGTTTATGTATTGGGCAAGTAAGATCCTACCTTCTGTATAAAGTGGATTATCAAGTTCCCAATTACCTAAAGCATAAAATGCCGTACCTAACCATCCCTGACTCATATATTGAGATAATCCAAAATACGCACCGAAATACTCATTTGGTTGCTGTTCAACTTCTGTGGGGATGAATAAACTCGAAGGTAACCATTCTTCTTTCTTTCCTTCTTTCCAACCATCAAGTAATCGTTGAGGATACGTAAATACCGTCTCTTTAATCGTGTGAATCATCATAAATTCCTTTTATAAACATAACAATGTTTTCCACTTGGTATGAATTATTACAGAGTAGATAAACTCATTTTTTTGAATCTTCGTATTCTTGATATTTCTTTTCTATCCAGCGATGCAAATGCAGTCCTGTCGTCTTTTTCACTGTATAAGCAATAAGAGCGAGTAGTATTAAGCCTATTATTGTTCCCATTACATCCCTTTGATTTAAAACATTTAACATGGAGATAAATTACCATGAATTTAGGATGTAATTTGTGAACTTATTTAAATATCTAGAATGAAAAAAGAAGAGTTTGAAAAGAAACACTCAGCACATTGGAATGCTGAATGTTAATAGCAGGTAATTTTTATTTTTTTCGAGCAGAAAAGAGAGCAACACAACCAATAACATCAATGTTTACATCAACAAAAGTATCGTTCAATACTGCTTCTAATGCGTGAACCTCATCGTCTTCATTCGTAAAAATTCCCTTCTTGTTATAGAAGTTCATTAATTTACTTGCAAACACATTTTTCGGAACGCCTTGACCTAGAATAGTACTGCCAAATAACACTCCACCATCATTTAACACCTCATGTAAATGCGTAAAAACAGCGCTTTTTTCTGATAAATCCCCTGGCAAACAATGCAGTAAATAATTGATGCTAATTGAATCAAAGTTCTCACACTTAAGCTCTAAAGGAGCCAGTATATTTTTACGATACACTTCTGGGTTAAAATGTTGAATGGCTGTTGCTGTTGATTCAAGACTATTTTCATTAAGATCAACTAAAGCGACTCGTCTCTCTGTTAGCGATAAATGTTTTTTTAGATAGTACCCCGTACCAACCCCTACATCTAAGTGGTTCTTTGATGCAAGATCAATAAACTGTTGGCTAATTAACTTTGTTGGGCACTTCCATAAATAATGGTTTGAAAAACCTAATACCCATAAATCATAGATAGAAAGTACTTTTTTAGAATACACCGCCTGCCCAGCAAACGTCGCTGAATCTTTATTCATTACTCGTACCCGAAACTGTTTGTATAAAGGAACTCGAATTTACCTGAAATACACCAACTAACAAATCTTACCAGATGCATTCACCTAGTGAATAATTTCGATTTTTATAGCACTATAACGACGAATGGCGATCATTAAATGCATTAATAAAAGTATCCCTGTCACCCCTAACCCAACCCCAATACCAGCCCAGATCCCCGCTAACCCGAATAAAGGCATGAGTAACCACGCCGCAGGTAAACCAAATACCCAATAACCAATCGCCGTCATAACAGTTGGTATAGAGACAATCTTCATCCCACGCAATAGATTAATGGCTAACAACTGCCATGCATCCACAATAAAGCACAAAGCCACAACCCAAATAACAGAAGACAGTAATGCCGACATATTATTTGTGCCATCATCAAGTTGAAATAAATTGGCAATGCTGTCTGACCAAATAATAAAAACAGCAGATAAAAAGACACTAATAGCAGTCACAAGCAAGAAGCTATGTAGTGACGTTTGCTTTATACCGGCGTAATTTTCCGAGCCAAAATCTCTTCCTATTAAAATGGCTGCAGCTTGTGAAAAACCAAAATTAAAATTCCAAGTAAAACTTAAGCATTGCAATAGGATTTGATGCAGTGCTAAAGATGCAATACTGATGGTTCCCGCCATCAACGTACCGCCATAAATTAATCCATGCTCAAGCAGTGCCGCCAAACCAATAGGTAATCCCATCATTAACAAGGGCAACATCAATTTAAGCGAATATTCTTCAAGATGTAACCAAGGAGCAAATTGTTGGAACTCTGTTTGTTTAAATACCCAAATACCGTACCCAACCATCACAATAAACGCCGCAATGGCTGTTCCTAACCCTAACCCAGTTAGGCCCATTCCCAATTGAAACGTTAATAGATAGCTAATAGGCACATTTAAAATCACTGTAATAACTGACATCACCATAATGGACCTAACATTTCCAAGCGCACTGGTTAATCCACGTAATACCAACAAGATTAATGACGGAAACATCACCCATTTCAGTGCATGAACGTATTCCATTGCTAACGTAATCATTTCTTCAGGTTGATTTGCCTCTGTTAATACAAGCGGTGCGTATGAAAAACTAAACATAAATAACACACTGAGTACCACAGAAAGTAAAACCGCACCTTTAACCGCAAAGCGGATCTGTTGATTGCCATAATCAGGTCTTGCTAAACGTTGGCCGTAAGCAATAGCGATTAAATTAGCGACACACCCAACGGTGCTACTCGCAATGATAAAGATGAAAAAATAAATGGAGGCGCCAAGCCCTCCACCTGCCAATGCCGAAACACTTAACCGTGACATCATCCACACATCAGTCAACACCAGTGCCATAGAAATAAGTTGTGAGATGATGAGTGGGAATGCGAGTGACAGTATTTTTTTCATAAAAAGAGAATTCTTATATTAATTAAACCAAGGTATCAATTAGGCCAAAGTTAAAGGGTTAGAGGCTGGTATTCAATTGATATATCCGTCACACTGGCATTCTAAAAACTCATGCGAGAAAATTATGACTCCTTACTCTAATTTACCCTACTCACATAATGGTTTAAAAGCCTTTGAATCCGTAGCTCGTTTAATGAGTTTCACTTCTGCTGCCAACGAGCTTAACGTGACTCAAAGCGCAGTAAGTCGTCAGGTTAAACAGCTTGAAGATGATCTCAGCGCATCCTTAATCGTACGGAAACATCGAGCTATCGAATTAACGTTACAAGGGGGAGAGCTTTATCATACTCTACGAGATAATTACTCGGCGTTAGAATCCGTTCTCGCTTCTTGGCAAGAACCAAAGCAAAAACGGATTGTAATTAAAGCGACGCTCAGCTTTGCTACCCGCGTAATGATACCTAAAGTAAGAGAGCTCAATGAACGCTACCCTGATTACGAAATCGTCATTATTCCTTCTTTAGAAGAAGATGAGTGTTTAGATAACCCAGATTATGACCTTTTGATCTTTCATACCCGTCTCAAAGATCACTACGATAACAAACCAAATATGTTTCTGCTTAGAGAAGAGTTTATGGCTCCTGTCTGCGCGGCAAGTATCGCAACGGAGCACACCAATGTAGATTCAATTTTAACCATGCCAAGGCTTCATCCTACTTTAGATCACCATGATTGGAAGATGTGGTTAGCTGATGTTGCCACGCCGCCATATCAACAAGTAAGAAACACCAGTTTTGTTTCATTAGATTTAGCACTGAGTGCGTGCTTATCAGGACAAGGCGTTACGGTCACTGATTTACTCCTAATACTTCAAGAGTTAGACAGAGGCTTCTTTTATTGCCCTGAAAACGCAAAAGTACAACACAGTGCATGGACATATTATGGACACCAGCGAACCCATTCAACGGTGATTGATGATTTAGTTGACTGGTTAAAACTGAACTCAAAAAACGAAATTAACCTATTGAAAAAATTAGCAGAAAAACATCAGTGGCACGGCGTAATATAAAATGAGTCCTTTTACCGTTTTTAGCCTGCAATATAGATTACATTTTTGAGATAGATCACGTAAACTACGCGCTTATTTTCATGCCAACTATCAGGTGAATTATGATACGTATCAACCAAGTTAAATTACCGCTGGATCACAGTGAAGACGAACTGAAAAATGCAGTTTTAAGCACACTGTCTATTACTGAAGAACAGCTGGTTGATATCCATGTATTTAAACGTGGCTATGACGCACGTAAAAAGAATCAAATTTTCTTAATCTATACGTTAGATATTACCCTGCAAGACGTGAATGAAGAGCAGCTATTAGGCAACTTTGAAGACAACCATAATATTCGTGTTTCACCTGACACTGAATACAAATACGTTGCCACTGCTCCTGCTGATTTAACTGAGCGCCCTATTGTTATAGGTATGGGCCCATGTGGTTTATTTGTTGCTCTTATCTTAGCGCAAATGGGATTCAAGCCAATCGTCTTAGAACGTGGTAAATCAGTACACGAACGTGCGAAAGATACCTTCCGTTTTTGGCGTACCAGTGAATTAAACACAGAATCAAATGTTCAGTTTGGTGAAGGCGGCGCAGGCACATTCTCTGATGGCAAGCTATACAGCCAAGTGAAAGATCCAGGTTTCCTAGGACTTAAAGTAAAAACAGAATTTGTTGCAGCCGGTGCGCCTGCTGAAATCATCTACGTAAGTAAGCCTCATATCGGTACTTATAAGCTAGTGACTATGGTTTCACAAATGCGTAGCAAGATCATTGAGCTAGGTGGCGACATTCGTTTTGAAACTCGCGTTGACGAGATCAATATCGAAGACGGACAAGTAACAGGTGTGACGCTAAACGGTGGCGAAGTCATTAATAGTAAACACGTTGTTGCTGCTATTGGCCACAGTGCTCGTGATACATTCCAAATGTTGCACGATAAAGGTGTACACATGGAAGCACAATCATTCTCGATTGGTTTCCGTGTTGAACACAAACAAGAAATGATTGACCAAGCACGTTTTGGTAAGAATGCAGGTCACCCACTTCTAGGTGCAGCCGATTACAAACTTGTTCACCATTGTAAAAATGGCCGTTCAGTATACAGCTTCTGTATGTGTCCAGGTGGTGTTGTTGTTGCGGCTACGTCAGAAGAACATGCGGTAGTAACCAACGGCATGAGCCAATATTCACGTAGTGAGCGTAATGCAAACAGTGCAATCGTAGTTGGTATTTCTCCTGAAGACTTCAATAACGATCCACTGCAAGGTATTGCTCTTCAGCGTCAATTAGAGCGTAATGCTTATGTGATGGGCGGCAGCAACTATGATGCACCAGCACAAATGGTTGGTGACTTCCTAGCTGCAGGCAAAGGTAAGCCTTTTGAAAACGTTGAGCCATCTTATAAGCCTAACGTTAAGATGACTGATCTTAGTGATGCATTACCAGATTTCGCTATTGAAGCGATTCGTGAAGCTTTACCTGCATTTGCTAAGAAAATCCGTGGTTTTGACAGTAAAGACGCAATGCTAACAGGCGTTGAAACTCGCACTTCATCTCCGGTACAAATCAAACGTGGCCCAGACTTCCAAAGTTTAAACACCAAAGGTCTATACCCAGGTGGTGAAGGTGCAGGTTATGCGGGTGGTATTTTATCTGCAGGTATTGATGGAATTAAAATCGCTGAGGCGGTTGCTCTAGATATGCTAAAAAACGCGTAATCGAGTATCCAAAATAAACGAATAAAACTAAGAGTGGTATGGTTAATATACCGCTCTTAGCTGTTTAAATCTCTTCTCTTATTTACTCTTATAGCTCGCTCTTACTTATCCCGATAGATCATACAAGTCGCGGTCGCATGTGCATATAAAGTCCCTTTTTCATCTTTCAAGCTTCCTTCCGATATACCCAAAGAGTAACCAGATTGAATCACTCGGCTTTCTGCAATCAATAACGTATTTTTAGGGATAGCTCTGAGCATCTTTACATGCAAATCAATCGTTCCATACCCAATATTCGGTTCTAATGTCGTATGAACAGCGCAGCCTGTCACTAAATCCATCACCGTTGCGAAAAAACCACCATGTACTCCTCCAAGTGGATTTAAGTGTCGTTCGTCAGCCATCGCTTCAAACACCACGTTGCCATATTCTGCTGAGATAATTTTCATTGGAACAACATCAACCATTGATGGATGAGGAAAATCCCCCGTCACCATTGCCTGCATTAATTCTAAGCCAGATAGTTTTTCAGTGAGCATCACATTTCCTTATGTATTTTATTAGTATTGTTATCTACATTAATAAAAATACCGCTTAAATAAGGGAATGCTATTATTCCTTAGTCATAGTGTGAGCTAGACACCATCTGGACTGACCACTACTTAAGCTAGCTCATTCACCTTGTCTCTCCATCTTTAACTCTGCAGATACTTTAGTAACACGAACTGAAATCGCAATACAGATTAAATAAGGACTCAAATACCAAAATAGCTCTTCTAATGGATGTTTCTTTGTTTCTAATACCGTACTTTCATAGACATATTTTTGAGCCTGATAATTATCAAACATACCTTGCAACCACATAACATTCGAATCGATTAGATCAGACTTAAATGTGATTTTTGGCAAACTATCAAACGTAATATTGGGTAATTCGTTAAAATTCATTGATTGTAAATAATGCGCAGACTCTGAAAGCCATAAACAAGATTGTTGTGATGCTACACGCTCATCAACCCTTAAATCATTCACACATAAAAAACTGTTTAATTGATTTACAGTATAATCATTAATAGATTCAAGACTTAACACAGCACGCGTATGTTCTGTTTCAGCCCAATCGCTCGCCACTCTTGATCTCACCTCTGATACTGTCCCCATTAAACCTATACCGGCAACAATAGGCCAAAGATAATCAATTTTTTTCCATTGTATTTTAGACAAGTTTTTACCACACAATAATGGTATATGAAGAAAACCAGTAAGCAGCAAAGTCATAAAGAAAAAGAAGGTCGAGTTAGAGAGAGTGATCTCACTACTAAAAAAACTGTCCATAACTACCTATTTATATGCACTATTTTTAAATATAAAAATGCATAATGCCCCACCCTGAGATGTTTTGCTACATAAGTCTAATTAGAAGAAATCACCGACTACCTCTTGATATGAAAACCTTGCATCTTCATAGCCAGCAAACACCCCATTAAATATCGATGAAAGTATTAGAACTTATTTGTCCTATGTGAAATCTTGACTATTTGTAATATTTTAAATAAGATGCATTTTAAATACACCTTATTAATCACAGAGAGAAATTACCATGACACTATCATTCACAAAGATATTCAAAAAAAGCGAAAATAAACCAACTGATGATAAATTAGTACAGCAACCAATTTTAAATGAAAAAAAATCATTTGAAGATAAAGAAAAAAAGGTAAAAAAACACGGAGAACCAGGAGTTTGCTGTGGTTCATGCTCATAATAGATAATGAAAAACCTCGGATATTAACCGAGGTTTTTCTTACTTAAACATTATTTGCAAATCTAAACTGATTTAATAACGCGACACGGATTACCGACAGCAACACTGTTATCAGGAATATCACGATTAACAACACTGCCGGCACCTATCACACAATTATTACCAATTTTAACTCCCGGTAAAATAGATACATTACCCCCAACCCAAACATCATTACCAATAGAGATGCTCGCGCCGTATTCTGTTTTCTGACGCTCAATAGGATCTAATGGATGAGTGCCCGTCGAGATCATCACATGAGGACCAAATAAGACATTATTACCAATAGTTACTTTGCACACATCGACAATCGTCAAGTTATGATTAGAATAAAAATTGCTACCAATTTCAATGTTATAACCATAATCACAAAAGAAATTAGGCTCCATGTGAGCGTTATCTTTTATGCATAGCAATTTTTTTAAGATACCCACTCTTTCATCTAATTTGGTTGGATCTGCCAAATTAAACTGATGACATTGCACCTTAGCATTCATGCGATCATTAAGTAAAATTTCATCCCAAGCATCATATGGAAGACCAGCTAACATTTTTTCTTTTTCAGTCATTTAAAATCCTAGAAAATTTAATAAAAACAATCACCTTAGGATTATACGTAACATAAAAACACGGAATGTGACCTACTTTGCTTAATCTATTTATTTTGCGGTTCACTTACTTAAAACTAAATAAGAAACGCGATAACTTAGTACCTATAGTAAAGAAAGTAACTGTAACAAGAAAAACGAGAACAATAGTGACAGCGTAACTAATTGTATCTGAAAAACCTAACCCAAATGCCAAAGAAAAGGCAATACCTTGAAATACATCATAAGGCCACCTATAGATAGGGAAATGAGATCCAATAGATAACGCAGCAATAAGTCCTATTAAACCTAACACTGAGGTAAACAAACCCATAATTGTTGCTTTATTCATATTCATTACTCAAGAAAACGCCCTCTATACGAACATTTGCCCTTTTATCGTGGTTACTGCAGAGCCAATTAACTTTATTCTTCCATTAGAAAGAAGCTCGGTTCCAATATAGCCACCACGAGAAGAGGCTTGATAAGCATTGAAAGTTGATTTCTTCAGTTTCTCAGCCCAATAAACCGTTAATGCACAATGTGCCGAACCAGTGACCGGATCTTCATTGTTTCCTACCCAAGGAGCAAAATAACGAGACACAAAATCCAATTGTTCTGATGAAGACTTCGCAGTAATCAACACCCCACGGCCTGAAAGCTGCTTTAATCCATCGAAATTAGGAGACAACGCCAATAACGCCTCTTCACTTTCTATTTCTATAAGCTCTTTTGAATCAAATATACCAAATGAAATAACCTCTCTTTCATTAATCCCTAAACACGTTAATAACGCCTTATTTTTTATCGAGTTAAACGAAATTGTGGTGGATGGAAAATCTAATTCAATGGTTGAGTCTTGAAGTTTGGCAGACAGGACGCCAGACAGCGTATTAAACTCAATACATTCACCCGCTTTTGCAGCACCAATCTCTTTTAAAATATGCGCAACAGCCAAGGTTCCGTGACCACATAAAGCCACTTCAACTTGAGGTGTAAACCATCTCAATCTCATGTCTGAAAGAGATAAAAAAGCCGTTTCGGATACGGCCATTTCTTCAGCAATAGATAGCATCAGTGCTTCTGTTAAGCCATTTTCGCTAATACAAACCCCCGCAGGGTTTCCTTTAAACGCTTCACTCGTAAAAGAATCAACCTGATATATATTTAAATCCATTTGCTATTAACTCCTAGATACTTTGATTTATTTGATTCTTGATAATTCGTCTTTAAGTTGCTCTATTTTTTGTTCTTTTTCTGCTATCTTTCTTTGATATTTTTGAATTTTATCTTCTTTCTGATCTTGCTTTGCTTCAATGAGATCGGAGTGATCTTCAGCTATTTTTTCATTTAACTCTTCAATTTCTTCTTTCAAGTCGTCTTTAATGTCTGCATCAGAACAATAAGTAGCAACTTCTTTCAGTGCTATTTTTAAGCCAGAGAGCTTATGTTCGTTCCCATTATCTTTAGCAATACTAATTTGCTTTTCAATCTCACAAGTTTTCTGAGCGCAACCTACTTGATCACGGCAATCCAATGTTGCTGACGCTTGCGCCGTAGACAAACCTAAAAACAATCCACTGCAACTCATTGCAGAGATAACACACAGACGTGATAATTTTTTATTCATAACATTTCTCCGAAAATTGACGACAGTAACTATAAAGCCTCAACCAAGTTAACTTATTATTAATTCTTGTAAAGACACTACTTTGTTCTCATTATGCGTTAATAACTGAATTTCTTTAAAGCCCATTTTTTGATGGAAAAGTAATGAAGGGTCATTCGGTGGCATAATATCAATTTCAGCAACAACACAAGATAACGAACGTTCTGCTGCCAAATCCAACGCCTGCTTATAAAGTCTCGATGCGACTCTTTTTCCTTGAAAATGCTCAGAAACAACAATTCTATCTATATACAAAAATGAATCGTAATTCTCATTAAACCACTCATAGTTAATACTTTCATATTTTACTCCTTGAGTAAAAGCCAGCATAAAACCTGCAATATGGTTATCTTCCTCGATAACAACAGATATCGCCGACATTTCAATGAGCCGAACTAACTTACTCTTATTCATTGGGCTTAATACGTGCACAAACTGCTCATTTAGCTCAAGTATCGTATCAATGTCTTTCTCTAAAATCGCTCTAATAATCACATTTTCTCCTTCACGTAAGATTTATGTACCCAATCAAATCGTGGTCTCTATCACGCATTAGAACCAGCAATCCCTCCCCCAAGTATACTCACTTGTCAGTGGTGATTAAATGGCTTATTAATAGACTTAGCAGTTCAACATATTCAATATTAAGGTAACCACCATGAAATTAATCATGAACGCCGATGACTTTGGGTTATCAGAAAGTGTCAATAACGGGATCGTAGAATGTCTACAATCAGGCATCGTTACATCTACAACCGTAATGATGAATCAACAAGGCGTTGAGCACGCAGCACTCTTATATAAACAAGGTTTAGTTCCTGAGGTTGGTTTACATTTTACTGTCACTGCAGGACAACCGTTATCTGATCCTTTGACCGTATCAAGCTTGGTTGATGAACATGGTTATTTTCTCGATAGAAAAATATTAATGACAAAGAATGTGAGTGATGAAGAAGTCTATATTGAACTTAAAGCACAGTACAATGCAGCAATTAAGGCAGGTTTTGACATTAATCATATTGATAGCCACCATTTCGCTGGTGTATACCCTCCACTAAAAAAAGCGTTTATTCGATTTGCTAATGAAACAGGTCTTCCGGTTCGCCGCATAGATAATATTATTAGTGGCCAAGATGGATTAATCGTACCAACTCCAGATGCATTTGATGCTCAATTTTTTGATAAAGGCGTCTCTCTTAAGCAGTTACAAGTACTACTTTTAAGCTATAAAGAAACGCTTTCTGATGGCGTTTTAGAACTCATGTGCCACCCAAGTACAGAAGACAATTCAGATCTTACTAAACTAACGAGCTACAGAACTATGCGAGTTGTAGAAAGAGAGTTATTAACATCACCAGAATTGTCACTTTGGCTTAAAAAAGAAGGGATTGAATGTATTGGCTTTAATGCGCTGATTTAATCTAAATTTTAAAACTAAAACCAATGACACAGCATGATTAACACCGTGTCATTGGCATTGATATTGGTAATTGATATTAAATCGACTCAAAACTATCACAACTCATCGTATTCTCTGTAATATCTCCATCTTTTGGGACATATCTAATTTCACCAATATCGAACTGAAACGGTTCATCTGAGTACAAGAGAAATGGCGTATTAATATTAGAAAAATTCACACCATTATCTGAAAAGCAACGCAAGGGAACTTTCATTGTTACCCACTCAGATTCAGAAGCTTCTACAATGGCTTTTAGTTCCTTTTGTATAGGCGCTATCGCACCACAAGGGTAAACACAATGGGAAGCCAATCTTAATGAGTTAGGGATCTTACTTTGCACTGCAATATCAAACTCTAAGGTTGAATCTGCTGCTAAATAATGACGCATATCAATCCCTTTTTTATCAGGAGTTTGAAGATAAAATTGCATAGGAAGTTGTTTGCCAAAATCAATTCTTAAGGCATCTTGTTGATGCTTATAATTAAGAGGCAGTATTGACGCACTACCCACTGTCATCTTTTTAGCTCTAGAGATAAAGGCTCCTTTCCATTTTGTCACTTTTCCACTCACTTTAGGTACAAACGTGGTTGTCGCTTCACGACTGAATATCTCAAGATTTGTCGTTGGTCGATCTTTCGCTTTTGTTTCTCCACATCCCCATTGGCGTTTATCCATAAACAATGTAGGTAGAGATACCAAAGGTTGCTCACTGGTATAATTCAAACCATAGCCGTAAGGAAACAAAGGTGTAAACTCTTTCCCTATTTGTTCAAAATCTGGAGCATGATAATTAGGTATATTTTGACTGTTTTCGTTAATGGTTGTCATGCATTTACTGTTTGGCCAAGAATAAGAAAGCTTACCGCTAAAATTCGCTCCATTTTGAGCAAATAACACATCAGTAATTCCTCGACCTTCAGTACCTGGTAACCATGCCGCGACAAAAGCATCTGAAAGGGCTAACTCAGGATTTACATATAAAGGACGCCCAGAAAATAAGATCGTCACCACCTTAAATCCTTTCTTTTTTAACTCTTGAATTAGCTGTAAGTCTTTTGCATAACTAGGTTTCAATTCTGAATACGCCAATGTTTGATGAACTTTAATATCTCCATACATTTCAGCATATGGTTCTTCTCCCATCACCACTACCGCAATTGCATCCATAGACGCTTGATTTGGGTCGGTATACACATGTTTATCTCCCACCACTTGTCTAAACGCCTCTAAAACCGTCGTGGCATGGACAAAATCGTGTGGCTTATTTTCATTTCCTTGCCAAGTTAACGTCCAGCCGCCACTCTGTTTTTGAATGTCATTGGCAGCACTTCCTACCACAACATAGCTGCGATTCTTTTGTTTCAATGGTAGTATTTTATTCTCATTCTTTAATAAAACTAGAGATTCACTGACTGCTTGTCGAGCCACTTTTCGATGCTCAAGCGCCCCTAGAATTTGTTGTTCACCCGCAAGGATACGATAAGACGGTCTCGGTTTTTCCCATAAACCCGCTCGCATCTTAACCCGCAGAATACGGGTTACCGCATCATCAATTCGAGCCATTGATATTTGACCATGTTGAACTTGCTTAATTACGTTTTGATAAAAAGCTTTCCAATCTTTATTGTCAGTTACCATAAATAAATCATTACCGGCATTAACCGCTTTAGGGCAGCTCTGATTTGTACACCCTTTTACTTCACCGTGACCATTCCAATCCGTAATAACAATACCATCGAATCCCATTTTTTCTTTTAAGACATCGGTGATTAAATAACGGCTTCCGTGAAGTTTACCAAAGCGATTACTGTCTATTTTCTTTGTATCTATTGACCGATCTTTAATGTTATTTTGCTGCCAAGAGTTGAATGAGGTCATAACTATCTGGGCTCCAGCTTCAAGAGCAGAGTAATACCCCATAGCATGAATATTACGTAAGTCATCCTCACTATAGAACGTAACACCACGATCAACACCGTTAAACGTACCTCCATCTCCAATCCAATGCTTTACAGTAGACAGAACTCGTTGCTCCGAACGCAGCTCTTTTTCCGTTCCTTGCAGGCCTTTAACGATAGCTCTTGCGTATTGGTAAGTAATATCAGGAATTTCAGAATACCCTTCATACACTCTCCCCCAACGATAATCACGCGGCGTAGCAACGGTTGGAGCAAAAGTAAGATCAAGACCTGTCGCTGCAACTTCTTTTGCGGTAATTCGACCAATCTCAAAAAGTAACTCAGGGTTATTTGCGGCTCCTAACCCAATGTTATGAGGGAATAATGTCGCTCCATACACATTGTTATTCCCATGCACAGCGTCTGTTGCCCACATAAATGGGACCCGAAAGCCTCTGCCAGCATACGCTTGATCTAATGCAGTCCAATATTTATCAGATTGCAAAGCCCATTCTAATGCCGACGCATGTTTGTTTTCATTTGGCCAACCACCACCGCCATTAAGTACTGATCCTATCTTATATTGCTTCGCTTCTTTAGGCGTAATCTGACGATATTCAGGCATGACCATTTGCCCAACTTTTTCACCTAATGTCATTTGAGCAACGATATTCGCGACCCTTTCTTCAATATAATCTCGTTTTGGAATAGCGCTATTTACTTTCGGCCATTCCTGAAAATAAGGTAACGAATCGACATCGGCTAAAGAGGAAGACCTTTGATCTGAAGAAACAGGAAAAGTTGTAAGAAAAAAGAGAGAGAAGCCAATTATACTCGTATGAGTACGCTTATTTTTTATAACCATCGAAAACCCCTTCTCTAATTCCATCCATTACTTTTTAGTCTAGGACAGGAAAGAGGCTCAAAAAAGTCATCGAAAAAAATAAATGCTACTTAACGTCACGTAAAACAGAATGCAAGCTATCAGACATCAATTCAAATTTATTAAGAATTTGCTCATAACCAAATTGAGAAGGCAATCCCCAATTTTCACAACCAGAGAGGGTTGGAACACCCGGCAATAATGTCAGTTGTAAGCGCGCTTTATGATCTCTGGCCATAAATCGGATATCGTATTCAGAATAGCACTCAACACTATCTAAAGATGAAGGCGACTTCCAACGAACAACCCCTTTACCAAGTAGCGTCCCACTCGCTTTATTTTCAACACGTAATATGGGCTGGTTTTTTCCATATGCCAGTGTGATATGGCGCCGTGCCTTTTCCCATAATGCCGCTTCCTTCCCATTTAGTCCGCTATAGGTGAACGTCTGTGCTTCTATGTCAAAAACAGTGATTGGCGAATCGAAAGGGCTTAACTGCGTACTACAACCAGAAAATAACGTGGCCAAAATTAAGACGACACTTTGCTTCTTCATTCATTACTCATTTAAATTAAAAGATATCTGTAATTAATCACTTTTTCCATCACCTAATTTACAAGCTTTTGCCCACGAACATCAATCATTTGTTGCTTAACAATCGTAAATCCAAAATGTTCATAAAAAGATTTCGCTGTAAATAGTTACTTCTGAATAATATCGCGATAACCCTTTCTCCTTTCCTATAGAGAAAATGTGATTCATTAATGCGTTACCGACCCCTTTACCTTGATATTAGTAATGGCACCAAACAGTAAAATCAAAATCACTAGGTGCCCATGCGATTACTTGTTCTTTAGAGTAATCATGAATATTTATATTTCTAACCGTATTAAAGAATATTTCCCATGACTCACCAGTATCATCTTCAACATAATTTCTTATTTTTAATACTTTTCATAGTCTTACATTAATAATGGTAACAATAATATTAATACACCTATGTTTAACTATTTTAAATTTCTACGCAATATAAGCGTAATTTTCTTATTAATCATTTATAAGACCTCTTCGATTTCTATTTATTAAATACCGATAATTTATATTGTTCCACTCTTAAATTAACTTTTATATAACATTGGAAAATAGTTATTAAATCTAAAGCAATAGGCGTAATTACTATATGTGCAATTTCTGAACTGCGATCTTAACAATAAGAATTGCATTGGTATCGTGAATGTTTTGTTGATAAAAACACACCCCGCAAAATAAACCCAATAACTTAGAGATACTATGATTAATAATTACATCCGCAGTTGGTACCGCATCACTTCGCTCGCACTTGCTATTGCAGGAAGTTTAATTTCACCATCTACACTTGCTATTGAGCCTGGAGAGGCTCAATCATGCTCAATAAAAAGCATCTCAGAATCAAATCAATTTCTCGATCAAATAGAAATTGCAGATAATAATTGCCAGAGATCTTGGTTCGATGCTCCTCGTTCATTATTTGAATCCTTATATAGCGAACCACAATTACAAAAAGTAGTTAACCGACTTAATCTACGCATTATGGAATATAAAGGTGAAGATACACAGGCAAAAAAAATTGAAAATCTAGCAGAATATGTTCGCGCAGCCTATTTCGTTCGTTATGGTTTTAAAGCAGAGCTAGAAGATTATTCTGAGCAACTCGATATGCAATTGGCTGCAAGTATCCAATCTTTTATTGCGCACCCCAAAGCAATGACAAAAGGGAAAAACCAAACGAGTGCCATGTATAGCATGATCTATATGATTGACAGTATTCGACAACTGCCTTCTATCATGAGTTCCCTTGTAAATTCATTAGATTCCCTCTCTATTGAAAACGCAGAGAGTTGGGAGAATCAGAAAAACTTAAATGTTTTATTTCAAGCAATGAACGGACACTCTGGTATACAAACCTATTACGACAATCTGCAAGCCCATCCAGAATATCTCACACAATTACACCAATTTATCTTAAATAAAGAATGGGCATTAGAAACAAAATCAGGATTCTTAGTCACTAATGCCGGTCGTGAAATGGGTCGCTTACTTGCAAGCCCACACGCAAGCACCCGTCAACAGGTATTTACCATTTTAAAAGATTTATTAGATCGTTATCCATTGGGAGGTAAAAGCGATAAAATGTGGGTTGGTATAGCTGAAATGATAACCTATTTCGCCCCAGATAGAGCTGCTGAGTTTGGTCTTAAAAATGCCAAAGATGAATTAGAACAACGTATCATGACCTTAAATTATCAATGTGATGGTCCTGCAATCATTCGTGGCCAAAATATGACTCAAGAACAAGCCCAAGCAAGTTGTGACACATTAAATGTAAAAGAAGCTGACTTCCATCTAGTTACTAACAGTGGTTACCGTCCAGTCGATGATGACCTAAACGATACCCTTGAGGTTGCTGTCTTCAATAGTAATGCTGATTACATTACTTACTCTTCTTTTTTGTTTGGTAACACAACAAACAATGGTGGCCAATATCTTGAAGGCTCACCAAGTAAAATAAACAACCAAGCTCGATTTATTGCTTATCGCCAAGATAATAACAACAAATTTTCTATCTTAAACCTTGAGCATGAATACATACATTATCTGGATGGCCGCTTTAACCAACATGGCGGTTTTAACGATAATTTACGAGAAGGTTATATTGTTTGGTGGCTAGAAGGTTTTGCTGAATATATGTCTTATAAAAACACTTATAGTGCAGCGATTCAAATTGGGCGACAAAAAACCTATCGCTTATCTGACGTGTTAGCTACAACATACGATCATAATACTGACCGTATTTATCGTTGGGGGTATTTAGCCGTTCGTTTTCTTATCGATAACCATCCTGAAAAGGTCGATCTTTTATTAGCACTTTCTCGCGATGGCGATTATAAAGAATGGGCCAAAACAATAAAAAATATTGGTGAACAATACGATGATGAATTCAATGTATGGCTAGATACTGTTGTTGATGAAACGACACTTGATGACAAAAAAACCAATGAGCCTCAGAAACCAACACAACCTTCAGAAACGATGACAGCACTCAGTGCAAATACAACCATCACACTATCGTCAGAGATTTATAATGAGCAATTATTTTATTTTGATGTCACATCAGATGCAGCTGTCGTGTCTGTATCTATCAATGGAGATGGTGATGCCGATTTATATGCAAGTTTCAATAAAGTCGCTCACTACTATGATTATGAAACAAGTAATTTTCAACGTGGTAGCGATGAAAGCATTCAATTTGGATCAAATAATACCAATACACCTCTTAAAGTCGGCCGCTATTACTTTAGTGTCGCAGCACGAGATACGTTTAAAAAAGTGACTTTGGCGGTTAATGTAGACACTAATAATACGTCCACGACTCCTTCAATGCCATCTGATAATTTAAAACCGATCCTATTAGATAATAATGTCGCAACAGAGATCATAATTAATAAACAGCGTTATTTAGCATTATATGTACCAAAAGATGAGCAAACTGTCCGCATTTGGGTTGATAAGAAAAAATCAACAGCAAATGTAGATAAAGGTGATATTAATCTCTATGCAGCTAAAGGTTATTGGCCAACAGAGACCAAAAATGAAGGATCCTCTACAGGTAAAGCACGTAACAAATTCATTGAAATGAACGTTGAAAAAGCAGGTTACGTTTATTTCTCAGTAACAGCCTCGCATCCTGATAATTTAGTGGGTATATACGCTACATTCTATTAAAGCAGTTGAATCTAATCGTTGCGGCATTATCGCCGCAACTATTTACATATCAACGGCTAAATTCTTTCAATGCCTCTAATGCTAGCTCTGCCTTCTCTTTTTGAATAAAGATATGATCATGATGATAAGCAGCAATAACATTTGCACTAATGTTATTAGACTTCAATTTATTTGCGACTGCAGCAGTTAACCCCACCGCATCCAAACTAGAATGAACCATTAACGTGATCAAACAATACACACCAGTGAACTCAAACTCCCCTTGACGAGCTTCTTCTAACGGTAATACCAATGTTAGCCCTTCACTTTCTTGGTATGTTGCTAACGGATTATATTGAACGTATTCACTCAACTTTCCCTGCACTGTACAAAATACATAGTGACCATCCATCAATTTTGGAGACATTGACACTAGTAACTTATCCAAATCCGTAATTCCCGACACCTTCTACCCCTGTCTATTTTATCGCTCTAACATGACAAAAAACGGTACGTCTTAAGAAGATATTTATTATTATGATATAAACGTATCATTCACTCATTAAAAAGAGAACAAAAATAACATCAATACAAAATCGCTCCTTTCTACACATTAACTCTGTTTTGTTGTGATAAACCTCGTATCAGGATACGGAATAACCGCGCACTTAACAAAAATAAGCAGTGCAAGTAAACTCACAATAACTCCGATGACAAGTTCAGGTACATCTGTAAGTGTATTATCTAAAAAACGATCTAATGTAATGGCAAAGAAAGCGATCACAATGCAAGTTAGTAATTTTGAATACTCATAAGGAAGAAACTCCATCGATTGACTTACGATGTATAATAATACCAAACGTAATGTATAGGCCGTAGCCAAAACACCTACAACCCCCCATAAACCAAATGTTGGAGTTATAACAAAATAGCCGGCCGCAGCAACAACTGCACAAATGCCTTGAATCCACATTTGAGAGTGGCTCGAATTGCCGCTATAACACCCTAAATTCAAATAGTCACCAGCGTTTTTAATCATACCAATCGCCAGTAAAACCACAGCAATTGTTCCGGCTAAATTATAGCTACGAGGTAACATTACAGTAATTAATCCGGGAACAATAAGGATCAATAAAGTCCCCATAACAATACCAATATTTACTCCGAGCAACGCTTTATCGGCGCATGTTTTCTTCCCATCTTCAAGTTGTAATATAGAGACTCGATTAGGAAACCACCACAGTGCGTAAGGTTGAAGAATAAGCCCTAATATCAGCGCAAATTTAGCACTAACTGCATACACTGCCAATTCCTCCACCCCTATAAAACTGGCTAAAAACCAGCGGTCTAATCCATTAATCATATATACGGAAGCTCCCCCAACTAGCACAGGAAGCCCGAAGCTCAATACCAACTTAGATGATTTTAAATAACCAAATACTCCCATCTCTTGCCACTGATAACTCAGTAAGCATATCAGTAAGACAATGCTTGATACCGCACCAGAGATAAGTACACCATCAATACCATATCCTGCCTCTAAAAGTAAAAATGTCATCACTGCTTGTATTGCCGCTTTAAATACATTTAAAAAGCAAAAGCGTTTAGCCATTGCATTCATCCTCAACAAGGTCAACGGAATTGAAATAACACCATCAAGCATTGTAGGAATAAGTAAAAGGAATATTTGATAGGAAGAAAATTTAACCGGTAATACCAGCAATAAAGCAGGTAAACTAATAGCAATGAATAACCCACCTAAAAGGCAAACAAACACACTTAGCGTAAAACAGTTTGATACCAATTGACGCTTCTCTTCTCCTTTAGCAACGCCAACATAACGATACATTGCATCAACAATACCAAAGCCAAATAAGATGGTTCCTATGTCAGCAAGTAATACTAAAGACTCTAACGAGCCATACTCTTCAAGCGTCATTTTATGTGTGATATAGGGGATCATAACAAGAGAGATCCCCTTCATCATTAAGATCCCAACAGCATAATACGCTGATTGCTTAAGTGAATTCATTCTATCTTCCTCTTAAGCTGGTAATAACATGCTTTTACAATCACCAAGCAAGCTACGAACTCTTCTTTTTTGAGGCGCAAGAAATAATGAATAAATTCCATACGTTATTGCAGAGCGGTATTGACACAAACCACGATGGTAATCCGCATACCCTTCTAATATTCGAGCTCGCGCATTATTAAGAGCTGAAGACGATAAGTTCCAATATTGCTTATCTTTTTGATAACGGTTCAAAATCAACTCAATACATCGAAGGTTCCTTAGTCGTAATCCATCAGTTTGTGTCGTTGAATCCTGACGCATCAAGTAACCTGTTTGAATGGAATTTAGAACTCCAACGTCATGACTTTCACATATTCTTAGCCATAACTCCCAATCTTCACCATATTTTAAATCTTCATTAAATCGATGCATTTGAGTTAAAATCTCAGTTTTCACCATTACCGTCGACGTACCTATAATATTGTTTTTTATAATGAAATCGAGTGGGTTTTTAAGCGTGATAAACTTTTCATCTTGCCCCTTAAATTGTTCCCAATAGCCAAAACAATCGATTATCGACTCATAAGTTTCAGTTAAATGATCATAATTAGTAAAGCTCATCGCTAAATTGGGAGAGTCAGCATGCAAAGCTAATTGCATTGACAGTTTTTCTGGCAACCAAAAATCATCAGCATCCAAAAATGCGATAAATTCACCTGATGCCTTAGCTATCCCTAGATTTCTAGCCAGAGATGCCCCTACACCATTAGTCGTTATCGTTATAATTCTTTCATCTATTAATGTATTTAAATAACTTGCCGTGCCATCTGTACTATTATCATTAATGACCAATAGCTCAAAATCTTGATGTGTTTGTGTTAATACACTGTCTATCGCAGTAGGCAGAAAAACTAAACAATTATATGTTGGAATGATTATCGATACCTTAGCCATAACTTTATCCCTAAACACTGAAGTAATAATTAACTACAGCAGAAAACATGCCAAACACTAACGCATTGAATTACATTAATAATTTTTACTTTTCTTAAAATGCATACACTAAATGAAAAATACACTCATCATTATTTCATATTGATTGTCATTTTGAGAACGCATGACAAAGCACGATAAAAATAATAGCAAGGTATTGATATTATTATAAATAATTAATGGCGTATATTTTGCTTTAATTACTTAATCAGTCTTAGAGGGCATGAATATGAAGAAAGTGGCTTTTATTGCTCCAACCTATCCTGTTCTTAGTGAAACCTTCATTCAAACGGAGGTTGACGCTATTAAGGCGTCTGGGCATGACGTATGCGTATTAGCGTTTGAAATTGAAGATTATCAACATAAATTTGATTATAACGTTATTAAAATAGGTAAAAACATACAGGCTGATATGTTTAAAAATCTCCACCTGTCGGGCGTTTTAGAAGCAATGAAATTCATTCGAGAACAAAAGCATTTACCTAAGAGATCTCTTTTTAACTACGGATTAAAATTGGCTTTACAGCTTGCCGACATTAAAGCCGATCATATCCATGCACATTTTTGCCAGCATACTGCAGCTCACGCTATTGTTGCTGCTAAATTACTTAATATCACTTGCTCGTTTGTTGCTCATGGACATGATGTGTATGAAGCGGCTTTTGATATAGATAAGAAAATTTTAGCCAGTGACTTCGTTGTTACGGTCTGCAAAGACATGAAAAATGATTTTGAGAAAATGGCAGCCGGCAACATAAAACTCTTACATTGCGGTGTAAAAACAGATCAATTTGTAGTGGAAGATAAAAAACCTTCTAATCACTTAAGCTTTGTATTTCTTGGTCGATTAGTTCAACAAAAAGGAATTCATTACTTAATTGATGCTCTAGCGCCAATAGCTAAGTCGCTTAATGTTCATTTAGATATTATTGGTACGGGTGAAATGGAAGAACAATTAAAAGAGCGGGTAAAACTTAAGGGGTTATCAAATCATGTATGTTTCTTAGGCGCTCAACCACACCATTGGGTAAAAGAAAATCTATCTAAATATGATTGCCTAATTGCCCCTTTCTGTTTCTCTCAAACAGGTTGTGTTGATACTGGTCCGTTAGTGTTAAAAGAAGCCATGGCTGTTGGAACGCCAGTCATCACTACGAATATAATGGGGTGTAAAGAAATAGTCACCTCTGAGACAGGCTACCTAGTCAACGAAAAAAACGTTGTAGAGCTGAAAAAAAGCATTGAACAATTTGCACAACTTACTTTTGAGCAACGAGCTAAAATGGGAGCAATGGCAAGACAACGAGTAGAAAAAAACTTTAATGCATTAAAACAAGCAAAACAATTATCAAACTGGATAGAAAATCGAGTATAAAAGCCGAGAAGCATTCTACTCAGCTTAAGTTTTAGCTACGATAAAAAAACGATTATATTTACACTAGCACTTGTCTTGTATTTGCAATATAGCTATGGATCTGACGTTCAGTTTTTGAATCAATCATCTCTTTAGGTCGGCAGCCATTTGGACATGGCATGTTCGGTGTTGTACCAAAAAGTCGACATATTAACGGTCTTTCTTCATAAACAGTGCAACCTTTCGGTCCTAAATGAACACAATCAAATTCATTTAATGCAGCCTCATGCTCTTCATCGCTTTTTACTGGCAAGCGAGACATTTCTTCTGAAGACGTTGTAACTGGTCCACAACAATCATGACACCCTAGCGTACATTCAAACGTTGGAATACGTTCACGCAAACTCGCGATGATCTCTCGATTATTGTTCATAAATACCTAACCTTTAATTAATTCTAAAAACATTATACTTCATCGTTACTTCACTTACAGTCAGATAACATAAGATATTTTAATACACGCATGCTCTTCTGCCTTTAATTTAGTGATTAAGAAAATGAAGTACCGATAAGGTAGGTACTTCTATTTTGTATTTAAAGACCTGCGTGTCCGAGCAATCTAAAATTCCAATTCTCTACACGGTTAGTCTCAAGGCGTTCTATTACTTTCGTCATCCAACTAGCTGATAATTTAGTTTGTTGCTGTAGCTTTAGTAGACCATCATTATTCAGCGGATCACCAAAAAACACATCACACACTTCACGTATTGTCATTGCGTTAGGTTCTCGTTCAATCAATTCGAGAGGTTCATCAACACTGACCATTCCCGGTTGAATGACACGATATAGCCAGCCACAGCGACTAATCTCTTGCATATCAACAGAGAAATTCTCTACCTGCCAACGTTTACTCAATTTAAAGCATGGCGAACGAGGTTGACTCACTTCGATAATAGCCTCTCCCCATTGATAACGGTCCCCCAAGCAAACAGTCTCTTCTGTCATATCTCTTGAACTAAAGTTCTCCCCCATACCAGGAGCCTCCCACTGAACATCACCACCATACTTTTCTTTCCAGTAAGCATAATGCTCTAGAGGATATTGATGCAACGCACGCTCAACGCCACCATGATGATGTAAATCAGCACACTGATCTCCTTCTAATCCTTCCAGAGAAAGGTATAAGTGAGTATCTACAGGTAGCTTATTCATCGCTGTATCAAAGCCATAGCGATGCTCTACTTTTCCACGGTAAATTCTATCAAGATAGTTACTTTTCATGCCCTAACCTCATTTGCTTACGGGTATTTTTAATACGTAATCGTATTACATGGTCATCATTAAAACCAATAATACTTAACAATGTTAAAAACCAAATATATGCCAGTGTTTTAATGAGTTTGTTATCTTTTTGCTAAAAATACATACAAAAATAATAAATGCCTAAATAAGATTGTCACTTTTAGAAAGCATTAGAAGATGTTAAGGTGAAAAAAACAATAAACAAGGAGTCTGTTATGTCTAAATTTGCACTCATTACAGGTGCGAGTCGAGGTATAGGAAAAGCGATTTCTCATTACTTTGCTCAACAAGGTTATTCACTTATTTTAGTTTCGTTAAATAAGGATAATCTCAATACTACAAAGCGAGAACTAGAAGCTCAATATCCATCAAGCAGTATTGAAGCCATTAATATCGATTTTAATAACCCTGTGGATGTTGAATCAAGCATTTCATCAATTATTACTAATTACAACTCTATCGACGTAATGGTAAATAGCGCAGGTATACTCATGGCTGGGCACACTAATTTAACACTAAATCAGCTCTCAGAATTAGTAAATGTTAACCTACTTTCTACGATTACTGCATGTAATTTGGTTGTCGAAAAAATGAAAGAGCAAGGTTATGGTGAGATTTATAATATCGGCTCAACCGCAGGCCTAGAGCCAGTTCCTAAAATCGCCGTTTACTCAGCAACAAAAGCCGCTATTGTGAGTTATAGCCAGTCGCTCTATCAGGAATTACTTCCTTTTGGAGTTAAGGTCTGCTGTTTATGCCCAAGTGTTGTTGATACAGACATGACTAATGATGGCCGTATTATGAACAACCTTAAAATCGAAACTCAAGACTTAACTAAAGCCATTGATTTTATCCGTAGCTTATCGCCAAGTGCAAGTATGTCTACACTTTCTATCCGTTGTAAAACGATTGATTTAGAAAAATAATGATTTACGCTTAAGCTTCATTTTCATCATTTACAGTCACGACTAACTCATCATTAGCGTTAGTCATGACGTGAATGTGAATGGGTCGGCAACAAACACTGCAGTCATCAATGTACTCTTGGTCATGATCCTCTTGATCAATTAGAATAACAATTAATTCATTACAGTAAGGGCAACATATTGTTTCTTCGTGTAATAATTCCATCACGCCTCCTAAATAACCATTAGACCTTCTATTAAGATTAGAAGACTATTTCCTATTCACGGCTGTCTCTTCATTCGCTAATAGTAGATAATCCACTAAACCATTTTCTTCAATCGTAAACCGCCAAACACTTCTACCAGAAGAATATTCAAAAACACTATCTTTGCCATTCACAAGAGTGAGTTGTGAAACAAAAACAGTTAAATCTGGTTTAGCTATAACAAAACTCCCTGCTGAAGCGTTGAGATCAAGATCATTATTAACGATAATCTTTGTCGTTGATTCAGGTAAAATATTTGGTAACCAACCACGCTCAAAAAGCTGATTTTCTAAAGCATCTTGATATGTAGGATAGTTATGATTGATAACCTCACTGCATCCTGAAATTAAAAATGCAATAATCAATATAAATTTTTTCAATGCTTTCCTCTGA
>NZ_MSCO01000001.1:1446065-1595907 GCF_002954705.1 Aliivibrio sifiae
AACTATTACTCTACTCGGACCATTAGCAATTATATAATTTAAAGATAATACTATTTATATAAATCCAGTAATTCCAATAAACTATAGAGTCAAATATAAACGTTATTTAAACAATGAATTTAATTTATAACCAACAAGCAGTGAGATATCTTTTTGGTCTAAATCAGAGTGTAAATCAACCTCAGTATAGCGAATACCAATAAACCAATCTGTCATATTAAGGTCTGCCCCTACTCCATATTTAAAACCATACGATGTATCGTCCATTGATGGATCTGTTTTAAGCATTGAGTAGCCAATAAGACCATAAGCATCAAGATCAATAGATTCAGACAATTCAAATCTCTTTCCTAGTGGAATATTTGCTGATAATGCGTATTTCTCTTTAAGGCCAATTGAATCTTGAAGAGAGGAGTTTTGAATTATCTGACCTTCTAGTTCTCCACCAACAAAAAATGAATTTTCATAGATGTTTCTAGCGCCAAAGTACCCTTCAAATGCATCACCCGTTTTATCTGATAACTCATGAGAGGAGTAACCAGCAGCAATATAGACATCTTGATATTTGTCATTAGTTTCTTGTGCAAATGTTGAAAATGAACACACGGTTACAAGTAAAGGAAGTATTTTATACACTGTTTTATTCCATAAAAAGATTTTATTTCGTAGTTTACTTATAAGTGAAAAATGAAGACATAGCATATCCTCATTAAGTCTTTTCTGGATATGCTAAATTAGGCATTTGAATTCGCCTGTATCTAATCACTTATACCATAAAGCGATTCCTGTTATCCCAATTACCTGTGAACGGTTTTATGCGCTCACAGGGGGATTTTATCTGTAAGAAGGTACTGCCACGTGTAAATCAAACTTTATAACAGAGCCCTCATGTTTATTAGTTAATAATACTTTACAAATAAAAGATCAGCATAACCATACTCATTCTTCGGTTCATGCGTATAAACCTTCTCGTATGTTACGGGTCTTAGGTCTCCTCTGATGAAGCCTTTTTCTGTTCATGGACTTCAAAACCATAACTTACGAGCATGTCACCTAAATAATCGTTTTCTGGTTCTTTATCTTTCTCAAATTTCACCCTAAATACGTTCATCGAATTAGACAATTTCGGAAAAATGGAAAAAACAATCAGATTATCTTTACTTATTCTTAGCTCCCTAAAAAAACAGGATAAAGAAAAAGTATAATAAATATAATTAGCATAAAACTAAATGATAATTCATCATTTGATTTTTTAAGATAGAAATCAAACAAAAAAATGATTGGAGCACTTAACATATATACCCATAAAGTAAGTTCCACATTCTTATTTATCCAAAAACTAAAACAACATAAAAAAAATAACGAAATACGATGTGGCCATGTATTTGTAGTTAATAATATTAAGATAACAAATTCAGCAATAACAAAAAGAAAAGCTAATTGTGGCATGATGAACAACCACCTGAAGCAGATACTCCTAACCCACCGGCGGCAACAGTACCAAAAACTCCAGCTCCCATAATAGGAGTTAATCCTCCACCAACTGCACCAGAAAAAGCGCCAATCGCTACCTCTCTAAAACCAGCATCAGGGTTACTTCCTACCACAGCCATTGCCCCAACAACAGCTCCGCCTCCAGCATAGATCACAGCAGGAGCGATCTTTAAAGTAACCTTCTTTTTATCCAAGTCTCGAGCAACAATAAGCCCTTTTCCTTCCAAGCCAATAACGACACCTTTTGCATTATTAAGTGCAAACTTACCCGTAGTCGTTAAATATTCTTTTGGATATACAATGTATGACGATTGCTTTAAATCTATACTTTCAATTTTAGCGGACGATAAGTTAATAAATACCGCCTTATCAACTTTTGTCTGCAAGCAGTACCCATCATTCGTGTCTAAACTATAGTACTTCCCTAATTTTAATATATTACAATCATTAATATTGTATGCATCAGCATATGATTGTGGAGCCATTGTTGCCAAACAAAACACTGCGATCGTTCTAATTTTCATCCTAGCCATCCTTCTTATTATAAAATTAACAGAACAATAACACTGAATGATAACTATTACCAATAGTTAGTATGTTTTTAATGCCCACAGTAATTCGTTACACACAAAAAACCGAGCGTTGATAATCCGTCTTAAACACTGTTATACGTTTATGACAAATGCAGCCAATCTCTTCAATTTTTCAATATTTTGCGGTTCTTCATATACCTCTGAAAATAGTTCAAATGCAGCCTCATTATTGACTTTAAGCCATGAAAAACTTTGTTTGGCCCCAAGATACCAAAGTCCACGTAAGGTGAAGTACGCTTGTAAAAGATCAGATTGAAGCCACGCTTTTTTATAGTTGCCCTCAAGTCCACCTTTACATACTTGCTTTAAGATTTTTTGCCTTAATTCGATAAAATTCGCTTTATCTAAATCACTTAATGGTAGCGGGCCTTTTTGATATTCTTTCTCGACTTCACAAACTAACGTTTGACAAAGACCGCGTTTATCTATAACACAGTGCGCTTTATGCAATTTTATAAACTCAACAGCCTCATTCATCAACTCCGTTGGATATACCCAAGCGTCAATAAATACACCATGATGACTTCTCGTATGTTCGAACATTTCCGAGCCATCAACAAAACATGCAAGATCCACATCACTTTCAGCCGAGGCATCTCCTCTAGCTCATGAGCCATAAACGATTACAGTATGAGGATTATACTTTTCAACTATCTCATTTACCGCAAACTTTGTCGCCTTATCCATCATCAAATCAAGCCTCTGAGCTTTGATATTTACGTCGAAATTACGACTTTCCACGTCTACTTCTATGCAATAGAACTTACAGTAGCAAAGCCAGAAAAAGAATCGTTAATTATTGCCACTAATAAATGTATTGAGCTTTACTTAGAGCTTAGAGAAAATGAACAAATAGAAAGAAACATACAAGCACAAGAAATGTGCATTACCTACTTAAAGCAAGAAACTCAAGGGTAATGTGATATTTAGGGGATTGAGATATATCCCCTTTTCGTTGGTGAAAATTTGGTATAACGCCGCAATCACACGTTTACTGCGACATAGACTTAACTGAGTTTCTCCATCACGTAATTAACAAGCTTTTCACCACGAACTTCAATAGTTTGCTCATTAACCACGGTAAAACCAAAATGCTCATAAAATGGTTTGGCTGTAATACTAACTTCAGAATAAAAACGAGTAATGTTTAGATCTTTTCCTTGGGACATTACGTGATCCATTAAAGCACGACCTACACCTTTACCTTGATATTCATGATGGCAAAAGAAATGATCTATTAGGCCACTACTTTGCAAATCCGTATATCCAACAATTACACCATTAATTTCTGCGACAAATGGGTTTATCGTTCTCAATTTTGTTTTCCAAACTGAAAAATCAAATGATTCTGGAGCCCATGCTTCAACTTGTGATTGAGAATAGTCACGAGAGTTGATAATTCGGATTGTATTAAAAAAGATGTGCCAGAGAGCTTCCGCATCATTTTCAGTGTAATGTCTTATTAAAACCATAGAACCTCTCTTGCAATGATTTGGTTGATTCTAAGTCCTTTGCACCAAACTCTACATAATTTATGTTTTTCATGCTGATTCATTTCGTACCCCTTTTTGATTTCCCCGAGCGTGGTAAGTTGTGTTAATGCATTTGCTAACTGCGTGCCAAAGTGACACAGAATGGAGATTATTATGGCTACTGCATTACCTCGTATTACAGCACGTGTAGATATTGAGACACAAGAACTACTGTCTCAAGCTGCGGCTATTGCCGGTATGTCTAGCATTAACTCATTTGTGCTTAGTGCGGCTGTAGAAAAAGCAAAAACTATTATGGAACGTGAACGTGCCTTACAACTAAGTCAGCAAGATGCTATGAGTTTAATGACTGCGTTAGACCAACCAGCTAAACCAAACAGCAAATTACAAAAAGCCGCTTCACGTTACATGGATAAAACTCAATAATGAATACGGTCCAATTAGAAAAAACTAAACATGACCGAAATCGTTTTGATTGTGGTATTACCCCACTCAATAATTACTTAAAAGTTATGGCAAGCCAACAAGCTAAGAAAGACAATACTCGTACCTTTGTTCTTGAAGATAAACAATGTCCTGAGCACATTATTGGTTATTACACATTAACAATGATACCCATTGATATTCAGGATTTACCTCCTAAATTACAAAAGAAACATCACAGTGTAACTTCTGGTGGTTTGATTGCTCGCTTAGCCGTTGACCATAGATACAAAGGTCAAGGTTTCGGTGAATGGCTTTTGATTGATGCGCTTAGAAAACTATTAATGGCAAGTAAAACAGTCGCCTTCCCTGTTGTCATAGTTGACGCAAAAGATGGCGCTGAGTATTTCTATGAAAAATACGGATTTACCGCATTCAAAGACGCTGATAACAAACTGTTTATTACAATTGCAGACATTAGAGCCAGTATCGGTGAATTAATTTAAACCGAGAACCAGTTAACGAGACTGTAGGATTTCTCCCTCGCCCATTCTCAACCAAGATCCTATCCACATTTCATCATAATAGAAGATTGAATACACCAATATGCAATCTCCCTGAACTTCGAAGTATTAGTAATAAAAAAGTCTCAGCTTGAGGGGAAACTCCAAAACTGAGTTATTGACAGAATAGTCGTTTGTTAGCTGCGTTTCAAAATTGGTAATACTTCTGCTGTTTCAGTATCTAGCATTTCCAAAACACTTTCAAAACCATGTATAGGTAACCAGCCTAATTTCTCACGTGCGGACGATGAATCATATACGCGATCTAAGCTTTGAGGTAACTGCCAATTTCTTTGTTTAAATGCTAGTGCGATTTCAGGGCACTTACGTTTGATGACAGCTTCGGCATCAGTATATAGAGCTTCGCAATCAGAAAGATGAAAAGGTGTTGCCCCTGAGATTATAAAACGATTAAAACCGCTTAGCCGTTTTTCCACTGCACATAAATGAGCATTTGCTACATCGCGAGCATCAATACCACGAGTCAAACGAAATACTGCCATTAAATCCGCAGGCTCAGGAAAGCATCTCGACATTTGGAGCACAGTCACTGGAAACTGAAACAGATTTGAAATTTCTTCTAGCTTAGTCTCAGCCGCAATTTTACTTTTATGATAAATCGACTTGGGTTGCGGGATAACTTCCTCATCAACCCAACCTGCAATACTTTTAGGAGTCGAAGCATAGCCGTATAACGCTGTTGTACTGGTAAAAATAAAGTGCTTAATACCTGCTTTTACACCAGCCAAAGCCAGTTTTTCAGTCGCGTCTACGTTGATAGATTGAAACTCTGAATCAGGTACTAATCCAACATGAGGGGCATGAAGAGCCGCTGTATGAATGATGACATCGATATTTTCCAGAACCCCATCCATCATAGCACTATCACGAATATCACCGACGTAATCAGCTGTTGAGCAAGGCGTTTTATCAATGCCTACTACGTCATGTGTTCGCATTAATTTAATATAGATTGCACGCCCAACTCTACCCGCAGAGCCTGTTACCAAGATTCTCATTTACGACACCTTACTAATTGTTGACCTCAAAGCAGCTAACGCCACGTTAAACACAAAACCCAACGATAGAATGAAAAAAGCCATGCGTTGAAAATCTGTCTTAACGCATTAGTTATAATTTGTGGTTAAGACAACACACATTCGTAGAAAGTGACGCCATTGCCACCCTCTTGAGTTGCAACAAAACCAACTTTTTCAAGTAACTTTTCCGAAACTACATTTCCAATATCTACACCACCAATAAGTTTTTCTACTAATTGGTTATCACGACAGCTTTTAAGTAAACCAAATAATAACTCACTACCGTAACCTTGATGCCAACTAGGTTCAGCTAATAGATAACCTAAATGAGCTGTAGCATTATCTGATTCATAAAGGAAAACGAAACCAATAATCGGATCAAAACCTTTACGTTTAACTGAAAACAAATGGCTTTCTGATACCATTTTCAAAAGCCAAACTTCAGCATCTGATTCAGTATTAATATCATGAAAATATGGAGGTAATGCTCCAACAACCGAGGGAGAAAGTAAGCTAACAATTTCAGACAATAACTGTGACTTCAACAATCCTGACGCCAAATAAGAGTCAACATTTTCAACCTCAAGTCTCGTTGTCGTAAATGCTATAGATTTCAACTTTGAATTACTAATCATATTGTTACCTTAAAAAATTATAACGCACTGAAGACCTTGAACTATTATCTCTTGCCGCAGAACGAGAGAATGAAGAAACGATTTCGGTAAACATCCATGACTTATAAGTTAGATTTCAAAAAGAGCGCACAATTTACTATAAAGAAGTGGCTACGGGCTTGTTCTACACCCGGGATTTAACGCTGACTGCGCAGCGCTTAATCCTTATTTGTTATAATTTTATATATCAGCCATAGTCAGCAATTGACTACAGTTACGAACCGTTAAAATATTTATGCTTAACGTTACGCTATAAATAATGCGGTAATTACCAAAAATGATTTCACGATAATTCGCTTTATTCAGCTCAGGGACAAGACGACCCAACTCTGGAAATGAACCTAAATTCTCAGCTTTATCGAATACATCGTTAACCCATTTTTCTGCCGCTGATGGATTGTCTAATGCTATGTATTCTGCTGTCTGCCCTATTTTGTCTAAAGCAAGCGGCGACCAAATAACATTCATTAACGTAAGCGCCCTAAGATTTTAGAACGAGCATCGTCATTTGATAAACCTAAACCACTAGCGATTTGTGCTTCAGCTTGTTGCACCTCTTCCAGTAACTCTATTTTTTCTTGCATAGCTTCATACTCAGCAACGTCTAAAACAACAGCGACGCCTTTACCACGCTGAGTGATAACTAAAGGTCTACGAGTTTCGTTAATTTGACGAATAAACGACGCTACGCCAGCTCTAAATTCTGAAAGTGGTTGAATATCTTGGTCCAATCTTAGTCGAGTCATAATAGCACCTTAATTGTACTTAATTTTGTACCAATTATAGTGCAAGTATAAATATTCAGCAATACTAAGAAAAATTATAACGCCGCAATAACACGTGCGAACGCCTTAATTACCAAGCCAATTATACTCTAAACCACGAATGCCGAGTGTAATAGTATCGTGTTGATTGCTTTGTTGAACGAAGCCGCTTCGCGGCAAAGATAGCCGAAAGGCAAACATAATAAGGATAATGGCTGAGGTTAAACCAGAGGAGAAACAACATATAAGACGATTTTAAAAATAGCTAACCCATTGATAAAATTACCATCGTAATCTTATCTTGGCCTCACTCACCTTGAAAAAAGACTCAAGGCGATATGCCCACCAAACTAGATCGCACAATTTACTATAAAGAAGTGGCTACGGGCTTGTTCAACACCCGGGATTTAACGCTGGCTGCGCAGCGCTTGATCCTTATTTGTTATAGCTCAGCGATGTGTGACAGGGTTTCTGGATGACGCTGAACCAATTTTAAAAGGGTTACCGCTTGTCCATTTGGTGCGCTACGCCCTTGTTCCCAATTTTCTAATGTACGAGATGATGTATGCAATAAACGCGCAAACACACCACGAGACATATTAAATTGTTCACGAATACTCACGATTTCATTAGGTGAAATATCTAACTCACTAAAATCATTAACTTGATGATTTTTAAGGGTTAACTTACCCTCAGAATGTTCTTTAGCCTCAATAATAGCTGAACTTAACTCTGTAAATAGGTCACGATTGCTCATTACGCCACGCCTCCATAAAAGCCTTTAATTGTTTCTTTTGGTCTGCGGTTAAATCGGACATTTCATTCTTGCCATAAATTGTCAGCAAGTAGAAACGACGCTTTTCATCGAAGAAGTAGTAGATAACACGAGATCCGCCGCGCTTACCTTTCCCTTTACTTGCTACTCGAATTTTTCGCAAACCACCTGTACCTTGAATCACGTCACCTTGTTTCGGGTTAGACATTAATTCAGCTTGAAAAAGTCTAAACTCTTCATCGCTGAGATACTCATTACGGTACTTTTCAAATATGGTCGATTCGACAAATATACTTTTCATATGCAAAGTATACGCAAGTAACGTACAGATAGCAAAACTGTACGCTATTAACGTAGTTATAATTTTTTGAAAGCTATACTGACCTGAGCTATAACGCCGCGTTAAGTAGTGAGCAACGCAACCACTGAACTTGACCTATAGTACAGTAAACACTAAAGCCGATTAAGACCAAAAATGCCACGCGTTGCGAATCTGTCTTAAACGCTTTGTTAGGGCTTAGAACTACAACACTCAGCTTCTAGTTCCATGAACCCTTCGATCACGCCTTCACGCAAAGTGTTAACGAAGCTTTCCAATGGCAGCCAGTTTTCTTTATCTAGCCAAACAATTGGGGATTCTTTTTCAGATGGTGGATTTAATTCTGCATAGTCCAAAGGGAAATCTGTCTGGTGTGCCAGTTTATCTCGCAGGCTACGCCCTTTTGTAGAGTCAGAAATTATTGAAACCCATGATTTAGGGTCTTTTTTTAAGTCCTCAAAATAGACGGCAATTTCAGGCTTTGGGTCAACTTTTGATAGATCTTTTATTAAGGAGTTGAAACTATCATAGCTATTTTTCTTCAGCTCATAAGGAAGCCTTTTATGAATCACTCCTGTAGCGACGTCCATCGCAGAACGAGCAAGTAAAACAAATGACTCCAAATGATAATGTATTTTAACTGCGTCATCACCGAACAGAGCAGGAGCATCCTGTACTGTTGTTGAATAAAAATCACGTTCTGCTTCCAACGCCTGCTCGCTTGCATACCACATTACACACAACTTTCTACAACTTTGAGTAAGCTTAGTGTATTGATAATGAATCTCTTCCTCGGTCTCATCTAAGTTAAGAATCAAATCTTCTAAGTCTAGCCCTGGAAGCTGACGCTTTATATTAAGTGAAAGCCGTTCATTGATTTCCACCCTAGTATCTTCTGGAATACCGATCTTGTCACCAAATGGCTGCTCTGAATATACTAATATTTCTAATTCTTTCATTCTCGAAAATCTCTAAATTGAGGTGGAGCCCTAACGCCGCATTAAGGTGTGAGCGGCGCTTGGCTATACTTGAGCGAAGCAAAACTGCCAAGCGTTGTGAATCACTCTTAAATGCTTTGTTATAGGGCTTTTGGTAACAAATTATATTAACTAGCTAAACATCAAGTTCTCTAAGTAGTCTAAATATTTTAATTGCATGATCACGTGGTATCGCAAACGCAACAGTTAAATCGGTACACTCATCATCCCGATTAGTCCTTTCTGTAAATGTATGGACAATAGTAATATCAGGATCGTTAGACGTAGAAAACATATACCCACCTGCAATAGCATTGTATTTCTGAAAGTCCGATTTTCCATATCTACGACAAAAATCATTATATTCCTTTCCAACTTGTATCCCATACATTTTAGAAACACGATAAAGACAGAAGTGGTACAAATACCAATCTACAGATAATGCTAATTCCTTGTTAGTTTTAGCTGACTTCTCGACCCATTCTGTAACTAGAGCATCAGCCTCACTAGTGCATGCCATATGTAGTGCTTTGAAGTATATGACCATTTCTTCACCAAACTTTTCGCGTTTGAAGTCGTAGAATCCTCTCCCCCAATCAGTACCTATTTTAATTCGCTTTGCTTCACTAGCTTTCACGAGAATTAAACTTCGGCGCTCCCTCATATTCTGGGGGTAATTAATAGAATCAAGGTAAGCTTGAACCCCACTATTTTTAAGAAGACTAACGAAGATTGGAATTTCTTCTTTTGTTGGCAGTTCAAGTAGTTTGTGTGACATGCTAGTACTTACCTAATAATGAGAAATATTGATAGAGCCCTAGTCGTATCATGCACAACAATATGAATGATGACTAGCCCTATAACGCCGCATTAAGGTGTGAGCGACGCTTGGCTATACTTGAGCGAAGCGAAAACGCCAAGCGTTGCGAATCACTCTTAAATGCTTTGTTAGGCTAATCTTGCGTGTAGTCTTGCCCTAACATACCAAATTCAAACAACAGTGTATCGAGGTCCCCAAGTAGAGGATCGGTTGGGTATTTGCGTTTGGTATTTTCAATAACACGTTCGTAAAATCTGTAGTTAATAGTACCACGCGCACCTGTACTAACTTTACGCGCCTCTTTCGAGAACTCTGCTTTTAACCAGTTAATTTGCTCTGAAATTTCACTCACACGACACCCTACGGTTAACTGATAGAAAACAAACCCGTAGTTTTGAACATTTCTAGATATTTTGGATTCATCGACTTCAAATTTTTGTGAAGATCTTCTAACTGAAAACCATCTGCTAGCATGATTTGAACAACCATGTTGTCTTCAGAAGCAATTTCAGTACAAGAGAACAAATTAATGTCTTCAACAAAAGCGCGAATGTACATATCAGCTTCTTCATGCTCTGGAATGATCGGACGCTCGGGACGCAAATCTTCATCTTTCAGGTATTCAAGTTTTAATTGGTAACGCATCTTTACACCTCTTAATATTATCTATGTAAACACTACCACTTTTGCTTGTTTTTTCATACATTTGCCTAACGCTCTTTCTACGACAAAATGTCTTATAGTCCCCTACCAGATTTGTCGCTACTTATTCTATTAAGGCTTACTAGCCTTTTTCTTAAACTGAAATAAATCAACATCATAACAATTCGACATTCATCGCAGCATTCATGCTATGCGACAATCTGTCGCTTTATGCGGCTAGTTCAAAGACTGCTTTAATAAACCATAAATAGCATGGTTAATAATACGTCCATTGAGGTTTTCTCGATTAGAAATAATGCCTTCTAATATCATGCCTAAACGCTCACAAACCTTACGGCTTGGTAGGTTGTGCTCGCCTGCTGCAATTTGAATTTTCTCAAGCTGTAAATCTGTGAATGCAATCTCGATTAACTTAGAGACGGCACGAGTAATAATGCCCTTACCTTGGTAAGACTCACTAAGCCAATAACCAATTTCAGCCATTTTTAACTGGTGATTAATCGTATTGAAGCTAACATTACCAACCAACTCACCTTGGTAAATCATGGCGCAAACCATTCCTTTACCTTCGGCATAATCAAGTAACGATTTACGCACAAAGCGTAGAAAGAAATCCTCAGATTTAGCGTGTGACGGCCAAGCTAGCCATTGAGATAAATAGGCTTCTTCTTTTGAGACGATTTCAAAGTACTTTTTCGCAAAAGATGGCTCAATAAGTGCCAATTTCAATTCACTATCAACTTCCACTGTAAACATAAGTCATCCTTTGAGGTGGTTATTTATCTTGCGTATATCATACCCTTTCTTAGGTAGATTTCATGTTTTTCTTTCTGTTTTGTTGTTGTTCTCTAAACTTGCTAACACCTTAAGTTATTGATAATAATGACAACAAATTGAGTTGCATTAGTTCGGCTTTTGCTGAGCTACAGACAAAAAAACCGAGCAAGTTACCCTGCTCGGTTTTTGAATGTCGTATCAATTAAGAAGAACTAGATACTTACTACTTTTTGTCTTTTGGCTGATTCTCTGGTAAGTCTTTTACTTCTTCATACCATAAATCGTGGTGTTCTTTAGCCCATGTTTCGTCAACATCGCCTGTCACCATGCCTTCTAGTCCAGCTTCCATACCGAATAAACCGATGTAGATGTGGAAGATGAAACCACAAATCAAGATCAACGCTGCAAGCATATGGATTAAGCTCGATAATTCCATATCACGGCGTAATTGGCCGAAGATAGGGAAATCTAGTACAAACCCACTGATCGCTGCGATTGCACCAAACCAGATTAGAAGCCAGAAAATCGCTTTTTCACCACCGTTTGAGAAACCTGCTGATGGGTGCGAGCCTTTATGCTTACCAACCATACCGCCCATTTTCATGAACCATTGAATGTCAGTTTTGTTTACAATGGATTTTCTCCACCATTTCACTAAAACAGTCATTAATAGAATGCCAAAGATTGGGCCCATGTAGTTGTGATACTGCTTCGCGGCATAAATGATCATGCCCCAAATATCGGTCGGTAATACTGGCTTTAAAAAGTGCTTACCATAAACCAAACATAATCCACTGAACGCCAGTGTTAAAAACGTGAACGCCATGCTCCAGTGCAATGCACGGTCCATTTTGCTCCAACGTTGAATTCGACGTCCTGTTTTTGGTTTACTTAATTTTAGGGGACCGATGGTAAAATACGCCAAAGTCACCATTGCTAAACTACCAAAGATCGCTAATGCACCTAATGGTGACATCCACTTCTCTTTTAACACATACCACGTTTCACCTGCTGTACTGATAAGCACACCATGCTCTGGTGATTGTGAGGTCGTATAGCCTTCTTCGCCCTCTCTTACTTGACGCCAAAAATCAGCACCACCAAGTTGGGTCATTTCTTTCTCTGCACTTTTCGCGGCTACACTGTCATTTGCCATGCTAGGCATAGCAAATGTCAGTGTTAATGCTGCCAATACTGGCAGCAATAACGAAAGAGAAAGACGTTTTAGTTGTTTCAACATCGCTCTCTCCACCGGATTAGCTCTTAGTCGCATCGAACGATAAGTCTTCACCATTTGTCCAACCTGCGTCTTTCGCACCACGCTCTACAACACGTTGACGGAAGATGTCTGATACTTTTTCTGCATCACCAGCAAGCAGTGCTTTAGTCGAACATAGAGAAGCACACATTGGTAGTTTGCCTTCTGCAATACGGTTTGCGCCGTATTTTTCACGCTCTTCTTTTGATCCCGCTTCTGTTTCTGGTCCACCTGCACAGAACGTACATTTGTCCATTTTTCCACGCTCAGCAAAAGCACCCTGTTTAGGGAATTGCGGCGCACCAAATGGGCAAGCAAATAAGCAATAACCACAACCGATACAAAGATCTTTGTTATGCAATACAATGCCATCTTCTGTGTGTTCAAAACAATCCGCAGGACAAACCGCCATACAAGGCGCATCAGTACAATGCATACAGGCAACTGAGATTGAGGTTTCACCCGGTTCACCATCGTTTAGTGTTACTACGCGACGACGTTGGATGCCCCACTCTAGTGCATCATCATTTTCGTTTTTACATGCTGTGACACAGCCGTTACATTCAATACAACGCGTGGTGTCACATAAGAACTTCATTCTAGCCATTTTATATCACCCCTTACGCTTTCGTGATTTTACATAGTGTCACTTTGGTTTCCTGCATTTGTGTTACAGGATCATAACCATAAGTGGTTGCTGTGTTTGCTGCTTCGCCAATAACGTATGGAACCGTACCTTCTGGGTACTTGTTCGTTAAGTCTTCACCTTGGAATTTACCGCCAAAGTGGAATGGTACGAACGCTAAGCCCGGTTTAACACGACGTGTTACCATTGCTTTAACGTGAATTCGACCTTTCTCTGCACCTTCAACCCAAACCATGTCACCGTCTTTAAAGCCGATGTCGTTTGCGTCTTTCGGGTTAACTTCGACAAACATTTCTTGTTGAAGCTCAGCAAGCCATGGGTTTGAACGCGTTTCTTCACCGCCACCTTCGTACTCAACCAGACGACCAGATGTCAGAATAATTGGGTATTCTTTTGACTTGTCTTGATCTTGAATTGTTTTGTACAACGTTGGAATACGGAAGTTAGCCGCGCGGTCATCCCATGTTGGGTAATCAGCAACTAAATCACGACGTGGTGTGTATAACGGCTCACGGTGCTGTGGAACACGGTCAGGGAACGTCCATACAATCGCACGTGCTTTTGCATTACCAAATGGCATACAACCGTGTTTAATTGCAACACGTTGAATACCACCAGATAAATCGGTTTTCCAGTTTTTGCCTTCTGCTGCTACTTTTTCAGCCGCAGTCAGATCGTCCCACCAACCAAGTTGCTTAAGCAGTTTGTCGGTGAATTCTGGGTGACCATCTTCAATTTCACACCCTACTGGGTAGCTGTCTTCAGCAAGTAGGCTTTCACCTTCAAATTCCACACCAAAGCGGGTACGGAAGTTACCGCCACCTTGCGCTACAGGTTTAGACGTATCATAAAGAATGTGCGTACCTGGGTGCTTCATTTCTGGTGTACCCCAACAAGGCCAAGGAAGACCGTAGGTTTCACCGTTTACAGGTCCACCTTCTGCTTCTAGCGTTGTTTTGTGGAACGTATGCCAGTTCATTGTGTGCGCTTTAATACGCTCTGGGCTTTGGCCTGTGTAACCAATTGTCCACATACCTTTGTTGAATTCACGGGTAATGTCTTCAATTACAGGTTGGTTATTCTGATCAATTTTGATGTTTTTGAACAGTTGATCTGAGTAACCTAACTTTTTAGTCAGTAGGTACATGATCTCGTGGTCAGGTTTTGATTCAAACAACGGCTGAATCACTTGCTCACGCCATTGGAATGAACGGTTTGATGCGGTTACAGAACCGTGCGTTTCAAACTGCGTTGTTGCAGGAAGAAGGTATACGCCATCGGTACGATCGTTCATTACTGCTGCAACGGTTGGGTATGGATCGACGATAACCATCATATCCAGCTTGCTCATTGCTTTTCTGATCTCAGTACCACGTGTTTGTGAGTTTACTGCGTGACCCCAGTAGAACATTGCACGGATATTGTCGTTTTGTTCGATGTTTGCTTTATCTTCTAAAACACCATCAACCCAACGAGATACAGGAATACCAAAGTTATTCATTGGCGTTTTGCCGTTGTATTTACCTTGGTCGAATCGGTTTTTAACCCACTCGTAATCTAGATCCCATACTTTAGTCCAGTGTTTCCATGCGCCTTCACCAACACCGTAGTAGCCTGGAAGCGTATCAGAAAGAACACCTAAATCCGTTGCGCCTTGTACGTTATCGTGACCACGGAAGATGTTTGCGCCACCGCCTGATTTCCCCATGTTACCAAGAGCAAGTTCTAGGATACAGTATGCACGTGTGTTGTTGTTACCCGTAGTATGTTGAGTACCACCCATACACCAAACAACACAGCCTGGACGGTTTTCAGAAAGCAGTTTTGCTGTCTCAAACACTTCTGCTTCTGTAACGCCAGTTACACGCTCTACTTCTGCAGGGTTCCATTTTGCTACTTCTGTGCGGATCTCATCCATACCAAACACGCGTTGGTTAATGAATTCTTGATCTTCCCATTTGTTTGCAAATACATGCCACAGTACGCCCCAAATAAAGGCAACATCTGAACCCGGACGCAATGAAACATAGTGATCCGCTTTTGCTGCTGTACGTGTACGACGTGGGTCGGCAACAACGATCTTACAACCATTCTTCTCTTTTGCGATCAGAATATGTTGCATTGCCACTGGGTGAGCTTCTGCTGGGTTTGAACCAATGAACAGCATAGATTTACAGTTATGCATGTCATTAAATGAGTTGGTCATCGCACCGTAACCCCAAGTGTTTGCTACACCGGCTACTGTGGTTGAGTGACAAATACGCGCTTGGTGATCGACGTTGTTTGTACCCCATAGTGACGCCATTTTACGGTACAAATACGCTTGTTCATTATTGTGCTTCGCAGAGCCTAACCAGTACACTGAGTCTGGACCTGATTCTTTGCGGATCTCAAGTGTTTTGTTACCGATCTCTTCAATCGCTTGATCCCAAGACAGTTTTACCCATTTGCCATTTTCTAGCTTCATTGGGTATTTTAGACGACGTTCGCCATGACCATGCTCACGCAGTGCTGCGCCTTTTGCACAGTGACCGCCGGCGTTAAATGGGTGATCGAATGCTGGCTCTTGTCCAGTCCATACGCCATTTTGTACTTCAGCGTAGATACCACAACCTACAGAACAGTGAGAACAAATGGTACGTTTCACTTCTGTTGGTGCATCAACTGGCACTTCTTTCGCTTGTGCTTTTTTCATCATGCTTGGAACAAACATACTTGCACTTGCAACTGCACCCGCAGCAATACTTGAAGTACGCATGAACATACGACGTGTAATGCCCAGCTGGTTCTCTTGCTTTTGTACCGAATCGGAACGTTTAGTCAATTTCATTATAAAGCTCCGTTATAGGCTATCGTAATAATCACGAATATGTTGAGTTTCACGATATCCATCGCCTTTCTTCTCAACGTCTTTTTTATCCGTTATTGTGTTTGCACTTGCTGTCCCTGAAACCGCAGCGGCTACTGTTCCTACGGCTGCAGCAGTTGCAAGGCCCTTCAGTACATTTCGGCGGTTTAGGTCCGTTTTGTTATTGCTCATTCAATGCTCCTTTGCTTCCAATTAACTTGGAATGGGCGTCTGTTTTTATGGTTTTAATTCTGTTTTTAGTAACCGCTTAAATCGCCGTTACTTCAATCTCATTTGGATTTTTTGCAAAACGTGTTTGTTCAACGGTAAAGAACGCCTCAACTAGACACGCCACTGACTTATAGAAATCTGCATTTTCAGCGTTATTAATTTGCTCGCATAGAGAGACATACCAAGGTTGAATATGACGATTAAAGAAGCGTTGTTGCAGAACTTCTGCATCACCCGCTTCAATAAGCATAGCCATTACCTCACATAATGCTGAGATATGATCTTCTGGCTCTTTTACGTCATCTGCGCGCTCAAAACCTAATTGCATTAAGTCTTGGCGAAGTGCGACTAATGGTTTTTCCATTAATGCGCCCGCAACATGCCATGAGCCAAACGGCATCACTTCACCACGGCCAACGCCAATGAATAAGTTTTGGTATTCGTCTGTTAGTGCTTCTTGATTCGATTCTTGAGCGGCTTTTGATACTGCTGCCCACGCTTGGCTCATCTCATGGTTTTCATTGCTTTCCACTTCAAGCGTACTTAACCAATCAATCACCATTTGATCAGGTGCAATACGAAATAAATGCGCTAATAAACCATAGATTTCTTGTCTTACTTGTTGTTCATTCATGGTCATTACACCTTTAATTGTTTTTCTGGATTTGCTGATAAATCGACGAAGATATCTTTCACTCGACAATCTTCACACATGTATAAACGGTTAATTGAGGCTTCATCACTAAAATGAGGGTTACCTTGTAACTTTGTTCTTAGCATTTCAATCATTGATGCAGGAGCAAACGGTTTGCCACACGTTAAACAACATGCTGCATCTTCTTTATGCATTATTTGTGTTTCTTGACGCTGTGCTTGGCTCCAGTTCATTTGCACTTTCATGCTCAATACTTTTTCTGGACACGCATTCACACACAAGCCACATTGAACACAATCTTGCTCAATGAACTTTAAGGTTGGAGAATCAGGATCACTGTGTAATGCACGCGTTGGACATACTGCGACACAACCCATGCACAACGTACAATCTTTCGTTTCACAGCTCACACTGCCATAAGGCGCATGAGAAGGCAGAGACTGAATTTCTGTAATTTCGATATTATTTGAAGCCGCATCAGCAGCTAAGTGATCTAACGCCCCCATTAAGCGAGCACGTTTATTACCTTCTAAAGGTTGTTCAATTACCGCTAATGGTGTATCGATAAGCGTCATTTCGTGTAACGCTTCCATGTAAAGCACTTGGATGCGTTGAGGATCTAACTCTAGTTGAGATAAGAAAGTCTGTGCAATTTCTACTTCTTGCGTTAATACACGTTGAATGGTTTCTGGCATTCTGCGGCTGGCAATAAACAGAACTTGTGCAGCCCCATTAACTAACGCAGAGAACCATGTATCAATACCGACAGAAAGAAGCTCATCAAGAACCACAGGGATAACATGATCTGGCATGGTTTTAAGAGCCATGACATTGAAGTTTTCATGACGATCACTACAGAAAGCGATAATTGGTGTTTCACCACCCTCTTTCTTATAGTTCGCTAATAAACGAGACGCAAAGTTTTGTGTTTTCTCAGCTTCTGGTAACGCGTAGCTGATCGCTTCGGTTGGACACGCAGTGGCACACGTACCAACACCTTGACAAAGGTATGGGTTAATTTGAATATGATGACCGCTTTCGGCAGTACCTTCACTGGTTAATGCGCCAGCAGGACATGCATCAACACAACGCTCACACCCTTTCACGCCACGAGAACTGTGCGCACATAAATCTGGGTTTAAACGGAAATATTTTGGTTTATCAAACGTTCCAACTAAACCTGGTAACTCGTCTAATACTTGAGCTAGCGTTGGATAACCACGACCGACTGGATAGTAACCCGGTACTGGCACTTGCTCTGACATTACGCTGTCTAGTTTCATGTCTAACACAAGATCAAATGCAGTTGCACCAATGGTTGCTTTTGCTAGATTAACGCGTTCACCATTTAGCGTACACTCAACATCAAATGCACCTAAAAAGCCTTTTACTGATAATTCTTTGGCAAAGTAAACTGTACGCTCTGATTCATGTGCTTGATTTTCTGATTCAGTAGAGACAAGCGTGATGCTGTTTAAATCAGTAAACTGCTCAGCAACATCAACAATGATGCGAGTAGGTCCGATAATAACAAGGTTGCCACGGCTTTCGTAACTTACTGTTGGTGGGATCAAGTTGTTCAGCTCTACCGTTTGCGAAATAGCAAACTGACGTGCTTTGGCATTTGTTGTTTCAGATTGTGCTAAAAATTGAGATAACATTGCTTCACCTATTCTTGACCCCATTTGGGCCTATTCAGCTCTATGACTGGTTTCTAGGTGTTATATCGCAATAACCGTACCAACTTAATGGATAATAAATAATTGTATTAATAGGAAGGAATGCTGTTTTTTTGCACTAATTTGGTCATTTCATTTAGCAGAGGGACATTTTGTCTCAAATTGGTTCAAAATGTCCCTATTATCTAGGTGGTCTTTTTTGTCTCACTTTCTTGTTCTTTATCGCTTGCAAATTGTTGATATTTATTATCATTCGCGTTTAATGCATCACTGATTTCTACATCATCAACTTCCTGTTCAGCTAACAGTTCAGGATCTAACTCGCTTTCTTCTTCCTCTACGGGCTCCACCATCCAATCGCGCAATTTAGCCGCTGTTTCGCTATCTAGCTTTGGTGGTGTTGAGTAGTTAGGCTCATCTTCCATCGCAAATTCTGGATTTAGAAACATCTTACGCAATGCGGCCTTTTTTAAATTTTTATCGACTCCTGTTGCCATAAACTGACTGACATTACTGGTGCCATTAATACTAATAAGGTCATCTTCTGTCGGTAAATCTATACGTTTTTCTGTAACCTTTTTTTCCTGTTCAAGCAGATCAACAGCCTCTTGCTCTGCCTGCGTATCTACTAACTTCTGAGTTGAAATCAGTTCATGTTCTTCAGGAATAACAACAGAGGCTTCATCACTAACTGATTCACCTTGCTGAACTTTTCGCTTTCTTAATGACCATCTACTTAGGAAGTTGCTCACTTGCGCGCCCCGCACCTTTACGTTTCTTTCTACGAACTTCTATCAGTTCACCATGTTTACCAATAAAGGCTTCTAACCATGCTTGCATTGGCAATGGCATACCAATAGATAACACAACATAATCACCATCCATATATTGTCCAATCATACTTTGCGAAACCGTGATCATTACTGGCGTTAATACGTCGTTATCATTTTCAAAAGCAAAGAATAATTTAGGGTCTTGTGAACTCAGGTTAAAACGATAATCGGTCCTTTCGTCACGGAAAATCTCTAAATTACGCTCAAATAAAACGGCATTACTTTGAGCCGCGGCTTCTGCGCGTTCATAAAGGTGAATATCACCAATATGCCAAGAAGGAGCACTCCAACGACCGACTTTTTTAATCTCTTCAATTACTTCAAATTGCAGTGGCCAAACGCTTTCTGTCTTCTGTTCCACAAGTTACCCTTCTTTTTATGAGGTTTTTTATCGCTATTGATAATATAAAGCAATCCTTATACCAACAGCGTTTTATTTCTAATTTATCCTGTGGTATAAATTTTGCGTGTAATAAACCAATAACCTTAAATTTCACTAATTTGGAGCTTACTTTGAGCCAATCACCAAGAATAATAACTACTGGCGCTGTACCTAAACAAACTCTTACTGTAGATGTTTATGATGAATACGGTGAGAAGCTGACAAAAGAAGTCGCCTGCGAACAACCATTAACGGTTATGCTGAATTGGCAAGAAGTCGTAACGTTAATGACTCTGGGTGCTCGCCCTGCTGAACTCGTTATTGGCTATTTAAAAAACCAACACTTTATTAGTGATGTGACGCTATTAGAATCCATCATGATTGATTGGGAAACAAAAACAGCGGCGGTGAATACTAAAGAAACCACTGAGCACGTTAAAGAGAATTTAAAGAAGAAGACGGTTACCTCTGGCTGCGGTCAAGGCACCATGTATGGCAACGTAATGAAGCAACTTGAGAATTATCAAGTACCTCAAGTAACGATTAATCAATCGGACCTATATGCCTCTTTAGAAGCACTGACCTATCACAATGACACTTATAAAGCCGCTGGTGCCGTTCATGGTTGTGCGATTTGCGAAAATAACCAAGTACTTTCATTTGTGGAAGATGTAGGCCGCCATAACGCAGTTGATACTCTTGCAGGTGAGTTATGGTTAAACCGTGGTACTGGCGACAATAAGCTGTTTTACACCACAGGTCGTTTAACCTCTGAAATGGTGATTAAAGTCGCTCAAATGGGCATTCCCGTTCTACTTTCTCGCTCAGGCGTAACACAAATGGGTTTAGATTTAGCTCAGAAATTTGGTATTACCATTATTGCTCGTGCTAAAGGTAAGCGCTTCCAAGTGTTTGCTGGGCATGAAAAAATCAATTTTGATGTGAAAGGCGAAGCTGCGCTTGGGGATTAGTCTCAAGGGACGAGTATTTAGGGGCTAGGTTCTAGGAAAAGCAGGAACGAGTATTTGTTTTCTTTTACTCGTCCCTAACCCCTAAAAACTAGCCCCTGCTTCTACCTACTGATTATTCTCAAAAATAGCTCTGAACTCTTCATGATGATGTAAAAATAGATCAACAATTATTGGATCAAATGAGACGCCTCGCTCTTCTGCAATTATCTCGATTGCAACCTCATGAGTGAACCCTTCTTTGTACACTCGCTTTTGTCTTAACGCATCATACACATCAACAATACTTACGATTCTTGCTTCAATTGGAATATCTTTACCAGCAAGATGTAAATACCCTTTTCCATTCCACTTTTCATGATGATAAAGCACAATGTTTTTGGTGATTGTACTTAATTCGGTATTCTTTATGATCTCATAACCAATGTTAACGTGTTGCTTCATCACATCGAATTCATCAGGATCAAGCTTACCCGGTTTCTTTAGAATGTAATGAGGGATACCAATTTTGCCGATATCATGCAGAGAAGCAATCATGCGAATGTCCTCTACGAAGGGCTTTGGCATATTCAACAACTTAGATAAATGCTCAGAATAAGTATTTATCCGTTTGTTATGCTCACTCGTTTCCTCATCACTGTACAGTGATGCCATTTCTAATGAACCAATTAAAGATTCATTCATAGTAAGAAGGCGAGCCTGTGCTTTTTTAGCGATAAAATCTCGAACCAATAAGAGACTGATAATGAAAAGGCTGCCACTTAAAATACTAATTAATAGCCACAAGTCATTTCTTTGATATTTTTCATTTTCATTTATATATATATTCTTAATTAATCGTTCATTATCTGAACTTATCGATATAAGATTGATTGAATCAAACAATGCCTCATATTCTTTTTTTACCGCAATATAAACAGAGACTTTTTCAGTTAATGTTCCCGCTGTTTTTAGATCATACATGTCATGATTAATAGTATGATTTAACAATAATCGTTGGTCACCAAAGGCATAATCTACTCGCCCATCATTTACCGCTTTAATAATTTCATTAAAAGTATCAAAAAATACCATTTTAACATTTCGCGTATTATTCTTTACGTAGTCATAGTAATACGCATTCTTTAACATTCCGACGGTTGAATAATTCACATCTGCAATTCGAGATATAAAATTGCCTTCTAGTTTATTAAAGACAGAAAGTTCAAAACTATAATAAGGCTTCGTTAAAAAGTAATTATCGGTTATGCATTTATTTTCAAATGCAGAAAGTAGAATGTCATAATCATTGCAGTCACCAAGAGTTGGCTCTGTAAAATTTACTACGTCTTTAAAAATCAATTTAATGCTATCAAAGAGCGTTGGCGCGATACCATGATATTGATTGTTTATAAGATAACTGGTTGGAAACTCATTAAACCCATAACCAACACTGATCTCTAATCCTTTAAGCTCTTCACTCTTTTTAAATAAATAGATGAAATAATCTTCACGAGACTTTTTCACCATTTCTTTTACTTCTTCTGACGTTAACTCAGTAAAATATTTAATTAAAATAGCATATAACTCACTATGCTCCTTAGAAATAGCAAATGAGGTATATAAATTCTCCAGTCGTGGCAAAGAAAGCGTTGGATAAGCTTTATCTGTAATCACCTGTGTATCTGCTACAAAAGCATCAATATCTCCAACCTGTAAAGCTGACGTTAGTTCATTTAAATTCTTATACTTAACAGGTATATAGTGTATTTCACCTTCGTATTGATTCACAAAATTAGTTGTAGAATACCAATCATCAATAAGGCCAATTTTTTTATGGTTTAAGCTCACTAAGTCTTTAATATTTTTAGTATCTTTAAAGAAAACCTTAGTGCTTACTCGATATAAAGTAGGTACAAAAAAGTAATTTTCACGTCTTTCTTTTGTATTCGCAAAATCAAAATATGCACCAGAATCTAAATTCTTAAACTTATTATGTAATAGGTCAACATCCTCAACATATATAGTAAAGTATGTGCCTAATTTCTTATTAATATCATCTATTAAATTCTTATAAAGACCTTTCGTTTCTCCATTTTCAATAAAGAGCAGTCTTGAGTCATAGTCATCATTATAAAATATGAAATTATTATTATTTTTTAACCATGTACCTTCTTCTTTTGTTAAATCAATTGACCATAAAAATGAAGAGTAAATATATAGGATAAAAACGAAAATTCGTTTCAATTTATTAGCACCATAGCAATAATTATAGGCACGAGAAATGCAATAAATCATATTAGCAACATACTGAATTTGATTTATTACACTTCTCAATAAAAAATCTTATTTATGCTTTCTCATTAAATTCTTTTTGAAACTTCAGTACTTTTTCTAGATAACGTCGCGCTTCCGCTTTTGGATGTTTATTCGTTAACGCCCAATATAATTGACTTGGTTGTAAACTATTAATCTCATTAATCGCTTTCGTTTTACTCGGATCAAATGTCGAAAACACACCACCAGAGCCACCATTATAGGCCGAGATCATGCTGTAATGTTTATTTGTCCCATGAGTGATGTCTCTTAGATAGCGGTTCTTTAAAATATAAAAATAGGCCGTACCCGTATCAATGTTGTTTGCGGGGTTAAACAAGTATTCTTTGGTTGGTATACCTGACTTATTTTTTACCAATTTAAATACATCTGCCCCTGCCGTTTTTGGGATTACTTGCATTAACCCATATGCCCCAGCATGGCTTACTGCATAAGGGTTAAAACTACTTTCAGTCTGGATAATGGCATAAATTAAATCGATTGATATATCGTATTCTTTCGATGCTTTTTTGATCAAATCTGCATATTGGAATTCACGCTGCTCTAAATGATCATCTACCATTGAGATCTCAACGTAATACGCTTTACCATTTTTAATGGTTTTAGATTGCAGTTTGTTTTCAATTAAATAATCTGCGTATTTCCCTGCTCTCCAAGGCCATTCAATGTCTTTATTCTCTTGATCTTTAATTTGACCAAGTAAAAAAGGACGGCCACGTAAAGGGATTGACTTATCACTAAACAAATCCACATGTGATGGATCTGCAGGCATTAAAACTGTGCCTATAATGGCTTTTTTAAGAGTTTCTTTCGGTTGATATTGAGAAATGGTTGAGACGTAAATTTTACCTTTATCAAAATCAATATGTGCACGTGTACGGTAGCCATCAAGATACTTAACGTAGCGATGCTTACCCGCCTCTAAAAACTCTTTATCGCCCCACTTGTTGTTTACTTGATTAGCAAGGTTAGATAATTGCTCTTCTACTGATTGAGTTGGTTTTGATAGGCCACCACTACAATCGCATGGTTCTGAATTTGATTGATTGTAATTACTATCGAAAATTGGAGTACAAGAAACTGTTGCTAAAGAGATAACAAGAGCAAATAATACGTTTTTCATTTATGTCCTAAAGGTGTATTCATCTTTATTTTCAATACACTAGAATAATTAACACATTGGGTGTTAGCCAGTAAGGAGGCGTATTCTACACCTTGTTTTACTTTTGGGAATAGTTAATGAAAGATGTTTATCAAATATTTTATAAGTTGTTCCTCCCTCTTTCTTTTTGAATGGAAATCACATTTTTTTGACACAAAAAAACCGTCAAAAAATGACGGTTTAATTAAGTTGTTAGCGTTTAAAGTTTATAACGTTTGATCTCTTCTTCTAATGAATCAGCTAACGATTTTAATGCCTCTGCTTGCTGTGCTGCGATTTCTGCTTCACTCGCCATTTGGTTTGCAACTTCTTGCACTCCTTCTGTATTGCGACTGATCTCAGCGGTCACGCTTGATTGCTCTTCAGCTGCTGATGCTATTTGCGTCGCCATGTCGCTAATCACATTAATTTGAGTCGCTATATTTTCAATACTCATGCCTGCTTCATCGACATCTTTCACACTGGTTTCTGCCAAGTGATGACTGTCCGACATAACAGAGACGGCCTCTTGCGTTGTCGACTGTAATGTTTCAATCATTGATTGAATTTCTTCTGTTGAGGTATGAGTTCGTTGAGATAATACACGGACTTCATCAGCAACGACTGCAAATCCACGCCCTTGTTCTCCAGCTCGTGCAGCTTCAATTGCAGCATTTAAAGCTAGTAAGTTAGTTTGCTCTGCAATCGAACGAATAGTGGCAAGAATTGAGCTGATCTTTTGTGCATGACCATCTAAGTCTTCAATGATCCCTACAGCGCTATTTACTTCTCGCGCTAAGTTACCAATAGAAGATTGGCTTTGATTAACTTGCTGATGGCCTTCTTGGGTTAAACCTACCGCTTGTGATGCTGACTTCGCCGTATTTTCAGCATTACCTGCAATTTCTTGTGTCGCACTTGCCATTTCTGTTACCGCAGTGGCAACCATAGTAATTTCATCTTGTTGCTGACGAATATTCTCACTTCGCTGAACTGCCGAATCTTCGGAGTCCGCCGCAGAACGATTAAGCTCTAAGGTAATTGCACGTAAGTTCGATGCCATAGTATGTAAACGAGAAACAAACTGGTTGAAATTTTCAGCCAATTTACCAACTTCATCATCTGATTTAACATTGATTCTAACCGTTAAATCGCCTTCCCCATTAGCAATATCTGCAAGTGCTTCCGATACCGTACCAAGCTCACGTAGTTGACGAGTCACTAACCAACCTGTAAATAAGGAAACAAACAATAAGATCAAGCCACCGATAAGTAATAACTTAACAAGCATGGCATTTAATGGCGCCTCTAGAGTTTCTTGGTCCATAACCAATGCAACAGCCCAATTAGTATTTGGAACGGCTGTTATCATCACTGCTTTTTCTTTATCATCTTGCTTGGTAAAGAAAAAACCATCCGATGCAATTTCACTGCTTAAATTGGTCGCATCAAAACCTTGACCGAGTTCTGAAATAGGTTTTAACGCCATTTTCTCATTTGGATGTGCAACAACAATTCGGTTACTCACATCTAAAAGCATGGCATAGCCATTTCCTGGAACTGAAATATCAAGAACATCTTCGATTAAAGCACCAAGTGCTAAGTTGGATCCTGTTACCCCAATGATTCGGCCATTCTCACGAACAGGTTCAGTTAACGTCACTACTAATGCTTGCATAGTGTGACTAACATAAGGTTTTGTTGTAATCGCTTTATTTGCGGCTAATGTTTCTTTATACCACCCTCGTGTACGAGGATCGTATCCAGCTTTATTTAGCGATGGATCTTGGCGTTGCATAACGCCTTCTGCATCACCGTAATAACTCAAACCAAAACCACCAGAAGTAAACGTTTGTTTTAAATGTGCAACCATATCTAGATTTTGGTCGCGCTCAATCGCTTCTTTCATTGCTGTAATCGCATCTTGACGACCTTTAAACCAATCACCAATACCTAAACTGTATGCTTTTGCGGTATTTCCACTTTCACTACGAATAGAATCCCACGCTTGTGTTTTCATTGTTTGGTAGGAAAAAGTACCTAGCGATATGATCGTTAAAACAATCAGTGCGACACTTGTTAAAACAAGCTTAATTTTTAAGGTTAACTGCATAATAAATCTACTTTTTTGTAATTATAAATAATATAAAGCAATGCTGGATTATCAGTGGAGCCTACACCTCACCCACACTGCATAACTCATTAATGAAACAAGTGGTTACATTACGAATCATAGTAACAGCATCTACATTTTTAAATGTGTCCTTTTTCACAAACAGAACCCAAAAACAAGCGAAAATTTACGCTTGATTTTTGATAAAGAAAACACTTAGCATCATAAATACACACACTTAACACCGAATTTACAACTTACTGAAACATAATGGTTATTTATATGTTTATCATTAAAAAACCCAACAGTATGAATAATTGTTGGGTTCAAATATAAAAGTGAAATTATCTGTTTTTAAATCAACAAATAGTACCTGCCCCTTCTTGAATATCTTCACTATTATCAATAATGGCTTGTGCCGCAATAGCTAAGCCCTCTGCTATTTGCTCTAACTTCATTGTTGGCTGAGAGCCATCCACTGATTGCTCTGGCAATAATGGAATATGAATAAACCCATGACGAATATTAGTGTCTTTTAAATAATGTTGAATCCCGTAGAACAGGTGGTTACATACAAAAGTACCTGCGGTATTTGAGACTTGGGCTGGGATCCCTTTTTGTTGTATTTCACTCACCATCGCTTTGATTGGTAGTGTCGTAAAATAAGCATCTGGACCTCCCTCTACAACGGGCTCATCAATCACTTGAATGCCATCATTATCAGGGATCCGAAAATCATCGACATTAATCGCAATTCGCTCTGGTGTTATTGCAGCGCGACCCGAAGCTTGACCAACAGTAATCACTGCATATGGTTGCAGCTCTTCAATCGCCTTTTTTACCGTCTCAATAGATTTATAGCGAACAACTGGTACTTGGCAAATACTGATCTCACCGCCATTAAGTTTGCGGCCAGCAATTAATCTCACAGCTTCTAGCGCAGGGTTAATTTTGTCATCACCAAAAGGTTCGAAACCTGTAATTAGAATCTTTTTCATCGTTAATCCCTAAAAGGCAAAAAAGTACATAAAGGTAGTGTTAATTAATAGCATGATAAAACCAGGAATAAACTGAGTGATAATCACTTGGTTTTTATTGTCTAGCTCTAACAAAGCCGCAGGAACCACATTAAAATTAGCCGCCATTGGCGTCATTAATGTTCCACAATAGCCAGAAACCATACCTAGAACACCCACTACGATAGGATCTCCTCCCATCTCAACAATTAATAATGGGATACCGATACCTGCGGTAATTACAGCAAAAGCAGCGAACGCATTACCCATAACGATAGTGAAAATCGCCATACCAAACGTATATGCAATAACATAAGCTAGTACACTACCATGTGGCACAATTTCTTTTACTATTTGTGAAACTGTATCACCCACACCAGCCTGACCAAATAAATATCCTAATGCCGCTAAAAATTGCGATAAAATCGCTGCCCAGCCAATAGTATCAATTAATCGACGTCCTTCATGGATACTTTGAACAGGCTTACACTTAGTCAGCCAATTAGCGACAAACAATGAAAGAACAGAGCTTATCCCTAAGCCAATAAGTGCACTTTCCCCTGTTACTTGGCTCCATAAAATCGTACCGACAGGAACAATAATCGCCGGAAGAAACAACATGTTCTGTAACGATTTGGCACTGTTTTTTCTAAACTCATTATCACTTGAATTATATGACCCAATACCCATTAAACCCACTGAAGCAATTAACGTCATAATTAAGACTAAAACGCCAACAACCCAATCGGGTAATACGCTGCCTAAACAAAAAGAAACACCATAAGCTAACCAGAAAAGTCCTGTGCCTATTGCTTTTGGGTTCTTTTTATCCATGAAACTCTGAAGAGAAAACGCAATAAGAAGTAAGCCTGTCGCTTGATAAATATACTCTAACATTATTCTTGCTCCTGCTTACCGGCTTTTGCCAAACGTGAATCTTCTATCCATGCGCGAACATAAAATACGACACACGAAGCCAACGCCGTTGGAATTGCCCACATAAACATGTCATTTAATGCGACGTGGTAGCCATGCTCTTCAAGTACACCTTTTATTAATAACAAACCACCAGCGCCAATAAAAATCAATTGGCTGAAGAAGTTAGCAAAATTCTCACTCATTGCAGCAAGTGCACGAAGGTGCTGTTTTTCTTTATGCGTTAATGGTTTTCTGTTTTTCTCTGCCGCCGCCTCTGCCATTGGAGCAACTAAAGGACGGATCATCGATGGGTGCCCACCCAAATTTAAACCTAATGCATTCGTTACTTTACGCAGCAATAAATACGTAAACATAACTCGGCCAGCAGAGGCTTGTTTGATTGAGCCAATCAGTGTTTCTGCGCGTTCCCTTAGGCCAAATCGTTCTAATACACCAATCATAGGCAATACTAGAATAAATAAGGACATGTAGCGGTTTTGAGTAAATGATGCACCTAAAATGGATAAGATCTCAATAAAATCAATCTTTGCAACCAACCCTGTCACTATCCCTGCGGTTAAAATAACCAATAACGTGTTTAAACGTAACGCCAGCCCAAGAGTAATGATTACTACCCCTATTAAAGGCCAAAAATCAATCATCATATATCCTTATTTTTTGCTTAGGCTCTTTATCATAAAGAGCCGCTATAATTTATTTTTATTAAAACCAAATAAACCCCAATATGTTCAATTGAACGTATTGGAGTCATTAATGAGTATATTAAAAACCGTACTAATAAAAAGTACTCATTCGCACTATAATTCTAAAATACATCTCAATTTTGCAAAAACCATTTCGGTTGACTAAAACACCATCACATACAAAGTGTATATGCTCATGATTGCCATCATAACAGTGATCAACCATCCAAAGACCGACATCCAAACTGGGTGTTTATAATCACCAACAATTGATGACTTGGTTGCCGCAATCAACATAAGCCCTAATGTGACTGGTAGGATAAACCCATTTAAAGCTCCAGCAACAATCAATAGCATCACTGGCTTACCAATAAAGCAGAATATAAATGTTGATACGACAATAAACCCAATAATAAATCGACGTGAATGTAACTCAATAATTGGATGTAATGTCTTTAAGAATGACACTGAGGTATACGCCGCACCAATAACAGAAGTGATCGCTGCTGCCCAAAGCACTAAACCAAAGATCTTGTAACCCACATTGCCCGCAGCGTATTTAAACATTGATGCTGGAGGATTTGTTGGATCTAAGGTAACCCCAGAGCTAATAACACCCAATGCAGCCAAAAATAGGATCACACGAACAACTGACGCTAAACTGATGGCTGAAACTGACCCTCGGTTAACTTGTGGTAGTGCTTCTTGACCCGTTACACCCGCATCAATCAAACGGTGAGCACCTGCAAAAGTAATATAACCGCCAACGGTTCCCCCTACCAAAGTGATAATGGCTAACACATTCAGTTTTTCTGGCCATACCGCTCGATATAACGCTTCCCCTACTGGTGGCGAAGTCGAAAATAAGACATATAAAGTCATCGCTATCAATGCAGCCCCCATGACTATGGTAAAGCGATCCATTACTTTAGCGGCATCTTTCAACATGAAGATAGCAACGGCAACTACCGCACTGATAGCAGCTCCTGAGATTGGCGTGATGCTTGGAAATAATACGTTCATTCCCATTCCTGCACCGCCGATATTACCGATATTAAAAGCTAAACCACCAATGGCGACCATTCCTGCAATCACATAACCAAGCCCGGGTAAAATATCGTTCGCAATATCTTGTGCTCGTTTTTTAGAAACAACGATAATTCGCCAAATATTAAGCTGAGCACCAATATCTAAAATGATAGAAATAAGAATAACAAAGGCAAAGCTTGCACCTAACGTTTGAGTAAACACGGTAGTTTGAGTTAAAAATCCCGGGCCTACTGCTGAGGTCGCCATTAAAAAAGCAGCCCCCATAATCAATGACCAACTAAAGCCCGATCGCACCGCTGGTTTTCCTTCATCTTGCGTCACACTAGACGACTGAGGTTCAATTTTTTCTAATGACATACGATTTCCTTTTGTGGTCACACTTCTGCATATTGCTATTGCAGCGTATTCTCGTTAATCGAGATTATTGTATTAATGTTTTTCTCTTAAATATTAAACTAACGGTTCGTTGCTCTAAGAGCTATACGAAGTAAAAAACTGACGCTGTATCATCAATTCGGCTTCTGAGCAGTAGAGTTCTTTTTCATAAAATTGCACAGTCGAACCCGGTAAACATTGAGCTAAACGGCTAATATCAGCATGAACAACACACCCTATTTTTGGGTATCCTCCAATGGTTTGACGATCTCGCATCAGCACAATTGGCTGGCCATCACTCGGAATTTGAATTGCCCCAAGTGCAATCCCTTCCGAAATTAAATTATTACGCTGACAGTGAATAGCCTCACCTGATAAACGATAACCCATTCGATCAATATTGGCTGAAACCGTATAAATTGATGAAAAAAATCGTTCGCGATCAGCAATCAAAAAATCCTCATATTGATAGCTTGGGATCACGCCAATATTAATATGGCGGTCATAACTAGGAATAAACCGACTCGGTACTTGCTTACGTAATCTTGGCTCAGAAAAAGAGGTTGATAACTGTGATACATCAACCGAATAACGAATCAAACTATTTACCGTTAATGGAGTGCCTTTACCATCATTGCCACCTAATCCATCACGAGTTACCGTCGCTGAACTTCCTAAAATCGTTTCAACTTTAAATCCACCACTCACAGCAAGATAAGCACGTAACCCTGATTGAGCGATGCTCATTTCCAATTTATCACCAGCATTAATCGCGTAGCTTTGCCAAGGGCTGATCGCTTCATTATTAAGCTTCGCTCCCATGTCAGCACCAGTCAGGGCCATTGTGTTTGCGGCATAAAACGTACAACTAAATTGTCCTAGTGTAATTTCAATTTGAGTGGCATTTAAATCGTTATCAACTAATTTATTCGCCCAATCAAACGCATGTTCATCCATTGGGCCACCCGGTGTCACTCCTACTGATTGGTGACCATATCGACCTTTATCTTGAAGCAATGCTAATGGGCCCGTACTGTGAATTCGTAATGTCATGCTTTATCATCCTCTTCCACTAATGAGGCCTCTGGCAATTCGCCCCCCATCTCTAGATACTCTTCTCGTGAAATCGGGGTAAAAGTCACTTTTGCCCCCATTTCAAAAACCGTTAGGTTGTCACGATTAAAATCAATCAAGTTAACAGGCGTTCGCCCTATCACTTGCCATCCTCCCGGTGAAGATTTTGGATAAATGGCGGTTTGTTGCTCTGCAATAGCTAAACTGCCAGCGGGGACTTTCAAGCGCGGTGTGCTTTTACGAGGAATATGAATACGAGGATCGGTATTACCTAAATAAGCAAAACCCGGAGCAAAACCAATAGCGTAAACGCGATACTCTTGAGAAGAATGAATAGAAACAATCTCATCAAATGACAATCCGGTATGACGACTTATTTCTTCAGCATCAAGAGAGACTTCTGGCCCGTAATAAACCGGTAACTCAATCACCATAGAAGATGATAATTGAGTTTCTTGGTTATCCTGTTGAAGGCATTGATTTAGTCGAGACATAAACGTTCGCAGTTCTATTCGAGTTAAATCATAAGTGAGCAAAATAGAAGTATATGACGGCACCATATCAACAACGAACAAATCTGGCTGTTGGTTAATAACGATAACAGATTGAGCAATAAGATCTGCAGTCTCAGGGCTAACACTATCGGCAAATACCACTAAAACGGTCGATTCATTAACGGCTGATATTTTCATTATTATTGAGCCTTTTTCTGAAGCTTTTTATGCAAATATACGGCTGTCGGCACAGAAAAAGGACCATCACCATGAATGCATAATGTGTCGGCATGGATCGTTATTTTCTTTCCAGTCAGCGTTGTAACACAACCTTGATCAATCAGTTGATCTGCTTGGCGTTGAATTGCTTCATTCGTATGATGGCTTGAATTAGGAACACTACGCGGAACTAATCGCCCTTCTTCGTCATAAGTCCGATCTACAAATGCTTCGAACCATAATGTGATGCCAAATTTATCGGCCAATGCTTGGTAGCGAGCGTGATCAGGAACTGCCATAATAACCAATGGCAACGTGACATCGTAACGTTGAAGTGCGGATAACAAGGTCTCAAGAATAGCGTCATCCTTCATCATCATGTTATAAAGTGCGCCATGAGGCTTTACATAGCTTAGTTTTGTATTCTGGCTTTGACATATCCCTTGTAATGCACCTAATTGATAGATAAACAACGACGCAAGATCAACAGAACTCATCGCTATATCTCGTCGCCCAAAACCTTGTAAATCGTCATATCCAGGATGCGCTCCAATCATTACATCATGCTCTTTTGCTAACGCGACCGTTTGCATCATAACGCTGGGATCTGAAGCATGCATACCACAGGCAATGTTTGCCATATCTAACGCAGGCATGACAGCGGTATCATCGCCCAATGTCCATAACCCAAAGCTTTCACCCATATCACAATTAATTTTCATTCCATTTCCTTAATTATTTTTGGCGACTTGATAACAACGATGTAAAAAGAACATTTACTGACTACAGCACTGCAAATTCGGAACTTAAACGATCTGTAATCAACATTTTCCCTGGAGCATGAGTAATACAAAAAGGTGGACGGCTTTGACGAATAACATTTTGAGGGGTCACGCCACACGCCCAAAACACGGGAACCTCCCCTGAATTGATATGTACAGCATCGCCATAATTAGGGATAGCTACATCTGATATGCCAATCGCGCTAGGATCACCAAAATGCACTGGTGCACCATGGGACTTAGGAAAACGAGTCGTAATTTGAATCGCTCGAATTGCATCCTTAGGAGTAAATGGACGCATAGAAACCACAAAGCTACCGTTAAACTTGCCCGCAGACTCGCAAGGAATGTTCGTGTCGTACATGGAAACATTTTTGCCTTCATCAATATTTCGAATAGACAAACCTGATTGGATTAATGCCTCTTCAAATGAAAAAGAGCATCCTAAAACAAACGTAACCAAATCGTCTTGCCATAATTCGGTAAGATTAGAGACTGAGGTTTCAAAATTCCCATCGTAGAACACATGATACTCAGGAACGTCCGTAGATAAATCAATATCAGCCCCAATAGAAGGAAGGTATCTCTCTCCCGGTTCAGTTACATCAATTAATGGACATGCAACAGGATTCTTCTGGCAGAAAAGCAAAAAATCCGCAGCCCAAAGCGCTGGTAAAATGACAAGATTGGCTTGTAAATAACCTGATGCATAACCTGAAGTTGCGCTGGTAAATTCGTTATTTCTGATTTTTTCACGCAGTTGATTGAGCGATATATCCTTATCCATCCTACTCTCCCTTATAATCATTGTAACTCTATCGTTAATTAAAGGTTACATTACTGCTTATTTTAATAATGTCTATTCGTATTTTTCTGCTATTCTTGATAAATATTTTTTATCACCTAGCAACAGAATAAATCTAAGAGAGGTATGTTGTGCTAAATTTAAAACAACTTGAAACCTTTGTATGGATAGCGCATTTAGGCAGCTTTAGAAAGGCAGCAAAGCACTTATGTACCACACAACCTGCAATTTCAACGCGTATTTCAAACCTTGAAGACACCTTAAATGTGCCACTATTTTTTCGTGATACAGGTTCAATATCGTTAACAGCAAAAGGACGAGAACTGCTCCCTTTTGCTGAAAAACTGTTAAGTAATGCAGACCAGCTTCATGCGCTGGCTAATAATTCAGAGGCTATTTCTGGGATATTACGGATTGGAGTATCAGAAACAATAGTGCATACATGGTTGCCACAGTATCTTTCTTTAATTCACCAAAACTTACCTCATTTAGAGGTTGAGCTTATCGTGGATTCAACGATCAATCTTAGAAAAGAACTGTTAGCTCGCAACATTGATATTGCGATTTTATTAGGAAACGTTGTTGAACCGAATGTGGTTAGCCAACATATTTGTGATTATTCTTTACATTGGGTCGCAAGCCCAACAATACAGCGAACGTCATTGCATGCAACGACCAACTTCTCTCATTGGCCAATCATTACTTATGCACGAAATACAGCGCCGTATCATGAGGTTGAACGTTATTTTACACAACATAACAATCAACCCACGCGATTCTATTCTGCAAGTTCACTCTCTGCCAGTATTCGCTTAGCCGAAAGTGGCGTCGGTATTGCAGTGTTACCTAAAGAAGTCATTACCGATGCCCTTAACAATAAAACATTAAAGATCATTAATACTGATTGGACACCAAGCCCGTTGCAATTTTCAGTGGCTTATTTAGATACACCGATTAACTTAATGACGATTGAAGCAATGAAGCTCACTTTTGAAGCCGCAAAACAATATAAAGCCTTCTGTTAATCGATGAATTCTGACGCATTCACTCCTACAGCGGGGTATAGCAATTTGAATAAATTATCGTTCAGAACCGTTTAATATAAAAATCAAATATTTATAAGTCGATTACAATCCGAAACCGATTTTAGGTTGACGACGAACAGAGCGAACGCCCCATGGACCTAGATCTGGTTTTGGTTGACCTTCAAAGTCACCAAGACAGATATAGCCTTTAGACAGGTAACGGAACAAGAAGTCACCGCCATCTAGAGAACCTGTTTTATCATCACCGAAAGGTAAATGAATACGCTCAACACGAAGATCTTGTGCTTTCTTGAATGCAGGATAAGCCGTTGAGTTAATTTGGTATGCATCTAAGTTTTTCAGTAACGCTTTATCTGACATCTTTGCTTTCATACGCGCAAAGATCATTATTAGACGTTTCTGTTTTTCAGAAGAGACGATGATCATTTCCATTATAGAAATTCCTTTGAAACAAGAAAGTATATAGCAACCCCTGCTTTAGAGCTATATCTCACTCTATATCACTGTCGACAACTGCTTAATTACGCAGCGATATTCATAACAATCAATAATTTCACCGTCGACAATAGTAAACTCAGGCTTAAATCCGACTTGTTTAAAACCATTTTTACTTAGTACCCTTTGTGAGGCTAAATTATCTGTTGCTGCAGTAGCAATTAACTGACTCAGCGCTAATGTCTCTCTGGCAACCTCAATCAATACTTTAGTTGCATAAGTAGCGAGTCCTTGAGAAACAAACTCTTCACCAATTCGATAACCAATAAAGCCTGATTCTTTTTCTCGATTAATATTATAAAGATTGGCTCGACCACAAATAGTTCCTTGAGCATTCTTCAATATCATTGGGTAAATCCTGTCTTTTTCATATTCCGAGAGATAAAAATCGATATGATCTTTGATCCCTTCTTCATTGAAAAAATCTTCATCTCGCGCTTCAATATAGGATTCAAACCATTCTTGATTGACCAATTCAAACTCTAATAACGCTTCTGCATCTTCTGTTTTGAGTAGTTGTAGTGTCACCATAGCCAATTCCTCTCATTGTTTATAATTGCACTTCTGCTATACCAAACTCATATTTATTATTGAATTATAGACAAAAAAAGCCGTGATATGTGATCACGGCTTTATATTTTTCGGTAATATTAGTTAAGCGTCAATCTTACAGACCTTGTTGATATTGGTCATTAGTATTGATTGGAACCATGGTGAATAGTTCTTCTTGTACACTCATATCGCCATTGATCAGTTTCTCAAAATGCGTAACCAACTCAACTTTATCGGCTTGCTCTTTGGAGCCCCCACCGATGTTGGTTAAATCAATGAAGAATTCATCAAATAGATCAGAGAAATCTGTCACGATATCCATATTCAAGAACTGTTCGTGATTATAGATGCTTGGGTAACCACCTTTTTGCTTATCAACCGCGAATGAAATGCCTTTCACATTGGTAATTGTGGTCGCTTTCTCACACTTCAGCATACAACCCGCTTCAATCGCTGGTTTGTTACAACCTACGGTTTGTTGGAAGAAGCACTGACGGCTTGTCATCATCAGGATTGGATGATAAATGCTGTAAGCTAATTTGAAGTTCTCAGGACGACGAATATGTTTCATCTGACCTTTATTAATCTCATTTGAAATAAACGCACCCGCACAGTTTAGCGTTTCTTTCATTGTCACTAACGCGTGTGAGTTAGTTGTATTTAGGAATGGACCAGCAACCCATTCAATACCCATCTCAAAGGCTTTGTAAGCAATACCTGTGTTATTGGTTACGATACGAGCCGGTTTTACTTCTTCAAGTACTTTCACTGCTTCATCGTAATCTTTACCAATAAGAACCGCTGGGAACCATGGGATCAAACGTGGGTTCTCTAAGAAAATATTGATGTATTTACGATCACGCTTTTTAAAGCTTTCTGGTAATTTGAAGTAGATATCCGCATCTGTTGCATCACATACATTTAAGTCAGCAACATCAGCAATCAGCATTGATAACTTAGGCTTCTCTTCCACTTTTGGATATACTGGCAATGCAGCAACTTCAGTATGTTTAATCACTTCTTTAGAACCATTCATCAAGAAAGCAACTTGATCTTTAAGTTCTGTAAGCTCACGGAATGGAACGGCTAAGTTTTCCCCTAGCTCAGAGAAATCATAACCTAGTAGTTCATAGTTAGGATTGATTACGCCTTTAAAGCGTTTTTCTAACTCTTTTGAAGTGATCGCTTTTTGACCCGCTTCGCTTAGTAATGATGTTGATTTCACTTCAAATGTGTCTTGAGCTTCATCTTTTGGTGTAACAGTCACCGTTAGTGGTTCACCTAATGCCGCTTTGAAAGCAATAGTAACCGCAATTTTATCGATGCTTAGCGATTTCACTTTTTCTTCTAGTGTCGCGCCAATTGCATTTTTATCGGTATATAGATCTTGTTTTACATCTTGGATCTGTACCACATCAATCGCATTACTCTTTTCAACCGCGTAATTTACACTGTTGTCACGAGGGTTATCGATAAACATGTCTTTAGTTAAATTGCCTTTTAAAAACTTGTTGGTTAAACCACGGTTAAACACTTTATGTAGATTTGAGTCATCTTCATATAGCTCGCCCGTCTCAACAAATTTATTGATATTTTTACGCCAGTTTTCAACCACGGTATATACGTAGTGAGCGCCTTTAATACGGCCTTCAATTTTTAATGAATCGACTTTTGCATCAACTAATTCAGGAAGATCAAAATACGCTGAGTTATCTTTTAAGTTTAATGGGTACTTAGTGCCAACATTTGTTACTTCGTATTCATCACGACACGCTTGGCTACAACGACCACGGTTACCTGAGTTACCTACACTTACTGAGCTTGAGTAACATTGACCAGAGAATGCAATACACAAAGAGCCATGCACAAACACTTCTGTCAGCATGTCATGTTCATGAGCAACCGCTGTCATTTCTTTAATTTCATCAATGTTCAATTCACGAGATAAGTTAACGCGAGATGCTCCAACTTTACTTAAGAACTTTAATTGGCCTTCATTGTGTGTTGTTAGCTGAGTAGAAGCATGAACATCCAACGTTGGGAAATGCTTTTTGATTAGATTAAAAACACCTAAATCTTGCACGATAATGCCATCAACAGTTGTATTCACTAACTGATTCAGTACTTTAACTAATGATTTGATTTCATGCTCTAAAATAACAACGTTTAAAGTCAGAAATACTTCACAACCGTACTCATGAGCTAATCGCAATACGCCATTTAACTCATCAAATGAAAGATTGGATGCGCGGTTACGGGCATTAAAGATATCTAGGCCACAGTAAACAGCATTTGCCCCAGCAACGATGGCCGCTTTAATCGCTTCAACATCACCACCAGGTGCCAATAATTCAAGTTTTCTACTCATTATGAAATTGCTCGCTTCGGTTTTTATGTAATAATTTTTTTGAGGGGGCATTCTACTCGCCTCACGCTTTCATTACCACTTATTCGGCTTTTATTGATCCAGATCATGAATAAATAAAGGTGAATCCCATTATTTATTCAGTTACCATCCTCTTATTGCCCTCTATTTTGAGTATTTTATCATGACAACGCCGATCCTTTATTCATTACGACAATGCCCTTATGCAATGCGTAGCCGTCTCGCTATTTTGCATGCCCAGCAAACTGTGGTGCTGCGTGATATTGATATGAACAATAAACCTGAAGAAATGTTGTCGATTTCACCAAAAGGGACGGTTCCTGTATTACGATTAAGTGATGGCTCAGTAATAGATGAAAGTATTGATGTAATGGTATGGGCGCTTACTCAATCAGATCCTAATAATTTGCTCTATTCTCACGATAAAAATAGCTTGATTGCCATGCTTGAATTAATAAAAAATAATGACATCAATTTTGTAGGGGCATTACAAAAATATCGCGCAGCTTCTCGCTACCATGATAATAATGAAACAGAATTCCGTGATATGTGTTGCGAGTGGTTGAGAGAAATAGAACTGCGCTTATCTCAGCACGCCTACATTATGGGAGAAACACCAAGTCTAGTTGATTACGCTATCTTACCATTCATTCGTCAGTTTTCACGAGTAGATAAGAAATGGTATGCGCAAGCGCCTTTTCCTTATTTACGTTCATGGCTAGTCAATCATTACAATGACTCCACATTCTCAAAAGCAATGGTTAGTTATCCGAAATGGTCAATAGATTCTGATCCCATCATATTTGGTTAATAGCCCATATAACCATTAAAACAAAGTGATCGTTCCATATCGACGAAATGCTTATCTTCATTCACAATTTGATAGCCTAAAGATAAGTAAAAGTCGATCACCTGTTGATTCGATTTAAACGCAGAAAGGCAGCATTTAGTTACCTTGTCACTATAATGACGTTGGTAATATTTCATAACTGCAGAACCCACTCCTTTCTTCTGATATTTATCAAAAATAATCAACAGATGAATATGAACACTCGCTTCTTCTTGTTTAGTACAAATAAAACCTAAGCGCTCTCCATTAAACATGATCCATTCGAACCATTCTTTTTTATATGCGCTTGTGAAACGCTGAATTTGATACTCTTCATCCCAACCAAAGCTGACTTCAACTGCAGGATAGATATATCTTTTATAGATCGGAAACAATGATGGATATTCACACGTTGTCACTTTTTGAAAGGTGATTCTATCCATCGCTTATCCTTATGCTCTCTGTTTGAACGAGTAACTAATCAATTTTGATTAGGCCTACCTCAATTGTAGACCATAACGCCACACTACTTTGAAAAGGGAAGGCTATTATTATGTAGACATATTCTTTTGAAACTTAATCTTACTATTTTCAGAATTGCCTTCATCTTCATATCCTGAAATATGATAACCACTTGAAATAAGAAGTTGTAACATTGCAGGATATCTATTCATCGATTTAACATAGATCGTTTGATAGCCTTTTTCTTTTACCCATTCTTCTTGTATGACTCTAAGTTGAGTTGCAATGCCTTTTTTACGGGCATTAGGAATAACGCCACCTAACCAACTGTAGAACTCAGTCCCTGAGAGTTGATAACCCATTTTATACGCAACTGGCAAGCCATTTTCAAATGCAATAAGGATCAGATGATCTAAACCATTCAGTCGCAAAGCCAATTTCTCCTTGGTATTACGATTATCAAATTCAGGGATTTGGCAATCGACACAAACTACATCTTTAATCGTACCTTGACGTATTTCCATCTTCATTGCTTATTCTCTATCATCTTTTTAATCTTAAACGCTTTTTCAAAATGATCTAATTTATGAGTTAAGATCCACCACGTCGCCGCTTCCATCAATACTTCTGGTTCATCATTTTTATTGGCAAAGAAAGCATAAAAAGACAACCCAACATTATCGCCCTTTTGAGCGATTTTCTTATCGCACACTTCAATGATTTTCTTGCGTAAACTGTCTCTCATTAATGGTCCTACTTCTATTACTCAATCGGTAATGTGTGATTAGTTCCCCAATCTGCCCATGAACCATCGTATAAAACAACGTCTTTATAACCAATCGATACCGCAGCAAGCATCAAAATGCATGCAGTGATACCAGACCCACAACTGAAATACGATTTTGTATCTACTGATGGTACTCTTTCTGAAAAAATAGTTCGTAATGTCTCTTCATCGTGATAAGTATAACTATCTAACAAGATGGAAAACGGGAGGTTTTTCGAACTTGGAATGTGCCCACTACGACCCCCTTCTCGTGGCTCTGGTGCTTTGCCTAAAAAACGCATTTCTGCACGCGCATCTAGAATTGCAACATCACCATTTATCACGCTAAGTACTTCGTCTGAGTCACATGCTAAGCCTTTCACTTCTTTTGCTATCGCATTACCCTGTGTAACTGCTGTAGTGTATTCAGAAACCGTTTCTCTTTCTTCTTTTGTCCATTGAGGTAAGCCACCATTCAGAACATAGACATCTTTAAAGCCCATCACTTTAAATGTCCACCACGCCCTAGGAGCAGAATAAATACCTTGGTTATCATAGAGAACAACCACGCTGTCGCTATTAATGCCTAATGCTTGAACAGCTTGAGTAAACTGTTGCTCAGTTGGTAGCGCATGACTTTGAGAAGATGAATGGTCACAAAAATCAGCTTCAATATCTAATTTACGAGCTCTTGGTAAACATGAAAATACATCATAAACTAACGGCTCTTTACCGACGACATTCGCCATATAGGCATCAACAATAACTAGATTATCGTCATCAATATGCTCAGCTAACCATGCTGTCGTTACAAGTGGATTAGTGTCTAATAGATTACTCATTATTCTATCCTTAATTAATGTCGTTTAGATGTCATAAGAAATTTGCATCACATCAGGGTAGATAAACTCATAACCCAATGTCTTTTTAATTTTTTCATTACTAATAATTTTAAAAGTTTGAGTTTCTGATTCTATAAATTCCGGAGTGCTCACACCAATGTTTTGAGTTGCTTTGGTATAGAACTCACGTTTACTTGGATGACTATCTGCACATGCATTAAACACTTCACCCCACTTTTTTTGCTTTATAATCTGCGTAATTAACTCAACGCAATCATCCTGATGGATCATATTTACAGGAGCATCTGGATTACTCACAGAACGCCCACTTTTCTGGAAAAATCGTCCCGGATTTCTTTGATAGCCGACTAAACCACTAAAACGGATCACTGTTGTTGTGAATGCTGGCGATTGAGTAAATAGTGACTCAATTTGAAATAATACAGAAGATTCAGATTCAACCATTTCCTCTGTTATCACAGCATTGTTATCTGCATATACCGACGTTGAACTAACAAAAACCACCTGTTTAACAGAAGAAGTTTCTAAAACAGAGATCAAAGAACTAAAGCCTGCTTGATTCTTAGACGGAATGGCAATAATTAAAATATCTGACTCTACAAATGCTTTCCATAATTGTTCTATCATCTCATTATCGATATCCAATACAAATGGAGTCACAGAGATACTTTTCAGTAACTCTGTTTTTTCTTTGCTTCTAACAGAGCCTTTAACCTCAAAACCGTTACTAATCAAATGTGCAGCTAACGGTAACCCTAACCAACCACAACCAAGTACGCTTATTGATGTCATGACTTATCCTTAAAATAGCTTCAACTGACTTTCATCGGATAAAACCCACGCACTGTTGTGTGCTTCAAAACTAATTTGCGAGTAATAACCTCCGCTTGTGGGGCAGATAACTGTTACCATCAAGTTCGAGTTATCCAGTATCGCTTGTATGTTTTCAAGACACAACAATATCTAGGGCAAGAACAAGACGATCTTCACCAATATCAAAATAGTCTTGTTCTTCTTCTACTAAGTAAAAGCCATACGATTGATATAAGGTATACGCACCTGTATTTTTAGGACACACCGTTAATAGCAGTCGCTTATATTCTTTGGCATTCTTAATTGCTGTCTCTAGCAGCTTCTTACCTAATCCTTTTCCTTGAGCTTGCTTAGAAACCGCTAAAGACAATACCCACGCATCCCCTATAGACTGGCTCGACGGTACTTGAAGAACATAACCAAATACTTGGGCTTTATCTTTTGCAACTAATAACCCATTTGACCAACAATCAAAGGCTTGCCTAATAAAAAATGAAGGATAGCCATGAGAACCAAAGGCTTCGGTTTCTATTTCATAGATCTTTTTTAAATCGTTTTTTTCTGCTGCTTTGATGCCTATCATTATTATAATTCCCTTACTAGCATGTAAATCACACTATGAATGTACTTTTTTTTATAATTTATACTCTTTGAAACAACTCGCATAGTTAAAAGTGATTTATAACTCTCGATAACCAAATCTCATAAAAACTCCTATAGTTATTCCAACTTAATTTTATTTTAAAATTATCACAAGGAGCGTTAATAATGTTTAAACTTGCTTTATTACCAACACTACTCGCTTGTAGTTTTGCAGCTAACAGTACTACAATGAATCCTCAGCCCGATCCTGAAAACCCAACAGGCTATATTGTTACTCAAGCTGAAATTGATGCAGCTGAAGCCGCAAAGACAGCAGATCCAATGTATGATGTTTGGGCGAAAGCCTTAGCAACTCAACCTAACTCCGTTGTTGATGCCATTGATACTGGTTTAGCAACAAACCCTGCCAACGTAAAACGTGTTGAACGTGTTTTCCCTGCATCTGAATGGTTCTTTTTAACTCAGATGGCTGCTCCTGAATATTCTTATACTCGTTTTTTACAAGCAATTGGTAAATTCCCTGCTTTCTGTGGTGATTATACCGATGGGCGTGATGCTGATGCTATTTGTAAAAAATCGATTGTTACCGCATTTGCACACTTTTCTCAAGAAACTGGTGGCCATATTGCTGTAGACAATACATGGGATAACCCATTAGGACTTGAAGAATGGCAACAAGCTTTAGTACATGTTCGCGAAATGGGTTGGTCTGAAGGCCAAGAAGGCTACACCACAGGTTGTGGCCAAAACGATTGGCAAAACAAACGTTGGCCATGTGCGGCGGGACAAGGTTACTTTGGCCGTGGTGCAAAACAATTATCTTACCACTTTAACTACGGCGCTTTTTCTGAAGTGATGTATGACGGTGATGCCACAGTATTGCTAAATAACCCGGGGCTAGTCGCTGATTCTTGGTTAAACCTTGCCTCGGCTATTTGGTTCTTCTTAACACCACAAGCACCAAAACCTGCCATGCTTCATGTTATCGACCGCACTTGGACACCATCTCAACGTGAGACAGATGCCGGTATTGGGTATGGATTCGGTACAACGATTAATGTCATTAACGGTGGTATCGAATGTGGTGAACAAAATAAAGACAAAGGGCAACCTGTTAACCGTATTCGTTATTGGGAAGGACTATCGTCTCATTATCAAATCCCTGTTGAAGCAGATGAAGTAAACACCTGTTGGCAACAAACGCCTTACGGTAGTTTAAACCTAAATGGCGCGACAGATGTTCTTTACACTAACTGGGATGGTAACTGGAAATACTACCCAGATCGCCCAGAAGGCGCTTCATTCGAGTGTGAATTAGTTGGCTTCCAAACCGCATATTCCGCACTTGTACCTGGTGATTATGAGAAATGTGTAACTAACTTCTATGAATCACACGCTAACTGGCCTGCGACTCGTGTTGTTGAAACACTACCAACAGATCCATCTGAACCAACCGACCCGACAGATCCAACAAATACTTGGGATGCAGGCAAGGTTTACAACACGGGCGATCAAGTGGTTGTCGATGGTGTAACTTACCAAGCAAAATGGTGGAACCAAGGCGAAAACCCAGTAACAGGAACCACTGGCGTTTGGGAAGTAATCAGCGGGACTCCAACAACACCTGTCAGCCCTGCTCCAGTAGAACCGACACCACCAGCTCCTGTTGAACCTACACCAGTAGAGCCAACAGATCCATCATCTACATGGAATGCAACGGCAGCTTATAATACCGGTGATCAAGTGACGGTTAATGGCGTGACTTATCAAGCTCAGTGGTGGACTCAAGGTAACAGCCCTGAGACATCTGGCGAATGGGGAGTTTGGAAAAGGGTTTAAAAGACCGTAGAAACAATAATAGGCCGTATTAACGGCCTATTTCATTTAGAATAAATTAAGCAACACTGTTTCTTCCGCTTTAAAATCAAGTGTAATGTTTCCAACATGCTGAACTGGTATAGCCAAATCATTAGTTCCACTAATATTCGCTATAATATTACAGCTTTCATATGATGCCTGAAGCTCTTGAATGGTTTTGTTATATTGAGAGGTTAAATCAATAGATATAGACGGTGACACTTCTTGGCTAACGTATTCAGAATTATTCGGCGCTATATTTTCAACAAGAGCATTCTCGTTATAACAACTCAAAGAGCCAACATCTAACGTATAAGTATGATCTACAAAACCATCCCATGATACCGACACGATACTTATAGCCATCTTTCTCAATACTGAAATATTATTAATCGGCTCAGGAAGTCGGTCTATTGAGCTATATCCAACTAAATGATCATTACGATACCAATTAAACTCATACATAGAGGCTGAAGTATCTAACACTGCATATTGAAGAGACAAAGGATCACTTCTTGTAAGTAGAACACCATCCTGAAGAACTTCTACACGTTCAATATCCGAAATGAGCATTTCATAAGGAAATACAGGCGGCTTATACTCACTGTAAAAACTGCCACTTAACAACATACTATTATCATTATGCAAGTACATTGTGTATTTCAACTCCAATTGTGATACTGGATATGTACATGTCATTTCTTGCTCATTACTACAATAACCATAAGGAGGTTCGGCCACATCATTGCTTCCTCCACTATCACTTCCACCACATGCAGTAAGTAAGCTAAAACATGATATTACAAATAATTTTTTCTTCATTGTTATCTATCCTTGATAAAATACTGAAGAAGATTTTACAAACAAGAACATCACATTTCATTTACATAAATGATACCAAATGATAGCTGTCGCAATTTTATGTTTTAATAAAAATATTCTGCGAGTAATTTCATTGTTACTCATTAAATATCGATTTATGTAATTGACTTATTTAAAAACATCGAATAACAAATTAATCTACGATCCTAGTCTGAGCTAATTTTAGATATGAATGAAGTTCATCATTTTTGTATTCGATGGCAGAATGAATATTGATGCAAGAATTCGCAACAACAACAAAGTCGTATTGGTTTTCACCTTTAAATATTGATACGTACAATAAACCATCAACTAGCTCCCAATGCCCTACTGTTTTTAATCTATCAAACAACGTAAACTCAGTTAGACTCCCAGTCGCTTTAAAAATAAGCTCTGTAATGTAACCCGCAGTACATGATTTAATCCAAGTAGATGCATCTATTTCTTCAACTAAAAAATCACGTTTCTCAGAAAGCCACTTATCATATTGTTCGATTTGTATATCAGTTAGTGATTGACTGCCTCGCTCTATGATTGGTCTTCCTTGCGTCTCTCTAAAAAATAACTGCTGTAAAATAGCGGTTTTGTTTTTCATTCTTACCTCATCATATAAGCTTATTTAGGACTTATGACTGTTTTATCACACTTAATGATGTTTCATCTACCTACTTAGTACAAATAACAGGCATTAAAAAAGGCTTACCACAGATCCTGCGATAAGCCTTTCATTCAATATTAATTTACCTGTTATGCCGTCGCTGTTTTCTGGCTAACCGCTTCAGACTGGTTGCTTTCTTGCTCTACTTTTTTCATTCGTAATACAGCAATCGGTGCTGAAATAAACGTAAAACCTAGTAAGACTGATACAGGAACCGCCGTGATTACAATGAAAGATTGCAGCGCATTTAGTCCACCATCTCCAGCAATCAATAGTACACCAGCAACCACACCCATCATTAACGCCCAAAATAGACGTTGGAAACGTGATGGTTTATCTGTCCCTTCAACGGCCATTGCAATTGAATACGCCATCGAATCCCCCGTTGTAGCAACAAACGTTGTCGTCAGTACTAAGAATGCAGGAATTAATAACCAACTTAGCGGTAACTGCTCCAATGATGCTAATAGTACCGCAGGTAATCCAGCTTCTTGTAACGGACCAGAAATACTACCAGGCGTTTGCAACTCAAGGAAAATCCCAGTGCCACCTAACGCAGAGAACCAAAAGTTTGTCGCAATAGGTGCAATAATTGCGACCGTAATTACAAGTTCACGAATACTGCGACCTTTAGAAATACGAGCAATGAAAATAGCCATCATTGGTGCAAAACCAATAAACCAACCCCAGAAGAACCATGTCCACCACGAATTCCATGCTGGATCAGCAGTGCTTAAACTCATTTCTGGAAGGTGTTGAATATAGTTACCAAAAGCCAGACCAAACTCAGTAAAAATAAAGCTTGTTGGGCCTAATACCAAAATAGCAACTAATAAAGTAACCGCACCAATAACATTCATTCGGCTTAACCACTGTAAGCCCTTGTCCATCCCACTGAAGGCTGAAACTGAATAAATAGCAACTATTATCGATAAAAGACCGATTTGGCTCATCAGCGAGCTTTCAAGTCCTGTGAGCACAGTTAGACTATAGCTAAGCTGCGTTGCTAAGAAACCAATCGGACCAATAGTACCTGCTGCAACTGCTATAATTGAACAAGCATCAATTAGTGAACCTAACCAATGATTTTCAAGTTTCGTCCCTAAAATCGGGTATAACAACGCACGAGGACGTAATTTAACACCACAGTTATAGTGTGCATACATTAATACAATCGTACTGAGTGTTCCCAACACAGCCCATGCTAGAAAACCCCAATGCAAAAAACTTTGGCTTAATGCTGGAGTTACCGCAGCAAGAGTGCCACTTTTAACGTCTGAGAAAGTTGGAGAAGGTGTGATGAAGTGAAAGATAGGTTCTGCGGCTGACCAAAAAACGCCACCGCCAGCAAGTAAGGTACACATGATCATTGCGACCCATTTAAACGTACCGAACGTTGGTTTTTCTTCACCACCCATTTTGATTTTGCCGTAGCTGCTCATCGCGATGATAAGAGCTAGAACAAATGTGATGATCATTAACCACTGCCACCACAAACCAAACATTGTCGATGCAGACATGAATACAGTTTGAATCGTTGCAGTAAATGTTGAGAGATCAACAAGAGCAAAGAGAAGAAATAAAAGGATGAAACCTATAGTAAGTGTTGGAACTAGTTTATCGCTATTTTCATTGCTATTTTTAAACATGGGTATCCCACTTGATGCGTGAGGTATGGGACTCTAGCAGTTTGAAAAACGTAAAACCAGTGAAATATTTTTAAAAAAGGCAAAAAAACAGTCAAATAATTATGATTTCAATCACAAAAAATAACACTTATCGATTAAAATCAACACCTTATAAATAGCACTATCAAATACCACAATCACTCACAATAATTTACACATTTATCAAAATAACTCATTATTGGTAGGCCTTTTAAAAGGTAAATTCATGTTCTATTCATCTTCATTGTTTTATACTGCATCATGTATTGACTTAACTAGGAAGCATCATGCTTAGAAAATCTGCTTTATACCTAGCAACCCTTTTTTCCTTGTTTTCAGTTTCTCAACATGCTTTTGCTGATGAACATCAAAATGGACACAAATTAATCCTTGATGTCCCTCAAAATGAAGCTCGAATCGAAATTGAAGAAGATCAAGATGAAGTCTACGATGCTGTCCAAGCTGGATTAGTGAAACCATTCTCAGAGTTATACGCCATGGTTGATAATGATTTTCATGGGCGCATTATTAAAGTTGAGTTGGAGGAAGATGACGATGAATGGACTTATGAGTTAAAACTTGTTCATGATAATAACGTGATTAAAGTTGAATACAACGCAACAACCTTAGCAATTACTGAGATCAAGGGACGTGATATTCGTTCAGCCTTGAAATAACAATCCCTGCATAATCACTAGAGATAAAAATTATAATGAAAATTTTAGTTGTAGAAGATGAATCTCGTCTAGGCGAACAAATTATAGAAACATTAGAAAGTGCAGATTGGGTTCCTGAATTATCTCAAGATGGTATAGATGCACTATATCGAGCAACAACAGAAGAATGGGATGCCATTATTTTGGATCTTGGCCTACCTAAATTAAACGGCTTAACCGTATTAAAAAGTATTCGTGACGAAAACATTAATACGCCTGTTATTATTTTAAGTGCACGTGACACGCTATCTCAACGTGTTGAAGGCTTAAATGCCGGAGCGGATGATTATTTAACTAAACCATTTGAAATGGTCGAGTTGATCGCCCGTATTCGTGCTCAGTTACGTCGAGCATCAGGAAACGCATCCCCTATTCTCAAAATTGGCGACTTAAGTCTAGATACCAGAAGCTCAAAAGTGTTATGGAAAGAGCAAGCCGTTAGTCTTACCGCATTAGAATATAAAGTTATTGCCTATTTTATGCACAACCCTGAAAAGGTAATCTCAAGAACCACTTTAGTTGAACATATTTATAAGCAAGATTTTGATCGTGACTCAAACACCGTTGAAGTTTTCATTGGTCGAATTCGTAAGAAAATTGCCCCTAATATAATAAAAACGGTTCGCGGTCTTGGTTATCAATTAAACCCTTAAAATAAAAGGTCTACTGTGAAAAGAGCACCTAGACACCTTAAAGGTACGTTCAAAAAATTGAGTTTAAAAAGCCGCTTGCTTCTTGCTGCGGCTTTTTGGCTATCTGCCATGATCTTAGCTGCAGGTATTGGTATTCCAAAATTAGTCAGTGACTATTTAGTTCAAGATGAGAAAGATCAGCTCTCTCTTTCTATGGACGAAATTACAGCTAATATAGAAGTGAATAGTAAGGGAGTTCTCACCATGCCCTCTCTTTTATCCGATCCTCGTTTCAATCAGCCTTACAGTGGCCTTTACTGGACAGCCAGTACAAAAAAAACAGAACTACGCTCTCGTTCCTTATGGGATAAAAAACTCACATTCGAAAAAGATACATTGCACCTTAATCCTAAGGTCAAAGGAGCGAATAATGAAAAGCTCATTTATATTCAAAAGGAAATTTATCTTCCTGAAATAAAAAATCCAGTAACAATTACCATCGGTATTGATGAAGATCCGCTAGAAAAGACATTACAACAACTCACAGGTCAGCTTTGGGTCATTCTTGGTTTATTATTTAGTGGGGTATTATTTCTAATCGGAATTCAAGTCAGTTGGTCACTTCGCCCTTTGGTACGAATGCAAGCAGAGTTAGTAATGCTACGTAAAGGCAAACAAAAGAGTTTAAGTCAACATTACCCTCAGGAGATCTCCCCTTTAGTCTCAGATCTCAATGCACTGCTATTCCATTATCAAGAACTGCTTGAACGAGCTCGTAACCATGCAGGCAACTTATCCCACTCACTTAAAACCCCATTATCGGTATTAAAAAACGAGTTATCTTATTTAACAGACGAAGAAAAAAACCGCCTTTCAGTGCCAATAAGACAATTGCAAGAACACATTGACTATCATCTTGGTCGCGCTCGAATGGCCGGAGCAATGAACATTCTTTCTGTCGCTACATCACCTTCTGAGCGCATCGATGCAATATCAATGGCATTCGATAAAGTCTACGCAGAACGTGAAATTTTATTAATTAATGAACTTGATACAGAATCAAAAATAACTGTCGATAAAACCGATCTCGATGAAATGCTAGGTAACTTACTTGAGAATAGCTATAAATGGGCACACTCGATGATCCGCGTTCATTCCTCTATCCCTATTAATAACCAAATAAGCATTATTATTGAAGATGACGGGCACGGAATTCCAAAAGAAAAATTCGAACACGTTTTAAAGCGAGGATTTCGTTTAGATGAATCGACACCAGGTACAGGGCTTGGTTTACACATAGTTAATGAGATGGCACACAGTTATCGAGGTTCATTAGCATTAGAGAAGAGCTCAATGGGCGGCTTAAAAGCGACACTGACCTTCCCTTTGGTACAAGATTAGTTTGTCTACTTCATCATAGCTTAATACACCTAACCACACTTACTTAGTATGGTTATTCTTACCCACATCTCTGCCTCCAAATTATATTAATGGATTAACTTGGAACGAAAATACATAGAGGGGGATTAATATATAGTGATAATTTATTCATATTAAGTTAATACCATTGAAGAAAACTAAGGTGTTTTTTAATAATATACTTTCTTTTATTTTATAAATCTTAAATTCCATTTTTACTTGTAGCACATATTAAAAGTAAGTCTTATGGTTAAAGAGACATTACGTCATTTGTAGCTAAGGAGAAAGTAAATGAAAGTGCTCATTCAATACATTCAAACTGGTGTTTATAAGGATCATCCTTGGGAGGCTTCAAGCGTACGTTTAAAAGGTCAGCTTCATGCTGTAACGCCTTCTTACGCAGCCCAACTTATCGAACAAAGCAAAGCGCAATTACATACAGATCAAACTGATAGCATTGTAATCATTGACTAATATAGTGATGCGAGAGATTTGTTAGAACTTTAGAATAAGAGTAAATAAAGAAAAGATAAATAGAGGAAAAAGGAAAGCCACACGTCTCAGAATGTGGCTTAATTTGGTACTGTTCGGGGTCATAACCGGACGACCTAACTATCTAATAAGACTGACTAAATTTCAACATTTTTCGATAACATTACGGTCAAAAAACAGACAAAAAACACGCTATTCAGCATTTTTGTGAGGGGGGTAACATTTCCGCCCCTCTTTTTCCTAAATAGATACGGTTTACTTTCTAACCAACCAAATTATTATACTGGTGATGCTCAGATTTGGTCGGTAAATAAATAATAAACGTTGACCCTTCCCCAAGCTGGGAGCGTGCTTTTATTTCTCCTCCCGTTTGACTGAGTAAACTTTGGGATACAGAAAGCCCAAGTCCTGTTCCATCACGCTTAGTCGTATAGAACGGATCAAATATTCGATTCAATTGTTCTGCATTTATTCCAGAGCCAAAGTCTTCAATCTCAATAATTGCACCAAGCTCAATCTCTTCTTCATACCAAGTTCTACTGCGAATAATTAACTTACCTTTGCTGTTCATTGCATGAATGCCATTCATTTGTAAATTAACTAGAACTTGCAGTAAATGGTGTCGATTTACTTCAACTTTTGGCGGTTGCTCAAAATCAAACTCAACTTCAATATCACGCTTATGTGAACCAGTTCGAACTAAAGTGACGCTCTCTTCAATAATCGGATTGATGTATTGCCACGTCACCTCATCTTGAATGCCACCCTGTCGACTGTATTGCAATAAACTGCGGGTGATATTACGAATACGATCAATCTGCTCCATTATTGCATCGAGTTCTTCAGAAATAACATGAGCACCGTCACCGAGCTCATACTTAATCAGCTCGGCATTACCAAGAATAACCGCCGTTGGGTTATTGATCTCATGAGCAATACCTGCGGTTAACTCACCTAAAGACGCCAGCTTTTCACTCATCACAAGTTTATCTTGTGCTTGTTTCAATAATTTAATGTACTGCTCAAGCTCAATCGTCTTTTCATGCAAACTGGCGGTACGAGATTCAACTTTAGATTCTAATTCTTTAGAAGCACTTTGAATCTCTATATTTCGTTGTTGCAATTGATCCAACATATTATCAAATTGCTGTGCAAGACTAGCTAATTCATGCCCATTATCTAGCCCTAAATCCCCAATTCGCCTTTCTTTTCCAAGCTGAACTGATTTCACCACATAATGAATTTTTTCAATTGGTTGAAAAAGATCTCTTGCTCCACGATGCACAAAAATAGTCGATAGTAATAGAGTGATGAGTATTGTCACCCCAGCTTCCACTAAATTCTGCAAGTATTGCTTAAGTAACGGCCATTCTAAATATCCGGTATACAACATACCTATGACTTTATTATCCATGTCTTTTATTGGTTGATACGCAGAGATATACCAATCGTTGTAAACATAGGCTCGGTTAGTCCAACGTTCTCCATTTTCGACCACAATTCTTTTTACTTCTGGTGAAACGATGGTTCCTATTGCTCGCCCTTGATTAAGCGATTTATTTGCAAAATCATTATGTAACGGAACATTAGTACTAATGCGTAAATCATCTAAAAACAGAGTAACAGTACCGTAATTATCTGCGGGTAAGTCTCCCTCAGGGTAAATAAGATCTCGAATCCTATCAACTAAGAGAGTGCTATTATTAAGAATAATACCGCTATCAACTATCCACGCTAAATCCCCTTCTTTATCAAAAATAGGAATTAGCGTTCTACTCACTAAACCACGCTTTTCTATGCTGCCGTCTTTCTTATTAATCACTTGAACCTGAGTGCTCAACTGGGGATTAATATTATACAAATCCTTATTCGTCATTACCTGAAAAAAAGTACGAGAGATCCCTAAGGATAAGGCTTTTACTGATGACTCAGGAAGGTGCTTACTATAAGAAACAGGATGAACAACAATGAAATCAGAATTATAATTATCTGCTTGATGCTCAGCCCAATATTGAAGAGCTGGATCATTATCTTTCAATCTTATTTGAAATTGATATGACTCAACAAAACTACGAAGCTCTGCCTCTTGCTCTTGTTGTAAAAAATCAATGCTATTCTCTGCAACTGATAATTTACTGCCAACATCATTAAGTGCGTTTTGCCACGTATAATGCACAGACCAAAACGCAGTAATAATAACTAAAGCGAGTAAAGTTAAAAACAAAGGAACGGAGTTTAACCATAGCAAGCGATATCTCACCATGGTTTTTACTCTGTGTTTCCATAAAAGAGGAGATAACATCATGCGACCTCTTCACTCCACTCTTTAAATTTTCTCTCTAAAGTTTTACGAGCAACACCTAACTGCCTTGCTGCCGCTGACTTGTTCCCGTCATGCAAGTCAACAACCGTAATTATGTGCTTCTTTTCAACTTCTTTTAATGTCCACTGCTCAGGATATTCATCCATCTCTGGCATGCAAGTACATTCTGTTGGTTCTTGATTTAAAATCTGCGCTTGATTAGGTGATTGATGCAATGGCGTATCACCTTGTAAACTAGACCAATGCTCTACTGGTGGCTTTCCTAGTAAGATACAACGCTCAATCATGTTTTTAAGTTCACGAATATTACCAGGCCAATCATAATGAGCCATCGCGACGATATCTTCGTGTGCCCAATGAATAGGCTTTAATCCCATCTCTTTCGCTATCATGTGCGAGAAATGCTCAGTTAAACAGGCTAAATCGGCTTTACGTTCACGTAATGCAGGCAGAGAAACCGTTAATACGTTTAAGCGATAAAATAAATCTTTTCTAAAATTACCCTTTTCAACTTCTTCTAGTAAATTACGGTTAGTTGCGGCAACAATACGAACATCAACGGGGATCTCTTTTTCAGATCCAACAGGTCGAATAGCTTTCTGCTCTAACGCTCGAAGTAATGATGATTGCATCCCAATCGGCATTTCACCAATTTCATCTAAAAATAAAGTTCCACCGTTAGCAACTCTAAATAGCCCTTCCCGACTTTTTTTGGCTCCGGTAAATGCACCAGATGTATGGCCAAACAATTCACTTTCTAAAAGATCTGGGGCAATAGCACCACAGTTAAGAGGAACAAACGGACCATTTCGATTACTTAATTGATGTAAACCACGTGCAACCAACTCTTTACCCGTGCCAGATTCCCCTTCAATTAACACCGCTGCATTTGATGGTGCAAGTTGAGCGATCATTTGTTTTAGTTGTAAGGTTTTATCTGCATTACCAATGATCTCTATTGGATTATTCTTTTCAATTTCTCTTTGCAATGCAAAATTAGTACGTTCAACAAGGCGACGATCCATACAACGCCTCACTGCTTGCAACATGTTTTCTAAATTAAATGGTTTTAAAATAAAATCAGCCGCACCTAAACGAAGCGCTTGGATCGCGGTATCTAACTCTGCGTATCCCGTCATAAATATAACGTCGTAGTTTCGAGAGTCACAAGCAATACTCTCTTGCCACTCTAATCCCGTTTGACCCGGTAAATTAATATCTAAAATAATAAGATCAAGATGGTGAGATTGACGGATAGCTTCTGCATCTTCAATAGTTCCCGCGGTATGAACTTGACCGAATTGTTTGCTTAATGCTTTTTTAAGTATGGTTTGCATACCTATTTCATCATCAACAACAAGAACTGAGAATGCGTGCCAATCTGATTTCGTGACCATAATGTTTCCTAATTAAGAGTACTGACAGGGATTTGTGGGTCAAAATGTCCTAATTATTCTAACCTGTATTCTACAAAATGTATCCTTTCTAATGAGACATTTTGTCCTAATCACATTTTTTGTAAGGTTTTTATGGCAGAATGCCATTCAATTATTTATATACCATTGTTTTATAGATAAAAGCATCAATTCAAATTTTGGCATAGTGATTGCTTTAATGCCAATGAGTCTATTCGTTTGAGACATTTACTAACGATATTACCTTTCATTACATGGATATAACATGAACAATAAAATCAGTACATTTTCAGTTATGGCTACACTGGCTCTTGGTTCTTTCTCTGCTGCGAACGTATATGCAGATGACGCAAGCACCATCCGTCTGGCAACAACAACGAGTACTTACCACTCAGGTTTATTAGATTATTTATTGCCTGAGTTTAAAAAAGATTCAGGTTACGAAGTTCAAGTGCTTGCAGCTGGCACTGGTAAAGCTCTTAAAATGGGCGAAAACGGTGACGTTGATTTAGTGATGACTCACGCGCCTAAAGCCGAAGCTGATTTTGTTGAAAAAGGTTATGGTATTGAGCCAAAATCATTAATGTACAATGACTTTGTACTTGTTGGTCCTAAAGCTGATCCTGCACATATTCATGGTATGAAAGATGTTACTGCAGCATTCAAAAAAATGGCAGAGACTGACGTAACTTTTGTTTCTCGTGGCGATGATTCAGGCACAAACAAAAAAGAATTGAATCTTTGGGCTCAAACTAAGATCGAACCTAATTTCGGTGGTTACAAAGCGGTAGGCCAAGGTATGGGACCAACATTAAACATGACCTCTGAACTGCAAGCTTACACACTAACAGACCGTGGTACATGGTTAGCTTACCAAAACAAATTAGATCTTGAGATCATGGTTGAAGGCGATAAACGTCTATTTAACCCATACCAAGTAATCCTAATTAACCCTGAACGTTACAACAACTTAAACACCAAAGGTGCGCAAGTATTTAGTGACTGGTTAGTTAGCGATAAAGGCCAAGCAATGATCAACAGCTTTAAACTAAGCGGTAAACAACTATTTACTGCGGACGCTAAATAATTCATGAGTATATTAGCCACCTCTCACGAAGCAATTCAATTACTGTTCAGTGGTGATACGGCATTATGGAGCATCGTTGGTGTTTCATTTTCTGTGTCATTATTTGCAATGGCGGTTGTATTACTCCCTGCTTTATTACTGGCATTTGCGCTTGCTTATGGCTCGTTTCCGGGACGGTGGCTGCTGCTCTCTATTATTAATACCTTACAATCAGTACCTACCGTCGTTATCGGTTTATTGTTGTATATGATGCTTTCTCGCTCAGGACCTCTGGGAGATTGGCAGCTACTATTTACGCAAGAAGCAATGGTCATTGGCCAAATGTTTATCTGCTTCCCTATCATGGTTGCTATGATGCATGGTGCATTTCAACACAGTGATCGCCGAGTATGGGAAACTGCGTTTACACTCGGCGCTTCATTACCGCGTGCTTTTGGTAGCTTAATTTGGGAAACTCGATTCCCTATCCTAGCCGCCGTTATTGCTGGATTTTCTCGGATCATTACCGAGGTTGGTTGTTCTATGATGGTCGGCGGTAACATCTTTAATGCTACACGAAACATTCCAACCGCAATCGCTATGGAAAGCCAAAAAGGCGCATTTGCTCAAGGGATTGCTCTTGGTATGGTGTTATTAATCTTAGCGCTAGTGTTAAACTTTTTACTCTCTATCACTCGTGGTAAAGGGTATTTACGTACTTAGTAGGCATAAAAAATGACAATAAGAATTACTGCCGATAATCTATCAATGCGATTTAATGATCGTGTGCTTTTCCACATCCCGCATTTGTCATTAGGGCCAAAAGAATCAGTCTATTTGCGTGGCGCTAATGGTGTGGGTAAAACAACACTGCTTAAGATTTTATCTGGTTTACAAACCCCGACGGCAGGTAAGCTCAACCTTAATCAACCACACTGGACGGCTCGCCTATTAGGACGATCTGGAAATAATCAAATAGTCTACTTACATCAGAATCCATTTCTATTTGATGGTACGGTTTTCGACAACGTTATTTATGGCATGAAATACACCACCATGAATAAACTTGAAAAACGCAACATGGTGATCAATGCGCTACGTATGGTAGGCCTTGAGACCTTAGCTGATGAACACATTTCCGTATTATCTGGTGGTGAAAAACAACGTGTCGCTATGGCTCGTGCGTGGGTATTAAAACCTTCTATTTTATTAATGGATGAACCAAGCGCCAGCGTTGACCAAGAATCCATCGATTTATTGGTTATTATGGCAAAAGATCTGCTCGAACGCGGTTCAAGTATTGTCGTAACTAGCCATCAAACTAACGCCTTAACTGAAATTTGTCATCGCCAATGGACCATTTCAGACGCAAAGCTGATAGAATCTACCCCATTAAAAGTGATTGTTAGCAAGGATAAGTATGCTCCAGCCAAAGCAAACTAGTTGGGTGATTTTAGCGGGCGGACAAGCCCGTCGCATGGGTGGCCAAGATAAAGGCTTTGTTTCATTTCAAAACAAACCTCTTATCGAACATGCAATAGAGATACTAACGCCTCAAACCGATCAGATTGCCATCAATGCTAATCGCAGTATCGAACAATACTCAAGTTACGGCGTCACTTTTTCTGACCAGTTTAGCGATTACCCAGGGCCATTGGCAGGAATGCATTCTGGTTTAATCAATATGAATTCTGATTGGGTTGGTTTTATTCCTTGTGACTCCCCTAACTTACCTGACAACCTTGTTGCTTTATTGTGTGATGCGGTAAAAGAAGACACTGATATTGTGGTCGCTCATGATGGCGAATACATGCAACCAGTTGTCACTTTAATGCATAAACGTATCATTCCTAAAATTGATGCTTTCTTAGCGCGCGGTGATAGAAAAATCATTCTATTATACAAAGAGTGTAATACCGTCTTTGCTGATTTCTCTAATTACCCAAATGCTTTTATCAATTTGAATAGCCCTCAAGAACTCGAACAATTTGGATCTTTATTATGAGCTTAACGACTGCGTCTATCCCACTATTGGGTTTTGCTGCTTATAGCGGCACAGGTAAAACGACATTACTAGAAAAGCTATTACCAAAACTGAATGAAATGGGACTAAAAGTCGCAGTCATCAAACACGCTCATCACAATTTTGATATCGACCAAGAAGGTAAAGACAGCTACCGTTTGCGTAAAGCCGGTGCAAGCCAAATGTTGATCAGCTCTCGTTTTCGTAATGCATTAATTACGGAAACACCTGATGAAGAAACCACCTGTCAGCAACTCATCAATAAGTTAGATCAAACTGAACTTGATTTGATTCTTATTGAAGGCTTTAAACAACTGCCATACACCAAGATTGAATTGCACCGTGATGAAGTCGGTAAGCCGTGGATCTTCCCTGAAGATGACAACATCATAGCTATTGCCGCAGACTCAAAAGCAGAATCTAAACTTCCTCAAATGGATATCAATGATACCGATTCAATCACTGCCTTCATTGTTGACTACGTAAAACAACACCAGCATAAACAACAAAGTGACTTATCTGCTAATTGTGATGAATTATCTCCTGCGTTTTTATCAGTTAGCCAAGGCAGAGCTAAGATTTTAGAGACTATTACACCTCTAAAATCAAAAAGTAATGTCTCTTTAGTTGAATCCATTAATGCATTAGCGGCTCAAGATATTTTATCGCCGATTAATGTTCCTCAGCATAATAATTCAGCAATGGATGGCTATGTGATTTGTGGTGATGACTTAGACCGTAATGACTACACAGTGGTTGCCGAGATCATGGCAGGACACAGTTACGATCCCCCTCTTCAACATGGTGAAGCAGCAAAAATCATGACAGGAGCACCAGTGCCACAAAATGGTAATGCGGTGATCATGCGTGAACAAGCTATTCAAGAAGGCAATCAAGTACGCTTTGATACTGGAAAATCTGGCATTCGTAAAGGCCAAAACGTCCGTTTAGCAGGTGAAGATCTGGCTATCGATCAAATCTGTGTAGCTAAAGGCTCACGTATTACTGCCCCTGAAGTTGGCATGCTTGCTTCGCTTGGTATCGCCTCTATTCCTGTGTTTAATAAAATTAAAGTCGCTATCTTCTCTACTGGCGATGAAGTTCAAGCTCCAGGTGAAGCACAAAAAGCCAACTCTATTTACGATTCAAATCGCTTCACGTTAACGGCATTATTGCAGAAGATCGGTTGTGAAGTGATTGATTTCGGTATCATTGAAGACAGTGAAACCGCTCTAGAATCAACGCTTTCTCAAGCATCACAACAGGCAGATATGATCTTATCTTCTGGTGGTGTGTCGGTTGGCGATGCCGATTACATCAAAACGATTTTAGACAAACTAGGCAATATTAACTTCTGGCGTATTAATATGCGTCCGGGTCGCCCTCTTGCATTTGGTCATATTGGTGATACTCCGTTCTTTGGTTTACCGGGTAACCCTGTTGCGGTAATGGTGGCGTTTTTACAATTTGTTGAGCCTGCATTACGTAAACTTCAAGGCGAAGACAATTGGCAACCAGAGACTTTTACGGCAATTGCTAAAGAGTTTATTCGCTCTCGCACTGGCCGAACTGAATACAGCCGTGGTATTTACTCGATTAACCAAAATGGTCAAATGGAAGTAGTAACTACAGGTAAACAAGGCTCTGGTATTTTACGTTCAATGAGCGAAGCCAATTGCTTAATTGAAGTGCAACCTGAGGTCGAATCGATAGATATTGGTCAGAAAGTAACAATTATTCCATTAGGAACAAGAGTTTAAAGCACCTGAATAACTTAAAATAACGCTAAATTTAGCCTCACTTTTGTGGGGCTTTTTCTTATAAGGCTACATAAAAAACAATATCTGCATGGCACAAACTTCACTCTTATCACTCCCCGTAAACACTGAACAAATATCACACTTTACTTCCTGTTACACCTTCAATGAGAGCGCAAAATAGCTTAAAATAGAGGCATAAATTATAAGGAAGAATTATGAAAAACAAATGGTTAGGATTCGCTTGCTTACTACCACTATTAAGCGGCTGCAACGATGCGAACTCCTCTATTAGCGCATCAAGTGACACGGTATCAAAACAACAAATTGATACCATTATTACCAACATCAATAAGCAGTACCCTGATGCATCCAATGAATTAAAACAAAATGCATTAAACACTGCGGTTCGTGCTATTGAGAATCTCGTGTTCGTAAAAGGCGGCAGTTTTGAGATGGGGGACTTTGGTGCTCCTTGTGAAATACCAAGCAGAACAAGAAATAGAATAGATTGGTCACCAGATGTACAATGCCTAAGTTCATTCTTTAGTGTCAAAACAGGAATTGATAATTTACATAAAGTAACATTAGATTCTTATTCTATATCTGCTTATGAAACCAGCTTTATGGATATGGAGTGGATGCGGCAGCTTAATAATTTACCAGTAGCTGCAACTGATTTTTCAACCCTATCAAATATGCACAGAGACTCTGAACTATATCAGCAATATATAGCTAAACTAAATAATAGTGCAGCAGTTACAAAACATTGGCAAGAAGCAAAAAACTATTGCCAATGGTTAGGTGATGTGACTACTTTACCTTTTGATTTACCAACCGAGGCACAATGGGAGTATGCAGCTCGCAGCCGCGGCCAAAAAAAATATTTTGCAACCAATAATGGCTACCGACAACTACAAGGAAGTGATTATTATAATCCAAATACTGAGTATTACGTTGATTATAATGATGATGATGTTAACGCTAGCACAAACTCAGAAAAATATATTGGTCAATGGCCTGCTAATCCATTGGGGATATACGGAATGAGTAACCAGATAAGTGAATGGGTTAATGATTGGTATTCTGCTGATTATTATCAAGAATCCCCAGAGTATAATCCACAAGGACCAAAGGCTGGGAAACAAAAAGTCATGCGAGATGCCTCTGGTGCAATTATGGTTTTTGAACGATTCGATACAAAACCTGAATACTATACAGTGAGTTTTCGTTGTTCACTTCAGCAAGCAGCAACTATAAAGCCTTAATCATATTTTATAAAAAGGCCTACAACCTTACTATAGGCCTTGTTAGATTTATTATGTATAACGCAACTCACTAGAATTATTAAGCATAGCAATCTGTTGAGTTACTTGGGCTTTTTTACGCTCAAAAAGCTCGCCAGTTCTAGCCTCAAATGGCACTGTACTACTTGCAACCTGAAGATTACCTTCAGCTAACTGGTAAACCCAATAATTAAATTCTCGTTGTTGTTCATTGTCTAGAATTGTATTGATACGTTTTAAATTTTTAAACAATTCAGCGTCTCCGCCAACTTTGTCTCCATTATCATTTATCCGCGATAAAATTTCTTCAAACTTTCGCCAATTATACGTCGTCTTTTTCAATAACTCACAAATAGCCGTTTCTTGCTTCTCATTCATGCTAGTCCAAAACTCTTCTACCAAGGTATTCAACATCATGCCAACAACCTCTGGCAATAATTGATCTGGGGGCATCCCACTAAAAACACTATTATTCATAATGCGTTCGGATAATAAATAAGCCTCTTTTTTACGCTGTTCAACAAGCCCTCTTTGTTTCCAAAAACCACCAATTATATTTTCACCTTTCTCAACTGTTTTATAAAGAGCTTGTTCTGGGTCTTCAATCAAATCAGAGGCAAACGCTAAATAACTTGCTTGAACTAAGTAATTATATGTATCTTCATCAATATTCTTAAGCATTCTATAATCTATGTATTGCAACCCTTGCCAAATAATTTGAGTTACGTTCCAAAACTCTCTACCATCTAAAGCAGCACCAAAGCTTCCACTACCACCCGCACCCCAAACCAGTCGACCTGAACATATTAAAAGGAACTTGTTACCTCTGAGGCTCAACTGAAAATCAGCACCAGCACCTAAACCTGCGGCAACATTACCCTCCACTTTAATTTCTGCCAACGTTGCAAAATCTAACGTATTGTTCTTTTCTGGTGCTAACCACTCAACACCACCAGATAATTGCCCACCAGCTTGCGCACCTGCAAACCCTTCAGCCTTAAACCCAACCTGTCCTTTCGTTGAATTACCAAAACCAACTCTTGGTGTGAATAACATCCCAACGCTACCATCACCTCTAGGTGGTGCTTTTTTATTATTTATCTTCGCCCCAACAGAAACCATTCCACCAACAAATGCACTCAGTAATAAACACCCTTTTGTTCTGAAACAACCAAACGAGTACGTTGCGTCTTTCCCATTTGCATCTTTATAATTTAATGTGACAGGATAACCACTTTCATAAGGTAAAAATGAATCAATTTTAACCGACCCTTCAACCAAAGAAACGCTAGCTTCTGCACCAAAACCAACATCTACGTCACCGGTTTGGGGTTTAATGTCAGCCTTAAAAGCGGCTTGAGCTCCCCAACGTAATAACTGAGCATCTTGACTGATGGCAAAACGAGTTTCTCCCTCTTCAGTTAAAATATGTTGCGCCGCTTTAAATTCTAACCAATGCCCACCATCGGCTTTCCATTCTTGAAATTTAATCTCCAGTGGTATGCCATTACTTAACTTACTCTTGATATCATTTTGAATATCTTCTTTCACAGCTCTAGCAAAACCAGCTTTATCATTATTTTCAATGGCCGCCATGGTTTTTGAACGATTTTTTATTGGTCTCCAACGTCCTTTATTTTCAGCTTTCTCTTGCTCAATAAATTCACTTCTCAGATAAAGATATCTGTTATGGCGCATAGAGTAGACTTCAACGATATGCTGCTTCACTTTTGGATTAATTAGCTGCTTACCAATTGAGTTAAAGTTATCCAGATTCACTGACTGTTTATTGGGAGCTTCTGGTTTTTTAGGTGATTTATCCAAGCTCTGCCAATACGAAATCTCATCTTCAATTTTTGCTAATACTTTTCTTTTGAGTACCTCAACAGAGTCGTCATCTAAAAACCATGATTCATCATAATTAGTGACAATACGTTTTCGCTTATCTAACGCTTTTAATTTATCTAATACTCGTTGTTGGTTCTCATCATTCTTTTTTTCTGTACCGCCACCAAAAGCTGACGCTACTTTCCGACCTATCTTTGCTTCTGTTGATTCAACCAAACAAATCGCACCTGCATTACTTGCGTCATTTAGCCACACTTGTCTCTTTTTCGCGTGCTGCTCTACTTGTTGTTTAGTAACATTTTTGCCTTGAGGGGTTTCTTTTAAAAGTGTTGCATAACCTTCTAGCAAGGTGTCCATACACTTCGCTTCTTCATCCATGTATTGAATAGATTTTTCATCTAAACAATAGAAATCAGTCATTGCTTCACCAGTAACAAATACAACATCATGCACTTCTTTGGCTTCACATTCTGGTGCAGCCATTAATGTGCATGTTTCCGCTGTGGGGCGTACTTTTGAAATAGGTTCGACGGTGTTGGTTTGCTCTACCTCTTCATCTTCAACTTCCTCAGGCAGACTAATACTGTCACCCACATGAATTAAATCTGGGTTAGGTTGATATTTTGGGTTCAGCTCAAGTAACGTGGTAAAAGGGACATCATTATCAATGGCAACTTTAAGCAGCGTGTCACCGCGTTGAACAATATAAGATTGGCTCATGGTGTTAACACTCCTTTACCATTGAGTTGAGATGGATTGCATGGACGCAAAATGCTGTTCAGTCATTGTCCATTGATAATCAGAAAACGGAGGGGTTATAGCAACAGGTACTGAAACAGTAAGCCATGATTTATTAAACCACGTTATTTTAGTCACCGATCCGAAATAGTCTCGACGATCTGTATCAGACATAGATGCCACTAAAGGCAATAATCCTCTTGGATCGTAATAGCGTAAAAATACCTCTCCATTGCCCTTTTTAACTACTAACGCATTACGTAATGAATACATTAATTCACTGCTGTTAGTTGTGTTCTCTGTATAAAGCAACGCACCACAATGCGCTGAACTCATTTTATCAACACAGGCATTTAATAAGGGTTGAGAGTGCGATAAATCAATAACAATAGGTCCATTTTTTATCGCATTAAACTGCGTCGCTTTAAATAGCTCAAACGTATTTAATTCCTCAACGTATAGACTCAGCTCCGCATGCCATTCAGGCCATAACTCTGATTCAATTAATGCGTAAATATTTTCTGATGAGTTAAGTAATGGGGTTTCAACAGTATCAATTCGCCATTCACTGTTTAGCTGTGCAGTTGACATACGCCCCCCTTACCACATTGGCATAACTCTTTCATTAATGAACCTTCTTCAACCATTTCACTGTACGCCGCAGAGTTCATCACTGGCTTAGTCGATGCTAATGGAGACATTGAGAAGGCACGAGGAGGGTTTATACTCACACTGGTATTCTGACCTTGAGCAGCACTAGGATTAATCGCAACATTGCCCCCAGCTAAAGCGACCGAACTGGCGCCATCAACCATAATATCTGAGCCATATAGCGTTATTGTTCCGTTATTTTTCAGAATAAAACCTGAGCTACCAACTTGAGCGCTAATTTCATCAGCACTGATTATGGTATGATCTCCATCAGATTTAATAGAAGCATTACTTCCAACTTCTACCGTGAGATTTTTACCTACAGTTAATGTATCGTCGGCACTAATATCACGACTCATTGACCCCATAGTTATCGTGCTTTGTTCACCCTTAATCGTCAGCTCATCATTTTTACCCACTGAACTTTTTCGGTTTTCGTAGATTTTAAAGGCTTGATCAACGGCCACGCTCTTTTCTATATTGGCGTTATATTTAACGTTTACATCTTGTTCAACCGTTTCTGTAAACGTTTGGTGAGTGGTTGATGTTTTATGACCTTCGATGGTTTCTTTTCGATCTTTTTTTATTTTATTAATTTGATTATTACCGACCTCTAACTCTTCATCATTTCCTATGGTTCTGAATCGGTTATTTAGTACCTTAGTTCTCATGTCTTTTTGAGCATGAAAGTAGACTTCTTCTTGGTTGGCTTCGTCTTCAAACGACATTTCGTTATAACCTTCTCCTTTATGGGTTTGGGTACGAAACACCGTTTTGGTTTTATGCTCTGGCAAGGCGTATGGTGGCGTGTTCAGCCCGTTATATACAGCACCTGTCACTAAAGGTCTGTCTGGGTCACCTTCTAAGAACGTAACCACCACTTCATGCCCTATTCTTGGTAAATACACCGCGCCCCATGTAGGAGCTGCCATCGATTGACTCACTCGTAACCAACAACCTGAATGCTCATCATTGTTACCATATCGGTCCCAGTGAAATTGAACCTTAATGCGTCCCATTGGGTCGGTATATATTTCTTCGCCTGCTGGGCCTACGACCACTGCGGTTTGCGGACCATCAACCACAGGGGCTGATAGTTTATTTGCTTTATATTCAACATCACGAGGAATACAAGTAAACTGGTTTTGATACGTTGTTGGCAGCTCGCTTGACTCTTCTTCATGCACACGAGGATCATACCCACTGTGCGTTACAGAGGTTAATATATAATCTCTATTTATCGTACTTCTAGGGTGTTTTGTTAGGTTAAAGCTATAGCCTGCAATTAAACGCATTATATTACTTTCAGCGTCAATTTGATGATTATAAACCTGATGATCGGCTACCAAGTAATTACTGCGCTGTTGGCCCTGTTCAATTTCTCCGTAACGCCCTGGATAATCAAAGAATGCTAAATCGTTATCTCGCTCACCCTGTTGTTGAACGTGTTGTGGGATACGAGGCTGCTCGTAGTTATAATCTGTTTGAGTGACGTGACCAGTACGTACACGATTATAAGCAATTAATTCAAAGACATGCTCTCTATCCGAGTTCCCACCACCATCCGATTGATAAACCAATGGACCAACATAAGATGCATTCAATGGTGAACTAATTAACTCTGGGATGGCGTCATTTTTATCGACAATCACCATAGTATGATTACTTGCAGTATGCTCAAAGTAATACCATAGGCCGTGCTCTGCCAATAAACGCTGAACAAAGTGGCTGTCTGTTTCTCGATATTGAAGTAGATATTCTTGGTTTGGATAGCTATTAAATAACTCAAAACGGTAATCGGTTACCGATGCACCATCGAGCACTTCAGTTAAGATATTGACAATCGATTTATCTTGAAAAATACGACAATCTTGTCGTTGGGTTAAGAACCACAATTGAGGAACAAGCGTAATTTGATAACAAGAGAAGCGGCGACCAGATCCTAAATAGCGAACTTCATGAACCACACCATGAAACAAACGACCAGTATCCATTCCCTGCCCTAATACTTTTAGCAATGCAGGTTTTCGACTTAATACGTCAAACTCTATATCAGGATTCAATGATAATAGCGACAGGGTTACCTTAAATGGTTGAGAGACTTCTTCAACCACATTAAAACTCTCAACTCGAAACTCATGCTGTGTGCCGAGGACTTCAAACTTAAACTCTACCTCTTTACTCATTATGTACACCTGATAGATATGACGACAAATAGGGCCAAAATAAGGCCCTAGCTTTTATAAATAGTTTGCGAATTGATTACGCTTCGCGTGGTGTACGCCAGTCATCATTACCTGCCGTACCACACGTTTCGTGAGTCACTTCAATTGCACGGTAAGTGAACTTAAGCACTTCTTCAGTTACACGATCAGACGTTGCTGCATCTTGGCAATGAGCCATACGAGTTTGCATATCAACTAATAGTGCATCAATCAATTTGATTGTGTAGTAATGCTCTTGCTTACCAGACGTAGAAGTACGGTAGAAGTTAATGCTACATTCAGGCAGTTTCTCGCCAGAGACTAAAGCGTTAAATAGTAGTGGAGAACAACGGTCTTGTTGTTTAGTTACGATCACTGGGCGGTGAACACGTTGACCAGTAGGTTGACCACTTTGAGGGTCACGAGGAACAGTTAGTACATGGTCAAGCTCTTGAACAAGAAACTCATCAACATGTGCTTCTTGCCATACGTTACCTACTGAATCTGCAGAGTAAGCATCTTTAGTAATATCGCCTTGAGTTTGGCCTTTAATTGACATATAAGCTGGAGTTGGCATGGCTTTATTCCTTAATAATTGAATTCGATTTAGAGTCGTGAACTTCACGAGTTAAATTCAATAGAGCAATTAGAATGCCAAAAATAAAATCAAATAAAGACAACAAGTTAGGGTTTTTACTATTTACAAGAACAATAAATAAAAACAATAAATTGGATAATTATCCAATAAGTTGTTTCAAGCATGTTGTATTTTTTTCTTAGGCTCTCCCTCCTACTCCATCTTGATTTAAAAAACTGTAAAAAAACACCATAACCACGTACTATATCCCCATATTTCATTCGCTTAATCACCAATAAAAATAAGCGTGACACATAACAGCTAGGTAACCCATGCCACATACCCAAATCAACCAAGACGACATCAACAAAGCCGTATGGTCTGCTTGTGATACTTTCCGCGGGACCGTAGATCCATCTATCTACAAAGATTTCATCTTAACCATGCTGTTCTTAAAATACATTTCAGATGTTCACCAAGACAAAGTAGATGAATTAGCTAAAGAATATGGTGACGAGCCAGAGCTGATTGCGGCAATGATGGAAAGCCAATCATTCAAAATTCCAACTGGCTCTACGTTTTGGGACTTATATGAATCACGCTTTGAAGCAGGTAACGGCTCACGTATTGATAAAGCGCTACACGCCATTGAAGAAGCCAATGGCACTAAATTAAAAGGCGTGTTCCAAGATATTAGCTTTAACACCGATAAACTGGGCGATGAGAAATCAAAAAATGACATTCTACGTCACCTATTAGAAGACTTTGGTAAAGAAGCATTAAGCCTACGCCCAAGCCGTGTTGGTTCGTTAGATGTCATTGGTAACGCTTACGAATACCTAATCAAACACTTTGCGGCTGGCAGTGGTAAATCAGCAGGTGAATTCTATACCCCGCCAGAAGTATCAGATTTACTTTCTATCATCTTAGAACCACAACAAGGCGACACCATTTGTGATCCTGCGTGTGGATCTGGCTCACTACTGATGAAATGTGGTAAGCAAGTTCAGAAAAACTTTGGTGGCTCTAAGCAATATGCTTTATTTGGCCAAGAAGCGATTGGCTCTACATGGTCATTGGCAAAAATGAACATGTTCCTACACGGTGAAGACAACCACCGTATTGAATGGGGTGACACCATTCGTAACCCTAAACTTCAAGATAAAGAAGGCGGTCTACTGCACTTTGATGTCGTAACCGCCAACCCTCCTTTCTCTTTGGATAAATGGGGCCATGAAGATGCAGAAAGCGATCATTTTGGTCGTTTCCGTCGTGGCGTACCACCAAAAACCAAAGGTGACTATGCGTTTATCTCACACATGATTGAGACATTAAAACCTGCTACTCCAACAAGCAAGGGCGGTCGCATGGGTGTAGTTGTGCCTCACGGGGTGCTATTCCGTGCCTCTTCAGAAGGTAAAATCCGTAAACAACTGATTGATGAAAACCTATTAGATACCGTTATCGGTCTGCCTGAAAAGCTGTTCTTTGGTACGGGGATTCCTGCTGCAATTTTGTTATTCAAAAAACAGAAAGACGACAACAAAGTATTGTTTATTGATGCCTCTCGTGAGTTTAAATCAGGCAAGAACCAAAACGTATTAACGAGCGATAACATTCAGAAGATTGTTGATACCTATAAAGCCCGTGAAACGACAGACAAGTATTCTTACCTAGCGACATTAGAAGAGATTGCCGAGAACGATTACAACCTTAACATCCCTCGCTACGTCGATACCTTTGAAGAAGAAGCGGAAATTGATTTGATGGCAGTGCGTAGTGAGCGTTTGGCGCTACAAACCGAACTAGCTGACCTAGAAGCGGAAATGGCAGGCTACCTAGAGGAGCTAGGTTATGGTGCCTAATGGTTGGGTAGATGGCAGAGTTGGAGACCTTTTACTGGGCCTTGAATCGGGAGTCAGTGTAAATGGTGAAGCTCGCGTTCTTGAAAAAAATGAAAAAGGTGTTTTAAAAGTAAGTGCCGTTACTTATGGCGTATTTAGACCTAATGCCGCCAAAGTTATTACATCGCCTACTGAACTCACTCGTGCAAAAGTTAATCCCAAGCAGGGACAAATTATAATAAGTCGCAGTAATACAGAAGAGTTAGTAGGTGCCAGTGCGTACATTGATAAACAATACGACAACTTATTTCTACCAGATAAGTTATGGCAAACGGTTCCAAAAACTAACTCTAATATGAAGTGGTTAAGTTATGTGCTTTCATCTAAACACTGCCGATATACACTATCTAACCTAGCAACTGGAACAAGTGGTTCGATGAAGAATATCACTAAAGGTGAGCTACTTAGCTTGAAAATAGGTATTCCCCCACTTCCAGAACAACGTAAAATCACCCAAATCCTTTCTACATGGGATATGGCGATAGCAACCACTGAAAAGCTGATTGATGCCAGCAAGCAGCAGAAAAAAGCGTTAATGCAGCAGTTGTTAACGGGTAAAAAGCGTTTGATTGATCCTGAAACGGGGATGGCGTTTGAGGGGGAATGGGAAGAATTTCGATTGGCTGAACTTGGAAATATAGTATCAGGCGGTACACCTAGTACAAGTTCATCAGAGTATTGGAATGGTAATATTGATTGGGTTACCCCAACTGATATAACAAAGCTACGAACAAGAATAATTGATAATTCAGCTAGAAAGATTACAGCTCTGGGACTTAGTACAAGTTCGGCTAAATTAGTGCCAACTGGCAGCCTCCTGGTATGTACTCGTGCAACTATCGGTGCAATGGCAATATCGCAACACCAGATGTGCACAAACCAAGGCTTTAAAAACTTAATTCCAAATAAGAAAACAAATATCGATTTTCTTTACTATTTAGTTAGTTATGGGAAACACAAATTAATATCAAAAGCCAGTGGTTCTACATTCCTTGAGTTATCGAAAAAAGATTTTGAGCATATTCGCTTCGAAATTCCAAAAGTAAATGAACAACAAAAAATAGCTTCAGTCCTAATCGCTGCCGATAAAGAAATCGAATTGCTAAATGCCAAGCTTGCACACTTTAAGCAAGAGAAAAAGGCGTTGATGCAACAGTTGTTGACAGGAAAGAGAAGAGTACAAGTAGAGGCCGCCTAATGAACAATCATCTTTCACAATTAAACACCGACTTGTTAAACAATATTCGTACTTTACTGGTTGAGGGACGAAAACAGGTTGCACAAGCCGTCAACACCACCATGGTGCAAACCTATTGGCAAATAGGCCGTTTAATTGTGGAAGGTGAACAGCAAGGTGAAACACGAGCTGAATATGGCAAGCAAGTGCTGAAAAGCCTTTCTGTATCGTTAACAGAAGAATTTGGTAAGGGTTTCGATACCCGTAACCTGCGCAATATGCGCCAGTTTTATCTGGTTTTTCCAATTTGGAACGCAGTGCGTACCGAATTAAGCTGGACGCACTATCGCACCCTAACTCGCATTGAAAACAAATCCGCTCGCCACTGGTATATGAACGAAGCTATTGAGCAAAGCTGGTCAGCAAGAGCATTAGAACGCCAACACTTATTGGCGTAACAAGGACACATTGATAATGACTAACCCTCATTTACCCAACTTCAAAGAAGAACAAAGCGCAAAAATTCCTGCGCTTACGTTGTTAACCAACCTTAATTATGAGTTCATTCCACCAAGTGACTGCACAGTTATGCGAGGTAACTTATCAAGCGTCATCTTACCTAATGTATTGCGTGACGTGCTGCAACACAAAACCTATTCTTTCATGGGTAAAGAGCATCATTTATCAAAAAATGCGATTGATAAAATCATTCAAGAATTAGCTAACCCAGCAATGAATGAAGGCTTAAAAACCGCTAATGAAAAGCTGTATAACTCACTAACGTATGGCATTAGCGTCACTGAGTTTGTGGATGGCAAAAAAGCCAACCCAACCATTCAGATCATTGATTGGGAATACCCTGACAACAACAAATACCACTTTACTGAAGAGCTTGAAGTCGAAAACACCCACGGCACCAAAAACTACATTCCTGATATGGTTTGCTTCGTAAATGGTTTGCCTTGGGTCGTGATAGAAGCCAAGCGCCCAGACTCCTCAACGGTAGGAAAGCCCACCATTGAAGAAGGCGTATCTCAAACCATTCGTAATCAAAAACAAGATTGCATCCCTCACCTATTCGCTTATAGCCAATTGGTAATGTCCGTTAATGGACACGATGGACGCTACGCTACTTGCGGAACCCCAAGTAAATTTTGGGCGAAATGGAAAGAAGAAGAAATCACAGAGCACACTTTTTCTCGCTTAAAAAACACGCCATTATCACCAGAAAATTTCGACCGTATTTTTAACCATCGCCCGAATAAGGTGCGTCAAGAGTATCTATCGCTGATCTCAGGCGGTGATTTAATGGTAACTAACCAAGACCGTTTATTGATGTCGCTACTTCGTCATGACCGTCTATTAGAAATGACTCGCCTTTATACCCTGTTTGATAAAAAAGTCGGCAAGATTGTTGCGCGTTATCAACAAGTGTTTGGCATTAAAGCTCTCGTTAAGCGTATCACCTCATTTGATGATCTGGGCGCACGTAATGGCGGCGTAATTTGGCATACCACAGGCTCTGGTAAATCGTTCACCATGGTGTTTTTATCTAAAGCGCTTATCTGGCTTAAAGAGTTAGCAAAATGTCGCGTGATTGTGGTTACTGACCGAGTGGATTTAGAAGACCAACTGGCTCGAACATTTGCCTCTGGTGGCGCATTATCAGACAAAGATAAAAAAGAGGCCATGGCGACCACAGGAAAACGCCTAGCCGAGCAAATTGGTAAAGGTAACGAACGTATTATCTTCTCTATCATCAATAAGTTTGGTACCGCGATTGAGCTACCAGAATGTTACAACAACAGCCCTGATATTATCGTATTAGTAGATGAAGGGCACCGCAGCCAAAACGGTGAAAACAACATTCGTATGCAACAAGCTCTACCCAAAGCCGCTTATATTGGATTTACGGGAACCCCACTGCTGCAAGATGATAAAACAGAAAATAAATTCGGTAAAATTATTCACTCTTACACCATGCAACAAGCGGTAGAAGACCAAACCGTTACCCCACTATTGTATGAAGAGCGCATTCCTGATCTCAGTACCAACGACAAAGCCATTGATGCGTGGTTTGATCGTATTACCGATAAATTATCAGAAAAACAGCGCACGGATTTAAAGAAAAAGTTTGCTCAAAAAGGGCAAATTTACCAAACCGAGGGACGTTTAGAGCTGATCGCCCATGATATTTCTGATCACTTCCAAAACTTTAAGCACCAAGGGTTAAAAGGCCAATTGGCGTGTGACTCTAAAGCCTCTGCGATTCAATACAAAAAGCTATTGGATAAGATTGGTAAAGTGACATCGGTTGTTGCAATGTCTGCTCCTGATACTCGTGAAGGCCATGACACGGTTGATGGTGAAAGCACTGACACAGTACAAAATTGGTGGAAAGCCAATGTAACAGAAAAAGAATGGTGTGACGAAAAGGCCTACACCAAACACATTATTGATGAGTTTAGTAAAGACGACGGCCCTGATCTCATGATTGTGGTTGATAAGCTACTCACCGGCTTTGATGAACCAAAAAACACCGTGCTTTACATTGATAAACCGCTTAAACAACATAACTTAATTCAAGCCATTGCGCGTGTGAACCGTTTGCACACTAAAAAGCAATTTGGCTATTTGATTGATTATCGTGGCATTTTAAAAGAGCTTGATGCATCGATAGCAAACTACCAAGAGCTAGAAGAGCGCATTAAAGGCGGTTTTGATATTGATGATCTAGAAGGTCTTTACCATCGCATGGATACCGAATACAAAAAATTACCAGGCTTATATCGCGATCTCTGGGCTATTTTTGATGGGGTATCAAACAAACAAGATGGCCCTGCATTGCGCCAAGCGTTAGCACCAAAAATCGATACCATTGATGGGTTATTAACGGATACCAATCTTAAAAAACGTAACGATTTTTATGACGCATTAACCGCGTTCTCTAATTGTTTAAAAGTGGCGCTGCAATCGGCAACCTACTTTGAAGATAAGAGTTTTGACGACAAACGAGATTTATACAAAAAGACCTTAAAATCTATGTCTGATCTGCGTAAACAAGCCCGTGAAGATGCAGAAGAAACGGTCGATTACGATGAATACGCAGAAAACATTCGCACCATGTTGGATAAACATATTGGTGGCGTAGAAATTCAAGAATCCGAAGGCGCTTATCTGGTGGGTAATATGGGTAAACACGCCAAACCAGAAGAGATGAGTGACGATGAAGCACGTAACAAAAAAGACGTGATAACAGGCCGTATCACTAAGATGATTGAGCAAGATTTAGCGGATGACCCTTATGCCCAAGCGTATTTCTCTAAATTATTGAAACAAGCCATCGATAAAACCAAAGAGATGTTTGATGCCCCTATTAAGCAATATCTGTTATTTGCTGATTTTGAAGAGCAAGTGATCGCTCGTAACGTTGAAGGGTTACCAACAGACCGTTTCTCTGAGCTTGATCCAAAAATCAAACGTCATGTGCAAGCGTACTTTGGCCTGCTCTTAAAGCACCTAGAAGATACCAATACCTTGAGCGAAGATGAACGTTTCAACTACGCTCTAAAAATTGATGAAATAGTTACCGCAGCCGTTGCTGAGTTTTCAATTAACCCACAAGAGATTGAAAACCAGATCCGCCGTCAACTATTGCCTGTTCTATTCAAAGCAATTGGCATGGATAAAACCAATCTAGTGATTGCGGACATTATCCAAATCACTCGTTTAGGCGTAGCAGGTCATCATTAATGGCATCGGTAAACGAAAAAGAGAGTAACAAAGAAGAGTACAGCTTTATCTATGGTGATGAAGCGGTCTCCTACTCTGTTATTAGAAAAACCGTTACTCAAAAAAACAATAGCGAGAACGCAAAGCGTAAAATTAGCATCAAGGTTCATCCTAACTGCGAAGTAGTGATTAATGCCCCTGATGATGCAGAGCGAAGCGACATACATGATGCCGTGATGAAACGTGCCAGTTGGATTTACGACGCACTAAAAGAGTTTCGTGCCCATTTAGCGTATGTAGAAACCAAACTGTATGTAAGCGGTGAAATGCAATTTTATTTAGGCCGTCGCTATGTACTTAAAGTGGTTGAAGATAACTCCGCGTTACCCAGCGTAAAAATGAGTCGAGGCAAACTACTTGTTACCCTCACCCGTTTTAATGACGACAAACACGCTCTAACCAAAGCGTTAGTCTCTGGTTGGTACGGCGTAAAAGCAGAGCGTATTTTTCATGAACGGTTAGCAGAGCTATTGCCACAAGCGACATGGGTTGATGGCATTCCAAGTTTTCGTGTGATGCCAATGCAAAAACAATGGGGAAGCTGCTCTGCCAAAGGGAATTTGATGCTTAATCCTCACCTAATCAAAGCCCCTAAAAAGTGCATTGATTATGTAATACTGCATGAGCTTTGCCACATTGCAGAGCACAATCACAGCGAACGTTTTTGGCGCTTATTAACCAGTGTTATACCAAATTGGAAAGAAGTGAAAAGCAAGCTAGATGGTATGGCTGAGCTGTATTTAAATGAGTAAATCAAGATTACTTTTTTTAAACCCTTTATCACCACTGCTGTTTATAGTATAAACATGCCTAAAATACTGTGTTCAAAAATTATAAGGCTCCAAGATGTCTAAAATGTTCTTCAAAGGTCGTATCGAGACTCGTCAAAACCACGTTCTTTCTGGTTTTAACACTAAGCGTGACGTTAAGTTAGGTACTGAAGAAGCACCACTAACTTTAGTTGTTCAAACAGAAGAACGTAAAGTTGAAATTGAAGCGCAGCTTACTGAGCACAACTTATTCGCAAACATCGAAGTGAATGCGGAAAAAGAAGAAAATATTCTTGAGCTTGAAGGCGTTTTAAACAAGCCAAAAACAACTCGTTTTGAAAAAACACCTAACCGCAACGAACCTTGTTCTTGTGGTAGCGGTAAAAAATACAAAAAATGCTGTGCTTAATAACGACTTAGTTATTTAACCTTTAGCTACTTAGCTAATCGCATTACAAAAAAAGAGCCTCTGTTTATCTGTTAATAATAACAAACAACATGAGGCTCTTTTTGTATCTGCATTTTCTATTCTAAATATTGAGTCAAGATTAGTCTTTAATATTTAAGAATGCTGCACCACGAACGCCGCCAGAATCACCGTGTTTTGCTTTGATAATACGAGGCACGCGACCTACTGATAATAAGTGCTTTGGAAGACGTTTCGGCAACTCTTCATAAATCAATTCAAAGTTTGATAAACCACCACCCAGTGCTACAACATGTGGGTCAAAGCAGGTAAACAGGTTAGCAAAGCAGATCGCTAATAGCTCCATAAAGCGCTCTACGTGCTCAACAGCATTCGCATCACCGGCTTCATTAGCTTTAATGATATCGATCGCTTTTTTCTCTTCGCCGTAATAGTGAGCATAAAGCAGCTCAAAACCACGACCAGAAAGATAGCTATCTAAACAGCCTTTATTACCACAACCACAGCCTAATAGAGGAGCATTTTCACCTAAATGGAACCATGCATCGATTGGTAAGCGAGAGTGTCCTAATTCGCCAGCAACATGGCTATAGCCAGAGAATGCTTTACCGTCGAAAATTAAACCACCACCAAAGCCAGTGCCTAAGATTAGCCCCATTACTGATGGAGAGTCTTTTAATTCTTCATCCCACGCTTCTGATAATGCGAAACAGTTAGCGTCGTTATCGATCTTTACTGAGCGGCCAATTTTAACTTCTAAATCTTTACGTAAAAATTGACCTTTAGCAGCAGGAACATTACTTGTTAATAAAGCGCCTGTCTCAGCATCTTCCATTCCAGGAATACCTAAACCAACTTTGCCTTCAACACCAAATTCAGCATCATATTTTGCAATTAAACCTGCAATATCATCAACCAATAATGCGTAATCTTCTGTTTGTGTTGGAATTCGCTCAGTGGCAACGCGCTCTAATTTCTCATTAAACGCACCAAATTCAATCTTTGTGCCACCCACATCAAAACCGTAGTACATAAGGTATCCTTGTCCTAATCTATTCTAAATTTTTATGGTGTTATTTTACCTAATTTTTATAAATACAGACTGTGACCTAGACGATATTCACTGGTTTTTAGTGTGAGGTGAACCTCAAAGTGTTGCTAGATTTAGTGATTAACTTTCAGTACTGTACGAAAATTCATCAAGCGTTTTAATCCCATGCCACGCTCTGCCCCTTTCACTGGACGCTTGCTGTATAAATAATGTTCTCTAAACAGTTCAAACCAGCATTCAAGATGCCTCGCGTTCTCTTTCTCACCAAACAAATCCAATACCAAGCTTGCCACTTCAACCGTTGATAGCTGGTGGTCTTTTGAGGCCTTACGCATAATGTAACTAGATAAGTGCTCACGATTAAAAGACAGTACGGGTAAGTGGTGTAAATAAGCACTTTTACGATACATACGCCCTGCTTCACGCCAGCTTCCATCAAGAAGGATAAACAAAGGTGTCTTGCCTTTCTCCATAACGATCTCATTCGTTACAAGCGCTTTATTTTCAATCTGCTCTTCAGGAAAAATAACAAATGGCTGATACGATTCATCTTGTAATAGCGTAAGCATCTCAGTGTTAGGTTCCGTTCTAGACCAAAGATAAGCATGAGTTTCAGGCACTAAATCAGCAATGAGTTTTCCTGTATTGCTTGGTTTTAGTACTTCTGTATCAAACATGATCAATAAAAATGCCGCATCAGATTCTACTGAGGGCTGATGCTCACAAATACAATAATCTTGATGTACTTGGCAAAATTCGCAGCGATTAACATTGGCACCACGCGCGTTAAACGGTTTTGTAGAACGAGCTAATCTTTCTTTGTGTAATTGATGGACTTTATGAACGCGCATTTGCAATAACCAAGCTATTTATATGGAAAAAAAAGCGCATTTTACTTACAGTATCGGTAATAACAAGTTCTATAAGAGAATTCCTGATGGAAATTAATTGGATTGAATACAATGAACCTCTACGTTTAGGGTGTTTTATTGCTGCATTCATCATTTTGGCTTTAGCAGAATACAAATGGCCACGTAAAACCTTAACGCAAAAAAAATCCACACGTTGGGTTAGCAATATTGGTTTAGTCTTTTTTAACAGCTTAATTCTTCGACTCGCTTTACCTCTATTAGCCGTCGACGCAGCTTTAATTGCCAACCAAGAACAATGGGGTTTATTCAACTATCTAAGCACTCCACCATTTTTAACTGGGCTCTTATCCATCTTATTGTTGGATTGGCTGATCTATTGGCAGCACCGTGCTTTTCATCGTATCCCTCTATTGTGGCGATTACATCGAATGCATCACTCAGACCAAGATATTGATGTCACAACAGGCACACGCTTTCATCCTGTTGAGATAATTTTCTCTATGCTTATTAAGATTGCAGCCATCGGATTATTAGGCATCCCTGTTGAGGCAGTGATCTTATTTGAAATTATTCTAAACGTAAGCGCTATGTTTAATCACAGCAATTTATTTATTCCAAAATGGTTAGATCGCTATGTACGAGTATTATTAGTGACTCCTGATTTCCATCGAGTGCATCATTCCGTTCATATCTCTGAAATGCATAATAACTATGGATTCTTTTTATCCATTTGGGACTATTTCGGTAAAACCTATTTAGTAAAACCGAAAGATGGTCATGAAGAAATGAAAATTGGCCTTGGTTTTTTCAGAAAAGAAAAAGAGCAACGCCTAGATAAAATGCTGACTCAACCATTTAGGAATAAATAAAAACCACGATGAGGTGCTTGCTGCACCTCATTCTTATTACCTAAATGAATTCACTTCTTCTTCTGTTAAATACCGCCACTCACCTTCATTTACATCAAGCTTGATTGCACCAATCTGCTCTCGATGTAAAGAAACGACTTTATTACCAATCGCTGAAAACATCCGTTTTACTTGATGAAACTTACCTTCAGTAATAGTAAGTAAAACCTCTTGAGAGCTTATTATATCAAGCTTAGCAGGGCGAGTAAGCTGTGGTTCACCTTGTAACTGCACACCAACTGCAAATTTCTCTACTGCATCTTCTGTTATCGGCTTACGTAAACCGACTCGATATACTTTTTCACACTGCTTACTTGGCGTAATTATATTGTAGGACCAACGACCATCATCGGTAATAAGTACTAAACCTGTCGTATCTGCATCTAAGCGCCCTGCTACATGTAACTCCGCATTATTGCCTTCAGTGATGCAATTAAATAAAGAGGGATACGCTTCATCAATATTTGAACAGATCGTATTCGAGGGTTTATTGATGATTAAATAACGAAATGCTCTAAGCGTTAAAAGAGATCCATTAAGTGTGACCTGATTATTTTCATGAACTTGAGTAGATACAATAGTGACCGCGTCACGATTAACATTAACCTTCCCTCCTTCAATCATTGCGATCGCTTGTGGTTTTGTTAACTCTGTACTTTTACATATAAACTTATCAAGACGCATAGAACCACACATTACCACTCATCATCACGCCATTATCCTTGCTCTATTTAAATAAGCAATCGCATTGCACAAACGAACGATAAGAAAAGACGACCCGAAGATCGCCTTTGTGTTAAGTACTTATTATGAAGCCCAGATTCTATTACCTATTATGGTGTATAGAACGTTGCCGCTCCAGGACCTACAGGTAGACCAAATACGAATACCCAAAGGTAGAACAAAATACTCCAACCAAACATAAAGCAGATTGAGTATGGGAGCATAGTAGCGATCAGTGTGCCTATGCCTAGATTCTTCATGTAACGTGTCGCTACCGCCAGAATAAGGCCGAAGTAACTCATCATTGGTGTAATAATGTTTGTTGTTGAATCACCAATACGGTAAGCCGCTTGAATCGTCTCTGGTGCGTAACCTACTAGCATTAACATAGGTACGAAGATAGGAGCAGTCACAGCCCATTGTGCTGACGCCGAACCAATCATTAAGTTAATGAAGCCACACATTAAGATGAATGCGAAAAACAGCATTGGACCCGTAAGACCAACATCTTGTAAGAAGCTAGCCCCACCCACTGCGATTACTTGACCAAAGTTAGTCCATTTAAAGAAAGCAACAAACTGTGCAGCAAAGAACACAAGAACAATATACATGCCCATTGAAGACATCGATGTTGCCATTGCATTAATTACGTCACGGTCATTCTTCATAGTGCCTACGATTTTGCCATAAACAAAACCCGGAATGGCGAAGAACACAAAGATAAAGGCAACAATACTCTTAAGGAATGGAGAACCCGCAACTGTACCTGTTGCTGAGCGTAATACGCCATCTTCAGGAACAATTGTCCATGCAAGCAGCGCACTCACCACAAGAACCGCAACACCTGCAAATTTAAGACCTTTTTTCTCAACGACAGTCAACTTGCCCATTTTATCATTTGATAGATCTTCTGACGCTTCTTCATCGTTATATTTGCCAAGTTTTGGCTCAACAATTTTCTCAGTAACAAACGCACCTGTAATTGAAATAAAGAAGGTTGATACAAACATGAAGTACCAGTTAGCTTCAGGGCCAACCGTATAAGTTGGGTCAATCATTTGTGCTGCTGTTTCTGTAATACCAGAAAGCAGTGGATCAACCGTACCGATTAGAAGATTTGCAGAGTAACCACCAGATACACCAGCGAACGCAGCTGCAAGACCCGCTAGCGGATGACGGCCTAATGAATGGAAAAGCATTGCTGCTAGAGGAATAAGCACGACATAACCAAGTTCAGATGCTGTATTTGAAATAATACCAGCAAAAACAACGGTTATAGTAACCATACGTTTAGATGCGCCCATTACCATACCGCGCATAGCAGCAGATAACATGCCTGAGTGCTCAGCAATTGCAACACCAAGCATGGCAACAAGAACCGTACCTAATGGTGCAAAACCAACAAAGTTTTTCACTAGGTTAGTCACAATAAGTTGCAGGCCTTCAGCGTTAAATAAACTAACAACATGGATCATGCCATCAGCAGCACGACCTTTCGCGCCTTCAGGACGAGGATCGATTACGGATAATTCAAAATAACCAGCAATACCAGATGAAACAAGAATAGCCACACAAAAGATTGCAAAAAGAGTAATTGGGTGTGGTAAAAGATTTCCTAAGTATTCTACTGAATCAAGAAAACGTGTGAACAACGGCCTTTTTGGCTGTTGTTGATTTTGTTGTTGCGATGCAGACGAACTCATCTGTAACTCCTTGTTTTTGTCTTACTATTTCTATTATTCAGCACACCATCACGATCTAAATAGTTAAATGATGAGCGCTTTCGTTAAAAGTAAGTGCTTCCAAAATTCACGCAAAGGTTACATGATTGTAAAATCCAATGAAAGTTCGAAATGTCACAAAATGTTTCACTTGTAGTTTTTTCAACTAAGAATAATCAATAATATAAAACTTTAAATTAACAATCACACAATAAACACTGCAAAAGTAACTCTTGAACCACCTTCTCGTTCTATCTAAAAAGAATACGGTTAGAGTAAGCATGTAAGAAATTGATTAAAACAACCAAAAATGATGAAGCTTAGATTGCCTAAGTCGAACTCTCATTAATATTGCTTTTTCTACCTGTAATGAGTCAAAATAGTGATATTGCTTTTTTATCACTTAGGGTCGATTATGATTCGCCAATCTATCTGCATTCTTGCTTTACTTGGGCTATTTGGATGCGCCTCGTCTCCATCACCACAATTAACAGAGCAAGAAATAGAAACAAAATACCCTCAGCTATCACAATCAAATGGTTACCAAGACTACTTTCAAGAATGGCAAGGTGTCCCTTATAAATATGGCGGTACTAATAAAGATGGCGTCGATTGTTCTGCTTTCACACAAAATGCATTAATTAACCTTCACCAGTTATCGTTACCGAGAACAACTCAGAACCAAGTGGTTACAGGAATAAAAATTCCATTATCAGAAGCAAAAAAAGGCGATCTTGTTTTCTTTAAAACTAGCGTAAAAGTTAGACATGTTGGTGTATATATTGGCAATCGTGAATTTATGCATGCATCCACCTCAAAAGGCGTGATCATTTCAAGTTTAGATAACCCATATTGGAAAAAAGCATTCTGGCAAGTAAGACGTGTATTATAAAAGAAGGCAATGAAGAATTACCCAAGTAAAATAATGACCCATTAGGCCCTTATTTTACTTGGTGTTATAAATAAATTTAATCGTGATTATTTAAATGCACTATCGAATAGATTTTTAATAAGCCCAATGTAGTCATCTAAAAACATAACTTGTTCATTTGTTGCTTTTTGAACCCAAGCCCCTGCTAATACTTCACCTAAGTCAGCAACAACAGCATCCGCTTCACGCAATAACGTAAATCGTACATCGGCGTCCAACTCTGGATTTTGTTGGAAAACAGCCATCAAGTTAGAAGCAACTAAATCATTTACGATATCTTCTACCGTCTCTTCACCTGTATATCCTTGCTGATTAGCAAAAATAGCCAGATGCTCGGTAAGGTATTCAATCAGTGCGTGGTAACCCTCTGTGTTGACAATCATAATCTGTCCGTTTTGTAATGGTTCATAATAATGATAAATGCTTATTTTATGTAAGCTCTTTGACTAATTTATCAAAATAGAGAATAACTCTCAAACTCTTTCCATTTATATTGACAAGCAAAACTTATATATTTTTTCATACCTCATTTCTTTAAACTCAATCATTTAAACGATTACTCAAAAAACGACGTATTTTTTAGCTTTAGTTCACAGATATTTATTAAGAATACACTATTCTTAGTTAAGTAATTTTTAAGACAACAAAGAGAGGTAATTATGTGGCAGGCTATCGCAAAACAAATCTCTGATGTAACGGGACGTCCTTTTATTATTTCTGAACGAGAAACAGTTAATGGCGGTGAGATTAATGACTGCTACATGATCAGTGATGGTAATCAACGCTACTTTGTTAAGGTGAATGAACGAGCAGAACTTCCTATTTTTGAAACAGAGGTAGAGAGCCTAAATCAACTTGACCAATCAGATCATATGTTTGTCCCATCCCCTCTCCATGTTGGCACCACAAAAGAACACTCTTTTTTAGTTTTAAATTTCTTACCGACGAAACCAATAGATAAACAAACATCTTATGAACTTGGTATCAGTCTTGCGAACCATCACGAGTGGGGGGATCAACTAGAGTATGGATTTGATTGCGATAACTATTTAGGTAACGTACTTCAAGTCAATACTTGGCACAGAAGATGGGATTGCTTCTTTGCCGAGCAACGCATCGGATGGCAACTGCAATTACTGCATGAAAAAGGCATGGATCTTGGCGATATAGAAACCCTAGTCAAAAATGCAAAACGTATCTTACATAACCACCAGCCAAAGCCTGCGTTATTACACGGCGACTTCTGGCATGGTAATATTGCACTTAGTGTAAAAGGCCCAGTAAGTTATGATCCTGCTTCTTATTGGGGTGATCCTGAATGTGACCTTGCAATGGCTAAACTATTTGGTGGTTTTCAAGACAGCTTCTTTGATGGGTACGAATCTGTTTCCCCTATTTTAGAAGGCTTTGAGACTCGCCAACATTTATACAGCCTTTATCACGTACTTAACCATTGCACCATGTTTGGTGGGGAGTACATGTTCCATGCCCAACAACTCATCGATAAGTTAAACCTTAATCAAAAATAAACCGCTAGTTTGTAGGGTAGGTAATTGTCTACCCTATAACGGTAACAAATTCACAAATTAGACCCCTGATCAACTTTTCCACTTAATTTACTTCTAAAATGAACTCTTTTTCTTATTATCTACGTATCACATTGTTGTCTCTTTTCGTTTTATCCATGATAAACAAAGTGACTCATCTTAAGGTTAAGCATTCGTTAAGGTGAATAATTGAAGTACTAATTAATTAGGAGTTATTGTGATGAATTATATAAGAAAAGACATTAAGTGCCCTAACTGCCAATACACGATTGGCTTAGTTATAGATAAAAATCAATCAAGTCAGCAAGTCTACGATGACTGCCCGTCTTGCCATCGCGCCATTGAAATGAAAATGACGGTAAATCCACTGACTCAATCTGTTAATTTTACTTTCGATAGCGTTGAGGATGGGCTATTTTGAATCCCTCTTTTTATACTTTATTTTGATTCGCTAATACACGCTCAACCGTATCCACAATCGCTTGTGTTTGCGGATCAATTTCTAAGTTAATTTTATCGCCAATGTTACGTTGGCTTAAATTGGTTCTTTCTAACGTTTCAGGGATTAAATTCACATTAAATCCATTTTCATCTACATCCCCAATCGTTAGACTGATCCCATCAACACCAACATAACCTTTATGTAAAATGTATTTACACCACTCGCTCGGCACATCGAACCAAATTTGACAGTTTTCTACTGTTTTATTTATAGCCCTAACAGCCATAACACCGACGATGTGTCCCGACATTGAATGCCCACCAATCTCATCGCCGAATCGAGCTGCACGTTCAATATTGACTGAATCATCCACACTTAATAGACCAAGATTCGTTAAACGTAGTGTTTCTTCAATTAAGTCAAACTGTATATGATTATTATTGATCTTCGTTACCGTTAAACAACAACCGTTATGAGCCACTGACGCACCTATGTCTAAACCTTGTTCATAAGCCGTGGGAATTTCAATTATATGGGTTTGAAATTTTTCTTTTTTAATGATCTCAATAACCTTGGCAGTGGTAGCCACAATTCCAGTAAACATCAGTATCTCCAATACATATAAGAAAAATAATTCAAGAGTATTATTCTACCCTATCTCTTTTTTAAAAATATCTACCATACGTCTAATATTTCATTTTGTGAAGTGCGATGACTTCTATATACTGTCGCCTTTCTGCTTACCTTTAACAGTTCCTCTGTTTAAAGCACTCAATCAGACCTTTTTATTCTTATTGCGGTCATCACCGTAATGAAGAATCAACACTTATATTCCTTATTTACACATATATTGATACGGTGACGTAGTGCACAGATACCAGAAAGAAATCGTTCGAGTAATCAAATTATCAACTCCTGTCCTTATTGCGAGTGTCGCTCAAACAGGCATGGGGTTTGTTGACACAGTAATGGCTGGTGGCGTAAGTGCTACAGATATGGCTGCCGTAGCTATTGCTGCAAGTGTTTGGCTTCCATCCGTATTATTCGGTGTTGGCCTCCTAATGGCTCTTGTTCCTGTTGTTGCTCAACTAAACGGCTCAGGGAAGTCTAAAAAAGTGCCATTTGAGATCCATCAAGGTATCTATCTAGCACTGCTTACTTCTATTCCGATTATGTTAATCCTTTATAATGCAGGCTTCATTATTGCAGCAATGAACGTAGAACCTGAATTGTTTGAAAAAACAAAAGGTTACTTACATGCAGTATTATGGGCTGCACCTGCATTCTTATTATTCCAAGCATTACGCAGCTTTTGTGAGGGCTTGTCTTTAACCACACCTGCAATGATCATCGGTTTTATCGGTCTTGCCGCTAACGTCCCATTAAACTGGATGTTTGTATATGGTGAAATGGGCGCTCCTGCACTTGGTGGCGTTGGTTGTGGTGTGGCGACTGCAATCGTGTATTGGTTAATGTTTATCACCATGGTTATTTATACGTTTATCGCGCCTAAACTACGCCGCGTAAACTTGTATGAAAACTGGAGCAAACCACAAACTAAAGAGATCTACCGTTTATTCAAATTAGGTTTACCTGTTGCTTTATCTATTTTCTTTGAAGTCACACTATTTGCTGCGGTAGCCCTTCTTATCTCTCCATTAGGGTCAACGATTGTTGCTGCACATCAGGTAGCAACGAATTTCTCTTCTTTGATCTTTATGATGCCAATGAGTATTGCTGTCGCTGTCAGTATTCGTGTTGGTCATAAACTCGGTGAAAACGACCTTGAAGGCGCGAAAATTGCGAGTTATTGCGGTCTAGGTTTTGGTCTGATGATGGCATGTTGTACCGCAGTGTTAACTTTCATCTTCCGTGAAAATATTGCGTATTTATACTCAGACAATCAAGAAGTGGTTGAACTTGCTGTTAGCCTGATGCTTTTAGCTGTGATTTACCAATGTACCGATGCTGTACAAGTTGTTGCTGCAGGCGCCCTTCGTGGTTATAAAGATATGAATGCCATCTTTAAGCGTACTTTCGTTTCTTACTGGATTGTTGGCTTACCGACGGGTTATATCCTTGGTATGACTGATTGGATCGTAGAACCTATGGGTGTTTATGGATTCTGGTTCGGCTTTATTGGTGGTTTAACTACCTCTGCAGTATTGTTGAGCTTACGCTTACGTTGGTTACAAAAGAATCCAGCACAAATTAATATGGAAGTTGATGAACTGCAAATCATGCATTAGTTCAGAAACACGATAAACAATAAAGCCCGAGGTATTAACTACCTCGGGCTTTTTTTATGACATTTTAAAATGTATCTCAGTTACTTCTGTTTTTCTTTCAATTGAGTAATAACATATTCAGGGGCAACCTTTGCTAACTCAACTAAACACGCATCGGCTTTTTCATTATTATACCGAACGTAAATATCACATACCGCATACAGTTGCTCTGGAGAGCCTGAAATCATATACGCTTTTTCAAACGATTCAGTTGCTACTCCAACATCGATATCTTCTTGTAATACCCCGTTTAAGTACCAATAATAGCTGTTAGTTTCCGCTAGTGTAGCAGCAACCTTAATTGCTTGTGCGGCACTTTCTTTATGATTTAAGCGAACTTGAGTCAAGGCTTTTGAGTAATATAAACTTGCCTCTTTAGGCAATTGCACAAGTCCTTTATTCAAAATGTCCAACGCTTGCATATCTTGATTTTGAGCACGATAGTTATCGGATAAATTTAACCATACTTGGCTATTTTTAGCGGCACTTTGTGTTAATGGTTGATACAGCGCATCCGCCTTTACCCATTCTTTATGCCAACGATAAACATCTGCTAATAATAATTGAGATGCCGTATTTTGTTTTTCTTCTAATTGTGCAGAAAGATAAGCCACTACTTCATTGTAAGGCGTTTCTATTTGCTGTTGTTGCTCTGCTGTCATTGCGCTGTATTCACGCAATAAATTAGTAGTTGCCGTCATTCGAACCGTTAAATTCTCATCGGTGAATAACGGAGAAACCATGCGCCAACGATGTTCAAATTGATACAGTTCCGACCCAATAATTGCAGCCTCACGTAGCAAAGGATCGCTTTCTTTTAAACCTCTTGCTACTGCAACTAAACTGTTTTGGTTTGGATAGCGTGCCAATTGTCGTAATGCATCTGCTCTTTTCTCTACACTCTCATTTTTATTCTGAGCGGTATAGGCTAATTGTTGCTCAGGCGTCAAGTTTTGAGCTTGATTAGCAGGCTCTGCTCCTGTCGATGCATATGATGGAGCTGAAAGCCCTAATAGCCCCACTAAACCAATTGCGGCGAACTTCTTTACTGCGTGATTCACGAATACACTCCCTATGTTTATGCTCTTGATTAAAATTTAGTTGGAAATATCGCGTTTCTTTGTGCCTGCTGCATTTTTACATCACTGTATTTACCATGCTGAACAGGGTTACCTAACATTTTTAAAATATACGCGATTGATTTATCTGCATGAGAAAAGAATTTTTTCCAACCCGCACATAAATAGTTCAATCCTGGCTCGCCATCTCTTGTTTTAATAAAACGGTTTTTTGGGCACTCACCATGGCACGCAAATTTGTACTCACATTGCTGACATTGACTAGTTAATGTTTTTGATTTTGCAAAACCAAACTCTTGCTGCTTACGACTGTAAGCTAGCTCATCCAATTCTTGAGTATGAATATTGCCAATTTTATATTCTGGATATACATAATGGTCACAAGCAAATACATCACCATTGTGCTCCATAGCTAACCCTTTACCGCAAATTTCACCCAACGTACAAAGCGGGTTTTTACGTCCCATCCATGTTTCAACGCTGGCTTCAAAATATTGCACAAACACTTTACCTAAATCGTGCTCAGTCCATTCATCAAATACGGCAATTAAAAAGTTGCCCCACGCTTCATCTGATACACACCATGGTTCCATGATGGATTCTTTATTACCTGGAATTAAACGTTTATCCCCTTGACGTAATTGCGCGGCAATTTGCTCTGTTTGTGGCGCAACGGTTCTGAATGTTTTTTGCTCTACAATTGGGATGAATTGCATTTGAGGGGATTTAACAACATCACGTAAAAAACGATATACTTCAAGAGGGTTACGGCTTGTTAAATTATTTACACAGGTTAATGTCGCAAATTTCACATTATGCTTGTGCAATAACTCAACCGCTTTCATTACTTGATTAAACGTACCACGCCCTGCTTTATTGGTTCGATATGCATTATGTAATAACTCAGGGCCATCAATACTCAAGCCTACAAGGAAGTTATTTTGAGCAAGGAATTCACACCACTTATCCGTTAATAGTGTGCCATTAGTTTGAAGATCATTTGAAATGATGATCCCATCCGGTTGATATTGTTTTTGAAACTTAACAATCTTTTGGAAATACTCTAGACCCAGTAGCGTTGGTTCACCACCTTGCCATGAAAAGATAATCTCAGGCGTATTTTGGCCCTCGATATACTGCCGAATATAAGTTTCAAGAGTCTCATCATCCATCTGTGGAGAGCACCCTTTCTTATACTCAAGTAAATCTTCTTTACTCAAATAATAACAATAAGAACAATCAATATTACAAACTGCACCAATAGGCTTGGCCATAACATGTAATCGTTTTGATGCTTTACCTTGAAATTGCGGGCCTTGAGTAATGATCATATTAATTCCTATTATCTTACAAATGTGATGAGTAGAACTTACCTAGCAAAACGATAAACCACCCTCATAGTTTCCGCTAAGTAAGTTCTAACCTTATAATAAACAAAAAGAACACACGTATTAGTTATACACGTTATTCCATTTTGGAAAGTCCTTTTACTGTATGATAAATACTCAATCATTACTGTAGAGAACGTCATGTTTAGAGTGCCTTTTTTAAGCAATACAAAAATATTACTCACCACGATAATTCTTAGCTCAACATTAATAGGATGTGCTAGCTCTCCTCCCCATCCTATCGCTCTTAAAATAGATCAAAATATGATTCATATTGATGGTGGCGAATATCTAATGGGTTCTGATTCCTCTGAGGCAAAAAAAGCCGAAAAGCCTGCTCACCTTGTTATGGTAAATGACTTCTACATGTCTAAATTTGAAGTGACGCAAGAGCTATTTGAATCAGTTATGGGGTCATCATTAAGCTACTTCCAATCTCCAGATATTCCTGTGAACAATCTAAGTTGGCAACAAGCTAATTTCTTCATCGAAAAATTGAATGAAATAACTGGCGAAACATATCGTCTTCCAACGGAAGCTGAATGGGAATATGCAGCACGTGGCGGCAATGCAAGCCAAGGTTATGCTTACAGTGGTTCAAATAACATTGATGATGTCGCATGGTATTCACAAAACGCCAATAACCAGGCTCATCCTGTTGGAATGAAACACCCTAATGAACTAGGCTTATATGACATGACAGGAAATGTAGGTGAATTTGTAAGTGATGCCTATGATGATAATTTTTATCGCTATTCTCCAAAAGACAATCCAAACAACGCACGCGATGAAACCAGTGGCTTAGCACATAAATCGGTGCGAGGAAGTAGCTTTTCTTATAACGCAGATGAATCTGAAAATTACCGTCGAGATTTTGCAAGCCAGTCGATCATCATGTCAGATATGGGGCTTCGCTTAGTAAAAGACGCACAATAAAACATCCATACACTTGGCAAGGAACCAATAATGAAAAATAAAACAATGCATTATGTAGCGTTAGCCAGCGTTTTAATAACCCCTGCACTTTCATTAGCCTCAGAGCAAAAGCCTAAACTCGTATTACAAATTACGGTTGATGCATTAAGAGGCGATTTATTAGAGCGCTATAAAGCAAATTTCGGAAAGGATGGCTTTCGTTATTTAATGGATGATGGCACTTATTATACTAATGCCTATTACCAACATGGCAACACAGAAACCATTGTTGGTCATGTGTCCTTAGCCACAGGAGCACCACCCAATGTGCATGGCATGGTGGGTAATGTTTGGTACGACAGAAACGAAAAGCGCTTAGTTTATAACGTTGAAGACGGTAACTACAGCATGCTCTCTTCTGGTGCTGGAGTAAATAAATCAACAGAAATAGATCCAACTCAAAAAGTTGCAACACAAGATGGTCGTTCTCCTAACCCTATTTTATCAACCACATTTAGTGATGAACTGGCTATCGCAACCAATGGGGAATCAAAAATATTCTCTGTATCAGTTAAAGACAGAGGTGCTATTTCTCTAGGTGGACATTCAGGTAAAGCTTTTTGGTTCTCTAAAGCGGGTTCTGAATTTGTAACCAGTAATTACTATTACGATGCATACCCAAATTGGGTAACGGCTTGGAATGAGAAAAAACTCCCAAACCAATATTCAGGTACGCGTTGGGAGCTCTCTCTTCCTGCCGACCAATACACTCTTAAAGAAAGCAATCCTGATTACAAAGTTGACTTAGCTGGATTCAAACGCAGCTTCCCTCACCCTTATGGACCTGCAAGTTATAAATACTACACAACCATGCTAACACTCAGTCCTGCTGGTGATGAATTAACTGAAGATTTCGCCAGTACTTTATTGAAAGAAGAGAACTTAGGTCAAGGTAAATTTACCGACTATCTCGCTGTTAGCTTCTCTGCCAATGACTACGTCATTCATATGTATGGTCCAACAAGTCTAGAGGCTGAAGACAATCTAATCCGGTTAGATAAAACCATTGCCAAACTATTGAAAAGTGTTGATAAGCAAGTTGGGTTAGAAAATACATTAATTGTTTTATCTGCTGATCATGGCGCACCAGAGGCTCCTGCAGTCGTTAACGCTTTAGGCGCGAGTCAATCATCAACATTTGATCAGAAAAAACTCATCTCTCCAACACTATTATCTCGTTTAAAAATAGAATTTGGCTTAGGGGAAGACGCTATTCGTTTGTACGCACAACCATACATTTACTTAAATCATGATGTGATAAAAAAGAAAGGTGTTTCATTAGAGAAAGTACAAAAAGCCGTTGCTGAAGAGCTCTTAAAAATAAAAGGGATAGCTTACGCAGTAACAAGCTCTGACATAGAAAAAAATCAGGTACCAAATACTCATACCATGCAATTGGTTAAAAATAATTATCATCCCTTACGCTCAGGCGATGTCTATGTAGTTTATCAACCAAGGAACTTCATTAATGATATGGATGGCTTAACCATTGCATCTACTCATGGTTCTCCTTGGCGTTATGATACTTACGTTCCTGTCATTTTTGCCGGTTATAACATTGATGACGAAAAGATCAGTCGCGAAATCACGCCTTATGATATTGCTCCAACCTTATCGAGCATCTTAGGGATAACTCAACCAAGTGGCGCAACAGGAAAAGTCTTAACTGAAGTCACTCAACACTGATATTAATTCACACAATACTCCTCCATATAAGTCAATATTTAGATACTTATTTGGATTGGTAATCAATTATTATCTATAAAGTAAAAATGAGAAAGCAGTGTTGGTATATCAACACTGCTTTTTATTTTATAACATACTTAATTTATATCAAACTCAGCTTTTGCTGCTTTTTGAATTTGTTGTCTTAACCAACGATGTCCACTTTCAGAGGTTCGACTTGGGTGCCAAATCGTACATAAATTATGCTGCTGGCGACCGAAAGGTAAATCTAATGATTTAAGGTTGTAGTACGCGCCTAAGTCATCGATTGCTGATTGTGGCAACATGCCAATCATTTCTGTCGAACTAATGATGGGCATCATTTCAAACGCACCAGCGGCTCTAATTACAATATTTCGAGCATCAAGCTCTCCAATATCATCCGCATTCAATAAACTACTGCGACTATGCCAGCGAGATGCAGCAACATGCTCTTCACTTAGAAATTCACTTAACGAAATTTCGTCACCAATTCTTGGGTGATTTTGACTGCACACGACTCTTAATTTTTCAGTATAAATCACTTCTGACTTTAAAATTGTACGCCCTCTTATGGCCATATCAATGACTAAATCATAACGCTGTAAACGTAAGTCAGATTCAAGATCTTCAGTAAACTGAGGATGTACTTCTAATGATATATTCGGCGCACAAGCTCGAATTTGGCGTATTAACCTTGGAATAAGCGAATAACTCACCGTAGAAACGACAGCAATAGAAAAGATACGATTTGATGTTTTTGGATCAAATTCTCTTGACGCTGATAGTGTTGATGTAAAGTTTTTTAGAGCTGCAGACATCGCAGGATAAATATCAGAGGAGAACACTGTTGGCTCTACCCCTGACGTATTACGATGAAATAAAGGGTCGTCATAAATTTCACGTAGCCTTTTTAGCGCTTTACTTACCGCGGGTTGACTAATATTCATTCTTGCTGCGGCTTTAGAAAGGTTTTTTTCTTCATAAATCGCGACAAAAATAGGTATTAAATTAAGCTCTGTACTTTTCATTGCTACTGGCACTACTGATTGATCCTACTATGCACTGTATATAACTAAAGGTTCTACACAACCTTTAATCTTTTCTTTTGTGTTGATTCTCTTGGTTTTTTACATATTTTCTTCGTAATTGATCAAACTGAGGAAATACGGCTTTTGGTTTCCACACAGAAAAGAAAGAAAATAATCCATTCAATGAGTGAGACATCTTCTTCCATAAACGTGAAGACAACTTTTTTGTAATCTCATTTGATTGAAACGTTGAAGAATCTTGTCGCCAATCGGCTGTCGAATAACAATGCTTTAATTCTAACTGTTCGCTCTTAATTCTTAATGAACGATAAAGAAGCGTTCGTACCTTACCCCACTCTTGTTTATTTACAGCTCTTGAATACATAAACCAAGCTGGTAATGGATGAGTTTGATAATACCGTGCTGTTTTAATCACGATAAATAAAATAACCATTGCGCCCATCATCAATACCGCTAACCAATACCAATATTGATGTAACCAAGAACTCATAGTATGAGAAACAGAAAATGATTGGCCATCAAGCGTAATGGTCTTTAATTCTTGAGCATCTGTATCCCACCAAGTTAAATGAATCGCTGGAAACGTTACCTCACCTCCATTCTGGAGTACATAAACCACCGACTCTTTTCGTTTGGATAAATAATCACCACGGGTTTGTGAATCATCTAGTTGATTTGGTTGTGAATAGGTTTGATAATTCGTGGTCGAGGTTTGCTTAATCAATTCAGGGATCAGCATTGCTAATGTATCAGACCCTTTAATAATAACGGTACGAGTGATCGCATCGCCCGCTTTTAAATCATCGTTTGATTTATCCCATTGTTGTTCAACTGAAAAATCGCGGCCTGACACCCATTCAGATTCATCACTCAATAAACCTGATGGCGTAATAGCTGTAAACCTTTGGGGTTCTGTATACAAAACTCCGGAAACATTCCCTCCCCCTTCTCTTGATACTTGAACTTTAACCGCTGTCGGGGGGATGACAAAGTTACCTTCAGATTGTGGATATAGCGTAATCTCCCAACGTTGATGAGTCCAAGTTACACCATTACGTCTTTCCGTAAAATTCGTTGCTAATTGATTACGCTGCTTTGCAACCACATTGGATATTTCAATAGGAGTAATTCGAGTTCCACCAGTAAACCACCTTGGCGTCACGACTTCTATGTATAAGATAACCTGCTGATTTACAGCGTAAACTGCTGCTTTCTTGCCATTACTATCTTTAAGCTTATTCGAATCACTTAACCATGTTTTTATTGTCACTTGATCTGATTTATCAAGTGTCTCAACCATACTGGCTCTAGAACCAAAGCTTATTACCATTAATATAACAGCGACAAAAATGAAAAGGTGTATGACTCGACGTTTATCATTATTCTGAGACATTATTTACCCTCTCCACTGTTAGTTGGTTCAGAAAGCGATAATGTTGAAACAGATTGCTTGGAGGTCGCCTGCTGATCGCGAAGTTGAAGCTGAAATTTCGCGCGTAAGAAATATTTAGGGTCAGCCTCCACACGACGTAACCATTTATCAGCAAGTTCTTGGCTTCCTAGAATTTCATTCGCATTCAGTTTCTCTTCTTTCATTAACGCAGAATCTACTTTCTCATCGGCTCCATCACCCGTTTTAGGTTTATCTTCACCTAATTCAAAAGACTCCTCAGGCCCATCTGTGCTGCCTTTCTGGCTTTCACTCATGCGATTCACTTCCTCAACAATGCTTTGCATAATCGATAGGTTATTTTCTGTTTTTTCTTTTAATTCGCTTTCAAGATTTTTTTCTAACAATAATTGATAAATGTCACGAGCAGCCAGATACTCTCTTTGTCTTGCCAGCGAATTAGCGGCATTAAAAATACCTAAGTTGGTTTTTATTTGTAAAAAGGCACTATGAGCTAATTTGTATTCGCCAGCATAATAATAAGCGATGCCTTTTTTAAGAGGGTCTTGATAGCGCTTTGCGGCCGTTAAATATTCAAATTTATCAAAATACCACTGTCCTTGTTGGTCTGGCGTTAACCATAAATCCATCCACCATTGCGTCGTTTTATCCCATGCCGTCACTTCTTTTACTGGTTCATTTGTTTTGGCTTTTAAGCTCACCGTTTCAGCATAAGTTGAAGTCGAATAAAAGCTAGGAAAAACAATCAATGCCACCAAACACCATTTTACTAACCAGCCTTTTCTAAACCATGACAGCATCAAAAGAGATACAGGGAATAAAAGAAAATACCCCATGTCTTTCCACGGCATTGCCGATTCATTATTTAACTGCATGTGACGTTCTATTTTACTGTTTAACGTCTTAATATCACTGTCGTCAATCGTCACTTCAACGACGCTACCATTACTTTTACTGGCTAATAATTTAAGCGAGGAAAGATCCATAGGATTATCACTTGCCCTGTCACCATTTCCCGCCGCCAATACTAATAATTGATGTCGACTATCGGCAAAATAATCTTGATACGCTTTAATCGTGGTCGGGTTTACTCCATCAGTAATTAATAAGACCGTGCCAACACTCTCTTTACCTAGTTGTGGTTCTATCAGAGGCAATGCAGTCTCTGCATTTTTACCTTCTACAGGCATAATATCGGGTTGAATAGCGGCTAAAAATGGCGCGAATACCGAGTCATCTTTAGTTAATGGCATGGCTAAATGCGCTGAACCAGAAAAGACAACTAACCCTGTTTTACCACCTTGTCGTTGCTTGATTAAATCTCGTATTTTTTGCTTTGAACGCTCTAAACGGTTCGGCGCAAGATCCTTTTGCAACATCGACTCACTGTTATCCAACACAATAAGTAACGCCGCTTTATCTTCACCAAATGGAGATGCTTCACGCTGCCAAGTTGGGCCTGCACATACAATAATTGCGACAAACATAGAGATACTTAGCAACTTTAATGGCAGTTGTTTTTTCCACCCGGCATCATTAATGGTTAATGCATTACGTAAATGTTTTGGTAATTGTTCTTGCCACTCATTTTTTGAATCTTGTTTCCAACGTAAATAAATCACAATACCAAACGGGATTAAGACCAATAACCATAACGGTCGAATAAAATTGAATTGTTCAGCAATTTGCTGCCACATCAGGGAATCAAACATGCTTTTCTCCCGATTTAACATGACGCTTAATCGTCGCAAAGCCAAAAGCGAATAAGTACATCATGACGATCAACATCATTGGGTATTGATGAATTGACTGCTTTGGTCGATAAGTCGTGCTTTCATATAGTTGAGGCTCTAATTCACCAATGGCTTCATAAGCTTGCTCTAATTCATCGCGATTAATAGCTTGAAACGCTTTACCACCAGAGGCTTCTGCTACTCTATTAATTACATTCATGTCTAGAGCTTGTTCCCCAACGGTTCTTGGATCACCCATTGCGATCATATGAATACGTACATTTTTGGCTGCCGCAACCTTAGCTGCATCAATCGGTTCGACATAACTGCCTGTATCATTACCATCCGTTAAAACAATGGCCACTTTCTCACGTGGTTTTACGTTGCTATCTTTGGTATCAACCTCACTGCTTGTCTCTTCTTTTGAGCTTTGCTCAAAGACTTTAATCGCAAGCCCAATAGCATCACCTAAATGGGTACTTTGCCCTGCCATTGCCACATCGGTTTGATTTAATAACTCTAACCACACTCTTTGATCCGCGGTAAATGGGGTTTGAACAAACGCAGCATCACCAAATAAAATTAAACCTAGACGGTCCCCTTTACGAGTCTTAACGAAATCGGCCAACACTTCTTTTGTTGCTTCTAAACGAGAAATCTTTTGAATAGAACCTTCGCTTGAAGAACCTTTGGACACAAAGTCTTGCTCAGCCATCGAACCTGATAAGTCCACCACAACCATCACATCTCGCCCCAAGCTTTCACGAGTTTGAGGTTCGCCTAAAATGGTCGGTTTGGTCAGTGCGAAAATTAATAAGCACCATGACATAATCAAAAATGCTTTTTGCCAATAACTTGCTTGTAACTGACTTGCCCCCTCAGATGGATACTCATCTAATGCTTTTACTAACACATCAAAGAAAGGTACTTTAATGGCAGATTGGCGTGTACGGTAAGCTGGTATTAACCAATAAATAATGATCGGTAATGGCAACATCCATAGCCAATATGGATTTGCTAATTCTAACTGATTAAACTGCATCTTCGCCTCCATGTTGATTTAATGTAGGCATTACATGGTTAGATAACCATTGCTGACATAACACAGTTAACTCAGTGAGTTGTTGCTCTGATAATGCATATCTCTGTTGTACCAAGGAACGCATCCATTGCTGCCCAAGTTCCCCATTAAAATCACACACACTATCGGATGAATAAGAATCTAATGCGATAAGAAAATCATCTTTAAAGAGCGTTGCGTTTTTTGGATTGACGTGAGTTAATACGGCTTTCATCACTTCAAAAATCTCATAACTTAATGATGGATTATTCACTGAACTTGATATCAAATTTAATAAACTGCTTGCTTCACGACGATAGCGATTTACCCACCATTTTTTAATCCATGTCACAATGCAGTAAGCCGAAAAAACAAACAGAATGATGGCGACAATTTTCCAACCTATCGTTTGAGGAAACCAACTCACATGATCGGGAACGGTCACCTCACTCATTTTTCTAAGCATATAACTGCTTGGCGGCTCATGAATACTCATCGTCTGCCTCCTATTGCACGCTTCAACTGCTCGATATGATGCCCTGACGTATCTGCTTCAATAAGAGGAAGACCTTTTGCTGCCATCAACTGAATTAATTGCTCTTTCTTTAAATCTTGATGGTCACTAAGCCCCTTATTGGCTATATCAAATTTCTTTGAATCATTAAGGTTAATCTGAAATGCACCGTCACCCACAACCCATGAACTGCTTTGTGATGGAAAATTGGACTCGAACGGATCAGAAATTAATACACCTAATACATCATTATGTTTTTGAAGGTGTTTTAAGTGAGTGATCTCATCAGGAGTAACGCCATGCCAATCACTTAAAATAATGATGGTTGCTTCTTTGAGCTTTAATCGGCCTAGTAACGTTACAAACTGTGTAAAATCAACATCACCTGTATCTTTACTTCCCACATCTAAGGACTGATTAATACTAGATAACAATTGTAATCGATGGAGTAAATCACCCTGAGAACGCTTTGGTGTTAACCAATGCATTTTCTCACTTGAACTAATAACAAAACCAACGCGATCACTGTCTTGTAAAATTCGCCATGCAGTGAGTGCAGCCAATTCAGCTGCCACAACCGATTTCATTGTCTCTACTGATGAAAAATACATACTGCTGCGTTGATCTACACAGATAATAAAATTTCGGTCTTTTTCTTCCGTGTACGATCTCACATGAGGCTTGCCAGTTCGCATTGTCACCTTCCAATCAAGATTGCGAATATCGTCACCGAGTTGGTAATGCCTTAGCTCCTCAAAATTTAAACCACGCCCACGAAAAATAGACGAATGACGACCAGACAACGCAGTGCCTGATTTTAAATTCGGTAATAAACTGAATGATCTCGCTTGAGATTGCAGTTTTACTAATTGGCTGTATTCACAATGAATACGTGTATCAGTGCTTTTTTCGTTCATAAAAAGCCCTACCCAATAACAACGTGGTCCAATAACTCATTGATGACTTGTTCTTGTGTCACACCATCAGCTAAAGCGTCATAACTCAAGGTAATACGATGTCCCAACACTGAATGTGCCATTGCACGAATATCATCCGGTTCTACGTAATTTCGCCCCTGCAACCATGCATACGCACGCGCACATTTATCAAGTGATATAGAGGCTCGGGGACTCGAACCAATATCTATCCAACAAGACAAGTTTGATTCTGAGTAACGCTCAGGCTTACGAGTTGCCATGACTAACCCGACAATGTATCGCTCGCTAATTTCAGACACTTCGACACTTGAAAGCTCTGTTCTGGCTTGCATTACTACTGATGGGTCTAATTGAATCGAGGTCTCTGTATTATGTTGAGAGGCACTGTTTTCATCAGAATCACCAGACTCTTCCACTCTCGATTCTTCACTTCGCACAAGGCGAATAATATCGAGCTCGGCATCATCATCTGGATAATCAACAGATACTTTCATTATAAATCGGTCCATTTGCGCTTCAGGCAATGGATACGTTCCTTCTTGCTCTACAGGGTTCTGTGTTGCAAGTACCATAAACAGCTCAGGTAAAGTATGTGTTTGATCGCCAACGGTTATAGTACCTTCTGCCATCGCTTCTAATAATGCCGCTTGTACCTTAGCTGGCGCTCGGTTGATCTCATCCGCCAAGACAATGCTGTTAAAAATAGGGCCAGGCTGAAAATGCAATTGGGGTTTACCATTTTGCTCTTGATATACCTCGGTACCAGTAACATCTGATGGAAGAAGATCGGGAGTAAATTGAATTCGCCCAAACGAGGTATGTAAATTATCAGCTAATGATTTAACCGAGCGTGTTTTTGCCGTACCCGGTAAACCTTCTAGCAAAACATGCCCTTGAGTTAATAACCCAATAACCAATGAACGCACGACATGGGATTGACCAATCACTGATTTCTCTACTTGAGAGATAAGCGATGTAATAGCCTGCTGAGTTTGATTCATGTTTTCTCCTTACGTTCACGAGTTAGACCAATAGATACTAGAGTTTAGCTTTCACTATTCTAGTTAAGTCCATCATAACTATTGGTTATAGTGTTCATTAATAAAGCCTTTTTTTAAGCTCACTGATCACACTTTTAGGGGCATATTGTTCAAGCTGAGTAATGCATTGTGCTGCTTGAGGTAATTTTCCTTTTAACAATAAATCACATTGGGCAAATAAGTGTTGAGGATTACCACTCAACTCAAACGCTTTTCCTAGCGCATCAGCCCCTTGTTCACTATTTATTCCTTCTAACGAAAGGCCATAAACATACCAATATTGAGCATTCTGCTTTTCTATATTTGCGGCTTGTTTGAAATAATTTGCAGCTTCTGATTTATTACCGAGTCTTAATAACGACAATCCTGTGCTATAAGGCAATGCACCTGATTTAGGTTGAGCTTGAATACCTTGTTTCAGTAACTCTAATCCCTTATTCTCATCACCTTGCCTACGATATAAATCAGCTAGATTTACGTAACTGTTTACAAAGTACGGTTCAATATCTATAGCCCCTAAATAGGCTTTCTCCGCTTTTTTCAACTGACCTTTTGCTCGATACACGTTACCTAAGTTGGTACGCCCAAATCCTCTATCAGAATTAAACAACTGAATATTAATATACTCATTTAATACAGGATTAAGTTGTTCTCTTTGTAGAGGATTTAATTCTGGCCAATAGGCACCTAATGCGCCTGCTGCTTCAGTTCTAACACCAAGTACAGGATCGTTTAATAACGGAGACAATATTTGCCAGCGATCATGAGATGAATATCCAGCAGAGCCTTGAACCGTCCCTAAACGCATCAATTCATCTTCATTTTTAACCGCTCGCCCTAATGCAACTAACGTATTTTTACTTGGAAACGCACTTAAACGATACAGCGCAGAACCTCGAATAATCCCAGCCTGCTTTGCATCTTGTGCCGTATAAGAAAGCGCATCTCCTGCACCACGATAATTGATGTCTGATGCGTAAAATGCGACGGCAAAATGCTGTTGATTACGGAATGGGGAGTCAGGAAACCATTCTCCCACTTGTTTATCTGCCCACACATCGTCTTTCTCTTCATGACATTGTGTACACACATTGGGTGTTCCTATGTTTTTACTTAAATCAGGTCTTGGGATCTGCCAGCTATGGTCTCGCCTCGCATCAACCCCCATATAGGTCGTTTCTGGCATATGACACGTCGTGCATTGTGATGCTTCAGTATTAGCCTCATGAAAGGAATGTTTTTCTGGTGTATATTCCGATGCGATATGGCATTGGCTGCAAACGGCTTGCTCAGGAATATCTAGCTTTGTTGAGTGCGGATTATGACAATTGCTGCACGTAACCCCTTTATCAGCCATTTTAGATTGCATAAAAGACCCATAAACATAGTCTTCATCGTAAATCTGACCATCATTATGATAAAGCTCAGGTGTAATTAAACTTGGCAGATAGCTGTCTAATAATGAGCGAGAATCACCATTCACATGAGCTTGGTCTTCGTTTAATTGGCTTCTACGACTATGGCATTGCGCGCAAACAGTGACTTGATCTGTCTTTTGAATGTCTTTTGGTTGCAGTGTTGAATGCCCTTCTTTAAACACCCACTCTTTAACCGATTTACTTAAATCTCTATCAAAGCCATAATGAAGGTTAGTGGCATTATTTTGATTTTTACTCCAATTGACATGCTTACTCGCTGGGCCATGACAGGCCTCACAACTGACATTGATTTCAGACCATGTCGTTTGGTAGGTATCAGTTGTTGAATCGTAGTTTTTCTTTACATCAGTAGAGTGGCAATCCGCACACATGAAGTTCCAATTTTGACCAGAGTTAGTCCAATAAAATTCATCTATTTTTTTCATTTCAGGATACAGATGATACCAACGCTGACCACCCTCTGTTTTTTCTCTTGAATCCCATGCAAATGGAATTAACTGAATACGCCCATCTTCAAATTCCACCATGTATTGTTGCAGTGGTTCAAAGCCAAACGTATAAGTAATTTGATAATCGTGAAACTTTCCATCCGGTCCTTCGATATTGACCCAATATTGGTCACCTTTTTTAAAAAAACGATTCGTATTACCTTCAAATTCAAATGTCGCGTTAGTAAAGTCACCCAACACACTAGCGTCGTCTGCGTGTTTCATTGCCATATCATGATCTGAACCAATCCAAGCTTCAACTTCTTCTTTATGGCAATCAACACAAGTTTCGTTACCCACAAAGTCGGCAGAAAAAGCATTTGATGAAAACCCAATAATGCTTATCCATATAACCCACAGTCCATAGACGATTTGTTTACTACTCATATACATCCTTGTATTGATATTTATTCTATTTTTCATCTCTAACGCTAAAGATAACAACATCTTAGATATAGCCTATATCTTCACATCTTTCCATTACTGTTCGTGAATATGTGAATGCTAACTGAAATAAAAAAGGGCTCCGAAGAGCCCAAGCATTATGGGAGATTTAATTACTTATTATGAGGCTGTTGCAGCTTTTCCATTACCTGATCCAAGCTGAAGCTTGCGGCTTTTTGACGAGGTGGGAACTCTTCAAATGTCGCTAAATACTTACCAACATACGCTTGCGCAGGAACAAACATATACGCATGATCTAATAACCAATCATAATAAGTATTTGACGTTACGTCAGCAACTTCGTATGGGTCCATGCGTAAGTTAAACAGCTTAGGCACACGTAATGTAACAAACGGTTCAGCCCAAATTTGAAGCGTACCTTTCACACGTTGCTCCATGAATACCGCTTTCCATTTGTTATAACGAAGTGCCGCTAAATCGCCATCATCCGTAAAATAGAAAATTTCTTCACGGCGACCTTTTTCTTCTTCACCAGTTAGATAAGGAAGAAAGTTGTAGCCATCTAGGTGATTTTTAAAGCTCTTATTACCAAGCTTAGTTCCTTTTTTAAGCTGGTCTTTGATCTTGTCGTTTCCAGCAATAGCTGCAAATGTTGGAAGCCAATCCATATGGTGCATAATCTCATTCGATACTACACCCGGTTCAATCTTACCCGGCCAACGAACCATTGCAGGAACGCGGTATGCCCCTTCCCAGTTGGTATTTTTTTCACTACGGAACGGCGTTGTACCTGCGTCTGGCCACGAATTCATGTGAGGGCCATTATCCGTGGAATAGAAAACTATCGTATTATCTTTAATACCTAGTTTATCGACCGCTTTTAAGACTTCACCAACGTGATTATCATGCTCAACCATACCATCAGCGTAATTACTGATACCCGTTGAACCTTGTAATTCAGGTTTTACGTGAGTTCTAAAATGCATTCGTGTTGCGTTCCACCATACAAAGAATGGTTTATCCGCTTTAACTGCTCGACCCATAAAGTCAATCGCAGCAGAAACCGTTTCATCATCGACAGTTTCCATACGTTTACGTGTTAAAGGACCCGTATCTTCAATTTTTCCATCAGCATAAGATTTAATAACACCACGAGGACCGAATTTTTTACGGAATTCAGGATCTTTAGGGTAATCAATATTCTCTGGCTCTTCTTCAGCGTTTAGATGGTAAAGGTTGCCAAAAAATTCATCAAATCCGTGCGCTGTAGGTAAAAATTCATCTTTATCACCAAGGTGGTTTTTACCAAATTGGCCAGTCATATAACCCAATGGCTTAAGCACTTCAGCAATGGTTGCATCTTCTGCTTGTAGGCCAATATCAGCACCTGGTAACCCAACTTTACTTAAACCAGTTCGTAGAACACTTTGTCCAGTAATAAAAGTAGATCTACCCGCCGTACAGGATTGTTCACCATAATAGTCGGTAAACATCATCCCTTCTTTAGCAATACTATCGATATTCGGTGTTTTGTATCCCATTAGACCAAAGGTATACGCACTAATGTTAGATTGACCAATATCATCACCCCAAATAACCAAAATATTTGGTTTTTCAGCGGCCAATGTATAACCCGAAGCTCCCATCAATACTGCACTTAGTATTGTTAGTCTGCGCTTCATTCCTTTTTTGACTTCCATATAAACTCCTGTTTCCATTGACAAAAAGAGCACCATTAAAGGTATAGTACATAAACCCTAAAGTGACAATAAATGTACAACAATTATTTCACTTTTTAACTACATAACTACTGGTTATGAACTTAATAACCAATTTCGATACATCGTTTTTTCCGCTTTTGCAGGATAATGCCGCTTTCTTTCCAATATTATCCAACTGAAATTATTCTTTCAGGAGATACCGATGAACAAAACAGTAAAAAAAACTGCCATTGCTACAGGTCTAGTTTTAGCAGGAATGCAGGTTGCTTATGCTGCAGCTCAACCTAATATTCTTGTTATTTTTGGCGATGATGTTGGTTACGGAAATATTTCAGCTTACAACCAAGGCATGCTTGGCTATCAAACGCCAAATATCGATAGCATTGCTAATGACGGTGCATTATTTACCTCTTATTATGGCCAACAATCTTGTACAGCAGGTCGCTCTGCGTTCATTACAGGACAAATGCCCATTCGCACAGGGCTTACTAAAGTAGGAATGCCAGGAGCAAAACAAGGTCTGCAAGCCCAAGATATTACCCTTGCTCAAACCTTAAAAGATTTAGGTTATTCCACTGGGCAATTTGGTAAGAACCACTTAGGTGACAATGATGATATGTTGCCGACTAACCACGGTTTTGATGAATTTTTTGGTAATCTTTATCACCTGAATGCAGAAGAAGAGCCAGAAAATCCTGATTACCCAAAAGATCCAAACTTTCGTAAAGACTATGGGCCTCGTGGGGTTATTCACTCTTACGCTGATGGAAAAATCGAAGACACAGGTCCTCTAACTCGTAAGCGTATGGAAACCGTTGATGAAGAAACATTAGATGCGGCAGTCAACTTCATGACGAAAGCAGTAAAGGCCGATAAGCCATTCTTTACATGGTATAACACTACACGAATGCACGCACGAACACACATAAAAGCCGAAAATTCAGGAAAAACAGGCCTTGGTGATTACGCTGACGGCATGGTTGAACATGATAATATCATTGGTAAATTATTAGATAAGGTCGATGACCTTGGTATTAATGATAACACTATAATTATTTATACCACCGACAATGGCCCAATGAATGCCACTTGGCCTGATGCTGCTTTCAGTCCATTCCGAGGAGAAAAAAACACAGGTTGGGAAGGTGGATTCCGAATTCCTGCTGTTGTGAAGTGGCCTGGGCATATAAAACCCGGCACAAAACTTAACGGAATGTTTGCTGGTGAAGATTGGCTACCTACCCTAACCGCTATCGCTGGTAATAAAGACATCAAACAAGAGTTACTAAAAGGCTATAAATCTGACAATGGTACAACTTATAAAAACCATTTAGACGGTTATAACCAAGTCAGTTATCTAACAGGAAAATCAAAAGACAGTGCGCGTAAAGAGTTCTTCTATTGGTCGGATGATGGTGATCTACTTGCAATGCGTGATGGTCGCTGGAAGCTACACTTCAAGATACAAGAGCACCAAGGTTGGGAAGTATGGACTCGTGAACTTACTACGTTACGTATGCCAATGATTTTCGATCTACAAGTTGATCCATATGAAAAAGCAGATCAAGGATTTGGCTATGATGAATGGACATTTGACCATGTGTTCTTATTTGTTCCTGCGCAAGCTAAAGTTGCCAAAATGCTTCAAAGCTTTAAAGAGTTTCCACCACGTCAAGAAATCCCTAGCTTCTCCGTTGATAAAGTTATGGATCAAATGATGAATATGGAAAAAGTAGCTAACGCTCGTAAATAATTCCAATATTATTTAGGGCTCACATGAGCCCTATTTTAACGCTTTTAAGATAGATAAAAGGCTAACTCATGAAGTTAAATAAACACTTCACTTTTGATGAATTTAGTGAAAAATTATGGTCTTTATTCCATGGGCAAGCACTTATCACTACATTTAATTCTCCACTGAATGAAGCCTGCTTTTCGTTTCAATACCTTGAACGAAATAATGTAGATTTTTATTTATTTGAAAGTCCTGAACCTTTATCTTTATTCAGTTTTCATCTACCCCAATCACTCAAACCAAAAACACTATTATTATTAGACGTCAACAATAAAGGATTACGTTTTAATGGCATCCTTTGCGAAGAACATCAATTTGCGTTAATTTCAGAAAAAAGCCAACACCCTTTTTGCCTTCAAATACCAGTCAATTGCCCTATTTTAGTTTGTGATATAAATACAAATAACAAACAATTCCAGGAACTTTGTAATAGTTTAGTTCCTGTTAATATCGATATAAAATATGCACAAGAATTAAAAACTGTTGTTCGCCATGCTAGTAAGATGCTCCCTAACAAAGATTCAAATGTTGGCGCAATATTATTAATGCGAATTGTCGAAATCTTATCTTTACACCCTACACCAATGCGCCCCCAATCATTAACAGGAAGAAGTCGCTTACCACGACGAAGTTTCATACCTAAATGTGTCGATTATATGATGGAAATGTCCTCCACCGATGCCATTAAGCAATTAGCAAAAGAAAAAAACATTTCCGAAAAAACAATCAGAAATGCTTTCAAAGAAACGGTTGGATTTACCCCAAAAGAGTTTGAACAAATCAGTAAATTGTTTGCCTTCCGTAGAGCATTAAAACAACCTGAAATTGTTACTGTATTCGAAGCAGCCATAGCAAGTGATGTATATCGATGGTCTCGCTATGCCAGTCGATATTCTAAAATTTTTAAAGAGTTACCAATTAAAACTCTTTGAGAAAGCTCTCACTTTACGTGAAATCAAAAAACACTACCAAATCAAATAAAATCTTAATATTCAAATAATTAAATATAAAAATAACTTTTGGTTATAACGCCTATAAAGCGACGACTAATTATTTCTCATTTAGAGTGCAGATAATTAATCATAACTAATTGGAGTTCTTTATGGGCCATCATTTAAGTAAGATCGCTGTTGGTGTCGGCTTACTTGCCACATCAGGTGCAGCACTCGCGGCTGCTCAACCTAATATCCTTGCCATTTTTGGTGATGATGTAGGCTATTGGAATATCAGTGCTTATAATCAAGGCATGATGGGCTATCAAACCCCAAACATTGACCGTATCGCTAATGAAGGTGCACTTTTTACTGATCACTATGGACAACAATCTTGTACAGCAGGACGTGCTGCTTTCATTACAGGCCAAGAACCTTTCCGTACCGGTTTATTAACCATTGGTATGCCAGGGTCTGATCACGGTATTCCTGATTGGGCTCCAACTATTGCCGATCTTCTTAAAGAACAAGGTTACATGACTGCTCAGTTTGGTAAAAACCACCTTGGCGATCAAGATAAACACCTACCCACAAATCATGGTTTTGATGAGTTCTTCGGCAACCTTTATCACTTAAACGCAGAAGAAGAACCTGAAACTTATTACTACCCTAAAGATCCTGAGTTCCGTAAAAATTACGGGCCTCGTGGTGTTATAAAATCATACGCTGACGGCAAGATTGAAGATACGGGTCCTATGACGCGTAAGCGTATGGAACATGCAGATGAAGAGTTCTTAGATTCATCACTTGCTTTCATGGAAAAAGCAGTCAAAGCAGATAAGCCTTTCTTTATCTGGCATAACACCACTCGTATGCACGTTTGGACTCGCCTACAAGAAAAATATCAAGGTAAATCAGGGGTAAGCATTTATGCCGATGGTATGCTTGAACACGATGATCAAGTGGGTATTTTACTGGATAAACTTGACGAGTTAGGCGTAGCAGACAATACCATTGTTATTTATTCTACAGATAACGGTGCAGAAACAGCGACATGGCCTGATGGCGGTGCAACCCCATTCTATGGCGAAAAAGGCACAACATGGGAAGGCGGTATGCGCGTTCCACAACTTGTACGTTGGCCTGGTACAATCAAACCAGGAACTAAAATCAATGAAATGATGGCACACCAAGATTGGCTTCCAACCTTACTTGATGCAGCTGGTGTTCCGAATGTGAAAGAAAAACTGGCTAAAGGCTATAAAGCTAATGGCAAAGAATTCAAAGTACATATTGATGGTTACGATTTCAAACCGTTGTTTGAAGGTAAAGTTGATAAAGGCCCTCGTGAATCACTACTTTACTTCACAGCAAATGGTGAATTAAATGCGGTTCGCTGGAAAGATTGGAAACTAAACTTTGCAGTGATGGAAGGTAATATCTCTAATGCCGTTCGTCTAGAACCAAACTGGCCTCAAATCATTCACCTACGTGCTGACCCATTTGAAAAAGCACCACATGAATCAGGCATGTATATGCGCTGGATGGCAGATAACATGTGGTTATTCGTTCCAATGCAAGATGTATTAGGTAAGTTCTTTAACACACTACCTGATTATCCAATGCAAATGAGTACACAAATGAACCCAGCGGCAATTAGCTCTCAATCACTTCAATTGAAAGCAAAAATGCAGCAATTAGATAAGCTTCAACAACAAATGAATAGCTTAAATATTAAGTAATTCATTCGTTAAATAAAATCCCCTTAATGTTTATTCACTAAGGGGATTTTTTATATCTCATTATCGACGTTGGCACGTAGTACATCCTCGACAAGCAGACCGAGTATGTTTACTCAAATAGCTCCTTTGCACCTTACAATATGCATTTTTAAGGGCGCGGCGAGCAGAAAACCAATCATCCGGCTTTGTCAGTAACAAATACCCATTAAAACGCTTCATGAGCTGTAGGCGATTCTCATCAATAAAACGACTATCAAAACCAATGTCAAAATGATCTAATGCTTGTTCTATCTTGGTAAAACTCGCTATTGTTTTTTGAATCTCTTCTTGGCTCATTATTTATACCAATACCATTGACTAGCTATTCTGCTCATTACAGAAATTAGTGTAAAAGTTAATAGATATTCAATTCTTGATGTAAAACGTCTATTGCCTTATTTATATTAATAAATAATCAAAAAAATGCCCCCAATACTCAAAATATTGAGGGCATCCCTTATTATTATCTGCTAACTTTCACACTGCACTTAGTGCTTGAAAGTATTCATTTCTGTGGCACTTGTTGCAGTTAAATCACCCGCTGGATTCAATAAATGCGGTAAGATTTTAGGTAAGTTCAATACAATATCTTTATCTTCAACCGGATAAATCACTTCATTATACCAACCCAGCAACCCCATTGATGCATAACCAATAGCATCGTTGTCTTCACGGTGTTCAATGATGATTTGTAGAAAACGCAAGATTGCTTTATCGTTTGATCCTGCTTGCTCACGCGTTGTGTGAAAAATCTTAGTCGCTTCAACTACTAGCCCTGCATATTCAGTTTCAACTGAAACCTTAAAAGAGCCACCATCAACAGATATTTTCATAATATTTAGCCAATTAAATTATTCTAATTAGGCCGAATAATAACGAAAAATACGCTCTTTGTCGTGATTACTTCTACAAACCAATTGATCTAAGTAAAGGAAAATAGCGCCGTGATTACTTTTTAATCTGACTACTGAGCTAGTTTTTAGCATATACCAAGAATAGTTATTGGCATATGCTAAAAACATTCTTATAATCGTTTTATATTTAATGGAGAGTATTCATGGCTAGACCTAAAAAGTGTCGCAGAATCTGTGGCAGAGCATCTTACAGTTGCTTTAAGCCAAATGGTGTACCTACAACTGAACTACCACAAATTAAGTTACTTGCTGAGGAATTAGAAGCTCTACGCCTCGCCGATTTTGAAGGTCTCAGTCAACAAGAAGCGGCTGATCAAATGATGGTTTCACGTCAAACCTTCGGGAATATTGTTAAACAGGCAAGGTTCAAAGTAACGAGTTGCTTAGTGCAAGGAAAGGCCTTAATGCTCCAAACGGAGAAAGAAGAATGATATTTGCAATCCCCTATCAAAATGAACGCATCGCTGGCCATTTTTCAAAAGCAGAGTCGTTTGTATTTACCAATAAGAGCGACTCTATAATCAGAAATAATCCAGCATTGAATAACGACAGTTGTGGTGGAAAAAAATCCCTATTAGCACTATTAAAAGAACAACAAACAGATGCTGTCTTAATTCGAAATATTGGACAGAAGATATTAGCAAAACTACTTAATGCTAATATTCGTGTTTTTCGCACATCTGGTCGTTTATCACTAGAAACACTAAAACTTTCTGAACTAACAGAATTAATCGACCCCTCTCAAGGGCGCCCATGTAAAAACAGCAAAAAAAACTGCTGTAAAAAAGAAGTAAATACACCACCGAGAATATTAAAGCCTCAACAAAACATCAACGGGCAATTTACTGTATTTGGAGTGAAACAATGAGTACCCTATTCATTACTTTTAGCGTTTTTATACTCGTTATTTTATTAATGGCGCTAGGCGTAATTTTTGGTCGAAAAGAAATTCAAGGCAGTTGCGGCGGGCTAAATAATGTCGGAGTTAATAAGGTATGTAATTGTGAGACTACCTGCGACGAACACAAACTGTATCAAATATCAGAGCCTACCGATAAATAAATTAAATCTTATCACTTACAGTCAGTATACTTAGAAAATAAGCAGTGATGATTAACTCACTTCACTGCTTTATTTAATATCATCGGTTAAATATGGTTACTATTTGTTATTATGCTGACGGTTTTACTTCTTCTTTTTTATCACATAGATAAGCGTTACCAAACATAGTTACTGAACTTGAAAAATTCAAAGGCTGAAATAAATATAATGTATTAGCCCCCAATGCTGCAGTTTTAATACGCATTTGGTTTAATGTTCCCCAAACCATATTTTTATCTGCATGTAACCAATAATCATAAAAATGGCCTTCAGAACCAAATACAATTCCCATTCGTTGACAGTCTTTTACCTCATCAACCTCATCCCAGATAACGTCTACTTTTTCTGATTCTTGAGTTGGAAAAGTAACACAGCCAGTTAATAGCATAGTAGATGCCAGCATGATGCCAGCCATTAGCGTTTTCATTAAATAATCACTAACAAAATAAATGTTGCGTGATTTTAGTGAAAAAAAATCCGCTGGCAAGTTAAAAATGAATAGACGCGTAAATTAATAGAAACCAATCAATTATATAACCATAATAATAACATTTAACCTTACCTTTTAATTAACAATATTGTTAATTATTGATTTTTGTATTGCCCTTCGTATTCCAAAAACATTAATCCAACTCTTTTAAATTAAATAAGAATGAAGTGCAGATTTATTAGGTAGATATATTATTTATATAAAGATAAATAGCATCAATAACAATGATATTATCGATGCTATTTGATATTACGCTTATCGCCACTTATCTGCTTCTGCTCTTGCATTTGCATTACGAGCGGCCGCTGCAACTTCTTTATCTACAATTGTCTGCCCAATAGGAGCAATAGAAATGGCAGCAAGCTTTAAGTGCTGAATCGCAAATGGAATACCAATAATAGTAACAAAGCACGCAACCGCTGATATTACATGTCCGATTGCCAGCCAGAAACCCGCAAAAATAAACCAAAGCACATTACCTATAAAACCAAGGCTACCTGTACCAATGTCTTCATTTAACGTCAATTCATCACGCGCAATCGCCTCTTTTCCAAAAGGAAAAAATGAAAATCCAGCAATAACAAAACACGCTCTCCCCCATGGGATACCAATAATACTAATGAAAGCAAGAATGCCAAAAAAGCACCAAGCCAAGCCCATGAATACACCACCAAAAAGGAACCAAATTAAATTACCAATTGCGCTCATTTTCTTTCCTTAACTTAAATATGATTACTTATATAACGTGAAACATAGTACCACTATTACAAATCAATACTGTAATTAATCATCAGCACCACATTTTGCACATTCATCATAGGTTCTTTCCCCTTCGCTGATCACTGTATATTGAATGACACACTTTTCACACAAAGCGAGAATTGGGTATGCTTCTTTTCTTTTTTTTGAAGCAGTATTACCTTCGGTTGTATAAAACTTTCTCATCGAGATACCTTATATTTTTCCAAATTTACTTTGGATTAAGATTCAATATATTATCTATTTAAAAATAGTTTTCGCTTTTAAGGTTTCTTCTTCACTAACACCGTCCTGCAAAGAAGGGTTAGTTGGGTAGCTCTTACCATCAAATGTCATAAGTACATACCCCTTCCCTTTGGACCAAACAATTAAGTTATTCCATCCATTCTTTTTTGTCTCAGTAACCCTTATTGGCGTACTAATAACCGTACTTTTAGAAATAAGAGCAAAGTCTGATCCTGTATTTTGAAAAACCAACATTGAACAACCACCAGAACCACACCAGTTCATGCCTTTTAGCATAACAACGGCATCTTCAAGTCCATCATTATTTAAATCGGTATAAGCGACATCAAAATCTGCGGCATTATTTTCAAGCGCAACTGAAACCGCTTGATGTATATCTGGCCTTAACTGGGGTTGCTCACTGCAACCAAACAAAAACAATGAAAAAGGTATCCATAACAATGTCATACAAGCTTCTCCCTAATAATCTTAGTTATATCAGTCTAAATTCACCTTTCAATAGTACCATTAAAACAAAAACACCCGACAAGGTTAAGTGTCGAGTGCTTTTCATTCTAATTTAATAACTTACGTTATATTTACCAGTTATCTGGGTATTTTCTTTTGTTCTTCTTGCCAGTGCCTTCTGGTTTTGCCACTGGTTTAATCGCTTCTAATAAAGCTTCTGTGATCTCTTCATCCACTTCAAAACCTGCGATTTGTTCACGCTCAAGACGAATTTTGTTTTTCTTCTCAATGATTTTGAAGTGATGGTAATCTTCATAATCAATAAGTGATAACGCTAAGCCCACTTCACCAGCACGGCCACTTCGACCTATACGGTGCATGTAATCAGCAGGGCTTCTTGGTAAATCAAAGTTAATTACTACTGGTAGCTTTTCAATATCTAAACCACGAGCCGCAATATCAGTTGCGATTAACACTTCAATCTCGCCGGCTTTAAAGGCTTCAAGAACACGACTACGAGCGCCCTGTCCTTTATCACCATGGAATACTTCAGCAGTAATACCACGTTTAGAAAGTTTATCAGCTAAGTGATTACAGCTGTTTTTCGCATTAACGAAAATAAGTGCTTGTCGCCATTCATTCTGATTAATCAAATGTGCTAAAACTGCGGTTTTCTCACCTTTATTAACGGTAAATACACGCTGTACTAATGTACTTGCATCTGCACTTTGTAATTGAATCTCAACAGGGTCATTAAGTAACTCTTGAGTTAATGTTTGTACTTCTTCAGGGAACGTTGCTGAGAACAATAATGTTTGCTTGTTCTTTGGTACTAATGAAAGCAACTGATTAAGCTCATCAGTAAAGCCAAGGCTTAGCATTCTATCTGCTTCATCAAGTACTAAGGTTTTTACTTTATCAAGCTTAATAGCATTACTTGAAATCAAATCCAGTAATCGACCCGGAGTCGCAACCAAAATATCAGCACCACCACGCAGTGCCAGCATTTGAGTATTGACTGAAACGCCACCAAAAACAGAAACGGTTTTAATCGCACCATTAAAATGCACCGCATAAGATTTAATGCTGTCAGCCACTTGCTTAGCAAGCTCACGAGTTGGAACTAACACTAGACCAGTAACATAGTTACCTTTCGTATTTTGTACTTTGCCTGATTGCTGAAGTTCAGCAATTTGCTGCAACATAGGTAAAGCAAATGTTGCTGTTTTACCTGAGCCTGTGTTTGCTCCCGCAATTAAGTCACGTCCAGCTAAGACACTTGGGATAGCTTGCGCTTGAATAGGCGTTGGCTGTTGATATTCCAGCTCAGTTAATCGTGCTAACAAAGGTGAAATAAGGCCAAGTTCAGTAAAGTTGGCTGGAGTTGTAATAGTGCTCATTAATATAAAGGGCTCAAAGCTAAGATAATAACTGACTATTTTAACTTATTTTTGCTTTCTAAAGTGAATTAAATCCATCATATAAGCTGTTCTATTAATAAAAATAATAGCTCAGATACAACAACGCCCCATTTTAAACGGGGCGCTTTTTCTTCAGACAACGAAAGAAAATCTAAAGTAGCTGTCTAAGCTTATGTTCAACTAAAGGATCGTTTGGCACTAATTGCTGAGCCATTTCTAATAATTTAATCGCATCTTTAGGATGATCATCTTGATGTCTAAGTGCGATATCAATAAGCGGCTGCACATCAATTTGTGCTTGATGCTCTTGCACATGTTCTTCTTTCTCATCAATCAGAATATTATGAGCTTTGCTCAACAAGCCTAAACGGTGTTCTGAGCTCGAATTAACTTTGCTGAGACGTTTATAATAATCTTCTTTAAAACGTAACGTTCTCGTTTGCTGGCGAAACTGTGCAATATCAATCTGTTGATTACGAATGAAATCCACTGCTACTTGCTTATAAAAGCCAAATTTATTCAAGTAAGTTGCATGAGTTCCATGCCCCATCCCAAACACCCGTAAGTGAGTCAATTCTGGATAACGTTTAGCGTGTAAACGGTCGATACGATTGGTCGGGTCATAAATGATGTAACCCTTCGCTTTACCTAAATCAAGATCGTGATAATCCCCTTCCCAATCAAACTGCTGTGCAATTTCAGTACTAGAGCGATCATCCCAAGGAGCTATTTGTTGATTTTTAGTACTCACAGGATGAAACAGTAATACTTGGTCAAGTTGCAGCAAGTTTGCAAAAGCACCGACAGCAAAACCACCACGACTCAGCCCATAACCTAAACGATAAGTAAAAGGTTCAAGCAACGTAGCTAATTGTTCTAAAAAGAAAATCAAATTTCGACTACGAAACCAATTGCTTTTTCCTAAGTGTTGGAAAGAGATAACGTTCACTTGCTGTTTTTGTGCTAAGTGGTAACCCCAAGGTGCAAAATCTTCATGCAGATCTTGCTCTTGTACGTTAGTTCCAGCAGGAGAAAAAGTGAATAATAGCGGCTTGTTCACATCAACAAAGTTATATTTAACATATACGTTGTCTAGTAAGTCTCCACCAGACATTGGCAGTTGTGCTTGCTGCTCTGAACGTGAGTTGGTTAACCACTCATCTAACCAATATAGTAATTTCATTTAATCTTCCATCAAAAACAGGCGCGAGATTGTATCAAAGATAGCCGTTAAACGAAAATTTTAGTTTGAACACTAATAATTACAGTTGGAATGATTTCGGTACAAAAAATGCCAAGTTATACATATAACTTGGCATTTAATATAAAGAAGTGAAGAACATTCGATGACTCGGTTAAATCCACCGGAAACGATTTAATCGTGATTTTTACTCTAGATGGCTAATAAACTTATCTACTTCCTTGTAAAAAAGAGAAGCATCGTTTTGAACCCAATGATTAGCATTTTGAAATGGTATATTTTCTAACGAGTTAATAAAGTTTAATGCTTCTTTACACTCATCAAGACTATTTGTTCCCCAAAAATAACATTTAGGTAAGTCTAAATTCTCATACATTTGCCCCCATTCAACAACGCCTCTTGAGTCAAGTGTTTTATGTTGTGCATATATTTCACTGGCGGTTTCCCCTAATACGGTAGAAGAGCAACGCCTCAATGATGATAAATATTTAATCCCTGCACTGTGCCCCCAAGAGAACGAGAATTGTTTAGCAAAGCCATCTCCATGCACCCATGATTCAAACTCAACCTTATCAGTGCTACGATATTTATCAGAGATAATTTTGGACAAAATAATGCTTTCTTCGTGTAATCCACCTTCTGCATTAATAAACCCATCGATTCTATTTTGATCATCAAGGTTACACGCTAACGTACCAACATCCCCACCCCAAGAATGACCAATAAGAACACACTTTTTAACCTCTAGTAAATCAAGCGCTTTTAATACACGCAAAGCTTGAAACTCAGTAGTATGGGAAATATTAGATGCAGGAGAGTATCCATACCCACACATATCAAACATGACTAAATTATATTGAGCAAGATAATCAAGCGCATCAACAAAACAAAGATGAGACTCCCCTAACCCATGAATAAAAACGACTGTTTTCTTAGACGATTCAAATTGGGTTGATAAGCAATATAGCTTATCATCATCAATATCTAACCATTGTTCATTTAGCATGTAATCCCTCAAACCTACAATTAATACACCTATTGATACTATACAAATCAATAAATAATTTAAATCATAAAAGAGCAAATCTAAAGACAGGTGATGAACAATAATGCATCTATTTATCGATATTTAATACTAAGTATTACAACCCTACAGATCTAAAATTGGCTGTTTTCAAAACGATATTTAAGATCGATAGCCAGGTTGCTTGGTAACGTAAGTTTGACATCAAGCGCGTCAGGCAATCTGTCACCATCCGTATTTTGATAATTATATTCATACTGAGTAATATTATCACCGCTTGTTTCTTTGAGGTATTTAATCGGAAAGAAAGCAAGTCCAAAAAAGTCCATATCAACTTTCCATTCTTTTATTGGATCAACATAATGTACACCGTATATCAATGAACCATCATCTATGTATTCTAATTCCACCACTCTTACCAAGTTACCTTGTTTTTCATGGGTTGCTTTTTTAATTTCACCATTATCATAATAGTCTAATTTCAGAGTATTCCTATCCAAAACGGTATGGTTCAATTTCTTAATCTCTTTCACTCTTTTTAGTCGTCCATCAGAGTAATAAGAATAACGGTAAACAAGTTTCAATTTATCTAAACGGTTATCTGATTTTTGAATACGTTTAATTAAATGTCCTTCATCACTGTATTCATATTTAATAGTATACGTTTCCTCTGGTAACCCCTCTAAATTGGAAACATGATCGTTAAACACCTTCTTACGCTCAATACTAACAACCCTTCTGTCATTGATTTCTTTGTATTCATATTCAGAAATAAAATTTTGTTTGGTATGCTTAATATGAGAATCAGGATTATTAGGTTGCATCAAAGCCTTCGCTACTTTTACTGTCCCATCAGGGTTATATTCGTAGTTAAAAATACTGTCTAAATACTTACGTTGAGTGACTTTATTTTGTTCATTATAGAGATACTCTCCAACAATACTTTCCTTTTCCTTAAGGATTTTAACGAAGGTGTTTAGCCGTAAATTATTTGCTATTACTGAATTCTGATCGACATAATCTTCAAAAACAGAATAACGTTCATAAGCATAAAGTTGAGGACTTATTATTAAAGCGATAGCGGTAACCACACATTTTATATTCACAATTATTTACTCTTAATTAATAGTTAAAACGAAAGAATGATTTAATGTTCAGCCACTGTATAAGTAAGCATGTTCTGTCTACCTATAGGTTCATTCGATCCCGATATCTGAGTAAATATTGCCATACCATAAGTATTTGTTAAGCACTTAAAAAGTACAGAATGAGAAGGTTTAGTTAAGGGGAATTGCTCATCTCCAAAATAAATCCCAATACCATTATCTTTGTCTAATACCTTATAAGTATAACTACCATTAAAAGGACCTAATTCTCTATTAAGAAATTCAGTCATATATTTTTTATTAGAATACGTTACTTTAACAATAGCACCGGCATTAGAATTTAAAGTAGAGTAAGTAGGATCAATGACATTAATAAATGTCATATTTTCTAAGGTGTCAGGAACCGAACAATTTGCAAAAGTGAATCCTGAAAATGTCATTAGTAACATCGTAATGTGTTTTTTTAGCATCAAATTATTCCTTTAATATTTTATAATAATTCGCCCCAACATGGGAACGATACCAATAGGAATATATATCATTTATATGCTTTACAACTATAGTTTATGTCTATAATTGCTGTGAGACATTTGCTACATTTATGATAAGTGTCAACTATTACAAAAAAACTAATGACTAATCAGTTAAATTGAAACTCTCCCTTCTCTATTTATCATGAGAATTTAAATGAAAGGCTTTGTGTTAAAAATAATTTAAGTCTTTACCAAGGTTGAATAATAAAAATTTGCGCTAGATCTCTTATTTAGTCTTTCATCAATTAGATTTCTGCGTTTGATCACACTTAGTTACATTCTTGAGTGCAAAGTGCTATTTCTTGCTCTAAATTCACCATCGAAACGTTTACGCAAACGTTTCGATGGGCATTAAACAAGCAGTATGTGTTCATTATTAATTAACTAAAGGTATTCTCATGAAGAAAAATACACTACTAAACGCAGAATTATCGTATGTAATCGCCACTCTTGGCCATACTGATGAAGTCACCATTTGCGATGCTGGCCTGCCGATTTTTGAAGAATCACAACGCATCGATTTAGCGGTAGTTCAGGGAATACCAACCTTCATTGATACCGTAAAAGCAACATTGTCTGAGATGCAAATTGAAGGCGCTATCGTTGCTGAAGAATTCAAAACCGTTAGCCCACAACTACACGATGAGCTGATGACTCTTATTGCTGCTGAAGAAGCATTGTGTGGAAAATCAATTACCGTTTCTTATGTGTCTCACGAAGCATTCAAAGTCCATACTCGTAACAGCAAAGCCATTGTTCGCACAGGTGAATGCACTCCTTACGCTAACGTGATTTTCCAATCTGGCGTTGTATTTTAAATAGGACACGTTATGACTCAAGCTATCTTAGAATTAAACGGCATTGAGAAAGCCTTCCCCGGTGTTAAAGCACTGGATGGTGCTTGTCTTAATGTCTATCCCGGCAAAGTTATGGCCTTAATGGGCGAAAATGGCGCGGGTAAATCAACATTAATGAAGTCATTAACTGGCATCTACGCAATGGATGCAGGTGAAATTCGCTACGAAGGAAAAGCCGTTAACTTTAATGGACCTAAGCATTCTCAAGAATCTGGTATCAGTATTATTCACCAGGAGCTTAATCTTATTCCTGAGCTTACGATTACTGAAAACATCTTTTTAGGTCGTGAGAAAACAAACGCATTTGGTGGCATCAAATGGGCTGAAATGTACAGCGATGCCGATGCCCTACTTAAACGTTTAAATGTAAAACACCACTCTCGTCAGCTATTAGGTGAACTGAGTTTAGGTGAGCAACAAATGGTTGAAATTGCAAAGGCTCTGTCGTTCAAATCTAAAGTTATCATTATGGATGAGCCGACAGATGCACTAACAGACACTGAAACTGAATCTCTATTTAAAGTCATTAATGAATTGCGTGATGAAGGTTGTGGCATTGTTTATATCTCGCACCGTCTAAAAGAGATCTTCGAGATCTGTGATGATATTACCGTGCTTCGTGATGGTAAATTCATTGGCGAAAGAGTCGTTGCCGAGATTGATGAAGACATACTCATCGAAATGATGGTAGGCCGTCGTTTAGATGAACAATATCCTCGTATTGATACTAAGCATGGTGAAAAATCATTAGAGTTATTCGATGTATCTGGTCCTGGTGTTCATAATGTTAGCTTCTCATTAGATCGAGGAGAAATCCTTGGGATCTCAGGTTTGATGGGTGCTGGTCGTACTGAGTTAATGAAAATTATCTACGGTGCAGCGCCAATGACATGCGGCGCTATCAAGCTGAACAATAAAATGATTAACCCGATTTCTCCACGTGATGGATTGGCAAATGGTATCGCTTATATCTCTGAAGACCGTAAAGGTGATGGACTTGTTTTAGGTCTATCAGTTAAAGAAAATATGTCTTTATGCTCACTCGATAAATTATCGAAAGGGGTTCAATTAGATCACTACGCAGAAGTCACTGCTGTCGAAGATTTCATTCGTCTATTTAACATCAAAACCCCTACTCGTGATCAAATTATTGGTAACTTGTCTGGCGGTAATCAACAAAAAGTGGCGATTGCTAAAGGCTTAATGACTCGCCCTAAAGTGTTGATCTTAGATGAACCGACACGTGGTGTTGATGTTGGTGCGAAAAAAGAGATCTACCAACTAATTAACCAATTTAAAGCAGAGGGCATGAGTATTATTTTGGTCTCATCTGAAATGCCTGAAGTATTAGGAATGAGTGACCGCATTTTAGTTATGCATGAAGGCCATATCAGTGGCGAATTCATGGCTAAAGATGCCGATCAAGAAAAATTATTGGCTTGTGCAGTAGGTAAAGCTGTTGAGCAAAACGTCGAGGTAACAGCATGAGCACTAAATCTATGACTCCAGCAGAATCACAACAAAAGAAAGGCGGCATCTTCTCTAAAGAATGGCTGATTGAACAAAAATCATTAATCGCGCTATTGCTTTTGATTGTCGTGGTTTCTTTTTTGAATGACAACTTTTTCACCGTCGACAACATCTTAAACATCTTACGTCAAACCTCAGTTAATGCGATCATAGCTGTAGGTATGACATTAGTTATCTTAACCGCAGGTATCGATTTAAGTGTTGGCTCTGTATTAGCCCTTTGTGGTGCCTTTGCTGCAACCATGATTGGCCTTGAAATTCCGGTAATGATTGCGGTTCCTACTGCACTGCTTGCAGGTGCTGCTCTGGGTGCAATCAGCGGTATTATTATCGCTAAAGGTAAGGTTCAAGCCTTTATCGCAACGCTAGTAACAATGACGTTATTACGTGGTGTGACAATGGTTTACACCGAAGGTCGCCCTATTTCAACAGGCTTTACTGATGTAGCTGACAGCTTTGCATGGTTCGGTACAGGTTATGCACTTGGCATCCCAGTTCCAATCTGGTTGATGGTTATTGTATTTGCATCAGTATGGTACTTACTAAACCACACTCGCTTTGGTCGTTATGTTTACGCATTAGGTGGCAATGAATCAGCAACACGTTTATCTGGTATCAATGTAGATCGCGTTAAAATCGGTGTTTACGCTATCTGTGGTCTACTTGCGGCACTGGCAGGTTTAATCGTAACGTCTCGTCTTTCTTCAGCTCAACCAACAGCAGGTATGGGTTATGAACTAGATGCTATCGCAGCAGTAGTTCTTGGCGGTACAAGCCTAGCGGGTGGTAAAGGTCGCATCATGGGTACTTTAGTTGGTGCTCTGATTATCGGCTTCTTGAACAACGCACTAAACCTATTAGATGTTTCTTCTTACTACCAAATGATTGCCAAAGCTGTGGTTATCTTGCTGGCGGTACTAGTGGACAACAAAAACAAGTAATACCTAATAACTATATAATCAAACATATTTTAAATAACGATACCCCCTATAAATTCGTTTGCTGTTTAAAACAAGAATAGGCACAACCAGACGTACCATGTTTGACTTGTGCCGCCCTACACCCTTATAAGGAATATAGAATGAAAAAGTTAGCAACCCTAATCTCTGCAGCACTACTTTCTGCCTCTTTCGCATCAACAGCTTCGGCTCAAGATACAATGGCGATGGTCGTCTCTACTTTAAACAACCCATTCTTTGTGACAATGAAAGAAGGCGCTGAAGCAAAAGCAAAAGACCTAGGCTACAAACTGATTGTTCTGGATTCTCAAAACGATCCAAGTAAAGAGCTTTCAAATGTTGAAGATCTTACGGTTCGTGGCGTAAAAGCAATTCTAATTAACCCAACAGATTCTGACGCGGTATCAAATGCGATTCGTATGGCTAACCGTTCTGGTATCCCAGTCCTAACTCTTGACCGTGGTGCAAGCCGTGGTGATGTTGTAAGCCATATTGCATCAGATAACGTTGCAGGTGGTGAAATGGCAGGTAAATACATCATGGAAAAAGTGGGCGAAAAAGCACGCGTTATCCAACTTGAAGGTATTGCTGGTACATCGGCTGCGCGTGAACGTGGTGAAGGCTTCATGAAAACAGTAAACAGCGGTGATTTGACTCTACTAGGTAGCCAACCAGCTGATTTTGACCGTACAAAAGGTCTTAACGTAATGGAAAACATGATTGCAGCAAACCCTGATGTTCAAGCGGTATTTGCTCAAAATGATGAAATGGCGTTAGGTGCTCTACGTGCTGTTCAAGCTTCAGGTAAAGACGTATTAATCGTAGGTTTTGATGGTACTGAAGATGGTATTGCAGCGGTTAACCGTGGCCTACTTGGTGCAACTATCGCACAACAGCCTGACCTAATCGGTGCTCTTGGTGTAGAAACAGCAGTTAAAGTACTTAAAGGCGAAACAGTAGAGAAATACATCCCTGTTGACCTGAAAATTATCGCAAAAAAATAAGATAGCTTAATAAATAAAACTGGGGCATTGGTACGCTCACAACTAAATTGTATCAATGCTCCACTCTTCTCAAAAATAGAAACACAGAAAACCTATAGTTAAATGAATGAAACTATAAATAAGCTAGTCTCCCATTTACCCATATGTTTTAAGACCGATAACTTCAAGGTCATTTCCAGATAAGAAACAAAGGCACATTATGAATAAATTAGTTGTTTTAGGTAGCGTAAACGCAGATCACGTTCTTCAAGTTGCTTCTTTCCCTCGCCCGGGAGAGACGTTACACGGTCACAGCTATTCTGTTATTCCTGGCGGAAAAGGCGCAAACCAAGCGGTTGCTGCGGCACGTTTAGGGGCTGATATTGCTTTCATTGCAAGTGTAGGTGATGACAGTTTTGGTCACCAAATGATTGAAGCTTTTAAGTTCGATGGCATTAATACTGAAGGTGTGATGATTGAAGAAAACACCCCAACAGGTATCGCTATGATCCAAGTGGCAGCAACAGGTGAAAACAGCATTTGTATTTCAGCTGAAGCGAACGCACGATTAACGGCAGATCGCATTGCGCCTCATCACGGACTAATTGAAGCGGCTGATACCTTGCTAATGCAACTTGAAACACCGATTAAAACCATCGAAAAAGCAGCACAAATTGCAAAAGCAGCAGGCACTAAAGTCGTTCTAAACCCTGCCCCTGCTCACCAATTAAGTGATGACTTATTACAACTTGTTGATATGATTACCCCAAATGAAACAGAAGCCGAATTATTAACAGGTATTGAAGTGACTGATATGGCAAGTGCTCAACAGGCTGCCGACGCGCTTCATGTTAAAGGCATTGAAACTGTGATGATCACTCTGGGTAGCAAAGGTGTATGGATCAGCCAAGAAGGTAAAGGCCGTCAAGTTGAAGGCTTTAGAGTTCAAGCAACCGACACAACAGGTGCTGGCGATACTTTTAATGGCGCGTTTTTAACAGGATTACAATCTGGTCGCAAATTAGATGATGCCATTAAATTCGCTCATGCTGCCGCCGCTATTTCAGTTACACGAATGGGTGCTCAAACGTCTATCCCTTCTATTACGGAAGTTGAACGTTTTCTATTAGAGCATCATTAAAGGTCACATTGAACACGACCTGTCTCTATTTTCGTGCCTTTATTTATTTTAAGTAAAGGCACAACAAGGATTGAATTTATGGCAACAATCAAAGATGTAGCCAAGCATGCAGGAGTTTCAACTTCTACCGTTAGTCATGTATTAAACAAAACACGTTTTGTCAGTGAAGACATCTCAGAGCGTGTTGCGCTTGCTGTTACAGAGCTAAACTACGCACCATCAGCACTCGCTCGTAGCTTAAAAGTCAATCATACAAAAACCTTTGGTATGCTAGTTACTACCTCTACCAACCCTTTCTTTGGTGAAGTCGTAAAAGGCGTAGAAAGACGTTGCTATGAAATGGGCTATAACCTTATTTTATGCAACACCGAGGGCGATGCACAACGAGTTCATTCAAGCTTAGATACCCTACTACAAAAGCGTGTTGATGGCTTATTATTGATGTGTACTGAGATTGAAAACCAAGTACTTGAGTTGTTCTCTCGTTACCAAGCGGTTCCAACCGTTGTAATGGATTGGGGTTTAATTGATTTTCCAAGCGATAAAATACAAGATAACTCCCACCACGGCGGCTACTTAGCAACAAAACATTTGATTGAACAGGGCCACACTGAAATCGGTTGTTTAACAGGCCCTCTTAATAAACTCCAAGCACAACAGCGTTTAAGTGGGTTTGTGCAAGCGATGGAAGAGTCTGGATTAGAAATCAACAAACAATGGATTGCGTCAGGAAACTTTGAGTGTGAAGGTGGTGAAAGTGCATTTAATGAACTTCATGCAAGAGGAAAGCTACCAACAGCCCTATTTGTGTCTAATGACATGATGGCAATGGGTATGATCAATTGTGCGAGTAAGAAAGGAATTTCAGTTCCTAACGACATTTCTATTGTCGGTTACGATGATATAAAGATGGCAAAATACATCACGCCATCATTAACGACAATTCATCAACCAAAACATCGTTTAGGCCAACAAGCTGTTGATTCTCTATTAGAAAAAATTGCAACAAAATCAGAAACCAACCGAGTGTTTCAGTTAGAGCCAACTCTTATGATTCGTGATAGCGTTAAAGCTTTATAGGCCCGTATCTTTTTATAAATGCACATATATCCTGTAAAAATAGAGCCACCCTTCCCCCCGAGGCGCTCTATTAATACCCTTCTCGTACTGCAATATATCTCGCAAACTTAGGGATACCACTGTCTGTAAACCCATTGTAGCGATAGGTCACTTGAGCGCCTAGCTCTGGTGGATTCTCTCTCACAGCAAGTGTTAAACCACTGCCAATTTTAAATTCTTTTCCATTAGGCATTCTTAATATCAATGCCCCAACCATTCCTTTGAATTTTCCTTTCCCATCGGTGTAACCAACAATAATCGCTTCATCATCTTGATGTTTTTTTACTTTAATTAAATCATCACTACGCCCCGGACGATACTCTTCCTCAAGTTTTCTTAACATCAGCCCTTCACCATTTTGGGCAGAAATCACTTCTAATGCTTTTAAAAGAGCTTCTTCTGTACTGATAGGATAATGCTCAACTAATTTCAAATGGGGGCGATTTAATGTATTCACTAACGCTTCAAGTTCATAATAACGTTTAGGAAACATGCCTGCCGACTGTGGTAAATCAAACATCATAAAACGAATATCAGCCCACTGTTTATCATCAGGTTGGCTATCAAGAACTGTTCTTGCTACGTGTTGAAATCCTCCTCGACCAGCCCATAACTCACCATCAATAGCATAATCAGGTAGTGACTCAATAAACCAATCAGGAGCCACAATAGTATGCCCTTTACGAGTAAGTAATTCACTTCCAGTCCAATAAGCCCTTATCCCATCTAGTTTTTCACTTACCCAATACGCATCAATATCGATTCCTTGCTCATAGCTGTTCGCTAATGAAACCGCAATAGACGCAATGTTTGGCTCATCATGTGAAAAAACAGGAGTCGACATTAACCCTATGGAAATCAAAATAGAAAGAGTGGTCTTCTTCATTAAAGTGCGCCTATAAATAGTGATGGTTTTTTATAATTACATGCCAATCAGAGTTTCATTAGCTCTTTTTATTATAAATTCATACAGTTTCGACTCATGCCAACAATCAATGTAAGTGTTAGAACTAATAACTTTCAATTTATCTTATACCATAGATACCTGTCTAAATATCCACTATTACCGATCTTGTTATTTAATTGACCTATGCCAAATTTACACCTTTTCAAAACGATTTAGATCTCAGTCTTAATGCAAAGGTAATGAATATGACATATCAATATGAGAGCTTTTAACAATAAATCTTATAAATAAATCTTTAATTCATATAACAACAACTATGGAAAGCAGTAAAATGAAAACAACTCAGTTAAAAAGCTCTCTGGCGATGGCAATTGGCTTAGCGATCTCTGGTAATGTTTCTGCAGATATTATTATTTCTCAATATGTTGAAGGCGGAAGTTACAATAAATCATTAGAGATCAGTAATACAGGAAACAGTCCTGTCTCTCTTTCTGGCTATGTTCTTAAATCTAAATATAACGGATTAAATGAATGGAAAAATGACCTCGATCTATCCGCAATAACACTGAACGCAAAAAGTGTTTATGTGATTTCAAATAGCCGCGCTTCTGATGAAATTAAAACCGTAACCGACAGTATTGAAAGTATCGTCAACCATAATGGCGATGAGACATACATGTTATTTAAAGATGGTACAGAGAATGACCGAATTGGTATTGATGGTGACGTTGATTGGGGCAAAGACAAAAGTTTTGTACGTACAGTTCAAACGCCAAGTACCACATTTGATGCCAACATGTGGCTTGAAAAACCAAAAGATAACATTGAAGGCTTGGGAGAATACCAAGAAGGCGTAACGCCACCTCCACCGTTTGCTTGTGAAACAGATTCTGGTAATACCCCAACCTTTACAGAGATCAATTCGATTCAAGGTACGGGCGATAAGTCACCATTAATTACAAGTGGATTCATTTCTGATGATGACTATTTTGTGCAAGGTATTGTCACCGCTCGTGGCGAAAGCTTATTAAAAGGCTTTTACCTACAAGGCTTAAATGATGATCATGATTCAAATAGCTCTGAAGGTATTTTTGTCAGTACTGGTAGCGCCCCAGCACAAGATATTCAGCCGGGTGCTGTTGTTTGTGTAAAAGCAAAAGTACAAGAGTACTACAACCAAACACAACTAAAACCAGACACCAATAACTATCTTGTTCAACGTTCAGAGTCTCCAGTTGCAGTAACAGAACTGATAATTAATGAAGGAGAAACGCTGGCTGAAGCACTAGAACGTCACGAAGGCATGCACGTTAAATTAACCTCTCATTCCGATCTACGTATCACACGAAACTTTAGCTTTGATTATGATAGCAAGCGCAACAACATGATGCTTTCTCATGGTGAGCCTCTATTTAAACCTACTCAACTGTTCGCAGCAGAAAGTACTGAAGCAATTCAATTAACGAAAGATAACGCTAACCGCCAAATTACCATTGAATCAGACAATAAAGCAGCAAACGGAAAAGTCCCTTACTTTCCAGATTTTGCATCTGATATAGATCAAGATGGCAGTGCCGATTCTTACCTTCGTTTAGGTGCTCGTATTGAAGGATTAGAAGGTGTTATTGCTTATTCCTATGGCCAATATCGATTAGTCGCGACCAATACAATCACACAAGAAAACATCATTACTAAAGCGTTTAACGCGGATGGCGACACGCTATTCAACGTAGAACGAACTGATGAACCAAGCATTGAAGATGAAGATTTAACCATCACAAGCTTTAACGTTTTAAACTACTTTACGTCAGTGGCAACGGGTGGTGATGCCAACCCAACAGGTCAAAACCGTGGCGCGGTAAATGCCGATGACTTTGCGGTGCAACAAACAAAAATCATTGCAGCTCTAACGGCCATTGATGCAGACATCATTGGTTTAATGGAAGTTGAAAACAACGGCTTTGGTGAAAACAGTGCAATTTATGATCTAACCAAAGCACTAAATGCCAACTTTGAAGATGAAGAAGATCATTATAAATTCGTTGAAATTGAAGCCGCTGATAAATATCAAAGTGAATATTTAGGCTCTGATGCCATTATGGTTGCCCTACTTTACCGTCCTAGCGAAGTGAAACTAGAAGGAAAAGCACGAGTAATCAAAACACCGGAACAACACGTTGCTGAGAATGCCGTCACTCGTGATAACAAAGGCACCATTGAGTTTAACCCTGCATATGATAAATACCAACGTCACAGCTTAGTACAAGAATTCATCATTAAAGAAGCAAAAGAACCTCTAACTGTTGTTGTTAATCATTTAAAATCGAAAGGATCTGAGTGTATTGAGCAATGGCAGAACTTTGAGGAAGACAGTGATCCTGCTGATCTACAAGGTAACTGTAACCGCTTTAGAGTATCAGCAGCGAAAGCCATTGGGGACGAGTTAAGTACCGTTGAAGGTGATGTACTTATCTTAGGTGATATGAATGCCTATGGCATGGAAGATCCACTACTGACACTGACAGATTACAGCCCTGAAAAATATGACCGCGATATCTTCACAGCCTCATACACTACGTTGGGGAATGATGCCGCAGGTAACCCACTGCCATATGAAGAAATCGGTAGCCAAATTACACAAGGTTATGGGTATTTAAATCTAAATACACTGTTACACGGAACAGAAACTTTCTCTTATACTTACTCAGGTGAATTAGGAAATCTTGATCACGCATTAGCAAATGAATCACTGGCTGATCGAGTCACAGAAATTGAAGATTGGCACATCAATGCCGCAGAAAGTAACTTATTTGAATACAGCCCGAAATACACAGGAGACATGGTGAAATACAAAGATGTGTATTCCGCTTCAGATCACGACCCTATCGTTATCTCACTTGAGTATAAAAAAGCCGCATCATTCAATTTATTCGCTTTAGTTTCTTTATTCGGTTTTGGTTTCTTACGCAGAAAAACAGTTAAAAGAAGCTAATACTCGATACCATAGCAAATAAAATGGTGGCTCTGTATCTCAAATATCAAGCATACAGAACCACCATCTTTATGTATTAAACCTTTAACTATTTAGCCAGAAAGAGAAGGTTTTTCTAATTTTTCTTCATTCTCAATACCACTTTGCATTATTACCGCATCATTATTACAAAACGGAGTCATGGTAACGCTAATATCAGCCAATGAATCTTCAGTACATACTTTCTGGCAATGCTCTTTCACCATATAAATAACATGTGTTCTCAATGCAATAATACTGATAATACCAAACACAACATTACCTAATGCCTGACCATACAATACGCCTAACCCACCAAACCATTGAGCACCAAAATACACAAATGGTAACGTACCAATGGTTGCTTTGCTCAAATTAAGAGCCGTTGAATACAGAGGTTTACCTAAATTATTAAATGAAGTATTAGCGACAAACATCGCACCATTAAAAATAAAGGTAATAGCCACCACAGTACAAAACGTAGCCATAATCAAGGCGGCATCACCAACCAAATTAAAGGCACCTATGATTTGATCTTGAAGCACATATAAAATTAAAGATACCCCAATACAATAAATTGAAGAGAAGAATAGCGAGTTCCTCAATGTATCTTTCACTCTATCGATTCGCTCAGCACCGTAGTTTTGCCCAATAATAGGCCCAACCGCACCTGACATCGCAAAAATAACGGCAAAGGTCACTGGGATTAACCGTCCAATTACCGCAAAGCCGGCAACAAAATCTTCACCAAACGGCGCTAATGTTGACGTAACAATTGCATTACCAATAGGCGTTGCCGTGTTAGTCACAATGGCAGGCACCGCAATCGTAAAAATAGCCGGAGAATGATGCTTAATATCAGCCCACTTAGGCAAAGAAATCAGTTTATGTGTCACAATTAACGGGTACAGTGAAAAGGCCAATACCGTCGCTCTTGAAATAACAGAAGCAATCGCCGCCCCTTCCACATTCATATTAAACCCAAAGATGAAAATAGGATCTAAAATCGCATTAACAATGCCACCATATAACGTTGCTAGCATCGAACGCTTTGCATCCCCGACCGCCCTTAAACCTGCTCCCGCAGCCATCGCAATTGCAATCAATGGCGTGCTTGGTAAAAGAATCGAAAGATACGCTTGGGCTCGCTCTGCCACAAACCCCTTTGCTCCAATCATTGATAATAATTCAGGGATAAAACAAAACATCGCGATCGTAATAATACTGTTTACGATAAAAGCAATAACAAGCGTACTTGAGGCTAACTGTTTCGCTTTTTCGTTTTCTTTTGCGCCCAGCGCTTTTGATACTAACGCCCCCATCGCAATGGATGAACCAATAGATACCGACGTTGAAAAGAAAATAATTGTCCCAGCAAATCCAATTGCCGCCGCCAATTCAACCTGCCCTAATAAACTAATAAAAAACATGTCTAGTAAATCAACAACAAACAAAGCCATTAACCCAATTGACGCGGTTCCTGACATTACCAAAATATGGCGCATTGTCGAGCCTTGGACAAACTTCGCCGTTTGACTACTCATTCATGTTCTCCTTCAATATCAAACCATACGATGTCATTGTTCTGTGCATCTCCCTAAAAGGCTAATGAAAATTATTATCACTACAAATTGAAGGTATAAAAAAAGCCACAATATTCTGTAGCTTTTCTTAAAATAAACCGACTTACATGCCTAAATCATCACTGATGCTGTCGATTTCTTTAATATCCATTTGTAAAAGTTGAAGCTCATCGTTGTATCCAGCTATTTGTTTCTTAGCCATTTCTTGACGCTTACATACATCCGATTTTACATCCCAACTCTTACCTTCAAGATAAACAGCACATTCTTTCGCTAATTTCTTTTCATTTGATTTAGTCACTTCAATCTTAACTTCTAAATCACTCGCTTCTTCTTTTAGTTGAAGCTGACGCTGAAATAACTGTTTCGCACGGGACAGCATCGTAATTTGCAAATCAACTTGGTTCGTCAATTTATCAATTTGCTTATTTTGTTCTTCAACTTGCATACCTAACGAGGCGTTCTGCGATTTTAACGCGCCCACCTCTTTTTTCATCGATGCTTGTTTCTTTGATTCAGTGACAATTGCTTGATTCTTTTCTTCATCAAGCGTCTTCTTTTGTTCTTCAAGTGCTTGTTGTTTTTCTTGCTCAATCAAAGCGTCAACTTCAGTGCTTTTCACATTTGCTTTCTTTAATTCTGTTTGGTATTGCTTAGTTTTAGCTTCTAACTGAGCATAAGTATCAGACCACTTATTATCTGAAACACTCGACCCAATTAATCCACCTGCAATAACACCAATAATTAGTGTGACTCCGGCAACCCAGTGACTCGATTTTGATTTTTCTTCAATGATGATGACATCTTCATCATGCTCGTCAGTCGCTCTGGTCTGATTTTCTACACTCACGCGTTAACCCCAAACATTATAGATAGTGAATAGTATAGATTTGTTCTCTACACATTTTGTTAATTATAAGACAACTTATCGGATTAGCTCTGAAACCATGACGTATGCCACATAAACAACCACTCCAATCACCGACGTATACACCACCGACTTTTGGATCTTTTCATTAGCTCTGTACTTAAACAGCAGCGCCGAAAGAGCTAACAATAAAATAATCACAGCAATTCGTAACATAGTACACCTCACTTTCTTTTTATTTTAGCATACTTTATGCCATGTAAATACTTGAGTTATCGTTGTTATTTTGAACAAAGAAACCGATTTCGATCAATTTTTATCTAAATTGTAAATAAAAGTGATGACAAAAAAATGTGACTTGTCTAACATACTCGACTTAGCTACTTCGTAGCTTACAATTTGTTGATCCGATGAAGACTGCAGGAGAGCGGCAATGCCATTATTTGGCAACGCCCACCGAAGAAGTAAATCTTTCAGGTGCCTAGTTCATTTTTATGAATAAGGTGAGGACTGTAGTTGGAGGAATCTCTGGAGAGAGCCGTTAAATCGGCCGCCGAAGGAGCAAGCCCTTATCTGAAAAATGATAAGGGTGAAACTCTCAGGCAAAAGGACAGAGGAGAAAGTGATCCGATTAATCTCGGCTCTATACTATTGCCTATTTTTTGGTTTTGGTACACCACTCTCTCTTCTCCTTACTATATGCTTTATTAAGGGGAAACCATGAACACCATTCACAACACACTTGTTACTATCGATAACTTCATTTGGGGTCCACCTCTATTGATTTTATTAGTGGGTACAGGTATCTACTTTACGTTCCGACTTCGTATTTTCCAATTACGTCATTTACCAACTGCGCTTAAAATGGTCTTCTCAAAAGAAGAAAATCAAAGCACAGGAAAAGGTGATGTGTCCAGCTTTGCTGCCTTATGTACCGCCCTTTCTGCCACGATTGGTACGGGTAATATTGTCGGTGTAGCAACCGCAATTAAAATGGGTGGCCCTGGTGCTCTATTTTGGATGTGGCTTGCTGCTGTATTTGGCATGGCGACAAAATACGCGGAATGTTTACTTGCAATAAAATATCGAAAAACAGACAGCAAAGGCCAAATGGTTGGCGGACCAATGTATTACATTGAATACGGCATGGGTAATAAATGGCTAGCAAAGCTATTTGCATTATTCGCGTTAGGCGTTGCTTGTTTTGGTATCGGTACTTTCCCGCAGATCAATGCCATTGTTGATTCTGCTCAGTTAACAATGAATGCACCAGCTTGGTTAACAGGTACGGTCCTAACTATTTTAGTGGCTATTGTTACTTTAGGCGGTATCCAATCTATTGCAAAAGTCGCTGAAAAAGTCGTCCCAACCATGGCCGTAGTCTATGTTGTTTCTTGTTTAACTGTACTAATCATGCAAGTAGAAGCATTACCAGCAGCGATTCAATTGGTTATCACTTCTGCATTTACTGGTTCAGCCGCTACTGGTGGCTTTGTTGGTGCATCTATCATGCTTGCAATCCAATCAGGTGTCGCTCGTGGTGTGTTCTCAAACGAATCAGGTCTAGGTAGTGCACCTATCGCAGCCGCCGCTGCAAAAACAGATTCTTGTGTGAAACAAGGTTTAGTCTCAATGACTGGTACCTTCTTTGATACCGTGATTATCTGTACTATGACAGGCTTAACCTTAATTGTTACTGGCGTTTGGCAAGGCGACGCCGCTGGTGCGTTAATGACAACACAAGCTTTTGCTTTAGGCCTAGGTTCTGATCAAATTGGTCCTTACTTAGTTTCTATTGGTTTAATGTTCTTTGCCTTTACCACTATCCTAGGTTGGAACTACTATGGCGAACGTTGTGTGACCTACTTATTCGGTAACAAAGGGGTTCTGCCGTACAAAGTCATTTTCATCGCTTTAGTTGCTTCTGGCGCTTATATGAAACTTGATACGATTTGGGTAATTGCTGATATTGTTAACGGATTAATGGCAATACCAAATTTAATAGGCTTAATTGCATTGCGTCATATTATTATTGAAGAAACACACCTTTTCTTTAGTAAACAAAAAGATAATGAAGAAGAACCTGTTTTAAATCGTGCTTAACGCTAACTAAAGATGTCTCTACACTCCAAGATAGAGACATCTTGATACATTTATTTAACCTACTTAACAAGCAAAGTCTTATCATTTTGATATACTCACTTAGTACTACTTTACGAGGTGATATATGGAAATATTAACTCTGATACTTGGCTCGGTATTATTGGTTATGGTACTAGGATTCTTCTTTTCCTTTTTCAAAGCCTTAATCATTGAGTATAAAAATCTTAAATAAAAGCATGATGTAACTTAGTTAAAGCAGTCTTAGCGGCTGCTTTTTCATTTTTGTGACAACCGTTTAAAAAGTTCTCCTGCCACTTTCCCTTATATTTCACTACAATAAGCTTGTTATCTGCTAATTTATTTCAATGCAATAGAGGCTCTATGCGTAATTTTATTTGGTTCCTTCTTATATTCAGTTCTTTCACTTTTGCTAATGAAGCTCAAGATCTGGCTGATTTAAATAAAATTAATAACGAAGTTGCACGATTAAAAAAAGAAGCCTCGTCATTCTCAGGAAGCGATTTAGCGGTTATTCGAGTTCAACAAGTCGATAAAAACAATCAACTTAGATCGGTACTGTCTGATTTAATTAAACGTCATGATGAAGCCACAACCCCCCTCCTAATCAAAGAAGTAGAAGGACAAATAACCTACGCAGAACGCTCTATCGCATACCTTGATAAAGACATAAAAGACAAACAAGACAAATTAGATAACACCGATATAGAGCAAAAACTTGCTTTACAAAACACATTAAAAGAATCGAGAGATTACTATTACCTCTCGCTTAATGATCAATTAGAAAACTACCAGTGGCTGACGACACTAGGCCAATCTACAGATGCTCAACTTGCAGCCTATAAGCTATTTATTGATCAGAAAATTAAATTCCTTTCAGCATCATTAAGTTTCGATACAAGCCGAGAGCAACTACTTTCAGATCAACTTCAACGTTCTTCTGATTCAGAAAAATCATCACTCACTCTACAACATCTCTTTTTTGAACGAAAAGTCTCTAACTCAACCTACGGCCTAGCCAAGCTCATCACCATAGCCGATCAATTGGATATCAATACCACCAATTACAAGCGCCAACTGTTTTCTACTACGGGGAATTTAACCGAAGACATTCTCAACTTCCCTGTCATTGCCGCTATTTTAAGTAATTGGATCTCATCTGGCAGTAACTGGCTACTTAAATACGCACCAGACCAACTCCTTAAATTCTTTGTTTTCTTCTTAATCCTATTGGCAACACGTTTGCTGGCAAAATTAACTCGTAAAATCGTATTAAAAGCAGTAGTACAACCTCACTTACGAATGAGTAAATTGATGCAGGACTTCTTTGTCTCTATGTCGAGTAAACTTATTTACTTTATCGGTATTTTGATCGCCTTCTCCAAAGTGGGGTTAGATCTCGCTCCGGTTTTAACTGGTTTTGGTGTCGCCGGTATTATTATTGGTTTCGCATTACAAGACACCCTATCCAACTTTGCCTCAGGCATGATGCTGCTTATCTACCGTCCATTTGATGTTGGTGACCTGGTTGAGGCTGGCGGAGTCTCTGGCAAAGTAAGCTCCATGAGCTTGGTAAATACCACAATCAAAACCTTTGATAACCAAATCATTATCTTACCCAACAGTAAAATTTGGGGAGACGTAATAAAGAACGTAACGCATGAGCGATTACGTCGCGTAGACATGGTATTTGGCATTGGATACGAAGACAGCATTGAAAAAGCAGAAAAAATCCTCGCGGAGATTGTTGATGCTCATCCTGCAGCATTAAAAAAACCAGAACCAAACATTCGCGTTCACGTACTAGGCGCTTCTTCTGTTGATTTTATTGTTCGTCCTTGGGTTAAAACAGACGATTATTGGGATGTGTATTGGGACGTAACTCGTGAAGTGAAATTACGTTTTGATAAAGAAGGGATTTCAATTCCATTTGCACAACAGGATGTGCATGTTCATTTTGCTAAAAAAGACAAAAAACCAAAGAAGCCAAACCCAATAACAGAGAAGATTGGGAATGTAATTGAATCTGTCCGCAATAAAGACAGTTAACTTCCCTTAAGTTATCTTTTCAATAAATTAAACAAAAGAATGCTATACCTTTGATTGTAAACTATCAGGTATAGCATTCTTATTTTTATAGCTTACTTAGACACTAATAAATTCACACCAAGTAAAATAAGTACACTACCCGTGATCCTTTCTATTCGATGCGTCATTTTCTCACTCGACATTAATACCTGTGCTTTCTCAACCAACAATGCAATTCCACCTTGCCAAAACATAGCAATGATAAAATGGACACTTGCCATCAATAATGATTGAGCGAACGCATTATATTCAGGGTTAATAAATTGCGGTAATAAAGCCAAATAAAACACAGCGGTTTTAGGGTTTAAAATATTAGAAAGAAACCCCTCTTTAAAAGAAAGAGTTAAAGAAGCCTTCTTCTCTTTTATCTTATTTGTGACTTCTACGGTATTTCTACGTTTGCTAAAAGTACTTTTAATTGACTGGATACCCAACCAAATCAAGTACGCAGCCCCTATCGTCTTTATTACGGTAAATAACTCAGCAGAGCTTACCAGGAATACAGATAAACCAATCGCCGACATAGTCGCATGAACAAACAAACCACAGCAAATACCCAGACTACAAGTGATGCCGTCTTTCCAGCCACCACGAGTGGTATTTCGGATAACCAAAGCAGTATCTAACCCTGGGGTCATTGTTAACAGTAGAATGGCAATAAAAAATGCCCAAAAATCTAGAATCACGTGAATATCCATTTAATGGTGAGTTTCATTAATATATCTCGTTTTCTTTTAATTACTACTTAATTTCAATCAACTTATAAAATCGAACATTTAATCTATTCATTTTTCGAGATTTAACCTATTTACCGTATTTATATAAATTAACCCAAATATCAAACCATTTGACCCTAATACGAAAGTTATTAAGAACAAAGCCCGATAAAGTACGCGCATCTATCGGGGAGAGACAAATAATGAATCACGTAACATTTAAATATCAAGTAATGGGTTTTGGTAATTGGATTTCGGCAACAGTATCAACGGATGTTGCCAATAAATTAGCGGAAGAATATCGCTCTTATGGCTGGCCTGTAAAAATTAGTTAAGCCTACATAATCACTGTTACCTCTTATTTACCTCGCTTATGCGGGGTATTTTTTTATCTGCACTTTGAGAAAAAGAATGCTCGTAACTAGTTCAGAATGAATATTAATGAGCCCTTATGTATTAAAAACGGTGTTATGAATACATGAACCATTTCTTTCTAAGTGAAACCGATCAACAATGAAACTATCACTCCAATGACGTATGAATAAAAAATAATAATGAGGGTATCTATGAGCCATTATCAGAAACTTGTTCAACACAGTTTAAAAATATCTCGATTTGAACACCTAGGATCTATTTGTGGTTGGGATCAAGCTGCCGTAATGCCATCGGGCGGTAATGAAGCAAGATCTGAAGCCATGGCTGAGCTGTCTGTTCATTTGCATCAACTAGGCAATGCACCACAACTGGCCGAATGGTTTGATAAAGCAGAATCAGAGTCTCTATCTGATAACGAACAAGCTAGTCTTCGTGAAATGAAATCACAATGGCAACAAACCACGGCCCTGCCTGAAACCTTAGTAGAAGCGCAATCTCTTGCTGGCTCTAAGTGTGAGCACGCATGGCGAACTCAACGCGGAGAAAACGATTGGGAGAGTTTTAGCAAAAACTTTGCAGAGGTTGTTGCTCTTTCTCAAGAAGAGGCTCAAATACGCGCAGAGATCTCAGGGTTAACGCCATACGATGCCATGCTCGATTTATATGAACCAGGAACCACTACTGAAAAACTGGATGTGGTATTTAACGACGTAAAAACGTGGCTCCCTTCTCTTATTCAAAACATTCAAGAGAAGCAAGCTACTGAGTCTATCTACTTACCTGATGGCAACTACCCGACAGAGCAACAACGTCAACTTAGCCTAGATGTAATGAAGTTTTTAAACTTCGATTTTGATCACGGTCGTCTTGATGTCAGTATACACCCTTTCTGTGGCGGTGTACCAACAGATGTACGTATCACTACGCGTTATGATGAAAACGATTTTGTGCAATCACTCATGGGTACAGTGCATGAAACGGGTCACGCACGTTACGAGCAAGGATTACCAAAAGAATTTGCAGGCCTTGCTGTTGGTCAAGCTCGCTCAATGGGGATTCATGAGTCTCAGAGCCTATTTTTTGAGATGCAATTAGGCCGTAGTGCTGAGTTTATCTCTCAATTATCCCCATTAGTGCAAAAGAACTTTGTTAATGCCGATAAAGCCATTTTTGAAGCGGATAACCTGCAAAAAATCTACACTCGTGTAAAACCCGATTTTATCCGTGTGGATGCTGATGAAGCGACGTACCCTGCTCACGTGATTTTACGTTATGAAATCGAGCGTGATTTAATGAACGGTAAAATTAGCTATAAAGATATCCCTGAACTGTGGGATGCCAAAATGCAGCAGTACCTAGGTTTAACCACCAAGGGCAATTACAAAAACGGTTGTATGCAAGACATTCACTGGACAGATGGCAGCTTTGGTTACTTCCCAAGTTACACATTAGGTGCAATGTACGCTGCTCAGTTTATGGCTGCAATGAAACAAACCGTAGATGTAGAGAAAGCCACACTAAGCGGTGATTTAAGCCCTATTTTCACTTGGTTATCAGAAAATATCTGGAGCAAGGCATCACTATTCTCAACGGATGATTTAGTCAAGCAAGCAACGGGTGATGTGCTAAATGCGAGTTTCTTTAGATCGCACTTAGAGAAGCGTTATTTGGGGTAAAACGAGACGTTAATTCGCAGCTTTAGCTTTACTCTACGTAATTAACAAGATGGATGCAGTTTTGGATGCATCCATTTTTTGTTCTATGACTAATAAACCATTCCTCACCCTCCTATTCCATTCAGGAATAGAACAAATACCGAGCTTTCCTTTATAAAATAAAAAAATCGCCCGTAGAATATTTCTTCTAATTCATCACACTTAGAAGTGACCATCCATGAAATACATCTGCATGGCGTGTAATAAAGAATACGCACCTAAACCTGAACTCATAAAATGTGAATGTGGCTCCGCCCTATGGGTTAAACCTCAAACGTCATTTAGTAAAAAAGATCTCATAGAAAATGAATTCACACCTAGACGCTATTCTAGTGTTTTCCCAGTAAAAAAAGATGACATCAAAATCACTTTCAATGAAACCATCACACCTATTTGCCAAGCTGAAATATCCGAAACTCCAATACTGGTTAAACTCGATTCGCTACAACCAACAGGCTCATTTAAAGATCGAGGAGCCTCTCTTGTAATCAACTATCTCAACAACCATGGAATAACGAACATTGCTGAAGACTCAAGCGGTAATGGAGGAAGTGCTTATGCCGGTTATGCCGCTAAAGGAAAAATGCAATGCAATATATTTGTGCCTGCTGGAACATCCAAAGGAAAGACGACACAAACGCGATTATACGGTGCTAACTGTATTGAAATAGAAGGAACAAGAGAAGATGTTGCTCTAGCCGCAATAGAGAGCAGCGTCACTCATGGAAGCCATTATGTTGGGCATAACTGGCATCCCTTATTTATCGAAGGAGTCAAATCTATCGCTTATGAAATATGGGAACAATGCGGGTATAAAGCCCCTGATAATTTTGTTGTTCCTGCCGGGAATGGAAGTTTACTCGCCGGAGCATATATTGGCTTCTCTGAATTATTAAAAGGTGGAGAAATAAGCAAGCTCCCTCGCCTTTTTGGCATTCAAAGTGAAAGCATTCAGCCGTTCGTTCAAGCCTTTAACAATAAAGAAATTAACATTACATCAGAAAATACCATTGCTGAAGGTATTAAGATTAAGCGTTCATCACGTATGAATGAAATCCTTCAATTTGTCAAAGAAACGAATGGGAATTTTATTAGTGTTAGTGAGCAACAAATTCAATCAGCACTAAAAGAAATGGGAGCGCAAGGATATTTTATCGAACCAACATCAGCGACGGCATTTGCAGGAATTGCTCAGCTTATAAAAACGCAAGAAATCAAACCTGAGGAGCTCACCGTTGGTGTCGTAACCGGAAATGGACTCAAAGCAACAAACTCAATTGAACATTTAATCAATGATATGAGAGGTTAATGATGAAATATATTCAAACTAAAAATTCATTAAAAGCAGAAGGACATTACTCTCAAGCGATAGTACATAATGGGTTAATTTACGTATCAGGCCAATTACCAATTAACCCAAACACAGGGGAAAAAATAAACGGCGATATAAACCAACAAACCCGCCGTGTATTCGATAATTTACATACCATTCTTGAAGAAGCAGGAACCGATCTTCAACATGTATTAAAACTGGTTATCTACATTTCAGACATTGATATGTGGAACACGGTTAATGAGATTTGCAAAGAGTACTTTATGGGTCATAAACCGGTGCGAACCATCGTACCAACCAGAGAATTGCACTTTGGATTAAAGATTGAAGTCGATTGCATCGCTATATGTGAATAACGCCTCATAGCTTAATATTGATGTGTTCAGAAAGTGCGGTAATGACTTTCTGAACTCGCTCTAATCGATAATTATTTTGTCTAGTACATATATAGATGGGTCTAAAAAGCGGTTGGAGTTCGCAATATTGATATAAATAACGCTCTTCTATATTTAATGCTTTTATTACCGAAAAAGGGATCAGTGCCGGAGCAGTCCCTTGTAATGCTAAATGAGCTGCTGCGGTATATGAATCTAGCTCCATTATAGGGTTCACTTTTAAGGCTTCTAAAATAACCGATTGATGAGTATTCGCACTGTTTGTCAGATCGGTTGTTATCAATTCATTAGGTAGCTTATCCAAATGTTTGTTACTAACAACATAGAATGGTTCATCAAAAAGGTGGAAGCTTAATAACCCATGTCCAGATGGTAAATACCCAGCACAAAGGCCTAGCGTCGCTTTTCCTGATTTTACATTTTCGACAATTCGTGGCGTGTGATTTGTTGTGACGGTCAAATTTGGGTCATCATTAAAACATGTTGATAGCGCTTGGCTGAAATACCCTGCCACAAGCGTTTCAGAGCAATCAATTCTAAGTAAAGAGTCATTCGCTAAGGCTTGTTGTTCATATATGCGTCCGCAAAGCTCGCTAAATGTTGGAGCGATATTATCAATTAGCGATTTAGCATCCGCCGTGAGCGTGACATAACGACCATTAGGCTCTATTAATTTTTTCCCTAAACGCTTTTCTAGTTTTGTAATACGCTTACTCACCGCAGATTGACTAAGGTACAGTACGCTACCTGTACGGCTCATTGTCTTCTCTTTACTTAAAACTAAAAGTGTTTCAATACCTTCAAGTAACATCGCATTATCTTATGAAAATCAGGAATAGTTAACTCAGTTTATCTATGTTTTATGATGCTTGCAAAAAAGTTGATGGGGAGTGATTTGTATATCAAACTTTGAAAACAACCCTGAAACAATCTTAAACGGCATTCATTTTGTAATTGGTTTTTGAGTACCGTTTTATCCCCGATAAGGGATAAGACCTGCTTTATCCTCGATCGGGGATATACATTGACTTATCCCCGATCGGGTATATATTATTAATTATCCTCTATCGGGGATATCACATAATATGATGGGGTGTATGATGATTTATAATCCAAAACAATTAGCTAACCACTTAAAGCTTATTAGAACCAAACACAATTTGACTCAAACAGAGCTTGCTAAAAAAGTTGGTGTAAAACAATCCACCCTATCTAGCTTTGAGAACCATCCTGAAACGACTCAGTTACAGACGCTCTTTAAGATCCTTCATGCATTAGAAGTTCATTGCATTATTCAAGAGCAAGTGCCAACAAGTCACGAAGACAATCTAGACGATGAGGCGTGGTAATGGCTGTATTAATTGCATACATGAATGGTGAGCGTGTTGGAGAATTTACTAAACTTAGTAACGGAGCACACCAATTTCAATACGATAAATCATGGATTGAAAGTACGGTAGGAAGACCTCTTTCATTATCCCTCCCCCTACAATATCCAAAGATAACCAGTGATTGCGTTATTAATTACTTCGACAACCTATTACCTGATTTATCAGAAGTCAGAGATCGCATCGTTGCCAGATACCAAGCTAAATCTCGTCAAACGTTCGATTTACTTCATGAAGTGGGTAAAGACAGCGTCGGTGCCATTTCTTTATTAACTAACGATGAAGAACCAAATACCAAACAACTGGATTATGAAGTTTTAACTCCAGCACGGCTCAAACAAGTACTCTCAGCCTATCAATCCAATATCCCATTAGGAATGTTAGAAGATGAATCAGACTTTCGAATTTCGGTTGCCGGAGCACAAGAAAAAACAGCGCTACTCAGAATAAATGATCAATGGTGTATACCGAAGGCATCAACGCCAACAACACATATAATCAAATTACCCATAGGTAAAATTCAACAACCTAATGCCACTCTCGATATGAGTGATAGTGTAGAAAATGAATACCTGTGCATCCAATTAGCGAAGAAGCTAGGATTCAATGTACCTAATGTTGAAATAATCCATTGTGATGAAATAAAAGCCATTGCTGTAGAGCGATTTGATCGAAAGTGGATTAAAAATAACACCAAGCTATTAAGATTACCGCAAGAAGATATGTGCCAAGCATTTGGATTACCCTCATCAATTAAATATGAAGCAGATGGAGGTCCAAGTATAAAAACCATTATGGATCTTCTTATGGGCTCAAGCCAATCACTAAAAGATCGTGATGCTTTCATGCGATTTCAGGTATTTCAATGGTTAATCGGTGCAACAGATGGACACGCAAAAAACTTCTCCATTTTTATTAATGCACAAGGCAGTTATCACCTTACGCCCTTTTATGACATTTTATCCGCCTATCCGATCTTAGGTGGTAAAGGGATGAATATTCGCTCATTAAAACTGGCAATGGGACTAACAGCATCGAAAGGAAAGAAATACCCTATTGATAAAATATACACACGTCATTTTATTGATACGGCTAAAGCGGTTGGGTTTGATACTGCGAGAATGGAGGAGATAATGAAAGAATTTGCGATAAATATGCCTAATGCCATTAAGGAATTAGAAGCACAATTACCAAGCGATTTTCCAAAAAGTATCTCTGACAGCATATTCAGTAACGCATTGAGAATGATAAAGAAGATCCGCTTGAGTAATGATTTGCAGTAACGATAATTTAAGGCCTATCTTTACTCGATAACCAGAGAATATCTAGAATGAATATGATTGTTCTACTAAATGGGAACCTCTTTACAACACATTTAGAAAAGCATTATTTGAGGAAAAAGCTAAAAGTTGATTTATAGCTTGGAGTGATTAAAAAATGGATACAGATATTGACTGCATCCATTTTTCTAGTTAGGTAACTTGTTTTTGGACATTTCCTTATTACGAATTTTGAGGAATACTGATATTTCAGCTAATTTCTAATATACCAAAATATGGTAATTAGCTATAAATATGTTGCCAGATTTACTGGTCAATAAAAACCGGACACCAAATCTCGTGTTTCTTTCTCATATTGGAGCGGTGACAAATATCCAACATTACGTATCAGAACTTACTTTTCCAAATGCTTTTAATCTCAGAAACTTGGAGGAGAACAAATCATCAGGAAGCTTTTTCTTAAGCAATTCGTGAAAGTTCTCATCATGGGTTGTAACGATAATTTGTTTGTCGAACTTGACCGAAATCATTCGTAATGTATCAATAAGACCTAAGGTATTAATTGCATCAATCGACTGGACAGGGTCATCAATCAATATACAGTCAACAGGGTTACCATCATCGTCTTTTATAGATAATGCTCTTGCAAGGAAAATACTCAACGCGAGAACATTTATTTGCGCTGAGCTAAAACTAAGAGTAGGTGACATCAGCTTATCACTTTTTTCACTTTGAGCCGATATTAATAATTTAGGTTTGTCTTCAGGCGTACAATTAAATATTATTTTTTTATACTCAGGATGCGGGTCGATACTTTGATATATTTTATTTATTAGATCTGTATTAAAGAAATGGTCAACTCTAGATTTAATCTCTGAACCTAATTTCCCAATATCAAAATCCAATTCTATTATTACATCTTGTAACTTTATTAATTTATTAGACGCGTTTCTTAACTCAGCTTTAAGTGTGGTGGTATCAGCATAGTTTTTTATCTTGGATGCGGTTTCATTAATAGCTGAAAGCTTTGCTAAAAAGTCAATGTGGTGTTTATTGTTTACTTCTAAACTAACGAGGTTTGACTCCAAGTAATCCCTAACCTTGAGAGGGGTTTTTGACTCATCATAAACCTCATTAATAAATGTGTTAACTATATTAATAAACCAGTGATTATCTTTTGATAAAGATGATATCTTGCCTTCTAATACTTGGATTTCTTTTTCACTTTGCTCCTTAGTGAAATTTTTGTATATTGATTCATTATTTTTAACTTCTATCGACCCAGCATTTTCCTTAAGTTGGCCAATTTCATTTTTTAATCCTTGTTGTGTCCCTTTTAAATTTTCAATTTTTAAATTAATAAAAGATGTAATCTGATTTTTATCAGAATTTAAGGGTAATTTGTTAACCTTTATAAAATCAGAATGTGCAGTGTAACGCGATAAATCCATTAATATGATAGAACGTTTTTTTTCCAATTCTATTATCTTGTTGTTCAATTCTAGCTGTTCACTGCTTGAATCAACAGTTTCTTTAAGAGCTTCAACCTCTTTAGAAACGGCATCCTTTCTGATATTTTCACTAAATATTAATGAATTTAGGTGTTCTAAATAAGAATCCTTTGTCATTAACATGACTGACGACTTTAGTCTATCGAGATCGCTTGTTAGATTGTTCTTGCTATCGTCAAACTCCGCTCTTTTTTGTGATTCATTAACAATAGTTTCATCTAACCCAGTCAATTTCTCTTTAAGTTTAGTTAATATCAAGTTTTTAGCTTTTAAAAAATCAATCTCAAGCACTTCAATTTCATTCGATAGTTGACTGCTCTCTTTCATTAGTGAGGTTTTTAATGAATTTTTTGATTTTTCCATATCCGATAACATTGAATTGTTACTAATTCTTTTTATGAGTTCATCATAACTGTCATTTTTACGTTCACACAAAGGGCAATGTGATTGTTTTGTTTTGGTAACTATATTTCTTGCTTTGTCTATTAGAAAATTAATATCAGATTGTTGCTGGTTTATATCTTTTATCTCTAAGTTACCCTGTTCAATTTTTTTATTAAGAACTGACATGTCTTCTGATAACCGAGAGTGTTTTTCGTAAATAGAAGTTAATTCTATCTTATGCATACTATCGATAGCATCGTTTGAAAAGGTCCATTTAAAATCTAACAAATTCAAAATATTAACATCAACCAAGCATTGTGAAAGGTCACGTCGATTCGAACTGAATTCTTTAATGTCAGAGTCTGATTTTTTCAGATTACTTTCGAGTATTGATAACTTCTTTGACTTGTTATCGAGATCATTAAAAACAGCATCTAAATTGGATTTTTCTTTATCTAGTGAATCGATTTTGTTACTAATACTTTGTTGAACTATTATTTTTTTTGAGAGCGTATCCCGTAGAGTAATAATTAATTTTTCATTGGATATTAATTTAGACTTTAAATCTTTAAGCTCATTTGCAGTCTTATTGTAAGCGAAATTATGCGCACAATAACTATCAACTTTACTTTGCAAATCGGTTAGTTTATCAAGGTGGTCTTGGTTAGAATTTAAATCTTGCTCTAACTTTAAAATAGTTCTTGATATAGACTTAACATTATCTAAATAACTGATTGATTTTAAAATTAACTCTCTTTGAATAGTAGAATCTACATATTGATTATATCTAGATTTTGCAAGATGGAGTTGAGATAGTTTAGTATTTATATCTAATACTTTTTTTCTATTAGATTCAATATTATCATTTATTACAGTTTCGACTTCTTCCAAACGAGCTGAAAGTTTTAAATATTCAAAATCAGTGAAAGGTGATTGTACATCATCAATTTTTCTTTCAGGTAGTCTTTCATTTACATCCTCTAGTAGTTGATTAACAGTAAGAGCATAACTAGAATTAGTATTATTTAATTCGATCTCTGTTGATAATCTGGTTTTTTCACTATTAATTTCTTGCTGTTTTCTTAACAAATCAGATTTCATTGATAATAATGCAGATCGCGCACTGTTTATATCTACCAATTCAGTGTCGATTTCTGAGAATTTTTTAAATCTTGCTTCTGAATCGGTCTCTCTTAAGAAAGAGTCGATAGACTCTTGGTATAACATTGATGATTCGAAGTAATTATTGGCTGTACTTTTCGATTGAATTCTAAAATCAGAACTACCTTTTATTCCTTTTTTGTAAGATGATATAAAATTTTTTTCAGCATTATTAGTTGTAACCTCAACTCGGGTTGGAAGCTTTTTAGGGGCATTTTTATTGCGTATTACAAGCTGAGATTCTTCTTGAGAATTATATTGTTTACTTTCTTCCAAATTAATCTTTTTTAACCGATCATTTCTCACATATCGGCTGATTTTCTTTGTAATGGCAAAATCAATAGCATCAAAAAACGATGTTTTACCAAAACCATTAGGCGCAAAAAGAGATACAAAGTTTGCAGGCTCACTTGATGTATTACAAGTGAAATCAAAAGTACCATCTTCTTTCTCTAAGTATGATTTAAAAGCTTGTATTTCTACTTTTTTTATTTTCATTTATTGATACCTAGCAATTTATTTAGCCATATTTCTCGCATGGACTTTGATTTTGCATCTCTTCCTGCAGAGATTTTTTCTAAAACTATCGACTTAGAATAATCACCAAGAGATTCATTCCAATTATTGTTTCGTTTTTTTTCAGTACTCAAATTAACATTAGATAGTAGTAATTTCTCATCTAATATTTCTCTAACGGCCTGTTGCATGTTAGGTTTTTCAACCTGAGATAAATCTAATACAATTTTTCGCATATAGAATTTATCATTTTCTATTTCGTACTTTAATTCTTCGGGTAAACTATCTAAGCAAACAAATACAAGATAATTATTCCAACGCTCGAAATCTGATGGTACGTATTTACTAAAATACTCATAATTTAGATTGTCTGATATTTCTTTCCATTTTTCACTAAGGATATCAGTACTGGAGATAATGCAACAAAATGTATTTATTCGCGCTGAATTACATATCGATGTCGATAAAACAAAAAACTCGATGTCTACATCAACATCCAGATTAGAAAATTCATTATTTTCTATGAAATTGTTACTAATCATCAGAAAGATATTCTCCATATATTTCAACTATTTTTTCTTTAAACTCAGTTGTTTGTAATATATTTATTCGACTCAACTCATCTTCATTTTCAGATAAACATACATCGCTGATAGATGGCCAAAAAAGTATGTCATTTGATATCTCTTTATTCTTTCTTACTCTTTCAATTCTATCTCCAGTTAATGCACTACCTATATCCGTTAGTGTTTGCTCGGAAACTCTTTTACTGACATAAGGGGACCCTGTGTTGGAATTGTCTCGTGTGAAGATCAATATCTTACCGTCAGAATTAAGAGGGCCTAATTCAGTTTCTAATATTAATTTTTTAAATAGTTGTCTAAATTTTGAGTTATCATGATCATAAATAAACCTAAATCTCAGAAACATTTGGTCTAAATAATTCACATTAACGGAATTAATGTTATTAGGAGAAAACAACGATAAATATATGGATAAGAACTCAAGAAACCCGCACCACAACTCTTTATCATAAAGATTTTGTAAATCTTGACCATATGCGAGTATGCGACTCTTAAATCTAGCTATTATTTTATCTGGATTTATTTGCTCAGAGCTAATAACTCCATAATGAATCAAAATATTTGTGATAATGTTTTTAATAACATTAAGGCTATTTTCATTCTCTAAATCCAAATTATTGAAAATATAGTCACTATGGAAAATAAAATCAGACAAATGATTGGGTTTAATTTCAGCCCAGGAGTTATTCCTAAGAAGTTCAATATATTCATCCATTTTTATGCAATTAATTTTACTATCAATGGACTGGGCATTAAATATTTCAAATTCAATTGCTGTTAGAAATATTTCTTCTTTTTCATCATCGACTAAAAATATACCCCCACCTGAAAAGCCTTCAATATCTTCATACTGTATTATATCCGAAATACTATAAACTAAACTATTAGTCTGAATATCATGTAATATACCATCGTAAGAATATAATTGCTCTCTAGCGCGCTCTAATTCACGCCTATTAGATGGATACCCGAACAACTTGATACTTTGTTGTTGATTATCAAAACCAACGATATACGAAGTTTCAATATTTTCGACACGCTCTATTTTTAATATGGCAGCATCTATCTGAAGATGTTCTAACTTATCGATAACAGTTAAGCTTTGCCCCTCAATGTTAACTACAGTTATGTGCTCAACATTTGTATCTTCTACCACATGTTTTGCAGTCAATATGTATGAATATTGGCTAGTATAGGGGTTTATTAACACACCACTACCGTCTAGTACACACACAGTAGCCTGTTTCGCTTTCTCTAACGTATTACCTAACATCGATCATTTCATCACAACTGGTTATTGATATACCAAGCGTCTCTAATTCTTCTACTTCACCTTTTGTAAAGATGCGCCCAATCAGAGTCGGATAGTTGAATAATATATTTGCGTCGCTTACATTTCTTGTTATACGCGAAATTGTTCTTTTATTAGGCAGTCCGTGAGCGCTTCCATCGGTTGATATAATAAAATTCTTACAATCTATTAAATTCAAAAATGACATGCTCGTGTTGTATTCACTGCCGTGATGAGATAGTTTTGTGTAATCAATCTTCAGTTTATTGTCTGGGCTAATACTATTGCCTAACTCATCTTTTAGATTTAATAAACCATCACATATCACTCCATCGTGGGAGTCACCCAAGAGCAAAATTCTTTTGCTATCATACTCAAATAAAATTGCTATCGAACTTCCGTTATGAACGGATTTATCACTTACAAAATTATCATTAATAGCAAGGTCTTCTAGCGACCATTGGTAATCAGTAGCCTTTCCAGCAGTAATACTTTTAGGTGCTTCTTTTTTCCACTTGTGCAATAACTTGGCTAAATTCTCTTTTTGTGGAGATAACACTGTAATTTTTGCACCGTAAAAATCATAAGAATATCCACTCTCGATCAATTTACTATCCCAGATACCTAACTCTGAGATACGATCTTCTAATGACACGCCTTGCTGAATACTAGTTTTTCCACTCTTTACATTAATGCGCTCTAGCTTCAATTCGTTTTCTGGTAACGAAGAGTCTTCGAATGCTTCTTTGATTAGCCTACCAGAGTTAAACCATACTTTATCACATAACTTATTGAGAAGTTCTCCTGATTTAAACCCGCTTAATATACCTCCAATGTGATCATCATCTACATGAGTAAGAATCAACTTATCAATTCGTTGTCCACTATCTTCAATTAGTTTTAAAGCTTTATAAAGCTCCCCCTTTAATGGGCCGCTTTTGTAGACAGATGACTTTCCACCATCAATAAGGATATTTCGCACAGACCCATCACCATTCCAAGATAATAGTATGCAATCACCATTTTTTGCTTTTAGTACTCTCAGTTCTAACATAGCGCGTTGCTCATAAATTCGATATTGCATATATTATACTGATTGCACTAACTAATTGCGATTTTTGAATCCATGCATTTAACGTAATAGAACTCATTTTTAGAGAAAAGTTTAGACGTATCACCACAACGTTATAGTTTATCTATCATGAAAAAGAATCACTTTTATTTACATCAGCTATAGAGCTTTTTGGAGTGGGGTAACAAATCTAAGTCTTCTAAAAGGAACTACAGGAACAGACATCTCAAGAAATATTGCCCCCTTTGATATATTTCTTAAAGTATTTGCGTCACAGCCCCTCAACATCCAATAACAACAGTCTCGCTCTATCTAAAATAACTTGCTGCTGTTCTTCTGATTTTTTCTTCCAATTCGCATAGACCATTCTGGTGCGGGGATTATTATTAAACTGCTCAATGTGTGTATGCATAAAGTGCCAATATAGCGCATTTAATGGACACGCTGTCTCTTCACTCACCTGCTTTACGTTGTAGTGACAGTCAGGACAATAGTCACTCATTTTATTCACGTAGTTACCACTGGCAGCGTAAGCCTTAGAGGCCACAATACCACCGTCTGCAAACTGGCTCATGCCCCGCGTATTTGGCATTTCAACCCACTCAATTGCATCAATATAAATCCCTAAATACCACTCATCTACTTCGTCAGGTTTAATGCCTGTTAATAAGCAAAAATTACCGGTTATCATCAAACGTTGGATATGGTGTGCGTAGGCGAAATCAAGAGACTGTTGTATTGCATGATGCATACAGTTCATTTTTGTTTTTCCTGTCCAAAACCAACTTGGTAATGATAATGACGCTTCAAGTGCATTTAGGTTTTGGTAATCAGGCATGTTGCGCCAGTAGATCCCACGTACAAACTCTCTCCACCCTAGAATTTGACGTACAAAACCTTCTATCTGAGCAATATCTATAGCGTCTGGACGTTGATTAAATTCCGTAATAGCAGCATCAATCACTTGCATAGGACTGAGTATTTTTGCATTGAGAGCAAAGGACAAACGGCTATGAAACAAACTCCATTGTTTTTGCGTGAGCATATCATCAAGCTTACATGTCATTGCATCTTGAAACTTCCCAAACAACGGTAAGCAATAGCGACAGAAGAATGCCAACAGTTCACTCGCTTGCTGCCGATTCACTGGCCACAATAATTGCTTATCTGCTTGGCCTATCGTCTCAATATTATAACGTCCTAAACGCTCAAGAATATCAGAGACATCGTTAGCAAATAGTAAAGGCGTAGGCACACTATCAAATTCAGTACGCTTTAATTTGTTTTGATTTGCGCTGTCAAAGTTCCACTTCCCTGCAACGGGTTCCCCCTCTTCCATCAGAATATTAAAGCGCTTTCTCATTTTACGATAAAAGGGTTCCATACGATGATGATGGTTCGGCTTAAACTCTTTTTCAATGTTCGCTTCAGAGAGAAAGAAGTGCTCACTTTCATAACCTTGAGAAGATATTTCTAACGACAAACAGTATTTATCGAGCATGTCACGTAAACGATATTCATCAGGGAGTTGATACTCAAAATGGGTAATATGGTGTTTAGCAATAAGGTGATTTAATAGATCGTCTATTTTTTCAAATGGCTTCGTATCGTCCAAGGTTAAGTGCATCACTCGATGCCCTGCACTTTCTAATGCGGTTGCAAACTGGGCCATCGCAGCAAAAAAAGCACACACTTTTTGAACATGGTGTTTTACATAGGCGGTTTCTTGATGCATTTCTGCAATCACGTAAATCGTTTGTGGCTCGGTGTGTTGAAACCATGAATGACTGGCATTTAATTGGTCACCTAAAATGAGTCGTAAGCGGTCAGCGGTGGCGTTCATAATCATCCTCTATCTTAAAAACCTTCATTTGTAGATTTATTATTCACTTTGATGTCGTAAAGACCGACAGCGCTTGGAGCAATATTTAACCATTGGCCAGTCTCGCTCCCATTTCTTTCGCCAACTAAATGGTCTTTGACAAACAACGCATATCTTTTCTGGCAACTGTGATTTTTTCATCGTTTTATGCCTGATATAATCTGTCTTAATAACACCCTAACTTATTAGTCCTTGAGCTTAGAGCTCGACCTTATGAGTAATCATTATTCTTCAGCTTGTCACTTGTTAATATAGTGACCATCTGGGTTATATTGCTGAGTCTGTTTTTCAATATTAAATGTACTGAGATAATTACGTAAAAGGGAGCGCAATGGTTCACAAAACAACCGAATAACAACTCAAATTCCACTCTCTCCTTTTTCCTTCTCCCTTCAACTGTTGTTTAAAAGACAATAGTTATTCGCATTTTTCCTTATATATAACCGAATTAAAACAGGTAATAATACGTTTAACTTAACGATTACAACCTTCACATTAAATGATGGGAAACTGATTTATGATTACTTTGCACGGTTTCGCGGCTAGTAACTATTACAACTTGATTAAACATGTACTGCTATACAAACAACTGCCCTTTCAAGAAAACCTAATTTACGGTGGTAGTGATGAGTTATTAGCAATAAGTCCGGCTGGCAAAATACCTGTGATTACCACAAGCGAAGGCCTTAATATTTCAGAGTCGAGTGTCATTTGTGATTTTATTGAAGAAACATACCCCGAAATACCCCTGTATCCTGAAGATGCAGGAGAACGCGCAGTGGTTCGTCAAATCATGAAAATAGCTGAGCTTTACTTTGAACTGCCAAGCAGACGATTTATACCTTACGTCTTCTCTGGTACTGAAATTCCTGAATCGATTAAAGTGGAAGTTCGCCAAGTATTAACCCGTGGGGTTTCGGCCTTAAATAGCTTATG
>NZ_MSCO01000001.1:1597256-1615534 GCF_002954705.1 Aliivibrio sifiae
TGTAAATTCTCCCCTTGGATTGCAGGAGACAAATTAACGATGGCTGATATCTACGTTTATTACGTAAACACCATTGTTAGCACGTTTGGCTCTAGCCAACTTGATTGGGACATCCTTGCCGAAGTCATAGGAATGAAAGAGTGGAACGACGCCATGGGTCAATCAGCCATTGCTCAAAGCGTGGAGTCAGATCGTCAAGCAAACATGCCCGAGTTTATCCAAAAGGTGAAAGCTCAAGTTCAAGCGGCAAAGCTAAGTAACGCTTAATGATAAAAACAAATAGTGAATTACAAATAAAGCAGGCCAAATACAACGCCATTATTGGCTCAAAAAATGTAACTATTTTCTGGAGAAACCCTATGACAGATACAAATATTCAACTTATTTCAACAATCAGCGAAGACAATAAACTAACGCTTTCCTTGCAAGCCATCGACATGCCACAACCTAGTGCCGATGAAGTTGTTGTTCGTATTGAAGCTGCACCACTAAACCCATCAGACTTAGGCGTTTTATTCGGTGCCGCTGATATGTCTACTGCAGAGCAATCAGGCACAGATCAATATCCTGTTATTACTGCAGAGATTCCTACTCAGTTTATGCCATCGCAAGTAAAGCGCGTAGGTAAAGCAATTCCTGTTGGTAATGAAGGCGCAGGAACGGTTATCGCAGCAGGCTCATCACCAGCGGCACAAGCCTTAATAGGTAAAACCGTTGCAGTAATTGGCGGTGGAACTTACCGTCAATTTAAATGTGCTAATGTGCAAAGTTGCCTAGAATTAAAAGAAGGCACGACAGCGAAAGAAGGCGCATCATCATTTGTTAACCCACTGACTGCATTAGCAATGGTTGAAACAATGCGTACGGAAGGTCATAAAGCCATCATTCATGCCGCTGCCGCTTCTAACCTTGGCCAAATGCTAAACCGTATTTGTATTGCCGATGGCGTTGATTTAATTAATATTGTACGTAAAGAAGAACAAGAAACGTTATTGCGTGATATGGGCGCAAAATATGTGGTTAACTCAAGTAGCGAGACTTTCCTTACTGATTTAACGGCTGCAATTATTGAAACGGGAGCAACGATTGCGTTTGACCCAATTGGTGGCGGTCAATTAACCAGTGACATCCTTAACTGTATGGAAGTTGCTGCGGCTCGTGATATGAAAGAGCACAGCGTTTATGGCTCTGACACTTTCAAGCAAGTGTATATTTATGGCGCATTAGATCGCGGCCCTATTACGTTAAATCGTAACTTTGGTTTTGCTTGGGGGGTAAATGGATTTTTACTATTCAATGCATTGGGTAAATTAGGGACAAAAACAGCAATGGCAATGCGTAAACGTGTTGCAGATGAAATTACTACCACATTTGCTAGTCACTACACATATGAGGTGTCATTAGCTGAGGTATTACAGTTACAATCATTGGCCGCTTATTCTAAACAAGCAACCGGTGAAAAGTACTTAATTACGCCTCAGAGATAATCTAAAGATCTATCGGTTGTTTAAATGATAATGGATGCAGTTGACTGAACTGCATCCATTTTTCTATTCAATCCCCGGACATACTCTTTGTGATCTAAGTGCGGTGCTGAACTGTAGTTACTTTGGTGATACAAAGTAAAAATAATCATTAAATTTTCTAATCAAAGTATTGACACCAAAGTTTCGGAAGCATATATTGATTACATGAATTGCCATTTGGAGTTCATTGATAACTGGTTCGCCTTATTATAGGGAACAGAACGTTATCAAAATGAAACTGCTCTACTGATTACTTATTTAAGAATAGTCGCGTTGTTTCTAACATTTAATCCTGAACCATATGTCATTAATGAGTCTATGTTGGCTCTGAATATGAGTTCTTTCTCCTCGCTTAGAGCGTCGAGAACTATTGCTTATTTTAAAGGATAGTATTATGCGTAATATCGATTTCTCTCCCCTGTACCGTCATGCCATTGGTTTTGATCGCCTGTTTAATCTTGTAGAGAACAGTGCTAACAAACCATCTCAAAATGGTTACCCACCCTATAACATCGAACAGAAAGACGAGAACAACTACCGTATTACAATGGCAGTTGCTGGTTTCTCTGAAGATTCGTTAACAATTTCTCAAGACGAACATATGCTGATTGTGTCAGGTGACATTACCTCATCTGAAATAAAACCAACTTACGTTTATCAAGGCATTGCAGAGCGCAACTTTGAACGAAAATTTCAACTTGCTGATTATGTAACCGTATCTGCAGCAAGCATGGAAAATGGATTACTTCATATCGATCTTGTTCGAGAAGTTCCTGAAGCTGTTCAAGCACGTAAGATTTTAATCAATCAATAACACATATTGTCGTTACTGATCGGTGATAATAACGCATTGTATTTAGTATAAAAATACAGCCCTCACCTATTGATTAACGCGAATATAGATCATCATATTTCATTGAGAATAGCGTAACCCCGTAAATAGACATTAGGTTTACGCTTATTAAACAACATCAAATTTAAATTATTTGCATTAAAATAACTAATGCGAATTAAAAGGAAAATTATTATGGGTAAAATCATTGGTATCGACCTAGGTACAACGAATTCTTGTGTTGCTGTTTTAGATGGCGATACGCCACGTATCTTAGAAAATGCAGAGGGTGAGCGTACAACGGCATCGGTAATTGCTTACACAGATGGCGAAACACTTGTTGGTCAGCCAGCTAAGCGTCAAGCGATTACTAACCCACAAAACACATTGTTTGCGATTAAGCGTTTGATCGGTCGTCGTTTCGAAGACGAAGAAGTTCAACGTGATATCGAAATCATGCCGTACAAAATCGTTAAAGCTGACAACGGTGATGCTTGGGTAGAAGCACGAGGCCAAAAAATGGCGGCTCCTCAAGTTTCTGCTGAAATTCTTAAGAAAATGAAGAAAACAGCGGAAGATTTCCTAGGCGAAGAAGTAACTGGTGCAGTAGTTACTGTTCCTGCTTACTTTAACGATGCTCAACGTCAAGCAACGAAAGATGCTGGTCGTATCGCAGGTCTTGATGTTAAACGTATCATCAACGAACCAACAGCAGCGGCGCTAGCTTACGGTCTAGACAAAAAAGGCGGCGATCGCACTATCGCAGTATACGACCTTGGTGGTGGTACATTCGATATCTCTATCATCGAAATCGACAATGTTGATGGCGAGCAAACTTTCGAAGTTCTTGCTACAAACGGCGATACTCACCTAGGTGGTGAAGATTTCGATAACCGCATGATCAACTTCCTAGTAGATGAGTTTAAGAAAGAGCAAGGCATCGACCTTAAAACTGATCCTCTAGCAATGCAACGTGTTAAAGAAGCAGCAGAAAAAGCGAAGATTGAACTGTCTTCAGCTCAACAAACTGACGTAAACCTTCCTTACGTTACTGCTGATGCGACCGGCCCTAAGCACATGAACGTTAAAGTGACGCGTGCAAAACTAGAATCTCTAGTTGAAGACCTAGTAGTTCGTACGCTTGAACCGCTAAAAGTGGCTCTGGCAGATGCTGATCTAACTATCGATGGGATCACTGATGTTATCCTAGTTGGTGGCCAAACACGTATGCCTATGGTTCAAGCTAAAGTTGCAGATTTCTTCGGTAAAGAAGCGCGTCGTGACGTGAACCCTGATGAAGCAGTAGCAATGGGTGCAGCCGTTCAAGCTGGTGTATTAGCGGGGGATGTTAAAGATGTCCTTCTTCTTGATGTTACTCCTCTGTCTTTCGGTATCGAAACGATGGGTGGCGTAATGACGAAACTAATCGAGAAGAACACAACAATCCCAACGAAAGCGGACCAAACGTTCTCAACGGCTGAAGATAACCAAAGTGCGGTAACAATCCACGTACTTCAAGGTGAGCGTAAGCAAGCAACATACAACAAATCTCTAGGTCAATTTAACCTAGAAGGTATTCAAGCAGCACCACGTGGCATGCCACAAATCGAAGTAACATTCGATCTAGATGCTGATGGTATCTTAAACGTATCAGCAAAAGATAAAACAACGGGTAAAGAACAAAAGATCACTATCAAAGCATCTGGTGGCTTAACTCCTGAAGAAATCGAAGCAATGGTACAAGAAGCTGAAGCGAACAAAGACGCGGACAAAAAGTTCGAAGAGCTAGTAACAGCACGTAACCAAGCGGATCAAATGATCCACGGTACGAAGAAACAAATCGAAGAAGCAGGCGATGCCCTTCCAGCTGACGAGAAAGAAAAAATCGAAGCTGCAATCAAAGCACTAGAAGACGTTAAGTCAGGCGATGATAAAGAAGTAATCGATGCGAAAACTCAAGAGCTAATGCAAGCAGCACAAAAGCTGATGGAAATCGCTCAACAGAAAGCGCAAGCACAACAAGGTGCTGAAGCAGGAGCGCAACCTAAGCAAGAAGATGATGTGGTAGATGCGGAATTTGAAGAGGTAAAATAATACCTTATTCAACACTAAAACTACCTAAACATTAATAAGAAAATTCAGGGCGTATTGAGGTAACTCATACGCCCTTTTTCTCGGATTTAAATAAGAAGCTACGTATCTTTATGATAATACTGCCAAAGGAATAACGAGCCGACACTCCTACATGGTCGCCAATGCTCTACCATTTCTCTCGCTTGTTTTGGTGTTGGTTTATCAGTAAGTCCCTTTAGTCTTCCTAACGCAATCAATACCCCTAGATCATCCGCAGGGAAAATATCTTGTCGCCCTAACGAAAACATCAAATAAATCTCAGCACTCCAACGGCCAAAGCCCTTTAGGTTAGTAATTGCCGTAATCGCGTCTTCATCACTTAATGTCTTTAGCCCATCAATATCCAGACTCCCAGATTGAACCGCTAACGCTAACCCTTTTGCATATTCAATCTTGCGCCAAGATAAACCGGCATCTCGAAGATTTTGATCTTCAATACTTAATAAACGTTCTGGAGTAACCTCTCCCAATAAGGCAACTAAGCGCCCCATTATCACTGCCGCTACTTTAGTTGATAGTTGCTGACTAACGATAATAGATAAGAAAGCATCAAAACCATGAGGGTTCACTCTCGGTGATGGATAACCTTGGATTTTTACAGCCGCTTCCAAATCCTTATCTATTAAACAGAGCGCTTTTAATCCCTGTTTTATTGTTTGTTCATCCATACTCACCGACTCCTACACTGACATGATTATCTCTTTTGAATTTTATGCGAAGTGAGGGGGAAAAGCAGCTAAGGGATTAATCTCCTATTCATAAATAAATTCTACTCAATCTCTTTTCTAAAAAGAAAAGGGGATATAAAGGCTTGTATAATCCAAGCTAATAAAAGCAGATATATATAATCCAAATTAGTTACAACGCCATCGTTAAACTCTATCCACATTCGATGCAGAACTTGAGGCAACAAAATGATAGAGATAATTTGATTGCAGCGCCTAGTTAAGTTACTTTTCTCTTTCATCTTATAAGTGCCCTTTTTCCCATAGGTTATATATCTTATCGAGATCATCATCGGATGCATTCATTTCAAACGGCGTAAATTCAATCGAAATAGAACAATATGGGTATTTAGCTATCGCATCAAAATCAACACTTTCCAGTTCACTATCACTTAGCTTGATCATATCAAGGTGTGGTTTTTTCCCTATATACCCTAGTCTTTTAAACTTACTATCGGATAAATCAATTTCAACCAGACTCTCTAATGGAAAAAGTGCTGATATATCAGTAATTTCATTCTTTTCAAATCTGACATATTTTAAGCTTGTTAGTTTTTCTATACCATCTAATGACGTTAGCTTAGTTTTAGATATTACTAGTTTTTCTAGCTTAGGTAAGTTTTCTAACATTGGGACTTTAACAATATCGCCACCACTAAATATAACTTCTTTTAAGTTAGGTAAATTTATTAATGGCATTATTGCATTTTTATCTGATTCAAATACTTTTATTATTCTAAGGGATCTTGGTAGTTTAATCTTCGAAAGATCATCATCTTTTCCCCACCATATCTCTAGCTTTTCAAGATTAACAAGACCCTCTATTTTTTCAACATCTTCATATTTTGGATAAAATAAATCAAGATCAACTAGATTTTTCATACTACTTACGTCTAATCTTTCTTCACCCATAACTAGTGTCAATTTCTTTAATGACTTATTGCCAAACAAATCTTTATAGTCATTAATTTTATTTGTTTTTAAAACAAGACCATTTAATTTTTTTTGCCTTTCAAAATTATTTACACCCTCTAATTTACCACTCTCTATTTCAATATAATTGAGTTGCCCTTTTTGTGGTAGGTCTATTATTTTAATTTCTCCCCGTATAACCTCCAATCCTTTCAAATTATTAAAGTCATTTAGATCAAGATATTCAAAATCATATCTAGCATTCCATAATGTTAAATATTTAATTTTTTTCAAATTTGTAATAATTAATTCACTTAATAAAGCATTTCCACTAACTACCGCATGATTAGCATCTCCAACTTGATTAAGTAATACTGATATTTTAGGTATATATTCAGTACCAATAATCATTTTACCAGTATTAAGTACTATTGAAGGCGTTACATAATCAATATCACCTGAAGATATTGGCCCAATATGAGCAGTCAAACCCTCGACATAAAAGTAAATGTCAGTCCCAATATCATCGGCTAACTTTTGTAATTTTTGAGCCGTTGGAGATGTTAAAATAACAACTTGAGCTTGCTCTTCTTTTGATAAGGGAGATGCTTGAAGGCAACTACTAAACGCAATTAGTAATACTGCTATATATGAAACCAAGGTTTTGTTTAGATTCATCATTTAAATCCTTCTGACTTTAATTTTGGAATACGATAAGTTTCGTGTTGCCAAACAGAATCTAAGAAGAAACGCTGATCCTCTTTATTTGGTGGAATAAATACACCTCGTTCAAGCAGAGTAGCTATATGAATACGATCAGATTGATGTTCTATATTGCTATTTACCATAGAAATAAAAACAGACTCTTTATTATTACCTGAATCTATATTTATATTTTTTACTTGCTCATAATAATTAATGATATCGTTAATATTCTTTATTCCAGAAAATTCATCTAAGCGAGTATCGAATGTAACCAGTGATTCAATGTGTGCCTTTTGATAACCCAATAAGTACATTGGAATAACTGCTCTCCATGATAAACCGCCTAGTTCGACATATCCTTTGTTTGTAAATAGCCCCCACATTGATTCCGATAACTTATCAGCAACTATAGCCACCTCTTTTTTGGTTTTTTGACAATTATTTAATTGATCAAATGGAGAGCTATGTAATACTTTTATCAGTTCATCTTTTGATTTGTTGTACTTAATATCAATATCGAGTTCAAGTGGAGTTCCTGAACGATAATCTCTTAATGTCGTTACCACCTCGCTACTATTGATCAAAGCCATAACTTTATCTCTTTCAAAGCCCTCTTTAAATTGAGACCAAAGTGTTAAAAGTCTTTTTTGTGCTTCTGTGCTATTAGCAAGTTGATACATTTGCACTAACTCTACAGCAATCACTAAAACAGTAATTGCGGTCCCTACCACAACTAACACACCACTGCTTGCCATCCAACCATATAACAGTAGACTATCCGCGATTAAAGAGGCGGTACTCGCCATTAACAGGGCATCGCCATCTGCGGGATCATATTCATTAATAGCTATCGCTGTGGTAATAAGCGTCGCTACTGTTAATATTTTGGCCAAATGGTCAAGAGAACTACCCAGTAACTTTATAGAAAAGTCAAAATTCCCTTTACCAATGGTTGTTACTTTAAGTCTCTCTATTACTACAGCAATACTTTTTGCCATGCTTAACGTATCTGAAGTGACCGTTAATGTAGATTTCATTAATTCTAACTGGACTCTATTACTGTCCCAGCCTTTCTCTTTCGCTTGATCTTCAAGGCTTAACGCAGTTTGAATATTAGTGGTTAAGTTGTAATATACGTAAAGCACTTTAGCAAAAGCAAACAGGTTATATTTACTCTGTCTGCCATCAAAATGTTTATAAAATGAATCAGATACATCTCCATTACCATTAGCTAGATTCTCTGAGTAGCGTTTTAATCTTTTTCCTGCTGAAATTCGCCTTTCTTGATTGCTCTGCTTATTCTGCGTAACTACAAATGATCTAAATATATCACTTAAATCGGAGGCTCTCGATTTCCCCTTTGTTACCTCTAATACCCTGAAAACTCGTGAAACCGAATTAAAAAACCTTAAATGATACGCTGCATCCCCTTTAATTTTTTTATATAATTCAGAGAATATTTCTTTTTGAAAACAAGAGAGTATCACCTGAAGAACGCAAGGTGTTCCGGGGCCTGGAACAATAACTCCCTTTAGATTCCAGATGGTTTCAAAAGTAGTTAATATCTCTTCAGAAAAAATTACATCCAATAAATTTGTTTGGTTTTTTCTTACTTTCTTAAGTCTAGATACAGACTTAACCTGTTCTTTGATATAACTATTATCATTAACTGCACCATTTTCAGCTTGTTCAATAGTTAAGACTGCGGTACTTCCCCAAACACTATCAAACTGCTTATACAATTCATGCTCGGGATCAATCGATAATAATGAATCTAAGCTTGGTGAAACAACCTCATCAAATAATTTTTGCTTGTGTTTAGAAGACGAAGACAGCGCAGCATAACACTCGGCTATGGTGTTAAAAATTAATGCCCAATTTCCTTCTTCGACCATATAAGGGCCGGGAGCAAAGCCATTTTTAATTTTTTCATGCTGTGATTCATCATTAATGGCTGCTTTTGCACATTCGACATAGCGCTGTAGCTCAGATTTTAAAGCTGAAGAGTTGATTAAATCCCATAATTGATCACAACTATAATTTACGTGTCCTTTCTCTTTTGCGAGAGCATTATGAAGCGGACTTATTGTGCTCTCTGGGTTTTCCATGGTTTCCATCATGGCATTTCTTAACGCAACTAATGCCTTATACAGTGACTCGCGATCTTCTGCTTCTAAGATCCTTTCTTTATCTTCATTACGAAAGAACACATCCCATGTCATGCCCAGCACTTTCATTTTAATTCCACTAAGTGCCAAGGCAGTCCAATCCATTTTCTCGACACCTTTAAATGGATATTCAGTTTGTAACTTAAGCAAGTCAATCATTTCATTTAAGGCAGATAAACGTACGTAGAAGGCACTCAAAACAAGGTTATATTCATTAATCTGGCGCTGAACAATACTTAGTACTTTACGCAAACGATGATTCCACTCTGGCAATGTGCAATGAACTGCAATCTTGCCGTTATAAAGGTATTCTTGGTATCTGTATTTGCTTGTATCAATATCATCAGGACTCACACCAAAGGCTACGACACTTTCAATACAGTCTCCCGACGAAGCGTTATTAGCTTCCTCTTTTTTTATGGAAGAAAGGGTTTCCATTGATTTAGACAAGAAAGGGGATTCATCTAAAGGGTATACAAAAAAGCGAGCCTTCGTTGTTAACTTTATGGATGAAGATGAAATTCCATACCGAGCATGATTATTTTCTCCTTCTCTCTGCATCATGAATGCTTGTATTGAAAGTATTTTTGCTAAACGTAACCTATCCTCTTTAGTTTCTTCATTTTTCTCCATCATCAAATGATATGAAATAACTGAAATCGGCTGTGCAAAGCCAAAACTGTTAGTTATCGCAACGTTAGGGTTCGTTGGCACCCAACTAGCTTCACCTGTCTCTGCATAATGATTTTTTTCTTCCTCCCAGTACCAAACATATCGGTTATCAAGTGCCGAATCATCATCTGCATAAACAAAATTAGCAATGCTATAATCAACCTTTCGATTGCTAGTTATATGGGTCGCTTTTCCATTCAGTTTATTCTCTGCTTTATGAGTACAAACCTGCCTAGTTTCTCTTGGTATAAAAGGAGGGATCTTTTTATTATCTTGTAATTCAAGATCCCAATGCTGTACCGGATAATATTCGTCATTGTCGGTTTTTATTTTCTGCAATTCAGAGTTTTGATAGAGAGCCTTATAATCTTGTTGTCGTTGTTTTAACTTTATAAGATTAAAATTAAGATCGTCTTTACCTATCTCATTAAATTGGGGGCTATTTTCTAAAGCCTCTTTATGACCGATAATTAAACGTTCAATATTATCTAGCTTCTGCTGAAGCTCATCACAACGCAGGCGGATCTCACGTTGAATTACAAGTTCATTCTCTCCAAACTCTTCTTTTTTATCAGTAAGTCGTAAGATCAACGCACGGTTATATTCAAGTTGTTCGAGCAATCCATCAAAATTGGGTTGCTGTGATGTTAATGTTGACTTCATACTTTCCCTAGCTCTTATATTATTCAGCGTCATGGCAATCAAACCAATTGATCGTTTCTTCGTTTCGGGTCGCACTCATCGACAGACCACAATGATATTGCATATTTTTAAGTGCATTCTTCTGAAGGCTCTCATCAATATTACCGTGCTCAGCTATCATAAAATCATGGTTTTTTAATCGTTGATTTAAGCCAATCTCACCTTCCAATGATTGTAAGGTACCAAGCTCAACAAAAAATCGATTTGAAAAATCAGTATCGTATTCATTTGTTTTCATATTAATAAACACACTCTCTAATTCAGAAAATTCATCAAGAGGTATAAAGCCAAGATCATCAGTTATTCGTTCGTATGTTTTTCCATCAGCTTCAAGTATGTAATCCATGTTGGCATAACGCTGATCAAATTGATCTCTTAATATAAGACCTAGTCTTCCACTATTATTGGTTAACCTAATTACTGCAGTTTTATTATTTTGTTGGTTTAAGTAACCTTGACTTGGTGCGCTTAAAGCATCACTCAACTTATTTTTATTAAGCGATGAGAACTCTTGTAGATCTATAGCTACAATATTATTTTGATTATCAAATGACTGATTCACTGAGTAACTTTTTAATTCATCTGCTGATATTAATGTTTTGTATGAATCATAATCAGTTTCGATATTTTTAATTACGTTCCACGGGAGAGCAGCCCTGCTATATAAAAGAGCCACCCCTTTATCTGCTGTTTGAGCCTCTCCTGCGATTTTATAAGGCAACCAAAGGTGTGGAAGCGGATAACCTTCAGCTTTCCTTAAATTTTTATTTACATGCTCTTCAGGTAGATTACGGTAATATTCGAGATCGATATCACTGAAGGTACTATTTTTATCTACAAAGACTTCTCGCCACAATCTCTGTTTCCAAAAAATATAAATATAGCCTTTTATTACATCTGCTAATTGTTTCTTTTCTTTCTTTTCAGAGACATATATCAAGGGTCTCACTGGCACTAATACATTATCCCACTCTCCCATTTCTATTTCTTTTTTCACTGGGCTGATGCCTTCACCTAATAAAAAATTAAACTCTTTAGCGGAGTGCGTTTTAGGGATCGTTAAATAGAGAGATCTTGGTGTTGTATCTAAATCAGAGAATTCAACAAGGCTTCGATGAGTAAGCTTACTGTCTTTTTTTATCTTTTTGGTTTTCTCATTTAAGCCTTTTAGCTTAGATATTGAAATAGACGCAGCATTGTTAGGCCATTGGCCTGCAAATTCTACCACTATTTTATTATCTGCTCGTTTCTCTATTGCCATAACAGGTATGGTTGATTGGACTTCTTGGTGTCTTAGTGTTGGCCTTGTTTTTATTCGTGAATAACTCGTTGGATTTTGAACGCGATCAATTCGTTGCTGCAAACCTGACATAACAGGCAAGTGTAACTGTTCAACACTTCTATTTTGAGGAGAAAGAGATAAAGCCACCCATTCTCCCTTTTCTATTAATCGCCTTAAGTTACGTGTCAAACCATGTATATCTTGCGCATTACTTATACTTCTATTCTTCTGAAGTTTTTCAGGTAAAGAACGAAGAAAGGAAACAAGAGTAGATGTATTTCTTACCAATACGATAAATTCATTGGGTGTTAAAAGATACGGAATATCTTTTTTAGTAAGCGAGTAACCTGGAAGCAGGCGATAACGACAGAGCATGGTATTCCCTACATACAAACACGAAATTAATACAGTTGAAATTGTTATATAGATATAAGCTAGAGGTGGTCAAACTCAATAGTTAACTTCTAGGTCGGCTTCTCTTGTTTTTGTAAATGGGATATTTCATAGTTACATGCCTTCTTGTCTAGACCTTTTATCTTTACTTTTCTACCTCCCTATAGCTACACTGTTGCCGTCTTTTTATTGTTAATAATTTTATATTTATGGTTCGTTCGATTCTGCTTATTATTACTCTGCTTTTTAGTTTCACCACTTATGCCGATTCTTTAGAAGAAAAAGCGGAATTAGGTGATGCACGCGCACAGCTAAAACTTGCAATGGAGTACGAATCAGGGACCAATCGACCAATCAATATTGATCATGCTATTCAGTGGTTTAAGCAGGCTGCTATGCAAGATAATACGACAGCGCAGTTTAATTTAGGTCAGATATACAAAAATGGTTATGGTGTAGCTCAAGACAGTAAACAAGCCATCTATTGGTTTACTCGTGCTGCAACACAAAACAACCCACCTTCTCAATTTTATTTAGGCGAGATTTATGAATACGGCTTATCTGGCAAAGTCGATTTATATAATGCCTCTCTGTGGTACCAAATTGCCTCTCATAATGGTCATGGTGAAGCAATGCTTGGTTATAAACGTGTATTGAAATCATTAGCAGAAGAACAACAGAAACCGAAGCAAGCTCAAGACACGCAAGAAGTCGCTCCTCAGAGTGAAACAGTCCAACCAACACATAGTGAACCAGCACCTGAGCCAAAACCAATTATTATCACTCAGATGGAAAAACCAACGGCATTAATCACTTTTGGTAGTTATTTACTGATCGCTATTATGATAGTTATTTTGATTTTTTTATTATTGCGATTAAAAAAAGCAATGAGCCAAAATAAAGAAAACCCACCACAGCATTCTAATTTTGCTAAGTCACTACAAAACGAAAAGCTTAAGCAACTGCAAGATACAAGCGAAAAATTAAAGATCAGAGCGGACGCTCAAGAAGTCACGATAAAACGTTTAAACATTGAGTTAGATACCGCAAAAAAAGCGTCTTTTAGTGCTCCTCTTTTTACTCCATATCAATTATTGGGTGTTACCACGCAAAGTAATACTTCTAATATAAAGAAACAATACCGTAAACTTGCTCAACTTCATCACCCTGATCATGGAACTGATGGTGTGATGTTAACTGAGATAAATAAGGCCTATCGCCAAATAAAACCGTGAAAGGTCTCAAAGCTGGCCGAATGTCTTTACAATCTAGAACGACTCTATAAAATCTTTGCACTCAAAATATGTTATAAAAATGTAATCAAACAACTTAACATATAAAAATTAATGCATTAATTGCCTTGGTATTATAAGTAGAGAAAGTCATATGTTTAATCTAGAAGGTCACTGCGACTGGTGTAAACAGCCAGCAATGGTATTGCAGCATCAATACTGTGATGGAGCAAAATACTACGCTTGTCAGAATTGTAACGATTATGCAAAAATCGATATTAGAGAATACGATTTAGCTGAGATGGAACACATAAACCAAAAGTAGCAACTCAATCAATCCTATAAAATAGCTGATATAAAAATGCCGATGACTACAATCATCGGCATTTTTTACATTCTACATCTAATACCAATTCCATTAATTATCGGATCATTATTACTGGTTACATTGGTATAAAAAGCTGACCCTAAATTATGCTTCTTCTTTAGCAATAACTTTGTAGATCAACGCACCTATTACAGCACCTACAATTGGAGCAACCCAGAACAACCAAAGTTGAGATGTCGCCCAATCACCAACATAAACCGCAACAGCAGTACTACGTGCAGGGTTAACAGACGTGTTTGTTACAGGGATACTGATTAAGTGAATAAGAGTTAGACACAAGCCAATCGCAATAGGTGCAAAACCTGCTGGAGCACGGCTATCCGTTGCACCCATAATAACAATTAGGAACATAGCAGTTAGTACCACTTCAATGATAAGTGCTGACATCATTGAGTAACCACCTGGTGAATGTTCACCAAAACCGTTTGATGCAAAGCCGCCCGCCAAATCAAAGCCAGCTTGACCGCTTGCGATTAGGTATAAGATACCACCTGCTGCAATCCCGCCTAAAACTTGTGAGATAATGTAAGGAAGAAGATCTTTCACATCAAAGCGTCCACCAACCCAAAGGCCAATTGAAACTGCAGGGTTTAGGTGACAACCAGAGATATGACCTATCGCAAATGCCATTGTTAATACTGTTAAACCAAATGCAAGGGCTACGCCCGCAAACCCTATACCTAGCTCAGGAAAACCAGCAGCTAATACAGCACTACCACACCCTCCTAACACTAGCCAAAACGTACCGATAAACTCTGCCATGTATTTATTCATAATTATTCCTATATAGTTATTATTACTTGATTTAAATAAAATTTTTTACCTCAAATCAAGTTCTTGTTCAAATGAAATATAGGCGATGATTAACAAAATAGACACTTTTATATTTCAATTTATTTTCAACTCTTATTTTTAAGACTCCATTCCAAGAGCTGTAACACTATATTTTCATTCATTTAAGTTGCTTATGTCTATTTTAATATAGTTAGGACAATCAAAAATTTCTAATTTAAAAACATATCATTTGAATTTCTTGTAGTGCTTCTTACCTTCAATGTCAGTTTTACGTCAAAAATGATGGATTGTATCGCAAGAACATTCTAAATGAGTATATTAGCGTCATAGTCATTGCCGCCCCTAGCTGATTAGATATTTCATAAAAATAAAAAGGAAAGTAGCGGGGTTCTTCCAATCATTTAAGAGTTTCTATGTTTAAACAAAAGATACCATTCCGAAATCACGAATTTGAAGTATCCCTATTCAACCAACGAGTCATTATTGCTTTTCTATTTATGCTAATTGCTATCGGTGGACTCATCTTTAACCTATATTATTTACAAGTTAAAGATCACGATAAGTACCAAGTTCGCTCAAACCATAATAGAATTAAAATTATCCCTATTGCTCCAAATCGCGGTCTAATTTACGATCATAATGGCGTGTTATTAGCACAAAACATCCCAATCTCAACCTTAGAATTAATTCCCGCAAAAATAGCCAATATCAACGAGACTCTCACATCATTAAAAAAATTATTGAGTCTAAGCGATAAGGATATTTCTGAGTTTAAAAAAGTCATGCACCAAAACCGAAGTACCCACCCCATTACTTTAATAGAGCAAATGAGTGAGGTGCAAATAGCCAAGTTTTCTGTAAATCAATTTCACTATGATGGCACTCATATTAATGCCTACCTCGAACGTCATTATCCATACGGTGCAAGCTTGACGCATGTTTTAGGTTATGTGGGTAAAATTAATGACCGTGATATTCGCAATCTAAAAAAAGACCATAAATATATAAATTACAAAGGCACTAAAGCTATCGGAAAACTCGGTATTGAACTCTATTATGAAGATATGTTGCATGGTAAATCGGGCTATGAAAAAGTAGAAATAGACAGTCGTGGACGTATCGTCCGAACGCTTGATTATGTAGCACCAACGTCAGGAAAAGACATTAAATTAAACATCGATTTAGGCCTTCAATTGTATGCTTATAATCAATTAAAGATGAAAAAAGAGAACCCTATAACCCACAAGATGGAAGATTATCAACGTCGTGGTTCTATCGTTGTATTAGACCCTAGAGATAATTCAATATTGGCGATGGTATCTAGCCCTAGCTATGACCCAAATCTGTTTGTTCATGGCATTTCATCAAAACGTTACAATGCATTATTAAATAATCCAGACCTTCCTTTATTAAATAGAACAACTTTAGGTATTTATCCCCCCGGCTCTACTGTAAAACCACAAATTGCCGTAGCTGCATTAAGTGAGAAAGTTATTACCCCGAATACGACAAGTAATTTTCCTGGTTGGTGGCAAATCCCACACTCTAACAGCCGTAAATTTCGTGATGATATTCGTTGGGGTCATGGTGAAGTTAATGTTGTAAAAGCAATAGAAAAATCAGTAGATACTTTCTTTTACCAAGTAGCTTACGACATGGGCATTGACCGATTATCTGTATGGATGAATAAATTTGGCTACGGCAAACCATCAGGCATTGATATTAGAGAAGAAAGCTCTGCCAATATGCCAACTCGAGACTGGAAGTATACGAATTACCATCAAGCTTGGTATAAAGGCGATACTATTCCCGTTGGAATTGGGCAAGGTTATTGGACCGCAACACCAATACAGATTGCAAAAGCAACAGCCGTTATCGCTGATGAAGGCATCGTTCATCGCCCTCATTTATTAAAATCAGTAATGGAACATGGAAAATTTAAAGACGTTACGTTTAAAGATTTCCCGCAAGTAAGCCATACTAAAAAGCTCTATTGGGATTTAGCTAAAGAAGGAATGCATCGCGTATTAGTGTCAGGAACGGCACGTAAATTATTCCAAAACTTAGCTTATGATGCAGGCGGAAAGACAGGAACGAGTCAGGTTTTTGGTTTAGATAAGGGTGAAAAATATAATTCTAAAGAGCTTGCTGAGCACCTTCGAGATCATGCTTTATTCACTAGTTTTGCCCCTTTAGATACGCCAAAGGTTTTAGTTACTACGATATTAGAAAATGCGGGATGGGGTAAATATGCAGCTCCAATTGGTCGTAATATCATGGATTATGTATTGGTTAATCCTAAAATTAATTTAGACCATACTTAAAGAGCAAAGCAATAGATAATAAAAAGCCTGGAGATATCCAGACTTTTTAAATTAGAGATAAAGGCTTACTTTTTAAATACTAGCGCTAGAGAAACTGGAACTCTGTCCGATATCTTTATTCCACCAACAGTCGCAGCAAGTTTCGTTAAATTCTCACTAGGAAGCCCAAAATCTGCGGCACCTACGATTACTGAAGAAGACGAACTCACCATGACATAGTTATTATCTTTTAAGATTACAACAGGAAAGTTTATCGATTTTGTTTTGCCATACATAATAACTTGTACAGGAATAACTAGTTTTTTAGGACCATTAGATAAAGCGGCCAAGTCAACTTTTCCACTTACTTTCACCTCGGGGGATTTTACTGATTCAAAGAATATCTCATTCAATCTGGTATCTCTGATCGGAATTCCAGTACTAATTCCTTTCAGGTCAACATCGATAGAAAATTACCCATACTCACTTAATTTTCCAGATAACGTATTTATTGTGGCTGGCTCTACAACAAATTGATTTATAGTTGTAGTGAAGCTAACTGAAGATAAAGTAGATTCTAAAAGATAGTTATCAGCAGCTAAAGAGTGAGTTGATTGAATTGCACTCTTAATGATAAAAATCAAATAAAGAATTAAATCGATTGAACTGAAGAGTTTTTTTCATAAGAAAAAGAAAATAACTCGCTCCTCTAGTTAATAGCACTGACTAAATATAATCATAAATTTATCCACCTTGTCTTTATACAAATCATGCTCTAATAACATTTCATTTAAAATGGCACATGGTTTACCGGTTATATCCTTAGTTTTAAAACTATCTCTACTCACGCTATAACGGTGATACTTTAGCAACTCCATAAATTTCTCATTAGAGTCTGATTTAACTTCGTTAGTAACAAGATCTTTAAGAATTTTATCTTTATTAGGATTCGTCACTCCATCTGGAAGCAGTGGAGACAATAAAACAGATATTGTATAATTTTTAAGGAAAACTTGTGAGAAACTATACAATGCACGCATAGAGTGATAGTTATTCGTTATAACTAACCAATTTTCTATTTCATTCAACTCGTAATTTTCGCTAATTGTAAAATAAGAGAATTCTGCATTTCCTACTGTATCTAACGACTCTGATTCTTTATATAAGCGATCTTCACCCACTCCTTTAGCTATTAGGTAGTTATACATATAATCAGCTTCAACAACGCCTTCTTTCAATCCTTTCCCTGACAGTACTATTGGCATATCTGGATACTTCACTGCAAACTTGTAAGCTTGGTTCAGTCTACTCTCCAAAATACCTATTTTAGGTGTGGCTCCTAATACAATAAGTCCGCTAGGTCTATAATTACGAGTTCTTGGTATTATTTTTCCTGTGTTTCTTTTAATTGTTTTATACGAATAATCTATAATGTCACGTTGGTCCCCTGCTAACTTATTTGCAATATTAGTTGTATCTATAATTGATGAGAAATACTGCATGTTATGCA
>NZ_MSCO01000001.1:1616977-1696464 GCF_002954705.1 Aliivibrio sifiae
ACTATTCATATTATCTAGAATAATATTTCATACACCTATATTTAACTCGGCCAACTTGAAATAACTGTCCGACATTTTCTCTACCACATGAGGCATAACACCAAGCTCTGAAGCGCCTGTTGATAACAAACGCCTGAAGTCATGCGTTCGCCAATACTCAAGATTTAAAGTTACACGTAAACGACGAATGTATTTGTTCCTTGTTGATAAAGTCATTAATCAATTTCTACCACTAATCCATAAAATACAAAATCTATACTCATTTTTCTTCGCCTTCTCTTTCTAATGCCTTGCGATTATGTGATAGATCTCTGATAATTAATGTATTGCTCTTAATTGGACACACTTATGCCGCAGGATAACGCACCAAGTTTCTTCTTCTTTGATTATGAAACATGGGGAACTAGCCCATCTCTCGATCGCCCATGCCAATTTGCTGGGGTTCGTACCGATCAAGATTTCAATATCATTGGTGAGCCATTAGTCATTTACTGCCGCCCTCCAATTGATTACTTACCTTCACCTGAAGCGTGTTTAATTACGGGTATCACACCACAAACTGCAGTAAGCAAGGGGTTATCTGAGCCTGAGTTTATCGCCAAAATTCATCATGAATTATCACAGCCAAATACGTGTTCATTAGGCTACAACAATATTCGTTTTGATGATGAAGTCTCTCGCTACACCTTATATCGTAACTTCTTTGAACCGTATGGTTGGAGCTGGCAGAACGGTAACTCACGTTGGGATTTATTAGATGTGATGCGCGCGGTTTATGCCCTACGTCCTGAAGGTATTGAGTGGCCAAAAGACGAAGAAGGCAAACCAAGCTTTAGATTAGAAAAACTCTCTCAAGCAAACGGCATTGAACATGAAAACGCCCACGATGCGATGGCCGATGTTATTGCGACTATTGAGTTAGCTAAAGTCGTTAAAAAAGCACAACCAAAAATGTTTAACTACTTGCTTTCTATGCGTCATAAAAAGAAAGCGGCGACATTAATCGACATCGTTGAAATGACGCCATTAATGCACGTATCTGGTATGTTTGGCGTAGGTAGAGGTAACATCAGTTGGATTGTGCCTGTTGCTTGGCACCCTACTAACAACAACGCCGTCATTACGATTGATTTAGCGTTAGACCCAAGCGTATTCCTAGAGTTAGATGCAGAGCAGTTACATCAACGCATGTACACCAAGCGTGCAGATCTTGCGCCTAATGAATTACCGGTTCCTGTTAAATTAGTTCATTTAAACAAATGCCCTATTCTTGCACCGGCTAAAACACTGACCGCTGAAAATGCTGAAAACTTAAATGTGGACAGAGCGGCTTGTTTAAAAAATCTTAAAGTGATCCGCGATAATTCAGAAATCAGACAGAAACTAATTGCGCTTTACAGCATTGAACCTAACTATGAGAAATCAACCAATGTAGATACCCTTCTATATGATGGTTTCTTCTCTCATGCTGATAAAACGACGATTGATATTATCCGTCAATCAACGCCTGAGCAGCTTATCGATTTTGAACCAAATGTGACAGATCCTCGTATTAAGCCGTTGTTGTTCCGTTACCGTGCGCGTAATTTCCCACACACGCTAAACGAGACTGAGCAATTAAAGTGGCAAGCTCACCTGCAAGATTATTTCCAAACTAATTTGCCAGAATATGAATCAAGTTTTGAAAACCTATACCTTGAATCAGAAGGCAATGAGAAAAAGACTGCGATTCTTCGCGCCGTTTATAATTACGTACAACAGTTAGTATCATGATTAAATATCTTTACTCTTTCGCATGGATTTTTGCCTCATTGTTTGCTGGAAACGGTATTCAATCTTGGTTAAATCTCTCAGTACCGGGCAGTATTCTTGGAATGCTTATTTTATTCTCCGCGATGGTTATCGGCGTATGTAGGTCGGATTGGGCAGCAACAGGTTGCCAATTTTTCATGCGTAATATGCTGATTTTATTTATCCCAATTTCGGTCGGTTTAATGACGCATTTTGATTTATTACTTACTAATGCTATTCCTATTATTGTCAGTACTGCGGGCGGGTCATTATTAGTCTTAGTTTGTCTGTCATTATTTATCGATCGTCTTGATAGAGGTAATAAATAATGTGGGTAATTCTAACGGTTATTGTTTTTTATTCTGCTCGTTGGTTTGCAAAACGCTTTCCTCACCCACTCAATAATCCATTGTTATTAAGTGTTTTTATCGTCATTCCTATTTTAATGTTATGCAAAGTGCCTTATGAAACTTACTATGCCGATAATGCATTTTTAAGTTATTTATTGCAGCCTGCCGTCGTTGCATTGGCCTACCCATTGTACGAACAATTGCCTCATATACGTGCTAACTGGAAGATTATCTTACTGGCTTGCAGTGTTGGGTCTTTATTCTCGATGTTGTCTGGCGCATTCCTAGCGGTATGGATGGGAGCTGATATGCAACTCGTTGCGAGTATCTTGCCAAAATCAGTGACAACGCCTATTGCAATGGCAATTTCATCACAACTTGAAGGTAAAGCAGCAATTGCGGCTATCTTAGTGTTACTTGCTGGGTTAATGGGAGCAATTTGTGCGTACCCGATTTACAATATGCTAGGAATAAAAAGTTCGTTAGCTCGCGGCTTAACTATGGGTAATGTCTCTCACGCTTTAGGTACAGCTCAAGCCGCTGAAGTGAACCCTCAAGATGCCGCTTTTAGTTCATTAGCCCTCGTAATTTGCGGCATTATTACCTCTTTGGTTGCTCCCATTATTTATTCTTTAATGCTATTGATTAAATAATTATTGGATAAAAGAGCATCAAACACGGTGTGACCTCTCTCTCAATGATGTAATTAATGTACATTTGCATCATTGAGTGTGAGTTTGGTCTATGTTTCGTTTCAAATTCCCTCTAAAATGATCTCATAATATTTAAAAAGGATCATATAGATGACCACCCTACATAAAGACTCTCTGCAACAACGCTTAGAAGAAAGCATGAAAACACTGCCTTCTGCATTGCAATCTACTATTACTCCTTTAATTAACGAGCAATTCACTGGTGTAATCACCAAAGAACAATTCCTTTCTTTACTTTCTCACAGTGAATTAAGTGATAAAGAATTAAGATTGGCACTTCTTCCTTTAGCCGCTGCATTTTCTGTTGCCCCTATCTCAAATTTCTATGTTGGTGCAATCGCTCGTGGTGTTTCTGGTGATTTATACTTTGGCGCTAATATGGAATTCAGTAATGTTCAGTTAGGCCAAACAATTCACGCAGAACAATCGGCAATTAGTCATGCTTGGATCCATGGTGAAACGGGCATTTTAGACATCACGATTAATTTCAGCCCTTGTGGTCACTGTCGTCAATTTATGAATGAATTAACGACTGCAAATAGCTTGATGGTTCAACTTCCTGAGCGTGATGAAAAATCACTACAAGAGTATTTACCAGAATCTTTTGGTCCTAAGGATTTGGGCATTGAAGGGGGATTACTTGCGAAAGTATCTCATGAGCTGACTTTTGAATCTGATTCCCCATTGCTACTTAAAGCATTCGAAGCTGCAAATCGCAGTCATGCGCCTTATTCTAAAAACTTTAGTGGTGTGGCATTAGAAATGAACAACGGCAATATTTACTCAGGTATGTATGCAGAAAATGCCGCGTTTAACCCTAGCTTACCACCATTACAAGTCGCTTTAGTACACGCAAACATGTCTCGTGAAGCGTTATCTGAAATCAAAAAAGCAGCATTGATTGAAGATCATAAAGGTGCGATTAGTCATTTAGCAATTACAACATGTACGCTAAAAGACCTAAGCCCTAACATGGTGCTAGAATACATTTCTTTGTAATGAAGAGTAAATAGAGGGGGTCATGCCCTCCTCTATTTTTATTTACGGTTTACTTATCAAGAGCAATAGATCTATTGATTACTCTTCCAACGAATAGCCGCATCAATAAGCTGTCTATCCATTCCTTTTTGACCAATTAATGAAATGCCCCACGGTGAATTTTTTACTGAGAACCACGGAAGATGTAATTGTGGTAAATCAGCTAAACTGGCCAATGACGTATATTTCAATATTTGAGTATTAAGCTTATATAGCTGTTCATCTGAAGCGGTTCTTGGTGGTGCAGTATTCGCAGTTGTTGGCATTAATATTAACGTCTTTTCATCTAAAATAGATTCTAGAACCGATTGAACCAACTCTCTTTGCTCTAAAGCGATGCGTTCATCTTTATATTTTAATGAAGCGAGCCACTTCATCTGCATCTTAATTTCATTATTAATAACAGAATTATTTTTTTCAATCCAAGGCTCAATATTGCGTAGCCCTCTTGTCGCAGAAATAACTTTGAAACTCTCTGCAGCCTTTGTGGTAATAATCTTACTGATCGCTTTACTACGAACTACTTTATACGGAGATGATGCGAGCAATTTTTCTAATTTTTCTTTTGCTTCATCTGGTACATCAAGAAATAAACTATCCAATACCACAATACGCTCAATCATCACGAGTGGTGACATTGGTGTTAAGGTTGCAGCAACCTTTCTTATATCCGATAAATTTTTAGCAATCCAACCAAGCGAAGTGTCTTCTTTTGCAATGCTAAATACACCATCCATATTGACGCCACAAGTCGACGATTTAAATCCATATAAACCTGCATATAACGCAGGGATCCGAATGCCACCGTTTAGGTCTGTTCCTAAACCAATATCAGCAAAACCATTTGCAACAGCGGCAACTGCACCGCAAGAAGAACCGCCTATAAATCGCCCTTCACTGTTTGGATTTAAAATCGCTTCATAATGAGAGTTATTACCATGAAGACCAAAACCAAACTCATCCATTTGAGTTTTACCAACAAAGATAGCACCTTTTTTTAATATCAGATCGACAACAGGCGCGTTCGCTTTCGCCATTTTTTGTTGTAATAACCACGTAGGATTGCCTAATCCATTTGGAGTATCTTTTATATCAATACAATCACTTACAACAAACTTCTTATTTTCTAAAAGACCATAAAACGCCCATTGTTGTGTCTCCCCTGAATGAGGTACGCAGGTGGTTTGATCATCCATAATTTAGTACTACTACTTAATTCAAAAAAAATAGAATACCAGTCATGGCATTGAATACAAATCAACACATTCACTCTGTCTACAATTTACTCAGTAGTGTGATCTATGTTCCAGTGTCATAAGCTAGCTAAAGAAATAAAATCAAAGGCAAACGTTTGCGTATTTATTAAATTTTAGTATGATACCGCCATATTTCACTACTACATGAGAATTTATTATGTTTGGTACTGCTCTATCTTCTTCTGCAACAAAAGTATTATTGCTTGGTTCTGGTGAACTCGGTAAAGAAGTAGCAATTGAATGTCAACGCCTTGGTCTAGAAGTCATTGCGGTTGACCGATACTTAAATGCCCCTGCAATGCAAGTGGCTCACCGTAGTTATGCGATTGATATGTTAGATGCTGATGCACTAGAAGAAATTATCAAAAAAGAGCAACCAGATTATGTAGTGCCAGAAATTGAAGCCATTGCAACAGACAAGTTAGTTGAATTAGAAAAACAAGGGCTTAATGTAGTCCCTACGGCTAACGCAACAAAACTAACCATGAACCGTGAAGGTATTCGTCGTTTAGCTGCAGAAGAATTAAAGCTTCCGACGTCTCCTTACCGTTTTGTAGATACCTATGATGAATTAGTTGAAGCGGTTAAATTTGTTGGCATGCCTTGTGTTATCAAACCTGTGATGAGTTCATCGGGTAAAGGTCAAAGTGTGATAAAAACAGAAGCTGATATCAAAACATCGTGGGATTACGCACAAGATGGCGGCCGTACCGGGGCTGGACGTGTCATTGTTGAAGGGTTTGTTGATTTTGATTATGAGATTTCTTTATTAACCATTCGCGCTGTCGATGGTGTACATTTCTGTGCTCCAATCGGTCATAGACAAGAAGATGGTGACTATCGTGAATCTTGGCAACCACAGATAATGACAGAAGCCGCATTAAAACAAGCGCAACAAGCCGCTGAAAAAGTAGTAAATGCACTTGGTGGATATGGTTTATTTGGTGTTGAACTCTTTATTAAAGGTAACAATATTTACTTTAATGAAGTATCACCTCGTCCGCATGATACTGGTTTGGTAACGCTTATCTCTCAAGAAATGTCTGAGTTTGCTCTTCATGTACGTGCCTTTACTGGTATGCCAATTAATAGCATAACTCAGTATGGTCCTTCTGCTTCTTCTGTAATTTTAGGCCAGGGAACATCAATTAATATTCGTTTTGATGGGCTCACTGACGCATTAAGCCAACCACAAACTCAGGTGAAATTGTTTGGTAAACCAGAAATTGATGGTCGCCGCCGCTTAGGGGTTACAATTACTCGTCGTGATAATCTTGAAGCGGCAATTAAAGATGCTATCTCTGCATCGAACAAAATTAAGATCACGTACTAAAACACCAAACCAACCTATCATAATGGTGAATGAATGCCATTCTGATGGGTTTTTTACCACTTTTTATCTGATTTCATTCTTTAATCAATAAATTTTGGCTTTTTCGTTATCTAACCGTTGCAAACTTACAAGGTTAGCAGGTATAAATAACTAAATTGCTCGTTAACTTTTTATTTTAATCTCACCATGGATGATGACTATGTTTGAAAAAATATCTGCTGCACCAGCTGACCCAATTTTAGGTCTTACTGATGAATTTAAAAATGACCCTCGTGCTGAAAAAATCAACCTTGGTGTTGGTATTTATAAGAACGAAGCAGGTCAAACACCTGTATTAAAAACGGTAAAAAAAGCAGAAGCAGTATTGCTTGATACTGAAAAAACAAAGTCATACTTAACCATCCAAGGTACAGCAGAATACGGCCTAGCCGTTCAAAAATTGTTATTTGGTAGCGATGCTGAAGTAATTACAGAAAAACGAGCTCAAACGGCTCAAGCTCCTGGTGGTACTGGTGCATTACGTGTTGCTGGTGAATTCATTAAACGTCAACTTGGCGATGTGAAAATCTGGATCAGTAACCCTACGTGGGCAAACCACATTGGCGTATTTACCGCAGCAGGAATTGAAACGGCACAATATAGCTACTATAACGCTGAAACTAAATCAAAAGACTTCACTGCAATGCTCACTGATTTACAACAAGCAAGCGAAGGCGATGTCGTTTTACTTCATGGTTGCTGCCATAACCCAACAGGTATCGACCCAACAGCTGAAGAATGGGAAGAGCTAGCTAAACTTTGTTCAAATAAAGGTTTACTGCCTCTATTTGACTTTGCATACCAAGGCTTTGCTAAAGGTGTAGAAGAAGATGCTTCTGGTCTTCGTACTTTCGCTAAATATTGCCCAGAATTACTAGTAGCAAGCTCATTCTCGAAAAACTTTGGTTTATATAACGAACGTGTTGGAGCTTTCACTTTGGTAGCAAAAGATGCTGCTGTTGCTGCCGATGCTTTCTCTCAAGTTAAAGCGATTATCCGTTCTATCTACTCTAACCCTCCAGCTCATGGCGCAGCTGTTGTTACACACATCTTAAATGATGACGCACTACGCACAGAGTGGGAACAAGAAGTAGCTGAGATGCGTGACCGTATCCAAGAAATGCGTACTCTTTTTGTTGCAACACTAAAAGAGCAAGGTGTTACTGCTGATTTTAGCTTTATTGAAGGTCAAAACGGCATGTTCTCTTTCTCTGGTCTTTCTAAAGAACAAGTAAATCGCCTAAAAGACGAATTTGCTATCTACATTGTTGGCTCTGGCCGTATCAGTGTCGCTGGTATGACAAAAGACAACATGCTTCCTTTATGTAAAGGAATTGCAGCGGTTCTTTAACTCTCAGCTAATCACATAAACCAATAAAGGCGCTAATTTAAGCGCCTTTATTACTTCAACCATCGAATCGTTATTTCTGTTTTTTCGCTTGAATAACAATGTTTCTAGGAGTGTCTTCTTTTAAACAAAACTCTCCAATTCGTACATTATAACCCGCCTCTTCCATCAATAAAGCACGATCTAAACACAGCCATACTTCTAATGGTCTTTTAAATAAGTGCTGCACTAAATCACATTTTTCCATAACAATAAATGCTGCTTCACCTTTTTTTAACCAGAGTTCATAATCCATATCATCGGGCAATATCAGTCCTTTCTTCTCAGCAGCCCAAAGACAAAATGCTTCAAAGCCATCACTTAATAATGACTTTTTAATACTTGGAATAGAAAGATACGTCTTACTTTCACTTAATGATTGTTGTAATGCTTTAAACCCTAAACGAAAACACATTTCTAGTTCACGGTGATGTTGAGTTCGCAATCCCGCAACAACAGTTTCTTGTAGAGGTAAACGCAGATCATCTTTCGATAATTCTAAAACTGATTTTTGTGATAGTGAAGAGAGGCCCAAGTAATTTGTTGATTGCGTTAAATGAAAGCAACAAGGAGAAATAGTGATGGCATCAATATTATTTGAAATGCCTTTCGTCAATAAATTTATATGTAGATCACCACAGGCATGCAAAGCTATCGCGTGTTGTTTATCTTGTATCAACTTATCACTTTGTGAAGAGAGAGCATCGCCTTGTATAAAGGTCATGTTTAATTGATGGTTATTCGCATAGGTTTGGCCGCTGTCACATAAAGACTGTTGCCACTCTAGTGTTGTAACTGACTTTCCAGTAGTTACGGCTAATACTCGCCCTAAATACCCTTTACCGCCACACCACTCTAACCAACCATTTTCTGGTTTATGGAATTCAGCACCTAGCGCACTTAACTTAGTTATTTGCTGCCATTTACGCCCATTAATTCCTGAATCTAACCCTTTAGGAAATGCAGGTACAGCTACCGTAAAACCTGGTAATTGAGCTAAAAAGTAGAGTTCTAGTAATTCTGGAATATAGACAGAAAGTTTAATGGCGAGTTCTTCAGGATTTAATTTTAAACGCTGAACTTCTTGAAGTGATAATCCATCAAGCCAATGACTTAACTCAGTGTGGGTTTCACGCCATGAATAATCTGAACTGTGAAACGCAGAAAATTGCCAAAAAAAGACCGTCTGAGCTAACAAACGGTCTATGTTTAAAAATTGCTGAGAATGCATGAAAATGGCCCTGAAAATAGTATCAGGGCGATCTTAACGGACAGGAAGATTAATGTCTTTAAACATCTCTTCAATTTCGTGATTATTTTTAAGCATTGTTGCCTGTTCAACAATTGGGCGAGTTAAATGAGGTGCAAAACGCTCCATGAAATCAAACATGTAACTCTTTAAGAATGAGCCACGTTTAAAGCCAATCGTTGTCGTACTTGCATCAAATATATGACTCGCATCTAATGCAACAAGATCTGAATCTCTTTCTTCATCCATTGCCATACTTGCAATAACCCCAACGCCAATTCCTAAACGTACATATGTTTTAATGACATCAGCATCGGTTGCAGTAAAGACAATCTTAGGTTTGAGTCCGGCTTTATTGAAAGCACTGTCTAATGCAGAACGACCAGTAAAACCAAAAACATAAGTCACTAGCTCATAAGCAGCTAGGTCTTCGATAGTAATGGTTGTTTTTTTCGCTAATGGATGATCTTTAGTGACGACAATAGAGCGATTCCAATGATAACAAGGAAGCATAATCGCATCTTGATACAAATGAAGCGCTTCTGTTGCTATTGCAAAATCCGCCGTCCCTTTTGCAATGGCATCTGACATTTGAGCAGGCGTCCCTTGATGCATGTGTAAAGACACATCAGGATAACGAGTAATAAAACCTTTAATCACATCAGGCAAGGCATAACGCGCTTGAGTATGTGTGGTTGTAATATTCAATGTGCCTCTTTCTGGATGAGTGTGCTCACCTGCGACAGATTTAATACTTTCAACACGAGATAATATTTCACGAGATATCTTAATTATCTCTTCACCTGATGGCGTAACTCTTGTTAAGTGCTTACCACTACGTTCAAAAATTTGTACACCCAGTTCATCTTCTAGCAAACGTACTTGCTTACTAATACCAGGTTGTGAAGTGTATAGTGACTCTGCGGTTGAAGAGACATTTAGACTATGATTAACCACTTCGACAATATATCTTAGTTGTTGTAATTTCATATTAATTTACCTGTAATCCTTTACATAAAAATTTATTATACTTATACGATACAGTTATATACCTATTCCTATCTATTTTCAAAGTCTTATCGTTAATATCTATAAATTGTTAAAATTAAAATTAAAATTAAATACATTAAAGAAATGTGAACACTTGTCGATAACGTTAATTAAGGCCAAGTAGCATTACTTCCTTTCGGGTAATTTACTCGTAGGAACCACCCCTTGCTATTCATTTAGTTTACAAGGTGTTACACTGGAAATCATTACTAATGGATGTATGTTATAAACTATGAATATTGCTCTAATTATTGGACTTTTTGCGATTCTACTTACCTTGATTATTGGCTATAACGTCATTGTTCAGTACAGAACAAAGATCGAATCAGCCAAAAAACAAGAATCTGCAAAACATATGGTTATTATTGACTCAACCGAAGAACTTATAGGTAATGCTCATCATCTTCCATACAGTAAAGAACTATTAGTTTGTTTAAATCAACGAATTCTTGATGCATTACGTGCAATTTCAGAGCTTGAACCAAGTGAGCGCTCTTACCCTGCTCGTATTGAGAATATGGAACAACAACTGCAACAGTTAAAAACAAACTATACTGCCGGCGACAGTACCAATTTCAAAGTGCCAAGTAATGATAAACAAGCTCTTATCATGTTGAGGCTAGTAAAACGTCTTCGTGATACATTACGAGCAGAACACAAAAAAGGCCGAGTAAATACACAAGTATTTGTTGCTGAGAATGCACGCCTTGAATCAATTCAAGTTCGAATTAATATTGAAAATGTAGTTAAGCGCGCTAAAGAAGCAACACAACGTGGTCAAGCCGGCACAGCTCGTCAACTGCTTAAAAAAGGCATCGATGCTTTATCCAGTAAGAATGATGGCTACTCGAACAAAGCACGTAATCAACTGCAAGACATGCTTGATGAACTAAACAACAAAACTAAGAAAAAACAAGATCAAGAACTCCAAGATCAATTAGATAAAAATAAAGATGATGATATTGACGTTTTATTCCAGCCAAAGAAAAAATGGTAATGATCTGATTCAATTAAAAACAACTAAAAAAGGTCGCTCATCGCGACCTTTTTTATTTCTATCTAGCCTAAGTTAGACTGAAGATATTTCGTAGAGGGTTTACCACTATGGAATTTAAAATCATCATCATCTGATTGGATTAAATTAACTTCTACCTTTGCAAAGTGCGCTACTCGTTCACTCACATCCCCACCAGCCACCTGCTCTGCTAATGTAATATAATCTTGATAATGTCTAGACTCTGAACGTAATAAAGAAATATAGAATTTCGCTAAATCTTCTTCTAAATACGGAGCAAGTTTAGCAAAGCGTTCACAAGAGCGAGCCTCAATAAAAGCGCCGATAATAAGCTTATCAATCAGTGTATGAGGTTCATGAGTAATGATATTACTCAACATACCTTTTGCATAACGACTTGCTTTAATACCTTCATAAGGAATATTTCTCTCTTCCATTATTTCGAGTACTTGATAAAAATGATGTAATTCTTCTTTTATTAGCAAGACCATTTTATCTATCAACTCTTGACTGTATTTCGCATCTTTACGGGCAGTAATCTTTTTAGAAATATTACTTTTGCCTTTTAACGTCTCTAAAGATCCTACTTTTTTATAAGCAAACTCTTCATAGGGTTTGAACCATTCTAATAAAGTCGCTGCACTTTCTTTATCTACCGCATACTTACGAATTAAATACATCGCACTTTGTGCCGCTTTCAGCTCACACAACAAATGATCTTTGAGGATCACCGCTAAGTTCTGTGGTTTTTTGGCTTCATAAATCCATTCATCTGGTGTTTCACACTGTAGAAAAGAGTAAATTGGTTCTAATAATGATTTATCGTACATGCTTTTTTATCATCAAAAAATTCTAAATGAATTATACCAAACCTATCTCTGACAGTTCAGGATTTCCTTTATATAATCTCAATTCAATTAATATCAATGTCTTGCATTAAAAAATCTTCATTTAAAGGTATGAAAGACCATATATAAAAGAAAAAACAGCTTGATCATTAACCAAACAAAAAGTACTGTATAAATACACACTGTATAGATGAACAGGTATTTTATTATGAACAGCGCAATGGCACTAACAACGTACTCAAACTCATTTAATCACTCTATTCCACAACGTATCACTAGCGCTGCAAGCCAAGTGAATGCACAATGTGAAGCTCATTTCATACAGATATTAAAGAGCCTATCCAAACAAGATAAGTGGATTTTCATCACGGCGAATACATCAATGCCAAGTTGTGAAACATTATTGAAATATGGAATTGAATTAAATAGATTAGTTCGATTAAAAGCATCTAATCATCTTACAGAGAAAGAAACGATAGAAAAGGCAAAACAATTTGGTACCGCTAGCGCTATTATTTGTAATTCTAGCTGTTACTATTTTTCTGACTCACAATGGTTAACACTAAATCGAAAAATAACAGTATTACACTAATATGAAATCAAACCATGAAGACAGCTAAATAAATTACCTTTCTTTTAAATGAACATATAACAAGTCAATATCATCATTTGATTGAGATATATCTGTATAAGTATTTTCTAAAATATAATCAACTTGATCTTTGTCCAGTATATAAGGCAATTTGATTTCTAAATCAGTAATGCCTTCAATACGTGCCAAGCGGATAAGACGAATCATATTAGACTCATCATTAATATGAGAAGAGAGCACCTGTAGAGCTTCTTTACGAAGTCTTTCTTTAGTCGGAGTCGAGTCATGAACAGACGCATTCCAAATGGTTCCAAACGTGGGAATGATACTTTTTAATGCTTGAGAAAAAGTCCATTTTTGTTTACTTGAGTCGACAAGAAATGCACTGTAATCAAACTCAATTATATTACTCATATTTGCCTCGATATAATTCCGACATCTACTTTCAACATCCTATTGAAAAGCACAAATGTTTTACTACAGGTATTTAGTATCGCGAATATTGGAAGCTCCGCAAGTTTAAAATCAATTACTGATCACACTTAAGAGTTCTTAACTCTGAACCTTATCATTGCGCTAACACATCATTTACACAAGTACATTTTAATAACAAAAAACCGCTACTAAGAGCGGTTTAAATTCAAATTATCGTCTATAAATTAGTCATTTATTAGATTAGTATTTTTGGTAATTATTGGGTCAATTTTAATTTCATACTCATTAAAATAAATCTTACATGGGCTGTGCTCACGCTTTGTGGTTACTTGTTCATCAGAGTATTGAATAGTCACTTTTGGGTACATTCTTTCTGTTACTTTAACAACATTCTCATTAAGCTGCTTTCTTAGTTCTTCTTCTGCTAATTGAAATCGCGTCATTGAAAGTGTAATTTCTTTGTTTGACTCTTCTTTCATTGTTTGAACACGTTCAATTTGCTCAGATGTACGATCTGCTTTTGGCACTTTAGCCAAATCCATTTCTGCTCGAACTATCTTCATTGTGTTTTCTTGAGCTGCTTTATATTTAGCATTCAAGTCTGCAATGTTTTCTTTATATTTATCAAAACGAGTAAACGCTTTAACTAAAGTTTGAGTACCTGCAGTTGCACCTAGATTAACGGTTGTAATAGTAGAGCCCGCATAAACTTCACCACCAACAATCGAACCTGTTCGACCAGATTTGTCCATAACCGTGACTGCATTTTTACTTTTCACAAAACTTTGAATAGAGTGTAAGCCTAACTCAATATCTCCAGAGGCTTGTAAGTTTGCTGATTGCACGAATTTAGCCGTGATTTTACCACCCGCTTTAACAAAACACGTGTGCTCTTCACCCTCTTCAACGTGGTGCCCAATGATCCCTTTCATAGCAATGACATCACCATGAGCCTGAACATTTGCAGATTCAATAAAGCCACCAACAGTCACACTACCAGTCGCTTTTACGATCATATCTGCCGCAATATCACCACTGACAATAACACTGCCTTTAAATTTCACATGCCCTGTAGAAATATCAACGGCATTAAGGCACAACGCATTATCTACATCTGCACCATCTTTATTAATCCATGGCATACCTGAAATGGTTGCAATAACTAATTCAGGATCTCTTGGTGAAATAGCCGCACCTTTACCTGCACGAAGCTTACTATTCTTACCTGGTGTTGCAGGAATTATTTCCCCTTTAACTGTATAACCTTCTACGCCTTTCGTTGGTGGAATGCGTCGGATTAATTCATCTCCTTCCACTACTGTAATGGTCTCTCCTAGATCACGCATATCAACTTTATCTTCGTCATCCTCTTTCTCTTGAGGCTGTAGTGCTTGTTCACGAAAATCTTCAACTAAAGGGGTAAAGCTCGCGTTCTCACCATCAATAGGCTCTTTGCCTTTAGCTACAAGAAGAGATATTTTCTCTCCTGCCTCTAAATTACGGCTTAACACCATAATTTTCTTTAATGCATTTTTACTAATACCGCGAGTGATTTCCATGCTAGTCAAAGCCGATATAATATCGCCACTTTGAATATCTTGCCCACCATAAGCACCAACGACCGCCATCGTTGCTTTCATATCACGCTCTTCTAAAGCTATGATAACTTCAGCATCACGACGTTCTGCAACCGTACGGTCTTGATGATGGGCGCTCATGCCGTTCTTAACATCTTGTATGACTGATGTAATTATTTTTTCATCAAAATGAAAATTATGCGCATTAATCTCTTCTAAACGATCTTTAAAGTTTTTTAATGTCGGTTCTTCATCCGGCTGAAACTCATCAGGAAAACGCAGTACAACTACTGAATCATCCATTAATGTTAGAAGAGATTTCCACATATTTTTATTACTCTTATTTATTATCAGTTACCAAATAAACGGTATAATTAGTATTTGTTAATTATATTCTACAGCTCAAAATCGCCAAGATCCATGCCAGTATCTTGACGTTCAAAAAACGCCACTAAATCGTCATGTCCACCTATGTATTTTCCATCTAGATAAATTTGAGGCACTGTATTAACAACAATCCCTTCTTTTTCTTGAATTAAAGCAACCATTTCTTCTTTGCTTAAATCTACGTCTAATGTAAATACTTTATAGGCTATGTTTTTATCGTCCAAAATTGCTTTTGCTTTAACACAAAATGGGCATACTGTTTTTGAAAAAATAATTGTTTCTACTGTGCTGAACATCGTAAGCTATCTCTTTTTATATAATTAAATGGTGAATACTGGGTACGGTTGTAATTCTGGTACAAGTTGATGTAAATCTTGCTCTTCTTCTGCAATATCTTTTGCTGAATCACACAATTCTTGAGCTTCTTTTTTTACTTCGACTCGGTGCTCTTCCATCTTTGACTTCATTGCTGTCTGGGCATCAGCAAATTGTTGCTGCAGTTCAGAAAAGTTAAGCTCACCTTCCTGCATTTTGTTTGATAATGAATTGAATACGCTTGCAAATATCTCTTTATCAAGGCTCTTGATCATTACTTCAAAATCTTGCTTCCAAGTCGTATTCACTTCTTTAAAGAAATCTTGCTCTAAAATGAGGTCTTTACCTTGATAAAACTTTTGTTTTGCTGTCACACCATATTCATCGATCTTGATTTTTACAGCATCAAACGAACCTTGTGCATCAAAAGACGTTTCAATCTCACTAACAAAATCATTCGCGGCAGTAATCCCTTTATCAGTAAAATCAACAACCGTTGGAATATAGCTAGAGATTTGTTGCTGATATTTTTCAACTGCTTGCTTTTGTTTTGCAGTTAAATCAAGCTCTTGACCATTAACATACACACGACCATCGTGATCAATTCTCAATTTGTCTTGAGCTTTGTCTACTTTTACTTCTCCTGTTGGAGTCAGTAATACATCGTTTTTAACGTTAACTGGACACATGTTTGCCCAGCTGTTACTTGAAACCATTAACATAGCTAAAGCGATGATTTTTTTAGATCGCATAAGTGCCCTATTTCAGTCATTTTTTTGTGTACGTTAGTTTAACTGATTGCTGCTCCCTAGCTCAACACGGTTTTTAAACAAAAAAATAGCAAACGTTTGCTTTTTGTTCTGGTAGTCATAAATAGTTCTGGTATGATGCTTTCAGTTTTTACATAGTTTATATAGGAATTCTATCATGAGTCTTTCCGATCAAGTGCTTGCTGTTAATGACGATCTCCCTATCCGTACTGATAAACCAGTACACAGCGGTAAAGTTCGTTCTGTCTATTGGTTAACAGAGGAAGACAGCCGCCGTCTAATCAAAGAAAAAGGCTACAATGTTGCTTCTGATGCACCTTTAGCGATCATGGTTATTAGTGATCGTATTTCGGCATTTGATTGTATTTGGCATGGTGAAGGTGGACTTAAAGGTATTCCAGGTAAAGGTGCTGCATTAAATGCGATTTCTAACCACTGGTTTCAACTATTTAAGGATAATGATTTAGCAGACAGCCATATTCTAGATATCCCTCACCCATTCGTATGGATCGTTCAAAAAGCCAAGCCTGTAATGATTGAGGCTATTTGCCGTCAGTATATTACAGGCTCAATGTGGCGTGCTTATACTAATGGCGAGCGTGAATTTTGTGGTATTCAAATTCCAGAACGTCTAGAAAAAGATGAGCAATTACCTGAACTGCTATTAACACCATCAACCAAAGGAGTGTTGAAAGGCATTGACTGCGTTCCTGAAGTTGATGATGTTAACATCACCCGTAAAAACATCGAAGATAACTATGCTAAGTTTAACTTTTCTTGCGAAGAAGACATCGCATTATATGAGAAATTATTAAAAGAAGGCTTTGCCGTTATTTCTAAAGCATTAAATAAAGTTGATCAAATCTTTGTCGATACTAAATTTGAATTTGGTTATGTGAATGATGCACAAGGTAATGAAAAACTGATCTATATGGATGAAGTGGGCACACCTGATTCATCACGTATTTGGGATAAAGAAGCATATCGCTCTGGCCATATCATTGAAAACTCAAAAGAAGGTTTCCGTCAGTTTTTACTTAATCATTTCTCTGAACCAGATATTCTTTTAAATAAAAACCGTATGGATGAGCGCTTTTCTTTAGCTGAGAAGAATGCATTACCATTAGAAGCGATGATGGACTTGTCTAAAACTTATTTAGAAATCGCAGCCAAAATTACTGGGGCACCCATTACACTAAGTGATAACCCAAAAGCAGAGATCATTAAAGTATTAAAAGAAGAATATCAATTAGTTGATTAATTTTTTACTTTTATCTTATTAATAAAATGGCGACCGATTGGTCGCCATTTTTGTATTCAGATAATCACAAGATTATAGGAAATGAACCGTTAGGTTAACTGATGCAAAATCGATGTTTTCATTGCCAACAGTAAAGTTGTTATAACCCGCACCGATAGTAAACATTGGGATAATCTTGTATTCAACACCCAAACCAAAGAATGGATCAACACCGTCATCTTTAATTCCGCCCTTCTCTTCCCAACTGTGCATGCCCGCTTTACCGTAAACGTGTAATGGACCAAAGTCGATGCTTGGTTTAACCGCAAAGTTAACAGAAGTAACGTCTGTAGTTTGGCCTGCAACGTCATAAGAACCCAGGTTCCACGCACCCATTTCTAAGCCAATAAAAGGAAGAATACCTGTACCAATATGAGCACCATATACCGTTGAGCTTTCGCCTCTATAATCAGCAGAACCTACTTGCGCACCGCCATAAATCCATGAATCAGCAGCAGCAGTTACTGATACGCTTGCTAAAGCTAACGCTAAAAGTGTCTTTTTCATTTTCAATCCTATTTATTTAAAGGAAGCGGCAATCTTTGCCGCTTTTTTTAATCTTATTTATAGTAAAGCAATTAATATGCCGAAATTATCTTTAGTTTAGGTGATACCTTAACAATCGGCAATGGCATTTTTCACTCGTTTATCAGAAACCGGATATGGAGTACCTAATTGTTGAGCAAAATAGCTAACACGTAACTCTTCTATCATCCAACGAATGTCTTTTACACTGTCAGGAATTGGCTGCCCTTTGGGGATTTTATTCAGCAATTCTTTATATTCATTATTAATACTTTCCACTTTCAATAAGTGTACACGGTCTCGATTTGGATCTATTGGTAATTTTTCCATTCGACGCTCAATCGCTTTCATGTAGCGATGAATATCTGCTAATCGCTTCCAACCACACTCTGTTGCAAACCCTTTAAAGATTAGATTCTCGATTTGAGCTTTAATGTCAGACAGTGCAAACGCCATGCTTAAATCAACACGACCTTTTAATTTTTTCTGTATTTGGAAAGCCGTAGTCAAAATCGTTTCAACTAATTTAGCTATCTCTACAACCGTATCTCCAAGCTCTGCTCGAATATGTTCTTTCATTTGTTCAAAAGCTTCAGGCTCCCAAACTAAGCCCCCCTTCTCTTCAATCAACTTATCAATACCACAAGCGATACAGTCATCAATTAAATCTAACACTCGACCGTATTGATTAAAGTACAAGCCTAATTTCGACTTGTTTGGTAAGTTGCTATGTAAATACTTAATAGGAGACGGAACATTAAGAAGAATCAAACGACGTTGACCTGCTTTCATTGCATTGTGTTGCTCTTCTTCTGTCTCAAACAGTTTAATTTCAACACTGTCTTTACCATCTACAATCGCCGGGTACGCTTTAACTTCAAAACCACCACGTTTTTGCTTGTAAAGTGCAGGTAGCTCACCAAAACTCCACGTTTTAAGCCCTTTTTGCTCAATATCATCATCTGCAACTTGAGATAACGTCTCTTGAACTTTGTCTTTTAAACCATCTTTCAAGTCAAACAGATCGCGGCTTTCTTTTAATTTACGACTACGGTGATCAACCACTCGGTAAGTTACTTTTAAATGATCTGGAATTTGCTCTAACTTCCAATCTTCACGCAACACCTCTACCCCAGTCATACGACGTAGCTCTTTTTCAAGACTGTCTAATAACGGCGCATCAAATGGTGTTGCTCGAGATAAAAACGCATCTGCATAATTAGGTGCTGGTACAAAATTACGACGAATTGTTTTTGGTAATGACTTAATCAACGCCACGACTAATTCATGACGTAAACCTGGGATCTGCCAATCAAACCCATCCATTGTCACTTGGTTTAAGATTGGCAATGGTACGTGTACTGTTACCCCGTCACTGTCTTGCCCCGGTTCGAATTGATAACTTAGTTTAAGTTTTAAACTGCCTTGATGCCAGAAGTTAGGATAATCAAGATCCGTTACATGACTTGCATCATTACGGAATAACATCTCTTTTTCAAAGCTCAGTAAATCCGGCGTTTCTTTCTGTACTTTCTTCCACCAAGAATCAAAGTGGCGACCTGATACAACCTCAGTATTTACGCGTTGATCATAAAACTCAGCAAGCTGATCATCATCAATCAAGATGTCACGACGACGTGATTTATGCTCTAACTCTTCAACCTCTTGCAATAGCTTTCGGTTCTCTTTGAAGAATTTATGATTGGTATTCCAATCACCTTCAACTAATGCAGAACGAATAAATATCTCACGACACACTGGAGCATCGATTGAACCGTAGTTAATTTGACGTTTAGCTACAATTGGAATGCCATAAATAGTGACTTTTTCGTATGCCATTACCGCTGCTGATTTTTTAGACCAGTGTGGCTCACTGTAACTACGCTTAATCAAGTGTCCTGCTAATGGTTCAATCCATTCTGGTTGAATTTTCGCAACAATACGACCCCATAATTTCGAGGTTTCAACCAGCTCGGCCACCATTATCCATTTAGGTTGTTTCTTAAATAGACCAGACGCAGGGAAAATATGGTAACGCGCATTACGTGCACCTTCGTATTCGTTTTTTTCTTGATCTTTTTGACCAATATGAGAAAGCATACCGGCTAAAATAGCAGTATGAACACCTTGATAACCTGCGGCTTCTTGGTTCACTTTATAATTAAGTTCTTTCATTACTTGGCTTAATTGATAATGAACATCTTGCCACTCACGAACACGTAAGTAATTTAAGAAGTCTTTACGACATTGCTTTCTAAATTGGTTACTTGAAAGTGCCTTTTGCTGCTCTTTCACGTGCTGCCATAGGTTCACAAAGGTCAAGAAATCCGAGTCTTCATGGTTAAAGCGTTTATGCTTATCATCAGACTGTTGTTTTTTGTCACTTGGACGTTCACGAGGATCTTGAATCGATAGTGCTGCCGCAATGATCATCACTTCTTGCAATGCATTGTAATTTGGCGCTTCTAGAACCATACGAGCCAAACGTGGATCGATTGGCAAACGAGCCAACTCACGTCCAACTTTCGTTAAGCTTTTCTTCGAATCTTTCGCATTAGGGTTAATAGCCCCCAACTCTTCAAGCAGTTTAACACCGTCTTGAATGTTACGATTATCTGGCGCTTCTACAAATGGGAAGGCTTGAATATCACCTAAACCTAACGCGGTCATTTGTAAAATAACAGATGCCAAGTTAGTACGTAAAATTTCAGGATCGGTAAATTCAGGGCGCGCAACAAAGTCTTCTTCTGAGTACAGACGAATACACACACCTTCAGATACACGACCACAACGGCCCATACGCTGATTGGCACTCGCTTGTGAGATCGCTTCAATTGGAAGACGTTGTACTTTAGTTCGGTAACTATAGCGACTAATACGCGCAGTACCCGGATCAATAACGTATTTGATTCCAGGAACGGTTAACGACGTTTCTGCCACGTTGGTTGCCAATACAATTCGACGACCAGCATGAGGTTGGAACACGCGGTTTTGTTCTTGAGACGACAAACGTGCATACAGAGGCACAATTTCAGTGTCTCGTAAGTTACGTTTTTCTAGTGCTTCTGCGGTATCACGAATTTCTCGCTCACCCGTCATAAACAGCAGAATGTCCCCTAAGCCCTCTTCACATAGCTCATCAACTGCATCAAAAATGGCTTCAAGTTGATCTCTATCGGTATCATCGCCATCTTCAACAATTGGACGGTAGCGCGTTTCTACAGGGAAGGTTCTACCTGATACTTCAATAATCGGTGCATTATTAAAGTGTTTAGAAAAGCGCTCAGGATCTATGGTTGCCGAAGTAATGATAATTTTTAAATCAGGGCGTTTTGGTAATAACTCACGTAAGTAACCCATGATAAAATCGATGTTTAAACTACGTTCATGCGCTTCATCGATAATAATTGTGTCGTATTGATTTAAGTATCTGTCGTTTTGGATCTCAGCAAGTAAGATACCATCCGTCATCAATTTAACTTGTGTTCGCTCTGATACTTGATCGTTAAATCGAACTTTATAACCGACGTGACTACCAAGCTGTGTTTCCATCTCTTCAGCAATACGATCGGCAACCGAACGTGCAGCAAGACGACGTGGTTGTGTATGACCGATATTACCGAACTTACCACGACCTAATTCCAAACAAATTTTTGGTAGCTGTGTGGTCTTACCTGAACCAGTTTCACCGGCAACAATAACGACTTGGTTATTAGCAATGGCTTCTGCGATGTCATCTTTCTTTTGGCTAACTGGTAGATCTGGATACTTAATCGTCGGACGATCCATTTCACGATTATTAGCAACCTGCATAGATTGTGCGATGTCTAATGCGATTTCATCAAACACGGCGTTTCTTGATTCTTCTTTTTTAATGCGTGATGCGCCATGAATGCGTTTACTTAGGCGAAAACGGTCACGCAGCATACATTCACTTAGGGCTTTTCTAAGTGTTGCTGCTGAATTTTGATTTGATTGACTCAAAATATATCCTACTGAATTTTTTATTATTCATTAACTGCAAGGATTCTATCACATTCTTGGCTCTATCTACCTTAGCGAGATAAAAATCTGTTTTACTTTATTGTAATAATCCATAGCCTAAAAACCTAAAACTCGCTTGATAAACAACCAAACTATACGGTTATTTGGGTATTCGATTGCTCGAATAGAGATCCCTTTGCTAAACTTAATGTATTAATCCTAATCATTAAGATGGCTGTATGGAGTTTAACGGTAAGCACATTGAACGCGACGCTCAAGGGTATTTAATGAATCATACCGATTGGTGTGAAGAGTTAGTTCCGCTATTAGCGCAAGAAGAAAACATCGAACTGACCGATGCTCATTGGGAAGTTGTTCGTTTTGTTCGTTCTTTTTATGAGGAGTTCAAAACATCGCCTGCGGTTCGTATGTTGGTAAAAGCCATGGAAAAAGAGCATGGCCAAGAAAAAGGCAACAGCAAATACCTATTTACGCTGTTCAAATTAGGTCCAGCCAAACAAGCCACAAAACTGGCGGGTTTACCAAAACCTGCAAAATGTCTTTAAATTAAAGAGTTATAAATTTAATACATTTTAAAATCAGATAGCGTTTGCCACTGGGTTTCAACTTGCTCAATAGAATCAACCCGAGCCAGTTGAGGTCCAGTTTTCAACCATTCTGCTAGTTTTTTAACATTACTCTCTTCTCCACACGCTAATACTTCCACAGAACCATCTGCTTGATTTCGAGCATACCCTGTTAAACCAAGTTTGAGTGCCGTATGCGCGGTATGAAAACGAAAGCCTACGCGCTGTACTTTTCCCTTTACAGTGAACTTAACTGATTTTTGTGACACAACTCACCTATAACTGTAATTTATGATAAACAATTCTTAATCATGAGATATTATCACCCCCCCATCATATATACGGATCTCATATGAAAGAGTCAGCATTTCGTTGGATTGATAAATACCTTATCCATCTAAAAATTCAAGAAAAATTTTATCTACTTTTCTTACTTCCAATTATCGCCCTTTTAAGTCTAACAGCAATTATGGATTCTGCCGCTGATAGCATGATGGCTGAAATATTAGATCATGAAGTTCAGTTTGTGGCCTCAATGTTAGAGCAACAAAATATTTCACAACAAAATGCTGTAAGCCTTCTTTCTAAATCAACTGAATTTTCAGTGGGTTCTGGCGAACATAGTGCATTTGTTAATTCTGGTAATTACAGCATCAGTGCAAATTCAAATGTTACGCTTTGGTCTACTTTATCTGGCTTACAAATATCTTTAATTGCTGCTGTTCTATTATTAATGGCTGTCGGTGTTTATTACATAATGACTTTCATTGGTGGCGCGATGTTCACTATGAATAAAGCTTTAGAGACACTTGAATCTGGTGATTTAACTCAGCGTATGAACTTCTTCCCTGTAAGAGATGAATTCAGCGTTATTGCAATTACTATTGATAAATTGGCTGAACGTGAACAACAACTTGTTTTAGCTATGCAAGAATCTGTCGCGTTAATTCAACAAATGAGCTCTGAGCTAAGTCAAAATAGTCATAAAAGTTCAGATGCTTCGGATAAGCAACTTGCACAACTCGATTTACTATCAAGTGCAACTGAGGAGATGGCGACCTCAATTCAAGAAGTGGCTAATTACACTCACGAAGCCTCATCTCAATCTATAGATGCCATGGATTCAGCCCGTGAAGGGCAATCTCAAGTGAATTCAGCGGTACAAGCCATTCGACATTTATCAGAAGAAATCAACCAAGCAGCGCATGCGGTTCAAGAATTAGATGACAATGCAGCAAAAATTGATGATGCTGTCGCGACTATCAATGGTATTTCTCAACAAACTAACTTATTAGCGTTAAATGCAGCGATTGAAGCCGCACGAGCTGGTGAGCAGGGCCGTGGATTTGCTGTAGTTGCAGATGAAGTTAGAACGCTAGCCAGCCGAACTCAGCAAGCCACCGTTGAGATCCAAGCTATGATCGAAGCTCTGCAAACAAACAGCAAGTCATTATTAACACTCACATCAAATACGGTAAGTAATGCAGAAACTGGCCAAGAATTGATGCAACAAGTAAATAACGATATTTCAAATATTGCCGATCGTAACAATACCATTGCACAAAGTAACAATGAAATTGCTACAGCGGCTAGTCAGCAAGGTGAGGTTGCGGTAAGTATTGCTTCAACGGTTGAAGATGTTCGTACTCAATCGAATCAAGTGCACCAAATGATTAAAGATTCTGAATCTAATATCGAACAACTTAGATTAAAGGGTCAAGATTTAGAATTACTGCTTAATGGATTAAAAGCATAGTCCTTTCCTATTTAAAATTTCAATAGCCTAATTCATGCAGTAATAATTCATTTTATTACTGCATTTTTAATTTCTCACTCCTCTCTCTTAGATTAATCTTCCCTTCACTCCTTCTTAGTTTGCTTTTCCTTGTCACATCAAAGAGAATAGCCCCCTAATTAACTCATCAGAGCATCAATATGACTGTTTCAATCTATTTAGTAAAAGGACGTGATAAAGCATTGCGTCGCCGTCACCCTTGGATCTTTTCTCGTGGTATTGACCGCATTGATGGAAAAGCAGAGCTAGGTGAAACAGTTGAAATTTATTCAAACAATGGCGAATGGCTAGCTCGTGGTGCGTTTTCTCCGCAATCTCAAATCCGTGCTCGTGTTTGGACGTTTGATAAAAATGAAGCGATTGATAAAGACTTCTTTGTTCGTCGTTTAAATCAAGCGCAAGGCTTACGTGATGTTCTTGCTGAACGTGAAGGCTTAACTGGCTATCGTTTAATCGCTGCTGAATCAGATGGTTTACCTGGTATCACTATTGACCGTTACCAAAACTATTTTGTGTGTCAGTTATTAAGTGCTGGTGCTGAAGCAACTAAAGATTTATTAGTGGAAGCATTAATTGAATGCTACCCGGACTGTAATATTTATGAGCGTTCTGATGTTTCTGTTCGTAAAAAAGAAGGTCTAAAACAACGTACTGGCGTTCTACACGGTGAAGAGCCACCAGAGTCTGTAATCATTGAAGAGAACGGCGTTAAAATTAGCGTTGATATCGTCAATGGCCACAAAACAGGCTTCTATCTTGATCAACGTGATAGCCGTGAGCGTTCATGTAAATACGTAAAAGACAAAACAGTACTTAACTGTTTCTCTTACACCGGTGGTTTTGGCCTGTATTCACTTAAAGGTGGTGCTAAACACGTTATCAATGCTGATGTTTCTCAACTAGCGCTTGATAATGCGAAAAACAACACTGAAATTAATGGTTTTGATTTATCTAAAGCTGAATTCTTAAACGCTGATGTATTTAAGCTGCTTCGTGAATACCGTGATAACGGCACTAAATTTGATGTTGTGATCATGGATCCACCAAAATTTGCTGAATCTAAAAATCAGCTTACTGGTGCATGCCGTGGTTATAAAGACATAAATATGCTTGCGATGCAGATCCTAAACCCAGGCGGTACGTTATTAACGTATTCTTGTTCTGGTCTTATGGATACGGGCTTATTCCAAAAAATCGTTGCGGATGCAGCTCTTGATGCTAAGCGTACCGTTCAGTTTATTGAGCGTTTTGAGCAAGCAGCGGATCACCCTCTTGATTCAGCTTACCCTGAAGGTTTCTACCTGAAAGGCTTTGCTTGTCGCGTTGTATAAAACGAAATTAAGCACGCTTTAAAGTATTAAAAAAGGCGAGAAGGTTAACCCTTCTCGCCTTTTTATTTACATCAACTAAATGTTATAAATAGTACTAATCCACTTTAAACATGTTGAAATCATTATATATTGTACTCAAAATATCTTGATCACTCATTGAGCCTAAATCACTGATCCCAAGAGTGGTACTATCTACGCCTTCTAGCGTTATATCGGTTTTATTACCCAACTCATCAGTGACAGACAATACTGTTTGTGCATTACCATCATCAATATTTACATCAATATGCTGTAACATATCATCCATTGTCGAGCTTGCTTGAATTGAATCAGGTAACAGGTCAGCCAAATCTAAAATATCAGCTTCACCATTAGCGGCTACGCCATCAACAGCAAAGTCAGCAATTGAGGTTTGAGATGGAATCGCAGGACTTCCTCCAATATCTTCAGCAAAATAGAAGATATCATTACCTGCACCACCAGTTAAAATATCATTCTCACCTGATGCATATAAAACATTGTCCCTTTCGTTACCAAACGTATCTGAAACAACAAGATGACCAGAATTAGTTAATGCATTCAACTTCTCTTCATCAGTCATTGTAGCCGTTGGTTCTCCAGCTAATTCATCTAATGTTATACCATCGACAATAATAGTTTGAACCGTTGTCCCTGCTTCATTTATATAAATCTCAGTACTACCATCTACTTCACCAATTTGGATTTGAGACGCTAATACGGCAGAATCCCAAACTGTTGTGATATTTGTAATATCACTCAAATCAATTTTGTCACTATCAAGATCAAAATCTTTAATCACATCACGAGCTAAGTCACCACCAATAGAGGCATTAGTCCAAGTGAAGGTATCTGCAGTACCTGTATCAGAAAGATCTAATGGATTACCAAATAGAAGTTCATCGTTTGTTGTTCCGTTTAAAATATCTGAACCAACAGCACCTTGAATTATGGTTGGAGCGGCAACCACCACGGAAATTACTTGCTGAGTAACGCCTCCTTTTCCATCAGAAGCCTCGACTGTAAACTCGTCCGTTGTATCTGCGGCTAATGCTAATGTACTGTCTTCAAGAAGAATATATGTCCATAATCCAGCGGCATTGATGCTTAATGTACCATAAATCCCAGTAGCTGATGAGGTCGATGCTATTTGCCATCCAATTGGATCATTTTCTACATCGACTGCATTCAACTGACCCGTAACTGTTTCTACAACGCCTTCTTTTACATCAGCAGTACTGCTTCCTGTAATTACTGGAGAATCATTATCACCAGTAATATCTATCGTGATTACTTGTTGTGTAACTTGTCCAGAGGCATCAGTTACATCAATAACTAAAGACTCTTGAGCGCCATCAATACCTATCGCTTGTGAAAGTCCACTATCTAAATCGTATTCCCACTTACCTGTTATTGGGTCAACAATAAATGTCCCATACAAAGGTGTCGATGATGTTGATACGGTATAACCTATATCTGTACCTTCTGGGTCTAGATAAGCAATGGTACCTTCTGCATGCAGCGCTCCGTCTTCAACAACAGCTCCTGTCGTTTCTTGAGTAGTCCCTGCATCGACAATTGGTTGGTCATCATTACCTGTGACACTAACAGTAATTTCTTGAGTTATTGTGCCTCCATTACCATCAGCCACTTCAATCGTGAATTTTTCTGTCGCTACAGTATCACCCAACACTTGAGCTTTATTGTTATCAAGTAAATAGGTCCACTCACCATTGCCATCAACAGTTAAAGCACCATATAAACCAGATAAATCTCCTGGCGTGCCTGCGGTGTTAGGCCCAGAAATCACTGAATAAGTGAAACTTGTATCGGTAAGATCAACATCGGATACATTTAATTGACCTGTAGCCGTTGCTGTACCGTCTTCATCAACACTACCAATGATTACGCTCGATGCATCAATCGTTGGCGCATCATTTTCACCTGTAATATTAATGGTGATAACTTGCTGTATTGTTCCACCAGTTTGGTCTTTTACTTCGATGGTATATGTTTCTTGAGTACCTGTAGCGCCAATCTCTTGAGCTAAGGCATTATTTAATTCATACGTCCACACACCATTCGCATCGACGGTGAAAGTGCCATAAGGTGAAGTCGGTGGATTAATCACATTGTAATCAATGAGATCACCTTCTGGATCCACATAAGCAACCTGCCCAGTAGCTGTCGAGGTTCCATCTTCTACAACAATGCCTTCCGTTACTTGGGTTATTCCTGTGTCAATAATCGGGTCATCATCCGTACCTGTAATATTCACAGTAACATCTTGTGTAATTACCCCACCATTTCCATCATCAATTTGGATAGTAAACGTTTCTGTAATTGTTTCATCACCGATATCTTGAGCTTTATCGTTATCTAATACATAAGTCCATTGACCAAACTCATCAACAGTAACAACGCCATAAGCATCCGATGGTGAATTAGTCACACTAAAATCAAAGGTCGTATCGGTGATATCAATATCTGTAATATCTAGCTGTCCAGACTGACTTAACGTTCCGTCTTCTGCAACATCGACAGAAGTAATACTTGTATTAACGACTTCTGGATCATCATTAGTACCATTGACCGTAAAGGTAATATCTTGCGTACTACTTAAACCATGTTCATCAGTGACTTGAACGGTATAAGTTAATTCTAGTTTTTCACCTACACCAAGTTGTTGAATTTCTAATACTGAATTATCAACAACTAATTTATAGTCACCATTTGGTTCAAAGGTTAATATTCCAAGGCTATCACCACTTAGAACTTCCCATATGTGAGTATCTGCAGTATCAGGATCACCATCGTCCCAATTACCTGTGACTTCAATAGTATTCGATACTGTTACACCACTATCCTCTGTTAATTCAGTTGGTATGGTAACGACTAGACTTGGGGCATCATTTTCACCATTGATGATGATAGTTATTGTCATATCCGTAGAAGCACCAAACTCATCTGTTGCTGTAATTGTGACGGTATCGGTCAGTGTTTCACCTTTTGATAAACTATTTACTGTAGGATCGTTACCATCAACTGTATAGATCCACTTACCTGTAGCTTCATCTACACTAACGACACCATAGCTTCCTTGCATACCAGCACTAACACTGATGCTATCCCCAATATCAGTTACATTAGTTACAAAGTTACCTGATGTAGTACTGCCATCTGTTTCTTGTACGACACCAGTATCCATTCCTGAAATTTGCGGGATATCATTGGTACCAGTGATATTTACCGTTACTTCTTGTGCTGTTTTTGCTCCGTGAACATCAACCGCAAATACGGTAAAGACCTCAGAAACCATCTCACCTTCTTTTAACCCTTGGATATGAGCTTCATTATTATCTAAGGTATAAGTCCATACACCATTTTCATCAATAGTGAACGTACCGTAGGTACCAGTGAGAGTTTTTGCGCTAAAGGTAACCGTATCACCGTTTGGATCCGTTGCGACTAATGCCTTAGAGTCGGTAATTGTTTCATCTTCTTTTAACTCCATAATGATTTGATCATTTTGAACTATTTCTGGTGGTAAGTTTGAGCCATCAATGGTGACTGTCACTGTTTCTGTTGAGGTAGCACCATAAAGGTCCGTAACAGTCACTTCAAAAGTGTCTGATAATGTCTCACCAACCCCAAGGAATTTCACAGCATCTAGCGAAGTGTTTAACTTATATGTCCATCGTCCAGTGTTTTCATTAAGAACTAATTCACCATAGGTTCCTACTTCTGTATTACCAAGATCGACAGTCCCTCCATTATCAGTAATTGACCATACATGAAAATCACCAGCATCAACGTCACCATCATTTAAGTTACCTGAAATTTGGCTATCAGAATCTGTATTTGAAATACTGCCAGTTAATGATCCTGAAATATCTGGAACATCATTTGTACCGGTAACATCAACTTTAAAGATCATCATCACGGGATTGCCGTGCTCATCAACAACTGTCTTACCAAACTTATCTACAACGGTAAGGCTAAATGTATCAGTAACCAGCTCATTTTTATTTAACTGCTGAACTTCTAAAGCGTCATTATCAAGTACATAGGTCCAATTGCCATCATTATCTAAAACCAGTGTACCGTACGTCCCATCACCAGAAACTAAATTCCAAGTAAGGTTAGGCGTTAAACCATCAACATCGTCTAGTTTACCCGTTTGTTCTAATGGACTTCCATCCTCTATGAAATCTATTTCTTCAATAATTAAAACCGTTTCGACATCATCGGCAACACCTATAATTTTAATGGTGATGAGAGAATCTGTACTCTTAGCCCCATGGTTATCTTCGACAACAACTCTAAAGAAATCACGTTCAATTTGTTCTGGTGTGAGCGCTTGTACCGTAGGATCTGCATTATCTAATACGTAAGTCCATTGTCCTGTCGCTTCATCTAACGTTAACCAACCATAAGTGCCTTTAACGGTTATAGAACCGTTAGTTGTATCACCATCTTCATCTGTACGTTTATTGCCGAATATATCCACTAAGTACCAAGTGTGCGTATCACAGCTATCTGGATCGCTCACTTCTAGCTGACCTGAGACTTCAAGAATATCATCTTCAATTACTTCTCCTTGTTCACCGAACAATGGAGAATCAACTATAATTCCCGGAGTATCATTTGTTCCTAAAATAGTTACATTAACTAATACGCTAGAAGTCGTTCCACAACTATCAACAACGGTTACTGTCCATTTTTCGGTGACACTCTCTCCTTCGCACAATGAGTCTACATAGGGCTGAGAGTCATCAACATCGTAAACCCAAGTACCATCAGGATTAACAACAAGATCCCCAAATAAACCACCATTAACAGAAGATGCACCAGATACACTAGTAATCGTACAGCCTGAGGGTAACCCTAAGTCACCAGCAGTTATTGAACCACTTCCATCACCACCAACAAGGACTCCATTTTCATCTACACCTTCTTCTTTCGCTTCAATGTCAATAATTTCATCATACGAACCACCACCACCGCCATCAGGATCCGTATTTCCTTTTACGGTAACTTTGACTTCAAACGGTTCAGATACACCACCGTGCTTATCCGTAGCCGTGACCCAGAAAGAATCAATCCCAATTTCATCAAAATTAAGTGCATTAGTATCTGGATCAAAGTTATCTAACAAATAGGTCCATTGCCCATGTTCATCAATGGTTAATATTCCGTATATTCCCGCCCCATCTTGAACCTGCCAGCTAACTACCTCATCACCTAAATCAATATCATCTGCAATTACGTTGCCTGTTACTTTAGTAAATTGTCCATTAAACGCTTCACCTGCAGGTAAGAAATCCTGTGCATCTTCAATGACTGTTGCAGAACTATCACCAGAAACGACAGGTTTATCATTGGTGCCCACAATAGTAAAATCGATTTGTTCTGTAGTAAAACCACCATTAGAATCATGCGCAACAGCGGCAAAAGTCTCAGAGATGGTTTCCCCTTCATTTAAAGACTGAATCGCGGTCGAATTTTTATCAATTTCATAACGCCATGAACCATTAGCTTCAAGATAAAACGTACCATAGTTACCTACATAGGTTCGAACTTCAAAAGACGTTGTATCTCCAGCATCTACATCTGTGGCAATCAATTGACCAGTAACAATATCTGTCGCTTGATCTTCTTTATACTCTCCAGTTGCTCCGCCTGTAATTTCAGGTAGATCATTAGTTCCTTGAATAGTAATAACGATATCATCAGTTGATTCTAACCCCATAGAATCAGTTACCGTTACGGTAAATGTCTCAGTAAATGTATCATTAGGTCCAAGCGCTTGAATGGCAGCAAGAGAATTCATTAGTGTATATGTCCAACGGCCATTAGAATTCATCGTTAATGAACCATATTGACCAACACCGTTTAATAAATTCCAAGCATGAATATCACCCACATCAGGGTCTGAACTGTTTAACCGCCCCTCAATTGTTGTTGTTTGGTCTTCTATTACTGTTCCGGTTAAAGCACCACTTAAAGATGGTGCATCATTTGTCCCTTCAATCGTAATTTCAACTTCTTTTTCAGAGACTTCACCAAATGAATCCGTTACTTTTACTGTAATAGTATCAACAAGCTCTACACCTTCTTTTAAGCCATTAACAGTACTGTTATTATTGTTAAGAACATAGGTCCAATGCCCGTTATTATCGAGAGTAAACGTCCCGTACTGCCCTGCAGAACCAACAATTTCCCATTCAAGGGTATCCATTGAATCTAAATCACCAGACCGTAAATCGCCTGAGATTTCATTCGGATTCGCATCTTCTTTTATTTCACCAGTAGTATCACCAATAATGCCAGGAGAACTGTTTGTACCCGCAATATCAATAATCACTTCTATTTGATTAGTACCACCTTCACCATCATCAACTTCAACAACAAACTTATCTTGAACCGTTTGGCCAGAAGAAATCCCTATTGTAGCTGGTCTAGAGTTATCTAGTTGATAAGTCCATTTGCCAGTATTAGGATCAATACTTAGTGTTCCGTAAACACCATCCGGAGTGAGAACTGACCATGTATGATCATCTAAGCTATCTATATCAACAGCAGTTAACTCACCAGTTGCTACGTCTTTTCCTGTTGTTCCTTCAATAGCACTACCAGTTGTTGCACCGCTAATCGAAGGTTGATCATTATCACCAATAATATCAATGACGATTTCTTTTGATGTTGATGCACCAAAACTGTCCGTAACTGTTACCGTAAAGCTATCCTGTGCATTTTCACCTTCAGATAGACTTTGAACTGAAGCTTTATCATTATCTAAATTATAAATCCAATGTCCATCAGCACTTAATGTCAATGTTCCGTATGAACCTGTGTTAGAGTCAAGCGTCCAAGTATAAGAGTCACCAATATCTTTATCATCTGGTTCAAGTTGACCATGGACTACCGTGATAGCTGAGTCTTCTTCAACAAGTCCACTTAACTCACCCGATAATTCAGGGATATCATTTGTCCCTTTGACTTTTACAGTGACAGTAACTGTATCAATAGCGCCATATTGATCTTCAACTTGAATGACAAACTTCTCTTTTTCTGTTTGACCTGACAATAAACCTTGAGTAGCTGCTAAAGAGTTGTCAATTGTGTATGTCCACTTTCCACTAGCATCTAATGACAATGAACCATATAAGCCTTGTGCATCGGTTAATAAGGTCCATTCATGTGCATCTGTTGTATCAACATCACCATCGGTTAACTCACCTGAAACAGACGCTTTATTTCCATCTTCCGTAATTGTTTTAGTTGTTTGCCCACCAATTTCAGGGATATCATTTGTACCCAAAACTTCGACAGTAATAATAATAGAATTCATCCCACCATTACCATCATCGACATGAATGATAAACGTTTCAAACTCTTGTTGGTTCTCTGCTAATGCTTGAGTATCACTATTCAAGGGGTCTATGGTATATAACCAATTACCATCGGCATCGACAGTCATATTGCCATATTTACCGGCACCACCACCATCAACAGTCCATGTGTGAGTGTCATTAAAATCAATATCGACAGCTGTTAATGCACCTGTCGCTGTAGGTATGATGTCTTCGACAGCTGTACCTGTTGTTCGTCCAGTAATTACAGGCCGGTCATTAGTACCATTAATCGTTATTTCAACAGTATGTTGTGCATAACCATTATTACCATCACCAACAACAACAACAAAACTTTCAACGACACTTTCACCAGCAGACAATACTTGAGACTCAGTATCTTTAAGTGTATATGTCCATTCTCCAGTGTTGGCATCAATTGAAAAACTGCCTAATTTAGACTCTGAAGCTCCAATAACAAACCAATTATGAGTATCAGATACATCAACATCATCAACAGATAAGGTATCTGAAATGGTTACCGTCTCATCTTCTTTAACAATACCTGTATCATTACTGTCTACGATACTGGGTAAATCATTGGTTCCTTCTAAAGAGATGATGATTTCTTTTTGATCCGTACCGCCTTGCCCATCATCAACCGTAACTATAAAACGATCTTCTGCAGTCTCACCTTCGGCAAGCTGCTGAGTTGCATCTAAGGCATTATTTATGGTGTAAATCCATTTTCCATTGGCATCAACAGTGATCGAACCATAAGAACCTGCAGCTGGTTGAACGTCCCATGTGTGAGTATCTGAAAGATCTACATCATCTACAATTAATTGGCCTTCTGTTGTTTCAATCGCATCTTCTTTTACTGACCCCGATGATTGACCTGATAATTCTGGATCATCATTAGTACCAGTAATAGTAATCTCAACGGTTTCTGTAATAACACCACCTGCACCATCACTGAGTTCTACGGTATAGTATTCTTTTATTGGGTCATCACCAGCACCAAGAGATTGAGCGGCATCATTATCTAATGTGTATATCCAAGTTCCTGTACTTGCATCTAATGTGAATTTGCCATAAGTCCCAGTATCTGAACCAACGATATCCCAATTAAACGCACTCGTCGTATCTTCATCTAACGCGGTTAATGTTCCCGTTGTCGTTAGTGTCGTATCTTCTGTTACTGCACCGACAACATCGCCTCCGATCACTGGTACACCATTCGTACCAACAACCGTGATCACGATTTCGATGGTGTCTGTACCACCTTGGTTGTCATCTACAGTAACAATGAATTTATCTTCTACACTTTGCCCTTCGGTTAAAGCTTGAGTGGCATCTAACGTATTATCTATGGTGTAAATCCACTTACCCGTAGCAGGATCAATTGCAATAGAACCGTAAGTACCATTATTGCTGTCTACACTCCAAGCGTGAACATCGATTAAGTCAACATCATCAACAGTCAGTTGACCTTCTGCCTCTGATTGAGTAGCGGTATCTTCTTTGACTAATCCTGTTGATTGACCTGATACTGTCGGTTCATCGTTTGTACCTGTTATTTCAATAGAAACCATTTCAGTCGTTAATCCACCTTCACCATCATCCACTTGAATTTGGTATTCAACAGTGTGTGTTTCACCATTAGCCAGTGCTTGGACTTGTGCAGCGGTATTATTAAGAGTGTATTCCCATTTACCTGAACCATCGGCATTAGTAGAAACAACAATTGAACCGTATGGATCGGTATTTGAAGAAAGCAGTGTCCATGTATGTGAGTCTAATGTGTCTACATCATCAACAAATAGATCTCCCGTAGTAGTCAATACGGTTTCTTCTGTCACGCTGCCTGATAACACAGAGCTACCTGCAACGCTAGGCAGATCATTGGTACCAGTTACTTGAACAGTCACTGTGTGCGTCACCGTACCGCCATTGCCATCATCGGCAACGATCTCAAACGTTTCGGTTTTCACTTCGCCATTAGAAATGGCTTGAGTCACATCCAAGCTATTATCTAGGGTGTAAGTCCACTTACCCGTTGCATCGACAGTTAATGCGCCATACGTGCCTGCACCATCGGTCACTGACCACGCATGCGTATCGGTGATATCTGCATCGGTTGCTTCTAATTGACCTTCTGCAATCCCTACGCTGTCTTCAACAACCGCGCCAGTATCCGTGCCACTGATGGTTGGGCCATCATTTGAGCCCGTCACCGTAATAGTCACTTCTTGTGTATCGATGCCACCGTGGTTATCTTCAACTTGAACCACATAGACGATGTCCATCGTCTCGCCAACGCCCAACGCAATCACACTTGCTGACGCGGTGTTTAAATCAAACGTCCACTTACCATTAGCGTCAACGCTGAACGTACCCAATTCGTCATTACTGTTCGATTCCACAGTCCACGTGTGCGTGTCTAATGTATCGACATCTTCAAGGGCTAAATCACCGGTCGCACTTTCTGTTGCTCGGTGCTCTACCGCACCCACAATCACGGATGTGTCTGTAATTTCTGGAATGTCATTGGTACCGGTGACTTCAACAGTCACTGTATGCGTCACCGTACCGCCATTGCCATCATCGGCAACGATCTCAAACGTTTCGGTTTTCACTTCGCCATTAGAAATGGCTTGAGTCACATCCAAGCTATTATCTAGGGTGTAAGTCCACTTACCCGTTGCATCGACAGTTAATGCGCCATACGTGCCTGCACCATCGGTCACTGACCATGCATGCGTATCGGTGATATCTGCATCGGTTGCTTCTAATTGACCTTCTGCAATCCCTACGCTGTCTTCAACAACTGCCCCAGTATCCGTACCGCTGATAGTTGGGCCATCGTTTGAGCCCGTCATCGTAATAGTGACTTCTTGTGTATCGATACCACCGTGGTTGTCTTCAACTTGAACCACATAGACGATGTCCATCGTCTCGCCAACACCCAACGCAATCACACTTGCTGACGCGGTGTTTAAATCAAATGTCCACTTACCATTAGCGTCAACGCTGAACGTACCCAATTCGTCATTACTGTTCGATTCCACAGTCCACGTGTGCGTGTCTAATGTATCGACATCTTCAAGGACTAAATCACCGGTCGCACTTTCTGTTGCTCGGTGCTCTACCGCACCCACAATCACGGATGTGTCTGTAATTTCTGGAATGTCATTGGTACCGGTGACTTCAATTGTAATCACTTGTGTTACTTGTGCACCGCTTCCATCCGTAACAATAACCGTAAATGTTTCCGTTTCGGTTTGGCCTTCTGATAATGATTGAGTTGCAGAAAGCGCATTATCTATCGAGTATGTCCACTTACCGTTAGCATCTACTGTTATCTCACCATATAAACCCGTACTCGGAGCTTGTACTGACCATGTTGCAGTATCAGTTGTATCTAAATCAGCAGAAACCAATACACCAGATGCGGTAGCAACCGTATCTTCCACTACAGAGCCAGTGCTTGTTCCACCAATAACAGGGCCATTATTAGAACCTGTTATAGTAATAGTCACTTCTTTAGTATCAAGACCGCCATTTTGATCGTCAACTTGAACGACATAAATTACATCTAAGGTTTCTCCTGCACCTAACGCAAGGAAAACCGCTGCATTTGTATTTAAGTCAAAATTCCATCGGCCGTTTGAATCGACACTAAATGAACCTAACTCGGAGTTATCGTTTGGTTCTACTGTCCAAAGGTGAGTATCTAATCCATCAATATCTTCTAATACTAAATCACCAATAGCAGAAACACTCACTTCTGCAACATCACCAGTCACAACCGATGAATCTGTAATTTCAGGAATATCATTGGTGCCGGTAACTTCAACAATCACTGTGTGCGCCACCGTACCGCCATTGCCATCGTCGGCAACGATCTCAAATGTTTCAGTTTTAATTTCATCTTTAGAAATAGCTTGAGTAACATCTAAGCCATTATCTAGGGTGTAGGTCCACTTACCGGCACTATCTACGCTTAAAGAACCAAATACCCCAGTACCGTTAGTAACAGACCATGATACCGAGTCATTAACATCAGCATCTGTTGCAATTAACTCCCCAGTAGCACTTCCCAATACATCTTCAACAACAGAGCCTGTATCAGAACCACTAATAACAGGGCCATCATTTGAACCTGTAACAGTAATAGTTACATCTTGAAGATCAGTGCCACCGTGGTTATCTGCCACTTCTACTCTGTATATGATATCTAGTGTTTCGCCCGCACCTAACCCAATCACGGCGATAGATGCTGAGTTCAAATTAAACGTCCATTTACCTGTTGCATCAACAGAGAAGGTACCAAGGTCATCATTTGAATTTGGTTGAACAGTCCATGTATGAGTATCTAAAGTATCAACATCTTCAAAAGTCAGATCGCCAGTTGCACTTTCTATAACACGATGCTCAACTGCACCTGCAATAACTGAAGTATCAGTGATTTCTGGATTATCATTCGTACCCGTTACATCAATAGTAATGGTGTGCGTTACTTGTCCACCATTGCCATCATCAGCAATCACTTCAAACGTTTCAGTTTGAGTTTCACCTTGTGATAACGCTTGAGTCGCAGATAAGTTATTATCAATGCTATAAGTCCATTTACCTGTACTATCAATTACAAGCGAACCATACGAACCTAGATTTGGAGCTGTCACCGACCATGACACTGAATCTCCTGCGTCGACATCAACAGCTATTAATTGCCCATCAGCAGAGTCAATTAAATCCTCAACAACACGCCCTGTACTTGTACCACTAATGATGGGTTCATCATTGGTACCATTAATCGTAATAACCACTTCTTGTTCGGCAATACCGCCATTACCATCATCAACTTGAATGGTAAATGTTTCAGTAACAACATCGCCTTTCCCCAGAGCTTGAGTCTCATCTCTAGAATTATCTAATGTGTATTCCCACACACCATTATTTATGGTTAATACACCATAAGTTGCATTACCACCTTCAACAATTGTCCAAGTATGAGTATCTAATGTATCTACATCTGCAACTGTTAATGTCTCACTGACGGTTGGATCAGTATCATCAACATCCCCCTCAGTCAGCTCACCAACAGAAATACCTGAAATCACAGGTTCATCATTAGTACCTACAATAACTACTGTAACCTGCTGAGTTGATGTTAGATTTCCACCAGCAGAAACTGAAACCTCAAACACATCAGTAATAATCTGACCATTAGCTAATGACTGAACTGATAAAGCACTATTATCAAGAATGTATTCCCACTCACCCGTAATTGGGTTTAAAGTTAACGTACCAAATTCACTTGTAGGAGAGCCATTAATCGACCAAGTGTACGAAAAGTTACTTTGAGGATTAGTAACAGCTAATTGACCTTCAGACTCAAAAAGTTCATCTTCTTTTGTTAAACCTGAATTATTTGGTGTAATAATTGGTGTCGCAGGGGCATTCGTTGGATCATTACCACTTAAATTATCGATATCATCTTGATTATCATAGGAGAATACATCCGAAGTAGTGAAGTTTGTTGTTGCGATATCTGAATAATAGCCGTACTCAATCACAACAAAACCACCGTTTGCTGAGCCACCGCCTTCACCAGCAGCAGAAGCTTCAAGGATCTCAGTTGGATCCTCTCCCGCTAAAATGGCATCTTGAATCGCGGCGATATCAAGCTCATCTGTTGATTGTGTAGGATCAAGAGTTACCTTCCCATCTATTGGCTGTACTTGCAGTGGGTCATCCGCTTTGGTTTCATCAAGACAACCCAAACAGTTTTTATCAACCGTCACTAACTTACCGTTAATTTGAACAACCACTTTGGCGTCGTATCCAGTAAACAGCACGGAATCACGCCCAATATTTTGGCCTACACTTACTTTTGTAGGTACACCAGACTGGTTTAATGTATAGGCGTCACCTTCAATTTTTTTTATTTCTATTTGAGAAGGAATTATTGTTTCTTTCATGCAATCACCTACAATCCATTTAGCGGTATAATAAATTAATTTTCATGTGTGTTTTAAGCATAGAATAAAAATGCGTCAATACACAAAATGAAAAACCGTTAATTTGTTGTTATAAAATTATTATCTGATAGTTTTATAACATAATTTTTTCCAAATTTAAGTATCATAATCCGCATAATCCTTTATTATTCACCATGTTTATTTTAATCGAGACATCATCATGAGCAAATTAACGTCAGATACTCAAGCAAACCTAGATCTTTTCATCGCTGAAACGAAAGAAACGCAGCTAGTTTGGAGTCTTTATAACGAAGAAGGTTGGATCTCTGTTGAGTCAACTGAATTTGAAAACTCTGAAGTAATGCCATTCTGGTCTAATAAAGAAGACGCAGCATTTCATAATGTTGAAGAGTGGGCTGATTTTGAAGTAACCGAAATTCCACTAGATATCTTCGCAGAAGACTGGCTAGTAACGTTATCTGAAGATGGTGTTTTAGTTGGTACTAACTGGAACCAACAACTTGAAGGTAAAGAAGTAGAAGCAAGTGATCTTGTGAAACTTTACCTATAAGATCCCGTCTTAAATAAAAATACTAAAGGGCTGTAATTATTACAGCCCTTTTTATTTTCTAATTACACAGTGGCTTGCTCTTTTGCTTTATGATGTGCCTTTTCACCTAAGAAAGCATATGACAAACATATTATGGACAGCACACAAGACGCGACTAAGATCATAAAACCGCCATCCCAACCAAAGTGGTCAACCGTATAACCAAGAATGATATTGGCTGTAACAGCGCCACCAAGATAACCGAATAATCCCGTTAATCCTGCTGCTGTACCTGCCGCTTTTTTAGGAACAAGTTCAAGTGCATAAAGGCCAATAAGCATTACAGGACCGTAAATCAAGAAGCCAATAGCAACCAAAGCAATCATATCAATCGTTGGATTACCTGCTGGGTTAAACCAGTAAACCAACACAGCAATAGTAACAAGAGCCATAAATAAAATACCCGCAGGAGCACGACGTCCTTTAAATACTTTATCAGAAATCCAACCACACAATAATGTGCCCGGTATCCCTGCCCACTCGTATAAGAAATATGCCCAAGACGATTTATCAACCGTAAAGTCTTTCGCTTCTTTTAAATATACTGGAGCCCAATCAAGCACACCGTAACGAATAAGATAAACAAAGGCATTTGCAATCGCGATAGACCAAAGTAACTTATTATTAAATACGTACTTAAAGAAAATCTCTTTCGCTGTCATCTCTGTTTCATGAGATTTATCATAATCATCTGGGTAGTCATTTTTGTACTCTTCAATCGCAGGGAGCCCACAAGATTGAGGAGTGTCACGCAGAGTTATCCATATAAAGACAGCAACTAACGTGGCAAAAATGGCAGGAACATAAAATGCTGAGCGCCAGTCGTCGTTAAATGCCCATAAACCTAATAAGAAAAGAGGGCCAATCAAGCCACCACCCACATTGTGTGCTACGTTCCAAACCGAAACTAGCTCACCACGTTCTTTACGTGACCACCAATGTACCATCGTTCGACCACAAGCTGACCACCCCATACCTTGGAACCAACCGTTCAAAAACAGCAGAATAAACATGGCTGCAATGCTATTTGTTGCCCATGGCATAAAGCCGAAACAAAACATAACAGCGGCAGACATTAATAAGCCAGCACTTAAAAAATACCTAGGATTAGAACGATCAGATACGCTACCCATTAAGAATTTCGAAAGGCCATAAGCAATAGATACCGCAGCCAAAGCGACACCAAGATCACCACGACTAAAGCCTTGATCGATTAAATATGGCATTGCCAAGCTAAAGTTTTTACGGACAAGATAGTAACCAGCGTAACCAACAAAAATACTGATAAACAATTGCCAACGTAATCGTGTGTACGTGCCATCGATCCGGTCGGAAGCGAGACGGTCTATATGCGCTTGGGGTTTGAATATACCAAACATAGTTAACTCCATTATTATATTTTCGATGGGAGACTAAAGCTCGAACGAAGAAAAAATAAATATTCGTTCGAAAGTGCGCGCATTGTGATGTCCAAAAGGATTGGTTTCTGTGACTAATCTTACAAGTTAAAGAATTATCAAAATTAATAAGTAAAAATTAGAGATCAATTGATTTAATTTATGTTTGATTTTTCCTGCTTGTGACGCTAGTTCATACAATTAACATTTGAGTCTGATAAATAAAAATAAATACGATTGCGCTCACAGTACACCATTTTATCAAATCGTAGGATAGCTTCTTCTTGTTGCTAACTTTGGAATCATTATGAAACGCACACTCTTAACCCTTTCTTTGGCGGCTATCCTTTCTAGTTCTTTTTACTCGACGCCAAGCATTGCTGCATTAGATGCGGTTCAACCACAGATTAATTACACAGAAATGACCTCTCAGCGTCAGGTAGTCGACCAATTACTTAATGATGCTTATCAAACCTTTAAAAACCCGGCTCGTATCTCTCATGCAGGTTTTACGGCTAAAATGCCAAGCAACATGGAGATGATCACTAACAACTTACTTGATGCTTATAAACTTGAACCCTATCGTGTCGATTTATTGTTTTCTGCCGCTAATGCTCAGATTTATAACAGCAATGTAGACCGAGCAATTGAGCTATTTTCTCAAATTTTAGATGTGGCTCCTGATGACGTAGATGCTCATTCATATCTTGTAATTTGGCAAAATTTTAAAGGCAACAAAAGCGAAGTAACCAAACATTTAAATGCTCTAGAACAACTAAATAAAGGACGTGTTGCTGATTTGAAAAAAATCATGTCGACCATTGATAGAATCGTTGATACGCCATTAAGTAATACAATCAAAAAACCAGCCAAAGGTAATAATGCAATCATCACCCTAGGGTATGCCTTAAATCCAGATGGCAGCATGAACGACATCTTAATTGATCGATTAAATGCAACGCTAACGATGGCGAAGAAGAACCCTAACACTTACATCGTAGTGACTGGCGGTGTACCTAAAAATCACAAAACCGAAGGTAAATTAATGGCTGATTGGTTAGTGAAAAATGGCATAGATAAATCTCGTATTATTGAAGACAACTACGCCAGAAGTACGGTAGAAAACGCATTATACAGCAGCTACGCATTAGCTCGTCATGATATTGACCACGCTACAATTATTAGTTCGGCAAGCCATGTTCGCCGTGGGCAAGCATTATTTGAAGTGGCTAGCTGGCAGACTGGCCCTAAAGGGATCACGTTTGATACGTATGCCGCTAACGATCGTCCATTAGAAGAATTGAAAATCCCGACAGATGGTGAGTTATTAGGTATTTATCGTGATGCATTACGTGTTTATGGTATGTGGAGCTACCGTTCGTATCCTTTAGAACAACGATAATTTCATTTACTTTCTACATGATAAGTAAGCAAAAGGTGACTAATCTATATCGTCACCTTTTATATTCTGACTATTTATTAATTCTCAATCAACCACACTTCTTCCGCAAAGCGTGATAATCCTTTTTTAATTCTGGGATGATTTGCATCGGCTTCATCACGCAGTAAGCGAGTGATCGTCATACCTGAAAATAGTGAACGAACTTCCTCTTCTGGCACTGAGAATGGAGGTCCTGCCATTTCATCTTGAGCGTAATCTAATGTCACTAATAAGATACGTCCGCCCTCTTTTAAACGAGTGCGTAAAACTTGCACATACTCTACTCGCATCTCTTTAGGCAGGGCAACAAGGGCTGCGCGATCATAAATAAGGTCGGTGGCTTCAATAGGCGCAGTAAAGTAATCACCAGAATAAATGGTAAATTCATCAAACTCATACAATTCAAGACTGCTAGTTAATGCAGTGACTGTTGGTGTGTACAGACGCTCAGCAAAAAAAGCACGCACTGCTATTTTACTTAACTCAACACCCGTGACTGAATTATGCTTCTCTGCAAGCCAATCTAAATCCATTGATTTACCACATAAAGGAACAAAAACACTCTCATTACGACTTGGTTTCAACGCCGACCAATACTGAGTCAAGGTTGGGTTTATGTCCGATAGATGAAAACCTATAACGTTACTTGCCCATTTCTTTTCCCAAAATTCATGATCCATTTCATTTTCCTTTCTGATTAACTTTTATTATTTAGAAATGGTACCTCATCCCCTTATTCTGTTCTACAAATACTCAAATTAGCACCGAACTGATTTATCTATAACCTAAAATACAACCGTTATTCCATTTTATTATATATGATAACTTTTATTACTTATCTTACCAATAGCCTTACCGTTATTATGCCTTTAAATACAAAGGGCTTGTTTCAAATAAATACAATAACGAGCGCACTAACATAAACAGGAAAAGCAGTATGTCATTAGCCGTTATCATCAATTTGATCGTTTTTATCAGTCTTATTTTCTTTCTTAATACGCAACAACGTAAAACTTATACCCTATCTAGACTTGTTCTTATCGGCTTAATTGCTGGTAGTATTTATGGCTTAGCACTTCAACTGCTTCACGGAGAAGGCAGCGATGTTATTAAGGCGACGCTTGATTGGGTAAATATCGTTGGCAGCGGTTACGTTGGCTTATTAAAAATGGTCATCATGCCATTAGTATTAGTGTCTATGTTTTCAGCTGTAGTAAAACTGGATAAATCAGGCTCTTTAGGAAAGATTAGCGGCGTTACTATTAGTGTACTGCTAGTGACAACTATGATCTCAGCCCTGATAGGTATTGCAGTAACTCATACCTTTGGTTTAACAGCAGAAGGCCTAACTGAAGGCGCTCGTGAAACGGCTCGTGTTGCGGTGTTAGAATCTCGTATCAGCACGGTTAGTGATTTAACCATTCCTCAAATGCTTGTCAGCTTTATTCCTACAAATCCATTTGCTGATTTAACAGGTACTCGTTCAACGTCTATTATTGCGGTAGTCATCTTTGCTATTCTTGCTGGTATCGCTGCTCGTAAAGTAAGCCAAGAGAAAGAAGAGTTAGCAGGCCCAATTAATACTTTTGTAGACGTAGCTCAATCTATTGTGATGCGTTTAGTTAAAATGATCATGGCACTAACCCCTTACGGTATCTTGGCGTTATTAACAAAAGTAGTCGCAACCTCAAATGCGGCGGATATTTTAAATCTACTTGGTTTTATTATTGCTTCTTATGTCGCTATTCTTCTTATGTTTGTGGTTCACGGTTTATTGGTTTCATTTGTTGGTGTGAACCCGATTGATTACTTTAAGAAAATTTGGCCTGTATTGACGTTTGCATTTAGCTCTCGTAGCTCTGCTGCAACAATCCCACTAAACGTTGAAGCGCAAATTACAAAACTTCGCGTTCCACCTGCAATTGCAAACTTATCAGCAACATTTGGTGCTACAATTGGTCAAAACGGTTGTGCAGGTATTTACCCTGCAATGCTAGCAGTAATGGTTGCGCCAACAATGGGGATCCCAATTGATGCTCACTTTATTCTGTCTTTAGTTGCCATTATCACGGTGAGTTCATTTGGTATTGCAGGTGTCGGTGGCGGTGCAACATTCGCAGCTCTTATTGTACTTCCTGCAATGGGCTTACCTGTAACAATTGCAGCTCTACTTATCTCTATCGAACCATTAATTGATATGGCTCGTACGGCACTAAATGTCAGCGGTGCAATGACCGCAGGTACAATTACAAGTCGAGTGCTTGGTGAGAAAAGCACGGATGAACAGGTAGAAAGTGCACAAGCGTAAATAAAAATACATGTTCTAATCGTAAAAAGGAAGTCAACATGACTTCCTTTTTATTCTGTAAAAAATGAATACTTCATTTTCATTCATACCAAAGATAATGAAATAAGCATTAGATAAACTAATCTTAAAAAACAATTTTACTTGCTAGAAATAATAAAAAAATTACCTATAATGCGCGCCATACAAAGACGAAATACCTCGTCTTATTACTAAATTAAAGGGTGACGCTGCTATGGCTAAAAAAATCATAACTAAAATCGCAACTGCTTATCAGCGTTCATTTGTTGAACTATACAAGCGCGATAATAAATAAAGTCGATTGAATCAAACGAAAAAAGGAGCTAATCAGCTCCTTTTTAATGTCTCTATTAAATAACCTATTACAATCTATAATATTTTTAATGCTAATTGCGCAAGGTTATATGCATCAACATAACCTGAATGCTGTCTTCCTTCCCACTCAATATTAAGCTCTTCCATTGCTTTTCGCTGACCCATTCTTTCATTTCTCTTACGTGATTTAATTCGATAAATCGTCGCTAAGTTAATAAATTCAACAAATGGAAACTCAATATCTTTCGCTTCACATTCAGCTTTTAAGATCAGTTCATCATGACCCCAAGCCGCATAAATTTTATTTGTGCCACCAAAGTTTTTAATCATAGACTTCAATACACCAGCTAATGGACGGCCTTGCTTTTCAATTTTACGCGGTGTAATACCCGTTAGCTCTACACAGAAAAGAGAAATTTCATCATACTCTGGTTTTACATAATATTGAGCACGTCTAACAACTTCACCTTTAGTTAAATCAATCTCAGCTAACCCAACTTCAATAATCTCCCCTGTTGTTCCTTTACCGTCGACATTCCAACAACACATTTCTAAATCAAAACAGACGATACGATTAAAGTTCATGGAGATCCTTGGTACTCAAATAAAACGGGAGCGCTATTCTACCTAATCAAAGAGAAGAGCGCGATACTATAAAATTTAACTGCTGAAAATTTATTCGTTGATTGTGACTTGATTACGCCCCATCCCTTTACTTTTATACAAAGCCTGATCCGTCACTTTTAATAACGCTTCCAATGTTTCCCCCTTCCAAATAGAGGCACCAAGGCTGATCGTTTGATTAATTTCATAACCATCAAGTTGAGTCGGCGATTGAGCGACAAGTATATGAATCTCATTTGATATTTTAGTTAGCTCTTCTATATTTTTATTCTTAATCACAATAGAAAACTCATCGCCACCAAGACGAGAAATATGAGCAGTATTCCCCAACATATCAGTAACCAGTTGGCTAATGTGGCACAACACTTCGTCTCCTTCAGGGTGCCCATAAGAATCATTGATTTGCTTAAATTCATCAATATCAAAACAAAGCAAAGCAAAGCAAACGGTGTGTTTTCTGCAATATAACGATTCATTACATCTCGTATTGCTCTTCGATTTAATAAACCTGAAAGGTCATCATGCATCGCCATGTAATGTAGTTCTTTGGTTCTTATTTCTAATAAATTTTCTATACGACGTCTATCACGAGTAACAATTGAAGTTAGTGTCGCTATTAAAACCGAAATAGTGAATACCCCAAAGAACATCCAAACTAAAGTGAGTCGTTGATATTCGGTTAATGTGTTATTCGTTTTATATTCAATTTTCCAAATGCGCCCTTCAATATCGATACTCGTCGTGTAATCAATACCACTAAAGTCGTTCCACGTTGCACTTTCGTACATAACAGGGTCATCTTCTGTATCAAATCCAGTATCAACAATGCGAACAACAAGCTCTTCACCTAACGATGTTGTATCCACTAAACGCTCAAAGTAACTGGTAATTCTGATTACCCCAACCATGACACCTTTTAATGATACCTTATCGTCAGTGAATACGGGATGATAAACTAACATACCTGTTTTAGGGCTATCTTGATCTATTAGACTGTCTTGTAATAAACGAACTTTATCAGAGACGCTTGGTTGGCCCGTTTTCAAGAATTCATTAACCACGTGTTGAAAACGCTCTCTTGATGAATAAAAGCCGATAAGTGGAATATTCTTAGGGTTTCTGGGGAAAATATCTGTCGCAATATAAATTGGTTCATTTTGAGGCATGATATAGCCGTAGGTTTTAGTTCGGCCTTCAGGAACAGTGTAAAGCTTTGCTAAAGGATAGTTTTTATTAATTTCAATTAGATGCTTTTTAATGCCGCTTTTTTCAACTTTTTCCATCCACTGGAGAGAAACCAAACTATTCGTTCTTAATAATAAGGAGCCTGCAAATAGTGGAAACTGAGCCCAATCTTTTTTATTACTAACTTGGTAGAAGTTTGCTCCAGCACCAATAAAGTCGACATCTTTTTCTATCAATAAAGAAAGCAAGGCTGATTGTCTATCAGCCTCTTTATAGAAGTTCTTCTGGTTATTATCCAAATCAGATAAATAAACGAACCTCATACTTAATAAACCTAGAGATAGGGCCAGTAAAAAACTGGTTATTACATAAAAGTAATTACTCTTAAACACTTTCTTCCCCACTCATTGATAACTGTTTAATTCTAATCAAATTTTAAAACTAACGAAACTAAAAGACTCCAATTTATTTTTATTACATAAATTTAGTCGATTATGCTCAAAATTACATCATTTAGCCTCTATTCCTTAACTAGAAAGCGCTTCTTTTTCTCTCTTATCCCTTGAATATGCTACTATTCACCACAATTTAGTTAAAAACGTTTGGTGTATTACACCCCAAAATATAGAGAATTAATTATGAATTTTGACGTAAATGCTATTCCTTCTACCTTCGATTTAGGTCATATCGTCCTATTCGGAACATCTGCTTTATTCGTATTACTTTATGCTATGAAAAAAGGCAAAACTGTAGAAGTTGAAAAGATTGTTGAAATTGAAAAAGAAAAGATCGTTGAAAAACCAGTTGAGAAGATTGTCGAAATCGAAAAAGTGGTTGAAGTAGAAAAGATCATTGAGAAAATCATCGAAGTTGAACCAAAAGTAAAAGCCTCAACACCTGAATCTGCTCTGCAATTATTATCTCTTTTACAAAAAGAAGCGCGTTTTATCGACTTTATGCAAGAAGACCTTAAAGGCTTTGCAGATGCAGAAGTTGGCGCAGCAGCACGAGTGATTCATGAAGGTGGCCAAAAAGTATTATCTGAATACTTCACTCTTACTCCAGTTCGTACTGAAGAAGAAGAATCTCGCTTAACTATTCCTGCTGGTTTTAACCCATCAGAAGTTCGCCTAACAGGTAACGTGGTTGGCGAAGCTCCGTTTAACGGCACACTTATCCACCGTGGTTGGAAAATAACAGAAGTGAAGTTACCAAAATTAGCTGATGGTTATGACGCAACAATCGTTGCTCCAGCAGAGGTTGAACTGTAATGGAACAAGCTAAATTCAGCATTGGTATCGATTTAGGCACAACTCACTCTGTACTTTCATACGTTGATTTACATGATGAAGATGCAAGCGTTCAAGTGATGCCAATCCCTCAACTAACCGCTCCTGGTCAAGTTGAAGAGAAATCACAACTACCATCATTTATGTATCAAGCACATGAAGCAGAATTGCTTGAAGGTGATACAAGTCTTCCTTGGACAACTAAGCCAAATGCGATTGTGGGTAACATTGCTCGTAATCTTGGTAGCAAAACCCCTATTCGTTTAATCGCTAGTGCAAAAAGCTGGTTATGTCACGGTGGCGTAAACCGTCGTGAAGCTTTTTTACCATTAAATAGTCCTGAAGAAGTGATCAAAGCATCACCTCTTGAAGTGACTAAGCGTTATTTAGAGCACCTTCAAAATGCGTGGGATTTTCAAAACCCTGAGCATCCTCTAAATGAACAAGACATTACGATTACCGTCCCTGCATCGTTTGATCCAGCAGCGCGTGATTTAACAGCAGAAGCTGCAAATAATCTTGGTTTCCGTAATCTTACATTATTAGAAGAACCACAAGCTGCGGTTTATAGTTGGATTAAAAACAACGGCGACTCTTGGCGTGACCAAGTTTCTGTTGGTGATGTAATTTTAGTGGTTGATATTGGTGGTGGTACTACCGATTTATCATTAGTTGCAGTGACTGAAGAAGAAGGCAATTTAAGCCTAAACCGTGTTGCGGTAGGTGATCATATTCTTCTTGGTGGCGACAATATGGATTTAGCTCTGGCTTATCGATTAAAGATGAAGCTAGCGCAAGAAGGTAAGCAACTTCAACCTTGGCAAATCCAAGTGATGACTCATGCTTGCCGTGATGCTAAAGAGGCGCTTCTTAACGATTCTGAATTACGTGCAGTTCCAATTGTGGTTCCTAGCCGTGGGTCAAAATTGTTAGGTAGCACACTGCAAACAGAACTGACTCAAGAAGAAGTACAGCAAACATTAGTAGAAGGTTTCTTCCCTGTTATTCCTGTTACTGAGCACCCTGTTCAATCTGCTCGTGGCGCACTGACTCAAATGGGTCTACCTTACGCACAAGATGCGGCGGTAACTCGTCATCTAGCTAGCTTCTTAACTCGTCAACAAGCAGCAACTGATGATGTATTTGGCCAACAAAACGAATCTGATTTTATTAAGCCTACTGCGATCCTTTTAAACGGTGGCGTTCTAAAATCAAACCTTCTTGCTGAACGTTTACTGGGTATTATTAATGACTGGTTAATTGATGCTGAAGCAGAAGATGCAAAACTGCTTGAAGGGTTAGACCTTGACTTAGCTGTTGCTTCTGGCGCGTCTTACTACGGTTCTGTTCGCACAGGTAAAGGCGTTCGTATCCGTGGTGGTATCGCATCAAGCTATTACGTAGGTATCGAAAGCTCTATGCCTGCGATCCCAGGAATGGAACCACCAATGGAAGCGCTATGTGTTGCTCCATTTGGTATGGAAGAAGGCTCTCATGCGGATGTTCCTAGCCAACAGTTTGGCTTGGTAATTGGCCAACCAGTACAGTTTAAGTTCTACGGTTCTACCACTCGTCGTGATGACCAAGCAGGTACACACCTTGATTTCTGGATGCCAGAAGAGCTAGAAGAACTTCCTGCAATTCAAGTAACACTTCCGGTTACTGAAGGTCGCTCTGCAGGTGAAGTTGTTCCTGTTCGTTTAGCCTCTAAAGTCACTGAACTTGGTACTCTTTATCTTGAAGCCATTGCTGCCGATAGCGGTGAGAAATGGCATGTCGAGTTCGATGTTCGTGAAGCATAATTTGAACATTATTCTTCGCTAATCACTTCTTTAAGAGTTCAGTCACCGTTATGGCGGCTGAACTCTTTTACTATGTGCCTTTGTATTTCTAGGCTGTTGCCTTCTATTTTACAGCGATTCTTTCACAACAATATTAAAATCACGTTGGAGTTTTGATGAGTTATTCTAATCGTTATTTAATTGGTATCGATCTTGGTACTACCCATACCGTTGTTGCTTATACCGATATATCTCTTGGTATTGAAATCAGCCCAATAGAGATCTTCAATATTGACCAGTTAATTGGACCGGGAGAAGTCGCTCGTAAGCCCCTACTTCCTTCGTTTCGTTATCATGCATCTCAAAGTCAGATCAGTGATAATGATTTAACTTTGCCTTGGAATGTAAAAGCAATTGATGGCGAGATAAAGAACGCAATCATTGGCGAATGGGCGCGTGAATTGGGATCAAAAGTCGAAGGTCGCCAAGTCGTCAGTGCTAAGAGTTGGTTATCTCACACTAAAGTCGATCGCACCTCTGATATTCTCCCTTGGGCAGGCGCAGAAGATGTAGAAAAAGTATCTCCGATTGTTGCTAGTGCAAGTTATTTGAACCACGTTCGTCAGTCTTGGAATTACCACCATCCAGACGCTCCAATGGAACTACAAGAAGTGGTTGTTACTGTTCCTGCTTCGTTTGATGAGAGTGCTCGTTCATTTACTATCCAAGCGGCAAAGCTAGCAGGTCTTGATAAAGTCATTCTATTAGAAGAACCACAAGCAGTTTGTTATGACTGGTATCACCATCATCAAGACACTGCAAAAGACATTCTAAAGAACATACCATTAATGGTGGTATGCGATGTAGGTGGCGGCACTACCGATTTAAGTTTAATCCAAGCGCGTTTTAATAAAGACGAATTGGCACTTGATCGTATTGGCGTTGGTGATCACCTAATGTTAGGTGGCGACAACATTGATTTAGCCTTAGCGCATTTAGCTGAGCAACGCTTAGACAGCGGTAAGAAAATGACGGCAGCCGCGTTAACTAAACTTATTCAACAAACGCGTAAAACCAAAGAACGTTTACTGTCAGCTAATGCACCAGAATCTGGCCATATCACTCTATTAGGGTCTGGCTCTAAATTATTAGGTGGCAGTCGTAAAGTTGAGTTAACTAAAGAAGAAGTACATCAAATTGCGCTTGATGGTTTCTTGCCATTAACCCGTTTTAATGAACGCCCAAATCAACGTCAAGCTGCTGTTGTTGAGTTTGGCTTGCCTTACGTATCTGATCCTGCGATCAGTAAGCATCTTGCGCAATTTTTAGATAATCATAAAGAAGTCTCAGCAAAAGCATTAGGTTGGGATGATAATGATTTAACTGCTCATCAAGATCGTGCAATTCCCGTAGGGCTATTATTAAACGGTGGCGTATTTAACAGTCCTCTCCTTGCTGAACGTTCACTTGAATTAATGAATAGCTGGAAAAGTGACACTGTCACTCAGCTATCTAATCCTCATCCAGATTTAGCGGTTGCTTATGGTGCCGTAGCTTATGGTAAAGCACGTCATGGTGCTCAATTAAAAATCGGTGGTGGCTCTGCTCGTTCATTCTATTTACAGTTAGAAGAGAAAAATAAACAACCACAAGGTTTATGTTTATTGGCAAAAGGCAGCGACGAAGGTGAAGAGATTCGCATGACAAGCCGCCGTTTTTCGTTAACTTTAGGTGAGCCAGTTCGATTCAACCTACTCTCAACGACAAAAGACCAACTTGCTACCTCTGGAATGATCACTGAGTTAGCCGATCCGAGTTTTGTTAGCTTACCGCCTTATGTCGTAACACTTGAATCAAGCAAATCAAAAGAAGAATTACACGCCAATCAAAAAGATCGTGTTGAAGTAACCTTAGCTTGCCAGTTTACAGAAGTCGGAACGATTAAAATTGAATGTGTTTCTGTAGAAGACGATTCACAACGTTGGTTAGTGGAATTTGAAGTCCGTAACCAAGCCTCTAATAAAAGCGACAACCTTGCTGACCAAATCAGTTTACCTCCCCGCCTTCCTAATGCGATTGAAAACATTAAAGAGGCCTATGGTGGTAGCAAGCAAAACCCCAATGCGATTAAAGCTTTTTCTAAAAACATAGAGAAACTAATAGGTAAACGTGAGTCATGGGATTTAATTACCTCACGTGAGTTAGCTACTGCATTGTTAGACAGTAAAAAACGTCGCCGTCGCTCAGAAAAACATGAACAGAATTGGCTAAAAATGACTGGTTTTGCACTGCGTCCTGGTTTTGGGTACCCAGCGGATGAGTGGAAAATCAGCCAAGCATGGGAAACCTACCAACAAGGCATTCAATTTGAATCAAAACAATCTTGGAACGACTGGTGGACATTCTGGCGTCGAATCTCAGGCGGATTAAACCAAGAACAGCAAGAAACCATTTTGGCTGATATTGCGAAATACTTACATCCAGGATCTTTACGTAACCCTAAAACACTAGAAGATGCGACAAACAAAAGCTATGAAGCAATGGTTCGCTTAGCAGCAGCTTTAGAGCATTTAGATGTCGAAGACAAAACTCTGATCTCAACATGGGTATTAGGCCATGCAAAAAATGACAACCAACCGCAAGTACATTGGTGGGCATTAGGGCGTATTTGCTCGAGATCTCCTTTTTATGGAAGTAAGCATAACCTTATTCCTGCAAACCAAATTGCTCAGTGGCTACCTACACTGCTAGAACAAGATTGGAAAGCACAACCAATGGCTGGTTTTGCCGCCGTTATGATGGCACGATTAACTGGTGATAGAACCTTAGATGTTTCTGATGAGTTACGAGAAAGTATTACAGATAAATTAAAAAAGAGTCGTTCTCCACAAAGTTGGATCGATCTGGTATCCAATCAACAGGCGTTAACAGAAGCAGATTCAAAACGACTCTTTGGAGATGTGCTACCTGCAGGATTACGTTTGTTGAATTAACATCATAGATGACTAATTTTCAACCATTTTTGTCAGAGGTTCGCAAACATAGAAAAATTGCCTTCAAAAAGAATTTGAATTGGGTATACTAAATTCATCACAATTTGAAGGTAATATTAATGATCCATATCGTTATTCTAGCGGTTATGGTGTTACTTTATTTTGTTGGTTGGTCTCGCTTCGGTACTCGAGAGTTACGCAATGCAGCCAAAAGGTTCAGTGAAATAATTCCTGCTCCTCAAGAGCTAGTTATTGAATGGATTATGTATAATAAACAGATATTGGATATCAATGAGTTTCAACGTTTTATCATCCATTTAAATAGAGCAAGCACTGAAGATTTAAAAGCAGAGCTAGATAGCTTTTCACACTACCTTGAGATACACGCTCCCGAGTATGTAATCTCAAGAGTTCATTCTTAATGGCTATCACTCACCAATTGAAAAAGGCTCATAGTAAATGACTATGAGCCTTTTTATTTTAACTTCAGAATAAAATTAGCTTCGAGACCCTAATTTTACTTTGCCTTTTGAATTAAACCACAATGCTTGTGACTTTTTCTTACCAATCAATATTGGCAAATCATCATAAAATAAGAAGTTTTTCCACGTTTGCTTAAACGTACCCCATGAAGTTTCAATCAGATTGTATTTCTCATAACAAAAGTAAACCGTAACATCATCAGCCCAATCAATGAACTCTAACACTTCTTCTGGTAATTCTTCGTTGTCGCTATCCCAGCGGTGCTGCCAATCAATTTCATTTTCCCATGAGCTTTTCTTCATAGGCCATTCTTTTGAACCAAAATGATCTGCAGTTGGACTGTTCGCACTAATAAAATCATTCCAAACTTGAGCTGACTTTGCTTGGGTAAATGGTTTAATTAATGATAATAATGCATCACCAACGGGCATTGATTGATGAGTAAAAATCCATTTGCGGTTGTATTCATCTAACGGTAAATAGCTCATAGTTCATTCTGTATTTAAGGCATGTATCCCTATTCTATCGTCTTTTATTATTAAGCCCAAATAAGAATATTTAATCGTGGGTTGATTTTTATCATTTACCCCTCATTACATTAGTATTGAATAAGAAACTTATACTGATCGCACAAAATAGTCTGATTAGTCTTATTTATCATAACTATAATTATCTGGTTACACATGCCTTCTACTTCTATTTATGTGTAATCACCATTACAAGGATTACTGTATGATTACGCATGTTGGCATATTAGATCAAGACCCCGTTCGCCTCATTACTCCCCTTTTAGATTTATCTGTAAAAGGAGAACACATGGTTTTTATTGGTGATGAAACGCAAAAAGACATGTTCCATCGACTAGAGAACATTCTTAAATACAAAGGGATCAGTTCTGATTTTTTTGAGATCCCAAACATCGTAGATACCCACATCATTAAAGAATCATTACAAGCACTTGCTGCTGAAATGAAAATTCACTTTAGTGATATAAAATTAAACGCCAGCTGTGGTCTTCGTCACCGTCTTCTTTCTGCCTATGAAGTCTTTCGCTCTTATCATTGGCCAATTTTTGTTGTCGAACCATTCAGTGATAAATTATGTTGGTTATACCCAGATGGACGTAAACAAAGACATGTCGCTGATAATATTAGATTAAGTGATTACCTTGCTATTTTTGGTGCACGCTGTGAGTTTTCTGAATCTGAACTCCCAGAGAACATTGATAAGCGCCTGCGTGAACTTTGCCAACGCTGGGCAAGTAATGCACTAGAATTAGGTCCAGGTTTAGCAACACTGAACTACTTAGCAACAACTTGTCGTAAAGAGCAGCGCCTTGATGTTGAGGTGACAGAGAAGCAGCAGAGTTATAAAGAACTTAATATGTTACTCACTGATCTTGTTGAAACGGGATTGGCTACTTATGAAAATGGCACATTAACCTTTGATTGCGAAGAAGCACGACGTTTAGCTAACGGTGAATGGTTAGAGATCTTAGTTCATAATACCGTGGTCGATATTCAACAATATTTACCTACGCTTCAAGATCATTCATTGAACGTACAAGTTCACCGTGAAATTGGCGATAAAGATGTTCGTAATGAGCTTGATGTGGTTAGTATTGTGAATAACAAGCTACATATCATTGAATGTAAAACAAAAGGCATGCGTGATGACGGCGATGATACCCTTTATAAATTAGAATCGTTACGTGACTTGTTAGGTGGCTTACAAGCCCGAGCTATGCTCGTTAGTTTCCGTCCTCTACGTAATAACGACATTATGCGCGCGCAAGATTTAGGCTTAGCGATTATTGGCCCTGATGAATTAGGCGATCTTAAAAAGCATCTTCTAAATTGGTTCTTAGCCGCTGGTGGTCATTAATCACCACCAAAATTATAAATAAACAATAAAAGGGCCATTAATTTGGCCTTTTTATTGGCTGCTTCAAACAAAAAATGCCGCTGATTCATTTGAACCAACGGCATCTTAGTATCTTTTTATGTTCTTCTATTATAGAAGATTACGAGCAGCTTCAATTACCACTTTAATTGAACGCGCTTCTGTTTCTTTTAGTGTTGCGTGATCTGGTGTTTCTTTTTGAGTACGGTTGATAATTACGCCCGCAACACAACCCGCACGTAAACCAGAACTTGCACACATTGTTAATAATGTTGCTGATTCCATTTCAAAGTTCAGTACGCCCATGTCTTGCCACTCTTGCATAGAGCCTTGGAAACGCTTAACAACGCGACCTGAGAACGTGTCGTAGCGTTCTTGACCTGGATAGAAAGTATCACTTGATGCTGTAACACCTGTATGTACAGTAGCACCTTGATCAACAACGGCTTTACGCATTGCAGTTGCAACATCAAAGTCAGCAACGGCTGGAAATTCCATTGGAGCAAAGTGAAGACTTGCACCATCTAAACGAACAGAACCAGTAGTCACAATCATGTCACCTACATTTACATGCGGTTGAATTGCGCCTGTTGTACCTACACGTAGGAAAGTACGAACACCCAATTGCGCTAGCTCTTCAACAGCAATAGAAGTAGATGGACCACCAATACCTGTTGAACATACTACAATTTTCTTGCCATCTAACTCAGCTAGGTACACTGTGTATTCACGGTGGCTTGCTAGAAATTTAGGGTTTTCCATTTGCTCTGCGATTTTTTGAACACGCGCAGGGTCACCAGGAATGATCGCCATTTCTGCACCTTGAAGATCTGCTTGTGTTACGCCTAAATGGAATACTGCTGCTGTCATGGTTAGCTCCTTGCGATTGTAGGGTCGCGTTAATTTAATTAGTTATATTTGATTCGATGGAGTTACTTTACCCAAACACCCAATTTATTAGTGTGATTAAGATCCCGAAAGGTATGTTGATAAATTACATTCTTGCAAATAAAACCGATTGGTATCACATAAAAATGAAAAGGCGTTCAATATCTGAACACCTTTTTTAGACTTTACTCACTTATTTATCGCCCGAATTATCCTATTTCTCTTTAAAGCGTAACAAACGAAGTGCATTCAAAGTCACAAGAGCTGTTGCACCGCTATCTGCTAATACTGCAACCCATAAACCTGTAATACCCAGTAAACTAGTTACTAAGAAGACGGCTTTTAAACCTAGAGCTAACGTAATGTTCTGGCGAATATTACTTAGTGTTGCTTTTGATAGCGCAATCATTGGCCCTAACTCTTCTAAACGGTTATGAGTTAATGCTGCATCTGCTGTTTCAAGAGCAACATCCGTTCCTCCGCCCATCGCGATACCAATAGAAGCCGTTTTCATTGCCGGTGCATCATTAATACCATCACCAACCATTGCCGTTTTAGCTTGCACTGTTAATTGCTCAACATACTTCACTTTATCAGATGGCAATAAACCTGCTTTATAATCAATATTTAACTCTGTTGCAATTGCTTTGGCTGCTCGCTCATTATCACCTGTCAGCATGATTGGTTTGATACCTAATTTAACTAGTTTCTCAACGGCTATTTTCGCATCTGGACGAAGTTCATCACGCCATGCAAGTAACCCTGATATCTGCTCATTAATTAGTACTAGTACCGCCGTTTTTCCTTGTTGTTCTAAGAATGCAATTTGGCTTTCAATTTCAGGAACAACTTCACCGTCAAACTGCTGAGGTGCATAAAGTGCGATTTGTTTTTCATCAACAAATCCTTTGATCCCTTTACCTACAACTGTTTCACGCTCACTCGCTTCAATTACTGTTAAGCCTTGTTCTTGCGCCTTGATAACAACGGCTCTTGCTAGTGGGTGCGATGATCCCATTTCTACTGCAGCTGACTGGAAAAGAATACTCTCTTCTGTTTCTGCTTCCACCAAAACACGAATATCAGTTAACACCGGTTTACCTTGCGTTAAGGTCCCCGTCTTATCAAAAGCAATATTTTGGATATGACCTAACTCTTCTAATGCTGCACCACCTTTAATTAAGGCTCCACGTTTTGCTGCAGTCGCAAGACCTGAAGTAATCGCTGCTGGTGTTGATATTACTAATGCACAAGGACATGCGATTAATAGCATAGCTAAACCACGGTAAATCCAAGTGTCCCATGATTGACCAAACATCAATGGTGGAATAATGATAACTAATAAAGAAAGCAGCATCATCGCAGGTGTGTACCAACGACTAAACTTATCAAGAAAACGTTCTAACGGTGCTTTACGTGATTCCGCTTCTTCAATCAAGTGCAGAATACGATCTATCGCATTCTCACCTTGCGCAGAAGTGATCTCGATTTCAATGACACGATCATTAACAATCGATCCAGCCATTAGTGGAGCATTTGTTCTTTTATCAACAGGAACAGATTCACCAGTTAACGCACTTTCATCAAACGAAGCAAATTCAGAAAGCAAAACAGCATCAGCAGCTAAGCGATCTCCAGGGGATACTTGAACTTTATCGCCTACATTTAATTCTGATGCAGGCACTTCTTCTTTAGTTCCATCACTCTTAATTCGAATCGCAGTATCTGGCACTAAGTCCATTAATGCTTTAACACCGCTTCTTGCTTTGGCTGACGCATAGCCTTCTAATTGTTCACCTAACATAAACAATAAGATGACCATCGCCGCTTCAACCGTTTCTCCAAGATAAACAGCACCAATTGCAGCTACTGTCATTAGAGTTTCAATTGAGAATGGTGACCCATTTATCGCTAAACGAATTGCTTTACGTCCAATTGGAATTAATCCAAATAGACCTGCGATAGTAAAGGCGATGGTACCTAACTCTTTATTTACTAAATTAATACCCGTTGCGATAACTAAGAAAGCAACTAAGGTTAATAACAATATATTCTTTTTCCAAAACGGCTGATCTTCATTCTCTGATGTGTTTTTTGAACCTATATCAGATAACGGAAAACCCGTTGTTTTCGCAACACCAATCACTTCTTCAAAGACGGATTCAGAATGTGTTCTCACCGTTAATTTTTCAGTCGCAAAAATAACGTTAGCATCGGCAACATCTGGAATTGCAAGAATCGCTTTTTTTAACTTAGCTGCACAACTTGGACAGTCCATCTCTGCGATCAACCAGCTTCGCGAGAAAGTCGTCGTATTTTTTTCTGTGGAAAGAGTCGAAACTAAGGGGTCTGAATCTCCTGGTTCAGAGCTGCAGCATGAATCCGATTCATTATTATCAATATTACTGCAACACTCTGAAACGGCGCTTTCAGCCTTAATCGCTGTAATTTTTGGCGCAGCACAACATGAACTTGATGGGTTATGTTTATGCTCGTGGCTATTGGTTGTTTTATGAGTTGTACACATGAGATGATCCTTTCTTATTGTTAGGTATTAATTTACTCTCAAGATTAACTATAGACCTTAGAGTTAACTCCAAGGTCAAGAGTAATTTTATTCAGATATAAAAAAAAGACACCTAAGTGCCTTTTAAAAGATAGATTAGAGAAAAGATTATTAAACTGGGTGCTTAAAGCAATGTCCAATCGATTCACTTATCGCTTGCAATACATTACGTCGAGTAATAATACCTACCAATTTCCCATTCTCTACTACAGGGTAAATTTTAGGTTTATTTTCAGTCATATTTTGCGCTAAATCGATGATAGTATCTTCTGGAGTTACCGTAAGTACCTCCTTTCTCATTACATCACTAACAACATGTGTATCTTGACAATGATAACTAACACCAAGCAGTGACTTAATCAAATCTTGTTCTGAAATAAAACCAATCACTTCTTTTTGCTCATTAACTACCGGACCACCGATATGCTGCGAAGTAATAAATTGATCTAAAGCCGCAGCTAATGACATATCCGCAGTCAAATAAAGAGGTCGTGCGCTCATGTATTGTTTTACTTTTTTATTTTCCATCATAGCCCCCTAACGTGCTATCAATCAGTTTTAATAGGTTAAGTGTGGACCATTTTTGAAAAAATGCGAAATCACTCTTTCCTATCTCTGTGATGGATGAAACCTATTAAGAAAAAAAGAAGATAAATTTATGAACTACCTAACAATACATCAATTAATATTTTCTTATTTTGTTCAACAGAAGACATTACATTTTCATAACCAGCCGTATTATTAGTTCTTTCCATTCTGTGTATTACCGCTAAACATTGTTTAATGTTCTCTGGTGCCTTCATTAAGTTCTTCCCCTTTAGGGTTAAAGTAAGAAGCATATAATTCAAATCTGATGAGTATGGGTATGTTTGACCAATTTTAGTCAGTTGCGCGCTATTATCATCCGCTGATTTTTGAGCTCTTAGCCATTGATAAACTTTATTCAGCTTTTGGAAATGAATCATTGATTGCTGTAACAATAACGGCGCGCTTTTTTTCAAGCCTGCCTGATCAAAGACTTTGTACAAAGCAACACACAGTTTAACTTCACCTGCCATGGCTAGAACACCGAAGGTCGCTACTCTAAATTCATCAGAAGCAACTTTGCGTTCAGATAAAAAACGATGATAGCAAGTCGCAGCAATCGCTTTTGCTTTATAACGCTTCCCTTGCTTAAACAACTGACGTGCAATGAATATATTAATATAACCTTGTAATTCATCGCGCTTATCCATTGATATACGCTTTTTCAACGTCATGACCAATTGCCCAAAGAAACGTCGATATTGCTCTTTATTAAGAGTAATTTTCGATTTATAAATAATATCAGCAATATCCATAATCATTTTATTTAATGTTACTGGACTGATCCCGATATGATAAAAACGCTTCATCACCATATTATGCAGTAATGCTGATTTGTTATTTTCAATAATAAAAGTTAAATAAGAATAAAAAGCATTATCGTCTTTTGGGTTGTTTTCATATGCATTAGATAACGAAGATTGAACCTTACTTGGTTGCTTTGCCTCGACATAAATATCAGCCAACATTAAGTTAGCTTGAAATAAATATTTTTTTGAGCGCAATAACAATTCAAGTACTGGAATTGCTTTCGGCTTTTCAACAATTTGACAGTATGCCATCAAATTTTGCGGCATAATTTCGCTTTTATCATGACGTTGGTATACTTTTTTAAACGTTAAAAAATCTTTGGCTTTAAACAACTCTTCTAACGTCATATTAAGTAACATACGATTTTTATAAGTACCTGGGTATGTTTGAGCTCGTTTAATAAATGCCGATTGTGACCCTTTTACCTCTCCAATTAATTTCTCAATTAATAACGTAAGGTTAAACGATTTTTTAATTAATTCATCAATATAGCCAAAGTTAATTGGACTATTTACAATAAAATCAGGAAAGAGTTCTCTAGCGTTAATGTCATCAACTTGAGAGTCATCATTATCGATATCAACAATGAAAATTGGACGTTTACCAAATTTAGCTTTCTCGCGCGCGCGAACAACTATATCTCGAATCACTTCATGCTCGGCATAGTGATATTCAATAAAATAGTAGTCATAAACAGGCAGTTCTGATGTTTTCATACTGACATTAAAGCTATCAGCACTTTTAAATCCAGCTTTTTGAAAAAATTGACGGATTTGAGTACTACGTTCTCGTTTTTCAGTAAAAACCAAAACATTCATTTGTGGAATACGTCTAATAAGTTCAGTACTGCTCATTTATATAACAACTCTAGTAAAAACAAAAAACACAATATACCAACCTGTAAAAATTAGCAGGGTTTTATTTTAACAAATCTCAAACACTCGATTTGCATTTATCTTATTACAGGCAATTCGCGCTACTCTATCACAAAGTAGCGCAAGATTAGATCATTATATGTTAGTTAGGAGCGCTTGTAATGGATGCTTTAGTTGCTTTCCTTCAAATCGCTTTACCTGACTTCGACATGAATAGCCTGTAATCAAGCAACGTTCCGTGTCAGTATTGGCTAAACTTCCTTTCCAACTTAATTCGTAAATCGCTTGTGATGACTCGAGCTTATCCGCTTCATGCCCATATGTTCCTGCCATGCCACAACATCCAACTGGAACGGTATTTAATATCATCCCAAAATGGCGAAAAATATCACCCCACTCTTTTTCTGCGTTTGGTAATTTCGTCTTTTCAGTACAATGGGCAAATAATTTCCAAGCTCTTTTATCAAATATTGTCGCTTTTACAAACGATGATAATTGAGGGTGAAGCCACTCATGAACCGTTAAAACACTAAAGTCACCTCGTTTATCCGCCAAGATTTCATTATATTCATCTCGATAACAAAGAACTAAAGCAGGATCTACGCCAACCATTGGGATTTTTAATTCTGCAATTCGATTTAAAAACTCACTGCTTGTTTTTGCCGTAGACGTGAATTGCTTTAAAAAACCTTTAATATGCTGCGCTTTACCATTTGGTTTAAATGGCAACAAAACTGGTTTTAGTCCTAGTCGTTTGATCAATTCAACAAAGTCACTCACCACTTCGGCGTCATAATAACTAGTGAAAGGATCTTGAACAATCAATACATGCTTCTTACGTTCATTTTCGGAAAGTTCTGTCAGGTTTTCGAGATTAAATGTCGAAATTTCTTTACTTTTGCAACGTTCTTTTAGTGTCGGAATCGAAAGTAATGGCATATCTACATAGCCTAACGTCTTCTTCGTTAAACCCTGAGTAAATGATTGCTTCAATACACCATTAATAACTTTCGGTGCCTTAGCCATTATTGGTAGCATCGTCTCAATATTAGCCACCATATAATCTTTCATTGGGCGTTGATAACGGCTGTGATAAATATTTAAGAATCGAGCACGAAAACTTGGCACATCAACTTTTATAGGGCATTGGCTTGCACATGCTTTACATGCTAAACACCCCATCATGGCTTCATGAACTTCATGTGAGTAATCGTATTCTTTTTCTTTATTTATACGATTCCGGATACGGTCAATAATTTGCTTTATTGATGGGCGCTTAGTTAACAAATCTTGCTCTAGTGCAACAGGATCAACCCCTTGCTCAGCTAATTGACGTAACCATTCGCGAACCAATCCAGCTCGACCTTTTGGAGAATGGCGACGATCTGCCGTCACTTTCATTGATGGGCACATTGGGGAACTCGTTTCATAATTAAAACAAAGTCCGTTCCCATTACATTCCATCGCTTGATTAAAGCTATCTCTTATTTCGACAGGGATCTGTCTGTCATAATATCCACGTTTTGTATCACTGACTTTAACAAGCTCATCACGACAGTCTAATGGCGTACAAATTTTTCCTGGATTCATTTTATTATGAGGATCAAATGCCCCTTTTACTCGTCGTAATTCAACGAATAATTCCTCTCCAAAAAACTCAGGGCCATATTCAGAACGGAAGCCTTTACCATGTTCCCCCCACATTAGACCGCCATATTTTGACACCAAAGCAACCACTTGGTCAGAAATAGTATGCATCAACGCTTCTTGGGTAGGATCACACATATCTAAAGCAGGACGAACGTGAAGCACTCCAGCATCAACGTGCCCAAACATACCGTAATTTAATCGATGTGAGTCTAATAACTGTCTAAATTCTTGAATAAAATCAGCCAAATTTTCAGGAGGGACACAGGTATCCTCAGCAAAAGCGACAGGCTTTGCTGCCCCTTTCATTGCTCCTAACAACCCCACCGCTTTTTTACGCATAGTATAAATACGACCAATACTTGCTACGTCTTTAATGATTTGATATCCAATGATACCTGCCTCTTCAGCTTGCATTAAAGTATCAAGCCTAACGATGAGTTCTGATACCTGTTGTTCAACCAATTCAGATTCGGTACCAGCAAACTCCACCATATTTAAGCCAAGCATCTCTTTATTTGGTACATCAGTGATTAAATCACTCACGCTATGCCAAACAATGTCTTGCTTCGCAAAGTTAAGTACCCTTGAATCAATAGTTTCTACAGAAAGCGCATTTGCTTGCACCATAAATGGCGCATTTCTTAATGCAGCATCAAAAGTGTCGTATTTCACATTGATCAATGTTCTGGCTTTTGGAATAGGCGTGATGTTAACTTTTGCCTCAGTAAGAAAAGCCAATGAACCTTCAGCACCACATAACACTCGAGTGATATCGAATTGATCTGTTTCTGTATTTAATGCGTTTTTTAAATCATATCCCGTTAAAAAACGGTTCAATGGAGGGAATCTCTCTTCTATTTTTTGACGATTTTGACGACAAACCGCAGCAGTAGCCTCTAAAACAGTACGTATAGAGTCTGGTTGCTCATCATAAGAGAGTTCTGTATTCAGATTCGCTCCATTAGCAAGCACAGCAGTAACTCCTAATACGTGATCAGAAGTTTTTCCATATTTTAATGAACCTTGCCCAGATGCATCAGTATTAATCATACCACCAATGGTTGCCCTATTACTGGTCGATAAATCAGGTGAGAAAAAATACCCATATGGGCGAAGAGCATCATTTAACTGATCTTTCACTAAACCGGTTTGTACTCTTGCCCAACCTTTCTCAGTATTAATTTCAATGACTTGATTCATATACCGAGATAAATCGACAACCACGCCTTTGGTTAAGGATTGTCCGTTTGTACCCGTACCGCCGCCACGAGGGGAAAACGTCACCATTTTATATTTATCTTGATTAGCCAGTGAAGCTAAGCATTCAACATCTTTTGTATTTCTTGGCAATAACACTGCTTGTGGTAACTGTTGATAAACACTGTTATCTGTCGCAACAGCTAAACGACTTGAATACGTCGTTTCTATATCACCACTAAAATCGCTTTCTTTTAATTCTTCTAGATAATCCAATACCATTGGATCGATGGTAGATTGGAATGGTAATACTGGTAACATTGCTCCCTGCTCCTTTAATCGCTGTTCCTCAGCGTCATAATGTTGTTCTAAACACACTTTACAACATCTAGCATGGATAAAACATCTCGTCTATGCTATATCCGGTAAGTAATCACAATTTTACAGTTCAATGAGTAAATTACTGACGCGATTTAAACGTATTAAAGAACTTTGCTGAGTACGATATAAAACAGATAGCAAGGTGACATTTCACCTTAAACTCCATGGCATATATTTTGCTTTATATTATTTATACAACCGTAACACCTTATTAGAGAAAGTTATGAAACCAGCAATTAAAAAGAACAAAACAAAAATCATTACCACTGACGATATTTTATTAATCCTATGTCGCTCAATGTCAGGGGTATTAAGTAAAGCGACACAAAGTTCAGTTAACTATTCTGCTATGATGCAAAAAATATCGAAGACGAGCCTAAAGCCCGACTTTGGTTGTTTTGTTCTTTTTGATGGGGGTTTTTCTGGTTTAGTCGTGACTAACTTTACTAAAGATGCAGCCCTAGAGCTCTACACTAAATATATGAGTAATATGGGGATGCCTGAAGAAGATCTCGCAATCCTCCATACTTCTGATGAAGTGGGTGATGTATTGGGCGAATTGATGAATCAAATAGTTGGTGACTTTACAGGAGAAATCCGTAAAACATTACAAACGACGATTTCTCAAAATCAACCCAAAATGCTCGCTTTAAACAAACAAGTCATTCTTTCTGTTGATACAAATCTAGATCGCCCACAAGCTCGTCGCGTTACTTTTACAACAGAAAAAAACAATATTTTCTATCTTGAACTTGCGATGGATAAAACTGAATTTATTCAACTTAAAGAATTTGAGCAAGAAGAAGAGTTCGATACCGACGACCTATTTGAACAACATAAACCAGAAAATACTCAACAACCAACATCAAAGGGATCATCATCTCAAGATTTTGATGATTCGTTATTTGACGAGTTAGGTATTTAATTCCAAAAAAGATAAAACAGCCATCGTGAATAATGGCTGTTTTACTATTACTAATTTTTACTTAAATACGTATCAGTAATGCTGAAACATCTTTTGAATTTCTTTGTAGTTTTCAGTTTCAGTCAACGACAACATTAATAAAATACGCGCTTTTTGAGGATTCAATGTACCAGATGCTACAAAGCCATATTTAGCATCATCAATTTCGGCATCAAGAGTTGTTGAGCCAGATCCAGTACGGGCACTACGAACGACAACGACACCTTCTTTACTTGCCTTAGCTAACTCATCAAATACGGAGTGGTAGATATTGCCATTACCCACTCCCGCACTAACAATACCATCAAATTTTGCATCAACCATTGCTGTAACAGGTAACGCAGAAGCATTGGCATAGTTATATACAATACCTACCTTAGGTAACGTTTTTAGCTTAGATACATCGAATTCCACTTCTGTTGTATGCTTACGTTCAGGGCTACGCTGATACTGAACATCACCATTATGAATATAACCTAGCGAACCAAAATTTGGTGACTGAAATGTATTTACAGAGGTTGTGTTGGTTTTTGTTACGTCACGGGCATCAAACACCGTGTCATTCATTGCGACTAATACACCACGACCCGAAGAATCTTTATCCGTTGCAGCGACAACAGCATTGTATAAATTGACAGGGCCATCAGCACTCATTGCTGTCGATGGGCGCATTGCACCAACCAAAATTACTGGTTTATCACTCTTAACAGTAAGGTCTAAGAAATAAGCCGTCTCTTCCATAGTGTCAGTACCATGTGTAATAACCACGCCGTCAACATCATCTTGTGCTAATAGCTCATTGACGCGCTTTGATAATGTTAACCACACCTCATCATTCATGTCTTGAGAACCAATACTAACAACCTGCTCACCACTAATATCAGCAATTTTAGTCATTTGAGGTACAGCATGAATTAAAGAATCGACCCCTACTTTACCCGATGTATAACTAGATCCAGTTGCTGATTGACCAGCACCTGCAATTGTACCGCCGGTTGCTAGTATCTTAATATTTGGTAGGTCGTCTGCAAAGCTGAGCGAACTAAAGCAAAGGCCAGAAAGCAGCATACCTAATGCAATGGCATTCTTTTTCATGTTTGTACTCCATTATGAAAATAATTAATTACACAATAAAAATTAAACTTAAACTTAAACTTAAACTTATGTATTGTGATTTAATTTATCATATTTACTTTTAAATAATGTGTCGTGATAACAATCACAACTATCATTTCAATTCATCACAAACTTAGTTTTAACATATGATAATCAACAATTTAAAAACAAATATTCAATATCAAAATCATTAAATAACACAGTAATTACATACTTATTTTCATAATTCAACCGCTCATTACCTTTCGAACTTTACGCCTTATCACTGCATTGTATTTCTTTCAAAATATGAAAGAGACAGGTAAAATAGTTGCCCCCTAAAAAGTAAGGTAAATCTATGTCATCTGCAAAGCAAAAGGCTCTAAAAAAGATCGCTAAATGTCTTGAACTCGGTAATTCCGCTAATGTGAATGAAGCCGCTCAAGCCATTAGAATGGCGCATCGCCTTATGCTTAAGTATGGTCTTGAAAAAGATGATATTGAGTTTATTAAGATGGGAAAAACACAAAGCTCTCATCTTCTCCCTGCGAATGTAGGTAGTAATATTCTAAAAATTATTCGTGGAATTAATACTCGCTTTGGTGTTGAAGCCGTCCTATTGAATCATAAAGGATTGAAAAAAGCGGAGTTTATTGGCTCTGCAGATCGCGCTATTTTTGCCGCTTTTGCTTTTGATATTGTATATCGCGAAATGAATGAACAGACAGGACAGTTCAAAAATAGCTTCGCGGGCTCAGGGACGGGACAGCTTGAAGTAACGAAACGAGTTAATTCTTTCTTGGCTGGTTGGATTGAAGGCGCTCTTGAAAAGCTTCCTGTCATTGCCCCTGACGATGAATCAGCAAATAAGATTAACGATTATATTGATAAAGAATTTAAAAATATTGACCGCGAAACATTTAAGCAGCAACTAAGAGAAGCAATGGCCAATATTACTGCTGACTACGAAAAAGGATTAAAGAAAGGTCGAACTCTTTCTGTAAACCGACCTGTAGCAGGTGCTCAAGCTCCAAAGCGCTTAAGATAACAATTAAATAACAAAGTAAAGTTAAATCAACTTACATCTGATTTAGATCAAAAATATCTCCAGTATTGAACGATACATTAAATTTTGTTATCGAAATGTATCAAGGAGCGATTTATGACTTTATTAAGAAACCCTAAATGCTATACCGACGTTTGTATTGATGGAAGGTGGTACCATTATGATCACTGCGGTATCACTATTTATATGCTAAGAGGCGGTGCTTCTACTGAGTTTACTCTCGGTTCAGAGCCGATTACTTAAGGTGAATTGATTGAACGAATCAAACAACTCACGACATTCTAAGTTCTTTATTCAATTTCAATTTTTAACGCATCATGACAACAGCTGATCACCTGTAATAAATAACCTGTTTTATTGTTGTTTATTGCAGATTGATTAATGTTTAGCAACATACTCCCTGAACTTATATTCAGTAGCTCAGATTCTACTTCCGTCGCTGGAAACACACCAATTTTCACGCATAAATTCTGACACTCTGAAAGATATTTATCTTTTAAAATAGAAACGACATCAATATCTTCATCCATTTTTGCTAATGATGGAAATAAAGCTTCTGGTAGATATTGATATTGAACGGCAACTTTCCTTCCTTCTATTATAACTAAGCGACTAAACATCAATACATATGAAAAAGGAGGCAGGTCTAAACGCTCTGCAACCATCTTTGGTGCCAATATGCGTTTTGAATCAATTCGTTCCGTAGTGTAACCTCGGTTGTATTGTTTACATACCTTCAAAATATCTAATTCTTGGGCAGGATTAAATATTAACGCTTCCTTTGATACGAACCATCCTCGACGTTCTTCCTTATACAGTTTCCCTGCAAGCGCGAGATAATTCAATGCCTCTCGTAATGTAATGCGAGTTGTTGAAAAAGATTCAGCAAGTACTCTTTCTGAGGGCAGCTTGTGCCCAGGCTCCAACATGCCACTTTCAATCTGCTCTGCAATCGCATCTTTTATAGTCAAATACTGCATCAATATTCCTTACAGTGTCTGTACATATATATCATTAGAAAGATAAGCTTGTAATTGAGAGTTAGAGATTAAGTGCCCCTTTTTAATTAAAATAGTCACTCTTATCTGTTCTTTATCAGCTTGTTCTAAATAATCAGCAATTTCTTGCTCTGACTGAACGGTAATACGTTCAGCATCACGGCGGCATAACTCTACAAACTCTGGAGGACAATCATTAAAATAAATAACCCACTCAGCTTGCTGCATTAAACGTAATGATTTTAATGTAAGCATCTCTGTTTCTTGATGATACTCAATCCAGTTACGTTCAGAACTTACCTTAATCTCATTTGATAAATAACGTGTAAATGCATGTTCAAGTTCGTTTCGTGTCATTAACGTTTCGATTTCTGGCGAGCGCAAAAAAAGTTCCCAAAACTTTCGACGTTCATCGACGGTAGCAAAGCGTTGTTTTACCATGTTTCTTTTATCTGCACAAAAATCAGCCAGCATTGCGATCTTAGTCGATAACTGTGTTTCTAATTGCTCACGAATAATACGAATTAGCACAGGTGAAGAGCCACCACTTGAAATAGCTACTTGAACTCGTCCACGATTAACCATTGATGGAGTGATAAAATCACAATGAGCAGTATCATCAACAACATTAACTAATATGCCTGCGTCATGAGCATCTTTATATACTTGGTGATTTAACTCTGAGTTATCCGTTGTTGCCCATACTTGAACATACTTACTATCTAACAAATTACGATGATAAAAACCTTTATGATAGGTAATTTTATCTTCTTCAACATAGCGTGCTAAATACGATTTAATTGAGGGTGCAATAACGGTAATATCTGCGTCCGCTTGCAATAACATGTCTATTTTACGACAAGCCACTTCCCCACCACCAACCACTAATACTGGTCGTTTTTGAATATCCATAAAAATGGGAAAATATCTCATTACATCCTCACTGAGTCTTTTATTTAATATCAATAATATACCTTGCTTCGACTCATTAAGGTAGAGGTTGTCGCGCCCAAAGATAAATTGCGACTTAACATATTCACAAAATATACTAATTAACAATTACTTAACAACAAAGAACATCAGACCAGATCTGTATAACTATTTTTTATAAATAAAGCAGTATTTATCACTAAATTTACTGGATAAGGCAGATCGATTTACCTATATTTTATTTGTTAGTTAATTTCACAAATCATTAACTATTGTATATCGTTTAAATACAGCTGCTTATAAAAGTAGCAATTAAGTACCACCTAATGGCTAACGCAACACACTAGATTGTGATACGCCAGTTCAATAATGGATTATAAGGAAGAACACAGATGAAATTTAAAACAAACACTCTTTACGCTGCTCTTACCGCCTCAGCACTGCTTATGTCTACACAAGCAACAGCTGCAGAAGGTACGCTAGATAAAGTAATGAAGAATGGATATGTTCAATGTGGGGTGAGTACTGGCCTTCCAGGATTTTCAAACCCTAACTCAAAAGGTGAATGGGAAGGGATTGATGTTGAATTCTGTCAAGCCGTTGCTGCTGCTGTGTTAGGTGATAAATCTAAAGTTAAATACGTTCCTCTAACGGCGAAAGAGCGCTTTACTGCACTTCAATCAGGTGAGATTGATGTGCTATCACGTAATACAACGTGGACACTGCACCGTGATACCTCTCTTGGCCTAAACTTTGTTGGTGTAAATTACTACGATGGTCAAGGTTTTATGGTCAAAAAAGAGCTTGGCTTAACTAGCGCTAAAGAACTCGATGGTGCGTCTGTTTGTGTTCAATCAGGAACAACCACTGAATTGAACCTTGCTGATTACTTCCGTAATAATGATATGGAATATAAACCTGTCGTATTTGATACTGCAGCACAAACCTCTAAAGGATTTGATGCGGGTCGATGTGATGCGCTTACTACTGACCAATCTGGTCTTTATGCACTTCGTTTAAACCTTAAAGATCCTAAAACAGCGCAAGTTCTACCAGAAATCATTTCAAAAGAACCATTGGGACCAGTAGTGCGCCAAGGTGATGACCAATGGTTTAATATCAATAAATGGGTGCTAAATGCCATGATTAATGCTGAAGAATACGGTATTAATTCGCAGAATGCAGACCAAATGCTGAAATCTAAAGATCCAAATATCAAACGTATTCTTGGTGTTGATGGACCAAAAGGCAAAGGCCTAGGTATTCGTGATGACTGGGGCTATCAAGTAGTAAAACAAGTAGGTAACTATGGCGAAAGCTTTGAGCGTACCGTAGGTAAAGGCTCACCACTGCAAATTTCTCGTGGTGTGAATGCACTTTGGAACGCAGGCGGCTTCATGTACGCAGCACCTATTCGTTAATTCTAACGGTCAATAGAGCCAAATAATAAATAGAAACTAATACAATTTTATGGGGTGAGTTTTCACCCCTTTTATAAATGGATTTAAGGTTGTAGTTGTATGTCATCTAAAAATAAAAACCTCTTTTATAATCCAACATTTCGTGCCATTTTATTTCAAGTGATTGCAGTTGCTGCACTTGTCTTTTTCTTTTACTCCATAGTTAACAATGCATTATCCAATTTAGAATCTCGCGGTATTGCAACAGGCCTTGCTTTTTTAGATCAAGAAGCTGGCTTTGGTATCGGTTTATCTTTAGTGGAGTATGATGAAACACATACTTATGGACGCACGTTCGTTGTTGGTCTTTTAAATACGGCATTAGTCTCTGTATTAGGGATTTTATTTGCCACCCTACTTGGATTTACTGTCGGTATTGCTCGCTTATCCAGTAACTGGTTAGTTAGCCGATGTGCGGCGGTATATATTGAAACGTTCCGAAATATTCCTCTTTTATTACAAATTTTCTTTTGGTATTTCGCTGTTTTACAGGCTCTTCCTTCCCCTCGACAAAGCCTTAGCCTAGGTGAAAGTATTTTCTTGAATGTACGGGGCTTGTTCTTTCCTAGTCCAGTATTTGAACAAGGTTCTAACCTTATTGGAATAGCGGTTATTCTTGCTATTGTGTTTATTATTTTTCTATCTCGTTGGGCACACAACAAGCAAACACTAACAGGCCAACAAACCCCTGTATTACGCTATTCAATACTACTGCTAGTTGGTTTGCCAATGTTAGCCTACTTTATTTCAGGTATGCCTATTTCAATTGAGTATCCGGAATTAAAAGGATTTAACTTTCGAGGTGGGATAAGCATTATTCCAGAGCTAGCCGCATTAGTTGTGGCATTAAGTGTTTATACTGCATCGTTCATTGCTGAAATTGTTCGTTCCGGTATTAATGCGGTTAGTCATGGTCAAACAGAGGCGGCAATGGCCTTAGGATTACCTCGAAATAAAACCTTAAAGCTTGTTGTTATACCACAAGCAATGCGCATCATTATTCCCCCTCTAACAAGCCAATATTTAAACTTAACAAAAAACTCTTCATTAGCGATGGCCATTGGTTACCCCGATCTTGTCTCTGTTTTTGCGGGAACAACGCTTAACCAAACAGGACAGGCTATCGAAATCATTACAATGACAATGGCAGTTTATTTAACGCTAAGTCTATTAACGTCATTCTTAATGAATATCTATAACAACAAAGTCGCATTGGTTGAGAGGTAACTATGAGCATACATCAATTTCAGCCAGATCTTCCGCCTCCAGCAAACACTGTAGGCGCGGTAACTTGGCTCAAAAAACATTTATTCAATGGCGTAACTAATTCCATTCTTACACTAATCATTGCTTATTTAGCCTTTAGTGGATTGTGGAATGCAATTAGTTGGTCACTAATTAATGCTGATTGGGTAGGAACAACACGAGATGCTTGTACAAGTGAAGGAGCTTGCTGGGTAATGATTAATGTGCGTTGGGATCAATTCATGTATGGATTTTACCCAACCGAAGAACTTTGGCGTCCTCAGCTGTTCTATGGTTTCTTGGCAATCTTTGTTGCTTTGCTTGCCTACGAGCATACCCCTAAAAAAGTGGCTATTTGGTTAGTATTTGTAAATATTTTCCCATTCTTTGCAGCCTTTTTATTGTATGGCGGAGTATTTGGTCTACCCGTTGTGGATACTCACCTTTGGGGTGGGTTATTAATTACGTTGGTTATTGCCATTGTCGGTATTGTTGTTTCATTGCCGATTGGAGTCGCGCTTGCACTAGGGCGTCGCTCTGAAATGCCAATCATTCGTAGCATGTGTACCGTCTACATTGAGATTTGGCGTGGTGTTCCTCTTATTACCGTTCTCTTCATGGCTTCGGTAATGTTGCCACTATTTTTATCAGAAGGAATGGAGCTGGATAAACTCTTTAGAGCCCTCATTGGTGTGGTGTTATTCAGTGCGGCATATATGGCAGAGGTGGTTAGAGGTGGCTTACAAGCGATACCAAAAGGTCAATACGAAGCCGCTGATGCGCTAGGATTAGGTTACTGGAAGAAAATGCGTTTAATTATTCTTCCTCAAGCATTAAAAATTACCATTCCATCCATCGTTAATACTTTTATTGGCTTATTTAAAGACACTAGCCTTGTCCTTATTATCGGTATGTTTGATGTATTAGGTATTGGTCAAGCAGCTAATACTGACCCTGAATGGCTAGGGTTTTCAACGGAAAGTTATGTCTTTGTCGCTTTAGTTTTCTGGGTGTTCTGCTTCTCCATGTCGAGATATTCCATCTATTTAGAAAACAAACTTCATACAGGCCATAAGCGATAATTAACAGAATTCAAGGATGTAGTTATGACGACTCAACAAGATTATATGATCCAATTGGAAGACATGAACAAATGGTATGGTCAATTTCATGTACTTAAAAACATTAACTTACAAGTTAAAAAAGGCGAGAAAATAGTTATCTGTGGCCCATCAGGTTCAGGTAAATCAACCATGATCCGTTGTATTAACCGTTTAGAAGAACACCAAAAAGGTCACATTTTTGTCTCGGGTACAGAACTCACTGAAGATTTAAAAAACATAGAAGCGGTACGTAGAGAAGTCGGTATGTGTTTTCAGCACTTTAATCTATTCCCTCACCTAACGGTTCTTGAAAACTGCACACTTGCACTTATTTGGGTGAAAAAAATGCCGAAATCAGAAGCCGATGCATTGGGAATGAAATACCTTGAACGTGTAAAAATTCCAGATCAAGCCGATAAATATCCAGGTCAACTTTCTGGCGGACAACAACAGCGTGTCGCCATTGCTCGCTCTCTTTGTATGAACCCACAAGTGATGTTATTTGATGAGCCAACCTCAGCGCTCGACCCTGAAATGGTACGAGAAGTATTAGACGTAATGGTCGAACTCGCAGATGAAGGGATGACAATGTTGTGTGTAACTCACGAAATGGGCTTTGCCAAAGAAGTTGCCGATCGCGTTATTTTTATGGACGCAGGAGAAATCATAGAAGAAAACAACCCAGTAGACTTCTTTGAAAATCCACAATCGGACCGTACACAGTTGTTTTTAAGTCAGATCCTGCATCATTAGCTCTAAATGATAAGTTAACGGTCATTTAAATTGCAGCAAACCACATAAACAGCGATCTTAGGATCGCTGTTTATTGTTACAGATACTTACAAACTTCATCAGCTAAGTTAATGTACTGATGTAAAATGGTTTCCAGCTCAATTAATTCAGTTCAAAAAAGAGAACAAACTTGATTTTTTGAACTATAGACGCCATAACTGTCTATATATTTATGTCAGTCCATTCCAAGGGGAATATGATGAATAATCAAATGTTCGGCCAAACTCGTACACAAGAGTCGGCTCTACAAACAAATAAAGTATTGCGTAATACTTATTTCTTACTGTCGATGACACTATTATGGTCAGCATTAGTTGCTGGCGTATCAATGGCGTTAAACCTACCTCGTCCAGGTATTATCATTATGCTAGTTGGTTTCTACGGCTTACTATTCTTAACGGAAAAGAACCGTAACAATAGCATGGGTCTTTTGTTTACCTTCTTATTTACAGGTTTCTTAGGATACACTATTGGTCCAATCCTAAACATGTACATTGGTGCAGGTATGGGGGATGTGATCTTAACGGCTCTTGGTGGTACTGCACTTTCTTTCATGGCAGCATCTGCTTATGCGTTAACAACTAAACGTGACTTATCATTCCTTAATGGTGTGTTAATGGCTGGTTTTGTTGTGTTACTTATTGGTATGGTAGCGAACATCTTCCTACAAATGCCTTTATTACACCTTGCTATGAGCGGTATGTTTATCCTGTTCTCAACAGGTGCGATTCTATTGACGACACAATCAATCATTCGTGGTGGTGAAACAAGCTACATTTCAGCAACGATTACGCTGTATGTTTCTATCTACAACATCTTCATCAGCCTACTAAGTATTCTTGGTATTATGCGTGATGATTAATCGATAATTAATTCGATATACAAAAATGCCAGTCCTCACGGACTGGCATTTTTTTACGACTACTTCTATCCGCGCTATAACTCTAGTCGGTATACATCGCGCATTCATCATTGATATCTTCTGGTGGAAAATAATTCTCTCTGACATAAAATTTATTAAGCAAACGAATCACAGAATGTTTCTTTACTGGCTTTTCATTCATTAAACCATGTAATTTACGAGCGACATTTTGAATTGTTAATAAATTTTCCAAAGGTAAGCTTGCTTCAAGATCATTCTTTAAACTGTGCGCTTCTTCATAATCATTAGCAACAGCAAGGTAAGCCCAAATATAAGCAACCGCATTGTGAGACGATGATATCTTTTGATTATATTGTGCAGAGCGTAACTGAGACTCAGGACTTTTCAGTTCTCCTCCTCTCTCTGACCAATAGATTGCCTTATAAATATTTTTCTTCGTTCCGATACCATGATAATAACAAGAGCTCACCGTCACCATTGCTTTAGCATCATCTTGATAAGCCGCTTTTAACATCCAATAAAACCCTTCAGGATGTCCGTCTTGCAATTTTTGATACCATTGTGCGAGAAATAGTTGCGCCTTAAGATTATCTTTTAATGCTAAGTCCGTGATAATTTGAGTCCCAAAATCTATGTTTTTATCACAGCCAACACCTTCAAGATAAAGTTTTCCAAGAATAAGAGATGACTCTTGTAAGCCTTTTGAATCCCCTAAACGTGCAGCCCAATACTTAGACTTCTCGCTCGAGTTTGGATCATCATAATTGTCATCATAAAGTCGAACTAAAGCATAAAAAGCTTGTTGACTATTTTGCTCTGCCGCTTTTAAGTACCATTTTATGGCTCCATTCTGATCGACTAATTCTAGATCTGCTCCAAGCGCAAGCTGAGCGGTGATGTTGCCGCTCATTGCTCGCTCTATTTTATCTTTCCTATCTGTTTCGTCATCAAAGGTAACGGGTGTAGAGGAATGCAAAGAACGATTTCTTCGCTGAGCCGCCATTATTTTTTTCTTCTCGATAGATTGAAAATATAAAATCACAACAATTAAACAAATCACACCACCAAAAAATAGGAACCAATACATATTAAGACCATCGAAAAAAGGAATACGTTTGTATTTCTCTATTCTAATGATTTTCACCTCCAATTAGAATTAATACCTTTTGGAAAGTGGTTTTATCTGTCTATCTTTTATAAAAAAGGCCAATTTTGGCAAAATAAAAGGCCGCGATTTTTTTGTTCTCGATTCCCACCTTTATTACTGGTTTTTTCTTCAAATTTAGCTAAGGTATTATTAATACTATTCATTTCCTTGGTCTATATGAAAAAACTTTCTCATTACCTTTTGTTTACCGTTCTATTCATTTTACCTCAATTGACTTATGCCAGTTGGGGGCTTTCTGATGAGCAACCAATAGAAATCACACCGCAAGCCAAAAAAATTGACACGGATATGAGATCGCTTCCAGAACAACATTTTTTTTCTAATAATGATTACTCTCAAGTAAAACGTTTGTTGTCCTCGACGATTATCGAACAAACAAAACACTCTGAAAGCCTTAAAAATGCATTAATTAATTACCGAAATGATAGCAATGAAGCTCACTGGTTAGTCGTAGAAAGTAATCATCAATCGCTAAACTCTTTAAATTTGAGCAAACAACAGCTTCTAAAATTAACGGATCAAACCACTAGAGAGCAACTCACTGGTTTTGGACCATATGGCGTCACACAATTTTATTCTGAACTCTCTATTACTAAACTAAATATTGAGTATTATTTACATTATCAAATCCGTAGTTTTAAGAGTTTACTGCACGATTTACAAATATCTCCAGTTCCAATAATCAGTGTCATATTTAAAGTACTATGTGTATTTTTTATTTTCAGTTGGTGGATGAGAAACTCTGCTCGTTTAATTAATGACTTTAAAACGTCAAGATTAGAAGGCTCAACTAAACCAAACATGTTCATTAGAAGCATTTGGTATCTTACTCGTGCACACAAAGCAATTGCTTGGCTACTGCTAATTACTGTGACATTACGTATTGTGTCAACGCTTCCAAGCTTACAACACTTAATTTTTCTTGAAATCTTTACTTGGTGGATATTAGGTGGTTCTATTGCCGTAAGCTTTATCCTTGAATTTACTTATCGTAATAGTAAGCATAATAAAAAAGACGTCACTGCTTTGCGATTGGCGACCATACGCCACTACGTATGGGGAGCAATTGTTGCGGGTGTTATTCTACAAATTTCATCAAGAACTCTTGGTGAAGGTACGATATACGCTTGGATTAATTCATTAGTTTATTTATTCTTTGTTCTTCTCACTATTTATACGCTAAAACAGTGGAAAACGACTATTTTTGAGCGTATCTATCAGATTGAACCATTACCTGTATCAATTCAGTGGGCAGTCCGTAATCAACATACTTTTTTAATCTCAATTGCAGCAACTGGCTGCGGAGCTATTTGGCTATCTTGGAGAGCAATTCAACACAGCATCATTAGTGTTTTATCTCAATATGCAGCGTTCAGTCATGCCTTAGCGTATTTATTTCGAATTGAAGTTGCAAAACAAACTGAAGTCTCACGAGAGCTATCTAATTTAGTTCGCATTAAAGGAGCAACAGCGTTTGACTACATCGCACCAGGAGCAGAAGACTCCCCTTTAATCGAGATTTATGCGAAAGATGAAATGACAGCTCTTTCTCGCTATTTATTAACTGAAAGCCCAGCGGTATGTGTTCTTTCTGGAGAGAGAGGCGTTGGTACCACAACGTTACTTAATCGTATTTTAACTAAAGTAAAGAATGCTCAGCCAATTTACATTAACTGCCCATACGATGGTTATTCAGCCCTACTTCCTGAACTTTCAGCTCAATTAGGTTTGGATAGCGAATCAACAGAAAGAGAGATTCTTCAACACTTAAGAAACAGTGATGAATGTTATTTAATTGCGTTTGATAATGCACAGCGCTTGGTAAAACCAAAAGTTAATGGCTTATCAGACTTAATGAAGTTAACGAATTTATTGCGACGAGCTCGTAAAAGCCACCGAGTGGTTCTTGCTATCGAAAAATCAAGCTGGCGTTTTATTGACCGTGCTCGTGGTGAACGCTTATTATTTGATTTAGTTACCTTCATGCCTAAATGGGGTGAAAAACAAATCGGTCAATTACTTGAATCTCGAATTACAACAGTGCCTAAAACAGAGACAGAAGAACAACGACCTTCCATTTCTTTCGATGGTTTAGTGCTACCAAGGCAATGGGATGAAGAGAATTTAACCGAAGAAGAACGAGCTAAAAACGGTTTCTATCGTATCTTATGGGACTATTCTGATGGTAACCCTACCGTTGCACTACGATTTTTTAGACTTTCACTGCATCGTGATAAAGATTCTAACGAAATTCTTGTTCGTTTATTTAAAGCGCCTCATTCTGATGATCTTGAAACAATGCCAAAACCTATGTTGGCTGTACTTCGCTCGATTGTGCAATTAGAAATTGCCTCCCCTGCCGATGTGAGTGAATGCAGTCGTTTAAGTATGGCTGAAGTAATTAGTACTCTGCGTTATTTCCAAAGCCGCGGTTACATTGAGTGGAATGACAGCAAAGCACGAATTTCAGATCACTGGTTCCGTCACATTACTAACGTTCTTCATCGTCAACACTTATTGGTGAAATAATATGCTTCGATTATTTGTCTTTTTTATTGCATTCAGCTTTGGACATACCGCATTAGCGGAAGATGCTCAATCAATTGATAACCTGCACCAGTTCGCAAGTTTGATCCGATGGAGCGGTGTCGCGTTTTCATTCATCATTGTCTTTATTGCTTGGTTATTACTTCGATTTACTCAGTCGATTGTTGATGGGATCAGTAGTCAATTTGCTCAACGCCGAATGTTAATGCAAAAGCTGCAATCTTTTTTCCAATTCTTTATTTATATGTCTACGGGGATGACAGTATTCATGCTCAGCTTCCGTGTGGATGAAAGAGTACTGGCGTTAATTGGCGGTACTCTAGCGGTATCTGTTGGTTTTGCACTTAAAGATCTTACTGCTTCTTTTATTGCTGGTTTAACCATTATGATTGACCGACCTTTTCAAGTTGGCGATAGAGTTACATTTGAAGGGCATTATGGCGATATTATTGCTATTGGTTTGCGTTCTGTTCGCATGCAAACACTCAATGATGATATTATTACCATCCCAAACAACAAATTCTTAAATGAAGTCGCAATGAGTGGGAATTACGGTGCTCTAGACATGCAGGTGGTAATTCCATTTTATATCGGCATGGATCAAGATATAAATACCGCTCGTGATATTATCCAAGAAGCGGCGTCATCAAGTCGTTATATTCATCTACCTAAGCCGGTTGTCGTTTTGGTTAAACAAAGTATTACTGACAATTACTTAGCCATTCAGCTTACTTGTAAAGCTTATGTTGTTGATATTAAATTTGAAAAGTTATTTGAAACCGACATTACATTACGAGTAATGCAAGAATTTAGAAAATCTGATATTTTCCCACCTACAATCTCTATTAAAAATAAATAAAAACCTCAATGACCAGATTAAATCCGCTCATGTCCTATTAATAAATTAATTA
>NZ_MSCO01000001.1:1697533-1729808 GCF_002954705.1 Aliivibrio sifiae
CACTAATGGTTTTAAAATTAGAAAACAACATTATAGCAATCCACATAAATATTTGGTCATTCTTGCTTGCTAAAATCGATTATAGCTGTGTCATAATACCAATTCCAGTAATTATCTAAATAACTACTTATCTGAATTGGTATTAGTAAGCATCCTGCAATAATTTACAGTAATAATGTAGCTAAATTTGTAATAAAATCATTGACAAAAATTAAATTCGTTATAAATAAACGAATTAATATCAATTATATATGTGTAGTTAAAATTTTAATTCACTATTATATAGAGTCCATTGTCATGAATCGAGCAAACCCAACATTGAATAACTGATTCATAACAAATATTTCTCTCTTACTTAAATAAAAGGTATTCTTTATGTTTAAAGGTAATGTTCAAGGAGTCGGTACAGTTGAAAATATAGATAAAGGAGCTAAATTTCAAAGCCTTCATGGTGTTTCTTTGTTACCCATAGATGCTGATCTCCAAAGCCACGATATCATTTTTCCAGAAGATATATTAGAGGGAGTGACTTCAGGAGAATTAATAGCAATTAACGGAGTTCGTCTTACAGTGGTTCACACTGATAAAAGTATCGTACGTTTTGATATAAATGATGCACTAGAACTAACCACCTTAGGTCAATTAAAGGTAGGGGATAAAGTTAATATAGAGAAATCCTTTAAATTTGGAGATATGACTGGAGGTCGTTCATTATCTGGTATTGTCACCGGTGTCGCAGATATCGTTGAATTTATAGAAAAAGAAAATAATCGTCAAATATGGATTGAAGCTCCTGAACACTTAACGGAGTTTCTAGTCGAAAAAAAATATATCGGTGTTGATGGTGTTTACTTAGTTATTGATGCTATTGAAAATAATCGCTTTTGCATTAATTTACTCCTAGAAACAGATATGAGGTGGTACAAAAAAGGAAGCAAGGTGAATATTGAAATTCCAGATATTGCAGGTAATTGGTAAAATCAGACTGTACCGAAAAGTTTTTCTAATACCAATACAATTAATTAAATGATCTATTTTTACGCAGAAAAATCGCTTAAAAATAAGGCAAAAATTCTTATAAGTAGTTATTCTACAATACTAATTTTTAAGTGATTTAACCAGTAAGAATGAACAGATAATTACTGGAATTGGTATTACTTCTTTTGAATCTTCAATTTTTTTGATAACCATGCTGAAAAAATTATGATCACAAACATAAGCATAAAATTCGCGATAGTTTTTATTGTCAGCACAAGAATACTCCTAGAAGGAAGAGCGGCTAACAGCTCGTAAGTACCAAAACGGAACACCAACATCAACGTAATAATAGAACAAAACGCAATCAAACGACCTTTTGTTGTATTTAATATAGCCTGCTCTTTTTTCAACACAAGCGCAAGGGTTGTTCCCCAACATAACGCTGCAACATACAAATAATTCATATGGAACATAATAAACGCTATACCACTAGTGATAATCGCCATTAATAACCAAAATGAAATACTTCCCATTACTCGATACAATAAATCTCCATGCTTCTTTTGTATACTTGAAAAATGGTAAACAACCATCATACCTAACAAAACCCCAACGATAACATCACTCAAGAAATGTACGCCTAACCATACATGCGCAATAGATTGCATGATAAATAAAGGCACACACACTTGAACAAAGAGCTTAAGTGTCGAAGCTTCAACTTTATTTCTCTTCAAAGCAAGATAAAAAGTTCCATAAACAACAGTAGAAAGCATAGATTGCATACTAGGCATTCCAAATCCATTTGCTGAAGTTAATTGCAATTGTGGAACATAAAAAAACGGTCGAGGTAAATTCAATCCTTGCCTTGCTAACTCACTCAATACTATCGAAAAGACAATACTGAACAATAATGTTAACGCAGACTCTCTTCCAAAATAAACTAAAGCGACAACAACTAAAAAATAAAAGAAGGCTGCTTGCCCGGTTTCATTTATAAATGTGAAAAAAACTTTAACAGTCACGTTAATAATAGAAGGTAGCGCATTAATACTCTCACGCAATGACATCAGTAGCTTCAATTCATACTGATGAATACCTGAAGCTTGATCAACTAAATTAGTTACCCAAACGACATTACTCCCATTGTCTATCGGTTTCGCAAACCATTGTTTCAATTGTTCTAGCTGCTCAGGATAACGGTATTTTTTAGGGTTCACTTTATACGGTTCTGTTAGATAAACAGCTTCTGTCTCTATGCCGTAATGTGGAGCAAACCAAGAAGGTATTCGAAAAAAGCCATCCGTTGTTTGTAAATCAAAAGCGACAATATCAGAATTACTAACGCAACGAAAAATCGTTGCCTTTTCATCTTGACACAAGACATCAGTTGCCGTAACTACAAGACCTGCTTCTTCCCATGTTTCACGCTCGGCAGCTTCTTTTGCGCTTTCTCCCTCATCAATTGAACCACCAGGTAATGATAATTTCCCTGTAATAAGCTCTTCAATAAGAACAACTCTAAAACCATCATCAACAACACAAACCGCACCTTTAGATAAAGAGAGTTCATTAGCTAGAGTTGGTAATGAAAAAAAAGTCGATAAGAATAAGAAACAAGCTAAAAACTTATTCATGCACCACTCTCTTTAATCGATTTACGTAAATAATGAATATGCTCATTCAATCCTTGTTGGTGATAAAACGCTAATGCTGATTGATTAAAATTCCATACTTCAACAAAAACCTCCTTCACCCCATAATCTTTTAGCTCTTTTTCGATACGTTCCATTAATTTTTCTGCGATTCCTTCTCGCCTAACTTTTGATTCAACATACAGTTCATCAATAGTTGCCATCGTCACTGGTTTGCTTACTGTGGACACTAATTCACAAAAATGTCCCGTAACAAAACCAATAGCCTCTCCTTTCAATTCAGCTACATATACCATGCATTCAGGGTCATCTAAATAGTGCGCAATATTTTTTTCTTCTTGTATTTCTGATGCTGTTTTGAATAAGTCAGGGCATTGTTGATGATGTTCATCATGTAACTGATACATCATTGAATTTAAGCGGAAAAGATCAAGCTCTTTTGCTCGACGAATAAGAAGGTCCATGTTGATACCAAAAGAAAAGTGAGGCGTAATTAGACCATTATTTCTAAACAAAAAAAAGACTCTATACTAGTAGAGTCTATATTCATTGAGCGACTTATCAGTTTTATGAATTAAACTAGAAAGTATGACTTAATTGTATTGCAGCTAGCACAGCGTCTGAGTGTGTGATCGCAGTGACAGATGGAGCAGGAAGAGACTCATCAACAACCTCATGAACTTCTACATCTTTACCTAATAGATAGGTGACACCAAAATCCAATGCAGTATTTGAACTCCAGTTATATGTAAATCCAGCAGAGAACCACTGACGATCAGAATCAGGAATAGAAATTGAAGTTAACTCATCTACCGGAGTTTGGTCATACATATAACCGGTACGTAATGTCCATTTATTATTTAAATAATGAGTAGCACCAATTGAGTAATGATAAGAATTCTTCCAGTTGTATTCTTTCACTGTCGCACTTTCTGTTTCAATACTATCAAACGCTGACCATCCAACCCATTGAATACTATAATGAATGGCAGTTTTATTTGTGATCATATGAAAGCCTGAAAACTCAGCAATATCTGGTAATGGTAAATATACGGCATCATAACTTTGCTTCATGAAAGATACGTCGCCTGTAGCTTCTATCTCTGGGCTATATTTATAGCTTAAACCGAAGCGATTTCCATCATTGACTTCATACACCATCCCGATATTAGCCCCAAGGCCAACGCCTGTAGCTTGGATATCAACGGCTGTTGTTTTTCCACTAAAGCTCATACTTTGATCTGGAATTGGGCGTGGAGCATCAACATTAATCGTTACATCACCATCAACATCTCGATATAAGTCACCCATGCCATAAATTATATCAAGCCCACCACCGAAACTTAAATGCTCATTGACTCTATAAGCCAAACTTAATCCTAAGTTCATGCTTTGGACTTTCGTTGTCCCACCAAAAATCGGGGCTGCATAGTCAGATTCAAATTCAGTACCTGTACCAAAATTAGAGTATGCCGCAACACCCACAGCAAACTTCTCATTAACTGGGTGTATATAATAAAAATTAGGCACGAAAGCTGTAGGAGCGATACCATCTACATCAGCTAGATTTACAGAATCATAGCCGACAGAGGCTGAATCAAATGTTACATTCTTATTTAAATCAACACCTACATTAATCGTTCCATTTGGGCGATTATAAGTGCCATTTTTAACGGTAACATCGGGTTGAACGACCGTCATTCCCATAGAGAAAGCATCTTTATCAAACATCATCATTGCCGCAGCGTTTCGGCTTAATACTGATGCATTATCCGCAATAACAGCCTCCCCTGCGAATGCTCGGCCTAAACCTGTCGCAGAGTGCTCATTGACTTGAAAGCCAGCAGCCAAAGAAGTTGCGCTAACTAATAATGTACTTGTTGCTAACAGTGTGCGAGAAAAAGGTGTGTTCATCATTTACTTCATATCCGCTAATGGCAGTGAAAAGATTCGAACTCTTTTACTAAAAGGATGTCTTAGTATTTCGGTTCTTTTTCTATAATGCGCTGAGTGTATTGATATGTTTTTGTGTCAGAAATCTGACCAGTGTTTTTTTGACGAACATTTAAAAATACTCTGACAATGGTTAATATAAATAAATAGATTTGTAAAAATTAAAGCCTTCTTTGTTGAAACCTTTTGTTACACCTTAGAGTTATAGCTCTATGTTTCCCGTATTTTCCTTACTTTGTTTTGACTATCAATAAATCAAATAAAGTACACTACCTCTACTTAATTTTATTAAATGAATTGCTATGTTATTTTCTTTTTTACCTAAATACCGCACCTATGAACTCGCTGTTTTCTTTCTTTTTATTTTAACTATGTTGATAGTACTTTTAATTGTACCAACACCTAATTTATTTGACCCTTTATCAAATATGGGAAGCAAAGCGGTGGGTTGGTTAAGTCGCTCTGCGGGCTCCCCTATGTTTCTTCTAACTTCAGCGATATTCTGTAGTATTCCCATTATCAAGCGATTATCGATAAAGAAGTTATGTGCTCTGTATGCGCAGTTTGCAATCCTTTTAGTATTAAGTTTAATGCTAAAAATTGGCGTTAAAGCAGTAACAGAAATCCCTCGCCCTTATACCCAAGCGTTAGTTCAAGTTAATTTAATTGATAGCACAGATAGCTTCTATGCATTAAAAGAAAGTAATAGAGAAGCTCTTATTACTCAAGCAGACAAGATTGTTAGTCCTGCTCGTATCGAACAATGGAAAGAGGGAACAAACTATTCATTCCCATCTGGACATACTATTTTTGCTGCTATTTGTGTTTTATTCTGGGGCGGGTTTTTATTACGTCATAAACATTATATTTTAACGGCTATCGTCATTACTTGGGCCGTGGGGGTTGGCTTCAGCCGTATATGGCTTGGTATGCACTGGCCAACAGACCTTATTGCTTCAATGGTCAGTGCTTCCATTCTAATTCTTTGTGTTCCAACTATTCGCTTTGATAAAGAACCAATAGCTGATAATTAAAACTCAATATCACAAAGAATACTCCACACTTTTTCGCCTGCTGGATGTAACCTAGCTTGGTAACGGTAAGCGTAATACTCAATAGAGAGTCGTAATGTTGGTTCGCCAATAATTGCGACTTTTTTTTGTTTTAGCTCTTCTTTAATACTGTAAGCAGGAAGCCAAGCTATCCCTTGGTTATTCAAAACTAACTGTTTCAACATATCTGTCATTGATGACGAAAAAATGGGCGTTAACTGAACTTGATCTCTCACAATTTCAACTTGCCTACCCATGTAGGAAGTTGAACTATAAGCTAACCATGGTAACGCGTCTCCACTATCAAAATTAAAAATCGCTTCCCCATGCTCATTACAAGCACTCACTGGTAATAATTCAGTTTTAGAAATTAATTGAGATTGATAAGGCGGCAGTCTTAGAATCTCATCATCAAACGCCAACAAAATATCACATGCCCCCTCCCTTAGTTCTTTCGTTGCTTGGTCTACATCGATGGCTTCAACACTCAAAATAGGCTTGTAGTCGCTCTCTGGTAATGCGTTTTGAATTTTAGGAATCAAACTCGTTGCTAACGAATGCGCTGCCGCTATTTGAACAACATTGCCGCCAAGTCTCGATAAATCAGATATTTGGCTAATGCCTGTCATCATTTGGTTAATCAATGTTCGTGCCGTGATACGAAATAATTTACCACTAGGAGTCAGCTCAATCGGTTTACTTTTTCGATCAATCAAATCAGCCCCCACGGTATCTTCTAATAAACGTATTCGTCGACTAAACGCTGGTTGAGTTACATTCCTTAATGCTGCAGCTTGAGAAAAGTTACGCACTTTTGCCAATACTAAAAAATCTTCTAACCATTTACTTTCTACATTCATGCCATTTTCTCACTGCCCTTTAAAAGGATAAACATCACTATTCCTAAAATGCATTATTACGATTTTCATAATATTTTTATGCTAGATAACTCTAATAAATCGCTTTCAAAGAGAACAATTTCATATCAAACGTATAGAAATCATCCAAAAAAACGACTTACTGAGACTTGATTCTAGTTTTTACCATTTCGGCTATGCCGATTTGACATACATCTATAATTCTTAGCATTTAACAAAAACCATAACGACTGACATGATTTATTCAAACAAGCTTAAAGTATGGTTGTCGCCATTGGCTTTGGATTCTTACTTGCTCCTATCGTTCTTTAACTCTCATAAATACACATATTGAAGGAATAATATTATGAATAAGAAATTAGGTATTTTAGGTGGTATGGGGCCATTGGCAACGGTTGAGTTTATGATGAAAATAATAACTCAAACACCAGCACATAATGACCAAGAACACATTCCAATGGTGGTAAGTAGTGTTCCACAGATCCCAGATAGAACCGCATTTATCATGGGACACGGTACAGATCCTTACCCAGAACTAAAACACAGTTTTGACCAGTTAGAAAAGTCTGGCGCAGAATGTATTGTTATCCCGTGTAATACTGCACATTATTGGTATCCACAGTTAAGCGCGACTAGTCATGTCCATACTATTAGTATCATTGATAGTGTTGTACAAGAAACTCAAATACGTAAACATAAAACCGTTGGATTATTAGCAACAACCGCAACCATAAAAGCCAGAATGTACCAACAAAAGCTCAACCAATTTAATATCGATGTGATTGAAACTGACGATTTACAACAACAAGCTGTAATGGCAGGAATTTACGAAGTAAAAGCTGGCAATGTTGAGAAAGGGAAAACGATGATGTTACCTGTGTTTGAGGATATGCTAGCCCAAGGTGCAGAAGCAGTTATTTTTGGTTGTACTGAAATTCCAGTGGCATTAGCTGAACAAAATATGACATCACCAACCCAGTGCTTAGACTCACTAGAAATATTAGCAAAATACTGTGTTGAATGGTCTTATGAAGCTGAACCAGCTGCATTAGCAAGCTGAGTTTACTCTTTACGATTCTTCTTCACTGATTTAACCGCCATAATGCCAAAACCAATAAGCAACAATAACGGCAATAGCCAAAGCACATAGGTTTTCGCATTTAATGGCGGTTCATATAAAACAAAATCACCAAAACGATGAGTCATGAAACTCACGACCTCTTCATCTGTCTTTCCTGCTTTTATTTGTTGATAAACCTCTAAACGAAGGTCTTTTGCTATTGGAGAATTTGACTCTACCAAATTTTGATTCTGACATTGAGGGCAACGCAGCTGTTTCGCTAAATCGATGGAACGCTTCTGTTCATCAGCTGAATTAAACTCAAACAGCTCGACACTTTCAATAATCTCTTTATCCGCGCCAACAAACAGGCTTGAACCATTATCAGGATTAGCTAGGACTGATACAGAGCTGAATAATAGAACGACTGATAGCAATACTTTCACCCATTTATTCATTATTTATCCTTAAAGAAATCAGCAAATTCACGTTGCCATTTTTTCTCATCAAGTGCACCAGTAAAGCGATGCAATATCACTCCGTTCTGATCAATTAAGAAAGTTGTTGGTGTACCAAAAACGCCTAAATCCATTGCCAGTGATCCTCTTGGATCAAAAATTACCGCTTGATATGGCGAACCTGTCTGCTCTAATACTTGTTTAGCGGCAATGCGATCATCTCGATAGTCTAAACCAATGATGGTTATGCCCTGTTCTTTTAACTGATGTAAAAACTGATGTTCAGTTTTACAAATACCACACCACGCAGCCCAAACGTTTAACAATGTTAGTGGCTGTTGTTGAAATAAAGACTCATTTAATAATATCGACGTATCCATGACTTCTGGTAATTCAAAAGCCGGTACGAACTCTCCCACCATAGCCGTCGATGTGCTCGATTTTTTGGTTTCTAACCCTGTAAATAACACACTAAAAATTATTGTGCATATTCCAATCGCCAATCCTATTTTTATTGCTGGCTTCATTTATTACTACTCTTTCGCTTTATCATTGCCAATATCCCGCCTAGCGCCATTAAAATAGAACCAAACCAAATCCATCGAACATATGCTTTATATTGTAAACGTAATGCGAAACTGCCGTCTTTTAATTTTTCACCTAACGTCACGTATATATCTCCATGCCAAAACCAATGCATCGCAGGCTCACTCATGTTCATCACTCGCACTTGGTAATGACGACGTTGCGGCTGAACCATGGCTATTTCTTTACCATTTTCACGGATCACTAAATTGGCTTGCTCTGCGGTATAATTCGAAGCTACCAACAGATCAGTTTCTACATAACTAATCTCATAATCAGCTAATTTTGCAGTAACACCCGGTTCCATTTTCGCACTACGCTCAAAAGAGTGCTCACTGTTCATCGCCGCACCTATCATCACTATCGCAATACCAATATGGGCAATAACCATTCCTATCGCTTTGCCTTTAGATTGCTTCAGTGACCACACCGATCCCATGATTACCGCCAAAGCCAGTACCCAAACCAAACTAGGAATAAGCGCTATATTTTCATATTGAAAACGATATATCCCCAATCCCACAACTATAGAAACTAAGCTTGCGATAACAATCTTTTTCGCATTTGTATTGGTCGCCTTTCCTTCCCAACGAACAAAAACTGACACCGCCATCATAAACAAAGCAACAATCGCCATTGGCACAAACAACAAATTAAAATATGGCGCACCAACAGAGATATTTCCTAATCCTAGAATTTGGAAAATCATAGGATAAAATGTGCCAAGTAATACCGTAATTGTGGCGATTGAAAATAAACCCGCTAATAATAAAAATAGAAAATCACGACTGATAAAATGGCGAATAGATTGGCTATTTAACTGCCTATTTTTTAATGTATACAGAGACAAAGAAACCAACATAACCACAAACAAGATCAGAAGCAGAATGATCCCACGCGTTGGATCCACCGCAAATGCATGAACAGAAGTCAGTACTCCAGAGCGGACAACAAATGTCCCTAAAATGCTTAAACAAAACGTCACTAATGATAAAATCATAGACGTTTTTACTAGTTGGTTTTTCTTATCACTCACAATTAAAGTATGCAGCAATCCCGTAGCAGTTAACCAAGGCAGTAACGACGCATTTTCAACCGGATCCCAAAACCACCAACCGCCCCAACCAAGTTCATAATATGCCCACCATGAACCTAAACTGATCCCAATAGTCAGTAATGACCACGCTAGTAGTGTCCAATGCCTTGCATGTTTAACCCAATATTGCGGTACGTCTTTCATCATTAGTGCAGCAAGCGCAAAAGCAAATGTGGCAGCAAAACCGACATATCCTAAATACAATAACGGTGGGTGAAATATCAATCCAATATCTTGCAACATTGGATTCAAATCTCGACCTTCTAATGGCGTATTAACGTAAATAATAAAAGGATTTGAAGCAAATAAAGTAAAGGCTGAAAAAATAGCAATTAACGCATTAAGCACCAATAACACTCGAATAACGTATTCAGTTTGTATTGTTTTTCTCTTTAGCGTAATTAAACCTGCCCATAAGGTTAAGGTTAATACCCAAAACAATAATGAGCCTTCGTGCCCTCCCCAAATAGCCGCAATTTTAAAAAACACAGGTAATGCAGAGTTAGAGTGCTCAGCAATATATCGAATAGAAAAATCATCAATATAGAAGCCGTACCCCAATGCGGAAACGGAAAGAAAGCAAAATAAAGTACTAAGAATCGAGAGAGGAAAAATCAACGTAGCCCAAGAATTCTGAGAACGTAATATTCCATATATAGCAGATATGGAAGCAACAAAAGATAACACCATCGTTGCTACTAACCAAAATTGACCTATTTCAGCAATCATACGACTCCACTGCTCCCGATAAAAATAAAAACGCCATACTTACCCGAATTACAACTAAAGGCAGTAACTTAAGATAAGCATGACGATACAAAATTATACGACGGTCATTTGCCCTGCATAGAGAACAAACGTTCGCAGCATTAATACACCAAGCAAACTTAGTGATGTCACAACAAAGATAAAGCCTTTATCATGTGTCATTTCTTTTGGTGCGAAAGCGTTAAGGGCTAACGGTGCAATCATACCCAAACCAATAACGCCAACCCAGAACCAGGTACCCCAAAATCCACCACCAATCGCAGCCCAAGCGGCAACTTCACCTTGGCCTCCGCTAAAGATTAATCCAGTAAAGAACGTGACTAAAACAAATAACTCGAACAGCACGACTGGACGTTCGAAATTATGAATCCACTTCACTGAAGTGCTTGTGCTCGATTCGCCAAAACCTAGAATTCCAAACAATAAACACGCCGCAGCACCTGAAGATAAACTTGAGAACAAGAATAAGATCGGCAGTACTGGGTTATTTAACATTGGGTAAGTTTGCAATGCAGATAACAAGAAACCAGTATAGGCAGCAAGCATAATCGCTAACACCGCTAACACGATTTCTAATGCATTCTCAAACTGTTCTATCTTCAACAAGATCGTATCGATAAAACCAAACTTCCCTTTTAAGAACCCCATGATTTCTTTTCTAAAAATTATCCCTATCCAAGCAAACAAAACAACCATATACACTTGGAACAAGATAACCCCCATCGACATTACTGATGTAGGGTTGAAGTAAATCATGATTTTCCAGAACGCTAACGGTTTAGTTAGATGGAATACCAGAATTAACAGACCAACAATGATGCCAAATGGCGCTAGAATTGCCATGGCTTTAATAATGCCACTATGTGCAGGATCTCCTTCGATGACTTTACGCTTCAAATAAATTGAAATCATAACGGCACCAGCAGACATGCCAGCTAAGAAAAGATAGATCGCGATGATCCAATCCCAAACTAAAGAGTCAAAATTAAACGCAGCTTCCCATGCACTCATCTTAAATCTCCCCTTTTTGGTTTGGGATCTTAAATAACTTAGGCTTAGTGCCTAGATCCACTTTGTCTCGATAAAATACGCTATTGTTTAATACCGCATTAATCTCACTGTTTTTATCGTTCAAGTCACCAAAGATCAGTGCTTTTGTTGGACACGATTCAACACACGCAGGTTGTTTGCCTTGAGCTAAATTAGTCTCACGACAAAAATCACATTTATCTGCTGATTTGGTAACAGGATTAAAGAAACGAACTTGATAAGGACACGCCGCTAAACAATAACCACAGCCTACGCATTTCTCATTATGAACATCAACAATACCTGTGGCTTCATCTTTATAAGCAGCACCTGTCGGACACACCATCACACACGGTGCATTCTCACAATGTTGGCATGATTTACGAGTAAAACGATAATCGACATCAGGGAACTCACCACGAGGTTCACTACGGATAATCTCTAAGCGAGAAACGCCTTCTGGCACACTATTCACTTCTCGGCACGCTTCAGTACAGGCAGTACAACCAATACAAGCCGTCTCATCATGCACCATACCATAGCGTTTTGCGCCGTCTTCCATCGAATAAGCCAGCGTTTTTTTGCTGCTGATTAATGAGGTAGTCGCCACTCCAGTAGTAAAGATAACCGCACCTGAACCCGCTAAAAAATTTCGTCTAGAACAACTCATACTATTCTCCTAGCTTATTTTCTTTCTGATTAAAATCAGCGTGGCAATCAACACACATCTTTATCTTTGATGAATGGTCAAAAGAAAGTACCGCTTCTTTTTCTCCATGCACAATATGACAAGATGAGCAGGTTAAGTTTTTGGCGTGAACGTCATGCGTCCAGCTATCATCACGTAATCTTTCTGAGGTATGACAATCAGTACATTGGCTATTAGCTTGTAAAATTTCATCAAACGAGAGGGTCACTTTTTCCGTGCCTACTTTTGATTGTGCCGCAGAATATTTCGTTACTTGAGGAGCGCCTTCTCGGTGATCAGGCCCAATTGATTTATGACACTCGATACAGTTCACATCACGTTTAAGAGTCGCAAATGACTCTTCACCGTGTGAACCTTTAAGTGTTTCTTTTTCATCTTTATGACATTGAGTACATGCGTAATCTCGGTCACGAATTAACGTCACTTCATGTCGATTTGATGAGTCAGCCTCTATTTGGGGCGATTCATCCGCAGCAACATTGAAAGACAAACCATAGAGACAAAATGCGAAGAGTAGCTTCAACATTGTGGCTATGGCTAAATTAACTTTGCCCATGTTATATCCTTCCCTTTCCTACTTTATTTCCGTCAAATCCATCAACGATTGGACGCATAAAATAAAATGGATGAGTTATTGTATTGATGAAGAAATAAGCTCTTCATTGAAATCAATTCTCATTGGATAGTTAGCCACAACGCTTAACAGAGACAGTTTATATATAAATGTATCGAGATAATACAAATTGTATCTTATAAAATGCATCTATCTACCACTTTTGTGATATGACGCAGGTGAACTTATCTCCCTGTTATTTAAAGTAAATAAGAACCATTATTAATAAGATGCATTTAAATTAACACCTTGGAGGTATAAGTATTTATTGGTGATATAGATCACTTATGTAACTTGATGTAAATCAATGCAACCTCCGATGAAAAAATGACCACCTCTTATCTACGATATACTCATTATGTTTCCAATTCTGATTGATAGTCGCTCTCACAACGCTTGGCTAATTCATAACAAGAATATTGGAGATATCAACTGTGAAAAAGCAATGGACCCGTCGTTCAGCCGCTGCAATTGCCATGGTGACTACCTTATTACTGAGTAGCCACAGCTTTGCTGCCTCTGAAAAAACTGAGCGAGTTGACCCTCGTAACGAAGCGTATGCAAAAGAACATGCTGAGCAATATAAATCTTGGCGAGCAACCTCTGACAGCGTACAAATTGAAGATGCCTTAGCAGAAGATCCTAACATGGTGATCATGTGGGCAGGTTATGGTTTTGCTAAAGACTACAACAAAGCCCGTGGGCATTTTTACGCTATAGATGATGTGCGAGAAACACTACGTACCGCAGGCCCTACAGATGCCAATTCAGGCCCAATGCCAATGGCATGTTGGAGCTGTAAAAGCCCTGATGTGGGTCGAGTGATCGAAGAAAAAGGCGAAGACGGCTACTTCTCTGGCAAATGGGCTCGTCTTGGAAGTGAAATCCAAAACCCTATTGGTTGTGCCGATTGCCACGATACCCGTAGTGAGGAGTTTAAAAATGGCGAACCCGCTTTAGCGATTACTAAACCTCATGTTGAACGTGCAATGGATGCGATTGGTAAACCTTTTGGTGACCAATCTCGTTTAGATCAACAAGCATCAGTCTGTGGTCAATGTCACGTTGAGTACTATTTCACAGGGAAAACCAAAGCGGTTAAATTCCCTTGGGATAAAGGCACGAGCGTTGATGAAATGGAAGAATACTACGACGAAATTGGCTTTAGCGATTGGACTCATAAAGTTTCTAAAGCCCCTATGTTAAAAGCTCAACATCCTGGCTATGAAACATGGCGTGACGGCATCCACGGAAAAAACAAGGTAACTTGTGTTGACTGTCATATGCCAAAAGTAACGAATGAAGATGGCACGGTTTATACCGACCACAAAGTGGGTAACCCATTTGATCGCTTTGAAGATACCTGTGCGAGCTGTCACACGCAATCAAAAGAAATGCTACAAGGCGTAGTTGCAAGCCGTAAAGCTCAAGTTTTAAAAATGAAGTTAACCGCTGAGCGTCAAATCGTAGCGGCCCATTTTGAAGCCGGTGCAGCATGGGATGCAGGCGCAACCAAAACAGAGATGGAACCAATCTTGTTAGATATCCGTCACGCTCAATGGCGTTGGGACTACGCGATAGCTTCGCATGGTATCCATATGCATGCACCTGAAATTGCCTTAGAAGTATTAGGTACTGCTGTGGATAAAGCCGCAGATGCTCGAACTAAACTAATTCGTCTGTTAGCGAAAAAAGGCATCACGGAGCCAGTGGCTATTCCTGACATTTCAACTAAAGCAGCTGCACAAAAAGCATTGGGTATGGATATGGAAGGCATGGAAGCTGAGAAAAAACACTTCTTAGAAACTGTCGTTCCGAAATGGGAACATGAAGCGAAAGAACGCGAGTCTAAAGATTACGCTCCAATAGAGTAATTAAATAAATCTAATTAACTGATTAGTGAGCACCAACAAAAAAGCCGACATTTCACAAAAGAAATGTCGGCTTTTTCATATCTTTAACTCTTTAACTCTTTAACTAGCGACGAGCTTGCATTAATTGTTTCGCTTGGTTAATTGAATTAATAATCGTTACTCTATCTACATCAACACGTTCTGAATCTAAAATCTTCTGCCATGCATTAATTGCTTTTTGATAACGGAAACTCACAAAATGGTCAGAAGCAATCAAAGTTAATGCTGCTTGGTTGTATTCATCTAATGCTAAGGCTTTCTTTACTAACTCTTCGACATCTTCATCAAACAATTGAGAATGTAAATAATATTGAGCAGTTGCTTTTGCTGCATATTGATTAGCAGTTGGATCTTCAGTTAAACGGATAGCATAACCAAAACAAATATTAGCTGGCTTTAGTTCACCATTAAGTAAATAACCTTGGCCAATTTCAAACCAAAGATCTGCATTGTTCGGAGACTCTTTTAACTGGTCTTCCAAATGACGCATCTTATCTTCATAAGAAAGAGGGCCTAACGGCTCTGTAATGGCTTTATTATTCACAGCAAATTTCTCTGGGCGTAAACCAGAAGAAAAAATAACAATCATGCTGATTACAACAAAAAATATCATCCAGACAGGATTTAAAGAAGTCGCTTTATCTCTGCTGTAAAACCACCACAGTACCGCTGCAATGACTACAAAACTCAACAACATCATTATTATCATATTGTGTACCCAAATAAAAAACTGGCGCGATCGTAATTCAATTTAAAACTGATAGCAATGATCATCATCATAGTCCAAATAATCATTAAAGAGTGGGGAATTTAAAAACAAAAAAGCTTCATGAATAGAAGCTTTTTGTCATATCGCAGCAATAATATTTTCGATTAGTTTGGCGGAATTAACTTCATACCTAAACCGATACGGGTTTGATCATAGTTATAATCAATTAACGTCTCGCCATAACCTTTCCACGCTTGGACATACAAACCGACAAATTTATTTAAATAAAGGGTATAACCGGCTTCTGCTCCACCTTTGTTTGTATCAAAATTATAGTGGAAACGAGTGTTAAACTCACCAATATCATTACCTGCTTTTATCCACACATCGTAATGGCCTAAGTAATCAAGAATATCTTCATTATTTTCTTCATCAGAAAACACGTACCACGCTCTAAATCCATATTGAACTGGACCATCAATACGTTCTAATGCCCCGTACATGCGATCCCAACTGCGAGATAAGCTTGATGTTTGACCATTTGATTCATGCATATAACCAAACTCTGCATTATTAAATAACAGCATATTTGATTGATGCATTAAAAAGAACTGAGGCTTATAGTTTGTTTCTCTAAAAGGCGATGAAATATCACTGTTGCCTAATTGCCACAGCGATTTTTGCGTATAAGAAAACATAAATGCCGTCGTATTATTGATAGGTATAATTGGTACCGCTAATGAGAATTGAAACTTTACTTCCACATTCTGAAGTCCATCAGCGTCTTCAAAACCACCATTAATGTATTCATCTTTATTAATGCTATCTGTATAGCTTCCTAATAAATAACTGTCTTCATACGAAGAAATACGGTTCAATGTTTTTGCTGATGTCATGAAGGGTAGAGTCAATGCAATCAATAGCATCCATTTGTTCATAATTTACCTTTGTCAGTAACTTGCCTTTTTATATTGACAAGCAAAATACATACCGACATTCCAATTTACCTTATTAAATTATTTAACATCAATATTACGACTGGCTTTTTTATATTGAATCCGCCAACCAGACCAGACTGGAAGCTCCCACCTTTTAATATCCCCTTTTCGTTGACCTTTTACATAATTCAGTAAAATACGCTTACTTTGTGGGAAATAGTCAACAGATAAGGTGATATCCGGCAAAGTAACATGTTGAGGATAGGTTTTCATAAAATCAGATATCTCCCATTCAGGGATCCCATCAAATATAAAATCTGTTTCATCAAATAACGTCATATCTTCTAAAGACGTAATACCAAGCTCTTCTAGTTGTAATGTAAACCAAGATTCAAACGTCACGACTGAACTCAATTTATTGCCATTAAGTTGACAATAAAGCTGCCAAGCGGCAATTTCGTTCATTCTTTTCTCTTTAAATGACGGTAATATTATCCCTTCTATTACTTGAGATACAATTACTGGAATTGCATTCTCCCCTGTCGGCTCTACATATTTAATCATTAATCGTCGATTTGCATAATAATATTCATGCGTAATTTTAAGATCTTGATTGTCATTAATGCACTCGCCAATACGGCACTCAGCAAGTCCAGTATCAACAATTGAGGACAAATCTATCGGCGCTAATGCTGTTCCTATTGTTAAGGTTTTATTGCCTCTTCCTGGAAGAGAAAATTGATCCAATACGATTGCGGCTTCATGAGTGGGTAAAAAATAATTCTGTCGTCCTAAGACAACTTCTTGCTTACCATTCCCAAACGCTTCTCTTCGTTTTTCTCTACGAACATACACCAACTCAGGTAACTTCTTAACGAGTTGAAGCAACACCTCATCTCTTTTTAATCGGCTACTCGCATCTAAATCAGGCAGTAGAAGCTCTGTTCTAATTTGCATAGCAAGGGCTTGTGCTTCCTTACGCAAGTCATCATCTATAATTAATCCATTACAATCATGACCGCGAATAATAGAAGCTAGCGTTACAGCATCACACGACTTTGGATTCCAACGTAACACGTCATCTAACGCCATTTCTGAATTAGATAATGAAAACAATTTATTTGATACAGATAATCCCGCGACTACATCAACCAACGTTTCTTTTTCTGCTTTACCTTCGACCACTGAGATCATATGTGAAAAAAGAGCATCAATGGGTAAGGGGAATAAACGTAAACCATAATCAGTAATGAAGAGCTCAGAATCGATTGCCCCCATTAGCTTTAATTTGTCTTCTGCTGCAGAGAGTGATTTTTCAGGTAGCGATTCAAGAAGGGGCATATCTCGTAATTTAGCACCACAGCTTGCCGCAGCCAGTACTGCTTCCACCAACTCTTCCCTTTGTAACTCTGGTGGTGTCATCGATTCTAATGGGGCATGTTCGCCAAATAATCGAATGGCTCGTCCTGCCTGAGTGCGCCCTGCTCGCCCTGAACGCTGCTCTCTACTTGCTTTTGAAATCGTTTGCAGTGAAAGAGTTGTTCGCCCATTTTTCTGATGAGTCCTTCGCTCCAAACCAGAATCAATCACCAAGGTAACATTAGGAATCGTCAATGAGGTTTCTGCTACGTTAGTAGAAAAAATAATACGTTGCTGAGAAGATGAGGTTAGCGCCTGATTACGGTGTATATCTGAAACACCAGCAAAAAGAGGAATGACTTGGGCATTAGGGTATTTAGCTGCTGCAATTTGAACGCATTGAATAATTTCTTTTTTCCCGGGCAGAAAAACGAGAATATCCCCAGGCTCCCCCTTCAGAATAGTTTGTTGCAATGCATCTGTAACTCGCTGTACAAGGTCTTTGCTCGTGGGGATCTGCTGTGAATGACTTGCTATATGAGACACTTCCACGGTAAATTGGCGCCCTTCAGCAACAAGCACATCGGCATCAACATACTTGGCCAGCGGCCCACTTTCTATCGTAGCTGAAGTTAAGATCAGACGATGAGCTTTATGTTTATTTAATAACGCGAGTAATATGTCGGTATCCCAACGACGTTCATGAAATTCGTCTATCATTATAAACTCAAACGTAGCGAGCTTATCTTCCATAAACCATTTTAACGCAATGCCGGGAGTTACAAATACTACTTTGCTGTCTTCAGTAAATTGGCTATCTAACTTGATTGCATAGCCAATTTCAGTGCCTAAATCAGTCCCATTTTGCTGCGCAAGATATTCAGCTAAAGCAGTACAGGCAATTCGTCTTGGTTCAATCACCAATACTCGCCCTTTTTCTGCAGCCCATAATGGTAAATGTGTTGATTTCCCAGACCCAGTTTCAGATTGAATAACTAAATTCTTCTGTGGAATAGAAGCAGAAAACTCAGATCGTATGGCACAAATTGGTAACAAAGTCATATAAACCGCAGAATAATAGAATATTTCACTACTTTAGCGGATTTGATTGATAAAAACATGACTGTATTCGCACTTTATTTTCATTCACACTTTGATATTTGCGTTAAGTAGGCATAGGATCTGTGATTCATTCTTGATTTGAAGAAGCATAACAATGAATAACAACAAACGTCCCCTATATATACCTTATGCTGGCCCAGCACTTCTAAGTACTCCTCTGCTAAATAAAGGTAGCGCATTTAGCACTACTGAGCGCAAATACTTTAACTTAGAAGGCTTACTTCCTGAAGCTATCGAAAGTATTGAAGAGCAAACTGGTCGTGCTTATAAGCAATATCAAAGTTTTGAAAATGATATGGATAAGCATATTTACCTTCGCAATATTCAAGACACGAATGAGACCTTGTTTTATCGCTTAGTCCAAAATCACATCAGCGAAATGATGCCAATTATTTACACGCCAACCGTTGGCGCAGCGTGTGAAAACTTCTCAAACATTTATCGTCGTGGCCGTGGCTTATTCATCTCATATGAAAATAAAAACCGCATTGATGACCTGCTAAATAACGCAGCAAACCAAAATGTAAAAGTTATCGTTGTTACTGATGGCGAACGTATTCTTGGTCTTGGTGATCAGGGGATCGGCGGCATGGGTATCCCTATTGGTAAATTAGCACTTTATACCGCATGTGGTGGTATTAGTCCTGCACATACTCTACCTATCGTTCTTGATGTAGGTACTAACAACCCTCAACGCCTTGCTGACCCTATGTACATGGGCTGGCGTCACCCTCGCGTTACTGGTGACGAATATAAAGATTTCGTTGAAGATTTCATTCAAGCTGTACAACGTCGCTGGCCTCAAGCTCTGGTTCAGTTTGAAGATTTTGCACAAAAAAATGCGATGCCTCTACTTGAGCGTTATAAAAACCGCATCTGTTGCTTTAACGATGATATTCAAGGTACTGCTGCCGTTACTGTTGGCTCTCTACTTGCTGCCTGTAAAGCGGCGGGGAGTTCACTAGCTCAACAACGTGTGACTTTCCTTGGTGCCGGTTCTGCAGGGTGTGGTATTGCAGAAGCAATCATTGCCCAGATGGTATCGGAAGGTATCTCAGATGCTCAAGCTCGCTCGCAAGTTTACATGGTTGACCGTTGGGGTTTATTACAAGAAGGCATGCCAAACCTACTTGACTTCCAACAACGCTTAGTTCAAAAAACTGAAAATACAAAAGATTGGGTTTCTGAAGAACCTAACTACTCTCTTGTTGATGTAATGCGTAATGCTAAACCAACAGTATTGATTGGTGTATCTGGTGCTCCTGGATTGTTCAGTAAAGAAGTAATCCAAGAGATGCACAAACATTGTAAACGTCCAATTGTATTCCCATTATCAAACCCAACAAGTCGTGTAGAAGCAACACCAAACGACATTATTCGTTGGACTGATGGTCAAGCATTAGTCGCAACAGGGAGCCCGTTTGATCCAGTAACACACAATGGTCAAACCTACCCAATTGCACAGTGTAATAACAGCTTCATCTTCCCAGGTATTGGTTTAGGTGTATTAGCAATTAAAGCGACTCGTGTTTCTGATGAGATGCTACAAGAGTCAAGCCGTGCATTATCTGAGTGCTCTCCACTTGCGATTAACGGCTCTGGTGCGCTTCTTCCACCACTAGAAGAAATTCATACGGTATCTAAAAAAATTGCTTTTGCTGTTGCTAAAAAAGCGATTGAACAAGGCTATGCTTTAGAGATCACCGATGAAGCATTACACCAGAAAATTGAACAATATTTCTGGAAACCAGTGTATCGTCGCTACAAACGTACTGCTTTTTAATTAAAAACTTCCACCAAAATCAAAACCAGAGAAAATTTCTCTGGTTTTTTTTTAACTATCTGTTCTATAAGAGATAGAATAGCTAGCAATTATTATTTTATAAAAAGGCTTTTTACATGAATCACATTATTTCTTTTTTTAATACGATGGGAAGTTATTTAACTCCTTATTTAGCTGACATCTCAATCGCAATGATTGCCTGTGCGCTTGTTATGCTTGGTAGCGATATTAATCGCGCAGTTAGAGCCTTTTTATCTGGTAAACATTTCCTAATTCGTACAGGCGCTTTTATTGGCATTAATGCCTTTGGTTATGGCTTACTTATTGTCAAAGCATCCCCAATTCTCAGTTCTGCTTTGCGCTCTATTCAACCCGCCTTTATGCTTGCTATTGTATTTTCGACCTTTATTATAATTGGTGCATGGGCACAGAAAAATCGACAAGTGTAAATACCGTTAATTTAAGTTGAAGCATAATGACAATCTCAGTGTTTGACATCATTAAGAAGTGGTTAAAAATCACGGCGATCATAAGTATCATTTTTATCGCCTCTGTTTTAGCTGCCGATTTTTATATGTCACTTTCAACACGAACACAGTTATATCAAAATATTGAAGCACTTCCAGTTCAAGAAACCGCATTGGTTCTAGGCACTAGTAAATATATTCATCGTACATTAAACCCTTATTATCAATACCGTATTGATGCAGCTATTAAGCTTTATAAGAAAAATAAAGTTACTCATTTTTTATTAAGTGGAGATAATGCTCATCGCTCATACAATGAACCATGGACGATGAAAAGGGATTTATTAGAGGCAGGTATTCCAGAAGAGAATATTACGTTGGATTATGCAGGATTTAGAACGTTAGATTCAGTCCAACGCGCAAAAGAAATTTTTGATGCCAACAGCTTAACCATTGTGACTCAAAAATTTCACTGTGAACGTGCGGTCTTTATCTCTAATCATTTTGATATGGATACTGTTTGTTTAGTGGTTCCATCCCCTACCGGATGGGCAAACAGAAAAATTCGATTCAGAGAAGTTCTTGCAAGAACCAAAGCGATGCTTGATCTCTATATTTTCAATGTCCAAGCTAAGTTTTTAGGTCCTAAAGAACCGATTGATCACCGCTCTCTTCCTATCGAATAAAATAAAGCCTTATCGTATTATTTACCATAAGGCTTTATCGTAATTCAGTAACAGTGATTAATTATTAGACTAGTTGATGAACCGTGAGTTAGCATCAACATCGGTGACATTAACACTTGTAATTACTTTATTCCGTCCTGCATTTTTTGCTTTATATAATGCATCATCTGCACGAGCAATCACTTCCGTTATACGCTCATCTTTCATCTCTGTAACACCTAGACTGCAAGTCAGTAACTCGTTATGGCACCATAGATGATGTTCAACGGTCTTACGAATATGCTCTGCTTTTTCTGTTGCTTGCTCGGCATTGTGCTTTGGGCAGAAGACAACAAATTCCTCTCCTCCCCAACGAACTAAAAAGTCTGTACGCTGAATAGCACCTGTAACCACAAGAACAAACTCTCTTAAAATATCATCTCCAGTTTGGTGACCTAAATTATCATTAATCTTTTTAAAAAAATCGATATCAATGTAAATCACAGAGAAGGTTTGCTTACCCCAACGGACTTGCTGAGCCATTCGTTCTAACCAATCCCTCACTGCATTTCGATTACGAGCGCCCGTTAATGAATCACGATGAGCAAGCTCTGCAAACTCTACATTTTTCTCTTTTAAATTATCATTAAGCTTTCTTAAACGACCTTCACGATAAGTACTTGCCTTAAGCTTTTTACTTAACCTTTTTTGTTCGTATAACACATAAGTAATAATCATCACCAACCATGCATACAAAATACTTTTCAGTAATGTTGTCTCTTTTATCCAAGCCCCATGCAATTCGATGCTATTTATCGTCATTTCAAAATCGCCCTCTCGAACACCAGAAGAGGTCGCAATTTCAATAATAGAGACATTAGAGAACTCTGGTGCCGCATGCTCAACTGCGACTTTATAATCGGCAATCCACCAAGTCAGGACTTGAAAATCAGAGAGAGTAATCTCTTTTGGACCCGCATTAAAACCAGGTTCATATTCAATACCATTAAATTTTAGTGACGCTGCATCATTTCTTTTTGTATAAGCAGGATTACTATTACGTAAGTAAACACGTAAACGCCCATTAGGATCAGTGCTTTTATAATCAATATCTAACACTAATTTAGAATAACCAGACAAATCAATCCCTTCAAAAATGCTATCTGAAAGATGGATTGCAGCTTCACAATATGGCCAAGGATAATTGCCCTTTTTTAGCTTACAAATTAAATTAGGTCGACCATCTTTATCAACAAGAACAGACTCACTAACTCCTCCTACTTTTTTATCATCCGTCGCATAATATTGATACACATCGGGGTTAATAGTGATGGTTTTAGTGTCTCCACGAAAGTGATACCAAGTCAGCGTACCAATAGAAAGAATTAACATGACTATCGCAATTTTTTGAAATACTCGCATAGCAGTCCTTTATACAAGTGTTGATTTTATATGATCTTCATTCCAAAAAAATAATAGCGCACTTAATTTTCATCACAAAGTAATATCATAAGCATCTCCCCTAAAATCATGAATATTAAGTCTGTTTTATGACGAACATCAAGAAATCAACAGTCTATCACTCATAAGTAGCAACATAACAAGCAATAGATAACCCATTGATTGTAATATCAAAAAATTGACGCAACGCTTTAATTTTGACAGCTAATCTTTATGCCCCCCAATATAGAGCCTCATCCTACATTTCACTCTAATGGCAATGTATCAATATAAAAAAGGCACTCATTAGAAAATACAGTGCCTTTTTTTATTCAGAAGAAAAACTTAAATATCAAATTGAACATAGATACTATTGTAATTACTACCACCTTTAATTCTTCCGTATTGAGATGAGTTTTCAAAAATAGCAGAGCGATGATGGATACTATATCCAAGCCAAACACCATCAAGATCTCGATGGTTGAATAAATCTCCTAAATTCACATCAAAAGAAAAATCAAGGTAATTTAATAGCTTACTTTCCTTATAGCCTTTTTCATCCATCTCAGACTGTTCTATGTACGATACATGGTTAATATAAGATAAGCCCTCTGCTACACCAAAACGCCATTTCGTTGGCCAGGGTATAGTTGCATAGGCTTTAATTGCCACAACAAACTCAGAGCTTAAACCCTGTACATCTGACTTCCAATGTTGTACATAGCCTGGTGTCAAATAAAGATCAATCGGCAAAGAAAACAGCTCGTCTGTTAATGGTAACCCATAAAAAACAGACGTCATTTGATTATTGTAAGGATCCTTTTCTGAATCTAAATTAATAATATCGCCAATGTTTGAGGGGGTAGCCCAACCGTGTGCTATTCGTAAATACGGTTTGTTTTTAATGTTTTTTCGAAAAGAAGTACTGTTATCGGTGAAAAAACCCACCCCTAAAAAGTATTCGAACTCCCAACGATTATCAATATATTCGCTGTTATAGGCGTTGTCATCCAAACGAGAAACATAGCTTCCCCCCAACAGATATAAATTAGACGTCACATGGTAGCGAGACATGAAACCAGCTTTAATATCAATCCCTGCACTTAATGTGTCATTAGTATCGTCATTTAAACCATAGTAATAATTATTAAACTCTGATTCTTTCCATCGAGTTTCAATGCTTGGATTAAACCACCAGTCACCAGATTCAATCTCAGCGCCTAATTTAAAATTCATATAAGCACGAAACTCAGGATCAACCATTAGTTCTGAATCAAAAAACCACTCTTTGTTTATATGATAGCGAGCCTGAAACCCGGTATCGACAACATCACCTCCCGCCTGATTTTGAGCTTCTTTAGGTAAATCAAAATAACGGAGCCTCATTAAAGCACTAAGTTGCCAATTACTTTCTTGATATAAAAAAATACCGCCTTCCATTCCGTTGATAAATACATAATCATTTTCAAAAAACATCATAGGAATGAAAGTAGATACTGTTTCAGTGTCTGTCGCATAAGGAATACTTGCTGTACGAACTACACCAGCAATACCCCACTGTTTTTCTTTCTCAGTTGAAGTGGTACTTATATTTTCTTTTATTTCCTCATGATCCGCTTTCTCAGCATTAGCTAAACCAGCAAAAAAAAATGAAAAGGTTAAAAGAAATATATATTTCACGTTAAAAAAGTATTTGTGCAAAAGAGTTACTCTGGGTTAAATAAATGGTGGAAAAACAAACGCTCTAAGAAATTGAACTAAATATAAATTCAATCAACTTTAAATTTTAAGTATAGTATAGTATTGATATACATAAATAATACTCCACATCTTGAGAATAAATGTGAAAATATCTGAATTAATTAAAAGCTTACAAGATATTCAAGCGACTCACGGCAATGAATTAGAAGTTGTGACTGGTGAAGAATGGTTTCCTGAACAACTATTAACCTCTAGTGTTAATCATAATATGGCGTTTTTACAATTTGATCGTATGCCCAGCGATATACCAGTAGAGATTGATGCTCGCGGTTTTCTAGAGCATGAAGAATTACTGATTAAAACACTTATTAGTAATGTTATTTTTAGTGAGCTAGAACCAGAAGCAATGGTTGAGAAACTAACATCAATGCTTATTTTTAATCATGAAAACATCAGTTCAGATGTGATTGAGCATTTCAGCCAAACAGAAAAATAAAAAGTAGGCCAAGCAGCCTACTTTTATCTTATTAACGGTATTAGTTAAATGGATACCAAAATAATGATGTCTCTATAACCCGCTTGGTTATGGCCAAAATCACAATAATTAACAAACCTAACATCACTACCTTATCTGTTTTAGTTATTACTTTTTCACTAAACCAAGTTCGGCTTTTTCCTCTCCCAAAACCACGTAATACCATGGCATTGGATATTTCATCTGCTCTGTCTAAACTTGAAAAAATTAAGGGACCTAATATTTTCGCGATATTACTGATACGAGTAAATACAGGAACATTTTTAGATAAATCAACACCGCGAGCTTGCTGTGCGTGCATGATATTTATAAAGTCACTTTTAACTTCAGGTAAATATCGTAATGTTAAACTGACTGCATAAGCAATTTTGTAAGGTAAACCAAGGCGATTTAAACTTGCAGCAAATTCAGTTGGGTGTGTAGTAAACACAAATACAAGCGCAATGGGGAACATACTAAAATATTTAAGCGTTACTGTGATTAAATAAAATAATGTTTCTTGGGTAATAACATAATGCCCCAAAATAGGCACTAAAACCGTTGTTGACCCTAATAACTCATTCCCTTGATTTGGAGCCAGTAAAAACATAAATACTGCATTCATGCTTAATACCGTGGCAGTACCAATCAATAGTGGTTTATAAGCAGAAAAAGGGACTTTTGTCTCTTTTAATAAATACAGACCAATCAATATTAATGGAATAATAATTCGTAAATCGAACGTCGTTAATACTACGGTTATCCATGTGATAAACAGCAGAAACTTAGTCACACCATTTAAACGGTGTAGCCAAGTATCAAGATCCACATAGTTAATACCAAAACTTTGCTTATTAGTGGACATTCTGTTTGCTCTCATGCTCAGTAGCAATAAATTGCTGTATAAAACCGGTAATATTCTCTATTTCTAACTTCTCAGCTAATTCATACAAACTAGTTACCGTTAAATTTGCTTTATTAAGCAATTCAGGCTGACTAAACACTTCTGTTACATCTTGATCAGCAATACATTTACTGCCTGCAATAACAATAGCACGCGTCGTATGCTCTAAAACTAAATGCATATCATGAGAAATAATAATGACGGTCAAACCAAGCTTTTGATTTAACTGATTAATAAAGCTAAGCATTGAAGTATAATTGTTATAATCTTGACCTGCCGTTGGCTCATCAAGAATTAATAATTCAGGCTCAAGAACAAGAATAGAAGCAATAGTTACTCGCTTTTTCTGTCCGTAGCTTAATGCATCAATTGGCCAATGACGGAAACGACTTAAGCCACATAATTCAAGAGCATTAAGCACTTTCTTTTCGATATCGCTATCAGGTAGTCCACTATTCACTAAACCAAATGCGACTTCATCATAAATCATGTGATGTGAAATCATATGGTTTGGGTTTTGTAAAACCACACCAACTTTCTGTGAACGCTCATAGATAGAAAGTTCTGTCAGATCTTGACCATTTAAGAAAAGTGCTCCCTGATCTGGTTGTAATACCCCCATTACCAATTTCGTAATCGTAGATTTCCCAGAACCATTCTTACCAAGAATAGAAACAAACTCACCTTTCTTTACATTAAACGAAACATCTTCTAATGCGTTTATTTCCCCATCATAAGAATAAGTAAGGTTATCAACACACAGCAGAATATCCTTATTTTCAGAAAGAGAGAGGGTTGCTTCCACATCACTAAACCAAGTACATACGGCTTGTTTTAGTGATTCAGCAGGAATTGATGCTAGATGACTAATATTAGGAATCAAAGCAAGGTCTAGTTGACATTTTTTTAATAAAGAAACGTATAAAGGCTCTCTGATCCCATGCTTTGCGAGCAATGAAGATTGAATTAACTCATCAGGAGTCATGTCCGCAATGATTTCGCCATTATCCATTAAAATAATACGGTCAACTGAGCGATAAAGAACATCTTCTAAACGATGCTCAATGATAACTATCGTTTTTCCCCTACCTTTATGCAGCTCATCAATGATATCAATCGTCGCTTTACCTGTTTTTGGGTCTAAGCTCGCTAACGGCTCATCAAAAAGAAGTAAATCAACATCATCAACTAAAATCCCCCCCAGCGAAACACGTTGTTTTTGACCACCACTGAGGTCATAAGGTGATTTATTTAATAGATTTTCTAAATCGACTAGTTTTGCGATATCACGAACTATAGGATACATTTTTGCTTTTGATACCATTTGATTCTCAAGTGCAAAAGCAATGTCTTCACCCACAGTTAGCCCCACAAACTGGCTATCTGTGTCTTGTAAAACTGTACCTACATTCTCGGTGTATTGTTCAATTTTCCAGTCTGAAATCTCTTTGTCATTAATACAAAGTTGACCTTCAATTTCACCTTTTACCGTGTGGGGAATAAGGCCATTTAAACACTGACCTAATGTCGATTTTCCGCTGCCGCTAGGGCCAACGATTAAGATCTTTTCTCCTTGCTCTATCCTTAGATTGATATTTTTAAGCGTCGGTTTGTCCTGTGACGCATATCGAAAAGAGAAGTTTGAAAAGGTTACGCTCATTAATTATGGCGCCTCTGTTAGGTTTGTACTTTGTTTTTTACGCTTTGCTAAGTTAGTCAAAATTAAGTAACCCACAATAGCAATTAATACTGTGTTACCAGCAGCAATAATACAAAGTTGCATAAATACTTTACTGAAAGGTTCTGCGTACAAAATGGTATCTAAAAAAGCAGAAGTACCATAGCCAATAACATTACCTGCAAATGCCAATGCGACAAATATAAGAAAATCTTTCTTATCAAAAGATCCAACTTCAATGCGATTTTTGGTAATCATTGGAAATAAACCAATAATCATACCAACAATACCCGAACCTAGTACCCAAGTTAACCAAACACCCCATCCTGCAAATAAGTCCGTTACCCAATGGCCAATAAAACCAACTAAGAAACCAACAATAGGCCCATATAGTACAGAGAATAGCGCAAGCACAGCCATCGCTGGTTTTAATGTTGTATTAGCAAAAACAGGAATACCAAACATAGGTAAGCCACCAATGCCATATAGAGCGGCACCAATAGCAATAACAACAACAGTTTTAGCAGAAAGGTTCATAATGTTCGCCTTGAAGCAAAAATGATACATAAGAAGAAAGGCGCGCATTATACAGCAACTTAGTTGGTTTGGAAATGTTTACATCTAGACGTCTAATTCTAATCTGATCAAGTAGTTGCTCAAATAATTACTTTAAGAACATTGATTAAAATAAAGCATAAATTGAGTCAAAAATAAGTCTATTTATGTCAATTTAACAACGCAACTAAGCTGTATGTTATCTAAACAAATACCTATTAATATTTTTTATAAAAAAAAGGCTCATCATTTCTGATGAGCCTTCTTAAAAGATGGTGCCCCGGGCCGGACTTGAACCGGCACAGCGCGAACGCCGAGGGATTTTAAATCCCTTGTGTCTACCAATTCCACCACCAGGGCACGCAATTTAATGCGATGCTTCTAACCATGTTCTCCATTAAATAGAGAGGCTGACACCATCTGTAATTACCGCCTAAGCCGTAATTTTTAATTCTTTGCACATTTACTAAAGAGTAAATGGAGGCGCCTCCCGGAATCGAACCGAGGTTCACGGATTTGCAATCCGCTGCATAGCCACTCTGCCAAGGCGCCAATTTTACTTATTTTATTAATCCAACATTAATCTGCTGAATAAATAGATGGTGCCCCGGGCCGGACTTGAACCGGCACAGCGCGAACGCCGAGGGATTTTAAATCCCTTGTGTCTACCAATTCCACCACCAGGGCACGCAATTTAATGCGATGCTTCTAACCATGTTCTCTATATAAATAGAGAGGCTGACACCATCTGTAATTACCGCCTAGGCCGTAATTTTTAATTCTGTTTATAATAAGGAAATGGAGGCGCCTCCCGGAATCGAACCGAGGTTCACGGATTTGCAATCCGCTGCATAGCCACTCTGCCAAGGCGCCATCTCTCTTACGGGGCTTAATGTAACTGATTTAAAAAAAGTGTCAAATAAAAAATTGTATTTAACACTTCGTTTGTAGACTTTATCGCCAATACACAGGAAATTTAGTTAAGATGTTGAAAAAACGGTCTATTTCGGACGCCAAACTTTAATTTCTGATTGTGGTTTACCTTGTTCTTTACGATCATTTCGTCGCTTAGGTGTCGATTTTCCGAAACGCTCTTCTTTCGCTTTTTCACGACGCTTTTCATTAAAGCTATTATTTGAGTGGTGATTACGGCCTGAGCTCGCTTTTTTAATCACTCTTACTTTTCCATCAATTTCTTGAACTTTACGTGATGCTTCTTCTGTTTTGCTTGATGTGCCAATCATATTGTTAATTTGATCCATTTCTGAATCAGTTAAATAACGCCATTCTCCAGATTGCAACTCACCTAAATCAATATTCATAATTCGAACGCGCTTTAATTTAAATACTTCATAATCTAAATATTCACACATACGACGAATTTGGCGGTTTAATCCTTGAGTTAACGTAATTCGGAATACAAAACGAGATTCTTGCTCTATCTTACAAGGCAAAGTCACGGTATCTAGAATAGGTACACCTGCAGCCATTTTTGTTAAGAAGTCATCTGTAATTGGTTTATCAACTCGAACTACGTACTCTTTTTCATGGGCATTACCTGCACGCAAGATCTTATTAACGATGTCGCCATCACTGGTCAAAAAGATTAAGCCATCCGAAGGTTTATCTAATCGTCCAATAGGAAAAATACGTTGTTCATGATTAATATAATCAACAATATTACCTTCAACATGACGCTCAGTCGTACACGTGATCCCTACAGGCTTATTGAATGCAATATAAATGCGATCTTGCTTCTCTTTTAATGGCTTTCCATCCACCAGAACTTCATCACCTTCTGCAACTTTAGTTCCCATTTCAGGAACCTTGCCATTAATAGTAATACGTTGTTGATCAATAAGCTTATCAGCTTCTCTACGTGAGCAATAACCCGTATCACTAATGAATTTATTTAAACGGGTTAATTTAGGTTCTGGTGATGTCATGATGTACCTCTAAAAAGTGAACAGCCGCAGTGTATCAGAAACGGATAAATATCCAATAAAAAAGCACCTTAAACCAATGCCTAAGGTGCTCTATACTTATTAGCAGTTAACGGCGCTTATTTAATGTCAGTCGTTGCAGTAACTTCAGCTATTGGTGTTGTTGCTTCTGTTATTGTTTTTATTTCTGTTGGAATATCGACAATTTCAGTACTCTCTGTTTTAGCAGAAGTCGCCTCTACAGTCGGTGCATTTTGAGCTAATTCTGAAGATTCAGGTAAGGTTACCGTTTCTTCTTGTTTTACAGAATTACTCTGTACTTTCTCTTCTGTCGTTGCTGAATTATCTGTTTTTGCCATTTCTTCTTTTTCTTTATAAGACGCAATGACTGTATTTAGGTTATTAATCAAATTGTCATTTCTTTCAAGTTGTTGAGTTAAAACTAGCACCTGCTTTTGAACGCTTGCATGGCTTTCTGTTTGGCTTTCAATAATGGCTTCTAAGGTTTTAATTTGAGCATTCAGCTCTTTAATCTTAACCTCTAAATCAATCGTATTATTAACATCATGCACTTGTTGAACAGCATCTAAAATCGAAGATGTTTGCGTTCTTAATGGCTGATCACGGTAATCATCACCATTAATTGCTTGTGAAATAGATAATAACTTATTTTCTACTTCCAAAACAGATTGTTCAAATTGACCATTTTTAACCGCTTTTAGCAATTTAACTTCTGCAGCCATATTTTTAAAGTGATCAAGTTGGAATCGAGTTTTAGCAACCGCATCAACAATTAATGCTTGATCACGATTATTTGCTTGAACCGCTTTTTTCGTTTTATCTAATTCTGCTTTAGTTTGGCCATAACTAATTGGTGCAATGGCTTTAAACCTTTATTCATTAACCCAGAAAATTCTTTCTCTAGTGGTGTAACGTATATTTTTAGTGTGGTTTTGATTTCAGTTACTTTAGCTTTGGTTAAAAAAGACGCTTGGTTGGTTTCCGCTTCTGCAATACCATCTTCAATTACAGGTACGAATAGTGCTTTGTATTGAGAATTTAAACTTGAAAACTCTTGTGGATAATACGCATTAACATCAATTGAATTCATGTATGCCATTTGTGCAATTGCATCAGACAACACGACATCTGCTGTTTCTTTATAATTTTTAAGTTTTTTTAGTTCATTATCCGCAGCAGAAACCAACTCCATATATTTCGCTGAATAGCTTCCAGAAGAAAACATTGAATATTCTTCATTCATCAGACTTGGTTCTTTTTCTATTTCAGAATAGACCTCTTTCGCTTCACTCCAATCTTCCATCATTGCAGTGTAAGACGTCGCAGAATAAATCTTAAAATCTGCTATAGAATCGAAGGTTACCTTATCTAATAAATACTGCTTTTGAAGTACATCGAAAGTTGATATTGAAGATACTGCTGAATTCGTTTCTGTCGCCATAGCTACAGATGCATTATCTGTACTTTGACAACCTGCGATACCAGCTAACGCAGAGGCAACCATTGCCATTTTAAGAAATTATTTCATTTACAACCTATAACAATTTTATTTTTGAATAGACAAGTGCGGAGCACTCCTACTTATGATTTTATTATAAAAAACAATTAAAATCACAATTTCTTATGAATGAGTCACGCTTTATATTGATAGCTATATAAATAAAAAACCACTCAAATATGAGTAATGCCGATCAGTTAAGAAATTTTCCAGATCATTTGACTGATCGTT
>NZ_MSCO01000001.1:1730577-1746344 GCF_002954705.1 Aliivibrio sifiae
TCAAATATGAGTGGTTCAATTTAAATCTTTTAACGATAATTAATAACTATCAATCACCAGCGAACATGTAACCTTCACCGTGTACGGTAACAAAGATCTGTGGGTTTTTAGGGTCCACTTCCATCTTTGCGCGCATTCTTCGAATCAATACATCAATAGTTCGATCATTTGGTGCATCTACACGGTGGCTAATCATATTTAAAATACGTTCACGCGAAAGAACCGTATTTGGGTACGAAGATAACGCCACCAACAATTCATATTCAGCTTTAGTTAATTTAACTGGTTCGCCATTATTTGATAACGCACGGCGCTGAATATCAAATGTCCATTCACCAAAACGAACTACATTTGACTCATCCAACTCAACTGGCTCATTAACTAAAGACATACGCCAAAACAAGTTCTTAACTCGAACCAATAATTCACGTAGCTCTACAGGTTTAGTGACATAGTCATCTGCACCCATTTCTAAACCGACAATTCGGTCAATACTATCTGTTCGTCCTGTAACGAGAATAATACCAATATTAGATTGACTGCGCAGTTCGCGAGCCAATAATAAACCATCCTCTCCTGGTAGGTTTATATCAAGCATAATTAAATCAACTTTTTGTTCAGCCAAAATAGTTCGCATTTCTGCCCCTGTTTCAGCCTCGCTCACTTGATATCCCTCGGCTTCAAAGTAGCCTACAAGCTTAGAGCGAGTTACCACTTCGTCTTCAACAACTAAAATGTGATAGCTCATAATATTCTCTTTTAATGGTTATTTGGATAGTTCTTATCTTATTCTATTCATATTTTGTAATAATGCCAATTCTCAATTGATATTTCTGTATTTTAATTGATTCAAAACAATTATTAATAAAAATCGAGATTTAATCTTTACACATATCTTTATACACCCTGTTAATGATAGGTGCTATTCCTTTTCATACTTATCCAGTACAATTCTTAAATAAATATCTTGGAGTAAAGAGACATGAACGAATTAACTGCATTTAACGAACAACGCGCTGAAATTTACTGGTGGTTGTCGAGCTTATTAGCGAATGAACTAACAAAAGAACAATTAGAACAATATAACAGTTTTGAAGTTCGTACTTTCCTGTCTGATTTAAGGAAGACGCCAGAATTAGCGTCATCGGTAAATGAATTGGTTGAAAAGTTAAATAAACTTCAAGCTCGCGACGATGCACAGCTTGAATTATCAGCTGATTTTTGCCAAGCATTTTTAGGTTCTGACAAAAACAGTGCTCTACCTTATGCATCAATCTATTTAGATAAATCAGGCCTTCTTAATGCAAAACCTGCTCAAGATATGCGTGAATTACTAGAAAAGTACAAGATTGCTCAAAAAGCAGAATTCAATGAACCCGCAGACCATATCGCTATTGAACTAGATTTCCTTGGGAATTTAATCCTAATGACAAATCAGCAAACTTCTGAAGAAGACTTTGAAGCTTATATGAGTGCGCAACTTTCTTTTATTAATAAACAGCTATTATCTTGGACTCCAAAATTTAACCATATTTGTAAGGAGAGAGATGAATTCGGCTTTTATGCTGCAGTAACGACTTTCCTTGTAACTTTTCTACAACTTGATGTTACTTTCCTTACAGGTGAGTAATTTATAGTTTATATATTGGTACAATATTTTTACAGGTGTGTGATATAAATCAAATCATTAACAAAATTAATTAAATCACTAATTGTTTGCACTATGCTTTACCTATAAAATGTGAGCGCAAACGATAAAATTTGATCATTAAATGAAAACCGCATTTTTGGCGGTTTTTTTCATTTATAACCAGGGCCTATTTATCTTCCATCATATCTACATAATGTAATATCAATTTTGTTGGAACATAAATAGCCCCTTATTTTACCCATTAAGGCTTTTATATGGCTACTATTAAAGATGTTGCAAAACTTGCAGCTGTTTCTACTACAACTGTCTCTCATGTAATTAATAAAACTCGTTTTGTTGCCGAAGCAACTCAAAAACGTGTATGGGAAGCGGTTGAAGAACTAAACTACGCACCGAGTGCCGTTGCTCGCAGTTTAAAATGCAATACAACACGTACGATTGGTATGTTAGTAACACAATCTTTCAACCCATTTTTTGCAGAGGTTATGCATGGTGTTGAGAATTACTGTTACAAACAAGGTTACACTTTATTTATGTGTAATACTGAAGGCGATTTAGATAAGCAAAAACATTATCTTCGCATGCTTTCAGAAAAACGTGTTGATGGCCTATTAGTCATGTGTTCAGACCTTAATGAACAACTATTAGCGCTGCTTGAAAAAAACACTGAGCTACCAATGGTTATTATGGATTGGGGCCCAGATAGCCCACGTACAGATAAAATCATTGATAATTCAGAAAAAGGCGGTTACTTAGCAACAAAGCATTTAATTGAAAACGGCCATGAAAAAATCGCTTGTATTACAGGTCAGTTAGATAAATTAACGTGTAAAGAGCGTGTTCGTGGATTCGAACGAGCTTTAGCTGAATCAAACTTAAGCGCTAACCCTGACTGGATTTTGGAAGGCGACTTCGAGTGTGCTTCAGCATCAAAAGCTGTAGATAAAGTACTAGCAATGACAGATCGTCCAACAGCACTATTTTGCTTTAACGATATTATGGCACTGGCGGCAATAAGTAAAATTCAACAAGCGGGCTTAAAAGTACCTGAAGACATCTCAGTTATTGGTTACGACAATATTGAATTATCTGCGTATTTCTCTCCACCCCTGACAACTATTCACCAACCTAAACGTCGTGTTGGTAAAACAGCGGTAGAGATTTTATTAGAGCGCATTAAAGATAAGCACCATGAGCGTCGCATTTTTGAAATGCAGCCTGAAGTTGTCTCCCGTAGCAGCGTATCAAATAGAACCAAATAGAACCAAATAGCGCTTTTTTACTCATTAAAATACGAGTTGGTTCAATTTAAACTTAAAAGTTGAACCAACTTAACAAAAATAAACGATCATTTTTTGAAGCAACATCACACTATGATCAATTATGCAACAACTCTTGCTATTGATTGCTATATCATCAGCAAGGTCACGAACAGGGCAAACTGTGCGAAAGTACAGGACGCAAAGCTTCCGGCCTACGTATTTATATATAAGGTAGCGGGGTTGCCGACAGTAAGTATTCTCTCAAGTATTGTTAATTTTTACTTTAAAATAACAATACCTTACTTTGAACTTGCTACCATTTCCTCGGGCTCAGTTGTTTAGTGACATAGACTTACTAACCGAGAATTATTGCAATGGATAAACCAGTACTAAAAGAATCACTTCATTTACTTTCATCTTTAGGTAAGATCACTTCACGCTCAATGTTTGGTGGTTTTGGCATTTTTATTGATGGCACTATGTTCGCTCTTGTTGTTCAAGATAAACTTCATTTAAGAGCTAGTGATGAGACTATCAATTTATTTAAAGAGCAAGGGTTTGAACCATACGTTTATAAAAAGCGTGGTTTTCCTGTTGTAACTAAATACTTTGCAATTTCAGCTGAATGTTGGGAAGAGCCAGACTCAATCTTAATTCAAGCTGTCATAGCTTTAGATGTTGCTAAAAAAGATAAAAAGAAACAGCAAACAGCCGGACCTTCTCGTATCAAAGATTTACCAAATCTAAGATTAGCGACAGAAAGAATGCTTAAAAAAGCAGGCATTAATACTGTTGAAGAGTTGCGCACCACTGGAGCTGTTAATGCTTATAAAGCAATTCAACAGACACATTCAAGCAGTGTGAGTGATGAATTACTTTGGTCGCTTGAAGGAGCGATTAAAGGAACTCATTGGTCTGTTGTTTCAGCAGAAACACGAAGTGAATTAAGAAAGCAATTATAAACTAAGTGTTAATCTATACGTCTTAATCTTATGCTCTATCAAAGAGATTAAGGCGTTAACCCTCCCTAAACCAAGCCCTCCCCTTAAAACTAAATAAAGCGACAAGCCTTCACACTTTAACTCTCCTTTGTAACAATATCTGTTACTTTATATAACTATCAGTTATGCTACGTCTTCATATATAGAATATAAAGCTGTTAAATGGCGTACGTTTTATAAGGCGGTGTTAATGAGTAAAAATACAATCAGTAAAAAGTGGCTTTATTTACCTATAATATCAATGGTATTTACAATATCTATTGGCTTATTTGTATTTAATTCAACACTCTCAAATTGGCTTGAGCACAAAGTTGAAGGTAGTCTATCTGAAGAAACCTCTCGTATTATAAAAGACATCAATGACGACCAAGTTTCCTTTTCTGATTTAAAAGCATTGGATGTATACATAAAAACAAAACTAGTTATTGCCAAAGAAGACCATATTACTCTGATAAAATCAGACGGCACTCCAATTGCTGATAGTGATATTTCTTTAAACGCCGTCTTACAGCTTGAAAACCATTTAAACCGAGAAGAAGTGAATAACGCTAAAGACATTGGTTATGGCACTGCTACCCGCTTCAGTACTTCTCGCTTTAAAAACTTACTCTACTCTGCACAATCATTTGAATACCAAGGTCAAACATATATTCTTAGAACGGCAACGCCACTAACTCGTATCGATGCCATGGTAGAAGAATTGATGAACATCCTAATTATTTTAATGGGGATTAACATTGTACTTGTCATTGGCTCATCTCTACTCAGTAATAAGCTTATTCAACAGCAAGTAAAAAATGAGCAAGATCTACAAGAAGAGCGTATAGAACAACGTACTCAAGAAATTGAGCTATTACACCGTCTTGCAAATATGCTTGCGGCTTGTAACTCTATCAATGAAGCTCAAATGGTCGTTGAAGATATCCTTCCTAGGATTTTAGGGGATGTAAATGGCGTCGTATCTCTAATGCGTTCATCTAGGAATCAACTACTAGTAAAACTCGATTGGGGCGGAGCTTGGCCAGGCAATAAAACTTACGCACCTGAAGAATGCTGGGCATTACGAAAAGGTAAATTTCATCTCGCTAATGATAAATATACCACCCTGCCATGTTCCCATATGTCTGCGACCGGAACAGACCAAACACTATGCATCCCATTAACCGCACATGGCAACACCATTGGTATGATGCATATCTACCTTGGTGATAAAGAACATTTAGACAAGAGCGTTCAAAAACTTGCTTTCACGGTTGCTGAGCATCTTGGTTTGGCACTCGCGAACTTAAATTTACAAGAGAAATTGAGAGAGCAAGCCATAAGCGATCCTTTAACTGGTTTATACAACCGTCGTTACTACGAAGAAACCATTAACCAAGAAATAATGCGAGCTCACCGACACAAGCAAGAAATGTCGATTCTTATGTTAGATCTTGACCACTTTAAACGCTTTAATGATAACTATGGGCATGATGCGGGTGATTATGTATTAAAAACCATCGGTTCATTATTACTTAATACTATGCGTGGAGAAGATACAATTTGTCGCCTTGGCGGAGAAGAACTAGCGATTATTTTACCAAATACAGGTGCTGAAGGTGCATTACATGCAGCAAAGTCTTTATGTGAAGCCGTTAGCGATCTTCATTTGGCAATTAAAGAATTGTCATTAGGTAAATTGAGTGTTTCTATTGGTATCGCAACTTACCCTAAAAATGGGCTTCAATCTGATGATTTAACTAAGCTCGCAGATATTGCACTTTATGAAGCAAAAGGCCGAGGACGGGATCAAGCTTGTCATTATGATGAGCTGATCCAGCCTTCAGAATATCCAGAGCCCATTGAAGTAAAAGAAAAAGCAAAAACCAGTGACGAAAATACGATTAACTCTTAGTTTCTCTAAAAATGATGGGCCTAATCCACAGGCTCATCATCTACTTGCATCATAAAATCAGTTACCCAGCCAATCAGTAGGATCATTAACCAAGAAACCATAATCGAAGTCGGGACTTCAAATTTAGGCGATATAATTAATGTACTAAATCCTATAACAGGTAAAAGCCAAGACATCATCGGCAACCAATCTTTATATTTTGAACGCCCTACACTCTGTAAACATACAATAAGTCCTGTAATAGATAATGCGACAAGCGCAGCATGCTGTAAGCCCCCAATCCATAGAGGGATAACTAAAACTAATGGCCACCATGCGTTACTATTTACAGGTTTCCAACTTCTTACCGCCACCCACACAAGTACAACACTGATTATCTGGATTAACGTCGAATAGGCGCTCCCTGCTAATTTCCCTTCATATTGTAATGCCATTATTCCGGCTTCCATTGCTATAACAACAGACACAATAAAAACAACTAAATGAATACTTTTACGTCGAGAAAATATCACCATAAGTAATGGAAATAGAGTCCAAACTGCGATAGATAGCGATAGCGGCTGAGAAGAGTTTAACGTTAAACCAAACAATGACATTCCTACGAGTAATATCCAAGTAGCGACACCACCTTGAGGAATAAGCCAAAGCATCGGAATAGCCAAAGCAAGTAAAGGAAGTTGCCCACCACTAACCCCAAATGCTAATACACCAACAACAACGAGAACAAAACTTAATAATATAGATAACACAGCTAATAACATCACCTTCCCTCCTTGGTACAGAGTTGTTTACTTTGTTACTATTTCAGTTTAGCGGCAATAACTCGCTTTATCACTGACCTATCTCTCTTTTCTAAAATAAGGCCGTTAATTCAATGAATGAATTTATCCAGAGTATCTATACAAATTTACGCTTCGTCCCAAAGGGGAGAGTAATTACCTATGGGCAACTTGCTAAACTGGCAGGGTTCCCTAACCACTCTCGCCATGTAGGAAAAACATTGGCTAAATTACCTAAAGACAGCACATTGCCTTGGCATCGAGTGGTTAATTCTCAAGGAAAGGTTTCATTGCAAGGTGAGCAATTTAAAGAACAAAAAGTGAAGCTCGAAGAGGAAGGTATTATCGTTCGTGAAGATGGGAAAATTTTACATTTTAAAAAAGTAGTCATGCCTTAAAGCACAACTACTTATTTATAAAAGGTTAATTAATCTTATTGACGAACACCCTTAAGTAATAAATCTTGTTGCATTGTTTTTTCTTGATCAGTGATCACAGTGTAGCTTGTATCGGTAGTAAAACGTAATTTACCATCAATCTTAATTGTTGCACGAACTGCATACGTATGATTTGGTTGAATATCTGCCGTATTAAATGCTAAAGAATAATCAAATGGTGATGATTTTTCACCCGCTTCAAATGTCTCTTCTGTAATTGTTTTTGATGGCGCATCAGCCAAAGAAACATCTGATAACGTAACAGTAATAACTGCGTTTGCAGGTAGAGCGATACGCTCACGGTAACCAACACTGCCCGTCACTACTTGCGTTTCAGCCACTTCAATAACATCTGTATTTGCAGCATCACTTTGAGCTACATCTTCTTGTACCACAACTTCTTGTTTTAATGTTTCTTTTTCCGTTTTATCCGCTGAATTGCAGCCAACCATTGTGATCCCTGTAGCCACAGATAACGCCACTAATAATGATTTTTTCATTTTATTCTCTCTTTATTTATATATTCTGATAAAAACAACATAAATATAAACCTAATATAAACCTAATATAATGAACTGTCTTCTTATCAAGTTCACCTTTGACAGAAAACTAACTAAATCACAGCAAAATCACACGGGCTTGATGTTATTTTGACCCAATTAACATCCTGTTTAACTTATTGAACTCAACCTGAATCTACCTCACAATAGAGCAATAACGTCAGAAGCATTTAAGGCACAGAAATGAATAAACCATTAAACGAATTATTAACCCTTTTACAGCTCGAGCAATTAGAGCAAGGCTTATTCAGAGGGCAAAGTGAGAATTTAGGATTGCCCCAAGTTTATGGTGGTCAAGTTATCGGCCAAGCACTCTCAGCGGCTCGCTATACTGTTGATAATGCTAGAACCGTTCATTCTTTCCATAGCTACTTTCTTTATCCTGGCAATCCAGAAAAAGCGATAATTTATGATGTCGAAAATTTAAGAGATGGCAGAAGTTTCAGCACTCGTCGCGTTAAAGCGATTCAAAATGGCCGCCCTATCTTCTATTTAACCGCCTCATATCATGGCGATGAGCCCGGATTTGAGCACCAATCAGCAATGCCTGATATTGCGGGACCAGAAAACTTTGCCTCTGAGACGCAACTTGCAGAAGCAATTAAACATGTTTTACCTCCTGCGGTTCAAAAGATTTTCTGCGGTGAAAAACCTATTGAGGTTCGTCCTGTAAACATCGTTAACCCATTAGCACCTAAAAAAGCAGCACCAACACAGCATTTATGGATAAGAGCAAATGGAGATTTGCCTGACGATCAGTTAATTCATCAATATCTATTAGCATACGCTTCAGATTGGGGCTTTTTACCAACAGCACTTCACCCACATGAAGTCAGCTTATTAACGCCTAATTTCCAAGTAGCAACAATTGACCACTCAATGTGGTTCCACCGCCCATTCAAAATGGATGAGTGGTTGCTTTACTCTATTGAAAGTACCAATGCGAGCGGCTCACGAGGCTTAGTTCGTGGTGAGGTCTTTAACCAAAAAGGTGAACTTGTTGCCTCTGCAATACAAGAGGGTGTGATGAGGATGAAAAAGAAATAACATAATAAATAATGCGGGCCTAAATAACGGCCTGCATTGTTAATGTAAATACTATAAAGGCAATTCAGTTGTATACTTCAATGGTTCCATAGCAAAGGTACTCGTCACATTAGATATCCCATCAACACTATTCACTAGTTTTTTGTAAAAACCATCAAACGACTTCATATCTTCAGCAAGCACCTTGATCATATAATCATATTCTCCTGCCATTCGATAAAACTCCATGACTTCTGGAAAATCAGAGACCGTATCTACAAATTTGTTATACCACTCTTGTGAATGATTTGATGTTTTAATCAGCACAAACGCATTAAAGCTAAGCCCTAATTTTTCAGGGTTAAGTAAAGCGACTTTCTTTTCAATCACTCCTTCCTCTTCTAAGCGTTTTAATCGTTTCCAGCATGGTGTTGTCGTTAAATTAACCGCTTCAGCCAATTCTTGAAGTGAAATAGTACAATCTTTTTGCAATAACAAAAGTAAAGTTTTATCCACCTTACTTAGTTCGTTCTTTCCCATAAAAACCTCAAAATAGAAAAATATTCTATTAAAAACCAATTTACAGTAAATATAGCAAAGTTTTTCTTATTAGATAAAGGTAAATTATTCACATCGCTACTACTATTTACATTGACCGAATTTAAGGAAAGTAATTATGTGTACAGATCATAACTGGATTAATAACGCTATTCGTAAAATTGAAGCAGATTATCAACGTTCTGCGGACACGCACCTTATTAAACTTGATTTGCCAATGCTCGATGGTATCGATTTATATTTAAAAGATGAAAGCACTCATCCAACAGGCTCTCTTAAACATCGATTAGCTCGATCTCTTTTTCTTTATGCGATTTCAAATGGATGGATAGGTCCAAATACACCAATCATTGAATCCTCTTCTGGCAGCACTGCCGTATCCGAAGCCTATTTTGCTCGCTTACTTGGCTTACCGTTTATTGCTGTAGTTCCTCGTAAAACAGCCAGTAAAAAAATTGAGATGATCAATTTTTACGGTGGCAAAGCACATTTTGTAGAACGCTCTGATCAGATTTATGCTGAATCACATCGACTTGCTGAAGAATTAAATGGTCACTATATGGACCAATTTACGTATGCAGAGCGAGCAACCGACTGGCGCGGTAATAACAACATTGCAGACAGTATTTTTAACCAAATGCAATTAGAAGATAACCCTGAGCCTACATGGATAGTAATGAGCCCTGGGACAGGCGGTACATCAGCAACCATTGGTCGATTTATTCGCTACCAAAAATACGACACAAAATTATGTGTTGTAGACCCTGATAATTCAGTATTCCATGACTATTTCAAAACAGGAAATAAAGAACTTACTTTAGAATGTGGAAGCAGAATCGAAGGCATTGGACGTCCTCGTGTAGAACCAAGCTTCATTCCCGGCGTTATCGATGAAATGCGCACTATTTCTGATATTGCCAGTGTTGCAACTGCTCGTTGGTTAGAAAACATACTTGGTAGAAAAGCAGGTGCATCAACAGGAACAAATTTATTTGGTGCATTACAACTCGCTTGTGAAATGCAACAACGAGGTGAAAAAGGCTCTATCGTTACGCTATTATGCGACAGTGGTGAACGATACCTAGATACTTACTATAATGATGAATGGGTAACTGAAAATATAGGAGACCTAACTCCGGTACTTTCACAATTAGAAGAATTTGAGAAGACTGGTCAATTATAAGTCGAATCTCCTAATAACGTCTTGCTAAGGCTAAATCTTACGGATGATTAAATAAACGCTACCAGTAGATCAACTATAAAAGCCATCGATCATCGTTGGCTTTTTTATTACAATACAACTAAATAATCCTACTGAGATTCATTATGTCTACAGCAATTGTTGTATTTAGTGGCGGTCAAGACTCCACCACCTGTTTAATTCAAGCACTGACTCAATATGACCATGTTCATTGTATTACTTTTGATTATGACCAGCGTCATAATCAAGAAATTGAAGTAGCTAAAAAAGTCGCTCTTGAACTAGGAGCTGCATCTCATAAAATAATGGATGTCGGCCTTTTAAACGAATTAGCTGTCAGTTCATTAACTCGCGACAATATTCCTGTTTCTCATGAACTTCAAGCAAATGGCCTTCCTAATTCTTTTGTTCCTGGCCGTAATATTCTTTTCTTAACACTCGCTGGTATTTACGCTTATCAATTAGGTGCGGAATCAGTCATTACAGGTGTTTGTGAAACAGATTTTTCTGGTTACCCAGATTGTCGCGACGAATTCGTAAAATCGATCAACCAGTCTCTTGTATTAGGAATGGATCGTAAACTGAAAATTGACACACCATTAATGTGGCTAAATAAAGCGGAAACGTGGGCACTAGCTGACAAATATGGCAAATTAAACTATGTACGTAATCAAACATTAACGTGTTATAACGGCGTCATTGGCGATGGCTGTGGTGACTGCCCATCGTGTGACTTACGTAAGAATGGTTTAGATGAGTACTTAGAAAATAAAGACGCAGTAATGGCTGATTTAATCTCTAAGATCTAAAACGAACGGATCTTATTTTTAAACTAATTTCGTTTAAGTTAAAAATAAAAAAGCGCCCATCTTCAATAAAAAAGATGGGCGCTTTTCTTTTAGTTAAGATACAAGATTAATGCGAGATTCTGCCTTTAATGTCGTGATCTAATTCTTTATTTAGTTGCTCTTCAACGTAACCAGGAGAATGCGTACTACCAGAAATCAATCGATATATTGCAGGAATAACAAACAGCGTTACTAATGTCGCAAATGCCATACCAAAGAAAATCACCGTACCGACTGCTACTCGGCTTTCATAGCCAGCACCTGTCGACATAATCAACGGAATAGCACCCGCTAATGTCGTAAATGCCGTCATTAAGATCGGACGTAAACGACGAGCTGACGCATCTACAATCGCTTGTTCCAACTCAACCCCTTTATCACGTAATTGATTAGCGAACTCTACAATCAAAATACCATTTTTAGTGACCATACCAATCAACATGATCATGCCAATTTGACTGTAAATATTTAGACCTTGATCCATGATGACGAGACCAATAAACCCACCAAAAACCCCCATAGGGACAGTGAACATCACCACCATTGGGTTAATAAAGCTTTCAAATTGAGCGGCCAATACAAGATAAGCAACCAATAGAGCTAAACCAAATACCACTAAAATGCTTGATTGGTTCTCTTTAAAATCTTTCGACTCCCCTGTATAAGCAACTGAAATATCACTTGGGAGTATTTCTATGGCCTTAGCATCAAGGTAATCCAATGCGTCCCCTAAAGTCGCACCATCTTTTAAGTTTGCAGTTAACGTAATCGATTTTTGTTTATTAATGTGTGACAAACGAATCGCTGATGCAACTTCGTTAATTTTCGTTACCGTATCAAGAGTAACCAGATCACCCGTCGCAGTTCTCATGTAGATCTGACTTAAGTCAGCCGCATTATTAAAACTGTTTTCATCACCACGTAAATACACATCGTATTCTTCACCACGATCTACATACGTGGTTTCACTTTTACCACCAAGCATGATTTCAAGCGTATCAGAAATATCAGAGATTTTAATACCTAACTCAGAAGCTCGATTACGGTCAACAGACACTACCAATTCTGGCGTTTTCTCTGAATAGTTAATATCCGCCCCTTCCATTAATGGGCTATTATTAGCATCGGCTTTTAATAGTTCACCCCATTTTTGAAGTTCTTTATAATCAGAACCGCCTAGAACAAATTGCACTGGCTCACTCGACCCACCTCTGAAACCAGGCATCATAGGGAACACTCGAGCATCGGGGATGTCCGCCAAGGTCTTACGTATCATATTAAGACCTTCTTGTGCTGTTAGCTCTCTATCAGCCCAATCTTCTAAGATCATAATAACAAAACCCGTCTGGTCCCCTGCATTGCCACCAAAAGCCGGAGATTGGATACTAAATGATTTTAAGAACCCTTTGCCTAGTAGTGGCATCAATCGTTCTTCAACAACATCCATGTTCGCACTCATTCGGTTGTAACTGGTTGCGTCTGCACCACGAACAAATGCAAACAGCACACCACGGTCTTCTTGTGGGGTTAATTGCGATGGGACCTTCTGCATTAAGCCATAACTACCACCAATACAGGCTAAAATGATCACAGGAGCTAATAAACGCCACGCTACCGCTCTGCTAACCGATTTACGGTAACCACGCTCAAGCCCTGCGAATAATTTATCCACGAATAGATTAAATCGATTGGGCTTTACATTGGCTTTTAAAATCTTACTGCCAAGTACAGGTGTCAGCGTCAAGGCAATTAATGATGAGAATAAGACCGACATTGCAAGCAATACAGAGAATTCAGTAAATAAGAGACCTACCATGCCATCCATAAAGGAAATAGGTAAGAACACCATTACGAGCACAAGTGTCGTAGCAATAACCGCAAAGCCCACTTCTCTAGTGCCCTTATAGGCAGCTAAAAGTGGTGACTCTCCTTTTTCTAAATGATGGAAAATATTCTCAACCACTACAATGGCATCATCAACCACTAAACCGATCGACAAGATTAATGCCATCAAGGTAATCAGGTTTATCGAGAATCCAAAATAATACGCCGCCATAAACGACGAAATCAAAGAGACTGGAACCGTAACAGCAGGAATTAATGTTGCACGAGCTTGACCAATAAAGATATACAGCACCAAAATAACCAAACCACCGGTAATAAAGAGCGTGCTATAAACTTCTGAAATTGAACGATCAATAAAAACAGTAGAATCATAATCGATCGCTAAACGAGTACCTTCAGGTAGAAACTGTTGGATCTTCTCGACTTCTTCATGAACTAAATTTGCAACATCTAATGGGTTAGCATCCGATTGTGGAACAATACCCATACTTACGTTAACAACGCCATCACTTTTAAAGGTTGAGTTTTCGTTTTCAGCGCCAATGAACACATCAGCAACATCTTTTAGATAAATAGGCGTACCATCACTGGCCGTTTTTACCACAAGATAATTGAAGTCTTCTGCTTGGTTATACAGGCGCTCAGTACGTACGGACATAACGATAGCGTCATTACGAACTTCCCCCCCAGGGCTTTCTATATTTTCAGAACGCAATGCGGCAGTAATATCTGATGCTGTCACACCTCGGCCAGCCATTAAAGCTGGCTTCAATTTCACATACATTACTTTGTAAAGACCACCAGAAATATCAACCGAGCTTACACCTGTGATCAAACTAAAACGGTCAACCAATACACGTTCGGTGTAATCGGTTAATTCCGTTCTATCCATCACACTTGAACTCAAATTAATGTATAGCGAGGCTTCACCACTGCCGTTATTTTTAAAAACAATCGGATCATCCGCTTCATCTGGTAGGCTTCGCTGAGCACGTGCTACTGCATCACGAACATCACTCACCCCTGTATTTAAGTCATAACCTAAATCAAAGGTAATCGTAATACGAGACATACTATTACGCGTGGTTGATTCGATCTCATCAATACCACTAATACCCGAAAGTTGATCTTCTAATACTGTCGTGATTTGACTTTCAATGATCGTCGCCGATGCACCTTCATAACGAGTACTGATAGAGACTACAGGGCTTTCAATATCTGGCATTTCACGTACAGCAAGTTTACTAAATGAAACCGCACCAAATACACACAACAATAAGCTTAAAACAATGGCGACAACTGGCCTTTTTACTGAGACATCAGACAACCACATAATTATTGTCCTTCAGAAACAGGTTCGGCCATAGACGCTAATTCTTGCTCAAGCAGTTTAACAACCACACCATCACGCATATTCACTAAGCCTTGAACTACAATGCCTTGGCCAATAGATAAACCATGGCTAATAACAACACGGTTTTCTACACGAGCACCAAGTGTCACTTCTGTTCGTGTCACTTTATTGTCTTCACCAATGACATAAACATAACGTTTAGTACCTGAGTATTCTAATGCTTGAACTGGAATAATTGGGGCATTAATCGCAGGAAAATCTAATGTTGCCGCCATTAGCATACCTGGCTTCATCTTCAGTTCTTTATTTGGGAATTCAATACGAATACGTAAATTCAACGTTTCAGCATTAATACGAGAATCAACACCAACAACTTCTCCAGAGAATGTCGTAGCTCCCCACGCTTGGCTTGTTGCCTCAACCGTCATTCCCGTTGATAACATAGATAGATAACGTTCTGGAACTTGTAAATCTAACTGCATCATAGATAAGTTATCTAATGTCAGCAGCTCCGTTCCTACACTGACCATTTTACCGCGGCTAAAATCAATAAAACCAACCGTGCCAGCAAAAGGCGCAGAGATATGAAGATCCGTTAAATTTGCATTAGCGGCTTCTAAGCGTGCCTCTGCAATATCTACACTTGCTTTTTGACCATCAATTTCAGTTTGAGTAATCGCATTCTTTTTTGCTAAACGTTGAAATTCTTTTAGCTTACGCTTTTCATCATTTAAATATGCACGCGCTTCTTTTATTGAAGCACTGGCCTTATCATCATTTAGTTGAATTAAAAGCTGACCTTTCTTTACCTCTTGATTCGCTTTTATAGCAATGCGGTCAATTTTCCCTGAAACCTCGGGAGATATAATGACAGACTCCGCTGCTTTCAACTTACCGATAAGAGATAATGACTGAGAGATCTCATGTGTTGCAACTTCTTCAGCCACAACAGCAACCGCTTGATTTTCTCTTGGTTTCTTAGCATAAGAAGGTGTAGATAAAGTACATGCTAGTAAAACAGAAAGAGCAATAGACTTAGTTTGATTCATATTGATACTTATTATTTGAATTATTAAAATTACTTACTGGTTATAGTTTACCAAGTGAAAGCACTTTTGTTCGTCAATGAATGTAAAGATGACGCAATAAACTGTAAAAACAATTACTTCTGTATGACTCATTTTAAATTAATTTGTTCAAAAACGGTGATTTTTACTCCTTTTTGACGAAAAACCAATCATTTAAACCAAAAAACCAAGAAAAGTACTTTACAGGTAAACGAAGTTTGCTATTATTCGCTCCGCACTTGGCAAGGTCGTTGGGAAAACTCTTGCTAAGTATAAAAATCTCT
>NZ_MSCO01000001.1:1747746-1759583 GCF_002954705.1 Aliivibrio sifiae
CCATTATTTGTCTCGTTTAGAGATCGAAAAGCCAATTCAGAAATGAGTTGGCTTTTTTTGTGTCTATAAGAAATAAAACGCGAATTTTTTCTTTTTATTACTTGCCAAAACCACTGTACAAATATACAGTAACTTTATTTTCAATAATATAAATAGAGGCATTAAAATGCACATAGCACAAACTCAAAAGCAGCAAGAACCTTCACAATGGAAAACTTGTAGCTTATGTAATAAAGAGGCCTTTTGTAATCCATCAACTAGTGTAACAATGGCGTGGATAAAAGCAGGCTTTGGCCAACAAAAATGCACTTGGCATTGTGAAACGTGCAAGCCTTCTGCCAAGCTAATGAATTAACTTATCTATCAAGTTAATGATAATTTGATTTTAAATAATAATTAAATGCATTTACTCTCAAGTAGTTAGAAGAGATCACCAGTATAACTGTCACAAAAAGTGTCTACACCTTCATATGCTATTACTACAAATACAATGAAGCCTCTCTAGCTATATGCTTTTTTACGCGGCTTCGTTTCTTTTTGTTGAAAGCCTCCATGCTGACCTCCTTCTTTATTTAGTCACCACAATTGTAATTGGAAGAAAATCAACAAAAACGTGTTTTGTAATGACCTAATAATATCTGGAAATTCTGGAAATAAATCTCTACTACGTTCCCCTCTAAATAGTGATAAAATCTCCGCACCAGAATAACCGAGAAATCCTATGTTTATCCATCATGTTAACGACATCGACTGGCTGGTGATTACAGCTTTTGAAGAACTGAAAACTTTATTTATCGAAGAAGCCGGGGAAATCCCTTTTTGCTTCTCTGCCGCCAGCGAATTGAGCCTGATTGATCAAGCCAAGCGCACTTATGGATATTTACCGACACTCTGCGGCGTAATCACCGATACCGGTACGTTTCAAAGTCAGGATGACGAAGAAGATTTAAGCCCACAGCTTGCCTGCCTAGTTAAGGGGCGTGGTCGAGTGTTTATCTATCACGGCAGCTTTGTGGCTTTTGTGGATGACGAGAAAATCTTTATTACCCGAATGGGCTGAAAATAGTCCATTTTCTTACCCGCAAGAAATCCTGTATAAAAAAGCCACTTTAAAAAGTGGCGTTTTAAAAAAGATAAACTGGCTTCAATTTATTGGTAACTTTTTTGGCCATTGATACGTCACTACCTGATTAATCAACTCTTGCCACATTAACGTACGTTTAAGTGGGTTGTTGTGTTTCGGCGGGACATTTGGCGCACTAGCCCAAAAAAGCACCCCCGGCTCATTTGTACTTTGCGATACAACAAGTGCACTTAAGGGTGGCGCATGGGCATCTGCCAATACCTTGTTTAACTGACTTAATGCCTCGCCCCAAGATTGAGGAGAGTGCCAATCACCTGTTCTACATTTATAATCTTGAGTTAAATCCGAGTACGTTTTCGGTTTATTCCACGACACTAAGATTAAATAGATAACGCTAATATCTACAATCACTCATACCTCCTTATTATTACACCACTAATTAACAATAGACGCCAAAACTAAGATTAACTACTGTCTGCATAAAAATATGCTGTATTGTGCGCAAAAAGCATTTGGTTATATCGATATTAAATAGACAAAGGGTTACGCGTACTTTTCACCAGAGCACCTAAGTAATGCTATTGAATTTAACCCGATAAATCGAAATCAAAAAATGACTACAAAATGACTCAAATACATACCTTTATTGTTATTTATATGTTTATATACACAGTAAGGTTAAAACATAAGTCATTGTTATATAAGAAAGGCAATAAAAATCAAAAGGTTAAACATCCAATGAAAGTAATCTCATTCAACATAAATGGCCTTCGTGCTCGCCTTCATCAACTTCAAGCTATCATTGATAAGCACAACCCTGACGTTATTGCTCTCCAAGAGATCAAAGTACATAACGAAATGTTTCCTATCGAAGCTGTTGAGGCGATGGGTTATAAAGTGTATTTTCATGGTCAAAAAGCACACTACGGTGTTGCTATGCTATGTAAAGAAGAGCCTATATCTGTTCAATATGGCTTTGATACGGATACCGAAGAGCATCAAAAACGTATGATCATGACAACACATCAACGTAAAGATGGCTCTCAGTTCACCGTTATGAATGGTTATTTCCCACAGGGTGATAGCATTAAACATGAAACTAAATTCCCGTATAAACGCCAGTTCTATAAAGATCTCATGACTCATCTAAATACTCACCATAAGAGCGATGAAGAACTAATCATTATGGGTGACATTAATATCAGCCCTATTGATTTAGATATTGGTATTGGTGAGTCAAATGCGAAACGTTGGTTAAGAACAGGTAAATGCTCATTCCAGCCAGAAGAACGTGAATGGCTACAAACAGTAAAAGATTGGGGATTTGAAGATACCTTCCGTAACCTTCATCCTGATGTAACTGATCAGTTTTCTTGGTTTGATTATCGCTCAAAAGGCTTTGTTGATAACCGTGGTCTTCGTATTGATGTTGTTATGGCTACACCAGCACTCGCAACTAAATGTACTGAAGCAGGTATTGATTACGAACTACGCGGTATTGAAAAACCTTCTGACCATGCCCCAATCTGGTCTACGTTTAAATAATAATAAGCTCTACCTTAATTTAAGGGGGAGCTTTCTTATTACGTTACTATTACAAATAAAAATAAGTTTGCCACGATACCCATTAAATACTCCATTTAGATGATCTAGATATAGGCTAGAACTTATTTAGACTCGTGTTATTGAGGAAATACAATGAAATTATTCATCTTTGACCACTGTCCATTTTGTATGAAAGCAAAAATGGTCGCAGGAATAAAAAAGCTTCCTGTTGAATTTACTTATCTTCAAAATGATGATGTCGATACTCGTATCGAAATGGTAGGTGCAAACATGGTACCTATTCTAGAAAAAGACGACGGTAGCTATATGGCTGAAAGTCTTGATATTGCAAAGTATCTCGATGAAATCGATCATCATCCAGTCATAGAGCAAGGCACTCACGCTGACGATATCTCTGAGTGGCTAAGTAATGCTCGCCCTTTATTTAATAAATTAACCTTCCCTCGCTGGACTCAATTTGAGCTACCTGAGTTTTATCGTCCTGAAGCGGTAACGTGGTTTACCGAGAAAAAAGAAGCATTTATTGAAATGAGTTTTAAAGAGGCTCTTAGCCAAAGTGATGAATATATCGCTGTACTTAAACCTTTATTGGTTGATGTGAACTTCATTACTTTACCGTCAGAAAAAGGCAATAAGATCACTTGGGATGACGTCAACTTTTTTCCATTCCTACGCAACCTCACTGTCGTTAAAGGACTAGACTTCCCTCCTCATTTGAAGAACTATTTAGAAGAAATCAGCGAGCTAACGGGGGTGAATCTATATCTAGATATCGCGGTATAATACTAATCGTAGTAAATAACGGATCATTCTAGCTAGCTATAAAGTAAAAAAGAGCACTTAAAGGTGTAATGCCGATCAGTTAGTCACTTTATTGAGTAATTATGCACTATTTATTCAATGTCTAATAGATATGGCAAAGTACCCGTTAAGAGAGTGAAAGATAGATACAACAAGGGCTCCAGAATGATTGTAATAAATTCGTCTGAAGCCCTTGTTTTTATTGATGTTCGCTTAACTGACTGGCATTACTTAAAGGTGCTCTTTTTTTTATCATTACAATTAGAACCAACGTTGATACCAAAGTATTTCACCATGCTCAATGAAATCAAAAAGACTCAAAAAGAAGACGCAAATAACAACTAACTTTACTAGCCTTATCAATAAAAATGATAAGTTCATAACAATTTCCCCAAGAGTGTGACCTAGCTATGCTACATAAAAAAGAGCACAGTTTCGTGCTCTTTTTCATTATAACTTAAATGTAATTAACTTAATGGTCTCATAAACCTAAGCAGTCGAGTTTCGAGCTGCTTAAATATAAAAATAATAATAAATGTTAAACACATATAAAACAGGCCAGCAGCAATGTAGGATTCAAAAGGCGCGTAATAACGTGAATTAACTAACCGAGCAGCACCTGTTAAATCCATCAAAGTAACAATCCCTGCTATTGCAGAGCCATGCAACATGAAAATCACTTCATTACTGTAAGCAGGAAGCGATCTACGTAATGCACTTGGCAGAATGATACGTTTGTAGGTTTGAAATTGGTTCATGCCATACGCTTTTGCCGCTTCTATTTCACCTTGCGGTAAACCATTAATTGAACCACGAACAATCTCTGAAGTATATGCCCCTGTATTTAGAGCAAATGCCACTAAGGCACAAAAAGAGGCGTGCTCCCAAAGCGTATCTTTCACTGGAAAAAATTGATCCATACCATAATAGATGAGATATAACTGGATCAATAAAGGCGTACCTCGGAAGAAATAAATATAAGCCCAAGCTGGAATCCAAATTAATGGATTATGACTATTTCTTGCTATTGCTGAAGGAACCGCAATACACAACCCTATAACTAAAGAAAGAACAACTAACCAAACCGTAGTCCAAAGCCCTTCTAAATAAACAGGTAGGCTCTCAATAATAATTGAAAAATCCATGCTTACCTCGTATGAATACTAAATTTACGCTCAACTAGCTTTAAAGCACCCGTTGAAACAGCAGTGAATAATAAGAAAATACACGCAACAGTCATATAAAACGTAAATGGCATTTTTGTGGTACCCGCCGCCATTGAACTCACTCGAACCATATCCTCCAAACCAATAATCGACACTAATGCGGTTGTTTTTAATAACACTAACCAATTATTACCAAAGCCTGGTAATGCATGCCTAATCATTTGTGGGAACAAAATACGACGAAAAGCCATCGCACCACTCATCCCATAAGCTTTTGCTGCCTCCATTTCACCGCGGTCTACTGCCATTATTGCACCACGGAATGTTTCTGCCATGTAAGCACCAAAAATAAAACCAATAGTAAGAACACCAGCAATAAAAGGACTGATTTCAATATAATCTGGAAGGTAGGAGACCCACTCATGATCAGGATTTGAGCTTATCATCCACTCATTAATCCATTCATTCGCTGCGTATAAGCCATTATTAAGCAGCATTTGGCCGCCAAAAAATAACAGCATCATTAATACAAGATCAGGGATACCACGAACAACTGTTGTATATACGGTTGCTATTGACCTTGCCCAACGATAAGGCGCCATTTTAGCTAACGCTCCAAGTAAACCTAAGAATACCGCTAAGATCAGAGATAATAGAGCCACTTGTAGTGTCACTATTGCCCCTTCTAGGATGGAGGATTCATATCCTTGCAAATCTAACATACTGCTTCCAAGCTTTCGCTTTAATACCTACTCCAATACATAAGAGTTACTCGATATATATTGGGGTAAGTATGACTATTAGAAATAATGGAAGAGACACTAAGCGTGTCTCCTCCCTTTAATACTTAGTTTGCATGTTTACTCGCCATAAACATCGTAGTTAAAGTATTTAGAGGCGATCTCTTGATAAGTGCCTTTTTCACGCAATGAATCAATTGCTGCATTTAGCTGCTGAGTTAAATCTTTATCTTGCTTACGAGTTGCGATACCAAAGCCATCACCAAACCATTTAGGATCAGTTAATGATGGACCAACAAACTCATATTCTTTACCGCCCGGTTTATTTAATAAACCTTCTTCAAGTGCTGATGCATCGCCAAGAACCGTATCAATACGGCCTGCTTTAAGATCTAGATACGCTTCATCAAATGAGCCATAACGTTTAAGATCAACACCTTTACCAAAATTATCTGTTAAGTATTTATCATGTGTGGTAGCACGCTGAACACCAACAGTGACACCTTTAAGCCCCTCTTTTGTCATTACTAATTCTGTGCCTTTTTTAGCAACAAACTTATTTGGGATCAGTGCGTATTTTTCTGTGAAATCAATTTTCTTTTTACGCGCTTCTGTAATCGACATTGCTGCAATGATTGCGTCATATTTACGAGCTAGCAGTGATGGGATAATGCCATCCCAATCTTGAGCTACGATTTTACAGCGTGCTTCCATCTCTTTACACAGTGCGTTTGCAATATCAACATCAAAACCTTTTAATTCACCAGAAGGCTCTGTCCAACTAAAAGGAGGGTAAGCTCCTTCAATACCAAACCGGATTTGCTTCCATTCTTTTGCTTGAGCTGCGCCAGTAACGGCTGTAGATGCAACAATTGCTGCTAATAACCACTTTTTCATTTCCTTGCTCCTGTAACTAATTTAATTATTCTTATCCATATTTACTGTGTTGTGTTTCGGTAGTACTCATTTCACCAATCTAATAAATAGATGAAATAAACTGTTTCAGCCTTTCTGATTCAGGATTCGTGAAGAGTTTTGCAGGATCCCCCTGCTCTTCAACCAATCCCTGATGTAAAAACATCACATGATTTGAGACGTCTCTAGCAAATGCCATTTCATGAGTTACCACTAACATGGTGCGCCCATCTTCAGCAAGGTCTCTCATTACACCCAACACTTCCCCGACTAACTCTGGATCAAGTGCTGACGTTGGTTCATCAAACAACATTACTTCAGGATCAACGGCTAATGCACGAGCAATAGCAGCTCGTTGCTGTTGACCACCAGATAAGTGTCCCGGGTAGTAATCTCTGCGCTCATACAACCCTACTTGTTTTAATATTTGTTCCGCTTTTTCAATCGCTTCGGCTTTTGGCATACCTAAGACATGTACAGGAGCTTCAATCACATTCTGTAAAACGGTCATATGAGACCAAAGATTAAAACCTTGAAAAACCATTGCTAAACGAGATCGGATTCGCTGAACTTGTTTTTCATTAGCAGGAATCGACTCACCTAAACGATTATTTTTCATTTCAATGAGTTCACCATTTACCCAAATTTCACCTTTTGTTGGCGTTTCAAGTAAATTAATACAGCGTAGGAAAGTACTCTTACCTGAACCTGATGAACCAATAATAGATATCACATCGCCTTTATTAGCTTCTAATGAAATACCTTTTAACACTTCATTTTGTCCAAAATGCTTGTGTAAATTTTTTATTTCTAGCGCGACTGCATCCTTCATGCGCCATATACTCCTAATTAAATCACACATTAATCGTTTGCTTTTCTCTTTATTCTTAGAATTTAACACTCAATATTATCACAAGCAACAATTTATTAACCAAACCATGAAGGTCAAACATAATTCAACCCCACAAAGAATTTTAATTCAAATTAGTCTAAAAACTACTCACTTATCAGTTTAATTTAAATATTTATATTCACTATAAAGTTAACAATATTAAAACATTTCATTTTTATAATTTATGTTGAAATTCGATCAATCTAGCACATACTATATGTTCCACATGTAAACGAATTACTACTATTATTTGTTTTTTATTAAGAAATATTAACACATTCAATATTGTTGATACCATTCTAAATATGCATCAAAAACACTGTAGAGCGTTGTTATTAAAAGAAAAATAAAACAACAAATCTATCATTAACATAATAACACCAAAGTATTAACGGTCTCATTTTGTAGTTTTCTTTCATATACAAATATATAGTGATCAAGATCAATCATTGGCTTAATTTTCGTGTGCTACACTCGGCTAAAATAACAAGAAACATCCATCAATATTATTAATATATTGACTCTTTATTTTACTTTAAAATTTATTATGAGGATTCCATGTCTTTAGACAAAGATCAGAACGAAAAGAGCTATAGCGAGCTACATCGCCCAGCCTCTGAGTTCGCTAGCCGTTCAGATTACTTAGATCATGAACTTCAAATCATGAAACCACGTCGTTTTCGTTTAAATTTACCAGGCCGTGATTTCCGTTTTGAACTTGAAGATCTTGTTCCTGCTTTAGCCGGTACTATTGGCATTATCGCAATGTACTCTGCGGTAATGATGTCTTGGGCTGATGGCCTTACGCAAGCATGGCCACACATCAACTTAGGTAAAGAATTTGCCATCGAAGTTGCTCGTGTAGAAATGCTTATCCCTGCTTTTTTATTCTGTATCTTAGCGTCTGGTTTTTTTAACCCTCGTGCTAACCTTGCAGGTAACCACGGCCCAATGATCCCACTTATCGGTGCGATCGCGTTAGCTGGTGCACACCCTCTTGCTCTTGCCATTTTATTAGGTGTATTCGGCTTACTATTAAGTTATTTCAAAGGGGGCTCAAAACTTGTTAACTTGACCTCTGAAGGGGTTGCTGGTGGTCTTCTTGTCTTCTTAGGCTTTAGCGGTGCAATGGGTCAAATTGGTAATATCCAATCTTGGTCTACTGGTCTTGAAGGTGAGCTTGGTTACATTGGTTTAATCGTATTAGCGGTAAATATCGTTCTGTACGCTTACCTTGCTCGTATTAACAAACGTTGGTTAGCAATTCCTGCTTGTGCATTTGCTGGTTTAGCGGTTGCCCTTGCTCTTGGTGCTGGTTTCGATCTTAAATTTGAAACTGAAATGGGTATCCCTAACCTAAATCCTGTTTACTGGTGGGGCTCTACAACTGAAGGTTGGATGTTAGGTCTTCCAAACCTGCAGCACTTCTTGGCATCTCTACCATTTGCAATTCTTGCTGTTGCTATGTGGTCTCCTGATTTTCTTGGTCACCGTATTTTCCAAGAACTAAACTACCCACGCCGTACTGAAAAAGTATTAATGGATGTTGATGACACAATGACCATGTGTTCTATCCGCCAAATGGTTGGTACTGCTGTTGGTGGTGGTAACATCACGTCTTCTTGGGGTACATACATGATCCCAGCGGCTATTGCGAAGCGTCCAATCCCAGCAGGTGCTATTCTGTTGGGTACGATTGTAATGATCATCGCTATCCTAGGTTTTCCTATGGATGTCGCAGTTTGGCCGCCAGTTATGTGTATGGCTTTATTAGTTGGTGTATTCTTACCAATGCTTGAAGCTGGTGTACAAATGGTTAAAGAAAGTAAAGATGCACAATCTGCTGGTATCTGCATCTTTGCTGCTGCTGTTGCTAACCCTGTATTAGCTTGGGCTATGACTATGCTTCTTGATAATAATGGATTAATCGGTGATAAAGAGCGTCCTAAGAATCTTTCTTTTGTTGACCGTATCGTGATCCCTGGTGGCGTATTAGTCATTTGTTTAGTAGCGATGCTTGCAGTAGGTATGCTAGAAGGCCAATACGGCATTAAGGCACTACTATAATAGACACACCTCACGTATAATACTTATGGGGTAACAAACTAGTTACCCTATTTTTATTAAAAAAATTGAAGATTTATTGATTTAGTTTAAGGTTTACAGAAAAAGTTTAATGTATTCTTGAAAAATCGAACGGTTAGTCGCTATATGAATGCTTATAGACTAGTTTTTATAACCATTCATATTGTTATTAATATTAGAGTGTACTATTTGCCCATACGGGTTGTGGTCTATTCATAACACCACTTAAATAGTACGTATTTTTTCTACTAAGAAAGGTAGGTATATCATGGCAGAGCAATTTGCTAAAGCTTGGACAGGTTTTGCAGACGGTGAGTGGCAAAACGAAGTTAACGTTCGCGATTTCATCCAAAAGAACTATGCACCTTATGAAGGTGACGAAGAATTCCTAGTTTCTGAAGGTACTGAAGCAACTAACAAGCTTTGGGCTAAAGTAATGGAAGGAATCAAACAGGAAAACGCAACTCACGCACCTGTTGATTTTGATACTTCTCTTATCTCTACCATTACAGCTCACGACGCTGGCTACATCAATAAAGACCTAGAAACAATCGTTGGTCTTCAAACTGATGCTCCTCTAAAACGTGCAATCATCCCTAACGGTGGCGTACGTATGGTTGAAGGTTCTTGTAAAGCATATGATCGTGAACTTGATCCTATGGTTTCAAAAATCTACTCTGAATACCGCAAAACACACAATGCTGGTGTTTTCGATATCTATACTAAAGACATCCTAAACTGTCGTAAATCAGGTGTTCTAACTGGTCTTCCTGATGCATACGGCCGTGGTCGTATCATTGGTGATTACCGTCGTGTTGCACTTTACGGTATTGATTTCCTAATCAAAGACAAACTAGCTCAATTCGCTTCTTTACAAGAACGTTTTGAAAAAGGCGAAGATCTAACTGCTACAATGCAACTTCGTGAAGAAATTGCTGAACAACACCGCGCTCTAGGTCAAATCAAAGTTATGGCAGCTAAATACGGCTGTGATATCTCTGAGCCTGCTACTACTGCTCAAGAAGCTATTCAGTGGACTTACTTCGGCTACCTAGCTGCTGTTAAATCTCAAAACGGTGCTGCAATGTCTCTAGGTCGTACTTCGACTTTCCTAGACATCTACATCCAACGTGATATCGAAGCGGGTCTTCTAACTGAAGAACAAGCTCAAGAAATGATTGACCATTTCGTAATGAAGCTACGTATGGTTCGTTTCCTACGTACTCCTGAATACGATGAACTATTCTCTGGTGACCCTATCTGGGCTACAGAATCTATGGGTGGTATGGGTCTTGACGGTCGTACACTAGTTACACGTACTAACTTCCGTTTCCTAAATAGCCTATACACAATGGGGCCTTCTCCAGAGCCAAACATCACGGTTCTTTGGTCTGAACAACTGCCTGTAGGCTTCAAACGTTTCTGTGCAAAAGTATCTATCGATACTTCTTCTATCCAGTACGAAAATGATGACCTAATGCGTCCTGACCTAGGTTCTGACGATTACGCAATCGCTTGTTGTGTATCTCCAATGATCGTTGGTAAGCAAATGCAGTTCTTCGGTGCTCGTGCTAACCTTGCGAAAACAATGCTTTACTCTATCAACGGCGGCGTTGATGAGAAGCTGAAAATCCAAGTTGGCCCTAAAGAAGCGCCAATGACTGATGAAGTTCTTGATTACGCTAAAGTAATGGATCGTCTAGATCACTTCATGGATTGGTTAGCAACTCAATACGTTACAGCATTGAACTCTATCCACTACATGCACGACAAATACAGCTACGAAGCGTCTCTAATGGCTCTTCATGACCGTGACGTTCGTCGTACAATGGCTTGTGGTATTGCTGGTCTATCTGTTGCAGCCGATTCACTATCTGCAATCAAATACGCTACAGTTAAACCAATTCGTGACGAAGATGGCATCGCTATCGATTTCGACATCGAAGGTGATTACCCTAAATTTGGTAACAACGACGCTCGCGTTGATGATATCGCATGTGAACTAGTTTCTACGTTCATGGGTAAAATCCGTAAGCTTAAAATGTACCGTAACGCTATCCCTACTCAATCTATCCTTACTATTACATCTAACGTTGTATACGGTAAGAAAACTGGTAACACACCAGATGGTCGTCAAGCAGGTGCTCCTTTTGCTCCTGGTGCTAACCCAATGCACGGCCGTGATGAGAAAGGTGCTGTAGCATCTCTAACTTCAGTAGGTAAACTACCGTTTGCTGATGCACAAGATGGTATTTCTTACACATTCTCTATCGTTCCTAACGCACTAGGTAAAGACGATGACAACCGTCGTTCGAACCTTGCTGGCCTAATGGATGGTTACTTCCACCACGAAGCTAACGTAGAGGGTGGTCAACACCTTAACGTAAACGTTCTTAACCGTGAAACTCTAGAAGACGCAGTTAAGCACCCAGAGAACTACCCACAACTAACTATCCGTGTATCGGGTTACGCTGTGCGTTTTAACTCTCTAACTACTGAACAACAAAAAGACGTAATCGCACGTACTTTCACTGAAACTCTATAATTTCAGCGTTAATTAAGTAGCATTAAGCCCTGCCATTTTGGTT
>NZ_MSCO01000001.1:1761265-1805450 GCF_002954705.1 Aliivibrio sifiae
AGCCATTTTGGTAGGGCTTTTTTATTTCCACTTTCCTCATAATTCCCCCTATTTCTCTATGGTTTGCCCTACTTAATTACCTCAAAGTGTAATAAAATGACCTCATAATTATAGTTCGGAGAAATGTCGTCATGTCTGTAGGTCGTATTCACTCTTTTGAATCTTGTGGTACCGTTGATGGTCCAGGTATTCGCTTTATCATCTTTTTGCAAGGCTGCTTAATGCGTTGCATGTATTGCCATAATCGCGATACTTGGGATACCCATGAAGGTAAAGAAGTTACTGTCACAGAGTTAATTGAAGAAGCGAAAAGCTATCGTCATTTCATGAAAGCATCTGGCGGCGGCATTACTTGTTCTGGTGGCGAAGCGATGCTTCAACCTGAATTTGTTCGTGATTTCTTCCGTGCAGCACAAGCTGAAGGCATGCATACGTGCTTAGATACTAATGGCTATATTCGTAAACATAGCGATGTTATAGATGAAGTATTGGAAGCCTCTGATCTTGTTATGCTTGACCTTAAACAAATGAAAGATGACGTTCATAAAGAATTCATTGGTGTATCCAACGCTCGTGTTCTAGATTTTGCTCGTTACTTACACAAAATCGGTCAAAAAACATGGATCCGCTACGTAATTGTTCCTGGTTATACTGACGATGAAGAATCAGCACACCTACTTGGTGAATTCATTAAAGACATGGATAACATTGAGAAAATTGAATTGCTTCCTTACCACCAATTAGGTGCACATAAATGGGAAGCGATGGGGCTTAGCTACCCTCTTGAAGGCGTTAATCCTCCTTCTAAAGAAACAATGGAAAAAATGGTAGAGATCTTAAGTCAATATAACAATAACGTTAAATACTAACCATTTTACTCATCCTAAATTTATTCTAAATGCCCGACTATCGGGCATTTTTATTGGAAAAAATCATGTATCAATTAAGCTTCTCATTAAAAGAATTCCTTGCGGAGTACTGGCAGAAAAAACCTGTCATTATTAAAGGCGGTTTTGAAAACTTCCAAGACCCTGTTACTCCTGAAGAACTGGCGGGTTTAACACTAGAAAGTGATGTCGATTCTCGCTTTGTATCCAATTTAAATAACGAATGGAAAGCAGAACACGGCCCATTGAGCGAAGAGTTATTTGATACGCTTGGCGAAACCAATTGGTCTATTATTGTTCAAGCGGCTAACCACTGGCACGAAGGTGCAGCAGAGTTATTTAAGCCATTCAAACAAATGCCAAACTGGTTATTTGATGACATCATGATCAGCTACTCTGTGCCTGATGGTGGCGTTGGTCCACACATCGATCAATACGATGTTTTCATCATTCAAGGTCAAGGTAAACGTCATTGGCGTGTTGGTGATATTGGTGAATACGAAGAAGAACACCGTCATGGCGCATTAAAGCAAATCACAGGTTTTGATCCTATCATTGATCAAATCTTAGAACCTGGTGATATTCTTTATATCCCACCGGGCTTCCCACATGATGGCTATGCACTAGAACCATCAATGAGCTATTCTGCTGGCTTCCGCTCTCCAAAAGAGCAAGAGTTAGTAAGTAATTTTGCTGATTTCATTATTGAAAATGAAAAAAGTGATGTGCATTACCACAACCCAGATCTTCAAGCACAAGATCACGGCACTAAAATTACGACACAAAGCTTTGAAGACCTAAAAGCGATGATGTTAAATGCTATGTCGGATGAACAAACGCTAAAGCAATTTATGGGTGAATATTTAAGTAATTCTCGTCATCATTTAAACATCCTTCCTGATTCTGAAAAATGGACAACTGAAGAGTTATTAAGCTATTTACAATCAGGACAAGCTCTGATTAAAGTTGCAGGTATTCGTGCCTTCTATCATGAAGCTGAAGCATGTGAGGATAATATGACGCTTTATATTGATGGTGAAAGCTATGTTTTCCCACTGGCAGTAAAAAATGATGTCATCGCTTTATGTGAAGCTTCAGAATTTACACTTCTTGATATAGAAAATTTACTACAAGATCCACATTCAGTGTCTAACTTACTGCAGTTTGTAAATACCGGTTACTGGTTCGTAGAATCAGAGGAAGACGAAGAATAAAAAAAGCGCGATATAAATAGATTATCGCGCTTAAGCCTGTCACAGGCTGAATGATTAAAAACTGAAATTGCCATCATAATTAATCGAATTATGATGGCTTTTTACATTAGATATCGGTTACAGCTAAACAAGAAACGGCGTGTACATCTGTTCCTTTTAGCTCTGGTTTAGTCTGTGCACATATATCTGTAGCTTGAGGACAACGAGTACGGAATACACAACCAGAAGGTGGACTGATTGGTGAAGGTAAATCACCTTCTAGCATCTCAATTACCTTTGCTCTTTCAAGCTTTGGATCTGGAATTGGTACTGCTGACATTAGCGCTTTTGTATACGGGTGTTTAGGGTTGCTAAATAACGCATCTGACTCACCCAATTCAACCTCATTACCTAAATACATAACCAATACACGATCAGAAATGTGCTTCACTACTGATAAGTCATGAGCAATGAAAACTAAGCTTAATCCTAACTCTTTTTGTAGCTCTTTCAGTAGATTTACTACTTGTGCTTGAATTGAAACATCCAGAGCTGAAACTGGTTCATCACAGATGATCATTTTTGGTTTTAAAATAAGCGCACGCGCAATACCGATACGCTGACATTGCCCACCAGAGAATTCATGAGGGTAACGGTTAATAACATTAGGTAATAAACCTACCTTTGCCATCATTTCTTTTACCCTATCTTTCACTTCATCTTTTGTCAGTTTTGGATAGAAGGTTTGTAATGGTTCAGCAATAATATCGCCTACAGTCATACGTGGATTAAGAGAAGCAAGTGGATCTTGGAAGATCATTTGAATCTCTTTACGTTTTTGGCGTAATGGCTCATCTTCCAGTTTAGTCAAGTCCTGACCAAGCCACACAACTTCACCTTCTGTTGCTTCGACTAAACCAATAATTGCACGAGCAAACGTTGATTTACCACAACCAGACTCACCAACAACACCCAATGTTTCGCCTTCATATAAGCGAACGTTTACACCATCTACCGCTTTTAAATTTGCAGGTTTCGCCCAAGGCCACACTGATTTTGATGGAATGCTAAAGTGAACTTTTAAGTTCTTTATGTCTAATATTAATTTTTTATCTGCTGACATTACCACGTCTCCTGTTCAGAAAAACAAGCACGTAAACGACCGTTTGCAAATGGTTGCAGTATCGGTGCTTCTTGCTTACAACGGTCCATTACACGATGACAACGCTCTTGATAAGGGCAGCCTGTAGGTAATCGAAGTAAGTTTGGTGGATTACCAGGGATAGTTGATAAAATCTCACCCTCTTGATCTAAACGAGGAATAGCTTTTAACAGACCTTCTGCGTATGGATGGCTTGGCTCATAGAAAATTTCATTCACTGAACCATATTCCATTGTACGACCTGCGTACATAACCAACACTTTGTCACACGAACCAGCTACCACACCCAAATCATGGGTGATCATAATAATAGCGGTGTTAAATTCACTTTTAAGTTCATTCAATAACTGCATGATTTGTGCTTGAATCGTTACATCTAGTGCCGTTGTTGGTTCATCAGCGATCAATAATTTTGGACGACATAATAATGCCATTGCTATCATTACACGTTGACGCATACCACCTGAAAACTCATGCGGATACATAGTAATACGCTTACGAGCTTCTGGTATTTTAACCGCTTCTAGCATACGAACTGATTCTTCAAATGCTTCTGCTTTACCCATGCCTTTATGCAACATTAATACTTCCATTAGCTGGTCGCTAACTTTCATATATGGATTTAGAGACGTCATTGGATCTTGGAAAATCATTGCCATCTGTTCCGCACGAATTTTATTCAGCTCTTTTTCAGGAAGATTTAGAACCTCTCTACCTTCAAATTTTGCGCTACCAGTAATAATACCGTTTTTAGCTAATAGACCCATTAGTGCAAATACTGTCTGTGACTTACCAGAGCCTGACTCACCTACGATGCCCAATGTCTCACCTTGCTGAAGTGAAAAATTTAAATCATTTACTGCGGTTACGTTACCATCTTGAGTTGTAAACTCTACGCGCAGATCTTTTACATCTAATAAACTCATAATTCTTTCCTACTCAAATTTGTTTAATAATTAGCTGTCCACACAGAGAATTATCTGTCTTTTGGATCCAGCGCATCACGTAAACCATCACCCACGTAGTTAAAGCAAAATAAGGTAACAACCATAAATAAAGCGGGGAAAGTTAGTTGCCAAATAGCGACTTCCATTGTTTGAGAGCCTTCTTGAAGTAAAGCCCCCCAGCTTGTCATTGGCTCTTGAACACCAAGACCGAGGAAGGATAAGAAAGATTCTGTTAAGATCATACTTGGGATAAGTAACGTTGAATAAACAGCAACAATACCTAATACGTTTGGAACGATATGGCGAGTGATGATACCCCACTTGCTCACACCACAAACGTGTGCCGCTTCGATAAACTCTTTACTACGTAAGCTCAGTGTCTGACCACGAACTATACGAGCCATATCAAGCCAAGCAATTGCACCGATAGCAACAAAGATAAGTACGATATTACGGCCAAAGAATGTCACTAGTACAATTACGAGGAACATAAATGGGACCGCATATAAAATCTCAATAAAACGCATCATGATACGGTCGACTTTACCGCCAACAAATCCTGAAGTTGCACCATAAAGCGTACCGATAAGTACCGCGACAAATGCACCGAGGATACCAACCATTAATGAAATTCTTCCACCAACTAAAGTTCGAACAAAAAGATCTCGCCCTAAACTATCTGTACCAAAAAGGTGAGTCATACTTGGTGCTTCATGCAATGCATACCAATCGGTATCATCATAAGCATACTGACTAAACATAGGTAAAAAAATCACAGCTAATGTCATTACTGTAAGCACACAAAGGCTTATCATTGCCGCTTTGTTTCGCATAAAACGAAGACGCGCATCTTGCCATAAACTACGACCTTCAATCTCTAGATTTTCTGAGAACTTTTCGATCGCTTCTAAATTTTCTTTTTTAGTTAACATACGTCCGTCCCCTATTAAAAACGAATTTTCGGGTCAATTACAGCTAGTAATACATCAACAATCGCGTTGAATAAGATAAATAGGAAACCAATTAAAATGGTAACCCCCATTACTAACGAATAATCACGGTTAAAAGCTGCATTTACGAATAACTTACCAATACCTGGCAAACCAAAAATGGTTTCGATAACAACAGAACCGGTGATAATACCTACGAATGCTGGACCCATATAAGAAACAACAGGTAGCATTGCTGGTTTTAACGCATGTTTTAGAACGATGTAGCGGTAACTTAATCCTTTTGCTCGAGCCGTACGAATAAAGTTACTATTAAGTGTTTCAATCATGCTACCGCGAGTGATACGAGCAAACGTTGCTACGTAGAGAAAGGACATACCCATAATTGGTAAAAACATGTATTTAAATGAACCATCATGCCAGCCCCCGGCAGAGAACCAACCAAGTTCAATAGAAAAGAGATAAATAAGTGCAGGGGCCAATACAAAGGATGGCATTACGACCCCTATCATGGCTGTTGACATTATACTGTAATCTAACCAGGTATTTTGCCTCAATGCGGCTAACGTACCAATGGAGACACCAAGTACAACGGTAAAGATAAAGGCAAAAAAACCGACTTTTGCAGAAACGGGTAATGCCGCTTCAACCAGCTCATTAACTGTGTAATCTTGGTATTTAAATGATGGTCCAAAATCACCTTGCAGAATGTTTCCAAGGTAAGTGGTGTATTGTTCAAATACAGGCTTATCTAAACCATACTTTGCATTGATATTCGCCATTACTTCTGGCGGAAGTGGCCGTTCTGTAGAAAATGGGTTACCAGGAGCAAACCTCATTAAAAAAAATGAGATAGTGATCAATACCAACATTGTTGGGATTGCTTCAAGGATCCGTTTGATAATGAATTGAAACATAATTCACTCTTCCAGTCTGTGACAAAAAATAAAATAAAGATCGATCTAACCACTACACGCTATCCTGCGTGTAGTGGCTTTTTTTATAGTTTTAGTTACTACTAATTACTTAGCTTTGATGTAAAGATCTTTTGAGTAGATTTTCTCTTCTGCGTTTCCTGTTGGGAAACCACCAACTTGAGGGGATAATAGACGAGATTTAACGTACTGATAGATAGGCGCAATTGGCATATCTTTCGCTAATAGCTGCTCAGCTTGTAGATAGATAGCAGTACGCTCTTCTTCTGAAGTTGATGCCAATGCTTTTTCAATCAATGCATCATATTCAGCACTTCCGTAATGTTGACCGCCAGTTGTATTCTTACTAACCATTAATGTTAAAAAAGCAGATGCTTCATTGTAATCACCACACCAGCCAGCACGTGCTACTTCAAATTGACCTTGGTCTTTTGAATCTAGGTAGGTTTTCCATTCTTGGTTTTCTAAAACAACTTCTAAGCCAAGAGTCTTCTTCCACATAGAGCCTGCAGCGACTGCAATTTTCTTATGGTTTTCTGACGTATTGTATAGAAGAGTAAATTTAAGTGGATTTTCAGGACCAAAGCCGGCTTCAGCTAATAGACGTTTTGCTTCAGCATTCCGTTCATCTTGCGTCATTTTTCCGTAAACAGGAAGCTCAGGGTTAAAGCCTGCAGTAATTTCTGGTGTTAAGAAATACGCTGGTTTTTGACCTTGGCCTAAAATGACATCAGAAATAATTGGGCGGTCAATGGCATAAGAGATAGCTTTACGAACTCGAACGTCATCAAACGGTGCTTTTTTTGTATTAAACGAGTAGTAGTAAGTACATAGACTACCAACAACTGAAACAGATTCAGGCTCTTCTTTTTTTAGGCGTTTAAAGTGCTCCACAGGCAATTCGTTTGTAAAATCCAACTCGCCAGAAAGGAAACGATTCATTTCTGACACTTGATTTTCAATCGGTAAGAAAGTGACTTTATTGATTTTCGTATTCGCGTTATCCCAATACTGTTCGTTACGAACTAGATCTAAACGCTCATTCACAACCCATTGGTCAACAACATAAGCACCATTACCAACAAAATTACCCGGCTTAGTCCACTGGTCACCAAATTTTTCAATCGTTGCTTTATGAACAGGTTTTACTGTTGTGTGACCCATCATTTTAACAAAGTAAGGAACAGCAGTATCAAGTTGAACTTCTAAAGTGTTGGCATCAATTGCTTTAACACCTAGTTCACTCTTATCTTTTTTACCCGCAACGATGTCTTTAGCATTCGCCATCTTAGTATATTCCATATACCAAGAGTAAGGAGATGCAGTTGCAGGATCAACAGCACGTTGGAAGCTGTATACGAAATCATCTGCAGTTACAGGATCGCCATTTGACCACTTAGCATCTTTACGTAAATGGAAAATAAATTTTTGGTTGTCCGTTGTTTCCCAACTTTCTGCAACACCAGGAATGGTATTACCTTCTGCATCTTGATTCACCAGACCTTCAAGTAAATCACGAATCACGTGAGACTCAGGTACACCTTGAGACTTATGAGGATCAAGAGTTGCAACTTCAGTACCATTACCACGAGTCAGTTCTTGAACATCTGCATAAACCACTTCTGTCGACATTGGTTTTTCAGCAGGTTTAGTTTCTTTAACTGGTTGCTCTGCGGTTTTATCTCCACAGCCGACAAGTGTTAGTGACAGGCCACCAAGCAAGATCGCTTGTGTAATTTTATTCTTATACATGCATTAACTCCAATACATTTTATTTAGCTTCCATGACACTCTTCGGGCAAAACGACTTGCCAATCATTTATTATCTAAAAACGTGAAATACGCTTAAAAAACATAAAAACCTTCGAAGAATTGTGGGAAACATTATCAATCATTGAAGTAACTTGCCACATTTTTGTTACAAAACGCCTAATAATTTTTAAAAACATCACAATCAGCAGGATAAACGACCACATTTTAACCTTTCAGTAAATATGAGTACCAATACACTATAAAAAAAATAAAATTTCATACTATTTCGACTAGAAGAATATTAAAAAAAGAATAGAAAGCTAAAAAACCGCTCAAAATACAGATAAAAACACTAATTAATAGCTTTTTTTACGCAAAAAAGTTAATTAACTCTAATAATTAAGCACCTTAATTAACGCAATACATAAAACATAAATTTTAGACAGACCCTTCATTATTTTAGCTGAATTACAAATAAAACATGTTGATTATCCTAGATTGCTACCAAACTCAGCATCGCAATTGGATATTTATAAAATATGAACAAAAATAGTAGCAATGCTGAATTTTTCAGCAGCAATCCATTTAGGATTAATTAATCAAGGATGTTATTTATGTTTAAAAATAAACTAGGGGTTTGCTCTGCAGCAATTGCCCTTGCTCTATCCGCTCCAGGCTATGCTGCGGTCCCTGGCCAAGCAATTATTTCTTGGATGGAAAGTGATTTTTCAATTATCGATGTAGATCAAGCTGCTACCTCATATAAAGATTTAGTGACAATTAAAGAATTTGCAGAAGTACCTGTTACTTGGGATCGCTGGTCTGGTGAATCTGCAGAAAAATGGCGCGTGCTATTAAATGGCGTTGTGGTTCATGAAGAAGCGGTTTCTCCTTCAGCTTCACAAAAAGCCTCTACGGTTCTACAAGTTCGTCAAGGCGGTCAATACGAAATGACGGTAGAACTTTGTAATGGCTCAGGCGCAACAGAAGAATGTAGCACCAGTGCAGCCAAAGCAATTGTTGTTGCCGATACTGATGGTAGCCATTTAGATCCTCTGCCAATGAATGTCGATCCTGCTAATGGAAATTACACCACGCCTGATGGAATGGTTTCTGGTGCTTATTTTGTTGAATGGGGGGTTTACGGTCGTAAGTTTGCTGTTGACCAAATTCCAGCACAAAATCTAACCCATATTCTTTATGGTTTTGTTCCTATCTGTGGCCCTAACCCTTCTTTAGGTGAAATTGAAAACGGCAACAGCTTAGCTGCTCTAAACCGTGCTTGTGCAGGAACTCCTGACTATGAAGTTGTTATTCATGACCCATGGGCTGCTGTTCAAATGCCGCAGCCTCAATCTGGTCACGTTCATAGTACTCCTTATAAAGGGACTTATGGACAAATGATGGCACTTAAGCAACGTTATCCAGACCTAAAAATTGTTCCATCAATCGGTGGTTGGACTTTATCAGACCCTTTTTATGACTTTGTTGATAAACCTAAGCGAGACATCTTCGTTGCTTCAGTTAAAAAATTCCTTAAAACATGGAAATTTTATGATGGTGTAGATATCGATTGGGAATTCCCTGGTGGTGACGGTGCAAGTGCAACAGGTGGTGACCCTGTAAATGATGGCCCAGCTTATGTTGCATTAATGCAAGAACTAAGAGCAATGCTTGATGAGTTAAGTGCTGAAACAGGTAAAACGTATGAGTTAACCTCTGCGATTGGTGCTGGTTACGATAAGATTGAGGATGTTGATTATGCAGCAGCTTCTCAATATATGGATTATATCTTTGCGATGACTTATGACTTCTTTGGCGGCTGGAATAACGTCGTTGGGCATCAAACTGCATTAAACTGTGGCTCACACATGTCACAAGGCGAATGTGATGGAACAGGGTTAGATGATAAAGGCGAGCCTCGTAAAGGTCCTGCTTATACAATCACTAATGCGATCGACTTATTACTTGCTCAAGGTGTTGATGCTAAAAAATTAGTCGTTGGTGCTGCTATGTATGCGCGTGGCTGGACTGGTGTTACACGTGACAGCATGACTGACCCGACAAACCCTATGACAGGTGTTGGTAATGGTAAAGTTGCTGGTTCTTGGGAAGCTGGCGTAATTGATTATAAAGATGTAGTGACCAATTACGTAAATAAAGCAGGTGTTGAAGTAGGTTATGATGACATTGCTCAAGCTGCATATGCTTATGACCCAAGCAATGGTGATTTAATCACTTATGACAATAAACAATCTGTACTTGCTAAAGGTGAATACGTTCGTTCACTTGGTTTAGGTGGCTTATTTGCATGGGAAATTGACGCAGATAATGGTGATATTCTTAATGCAATGCAAGAAGGTCTTGCTGGTGATGGTACGGTAATTCCTCCAGTAAATAAGAAACCAATTGCTAATGCCGGAGTTGATATTGCTGTTATCGCTCCTGCTACAGTTCAACTTGATGGATCTTTATCATCAGACAGCGATGGAACTATTGTCTCTTATGTTTGGACTCAAACCTCTGGTCCAGTAATAACATTAAGCAATCCAAATAGTGCTAACGCTAGTTTTTCTACCGATGGTTTTGCTCAATCTGAAACTCTACAATTTACATTAACGGTAACTGACAATAAAGGCGCAACAGCTTCTGACTCTACCTCTGTAGCAGTCACAGTTGAGGGAACTGAACCAGTTAATACCCCACCAGTGGCAGCAATTATTGCACCAAGCTCTGTCAATAAAGGTGATGTCGTTATATTGGATGCCTCTTCTTCTACTGATGCAGATAACGATCCCCTTACGTTTACGTGGGCTGTTCCATCAGGAATAGATGCAACGGTTACAGGGTCTAAAGTAACCTTTACTGCAGGTTCTTATACAACAGATACTCCGTTATCATTCTCGGTAACTGCAAATGATGGCCAAGCATCAAATACAGCAACAGTAAGCGTTACTGTACTAAAAGATGTTGGGAACCCACCTGTAACTTGTGACAATGCATGGGATGCAACAGCGGTTTACACTGGTGGCGATCAAGTGTCTCAAGCAGGTAAAACATGGGAAGCAAAATGGTGGACTCAAGGTAATGATCCATCAACCTCTGGTGAATGGGGAGTATGGAAGGAAGTAGGTATTTCTACTTGTAATTAATACTCTTTTAAAACGACGATAAAAAGGCCAAATCCATTACAATGGATTTGGCCTTAATTTCTTCACTATAAGAATTCACATATCCATTGCTATTGGCACTGGTTTTATTTACCTAACGCCTCTTTATAGTGAGTACGACAAACTGATACATACAATTCATTACCACCAATAGCAACTTGATCGCCATCAGCAATAGCAACCCCATGCTCATCAGTACGAATAACCATGTTCGCTTTACGGCCACAATGACAAATTGTTTTTAGTTCAACTAATTTATCAGCCCAAGATAACAAGTACTTACTGCCTTCAAATAGTTCACCTAAAAAATCAGTACGTAAACCATAACACAACGCAGGAATATGCAGCTTATCAACTACTTCTGTTAGCTGATAAACTTGTTCTTTAGTTAAGAATTGGCATTCATCAATTAACACACAATGAAGTTTCTCTTTTTCATGAAGTGTTTTAATTACCTCAAACAAATCCATATCAGTATTAAATAAATGCGCATCCGCATCTAAACCAATACGAGAACTCACTTTTCCCACACCATAACGATCATCAATAGCTGCAGTGAAAATTGCAGGGTTCATTCCGCGTTCTTGATAATTAAAAGACGATTGAAGAAGTGTTGTTGATTTACCCGCATTCATTGCTGAGTAATAAAAGTACATTTGAGCCACAAATGTGTCCTCTATTAAAGTTTAAAAATTTGGTAATAAAAAAGGCTGGAAATACCAGCCCTTTATATAAAACTGTTTATATTATTTACGACGCCATGTCGTGCCCTCTGGGCCATCTTCAAGAACAATATTTAGCGCTGCAATAGCATCACGAGCGGCATCAGCAGCTGCCCAATCTTTTGCTGCACGAGCATCATTACGCGCTTTAATCAATGCTTCAATTTCAGCAACTTCATCATCGCTGCCACTATCGCCTTGTAAAAAAGCTTCTGGATCTTGAGATAATAAGCCTAATACTTCAGCAAGTTCACGCATCAACGCACCAAGCTTAGAGGCAGCTTCAACATTTTCTGTTTTCAGGCGGTTTACTTCACGCGCCATCTCAAACAATACAGAATAAGCCTCTGGCGTATTGAAATCATCATTCATTGCGGTTGAAAAACGAGAAACAAACTCTTCACCACCAGCAGCAGTAACGGTTAAATCAAGGCCACGTAAAGAGGTATACAAACGCTCTAGTGAAGCACGAGCTTGGTTTAAATTATCTTCACTGTAATTCAATTGGCTACGGTAATGACCAGACATTAAGAAATAGCGAACTGTTTCAGAATCGTAATGCGCTAATACGTCACGGATAGTAAAAAAGTTTCCTAATGACTTAGACATTTTTTCACGGTCAACCATTACCATGCCGCTGTGCATCCAAGTATTTACGTACTTAGAATCATGTGCGCAACATGATTGAGCGATTTCATTTTCATGATGTGGGAACATAAGGTCAGAGCCCCCCCCATGAATATCAAAATGATTACCCAAAATAGAAGAGTTCATTGCAGAACATTCGATATGCCAGCCTGGACGGCCAGGACCCCATGGTGATTCCCATGTTGGTTCGCCTGGTTTAGACATTTTCCATAATACGAAGTCCATACCACTACGCTTTACACTTGCTTCTTCAATTGTGACGCGAGAGCCCGCTTGAAGTTGCTCAAGGTCTTGACGAGAAAGGCGACCGTATTCGTCGTATTTTTTCACTTCAAACATAACATCACCATTAGATGCAACGTAAGCAAAACCACGCTCGATCAAACGCTCTACTAACTCTACAATTTCAGTAATGTATTCTGTTGCTCTTGGTTCAACATCTGGACGTTTCATATTTAAAGCGTCAAAATCAGCATGCATATCAGCAATTAGACGCTCAGTTAATGTATCACACGTTTCGCCATTTTCAGCGGCACGTTTAATGATCTTATCGTCAATATCTGTAATGTTACGAACAAAAGTAAGATCGTAACCTAAAAAACGTAAATAACGAGAAATCACATCAAAAGAGACAAACGTACGGCCATGACCAATATGACACAAGTCGTAAATGGTAACCCCACACACATACATACCGATTTTACCTTCGGTAATTGGTTTAAATTCTTCTTTTTGGCGTGTAAGTGAGTTATATATTTTCAACATGCTCTTTTTTTACTCATTATTTGTTTAAAGGATATATAAAGGCTATTAAACCTATATTAAGTAATGATAGCAAGAAAATTCCCTGTAGATCCTCCTTAATCTTAGGTAAAATCAAATTCTATTTAAATACAATTACAAAGGTAATTTCATGATCATCCTTCACACATCTTTTGGTGACATCACAGTTAAACTTCACGAAGATAAAGCACCTGCAACTTGTGCTAACTTCTTACAATACTGTCAAGAAGGTTTCTACGACAACACGCTTTTCCACCGTGTAATTGATGGCTTTATGGTTCAAGGCGGCGGCATGACTGCTGGTCTTGAAGAAAAAACTGGCCGTGCAACAATCAAAAACGAAGCAAACAATGGCCTAAGCAACAAAGTAGGTACATTAGCAATGGCTCGTACTATGGAACCGCATTCAGCAAGTTCTCAATTCTTCATCAACGTTAATGACAACAAATTCCTAGATTTTAAATCTGAGTCTATGGATGGTTGGGGTTACTGTGTATTCGCTGAAGTTGTTGAAGGTATGGACGTAGTAAATAAAATCAAAGGTGTTGCAACAGGTAACTACGGTTATGTACACCAAGATGTTCCAGTTGAAGAAGTATTCATTACTGGTGCAACAATTACAGAATAATTCTGTTTTTATGCCAGCTTTATAAATTAGAGCTGGCATCATCCTAATAAACCAAAAGCATTTTATGACTATTCTATTTATCTCTGATCTCCACCTATCCCCTCTTAGACCTGAAATCACTGATTGCTTTCTAGATTTTATGAGCAATGAAGCTATTCATGCAGAAAAGCTTTATGTATTAGGTGATTTATTTGAATTTTGGATTGGCGATGATGATAACTCACCATTTAATGTTGTAATTAAAGATGCATTTAAAGCGTTAACCCAACAAGGTGTTGAGTGTTACTTTATTCAAGGAAACCGAGACTTCTTACTTAATAAGCGCTTTTGTAAAGAAACCGGAGTTCAACTTTTAGCTGACCACACCGTTATTCATATGGATGGCGAAAAAGTTCTAATCATGCACGGTGATACGCTTTGTATTGATGACATCAAATATCAAGAATTCCGCGCAAAAGTTCACCAACCATGGCTCCAATGGGTATTCAATCGTATCCCTCTTTTTATACGTCAACGTATTGTTAAAAACGTACAAGATAAAATCAAAGAGAAGAAACAACATAAAGAATTAACGATTATGGATGTCACTCAGAGTGAGGTTGAAAAAGTGATGTCAGAAGAAGGTGTAAAAAGGTTGATTCATGGGCACACTCACCGTCCAGATACTCATGTTTTCACTTTTAATGATCAAGAAATGACTCGTATTGTACTTGGGGATTGGTATACGCAAGGCTCGATTCTTGAATATAAGAACAATATATATACACTTCATGAAAAAAGTTTTAAATAAATCACATTAATAACCCACTCTTATTTTGTAATAAGGAGGATCATAGTCTTTTCTTAATAAAGAGATTATGATTAGGCCAGTTTCGATTCAACACGCTGTAGAGAATAACGTTTATGTATTCATATGTTGCTCGTCAACCTATCTTAGACATCAAAAAAAATACGATTGGTTACGAATTATTATTCCGAGATGGTCCCAAAAATACGTTTCCAGCAGTAGAAGCAGAAGAAGCAACAAGTCGATTACTATCTGATCACTTTTTAAGCTCACAGTGTAATGCTATCAATGATAAATTAGGCTTTGTAAATTTTCCTCAACAAAGTTTAATTAACTTAGTTCCAATGCTATTTAACTCCCATAATCTAGTCGTTGAGATCCTTGAGGATTGTATCCCAAACCAAGACTTACTTAATGCAGTTAAAACTCTTGCAGAACGCGGCTATAAATTAGCACTTGATGATTTCGAACCAAATCCTCAATGGACTCCATTTTTACCTTATATAGACATTATTAAGTTTGATATTCGTACTACACCTATTTTAAAAGCAAAACTATTCATTCGTCATTGTGAAAAATATAATATTTCTTTCCTTGCTGAAAAAGTAGAGACTTATGAAGAATTTGAGCAAGCAAAAGCCGCTGGGTTTATTTATTTTCAAGGTTATTTTTTCAGTAAACCAGAAATGTTTCAACAGCGAGCGATTCAACCAAATCAATTGTCAATAATGCAGCTATATAAAGAAATCTCAGCACCGATTGTTGACTTTAATGCCGTTGAAAAATACTTAGTTCAAGATGTCTCATTATCTTATAAATTACTGCGTTTTGTTAATGCCTCTTCAGTCATTGATAAACCAATAACCTCTTTTAAGCAGGCTCTTGTCTATTTAGGTGAAACCAAGTTACGTCAATTTGTATCGCTGGTTGCTGTCGCTCATGCAACACAACACAAACCACAATCTCTTTATACTCTTTCCATACATCGTGCAAAGTTATGTGAGTTAATTGTAAATAAAACCAATATCAACCTAGAACCAAACCAAGCATTTTTAGTCGGTTTGTTCTCACTATTAGAACCTTTATTAGATCAACCTTTGAATAGTCTGATCCAGCACTTACCAATTTCGACTGAAATAAAGCTAGCATTAACAGAGCGTCAAGGTTCTTTAGGTAAATTAATCTTAGCGATAGAAAGTTATGAAAAAGCCAATTGGAACACCGTATCTCAATGTTGTGTTTCCTTGAAAATTACAGAACAAGAATTTACAACCTGTTATAAAGAATCTGCCGAATGGGTAGATGACATAGAAAAATAGAGAACAAACGCCATTATGCCTAAAAAAAATCATTGTCCATGTGGTACAAAAAAAAATTATTCTGTTTGTTGTGAGCCAATTCATAACAACCATGAATTAGCAAAAACACCAGAATTACTAATGCGTTCTCGTTATAGTGCTCATGTGAAACAATTGACACAATATATTGTTGATACTTACCATCCCTGTTGTCACGCTAAAGAGTTTAGAGATGGTATAGAAGAATCTATAGAGCTCGAGTGGCGAAAACTGAAAGTTGTATCTTCACACTTATCAGATACTAGCGATGATGAAGGTTTTGTTTCTTTTAAAGCAACCTATTCTGAAAATGGGCAATTACATCAATTAAAAGAACACTCTCGCTTCCTAAAAGAAGATGGAAAATGGTACTACGTTGATGGTGAGATTGAATAAACCATACTCTCACATTAAAATACATTAAGGCCTGATATTTATATCAGGCTTTTTCATTTCCATTAAATCAAAAAAACGAGGGTCATAAGACTCTCGTTTATATTTAATAGTTCTGTATATTTACTGCCACTTATCTTAAATTAGAACTTCTTAGAAATAAGCGCAGAACCAGCAATAATAGCAACACCTAACAGCATGATTGGGCCTTTACCACCATCAAAGCCAGATGAAATCCCCATGAATGCAACGATTGCGATTGCAACAGGAATAATATACTTAACCAATGCGTACCATAAACCAAATAGTGGAAATTTAATTTCACCGCCATTGGTTACTTCATCTTCAAGATCTTCACGTTTCAATCTCCAACCAGCGAAGATACATACCAACATACCACCAACAGCTAAGAATATCTTATCAGTTAATAAATCAAAGATATCAAACGCACCAGTATCAAACAATGTTGGTCCAAGACCACCTAAAGATAATGAAGCAAACACACATAAAATAGCCATTACAGAACTTGCAGCAATTACCGCTTTAATTCGAGTAAATTTCTTCTCATCAATTAAGTAAGAAACGACTACTTCTAGTAGAGATACTGAAGACGTTAATGCTGCAACACTTAAACCAATAAAGAATAATAAGGCAAGCAGAAGACCAATCAGGCCACCCATCTCGGCAAATATTTGTGGAACAACAACAAACACCAAACCTGGACCGGCTGTCGGCGCCATGCCAAATGCAAACATTGCAGGGAACATAGCGACACCAGCAAGAACAGCAACACCTGTATCCATTGCCGTAACCATCGCGGTTGTTTGAACTAAATTCTCTTTTTTCTTCAGGTAAGAACCATAAGTCATCATACAACCCATACCAAGAGATAATGAGAAGAAGGCTTGACCTAACGCAGCAAGAATTACATTACTGTCAATTTTAGAAAAATCAGGACTAAATAAGAAATCAAGACCAGCCATCGCACCTGGAAGCATTAATCCTTTTACAGAAACAATGACTAAGATAAGAAACAGTAAAGGCATTAATATTTTACCGGCTTTCTCTATACCACCAGAAATCCCTTTTATTACTATAACAATGTTTAGAAGTAGGTATAACCCCATCCACATAAGCGGCTCTACAGGGTTCGAGATAAAAGCACCAAAGCTATCGCCAATAGCGGATGGAGTATCTAAAAGCCCCGTACCTACTTTAGCAATATAAGCAATGGCCCAACCACCGACTACCGGGTAGAAGCCCATGATCAATAGACCACTGACAACGCCAATAACACCAGCAAAAGTCCAACGACGATCTGTCGATTTAAATGCACCTACTGCAGATTTTTGAGTTCGTCGGCCGATAGCAAATTCAGTCAACATCACACTAAAACCAATAAAAATCACGAAGAATAAGTAGATAGCAACAAATGCACCACCACCATTTTCTCCGGCTGTATATGGGAATTTCCAAATGTTACCTAAACCAACAGCAGATCCTGCCGCAGCCATTACAAATCCTAATTTTGAACCCCAGGTATCACGGGGATTAGTGGTATTACTCATAGCCACAAGTTCTCCAAATATTTTATATCGTTATATATGCGCTGTGTTTGTATATGAGCATCAAAATGGTGTACAAAAAAGTATACACTTATAAAAGGTTGGGTTAACGCTCAATATTGCAAGTAGAACAGTTTAGGAATAAAATTGAAAGCCCTTATGTTAAATTTTTTAACGTATACCTCTCTTTTTTAACTTAAATATTTACAAAACCATCAATGAATTTTATTTTGTAAATTTTTCCCTCCTTATCTACTCTTTTCCTACAACACCTGATTTAATAGAGATTCATTTACTATTTCAATGACAAAGGCTAATGGATAAATTTTATCAAGCACTTACTCTTATTGGTTTTATTTTATATTGGCTACTCGTCGCCGGTGTAACGATACGTGTTGTTTTTAAACCAAGACCTGTTGGTGTCTCTTTAGCTTGGTTAATGATCATTTATATCATTCCAGTATTAGGGGTAATGGCATATTTCTTAATTGGAGAACTGAATCTTGGCCGAACCCGTGGTGAACGAGCTAGAGCTATGTTTACTCCTTATGAAGAATGGTTTGCACAAGTCCATAATTGTCAGCACCACCAACCTCAATCTATTTCTCATAGAATCTCAGCAATTCATAATCTCTGCTCAAATAGATTAGGTATTCCCGCGTTGAGTGGCGATACTCTTTCGCTATTAAATACACCATCTGAAATTTTAATGGCTATTGTTAGAGATATTGAAAAAGCAGAACATGAAATCAATATGGAGTTTTACATTTGGCATCATGGGGGGCTAGCTGACAGTGTTGCAAGTGCATTAATAAAAGCAGCAAAACGTGGCGTTGTCGTTAATGTACTTTTAGATTCGGCAGGAAGTATCGATTTCTTTAAAAGTCATTGGCCTAAGCTTCTTAGAAGTTCAGGCGTCAATATTGTAGAAGCACTCAGTGTTAGCCCTCTTCGTATGTTTTTTAGACGGTTAGATTTACGTCTCCATCGTAAAATTGTCGTCATCGATAATATGATTGCTTATACCGGTTCAATGAATCTAGTTGATCCTCAATATTTCAAGCAAAACTCAGGGGTTGGGCAATGGGTTGACGTAATGATCCGCTTAACTGGTCCTAATGTCGCAGTGTTAAATACGATTCATGCGTGGGATTGGGAAGTAGAAACAGGGATCAGAGAATTACCGACGTTACCTGAATGTCCTATTTCAATAGACCCATTCAATCACACAACTCAAGTGGTTCCATCAGGGCCAGGGATGCCTGATGATATTATTCAACAGGTTTTAATCACTGCAATTAATCAAGCAAGAACATCAATTACGATCACAACTCCTTATTTTGTGCCTAGTGAAATATTGCTTCATACATTACGAACTACAGCACATCGAGGAGTTGAAGTTAAATTAATTTTACCGAAGAAAAATGACTCATTGATGGTGAGTTGGGCATCTAAATCTTTCTTTGAGACACTACTTAAAGCCGGTGTTCAAATCCATGAATTTAATGGAGGGCTATTGCATACCAAATCCGTCGTTATTGATAATAGCCATTGTATTATTGGTACCGTCAACTTAGATATGCGAAGTTTTTGGCTCAACTTTGAAGTAAGTTTAATTGTTGATGATCCTGAATTTACTAAACAACTCTCATGGGTTCTTGATAGTTACTTAGATCAATCAACACCTGTTGATTTAGCAACTTGGCAACAACGTAATTTACCGCATCGTTTTACTGAACGATTCTTTTCTATGTTTAGTCCATTGCTTTAACAGTACTAATTCCAAAACTTAATATAAGAAAATCTAATAAACATAAAAAAGCCCGTCTCTTAGCATTTAAGTGACGGGCTTTTAAATATCATATTTCTATTAACGAATACCGCTTAAAAACTCATGTCTTGTTGCTGGGTTTCGTTTAAAAATCCCACCAAGAGCAGTGGTTGTTGTACTGCTTGTTGCGTCCATAATGCCACGAGATTTAACGCAATAATGCGTAGCTTCCATCGTTATCGCAACATCATCACTACCAAGTAACGTTTGCAACGCAACTAAAATTTGTTGAGTCATGCGTTCTTGCACTTGTGGGCGCTGCGCAAAGAATCGAACAATACGATTAATTTTAGATAAGCCAATAATTTTCTGACGAGGGATATAAGCAACCGTTGCTTTCCCGTCAATAGTGACTAAGTGATGCTCACAAGTACTAGTAAGCGTAATATCATTCACTCGTACCATTTCATCACAATTCATCTTATTTTCAATGACAGTAATTTTAGGGAAATTCGCGTAATCTAAACCAGAAAAAATCTCATCTACATACATTTTAGCAATTCGGTGAGGCGTTTCCTCTAAACTATCATCACTAAGATCTAGACTTAACAGCGTTAAGATTTCACGCATGTGGTCTTCTATACGTTCTTTTTTTTCTTCACGACTAATTCCATTTTCCTTCATTGGCGTCTCAAGACCACGCGCGATAAGGGCATCACGCACTAAAATGGCTGATTCACTGAATGATGACATCGTATACTCCAAATAACCTAATCAATTGAACTTTGCTAAGGATACTCGCTCTGTCAGATAAATACACCCTGATTTTACTGGGTCTATTAGATGTTCAGAGGTAAAATATGATAATGTGCAGTCATTATTACTATTAATTTAGAGAGTATCATGATGGATTGCTGCGCAACTCAAGGTTTGATCCCCGTAGAAACCGCTTTGGACACCCTTTTATCTCAAGTTTCCCCTATCTCAAATACAAACACATTACCGCTTTCTGATGCGATTGGTTTTGTTTTAGCTGAAGATATCTGCTCTCCAATTAATGTTCCTCCTTTTGCAAACTCTGCAATGGATGGCTATGCCGTTCGTATCTCTGACTTAGAGCAATCCTTAACACTGCCTCTAACAGGAAAATCATTTGCAGGGATCCCCTTTGAAGGAAAGTGGGCAGCACAAAGTACCATCAGAATCATGACCGGAGCAAAAATCCCTGAGGGTTGTGACGCCGTTATTATGCAAGAACTGACTTCAGATTCAGGCGGTAACATTACCTTTGATCTGTCTTTAGCTGATGTTAAACCACAAACCAATATCCGCCCAATTGGTGATGATGTTGCTCAAGGACAAACCGTTTTAGAAAAAGGCCATCGCTTAACACCACGAGATATCCCTCTAATTGCTTCTTTAGGCATTAATGATATTCCAGTGGTAGTAAAACCAAAAGTTGCCTTCTTCTCTACCGGTGATGAGCTAAAACCGTTAGGCCAACCATTAGAAGATGGTCAGATCTACGACAGTAACCGCTATGGTATCAAAGTACTCATCGAACGTTTTGGTTGCGAAGCTATTGATTTAGGTATCATCCCTGATTGCCCAAAAACACTAAAAGAAGTGTTCTTAAAAGCAGATAAAGAAGCCGATGTTGTCGTTACTTCTGGCGGAGTAAGCGTTGGTGAAGCTGATTATACAAAAGACATTTTAGATGAACTCGGGAAAATTGGCTTTTGGAAGCTCGCGATTAAACCGGGTAAACCGTTCGCATTTGGTAATTTACCAAATTCTTATTTCTGCGGATTACCAGGTAATCCAGTTTCTGCGATGCTAACCATGTATGTGTTAGTTCAGCCAATGTTAGCGAAATTAGCGGGTCACTCAAAGTGGGAAGCACCACAATCCATCCCTGCCGTCTCAACAACACTATTTAAGAAACGCCCAGGCCGTACAGATTATCAGCGTGGCATTTACTCTATTAATGCTCAAGGACAATTTGAAGTAGCAACAACAGGCAACCAAGGTTCAGGCGCATTCAGCTCAATGAGTGTTGCAAACTGTTTTGTTGTGTTAGAACGCGAGCGCGGCCGTGTTGAAGCGGGCGAAATGGTCACTATTGAATTGTTTAACTCTTCTTTGTATTAAAGAGCATTTAAAGATGGCTGAATTAACCGATCAAGAAATGTTGCGCTACAATCGTCAAATCATTCTAAGAAATTTTGATTTTGATGGTCAAGAACGCTTAAAAGAAAGTTCAATTCTAATTATTGGTGCTGGCGGTTTAGGCTGTGCTTCGAGCCAATATTTAGCAGCTGCGGGTGTGGGAAAGCTCACCCTAGTGGACGATGATATTGTTGAACTCTCTAATCTCCAACGCCAAGTTCTTCATTGCGATGAAACCATTGGAGGTAAAAAAGTTATTTCTGCAAAAATGGCATTGAATCGCATCAATCCTCATTGCCATATTGATACTCTTGATAAGCGCTTATCTGATGATGAGTTACGTACACTTATTACTAATCATGATCTAGTACTAGATGGTACTGATAACGTAGATACTCGTAATCAATTAAATCGCTTATGCTTTGAGTCAAAAACACCATTGGTATCTGGTGCAGCGATACGCATGGAAGGTCAAGTAAGCGTTTATACTTATCAAGATAATGAACCATGTTATCAGTGCTTAAGCAGTTTATTTGGTCAACAAACATTAACCTGTGTTGAAGCTGGAGTAATGTCCCCTGTCGTTGGGATTATTGGCGCAACTCAAGCCTTGGAAGCAATTAAAGTATTAGCTAATTATGGCCAACCGCTGATCAATAAATTACTAATATTAGATGCCCTTTCAATGAACTGGCGTGAAATGAAGTTGATGAAGCAATCTTCATGTTCGGTATGCTCTATATAAGTTCACTGGTCATTTAAAGCTACTTATCTACTAAAAATAAGTAGCTTTAATTAACCGTTTTACAGCAGATTGAATTCCTTTTTTCTTTCGCTTTATATAATTGAATATCCGCTTCATGATATATATGGTCGATACTTTTGACGGCTTTGTTTGCAACAATACAACCAATAGAAACAGTTAAAAACTCAGAAACAGAACTTAAGTTATGCTCAATTTTCTTAACCGCTAATAGATGTTGAATACGACATGCTATTTGTTCTAAATCATCAATATTAACGCCAGATAAACACACTGCAAACTCCTCCCCACCTATACGGCAAAAAGAAGCTCCCGGAAGCGCATTAACAGCATCATTTAAAATCCTTGCGAGCATCAACAGTGCTTTATCTCCCTGTAAATGCCCATAACAAGTGTTATAAAGTCCAAAAAAATCAATATCAATTAAAAGCACAGCTACGTTTGATGCATTTGGTGTTTTTAATATCTGATTGAATTTTTTTTCAAACTGTCGCCGATTACCAAGCTCAGTTAAAGGATCTTGCAAAGATAATAACTCTAACTGTTCATTCATTGTTTCTAACTGCTTTGTTCTCGCTTTAATTTTAAGTTCTAGTTCTTTATTTAATTTCTCTAAACGTTCAGTTGCTTGGGTACGTTGTAAGACCTCACTTAATGTAGATATAAATAAATTAACTATTTCTCTTTCTTCTGTACTGAGAACTTTCTTCGTCAAAAAGTTATCTACAACAACAAAGGCAAAGGGTTTCTTATCTGTAGTTTGTATTAATGCAATGCCTTTACACCCAAAACCAATCACTTCCATGTCATGAAAAATAGGGGCTGATTCTGTATATATAAGTGTTTCAGGTTTATCTATTGCTTCTTGAACTACATCTAGATTTTCACTATAGAAATAAGATTCATCAACGGTGTTGCCTTGCTGATCTGTCCCCCATGTTCCTTGCAAACTTGTACAGTCTTCATTAGTTAATAAAATGCCAAGACGGTCTACACCTAAATGCTTAATAGCAAAAGAAACTGCACTTTGACATACATCACTTAATGTTTCACAACGAGAGAAACCGACTAAACTGATATTCAATAAACGTACCGCTTGCTCACGTCGCTTTCTAATATAAATCTGAGATAATAATGCTGCAAAAGACTTCAACATCTCTTGCTGATAAATAGTAATTGGTTCACGATGAATAAAGTTATCTAACGCTAACCAACCTACAGGGTAGTTCTCCCCCCTTAATATCAACATCGCATTCCATCCTTCGCCAACAACCTCCCCTGCTGTATAAAGTGGTGCGGGCTCAACGACAACTAACGTTTCTGAACGGCTGTATAGTGCATCAATATAAGAAGGTTCTAATTGATTTAAGTCGTATGTTTTATGATGCTCTCGAACCGTCTCTCCATTCTCATTTGTCCCATATGTACTACTAAAGGATCTCTGCTTATAATCCAGTAGCATAAATACACTACGATCAAAACCCATATCATCTCGAACGGCTTCAACCGCCGCTTTAAACAATTCATCCAATGTTTCATGTTTTGATAAGTTAAGAGAGATATTTTGGACTAGTTTCATTTTATCAAGAAAAAGCTCGCGTTCTTTTATCTCATCTAAGTATTTAGCCGCTCTCATGTCTCTTAAGCGAATTTCATTGCTCGCATTCCTTTCAGCTCTAATACATTGCCACTGAGATGCAGCGATGTATAGAAAGTTCAGCTTATGCTGTTCAGCTAAAATTTCAGGAGAGATCTTTATGTTTTCAATCACTAAATAGGTACGATTACTGGTATGGCTATCTAATACAAACAAGAATGTGTTATGACTCAATGCTTGTCTGTAATCCCAGCCAATGCTATTACTAGCAATAGAAATTAGCCCATCACTACTGCCAAATTGACTAGCCCAAACCCAAAGGCTCATAGGAATACGGTCTAAAGGTAAGTCATCACCATATATATAATCTTCATGATAATCATAGCTGTCTTTACGAAAAGAAATAATGGCTGCTGATGTCGCTTCAAAATTAGATGAGAAGTACTCAAAAAGAAGATCCGAAATGATTTGTCTATCATGACATTGAATTATTTTTTGCTCTAACGTTTGTTTACTCTCAGCGTTAGTCAGTTCAAGACTCTGAATCATTTTTATTTATCAGCACCCAATTCGGATTAATACACAATAATGCATATTTTAAAAAAAATAAGCGAATAAACCACTAGCGCCGTTTATTTATTTGCGAAACACATCAATAAAAAGTTGATTAAATAACAAACGATTACATTCTCATTGGTTGAAATATCACCAAAAAATTAACCATACATGAAGTATCTTCTTATAAAATCATGAATAAAAGTATTATTTATTTTTCATTAAAAACACAAAGAAAAAACATATCTCCATGATAATTAAAAACAAATAGATAAAAAACATTTCCTTAAAAAAATAAATATAGCCTTGTCATACACTTTTAAGAAAACTGAAATATTACTGTCATATAAATTTCCTAAAGTGACCTCGTCAACTTAATCCGGCACGTATGCCTCATAAAGGAAATGAAAATGAAAAAGTCAGTTATCGGCGCACTAGCAATTCTGAGTTCAGTAGTAGCATTACCAGCATCAGCGAAAGAAACTATTTCTGCCGTTGGTTCAAGCAGCGTGACCCCTTTAATGGAAGTGTTTTCTGAAACTTACATGAAAGATCACTCAACCGTGTATATCGAAGTTCAAGGTCCTGGTTCTTCAGCTGGTGTAAAAGCGGCAAAGAATGGTTCTGCAGATTTAGGTATGTCATCACGTAACCTTAAAGCATCAGAAAAAGAATCAACACTAAAAGAATTAGTAGTTGCACACGATGGCATCGCTGTTGTGGTTAACCCAAGTAATAAATTAAAAGGGTTAACTTCTGAACAAGTAACTGCTATCTACAAAGGTGAAGTGAAAAACTGGAAAGAAGTTGGTGGTGCAGACAAACCAATCGTTGCTATTACTCGTGACACCGCTTCTGGTACTCGTGGCGCATTTGAAGACATCATGAGCCTAAAGAAAAAAGTATCAGGTATGAAAGTTTCAGCGATTTCACAACGAGCTCAAGTTGCTAATGGCAATGGCGCCTTAAAAACAATGGTTGCAAGTAATCCATACGCTATTGGTTACATTTCTTTAGGCACTGTAGATAGCTCTGTTCATGCACTTTCAATTGATAATGTAGTACCAAGCGTTGCCGATATTAAAAATGGTACATATAAAGTGTCTCGCCCTTTCCTTGTCCTATACAAAGAAGGACAACCATCAGCTGAAGCTCAAAAATTCCTAGAATGGATGACAGCAGAAACAGCTCAAAACCTAGTTGAAAAGAAAGGCTACATCTCAGTTAACTAATTTCTACCTTAATTTGCCTGACCTGCGAAGGTCAGGCTTTTTCCATTTCGAATTTTTCGACATGTGAGTATTTTTATGACCATCGCAATGAATAATCAAAATTCAGTAAATCAAGATACCCCTTCAAAAAGCCCGCTAAGGCAAAAAAAGCGAGTGGATTGGAGAGAACGAATTTTTCACGGTTTATTTTTAAGTTGTGCTGTTATTGGTATCGTTTCACTAGCAACTATTGCTTATTTCATCGTTAAAGAAAGTATTCCAGCATTCCAACAAGTTGGTGTAAGCGGTATTGTATTTGGTCAAGATTGGCTACCGCCTGCGCTCTATGGTGTCTTCACCATGATTGTTGCTTCTGTTGTGTCAACCTTCGGTGCCGTTCTTGTTGGTGTGCCTATTGGAATACTAACGGCTATTTTTATTGCAGAAATCGCCCCTAAACGTGTTGCTGATATCATTCGTCCTGCCGTTGAGCTGCTGGCTGGTATCCCATCAGTTGTTTATGGTTTTTTTGGTCTTGTTATTATCGTTCCGCTTATTCAAGACGTCTTTCAAGTTCCTGCTGGTAACACCATTCTGGCTGGTATTATCGTGCTAGGAGTAATGATCTTACCTACCGTTATTACGGTATCAGAAACCTCTATCAGAGCAGTTCCTGCCACTTATAAAGAAGGGTCTTTGGCACTCGGGGCATCTAAAATATTTACCATATTCCGCATCCTTCTTCCTGCTGCTCGTTCAGGCATAATGACTGGCGTAATTTTAGGTATTGCTCGAGCATTAGGCGAAACGATGGCAATCATTATGGTTATGGGTAATGCCCCTGCCATGCCAGAAGGTATCTTAGATTCAGCGCGAACATTAACCGCAAACATCGCAATTGAAATGTCATACGCAAGTGGTATCCATGCTAACGCGTTATACGCAACGGGTGTTGTTCTGTTAGTTTTCATCATGTCACTTAACGGCATTCTTCTTTACTTAAATCGTGAAACGGCGAAATAAGACAATGAATAAACTTAAAAAGCAACGTCAAATAAAAGATCAGATTGCCGCGGGATTCATCTGGCTATCAGCCGCGATTACCGTTGGATTCTTATTCTGGATCATCTGGTATATTCTTTCAAATGGCTTACAACACGTAAGTTGGTCATTCATTACCGATGACTACACTCGTACAGGTGAAGAACACGGCATCTTCCCAATGATAGTCGCTACGCTCTATATGGTATTAGCCTCTATTGCTGTCGCTGCTCCTCTAGGAATAATGACCGCAATATACCTAACCGAGTACGCCAAGATTGGCAGTAAGTTCGTTAAAGTTATCCGCTTCTGCACTGAATCTCTTGCGGGCATTCCATCGATTATTTTCGGTTTATTTGGTATGACTTTCTTTGTGGGGATCTTAGGCCTAGGCTTCTCAATCCTTTCGGGTGCATTAACACTAAGTATACTTATTTTACCTGTCATTATCCGAACAACAGAAGAGGCATTAATGGCAGTTCCTCAAACCTTCCGAGAAGGGTCTTATGGGTTAGGAGCATCAAAAATCTATACTATCTGGCGTTTAATTTTACCAAGCGCAATGCCTGGCATTTTAACCTCAGTTATTTTAAGTATCGGTCGAGTAATCGGTGAGTCTGCGCCAGTATTCTTAACCGCAGGTATGGTCGCTCGTATCCCTGATTCATTATTTGATTCGGGTAGAACATTAACCGTTCACCTATATAAGTTAACGACTGAACTCTTCACTATAGAAGAATGGAATCAGGCCTATGGCACAGCAACAGTACTTATTGTTCTTGTCTTAGTTATTAATATGCTTACAAAGCTACTAGCTCAAAAAATAAATAAAGCATCACATTAATATAAAACTTATTACCCATTATTTATTCACTGGTTGCACGAAAAGAAGTTGCAGCCAGTAAGGAAATTAAAATGAACAAATTTAACATTGAAAGCTTAGACCTTTTTTACGGTCAAAACCAAGCACTAAAAAGCATTAACTTACCGATCCCAGCAAAACAAGTGACGGCGTTAATTGGTCCATCTGGTTGTGGTAAATCAACCCTACTTCGTTGTTTGAACCGCATGAATGATTTGATTGAAGGCGTAAAAATAACGGGGCTTGTAAGTCTAGATGGCGATGATATTTACGGTAACATTGACGTTGCCGACCTACGTATCAAAGTAGGAATGGTTTTCCAAAAGGCGAATCCCTTCCCAATGAGTATTTATGAAAATGTCGCGTATGGTTTAAAAGCACAAGGCGTTAAAGATAAGAAAGTATTAGATGCGGTAGTAGAGAAATCATTACGCAGTGCCGCTCTTTGGGATGAAGTAAAAGACCGCTTAAAATCTCATGCTTTTGGACTATCTGGGGGCCAACAACAACGTCTATGTATCGCTCGAACTATAGCTATGGAACCAGATGTAATTTTAATGGATGAACCTACATCTGCATTGGATCCAATTGCTACACATAAAATTGAAGAATTAATGGAAACACTTAAAAAAGATTATACGATTGTTATCGTTACTCACTCTATGCAGCAAGCTCGTCGTATTTCAGATAAAACAGCTTTCTTTTTGATGGGCGAATTAGTAGAGCATGACGATACTCATATTATCTTTTCAAATCCAAAAGATGATCGTACCCAAGGTTATGTAAATGGTGACTTCGGTTAATCCTATTTTTGAATTATAACAAAAGCGATGGAAACTTTTGCCCCTACTAGCTAGGGGCTTTTTTTGTTAAAACTTGTAATTAACTTGTTATATTTATGGATTTATTATATTCATTATGAATAATAAAGATAACTAGATTAAATTACGGATAATTGCATGAAGTTATTGAGTTTTATATCATTTATATTGTTTTCTTTTTCTGTTCAAGCTGATAAATCAGGCTATTACATAACAACTAATCTCGAAGAATCTTCAGTAACTTTTCTTGGGGTTCAAACAGATCTTGATCGTGGTTATAACATTAAAGGTGGTTATGATTTCCCAATTTCAGATACATTTTATATGTCTGTTGAACTTGAATATAACAATATGGGCAGCTTTGATTACGACTGGAAGAAAGATAATGAGTTTGCAAGGAGTCATGTCGATGCCCATTTTTTTGGTGCAAACTTGAAATACCGAGCTTATATATTGGAGTCTGATTTCTTTATCACTAGTATGTTTGGGTATGGCTATTACTACTTAGATATGGATATTGATTTTTACTTAGAAGAAGGAAATAAAGGTTTTAAAGGAAAAGGAGCCCAAAGCCAAAGTGCCTTAGGCTTATCTTATGGTTTTGAAGCTGGATATGACTTTACAACACATTTCACTTTGACAGCAGGTCACAACATAGCACGTGCGATTATGGATGGTATTGGATATGACTTTGGGACCACTTATCTCGGATTAACGTATAATTTCTAATTCAGTTAAGCGTTTATTTATTACTAGAATCTAAGTACACTTAATCTAATAATAATGATTAGGTGTACTTAAATGAAAATTAATTCTCTCTTTGCTGCCAGTATTTGTCTTCTTACTTCAGTAAGTGCAAATGCCTCAATCCAACTGACGATTCCTGGAGATGTTGAGCTACTATTGGTTGACAATCAAGAAGTTGAATTAGAAAGTTCTTTCTTCTCTACTTCATCAAATCTTGAGTTAGAAAACGGCGAGCACCAAATTGCATTTAGATACAACCCAGTCTTTAAACAAGGTAAAGATAATATCATCGTCTCTAGCGATATTATCATTTCTAAATTTTCAGCGTCAGATAAAGAAATTACCTTTAAGTTTCCAACCTATAATTCGCCAGAAAAAGCAGAAGCTTTTAATACTGATTTAAATTGGCAACTTATCGATCAAAATAATACCAAGATCCCTTACGCTCAATCACAGCTTATCCATCACGGTGTTCAAGTTGGTCGAAATATTCAATTTGAACTAGCCCAATTCAATACAACTAACGATCCTGCTGCTTTTAAAGAAGGCATAGTAACCGTAACACATAAAGAAATTAAAAATGAGCAAGGCCAGAATACAGCTGAACAAATGCTGCATTACTGGTATGAAAAAGCAGATAAAGAAACGCAAGACCGTTTTTCCGCTTACTTATTACAAAATAAATAAACGCTCTATACAAATATAATAGACATAAAAATAGCCCACAATCATTGTGGGCTATTTTTTATAAGTACTTAAATTTAAAAATTATACCAATCACAGTAAGTAAGCGCTCAGAAATAGCGCAGGGAAAATGCTTGAGAACAAGGCGGCACTTTTCGACAAATAGCTTCGATAAGTAGTTATTCTACAATCCAAATTTACTACGATTGGTATTACACTTTGAATTGTGAAACCAAACCATCAAGTCTCTCACACTGTTCTGATAATGAAACACATGCACTTTCGGAGCTATTCACCATCTGTACCATTTGAGTACTATTATCAGCAATACGCTGTACATTTGAGTTGACATCATCGCTAACATGACTTTGTTCATTAGCTGCTGTCGCTATATGTGTATTCATATCATTCATAATAACAATCGCTCTTGTGATCTGTTTTAATGATTTAGAGGCTTCATTTGCTAAATCAATCGTTTCTTTGCCACTTTTAGTACTCGACTCCATCGCAACTACCGCTTCTTTCGCTCCCGATTGTAAGCGTTCAATCATCTTTTCAATTTCACCAGTACTGTCTTGTGTTTTACTTGCTAGCGCTCTTACTTCATCAGCAACAACCGCAAAACCACGTCCTTGCTCGCCAGCTCGTGCTGCCTCTATTGCTGCATTTAACGCTAATAAATTCGTTTGGTCTGCAATCCCTTTAATTACATCTAAAATTGATGCTATGTTTGATACATCACTATCCAAAGTATGAATTACAGTACCTGCTTGAGTGATCTCATTAGCCAATCCTTCAATCGATACCACGGTTTGTTGTAAAATGGCTTCTGTCGTATCGGCTTCTGTTGTTGCTCCTAAACTTGCGCGCGCCGCTTCATTAGCATTTTCATTCACCGTATTACTCGTCACTTGCATTTCATGTACAGCAGCTGCAACCACTTCACTTTCTTGTTGCTGGCTTGAAGAGAATTTAGCGATATTGTTTGTTAATACTTGAATATTATCCATTTCTGAACGAACGGTATTAGACGATACAATCACATCTGAAACTGTGCCGTGAATCTTTGATACAAATAAATTAAACGCTTGTGCCAGTTTACCAATTTCATCACTTGAGGTAACCGCGATGCGCTTTGTAAGATCTCCTTCGCCAGAAGCTACCTCTGACATTGCCAGCTCTAATGACTGAATTGGTTTCACAATCCAGTTAATTGATAACCAAATAACAAACAAGCCAAAAATCACAGCACTAATGGCACCAACCTCAGAAATTATTTTACCTGAATTAATCCCATAATGACTTTGCTCTCCTAGTTTGACCTGTTCACTCATAATTAACTTACTAATTGATTTCAGTTGCTTACGTATAATCTTAAACTGGTCTTCTAACTGACTATTATTTTCTTGATAATAGAATTGAGCATCATCAGGGTTTGAGAACAAAGGCTCATAGAGAGCGACCCATTTTTCAGCCGCGTTAATTAACGTCGTTAATTCAAATTGAGTATTTAAAGGTAGGATATTTTCTTGATATAAGACTTCTACTTTTTTTAGACGAGGAATCGCTTTGTAGGCGTTATCTTTAAACTCAAACGAGTGGTGATCTCTTTCTGCCTTCGTAGTTGAAAGCATTAAACCTTGTGCTGCAGCGGTAACTTGATAAAGATCTCGGTATGCATCTTCTAAAGATTCATTTACTGGTTGAACAAGCTCGATTAATTTGTAATTAACCTCCGCTTGCTCATTTAGCTTCATCACATTAAGAGTTGAAATAATACTGAATAAAAAAACAATAGCTACCATTGGCAATGCTATTTTTGTTTTTACTGACAAACGTCCTACTAATTTCATAACCTATCCATATGAAATAAAAATGATTCAACGGACTATATCAAATCGTCATAAATATAAATTGATCACACCCATAGGTATCAGGAATAAATTTACCTCATACCATTGATATTTATAAAGTTAATTTCATTTATCAAAAAAATCATTTAGTGCATCTATTGAGAGCTCATAAACTTGAACTATTTCAATCTCACTGCATTCAGATAAATCACCATTTTTTCCTCTTGCTTCATAAGCATTACAAATCGCATGCAATTGCATTAATCCAAGACTACCTGCAGATCCTTTTAACTTATGAGCGAGCTGATTGACTTGGTAAGCCTCTTTATTAACAATCGCATCTTGCAGTTGAATTAAATTATCTTTAGAGGACAGTCTAAATAATTCAATAATTTTAAGCATTCTAGCCTCACCCAATACGGCAAGATCACTTTCAAGCACTTTTTCATTTAAAATCATATCAATTTCCTCAACAGGGGGGCTGTCAATTGTAGGGTTAAATCCCTCTTGGTTTATATCAAATTCTTTCATAGGATAAACACTACTTAAAAAGCGATTTAACATTTTTATTAATTGATTTTCAATAAGGGGCTTAGCTAAAAAACCATCAAAACCTGCTGCTAAATAGCTTTCTACATCTTCACTAAATACATGCGCAGACACAGCGAGTATCGGCGTATTCTTCGTATCGCCTTCTTTTAATTGCTCGATCTTTCGCAATCGTTTTTGTAAAGTCACTCCATCAGTATCAGGTAAATTGATATCTAAAAGTAGCATATCAAATTGGTCTTTTTTCAAAGCCTCTTCCGCAAGAAGACCAGTATCAACAGCAGTAATCTTATGACCTAAACGTTCTAAAAAACCAACAGCGACCATTTGATTAACAGGATTATCTTCTACTAAAAGAATATGAGCAGGTGCAATATCAGGAACCGTACTATCTTCAGTATAAACGGTAATACAATGCCCTTTTTCCAATTCTAAAGAGAACCAAAATGTACTTCCGACCCCTTCTTTTGAATCAACACCGATTTCCCCATCCATTGCTTCAATTAAGCGCTGGCTGATGGCTAGTCCTAAACCGGTTCCACCATAGACTTTCTGCCCTTCTTCTGCTTGTGTAAACGCTTCAAATAAACTACTTATCTCATGTTCAGCAATACCAACACCTGTATCAACAACTTCAAATAATAATGTGGTATCTAAAATGATATGCAATTGAATTGTTACACTACCTGTATGAGTAAATTTAACCGCATTGCCGACAAAATTATTTAGCACTTGTCTGATCCGAGTACAATCCCCCATCCACCACGCAGGAATGTCTGCAGGAACATCAAAAGCAAGCGTGATCCCTTTTTGTTGGGCTCTTGAACCAAATAAGTGGTGTACGTCGGTAATCATCGAATGGACATTAAAATTAACCTGACGAATTGATAGGTGACCAGCTTCAATTTTCGAGTAGTCTAAAATATCATTAAGTAAATCAAGTAAGTTCTCACCACTACGATTGATAATATCTACATATTGTTGCTGTTGTGCTGTTAATCCACTTCCACGTAATAATTCACCCGTTCCGAGTACACCATTAAGTGGAGTTCGGATCTCATGACTCATCGTAGCTAAAAACGCTGACTTAGCACGATTGGCTTGTTCTGCTAAATCACGCGCTTTATCATGATTAATTATTTCAACATTTAAACGTTCGTTACTCGATTTTAACTCTTGAGTTCTTTGAGCTATTTGTAACTCTAAGCTATCTTTATAATCTTGCAGTTCTTGCGCGGTATCTCTAGCTACAAGAATAGAGCGCCCCATTTGAGCCAATTCATCATCTCCTGATGTATCTAGCTCTATGTCTAATCGCCCATTAGCAACATCGGTAATTGCTTGTTCATATTGATTAAGTCGCATAATTACGCGGGCATATACATAGCGCCACATAATGTAGATAACTAAACATAAACCTAATAATGTAATTGATATAAGAAGCTGTTGAACAACTTTCAAAACAAAGTTCACATCAGCAACGGCTTGTTGCGTAACGTCATTTGCTTGCTCTAAAAGTTGTGCAATAGTGAGATTTAATTCTTGGAATTGATGAATATTTTCATCACTTAATGATTTCAGTTTTTGATTTATATTTACTAATTGAATTAGCTCATTAAAAAGGCGTTCACTCTTAGTTAAATTATTTGCTAATGCCAACATTTGCTTTGTTCTGCTTGGATCTTCTACAGCTTGCACACGGCGAGTAATAATTGTCATGTCTCGATTGAAATCTTGACGTAATTTCTCAACATTCACAATACTATCGCTATTTCTCGCATCATCAATAGTATTAACAACTTTAAAAGTAAGTAGACGTAATTCATGCAAACGCTCCGCTAAATCAAGGTCTATTTCCACCAAAGTATCTAATGCTTTATATACCGAATTTTTATCGTTATTTTCGACAAAATCATAGATTTTAACAACATTCGCAATAGTGATTGTATTAGAGTTAAGTACTTGCGAACGCGCTAATTCTTCTAATTGAAGGGCAGTTTGAGTGAGTTTCTGACTTTTATTTTGAATAAGGCTGTGCAGGACAACTTTCTCACCGACGTTATTTCCCATCGTTGCTAAGTTATCAACAATGTCTTGCACTTGATGATCTAAGCGAGTAAGTAACGCCTTATCAAATGGATAAACCCCTAATCCTTTCAACCTAACATACAAACTTTCAATCGATGTAAATAATTCTTTGCCGTATTTTTTGCGTTCTTTTTCTGAGTTTACTTGAGAAAGTAACTGAGAAGTGGAAATGATTTTTGTACTTAAATCGGAAATATATCGAGCTTCAATAACCGCAGGGATCGCAGAATCTATCACTGTTCTTTCTGTTTTTTCAACATAAGAAAAGCCAAGGACACCTACAACAGATCCAAAAGCCATAAGAGCAATCATCACCATAAAAGTAAGAAATAGCTTTCGACCTATCCCTGTAGAAGCAAATAACATAATCTTGAATACACTTTAGAAAATGAAGTAATGCGAGTATCATATCATCAACCTAAAGTCAGTGCGAAGAGACCATGAAACTTACTTTTCATTCCGTAGCTATCTTATTTATTTCCATCTTATTATCCCCTCTTTCTCACGCAAAAGAGTCATGGAAATTGTGTGCTATTTATCCACACTTAAAAGATTCTTATTGGCTTTCAGTCAATTACGGCATGGTTGAAGAAGCAAAGCGTAATAATGTTGAATTAACCGTTTATGAGTCAGGTGGTTACCCTAATGTTGAACGTCAAAAAGAACAAATCAAACAATGCGTATCTATTGGTGCTGACGCTATTCTGTTAGGTACGGTTGACCCTATTATCTATCAACATGATTTAAAAAGCTTAACCTCGGGAATCCCTACTTTTGCTACTGTAAATCAATTAACAAGTTCATTTCCGCCACTCCCTCCTATTCACCTTGGTGAAGTAGGCGTAGATTGGTATGACATGGGCTATAAAGCTGGGGAATTTTTGGCTAAAAGACACCCTAAAGACTCTGGTATCACTTATATTGGTTGGTTACCAGGACCAAAAACTCGTGGCGGAACAAAACCGGTAACTAGAGGGTTTAATGACGCAATAAAAGAAAGTGATATTGTAGTTAGTGCTACCTATTGGGGAGACAATAGCAAAGAATTACAACGCAACCTTATTCAAGACGCGCTTCAAAGTGAAAAACTAGATTATTTAGTAGGTGGCGCCGTGGCAATTGAGGTTGCTATTAGTGAACTTGCTAGTAGAAAGATGCAAAATGAAGTTGAATTAGTATCTACTTATCTAAGTCATGCGGTATATCGCGGTTTATTACGTAAACGTGTGCTATTTTCTCCTACTGACAAAATGGTTTTACAAGGTAGATTAAGTGTTCAACAGGCGATTGGGTACTTAAATCATAAACCTCTACCTTTTAGATTATCTCCAAAGATAGAAGCATTAACACCAAACCATTTACCAAAAAATGTATTACTCGACTCTCTCTCTCCTGCGGAATACCGCCCTACATTTTTTGTAGGTGTGCAACGTTAGTTTCGGTGTCATTTAATTGAGATGTAAAAGTAATAAATTAAAGAAAATTATAATTAAGGAACCTTTAATGAAAAAGACAACACGGATTATCCCTGCCCATAAAAATATAGCGCTTGTGGCTCATGACCATTACAAACCAGAGCTTTTACGTTGGGTTACAGAAAACAAGGAAGCATTACAAGGTCACTTTCTATTTGCGACAGGTACAACAGGTAATATTCTTAGCAGAGAAACCGGGTTAGCAATTAAAAGTTTATTAAGCGGCCCTATGGGTGGAGATCAGCAATTAGGCGCTTTAATTTCAGAAGGTAAGATTGATATGATGATCTTTTTCTGGGATCCATTAAACGCAGTTCCTCATGATCCTGATGTTAAAGCGCTACTACGCATAGCGACTGTATGGAACGTTCCTGTTGCGATGAATCGCGCAAGTGCGAAACTAATGATTACATCTCCAAACATGACAAAAGAAGTTAAGATTGAGATCCCCGATTACGCAGCCTATTTAGCTGAACGTTTATAATCCAATACGTTATCTAGTCACCGGTTAATAAAAAGCCCTTACCTATTGTTAAGTAAGGGATTTTTCATATATAAGCAATCAAATCATTCAAGAATAACAGGGTAATCTTTATCGACTATTTCTTGAACAAAAGGAGAAGGCTTACCATGATATGCGATCCAGACTTTTTTCTTTGCTCTGGTTAATGCGACATAAAATAAACGACGCTCTTCTGCATAGCTAAACTCCTCTTCATGAGGAAGTAATGCACCATCTAACGATTCAGCTCGAGTTTTCATTGGAAACTGCCCATCTGTCATTTCAACAATGAATACATAATCTGCTTCTGTACCTTTACTTGCATGGCACGTTTTATATTCCAAATTCAATCCAGGATAAAATGTTTTCCATTCATCAAAGCTGTCTGGTTTGTGGTTATGATTACGGCCTAAAATGAGTACAGTATCTCCTGTTTTACTATTTTTTGATAATGACAGTAATTCTTTTTCAATTGAATTATGCTCTATCACTTTTACAGCTTTTCGCTTTTGCTTAGTAAAACTGTTCAGCTCTTTTTTAAGTTGCATTGGATTTTCTTGAACGAATCTATTTGCTACCGCACCAATTTGATCATTAAAACGATATGTTGTCGATAAATGTGCAATTTGAGTTGATTGAAAACGTTTTTCAAATCCAGTAGTTAAAGATACATCAGCACCAGCAAAACGATAAATTGCCTGCCAATCATCACCCACAGCAAACAAGGTCGCTTTTTCTTGTCGTGCATTTTCATTATGACAAATAGCTTCAATTAAATCTAAACGCTGTGGTGAAATATCTTGATATTCATCAACCATGACAAATGCCCAAGGCAAAGCGTATTTTTTATTATTTATATATTGCTTCGCTTTTAAGATCATCAATTCATAATCAATCGCTTCTTCATGCTTTAACGTTCGTTCATATGCCTTGAAAAACGGCCACACGATATTTAATTCACTTTTTAATCGTGCCGCATCAACATGCGATTCTATCTTTTCTAAAATTGCCTTTTTATCCAATTGCAGGGCGTTTAGTTGACAAATTTGTTTATATAACCATTCTTGAAGTTTTTCATTATGTGATTCTTCTTTTAAATCTACATCACCACGAAGATAGGCAATTGGCCACTTTTTAAGGTGTTTTTTCCAACGATTGGTTGCCGTCGCATTTTTCCATTCAGAATCAAGTACATGAATAAACCACTCTTTACGACTTTTTACATCAGTAACAAGACAAGAAAGTTTAGGCTGTTGGTATTCGGCATGACGAATAATTTCTAAACCTAGTTGATGGAACGTAGCAACTTTAATCTTTTGGCCAATATCAGTGCCCAACTTTTCAATGATTCTACCTGACATCTCTTGGGCTGCTTGACGACCAAAAGCAAGTAATAATATTTCCTCTGATTGCGCTTGACCACTTTCAATTAAATAATTCACTCGGGCAACCAACACACTTGTTTTGCCAGAACCAGCCCCTGCCAAAACTAAAGTATGATCTTCATTTAGCAATAACGCACTTTGCTGAGATTCATTTAAAGGCTGAGATTCGCAACCAGAGAAAAAGGCCTTCCATTCTGTTTTTTGGTCTTCTAACCAATCATCATTAAGAACCTTTAATTGTAGTTCAGGATCAGTAAGCCAATCTAAAACAGGCGCAATACAATCTGGTTGAAGTTGCTCAGCAAGCGGAATAGAAATTCCGGTTTTTTCAAATAAATCATACAACTTTTCAACCATCAACAGAGCTTCTGTTTGCTTTAGAAAACGACGCTGCGCTCTAAACTCTTCAACTAAATCCAACATTTGTGGTTTCAGTTGATTAAGCATCGAAATTTTAGATTCTTTCCAATCTGCGTATGAATTTAGTACTGTATTGATGATGGCATCACACTCTTGCCAAGGTAAACCAGAAACTCGCCATGCCACTTGCTCGTTGCGGTTATAAAAACACAGTGAACTCCAAATTAATCCTCTTTGAAAGGTAACCTTGCCACTCCATTTATCAAACGGAACAGATACTTGGAACTTATGTGAAGTAAACAACAGCTGCTCTTGCTCTAATTCAAGTTGATAATAGTCACCTTGAACTAACCACTGAGCGAAGGTGGTTGCTTTTATCTGCATGATTCGATACTACCTAAAGATAATTGTATTTATGAGTGAATTTCTACACTCATGAATGATTGGAAGATGGATAGGATATCAGGTTCTTTTTTTGTTGTCCCAGATCAGTATTAAGACAATGATCTACTCTCTACTACTTTTTTCTCAATAAGACTTTGTTATGATGGTTTTTTTCAACAAATTAGATAATACCTATCGTGAGCTATCGCCAACTTTTTCGTCAATATTGGTCCAATAAAACCATTAATTTTAGTGTTCGTGTATTAATCGCTCTGGTGGGTGCCGTTGTCCCATGTTGGTATCTAGAACAAAACACCGCTATAACCCCATTAATTTTAGGTATTATTGCTGCTGCATTAGCAGAAACTGACGATAAATTATCTGGTCGACTCAAAGCTCTTTTCTTAACCTTTATTTGCTTTGCCGTTGCGGCTTTCTCGATTGAACTTCTTTTCAAAACCCCCGTATTATTTGCGATCGGTCTTTTCTGTTCGACTTTCTCTTTTATCATGCTGGGTGCTTTAGGTCCTCGCTATGCAAGCATTGCGTTTGGCTCTTTATTGATAGCGATTTACACCATGCTCGGTGCATCTGAAAGCCCTAATATTTGGTATCAACCCATGCTTCTGCTTAGTGGTGCTGCTTGGTATTATTCAATTTCACTGACTTGGCAAATTTTCTGGCCTTTACAGCCAGTACAACAAAACTTGGCCACTGTTTTTGAAACCATGGCGACTTATTTGAATAGTAAAAGTGAGTTGTTTCATCCCGTCACAAATTTAATACCGCAACCTTACCGCCTTCAAGAAGCAAAAAATAACGCACAAATGGTGACGGCATTGAATAACAGCAAGGCATCTTTATTAACAAGAGCAAAAGGTGGTCATGTTGTCGGTGCAAGCGACCGTTTTCTGAAAATTTATTTTATTGCTCAAGACATTCATGAGCGAGTAAGCTCTAGCCATTATCGCTATCAAGATCTTGCTAATACATTTAATCGAAGTGACATTCTCTTTCGCTTTAAGCATTTATTACATAGTCAATCGGAAGCTTGTAAAGAAGTCGCTCGTTGCTTGTCTCTTGGCTTACCTTACCAACACACTCAAACTTCTATATTTGCTTTAGATGAACTACAGCAGTCACTTATTGCTTTAAAAGAACAACAGCGACCTGAATGGCGTTTATCTGTCATTCAATTGGAGTATTTGTTTAATAATCTCGCAACCGTTGAGCGCCAGTTTGCCAATATAAGTAACCCAGAACGAAGCTTAGAAAGTGAAGAAGATACAGTATTAGCCGATCAAGGCGCACATACACCAAAAGCAATGTGGCAACGATTAAAAGCGAATCTAACAACAGATTCCGTTCTATTTCGCCATGCAATTCGAATGGCATTAGCATTGACTACTGGCTATGGAATTATTCAAGCATTTGATTTAGACCGTGGTTATTGGATTTTATTAACCACGCTTTTTGTTTGCCAACCAAACTACAGTGCAACCAAAGAAAAACTCGTTGCTCGCGTCGCTGGAACACTTATTGGTTTATTGGCAGGGACGGCACTGTTAGTCTTGTTCCCCTCTCTTGATAGTCAGTTAGTTTTAATGGTTATTGCTGGCGTACTCTTTTTTGCTTTTCGTCTTGCTAATTACGGCTTTGCTACAGCATTCATCACCATCTTGGTTTTATTCTGCTTTAACCAATTAGGCGAAGGCTATGCGGTGATTCTTCCTCGTTTAGGCGATACAATCGTTGGCTGTATCTTAGCGGTAGTTGCTGTTACCTATATTTTGCCTGACTGGCAATCTAAACGTTTACACAAAGTAATGGCTGATACCGTTCATGCCCACCAAGACTATTTATCAAATATTATTGCTCAGTATCGAGCAGGGAAAAAAGATTCTCTTCAATATCGATTATCTCGACGCCAAGCCCATAATAATGAAGCTGCACTTAGCTCGGCAATTAGTAACATGCTTATTGAACCAGGAAAATACCAAACCGCAGTGGACGAATCATTCCGCTTTCTTTGTTTATGCCATGCAATGCTTAGCTACATATCTGCACTTGGAGCCCATAGAGTCCGCCTAAAAGATGAAGAAACACACCAATTAGTTGCCGAATCACACCGTATTATTCATTCGCATTTGAATCAAATTCAATGCCAACTGAGTAATACCGAGTGCAGTGAAAAACTAAATATTGTCGCAGAAGAAAGCATTGAGAAACGATTATCCGAATGGCGTGATGAAGATGAAGACTCAGTCAAAATGGTACTGCAACAACTTCATTTAATGCATCAAATCTTACCTGAAATGCATGCATTATCAGCAACATTAGGCACTCAAGTAACAGAGAAAAAATAGAAGGCTAAAGTTTGAACTGGATCTTTTTGGCTTATCGATAACTTGATGTTTATCAAATTTTTTTAGAACGAGGCGTCTACACTGGTGTTAGAGATACTTTTTAATAAAAGAACACCCTAACTCAGTTGGAGGCCTCACTATGAAAAGTGTATTTATTGCTGCTTTTGTTGGAATTGCTAGCCCAGATTTAATTAAACAACTCGCCTCTGTTACCCATAAGGAAGGAGGAAAATGGCTAGTAAGTAAAGTTCATTACCTTGATGCTCATATCTCAGCGGTAATAAAAATAGAAGTCCCAACAAACCATAAAAAAGCAGTACAAGATTATTTTGCATCGCAAGATGACTTATTGGTCACTTTCACTGATGCATTAGAAACGATTGTTGAACATCAACACACAAGATTAAAAGTCGATGCGGAAGACCGAGCAGGGATCGTTAATGATATTAGTAATATCTTGCAAAAAGAATCAGTTGAATTAATTGATATGAACAGCCACCGTATTGGTGTTCCAGCGAATGGCACCAGTGTATTTACCGCTACATTAAGCTTAAAGTTGCCAATATCAGCTAATATAAATGACTTAGCAGCGGAGATTGAAGCGCTGAGTAATGATATGGTCGTTACTGTTATTTAAATAAAAGCGACGAAGCAATCAAAAATGGCAGCTTACTACGCTGCCATTTTTACATCTAACGATACATATTAGCTTACCGCCCACCTTGATAATGATCGTTTAAAATCGTCATAACCAAATTCATTGAGTTTTTCGATCTCTCCTGTTGCTCTCTCGCAATATACGGATGGCATTTTCAGACCATTAAACCAGTTTAGCTTCACCATGGTATAACCCGCACTATCCAAAAAATGCAGTTTTTGACCTATTTTTAATGGTTGCTCAAATTGCGTTTCGCAAAACTGATCTCCAGCTAAACACGAACAAGATCCAATCACATAATTGTATTTTCCATTCTCAGAGGACTCTAATACCGATGCTGGTTCATTATAGATTAAGGTATCAAGGCGATGTGCTTCTGCTGCAGAATCAACGATGGCTGTTTTCTTACCGTTCTCAACAATATCGACCACACTCACAACAAGATCCGCTGTTTTTGTAATGATCGCTTCGCCCGGTTCAAGGTAAAGTTGCACTTTATGCTTCTCAGAAAACATTTTTAAGGCAGAAGCGAGCTTTTCAACATCATAATTTGGCCATGTAAAAAATACCCCTCCACCTAAGCTTACCCATTCTAGCTTGTCGAGATAAGTGCCGAATTTATCTGAAATCGAATCTAATAACGATGAAAATGCATCTACGTCTTTATTCTCACAATTCATGTGAAACATAACGCCATTCAAGCTTTCAAATACAAGAGGGTCTAATTGATCGGCTTGTACACCTAAACGTGAAAACTCACGCGCAGGATTCGCAAGATCTTGTCCTGCATAACTGACTCCTGGATTTAAACGAAGTCCAACTGACGCTTTCCCTTCAACTAGATGGCGATAAGCAGCTAACTGGGATTGCGAATTAAATATCATTTTATCGCAAATATCGACGACTTCTTTTACATCATCTTCGCTATAACCCACACTGTAAGCATGCGTTTCACCACCAAAAGTTTCATGGCCTAATTTTACTTCGTATGGACCACTGCTAGTTGAACCATCAAGATAAGGCTTGATGATGTCAAAAATTCCCCATGTCGAAAAACATTTCAATGCCAGTACTAATTTAACACCAGAAAGATCTTTCAAGCGCTTCGCGACTTCAAGGTTCGCTATCAGCTTGGCTTCATCAATCATGAAATATGGGGTTTAAACTCACTTTTTTCAATTGAGCTGTCATGATTCTCTTCTCTATAAATCGAACAAAGCCGATGAATTCATCGGCTTAAAATTAATTCACCATCATTTATAATGACGATAGTTATACCCTATTATTTTAGGGTTTTAATGTCTGGTTGTCCCGGCGTTAGCTCTTGAACATGCCAATCTAGACCAATTTTAGGTATTGTTTCTAGGAATGGGTCTGGATCTAACTGTTCCATATTAAATACGCCTACTTCTGACCACTCAGCGTGGAAGTATTGCAATGCTGCAGTAATTGCTGGCACCCCCGTAGTATAAGAAATCGCTTGATGCTCTACATCTTTATATGCAACTTCATGATCAGCATTATTGTAGATAAAGACACTGCGATCTTTTCCATCTTTTTTACCTTGCACCCAAGTTCCAATACAAGTTAATCCTGTATAACCGGGAGCAAGAGAAGTTGGATCTGGCAATTGAACTGATAACTGCGACATAGCAGCATCAGTTCTCTCATCAAAGAGTGCACTCATTTTTATAACCTTGAAAATTAAGATGTGAAAAATCTATCCATAGCAAAATGCATATAGAAATTAAGCCACGTAATGGCTAATGCCAGTCAGTTAAGCGAACATCAATAAAAAAAAGGGCTTCAGACGAATTTATTACAATCATTCTGGAGCCCTTGTTGTATCTATCTTTCACTCTCTTAACGGGTACTTTGCCATATCTATTAGACATTGAATAAATAGTGCATAATTACTCAATAAAGTGACTAACTGATCGGCATTACCACGTAATGGCCATTATTTTTCAAAGGATCAAGGTTCGGTGATGCTTCCTGTTTCTAGGACAGGGCATAATGGAAGTATTAAGCAGATTTGAGAATGTAATTTAAATGTGTTCAATGTTGGGTTTCCCATAAGCATGACGTTACCGTCACTAGTATCCCTTCTATCAACAAATTGTTGTTGATACCTACCCTACGTATTTACTCTTTAAATTTTAATAAAAATATAAAGTTAAAACGCGTCTCCCCCAGAATTATTCCGAGATTGTGAAGGAAAGTAACACAGATGTTTATATTATGGAAATTATCATTCATAGTTGTCAAAGTATAGACGTTAAAAAGCCCAATCATTTCTGACTGGGCTTTTTAATTTGGAGCGACACACGAGGCTCCCGATCTTCGAGGTACTAAGCGTGACCTCAACCTTGGCAAGGTTACGCTCTGCCAGTTGAACCGCTAGCTATTGAGGTCATGAGTCGAGCCTCTTTTTATTCTGCTATAAACGTTAAAAAGCCCAATCATTTCTGACTGGGCTTTTCAA
>NZ_MSCO01000001.1:1806957-1884381 GCF_002954705.1 Aliivibrio sifiae
AAGTCTTCTCTACAAAAGAGAGATGGAGGCGCCTCCCGGAATCGAACCGAGGTTCACGGATTTGCAATCCGCTGCATAGCCACTCTGCCAAGGCGCCGTTGTAGCCTCAATTGGTCGACTGCTTATTTGCCACCTTCCTCTTGGGTACAGGACGCATTTTACTGATTCAGCACTTAGAGTCAACACTATTTTTGTGTTTTTGTTTCGTTTGAATAAAATGCGTTCAAAATGAATATAAAACAAACGAAAACAAGCTCTTCAGCCTACTTAAGGAGTAAGTTAATTGAAAAAATCGCTCTGATTGCAAGAAAAGATTCAATACAAAAGCTTGTGATATCAGATCACTATACATAATTTATTTTTAAGATATAAAAAAAGCGAACCTAAGTTCGCTTTTCATCTCAATTAACTAACTAATCGTCTGCATTAAGCAGATCATCTTTTGCGGCAGCTAAGTATTGAACCATAGACCAGTATGTCAAAATTGTTGCTACATAAAGCGCAACATAACCAACCCATACCATCCAATCATCATAACGCCAAATCAAAACCCATAGAGCAAACATTTGAGAAACTGTTTTTACTTTTCCAATCCATGAAACAGCAACACTTGCACGTTTACCAATTTCCGCCATCCATTCTCTGAGAGCTGAAATAATAAGTTCACGGCCAATCATTGTTATTGCAGGAATAGTAATCCAAATGGAATGGTAATGCTCAGTGATCAAGATCAAAGCCGCAGCAACCATTACTTTATCAGCTACAGGGTCTAAAAAAGCACCAAAACGAGAGGTTTGACCTAATTTTCGTGCAAGTAATCCATCCAACCAGTCTGTAAAACCTGCGACCCAGAATACCATTGCAGCAGCAACCGCTGACCATTCATAAGGTAAGTAAAAAACAACAACAAACACTGGAATAAGTGCTAGTCGGATAAACGTGAGTATATTTGGTATCGTTAATCGCATAATAATTCTTAAATTTTGGTCTGCTGATCCTATGGTGCGCTTTTTTTATCCGTGTTTCAACGCATCCTGTATTTTTTCTGCCAAAGAATGACTAATTCCAGGCACTTTGGCTATTTCTTCAACACTTGCACTTTTTAATTCTTGTAGACCACCTAAATATTGCAATAAAGCCTGTCTTCGTTTCGGGCCAACCCCTTCGATATTCTGTAACGTACTGGTTTTTCTTACTTTCGCACGTTGCGCTCGATGACCGCTAATCGCGTGGTTATGGCTTTCATCCCTAATATGCTGAATTAAATGCAGAGCTGGTGAATCACTTGGCATTGAAAATTCTTCACCCGACGTTTTAACCAAAGTCTCCAACCCATGTTTACGTGTCACTCCTTTTGCGATACCCAGTAAAAGAGGTTGTTTTGGCCAATCATCCCAATACTTAGAAATAACATCATAGGCCCTATTCAACTGCCCTTTACCACCATCAATAAAGATAATATCTGGAATTTTATCTACATCGAGTTGTTTACTGTAACGACGTTCAAGCACTTGAGCCATCGCTGCGTAATCATCGCCTCCGGTTATTCCAGTTATATTATAACGTCTATACTCTGCTTTTACTGGTCCTTCCTGGTTAAAAACAACGCACGAAGCAACTGTCTTCTCCCCCATAGTATGACTAATATCAAAACATTCCATCCGTTGAATTGACGCTAAGGATAATGCCTCTTCAAGCTGTTTAAATCTCTGGTAAATCGTTAATTTATGATTCGACTTACTCGTCAATGCCGTGAATGCATTGGTATCCGCTAATTTTAAATAACGACCTTTTATTCCTTTAGGGTTTAACTGGAAAGTCACTTTTCGACCAGAAAGTTCAGTTAATGCAGCCTCTAAACTCTCACCATTAAATTCGAAACTCGTTACCACTCGGTTTGGAATGGTTCTACCCTGAGAATGATTTAAATAGTACTGTGTTAAAAAGCTTAGAAAAACTTCATCTTTTTCTGTTTTAGCTGGAATTTTAGGGAAGAAACTACGGCTACCTAAAATCTTACCTTGCCTTATCATCAGCAAATGAACGCAAGCCAATCCATTTTCTATTGCAAAACCTAGGACGTCTAAATCATCACCACTGTCATCAGACACGTACTGCTGTTCTTGCACTCGCCTCATCGCTTGAATTTGATCGCGGATCATTGCGGCTTTTTCAAACTTCAATGACTGACTTGCTTCTTCCATTTGTTCAACTAATGTCTGGATAACTTGCCTGTCTTTTCCTTGCAAAAATAAACGAATAAAATCGGTTTGCTCTTTATATTCTTCATCATTAACAATTCCTTTTACGCAAGGAGCTAAGCAACGACCAATTTGATGCATCAAACAAGGACGGTGTCGATTTGCATAGACTGAATCTTCGCATTGACGGATAGGAAATAGTTTTTGAATTAAATGAAGACTTTCACGAACGGCTCCAGAGTCGGGATAAGGACCAAAATACTCCCCTTTTTTTCGTTTCGTACCACGATGGATAGAGATCCTTGGATGTTTATGATTGGAAATAAAAATATAAGGGTATGACTTATCATCTCTAAGCAATACATTATATTTAGGCAAATACTGCTTAATATAATTGTGCTCTAAGATGAGGGCTTCGGTTTCTGAATGTGTCACTGTTACGTCTATTTGGGCAATATGAGTAACAAGAGCTTTTGTTTTTTCTGAAGGGATATTACTGCGAAAATAGCTAGATAATCGCTTTTTTAAATCTTTTGCTTTACCTACATAAATAACTTCAGCCTCAGTGTTATACATTCGATAAACACCGGGCTGATGAGTTACAGACTTTAAGAAAGCATTTGAATCAAAAGAAGGCACTACAATGTCTCAGCATCTAAGATACCATGACGAATAGCTAAATGAGTTAATTCAACATCACCGCTTATGTTCAATTTACTAAATAATCGATAACGATAGCTGTTTACTGTTTTTGGGCTTAAATTTAGCTGTTCAGAAATATCCGTTACTTTTTCGCCTTTAGTAATCATCATCATTATTTGTAATTCACGCTCTGACAACTCTTTAAATGGGTTCTCAGAATCAGGAGTAAATTGACTTAATGCCATCTGTTGTGCAATTTCTGGTGATAAGTAACGTTGTCCACTTTGTACCATACGAATAGCATTTACCATTTCGTCTGGACCAGCCCCTTTCGTTAAATATCCAGCCGCTCCAGCTTGCATCACTTTCGTTGGAAACGGATTTTCAGTATGAATAGTTAATACTATTACTTTCATATCTGGATTGAATCGTAAAATCTTTTTCGTCGCCTCTAGGCCACCTATTCCAGGCATGTTCATATCCATTAGAACAATATCTGCCTGCTCTGTTCGACACCATTTTACGGCATCTTCACCGCTGTGAGCTTCCCCTACTACTTTAATTCCACGGACGTCTTCAAGAATACGTCTAATCCCTGTGCGAACCAGCTCATGATCATCTACAAGGAAAACTTTAATCACAACTGACACTCCGACTTAAATTTACAGCTACCTCTACTGAGGTAAATTTTATGCTCTATTTTACCTTAAAAAATAAGGCTGTCTCATATTGATTATGCGTTAAGACGCAAAGTTTTACTATTAAAATAGTATTGACTTTAAGGTTCATTTACCTATCTATATCACGTATTAAAAAAATAAGTACATGAAATAAGAGAAGTAAATTTCAACCTTATTATTACATCAATATACAATAAAAACATTCGTTAAAATAGACCTAATTGCGACGCAGATAACTGCGTAAAATCTAAACCAATAAAAGGCAATATCCCATCCGCAATCGGTTTTAATTGTTTTTCAACATAGTGATCGTAATCTATTGGATTTTTTAGATACTCTATAGGCTCAGGCCCTGCGGTTGTAATGATATATTCAATCCAACCACCATATTTATATTGAGGTGGCTTCCCCATTTTTTGACGATAATGATCAGCCAGCCTCGCCGCTTTAACATGAGGGGGGACATTCTTTTGGTAATCATCTAGTTTTCGTCTTAATCGTTTTCTATAGATTAATTGACTATCTAGCTTTCCTGATTTCGTATCATCGACATAAGTACGAACATAATCTTTGACTTCTTGCTGATGAAAAACTTTATCAAATAATACTTTTTGGAACGTTTGTGACAAAGGCGTCCAATCCGTTCTTACTGTCTCTAGCCCTTTGAAAACAATCTCTTCTTTACCATTTTTTCTAATCAATCCGGCATAACGTTTTTTTGAACCCGTTTCTGAACCTCGAATTGTTGGCATCAAAAACGTACGATAATGTGTTTCATATTCAATCTCTAAGGCAGAATCAATGTTGTAAGTCGATACTAAATGCTGTGTCCACCACTGATTAATATGCGAAACCAAGCCCTGTCCTATATCATCCGCTTCTTCTGATGACATTGCTTTTCCTAAGGTAACAAATGTCGAATCTGTATCACCATAAATAACCTCATAACCTCTTTCTTCAATTAGCTCTCGAGTCGTTTTCATTATTTCATGTCCACGCATCGTAATTGAAGATGCTAATCGATGATCAAAGAATCGACATCCAGATGAGCCTAAAACGCCATAAAAAGAGTTCATGATTATCTTAATTGCTTGAGAAAAAGCTTTCTCATTATTACGTTTTGCTTCGTCTCTCGCAGACCACAATGATTCAATTAGTACTGGTAAGAAGTGTTTTTTTCTATGAAAACGCCCACCTCTAAAGCCTTCAATCGCTTGTTCTTCTTCTTTTCCTATCTCTTGTTTTAATCCTTCAATCAAACCAAGAGGGTCAATTCTAAATGTTCGAATGATTGAGGGGTATAATGATTTAAAATCTAGAACAAGCACTGATTCATATAAACCCGGTTTTGAATTCATAACATAGCCACCAGGGCTTGCTATCCAACTTTCACTCTCTAAGTTTGGCGCGATATAACCCGAGCGATGCAACCTTGGTAAATATAAATTAGTAAAAGCGGCAACAGACCCTCCTATACGATCTAATTCCACACCTGTTAATTTAGTTCGTTCAATAACAAACTCAATCAAATGGGTTAATTCAAAGATACGGGTAACCAAAATACAGTCTTGTAAGTTATATTTAGCGAGCGATTGCTTATCTTCACGATACATTCGATTAATTTCACCCATACGAACACTTGGGTCATGTATCGATTTACCTTCATTCAGTAACTCTTGCGCTACTGACTCTAAAGACCAACTCGAAAAGTGATATGTCGCGGTTTTAAGTGCATCGATACCATCTAAAACCACTCTTCCAGGAAAAGAAAGAAAGCCTTGTTGACGGTTTTTATCTGAATCTCGCCAATATAATGTGCTATTACCCCTACCAATTCGAAAAGCTAGGTTATGCCATTTAGCTCGTTGAATTAATAATCTAAAGTCAAAATTAATAACGTTCCACCCAATAACAATATCAGGGTCAAATGTCTGAAACCAATGTTCAAGAGCTAGTAACAGTTCTTTTTCATTATCTACCCATTGAATAGATTGAGCCGAATTTTCAGGTTCTCCCACCATAATTATTCGAGAGTCTAAATCACTATGGAGTGCCACCGAATACAAAATGCCTTTTTCAGAACATTCGATATCAAGCGAGACTTTGGTGAATTGAGGGGAGATGGGAGCTGATTTTATTTTAACATTGCGGTATTCAATATAACCTTTCTTCTGTATCGCGGTTCCTATAAAATTCAAACCGCCACAAATAAAACGCTCCATTAAATAGCGGTCAGCTAATCGAATATCACTTTCAAAAATAGGCAAATCGGCATGTTCAAGCAATTGACTTACTTGACGTTTTTGTTGAGTCGTTGAAAAGTAAAGACCGACAACAGGTTGATGGTGAAAGGTTGCTAACTGGGTTTCCTTGATAAGATAACGAATGTTCTCTAATTTCAGTAAAGATTCATATTCAGGTAAGCGTTCTTTCAAAATAAAAGCAACGGCTTGTTCATTCTCAATCAATAGATGTGCGATATGACCATCACATTTAACCCATAAATCAATCAAAGTATTAGAGTTTATCTCTTTATTTTGTCGAGTAAGTAAAAAACCACTCTGATATGAATTCAATGCTTACCCTATTCTTCTTTCAATTTTATTAAACTCACTGACAACCCAACCACCAAATTCTTCTAATAAAGCAACAGTTGAACGCTTAGGGATTTTGCGTCCTTTTAATAACATGACGACCCTTTCAATTTCAGTTTGTTTTTCTGGATAATATTCCAAAAACTTTCGAGCACAAAGTACTGGGTGATCATACCAGCCCTTATCCTTATGCATAACTAAAGAATAGCAGCTTCGTAATAATTTTTTTGCTATCGTTTTCTGTTGTTCCACTTGAACATTGATGTTGGTACTACCTGATATTTTTTTAGTGTATACCTGTAACCATTCCTCTATGTCCATATTCATATTTTTTGCGATCTCCCAACTTGGTTCAAAATCACCAAATCGTGTAGATAAATCATCACCGAAAACACAAACACAGCAATGACGAAGCCAAAAACCCCAACTGAATATGGATTCTAACTGCAATACCTCATTTACTTCTCCAATAGTAAACATAATCCCAGTTATTTGAGGGTACTTAGATTGAAACCTTACCTTAATTGTATTAATTAAAGTTTGTTCTTTATTGGTTAAAGGAACTGTTGTTATCAATGTTACATCTAAATTAGAGCGTCCAGGAATCGCTTCACGCCTTGCTACACTGCCATATAAATAAATACTATGAATCGATTTAGGTACAGCAGAGCGAACATGGACTATAAGATCTTGAATGACAGGCTCGAATTCTTTTTGAAAGGGTGAATGTTTATCAATATTAGGTAAAGTATAACGAGACACAAAGCACTCCAATCAGTATAGATAAGAGAGTCATGATCGCGATTTAAGGAATAAAAAGCAATAAAAAACCGGCCATGATGGCTAATGCCGATCAGTTAGTCACTTTATTGAGTAATTATGCACTATTTATTCAATGTCTAATAGATATGGCAAAGTACCCGTTAAGAGAGTGAAAGATAGATACAACAAGGGCTCCAGAATGATTGTAATAAATTCGTCTGAAGCCCTTGTTTTTATTGATGTTCGCTTAACTGACTGGCATTAGCCATGATGGCCGGTTTATTTATAACTAAAAGACGCTTACGCTGTTACAGTACGCTTTTTAGACAGAACCATTAAACCACTACAAACAAAGATAAATGCAGCAGTAGAAGCAAGGAATGCCATCAATACAGAACCTGTAAAACCAAGAGCAATATAGCCAACCGCAGAAACAGCAGCAATTGATAATGCATAAGGTAATTGAGTTGCAACGTGATCAATATGGCTACAACGAGCACCAGTTGAAGAGAGAATCGTCGTATCTGAGATTGGAGAACAATGGTCGCCAAATACAGACCCAGCCAATACAGCACCTAGCATTGGTAAGATTAGCGTAATATCTGTTGCTCCAGCCATGTCACCTGCGATTGGAAGCATGATGCCGAATGTACCCCATGAAGTACCTGTACTGAATGCCATTAAGCCAGACAGTAAGAATAAAATAACAGGGATCCAGTGAATACCAATACTGCCTTGCGCTAAACTAGATAAGTAGGAGCCCGTTTGCATATCACCAATTACAGAACCAATTGTCCATGCAAAGAATAAGATCAGAATTGCACCAAACATAGACTTAGCACCGATCCACATTGTTATAGCGATATCTTTAATATCAATACCTTGACGGAATACAGTAAGTAATGCAGCCGCTAAACCGATTAGGCCACCGTAACATAATGAAGCACCAACATCTGTATTTTCAAATGCACCAAGAATATTAAATTCTTTACCGCCGCCAATTAATGCTTGAGCACCAGTATAAATCATGAAGAAAATAGTCGCTACGATAAGTACGATAATAGGGAAAATCAAATCTGATACTTTACCCGTTTCACTTTCCGTAATATTTAGCTCTTCATTTAAATCTTTAGATTCAGCATTAACCGCTTGATCATCAAATCCATTACCACGCGCTGCTTCATTTTCATGATCGCGCATTGGACCAACATCCAATTGAAACCAAACAACGGTAAATACCATTAATAAAGCAAACACTGCATAAAAGTTCATTGGGATTAAACGTACATAAGCGCCTAATGCCGAATATTCAGTCACACCATGGGAAACTAAAATGCCACCAATAATAGTAATAATGTAAGCACCCCAGCTTGACGCAGGCATTAACACACACATTGGAGCAGCCGTTGAATCTAGAATATAAGCAAGCTTGGCTCTTGAAACATAAAAACGGTCAGTTACAGGGCGGGATATTGAACCAACAGCTAAGCTATTAAAATAATCATCAACAAAAATGAAGACACCAAGAAAAGCAGCAAGTAGTTTTGCACCACGTTTACTTTTAATTCTTGTTTGTGCCCATTCTGCGAATGCACGAGTACCACCAGAAAGAGTCAGCAGTGCTGTTGTCATACCTAATAATATTAGGAAGGCAACAATACTCATATTCCAAGTATTAATAGAACCATCATCGATGAAAACACCTTTAACAGAACTAAAAGTATAAGATGCAGTGCCAGAAATGGAGTAATTAGACAGCAAAATTGCGCCTAAAACGATACCTACACCAAGAGAAAGTAATACTCGGCGTGTAACAATTGCTAAACCCAAAGCCACTAATGGGGGCAATATTGATATCGGAGAATTTGAAAAATCAGCTAAGTTCATGATCTACAACAACCAGTTTGGTTGGAGATCTACTGTTGACACGGCAATGCCGTTATAAAGGAAGTGAATATTAAAACATTTCCCCACAGTAGCGCTCCATAGTTAAAAAATAAAATTGACTATGGCAGTGTTATTCCTTTTCGAAATAACCCCAGCTAACGCGTTTGATGAACGTCATTAACTTCGGCATTGGCTCCTTTCGATTGTTGTCATAGGAATCACCCTCAAACAATCTACTCTTAGGCAATGCGCCTCTACCCGTTTAGGTGGAAGTCATTGTACGGACTGAACACAATTTTGCAATACTATATCTGAGTATTTTAACATTAGATTATCAGCTAACTAGAATGGGATACTCTATCAATATTTAATTACAATTTTTACAATCATAAGGATCCACTCTTAATATTCTTATCATTAAGATAGTTTTTATTTATTTATCAAAAAAATTGTTATATTATTTTCTTGTTATATAATAATTCTATTATCAAAAATAAATTATGGAATCAAAAATGTCTGATACTATTAAAACACTGCTAAACTTACGTAGCCTACGCGTACTATCTCGTGAAATGACACTTGAGCAATTAGAAGAAGCACTTGAAAAACTACAATCAGTTGTAGCAGAACGTCAAGAGTCAGAAGCTGAAGAGCGCTCTCAACTTGCTGAAAAACAAGCAAAACTTGAAGAGTTCCGTCAAATGATGATTGAAAGCGGTATCGCACCAGAAGACCTATTAGATACAATGTCTTCTACAACAGTTAAAACTAAGCAAAAACGAGCTCCTCGTCCTGCTAAATATAAGTTCTTAGACCATGCAGGTGCTGAGAAAACATGGACAGGCCAAGGCCGAACTCCATCAGCTCTTCAAACTCAACTTGATGCTGGTAAATCTTTAGAAGATTTCTTAGTTTAATCATAGCGTATAATTTTTATATAAAGGGCCATTCTATAATAGAACGGCCCTTTTTATTTATGGCTGAACACTATCAACTTTCATAATTTATATCTCTAGTTTGGAAAGCATAGATAAACATGACGGTAATGGATTAATTCAAAACCACCATTTATATTTTTAGAATACGTATGCTATACCAACGTTACCTGTAGAGCTCGTCGTATGTTCTATCATAGGGCTATCCTCTAAATTTCCTTCTAGATTAACATAGCGAAAACCACATGTAACACGAACATTTGGTGTTACATGAAAATACGTTGATAAACCAATAAAAAATTGCCCATCCCAGTCAGCATCAAATTGATTAATTGCACCATTTGTTCTTTGAGATTCTTCCAAAGATACTCCATATAAATGATTATTCAGCTTTTCACTATTATATGAATAACCAAACGACGGAGTTATCGCCCACCCTTTTCCTCTAATAGGTAAACGCCAGGCTGCTTCTGCATATATCCCATTATGAGCACGTCCAACATCAGTTCCACCGGTTAATTCAACAATACCTACAGAGTAATCATTTGATAACTAACGCCGCCTAAAATAGAGTTCTTACGCTCATCTAACTGTTGCATAGCTATATTATCAGAGTCTTCAGGTTGAAATGTACGTGGGTCATACATAAAACGAAATATAATATTTTGTGGGGTACCTACAGGGTATAAGCGATATCCCCCACTAAACCCACGTAAAAAGATATGCTCTCCCTCATAGCCGATCACAGGAATAATGGTCGTATTAGAGGAAGTATTTTTATAGAATGAAGGAGAATAAGCAGCAGCAGCACCAATCGACCACTGAGAAATTTGAGCATGTGCGTTGACAGCAACGGCAAGTGCTGCACCAACAATCAATCTACTTATTACTCTATTCACAACAACAACCTTTTAGTACTTTATATAATTTACAATGATGTAATTTAACATTAACTCACACACTATACAGTACTCAATACCTTTTCATGGTTTTTTAGCTTTACTATTTGCGGTTCTTCCCTATTTACTTATTTGTAAGCGTAAAAAAGGCAGGTTTAATAACCTGCCTTTTAATATATTTTTAGATAATTATATTAACGATCATCTTCTCTAAAGTTACTTGGTAAATTTAATTTCATCTCATTCCAAATAAGATTACCTTCAATACCATATTGACGCATTCTTGGCATGACAGCATCTTTTCTTTCTTCTTCACAGATCTGCTTTAAATCACGATAAAACTGCAGTGCAAGTTCACGAGCCTCAGGGTTCGAAAAGTAATAACTGCCTACGCGTGCATACAGCTTTTTAAGGCCATTAAAAATTAAACCATAGATTTGATTTCCAGATTTAAATGCTACGCCTTGAAAAAGCATATAATCATAATAATTAAATGTTTTAGCGATTAAAATTTCTTCACGCTTCGCAGGATCTTTTTCATTATCTTCTTTTACTTCAGCTTTAATCTTTACACCATAAGGAGAAGCATCAATAAAAGCATTCCAGTTTTCGGAAGCTAATAGTTGTTCACAAGAATCAATTACACGATTAAGGGTACGTAAAGAGCCTTCTTTATTCGTTTTAAATGCTTGCCTTATAAAGATACAACTAATATTAGTTCTCGCCGCTAGCAAGTCTTCTACGATAGAAGTCGCATTATTTGCATCAACTAAAGTCATCAATGTATCTAAAATATGAAGGCCAGATGTCTCCATATAATCATTTACTTTTGTTGGCTTACCATGCTGAATTGTTAACCAACCATCGCGAGCTAAACGTTGCAAAACTTCACGTAATGTCGTTCTAGTTACACCAATTAACTCTGAAAGCTCACGCTCTGCAGGTAAAATAGACCCAGGTGGAAAACGACCATTCCAAATACTTTCAATAATGTATTTTTCAGCAAATGCTGCAGGACTTTTTGCCTTAATAACCATACAAGTTTACAATCCGTTTTTTATATAAAATAACTTTACTCATCATACCACTAGTTCAATAAATTCTTAACCACTTATTAATTCAAATCTCTATTTATACACATTTCTCCCACTTTTAAGCATTAATTCCCCTGAATAATCAATACTGATAACGCTTTTTTTTTATGTGTTTTATAGGTTTTGCCAATAAAACCGAGCAAAGGCACATTTTGATCAATTTACCTATTTTCAAATATTGACTATTGATTAATAAAGAGTAAAGTTCAGTCGTTTACTCTAGGGTTAGGTCTGTTTAGGTAGTTATTTGGCAAAATAGTAAAATTTAGTTTTGTTGTTTTTCTAAATAGTTGTTTATCCTTAATAATAACAATACGTTAGGCGATTATTATCAACTCCCTACTTACCCCTATTTTTTATATAACCAACGTAACAATGTAGAGAGCATCACATGTCTATTTCGCTAGGGAATGCATTTATCAAAAACTTTCTTGGTAAAGCCCCCGACTGGTACAAACTTGCAATACTGTCTTTTTTAATTATCAACCCTTTTGTTTTCTTTTTGGTCGACCCGTTTACTGCAGGTTGGCTATTAGTTATTGAATTCATTTTTACCTTAGCGATGGCATTAAAATGTTATCCTCTACAACCTGGTGGCTTGCTCGCTATTGAAGCCATTGCCATTGGTATGACAAGTGCTGAGCAAGTGAAGCATGAACTTGTTGCTAACATTGAAGTGCTTTTACTTCTTGTATTCATGGTTGCTGGTATCTACTTTATGAAGCAATTGCTTCTATTTATTTTTACCAAAATACTAATTGGCATCAAATCTAAACCAGCCCTATCTGCTGCATTTTGTTTCACAGCAGCTTTCTTATCAGCTTTCCTTGATGCATTAACAGTTATTGCTGTTGTTATCAGTGTTGCTGTTGGTTTTTATGCGATTTATCACCGTGTTGCTTCAGGGCAAGGCGGGACACCAAGCCACGATCATACGTGTGATTCAAATGTAACTGATGACTTAACTCGTGATGACTTAGAAAACTACCGTGCATTTTTACGTAGCTTACTTATGCATGCAGGTGTAGGTACTGCCCTTGGTGGTGTAATGACAATGGTCGGTGAGCCTCAAAACCTAATCATTGCAGATCAAGCAGGTTGGATGTTTGGCGAGTTCATCATTCGAATGCTACCAATTACAGCACCTGTATTTGTTTGTGGAATGCTAACCTGTGTTGCGGTTGAGAAATTAGGTATATGCGGTTACGGTGCAAAGCTGCCTATTAATGTTCGAAATATTCTTGAAGAATATGAATCAGAAGAACGTAAAAACCGTACTAATATCGATAATGCTAAACTCATTATTCAAGCCGTTATTGCGGTTTGGTTAATTGTCGCTCTTGCGCTTCATTTAGCTGCCGTTGGTCTTATCGGTCTATCTGTTATTATCTTAGCGACGGCTTTCACTGGAGTGATAGAAGAACACTCAATGGGGAAAGCTTTTGAAGAGGCCTTACCTTTTACCGCTCTATTAGCTGTTTTCTTCGCGGTTGTTGCTGTAATTATCGATCAGGAGCTATTTAAACCTATTATTGATGCAGTACTCGCTGTTGAAGATAAAGGCACTCAACTTGCTCTATTCTATGTTGCTAATGGTGTACTATCGATGGTTTCCGATAATGTATTCGTTGGTACCGTTTATATCAACGAAGTAAAAAGTGCATTACTAGATGGCCAAATTACTCGTGACCAATTTGATTTATTAGCGGTAGCAATCAACACAGGTACCAACTTACCATCAGTGGCAACACCAAATGGCCAAGCTGCATTCCTGTTCTTGCTAACATCAGCACTTGCTCCATTAATTCAATTATCATACGGGCGTATGGTGTGGATGGCCTTACCATATACAATTGTACTAGCCCTTGTTGGTTTATTTGGTATTGTTTTCTTCCTTGAACCGATGACAGCAATGTTCTACGATTTAGGATGGATTACACATGGTGCAATAGAAAGTGCAACTTCTGCGATTTCTAGTGGTCATTAATAAGGTATAATCACTTTTGATAAAAAGGCTCTGTATATACGGAGCCTTTATTTTTACAAGGAATAAAAATGCAAACCCTTAACCACTTTTCTCGCATTCGCTTATCTTGGCTTTTATTACTTCTATGTATTGCCTTTTTTGAAGCAGCAGCCCTTACTTTTCAGCATGTAATGAAACTACCACCATGTGTTATGTGTATTTATGAGCGTGTCGCTATGATGGGAATTGGAGGCGCTGCAATTATTGGATTATTAAATCCAAATAATCTTATTATTCGTTGGTGTGGATTCATTGCTTGGGGAGTAAGTGCTGGTTGGGGCTTAAAACTAGCGATGCAACATGTAGATTTTCAACTTAACCCATCACCTTTTGCAACTTGTGATTTATTTGTACAATTCCCTTCATGGGCACCTCTAAATAAGTGGGCCCCTTGGATGTTTGAAGCATATGGTGATTGTAGCAAAATTGTTTGGCATTTCTTAACGCTAACTATGCCTCAATGGTTGGTTATTATCTTTGCAGGTAATTTGGTCGCTTTAACTATTTTTGTTATTGCCCAATTTTTTAATAAAAAAGAAATATAACAACCTTTGGATTTGACACAAAAAAGCCATCAATGAGTTGATGGTTTTTTTTCTATTTTTCACTAATACCATTCTGGATAAGTAGTTGTTCAGATAATTGCGTAGGAAAAATCGATTAGAGCAAGGCATAAATTACAGTAACTAGTGGTTCTAATTACACCTAATTTTTGCAATAAAAAGGTATAACGCAGATATAATCGATTTAAACAAGCAAGAATGATCAAATACTTATGTAGATTGGTATAAAAGATAAGCTTAGTGTTATTTCCCACAACACTTCTTAAATTTCTTGCCGCTTTCACACGGACAAGCATCATTACGACCCACATCTTTATATGGGTTTACCTTTTGGCCTTTATAACCAATTTGGTATTCATCCGCAGCCATTGCAACTTCCTGTATCATAAAATCAATTTTAGGTAACATCTGCTCTAGCGTTGGCGGCGTATCAATTCCGTTTTCTGCCATTTGACGATGCGTTTCTTCTTCATCAACCGCAAGCATCATGGTTGTTAATAATGCAGATAACATGCGTGTTGTTCCATCAGCAACTTGAAGATCAGTCCATAGCTCTTCTATCACAGGCCATAAAGTCATAAACCCTCCAGCGAAATCAGAAAGTTGCTCAAGATCATCAAAATTAACCACTTTTGTCACTTCATATTCATTACGTTTAAGTAGTAAATATTGATGCTCTATTTGCTGAGAAATTGGCTTCGTCATTTTAAGTGCATTATCCGCACCAATAATGTCACCTAACCACGCCTCTGGAGCCAATGGCTTCGTTGCCATATTTGCGGCAAGCACTGCGCCTTCAAGAAAAAGGCTAGAGCAGCTCAAATCAACGCCATCAAGCGTAATTAATTGATACTTCATGATTTATTCACTTCTGAAATTAAGTTTTCGGCGTAGTATAGCGTAAATAATTATTAGAACCTAAATGCTGTTATATTTTTTATTTTGTTGTCGAGAAATGTTATGAAAAAAAGTCGAGGATTCACCTTAATTGAGTTAATCGCGGTTATTATTATTTTGGGGATTTTAGCAGTTACTGCTGCTCCGAAATTTTTAAGTTTACAAGATGATTCACATAAATCTAGAGCCGCTGGGGTATTTTCAGCCTTCACTGCTGCTGTGAACTTGTACAATGAAGCATGGGTCTTACAAGGTGAGCCTTCTGCAAGTTCAGCGGTTGGCGTTATTTTTGCTGACGATACTATTTACCCATCAAATAAAGGCTTTCCATTAGGTACTACCTATCATGGAAAAATTACAGGTGAAGGTTGCGGTGAACTTTGGAACGCACTATTAAATCAAGATTTAACTATTGCTCCATACAAAGGAGATAATTTTGTCACCACTAGTGCAGATATAGAATATTGGTATGGATCACCTATCGCAGGCAAACCACAAGCATGTATGTATTACTATACATCAGATATATCAAATACAAATCAGCTCGGTTATCAATTAAATTACTTTCCTTCTACAGGCGAGACGATAACTAAAAGCTATAATAAAGGAAGTAAGTGACATCCCTCCCCTTTCCCCCTACAATCCCACCTCCAATAAAAGAGGTGGGATATGCAAGTAATACTAGGCCCTATGGAGGGTGTTCTTGATCATTTAATGCGTGAGCTATTAACAGAGATTAATGATTATGATTTCTGTGTAACAGAATTTGTTCGAATCGTTGACCAACTCTTACCCCCTCATGTTTTCCACCGCATCTGTCCAGAGCTACATAACAACAGTAAAACCAAATCTGGTACGCCAATTCGCCTACAATTATTAGGGCAAGAGCCTAATTGGATGGCTGAAAATGCAGCTCGCGCTATTGATCTTGGATCCGACGGCATTGATTTAAATTTTGGCTGCCCAGCAAAAGCCGTAAATAAAAGCCGAGGCGGGGCTGCGCTATTAAAAGAACCAAAATTAATTTATCAGGTAGTCAAAGCGTGTAGAGATGCAGTACCCAATGATAAAAAAGTGACTGCAAAAATTCGTTTAGGTTGGGAAAAACCGGAAGAATGCTTTGCCATTGCGGATGCAATTAAACAAGCGGGTGCGAACGAATTAACAATTCATGCAAGAACCAAAGTCGATGGCTACAGAGCCGAAGAAATAAAATGGGATTACATAGACCAAGTTCGCCAAAAAGTAGATATACCAATTATTGCTAATGGTGAAATTTGGAACTACGAAGATGGTCAGCGTTGTATTGCCGCTACAGGTATTGATTCATTAATGGTATGCAGAGGCGCGTTTAACGTTCCTAATTTAGGGAATGTAGTAAAACACAATCACGCCGCCATGCCATGGCCTGAAGTGATTGCATTATTAATTCATTACTCTAAATTACAAATGGCAGGTGACAAAGGTCAATATTACTCTAACCGAGTAAAACAATGGCTCGTTTATCTTCGTCAAGAATACTCTGAAGCCAAAGATATCTTTATGGATATTCGAAGCCATAAAAAATCAGAACCTATTGTTCTACGCCTACACCAAGAATTAGAACGAGTAAGCTAAGTGTAGTTGGCCGAGTTTATGAGAAATAAACTCGGTTCTTTCCTTCTTCTTTTGCTTTATAAAGCAAATCATCTGCTTTTTTAATCACATTTTCAAAAGAAAAGTCTTGATGAGAATCGATAATTGTCACGCCACCAGACACAGTAAAACCACCAGTTACCACCTTACCTGACGAATCTTGAATTGACTTTCTGACACGTTCACAGACACTTTCAATACTGGCTTTTGATTCTGCATTAATACAGATAACAAACTCCTCCCCACCGAATCGTGAGACAATATCGCTATCTCTGACACTTTTATTCAGTATTTTAGCCATATATTTAATCGCTTCATCACCCACATCATGACCAAACACATCATTAATTTGCTTAAAGTCATCAATGTCGTACAGAGCAAAACCGACAAATTTCTTAACCACTCGATCTTGTAAACTCATTTCAAAACCACGTCGATTATAAAGTCCTGTCATTGGATCCTGTTTTGCCAAATCTCGGTAATATCGATGAGATAAACGGCTTTGATAATAAAAAATAAGTAAAACAGCTAGAATATAAGTAACACCAATTAAGGTTAATGTTTTAGCATCATGCAGAATAAAACCCATAACTTCTTCTTTGATCGAACTTTTATAGTATAAAAAATAAGTAAAATTCGTATTTTTAAGAGTAATAGGTTGCATAAATTTATATTGTTCAAAATGCTCATATTCATCGCTATCTAATAATTGAATATGCTTAGATACTTCACTGTCTGAATGCAAAAGTTTATCTACCGATAAATCGATAACCAAAACACCTTCAAATAAGTTTTTATAATATATAGGAGTTGAAAAGGTCAGCACTTCTAAACCATCAAAAAAAGCATCGGTATAAGGAGGTGTGAACGTAATATACTTTTGATTATCATTCTTCATACTGTTTTTCCAGTATGGCCGTGAATAGATGGTTTCTAAACTTTGTTTAGTTAAATTCTCAGCAATCGTTCTTGGTGAAGAAATAATATATTTATATTTAGAAATGAAATAGATGCCATGAAGATAGTTTTCATAATCATGAATAAAAGAAATAACAGGAGCGAGCGTCATTTTTTTAGAGACTAATTGATATAATTCTGATTTTGGATCGCATAACTCTTCAATGCCTGCAATGCTGTAGTCTAATCGAGTTTCAGGTACAGAGACCTCTTGACTCTCCATTACGGCTTCTAGGTTGTTATTCGGGTGAATAACACATAAACCAGCCTCGTCATCGATTTGAATATTATGGTTATAAAATTTACCAGTACTGTGCTTATAAAGCTGAGATAAATTGTAATCAAGCGAGATCATTACTTTTATTGAACGCTGTAAAGAATCAATAATACGATCATATTCACGGTTAACTTGTCTTTTAACTGTGCTAATATGATTATTTAAAACAATACTTAGGATTAGCACTAAAAATAGCGTCGGGATCATGAAGACATGTTTTAAATTTAGCTTTGGCATATATAAATTCTTAACAGAAAATGAACAGCTATAATACCTATATTTCTGTGAAAGATCTTGCAGAAACAAGATCTTTTACATTTACATGACAGTATATTGACGCCAAAATAATGGAAACACTTATTTAACTAATTGAGATAATAACGATATCTCTGCGCTTTCAAACTTTCTATTATCAACCATCATTTCAATCTCTTTTGGATTGTATTTATCGCCGTTATAAACAACGACAATACTTTCATCTCCTGGTTGCAAAAAATTGCTTTCTCCAAACTCTGTATAGCGTGTTGCACCAATACTAATAATCGCTTGCTCTGGATAATTGGCCTCAGACAAATAACAAGCGAGATTTTCTGCTGGCCCTTCATCTTTTTGATTGTTCATTCGATCAATCATCCAATCATTCAGTTGCTCATGGAAGTAGCTATAATCAATCGCAGCACTGTCTTCTCCATATCGATTCATTTGACCGTTACGAATATGAAAACTTGCAATACGGTAGGAGTCTAGCTCACATCCTTTAGTGAACGAAGTTAACTCAATAAAATCTTGTGAGATCCCTTTGGTATTTTCACCCCAGTTTTTCTTCTCACTTATCTTTTTTGCATTGGGCTTTCTAATTGAACAATCATTGTATGCCGCAAACTTCACAGGGGTTAAGGCCACCACTTTATTGTCTTGATAAGTGATATCAAAAACGATCGCGATCTCTGGTTCAATTTGTAGATTATCAGCGTCATTAGGTGGAATAATAGAATCAGACGACAAAGGATATTGAGATAAGAATCCTGCTTGTTGTGATGGGATATAAAATGGAAACAGTGCTTTTGGTTGAATGGCATTTTCAACTTTCACATTTAAAAAATCAGTTGCTTCCCCTGCTTGCTCCAGATGCCCAGCAAAGTTCCCTGCTACACCAAAACCAATTGCATGCTTAAATGTCATATTGCCTTCTTAATTATTTTAAAAGTAACAATTTAAGAAGGCACCTTAATTTATTCTTCTGTTTTATGCGATGATGCGGATCTAATTTTATGATTTCTTTGCTTTTCTACGTCGTTTAAATTGCGGTTTTACTGGGCTTTTAAGCGTTCTTAATGAATCAGGAATTGGACCCTGCTGCACACCCTGCATAAAATTCATCACTTTTGTTTCTAGCGCTGCCATAAAGGGGCGATATGAACAGGTTCTTTCTGTCATCCCTTGTAATTGAAACTCCCAATGTGCAGTCATATCAGGATAACTTGCCTCATTTGGAAGTGCATGAATCAATCCTTTACCAGCGTCACTTGCATGAATGTTTTTACCATTACGAATTAATAACTGACGTTTAAATAAAGTACCTAATATCCCCGCTCGAGTGGCCTCTGTTCCTAATCCATCGGTATCTCTTAGGATCTTTTTCAGCTCTTTATCTTCAACAAAACGAGCGATACCTGTCATGGCTTGTAATAAAGTTGCTTCAGTGAAATATTTAGGTGGCTCGGTCATCTTGTGTTTTATTTCACCTTCACGACACGTATGTACTTCGCCTTTTTTAAGCGGAGGAACTTTGTTCGCTACATCATCATCGCTATTCTGTGTTTGATTTTTACCAAGTAATACTCGCCATCCAGAAAACAACATTTGCTTTCCTTTGGCTGCAAATACGCCCCCTGCAATATCAAACACCAATTCAGCTTCGGCATAAACGGCGGCAGGATAGAATTGCATTAGATATTGGCGCGCAATGAGGTGATATACTTTTTCTTCAAATCCAGACAACCCTGCTGAACCACTGGATTTTGGAGTAGGAATAATCGCATGGTGAGCATCAACTTTACTGTCATTCCATGCTCGTGATTTCAACGTTAAATCGGCATTGGTTACTGCGCTAGACAATTGCTTATCGTTATTACCAATTGCAGCGCATACTTGTTCACGCTGTTTATAATGATCTTTGGGTAAGTGACGGCTATCTGAGCGTGGATAAGTGATTAATTTGTGCTTTTCATATAAAGCCTGACAAGCATCCAATACTTGCTGTGCGCTTAGGTTATATCGTTTTGCAGCATCAATTTGTAGTGACGATAATGAATAAGGTAAAGGCGCATTTTGCTTGGTTTCTTTATTTTCAGCCTTAGTGACGGTCGCTGGTTGAGTCGCAATTCTCTGAGCTACGTTTTCGACCAATTTCAGACTGAGCACGCGCCCTTCTTCGTCTTGCCATTGCTGGCACGCTTCACTTGGCTTCCACTTCGCTCGAATATCAAACGCTTGTCCGTCATTCAACTGAGGATTTTGATAAGGAATTAATGCGTCTAAGGTGAAATACGCTTTAGGAACAAAATTAGCAATCTCTTCATCACGACGAGTCACTAAACCTAATACAGGCGTTTGTACACGGCCTACGGATAATACGCCTTGATAACCACCACGTTGACCTAATAAGGTATAAGCACGAGTCATGTTCATGCCATACAACCAATCGGCACGAGAGCGCGCTAAAGCTGAAATAGAGAGAGGAATAAACTCTTGGTTGCTTCGCATTGACGTTAATGCACGCTTTACTGCCGGTAAATTGAGATCGCTAATTAATAACCGTTGAGTCGCGGCTTTTTTCGTTTTAGACAGTTTTAAATAATCCAATACTTCATCAACTAACAACTGCCCTTCTCTATCAGGATCACCCGCGTGAACCACTTGAGATGCAGTTTTTAGCAGTTTGCGGATCACCGTTAATTGTTTGCTCGACGATTTTCTTGGACGAAGCTGCCACTGCTCAGGAATAATCGGTAAATGCTCCATACGCCACGATTTGTATTTATCATCATAAGCATCAGGCTCAACTTGCTCTAATAGGTGACCAATACACCAAGTTACAATGTCGCCATTACCACATTCTATGTAGCCTTGTTGATTCTTCTGTGGCTTTGCTAGGCCTGCGGCAATCGCTCGGCCTAAACTCGGTTTTTCTGCAATAAATAATCGTGACATAAAAAAGTGCTGATGTTGTGAATAACATCAACACTATACCTGTATAAATAGACAGTTATCAAGTTTTGTTGCCTAACTTGTTGGAATTTTAGCTTAAAGTTTTGTGGCCAGTTCAACCCCTTGACGAATTGCTCGTTTCGCATCCAATTCACCGGCATGCTCTGCACCACCAATAACGTGGTGCTCAATCTTTTCTGAGGTTAATGTTTCAACTAAGTCATTGACGGACACCTGCCCTGCACACATTAAAACATGATCAACATCGAGCAGCTTAACCTCTTCATTTTGACGAATATACAAACCTTCATCATTCACTTTTAAATATTCAACACCTGCTAGCATATGTACGCCACGTTTTTGCAATGTACGCTTGTGGATCCAACCCGTCGTTTTGCCAGGACCTTTTCCTATGCTGCCTTTTTTACGCTGCATCAACCATACTTCACGAGTCGTTTGATGTTTTTCTTGTGGCTTTAAACCGCCTTCAAATTCTATATTTTTATCAATATCCCAATCTTTTAACCACGCATCTAATGTATGATCTTCAGGCTCGGTAATCATAGTTGCAACATCAACACCAATACCACCAGCCCCAATCACCGCCACTTTTTTACCAAGCTTGGGTTGGGTCTTAATGTAAGTTTGGTAATCAATCACTTTTGGATGATCGCTACCTTCTAGCTGTGGTGCTCTTGGTTTAACGCCTGTCGCCACCACCACCTCATCAAACTGGCGTAGCTCATCCATTTCAACGGTATAATTCAACTTAACGATAATGTTCTTATGATCTAATTTATTGGAGAAATAACGAATGGTTTCTTTAAACTCTTCTTTCCCTGGGATCTGCATTGCTAAATTAAATTGCCCACCAATGCGTTCACTTCGCTCAAATACTGTCACTCGATAACCACGTTCGGCCACTGATGTCGCACAAGATAAACCAGCCATTCCTGCGCCAATCACTGCAATTGATTTCACTCTTTCAGCAGGAGTAAGCACTAACTCGGTTTCATAACAGGCTTGGGGGTTAACCAAACACGTGGCTCGCTTAGCTTTAAATACATGATCCAAACAGGCTTGATTACAGCCAATACAGGTATTAATCAATTCAGCTTTGTCTTGCTCGGCTTTATTTACAAATTCAGCATCTGCTAAAAATGGACGCGCCATTGACACCATATCGGCCTGTCCCGATGCTAATATATTCTCTGCAACTTCAGGTGTATTAATGCGATTACACGTCACTAAAGGAATAGAGACTTTACCTTTTAGCTTTTCAGTTACCCAACTAAAAGCTGCCCGTGGTACTTGAGTCGCAATGGTCGGTACTCTTGCTTCATGCCAACCAATACCAGTATTTAAAATGGTTACTCCCGCTTTTTCTAATGCTTGAGCAAGCTCTACCACCTCTTCAAACGTACTTCCTTGCTCTACTAGATCGAGCATAGAAAGGCGGAAAATGATAATAAAGTCTGTCCCTACTTTTTCGCGAATTGCTCTAATTATCTCTAATGGAAAGCGTATCCGATTTTGGTAATTTCCACCCCAATCGTCATACCTCATATTGGTTCGAGCACAAATAAATTGATTAATGAGATAACCTTCAGAGCCCATCACTTCAATACCATCGTAATTAGCTTTTTTTGCATAAAAAGCACTATTAGCAAAGTCATGGATTGTTTTCTGGATTTGGCGCTCACTCATTTGGCTTGGCGTAAACATACCTATTGGTGCTCTAATATCAGAGGCGCTGACCGCTAAAGGGTGCATCGCATAACGGCCCGCATGAAGGAGTTGCAAAGCAATCTTCCCACCATTCTCATGTACTGCATGGGTTAACGCTTTATGTTTTTCAGCAGCACGAGAAGAGCTAAATTGAGCACTAAATGGAGTTAAACGCCCTCGAAAATTAGGTGCAAATCCACCGGTAACAATCAGGCCAACACCACCTTTAGCTCGTGCAGCATAAAAGGCTGATAGCTTTTTAAATCCATCATTACTTTCTTCTAATCCAGTATGCATCGATCCCATTAAGACTCGATTTTTTAACTGAGTAAATCCCAAATCTAACGGCTGAAAAAGGTGTGGGTACGTCATAACAATCCATCGCTTTTATAATTATCGTGGTCAGACCAGAATAATAGTTATAGGCTTCTGCTACAATTAAGTTTTCACAAATATGCAACATTCATCAAATCTTTTGCTCTTATACTTTCTTAATAAAATTAATTCTCATTTAGAACTCTTTCGTCTAGTTACTTTCACTAATACTTAGAGTAGGATATAGACAGAGTTTAAACTAATAATAAGGAACAATATGAAAGGGTTATTCCACTTCATAGCAAAATGTTTTCAAGCGATATGGAAGTTACTTTCCTTTACGCGTCAACTGGTATTAAATCTATTCTTCCTCATTTTTATCGGCTTTATCGCCTTTACTTTTTTAAGTAGTGATGAATCTAATATAGAAACTCAACAGGTTGAGAAAAAAGCGTTAATCCTTGATTTAGCGGGCCCTATCGTCGAAGAAAGTAAATTCCGTGAGCCATTAGAACGAGTAACTTCTGATTTATTAGGCAGCCAAAAATCACAAGAAAACGTGTTATTTAATATTGTCGATACCATTCGTTTTGCTGCTAATGACGATAATGTGTCAGGGCTTGTTCTTCATTTAAAAGAGATGAATGAAACCAGCTTAACTAAACTTCGTTATATTGCTAAAGCAATTAATACCTTTAAGGCTGCAGGCAAACCTGTTTATGCAATTGGTGATTACTACAACCAGAGCCAATATTATTTAGCAAGTTACGCTGATAAAGTTTTCATGGCACCTGATGGTACGGTTCTACTACGTGGCTACGGCGCTTATACGCTGTACTACAAAGACCTACTTGAAAATCTGAATGTCTCTACGCATGTTTTCCGTGTTGGAACCTATAAATCGGCGGTAGAACCATATCTTAGAAATGACATGTCTGATGCTGCAAAAGAATCAACGTCAGTATGGTTAACTCAATTATGGGATGCCTATTTAGATGATGTTGCGACTAACCGTCAAATTGATGCAAAAACATTAACTATGCCAATGAATCAATTCATTGCGAAGTTAAAAACAGTTAATGGTGACTTATCACAAATGACGGTTGAACTTGGCTTGGTGGATAAACTCGCTACCCGCCAAGAAGTTCGTAAAGATATGATTGCCGAGTTTGGCTCAAATGGATACGACAGCTTTAAACAAATAAGCTACTACGATTACCGTTCACAAGTGCGCCCAACAATAGTTCCTGATGCTCAAGATATCGCTATTGTTGTGGCAAGTGGACCAATCATGGATGGAACTCAACGCCAAGGCACTGTTGGTGGAGACTCAACAGCGGCCCTACTTCGTCAAGCTCGTGGAGATGATAAAGTAAAAGCGGTTGTTCTTCGCGTTGACAGCCCTGGCGGTAGTGCATTCGCGTCTGAAGTAATACGTAATGAAGTAGATGCTTTAAAAGAAGCTGGCAAACCTGTTGTTATTTCCATGTCAAGTGTTGCTGCCTCTGGTGGGTATTGGATCTCTGCAAGCGCGGATAAGATCATTGCTCAACCGACCACAATTACAGGTTCAATTGGTATCTTTGGTATTTTAACGACCTTTGAAAAAGGGTTGGAAAAAATGGGAATTCACAATGACGGTATTTCGACTTCTCCATTCAATGGGGTTGGTTTAACTCGCCCATTAAATGATGATGTAGCTCAAGTGATGCAGTTAGGTATCGAACATGGCTACCACCGCTTTATTAAACTGGTGAGTGACCATCGTAATCTATCTTTAGACGCAGTTGATAAAGTAGCTCAAGGCCGTGTTTGGACGGGTAAAGACGCTCTAAAACATGGTTTAGTTGACCAACTAGGTGACTTTGATGATGCAGTACAAGCCGCAGCTCAACTCGCTAATATGGAGTCATATAACCTGTACTGGGTTAAAGAGCCATTATCGCCAATGGAGCAATTCCTTGAAGAATTAAGCATGAACTTTAATGCCAATATAAAAACAGAGCTTTTCTCATTAGCACCAGAAGCTCTGCAACCAACCATCAGCAAAGTTGCAACAGACATCAACATGTTAAATAACTTTAATGATCCAAAAGGGCAATATCTCTTCTGCCTGAACTGTAGCAATCTTTAAAAGCATGACGAGCCCGACACATGTCGGGCTTTCTTTATGACGAATGCACAGTATAATCGCACCACCTCCCATAACTCTGTACCGTTGTTATTATGGAAAGAAAACACATTTACATAGCCTATACAGGCGGCACAATCGGCATGTTGAAATCTGATGATCATGGTTATGTACCTGCATCAGGCTTTATGCAACATCAACTAAAACAAATGCCTGAGTTCCACCGTGCAGAAATGCCAATTTTCACCATTCACGAATATGAACCATTAATTGACTCATCTGATATGACGCCAGAAGATTGGCAACGTATTGCAGATGATATTCGTGCTAACTACGATAAATACGACGGATTTGTAATTCTTCATGGTACGGATACCATGGCCTACACAGCATCAGCACTTTCATTTATGCTTGAGAACCTTGGAAAACCAGTAATCGTAACTGGCTCTCAAATCCCTCTTGCTGAGCTACGCTCTGATGGTCAAAGCAACTTATTAAATGCATTACACATTGCGGCTAACTACCCAATTAATGAAGTCACGTTATTTTTCAATAACAAACTTATTCGTGGCAATCGCAGTACAAAATCTCACGCAGATGGCTTTGATGCGTTTTCTTCACCAAACTTGTCACCACTATTGGAAGCGGGTATTAATATTCAAATTAATGGTGCGGAAATTAATAAACAACCAAAAGGCGAATTCACAGTTAATAACATTACACCACAACCAATAGGTGTAGTAACCATGTACCCAGGTATCTCTGCTGAAGTAATTAAAAATACATTACGTCAACCAGTGAATGCGATGATTTTACTGACCTTTGGTGTTGGTAATGCTCCGCAAAATCCAGAACTTCTTGCTCAATTAAAAGAAGCCTCTGAACGTGGGGTTGTGGTTGTAAACCTAACGCAATGTTTATCAGGAAAAGTAAACATGGGTGGTTATGCTACAGGCTGTGCCCTAGCAGAAGCTGGCGTTATCAGTGGTTACGACATGACACCTGAAGCCGCACTTGCTAAATTACACTTCCTACTAAGTAAAGACCTGCCTTATGAAACGATGCGTACAATGATGCAGCAAAGTTTACGTGGTGAATTAACTCACTAAATAAAGCACCAGTCTGAATATAATAAAAAGGCTTCCCAGATTATCTCATGGGGAGCCTTTTTTAATTCTAATCACTAAATACTAGTTATTCTACAATCAAAAATTTCAACGCAATTATCGAGCATTTTAACCAGTTAGGATGGTCAGTTATTTACTACGATTGGTATTAATTAAGAAACTATCTTTTCTCATTTAGAATGATTCTTAATGTACGACGAAGTGGCTCTGCTGCACCCCATAACAATTGGTCACCAACCGTAAAGGCATTTAAGAAGTCATTACCCATCGACATTTTACGTAAACGGCCGACTGGTACAGACAAAGTACCTGTTACTTTTGCAGGTGTTAATTCTTGAGCAGTAATATCACGCTCATTTGGGATCACTTTAACCCAATCATTATGAGTTGCGATGATCTCTTCGATCTCATCCATTGGTACGTCTTGTTTCAGCTTAATTGTTAACGCTTGTGAGTGACAACGCATTGCACCGATACGCACACAGGTACCATCAATCGCAATAGGTGAATCTTGAAGACCAAGGATCTTATTGGTTTCAACAGTTGCTTTCCACTCTTCTTTGCTCTGGCCATTTTCGCGCTTAACGTCAATCCAAGGGATCAATGAACCCGCCAGTGGAGCACCAAACTCTGATGTTGGGAATGAATCAGAACGAATTGTTTCTGCTACTTTTCTATCAATATCTAAAATAGAGCTTGAAGGGTTTGCCAATTCAGATGTCACGCAATCATTCACTACGCCCATTTGAGAAATTAGCTCACGCATATTTTTCGCACCAGCACCAGAAGCCGCTTGATACGTCATAGCACTCACCCACTCAACTAAGCCTGCTTTATATAAGCCACCAAGCCCCATTAGCATCAGGCTAACCGTACAGTTACCACCAACATAGGTGTTAGTACCCGCATGAATGCCTTGCTGAATTTGATCAAAGTTCACTGGATCAAGCGTAATAATCGCATCATCTTTCATACGTAATGTAGACGCGGCATCAATCCAATAGCCTTTCCAACCTGCTTGACGGAGTGCTGGGTATACTTTCTCAGTATAGCTACCGCCTTGACAGGTAATAATGGCATCTAATTTTAGTAAGGACTGAATATCAAATGCATCTTGAAGTAAACCGGCATCCTTTCCAAGGTTTGGTGCTGGAACTCCCACTTGTGATGTGGTGTAAAATACAGGTTCAATATGGTCAAAATCACGTTCTTCGACCATACGTTGCATTAAAACAGAACCCACCATGCCACGCCAGCCAACTAAACCTACTCTCATTGGTACTCTCCCTGTAATTTCAAAAATAAAAAGTGCTTACACCATCTATATGATGAACAGAAAAAAATCTCAAGTACTATTTTCCCTATACTTATTATTTTCTGAATCATATTCTTTCAAATTTTAAGGCTCACTCTTTTCTTAAAAGAGTAAAAAACAAACAATTTAAAAGTTAACGTCATCAACCCACGGCTTTGAAGTTAAATAAGAAGTTATTCTTCAATAATTAATTACAGGAAATTAAATTAAAGTGCCAAAAAATAACATTTGGTTATAAAAACATTTCGTTACACTTCATAAAAGTTCACAGATAACAACAAAAGCCAACGATTACTCCAAAATATAGGGCATTAATGAAAAACAAAATCACAACAACACTATATTCACAATATAAAATAAAAACATTACTTTCGGATTAAATTCAAACATTATCAATTTTAAATAAAAAATTTAACCATTTAATTACTTTAAACCCATCAAATTAACAGCCCTAGAGATAAGAATCACAAATAAGCCATACTTAATCGATCTATTGTTGATCATAAGGTAAAGTGCACCTCGTTTAGAAAACACAATCCCTTATCGTATGAATTTTATTCATGCATACAAAAAAGAGGCTTTATACATGAAGCAAGCAACGACAAAGTTACCTTCGATAACACAGGTAATTATATCTTTAGGGCTATTTCTACTTCTTGCCTTTTCTTTCACGGCACAACTTGATTTACCTATCCAATTAGCACTTTATATTGGTTGGTTCATTATCATTACTCTTGGTATCAAGTTAGGTCATGATTACAAATCTTTAGAAAAAGCAGCTCTAAATGGCATCTCCAACGGACTAGGAGCAGTATTAATTCTCTTGGCTGTAGGTGCTTTGGTAGGTACTTGGATTTCTGGCGGTATTGTTCCAACCATTATTTACTATGGTTTAAAAGCAATTCACCCATCGATCTTCCTTCTTGCAACGATGATCATCTGTTCATTAACGGCATTAGCAACCGGTACTTCTTGGGGTGCTGCGGGTACTGCGGGTATTGCGATGATGGGAATTGGTCAAGGTCTTGGTGTTCCTGCCCCGATTACTGCCGGTGCTATCCTTTCTGGTTGTTACTTTGGCGATAAAATGTCTCCACTATCAGACTCAGTAATTCTTGCTTCTTCTATGTCTGGTGTTGAGGTGATGGAACATATCAAAGGTATGCTTCCAGTTGCACTTATCAGCTATATCATTACTGGTATCATGTTCACTGCATTTGGTTTCCACTTTGCAGGTAACGTTGATATGAGCCAAGTAGACTCAGTTATCCTTGCAATGGAAGAGCAATTTGTTATTTCTCCATTCTCATTTGTTCCAGTGGTAATTGTTCTTGGTTTACTGGCTATGCGTATGCCTTCTTTCCCTGTAATTAGCTTTGGTTCTCTTTTAGGTATTATCTGGGCGGTAATGGTTCAAGATATCGATTTCTTAACTGCATTTAATACTGCATGGGCTCCATTCTCTATTTCATCTGGTGTTGATTTCATTGATGCAATACTCAACCGTGGCGGTATGTCTTCAATGCTTGGCTCTGTTGCTGTTATCGTCTTTGGTTTAGGTTTTGGTGGCCTACTAGATAAAGTTGGCGTATTAGAAACAGTTGCTAAACTTTTCGAAAAACGCGTTCAAGGTCCAGGTTCACTAGCGACAAGTACTATTGCTACCGCTTTCTTTGGTAACATCTTTGGTTCAGCAATGTACGTATCACTTATCCTTACTCCAAAGATTTGTGCGAAAAACTACGACCGCTTAGGTTACAAACGTAAAAACCTTTCTCGTAACGCAGAGTTCGGTGGCACGTTAACTTCAGGTATGGTTCCATGGAGTGATAACGGTATTTATATGGCCAGTATCCTTGGTGTTGCAACACTGTCTTACGCACCATTCATGTGGTTAAGCTTCGTATGTATTATCGTAACGATTGTAACGTCTTACATGGGCTGGTTTGTTGATAAATGCGAACCAACTATCACAGTAGAAGAAACAGATGAAGCTATTGCTGTAGAAACAAAAACAGCGTAACTCATACTGTTCTATTCTAAATCGCGTATCTAAAAAAAGCCCGAGGTTGATTATTCAACCTCGGGCTTTTTATATCTAAACCTTACAACCAATATCTATACAGTCGTTTTCTTTATTGCTGCTCGTTTGCCTAGGAAGTAACCTAAGCCCAAAGGTGCAAAGAAGATCGCTAAGATGAATAAGATAAAGTAAATAATGGTACTTTTAATTAAATCTATAACCTTATCCATGGCAAGCGTTAAAACATCTTGAGACACTTTATCGAGATCTTGAGTAAACTTCTCTCGCTCTTGAGAAACAATAATCGCAATTGCTTTACGTTCTCTCTCGACCATATTCACCAACTCTTCACGTTCTCTTGCGACCATAGCCTCTAAAGCCACACGTTCTGCACTAAGCTGGTTTAATTTATCATCGGTTTTCATATCCAAGTCATCAAGCAATGGCTGCAGTTGCAAGCTCATTTGCTCTGCTAAGTTTTGCATATACTCAGGATTATTTTTAACAAAATCTTGGAATGATTCCGATGTATGGCGCAAACTTTCCATGGTTTTATTAATGTCATTACCATTCACATTACTATTCAATGCAATCAGCTGTGCTTTCCATGTCATGATTTTCGGAGTCTGCTCAGAAACTAAACCTAAACGGTCTGACACATCACCTAACGCTTCAGGCATAGTGCCTAAGGTTGCCACCGCTTCTGATTCATCAATGTTTTGGTGAGCTAACCACGCCTTTAATGCAGGAGTTCTACGCATCATTAAACTTTCAAACTGATTTTTCGACACAAAGTCAGTAATAAATTCTTGAGCTTCATTAAATTCAGATTTCGATAGCAGCTTTTCTGCCAAAGCTTTAATATCCTCATGCAAAAGTTGACTGGCTTTAAAATCCGCATCGCTTTCAAATAATGCAGCTCCTTTCCCACCTACGGAGAAAAACTGCTCCATCTGTGCCGCAAAAACCCACGAATCAATTAAGGCAATTTGAGGAGAGACTTGATATGCCGCTCGTTGCAACCCTTCTTCTGCATTTATTTTCCACAGCAAAACATAAGATTGATGTAAAACATCGTCTTTTGGGTACGTTAATGCGATCTCATCTGCTGCCGCTTCGACCTCACTAAAAAAATGTTTACTGTACCCACGGGTTAAAATCCGAGTGTTTAACTCTGTCGTAGTTAATGGAACCGCTTGAGACTCAATTTTTAATTCAAGTAAAGAGCAGCCATTAAGTAAAAAGAGGGAAAGAGCAACAGAAAGTAGTTTAGACGAAAAAAATTTAGAGGTGTGTTTCATGAACAACCCTACCTAGCTAGAATTTTATAATTAAAGGATAGATAGGGTATCATTTTGCAAAAATCAAGTTCTCAAATATTTGAGAACAAACCGTCAATTATACATAAATTAACAGCTTTATTTTTACACTAATAAGTACGAGTTATGATTCAGAAGAACCTAGACGTCGTATTAATTGATCTTTAAGGTTTGGTGGCGTGCCTTTAATCGTCAAAGTGTCGGTTTCTGGATCATAGAACACACGTTCACCTAGTAGCATCGCATCAAAATTCAATGACAAGCCACCACCAGCGCCAACAAATTTCGTTAACTTACGTAATGCTGTACGGTCAACAGGGAAAGATTCTTCTAACTCATAACCTTGCTCTTCAGCAAACTGGTAGAAATTAGAACCAGATTCAGACGTTGGTAACTCACCCGATAATTCTTTTACCGTTAGCTCTTCACCCGCTTGTAATTGACCATTACAGTAATCATATACTTGCTTACGATATTGTTGCTTTTCGTCTTTTTCTAAACGCTCATCAGCACAGAAGTCTTCTACTGCTTGCATCAATACTTGGTTTTGAACCTTTGTATCCATACCAACATCTGCTTGTAAAAAATCTAAGAAGAAATCAGAGACTTTACGACCTACACGCCCCTTAATAAACGTAAGGTAGCGATTTGAATCTGAATCCGTTTCCCACGTTGATAAATCAATACGAGCCGCAATATCCATTTTTGCAATATCAAGGTAATCAGTCGAACTAATATCTAGTTGCTCCGTAACCTTCATGCTTTCATTTGATGGTAGAACAGCAACAAACAAATATTCTGTTGCTAACGAGCGGTACTCAGCAATCACTAAGATACCTTCTTCAGCAAACGGATATTTAATCAATTCTGATTTTAATTTTTCAGCCGATTTATTACTGAATTCTAAGAAGGGTGTTTCATTCTTACGAACAGATCCTAGCCAATGGCCAAACTCACTCTCAGTCTTGAAAACACCAAAGCCTTTACCTGCTTTAGAGTTAAAGACACGATGTAGCTCTGAAACTAGAGCTTCAGTGAACTCTTCGTTGTCAAGAGTTTGATTTCGTAGACAAACTTCGAGTTCATCTTGCTCATTTTTTACTAATTTATGTAAAATTACGTTTGAAAGGGTTAAACTCATAATAGAAAAGGTTTTTAGTTGACGTACATAGTAGGTTATCATAAGCCGCTTTCACTATCATTAACTGAAAAGACTTATGGCTATTACTTCTAAATACAGCAACAAACAAATTGAACAAATGTTAACAGAGATGGTCGATGTACTAGATAAACATCGCGCACCAGCAGATCTATCTCTAATGTTGGTTGGTAACATTGCAACGAATGTACTAAACCAAGAAGTGCCAGCAGAACAGCGTAAAATCATCGCTGAAAAATTTGCTCAAGCACTGCTTAGCTCATTAGATACACCAAAAACTCACTAAGAGCGAGAATTCAATTACCATGGTTGATAGCGGAAATACTTACGGCGACAAAGTCTCTAAGTTAATAACTTGGGGCCACTGGTTCAGCTTTTTCAATATCATTGCTGCAATGCTTATTGGCACACGTTATATATCGCAATCTCCATGGCCTGAAACGCTACTAGGTCAGACCTATCTGGTTTTAAACTGGATAGGTCATTTTGGCTTCCTAGTCTTTGGCTTTTATATTCTGGTTTTATTTCCTTTAACCTTTATTACGCCATCCCAACGCTTAATGCGGGTGTTAAGTGTCATTATTGCTACAGCAGGTATGACATTATTACTTCTTGATACCTACGCATATCAAAATCTTCATTTGCATATCACGCCTCTGGTTTGGGATATGCTTTTAAACAACGATAAATCAAATTTAAATACACAATGGCAATATTTATTCATTGTCGTTCCCGTGATTTTCCTACTTCAACTTTCTCTATCTGAATGGGTTTGGAATAAGCTACGTAAATTAGCTCATAAACATGTAGGTCGTCCTTTTGCTCTTCTATTTTCTGTTGCTTTTATTGGCAGCCATTTAATTCATACATGGGCAGATGCTTCTGCTTATGGCCCCGTAACTGCTCAACGTGCAACTTTCCCACTATCATATCCAATGACCGCACGTTCGTTTTTAGAAAAGCATGGATTTATTGATCGCGAAGCACTAGCAAAACAAATTCAAGAAGAAGGTACTGGCGGAGCTCAAGAAGCAATGCGTTATCCGTTAGAGCCGATTAAATTTAAAACAAAACAAACGGGTTATAATTTACAAATCATCATGATCGATAGTCTTCGTGCTGATACATTAAATCATATAGATACGCCCAACCTAACCCGCTTTGCGCAGAACAACGTAAATTACAACAATCATTATAGTGCAAGTAATAACCCAACAAGCCTATTTGGTCTTTTCTATGGCCTTCCTGGGAATTACGTTGATAATTTTAGAAATTCAAATATTGAATCTCCTATTTTAGCTGAATTACATAACCGTAATTACTCATTTGGGTTATTCAGCGGTGATGATTTCAACTCTTCATTATATAAACAAATCATCTTTACTAAAGGTGAGCTAAGTGACGCTAAAGAAAAGATGTCTGACACAAAAGCTATTAACCAATGGAATGATTGGTTTAAAGCACAAACGCCTGACACTCCTTGGTTTAGTTACTTAGAACTAACCTCTGTTTCTGAATACGATGCAACTAGCCCTATCTCTACAGAAAATTCAGACCAAAGTGCATTTGAAATTAATTACCGTAAAGCGGTACAGAAAACAGACCAACAACTAAAGAGTGTATTAAGAGCACTAAAACAGTCTCCTGATTGGGAAAAAACCATCGTGATTATTACCTCAAATCACGGAATGGAATTTGATGAGACCAAAACAAATAGTTGGGGTTCAAGTACAAACTTTAGCCAATATCAATTACGAGTACCTATGCTCATTCATTGGCCTGACGTAGAGCCAGAATTAATCACAACACGTTCAAGTCATTTAGATTTAGCACCAACGCTAATGGAGTCATTCTTAAAAACAACGACACCATCAGAAAGTTACAGCAGTGGCTTAAACTTATTTACCCAAGACAATGATCGTAGCTGGTTATTAGCTGGGGATAGAAAGAATATCGCTTTAATAACAAATACAAACACTGTTGTTATCGATACATTTGGTAATTACAAAGTATATGATGAAAACTACAATCGACTTACTGATGAAAAACCAAAACTCTCCTTATTGATGCAAGGCATCTCCGAGTTAAAACGATTTTATCATCCGAAAAAATAAGTAATCTTTAAAATCCCTTTCTTAGCAAAGGGATTTTTTATGTCAGTAATAAAAAATTAGCTATTAAATAACGACTGTTTTATATAGAAAAACAGCTTAATTAAGTTAAAAATAGAACATAATGCGCAAAAATAGCGCAACCAAACACTTTTTTGCATTTTATGCTTTACAAGAAGTAAGGATATTACTATTATTCACCGCACTGGAGGGATGGCTGAGTGGTCGAAAGCACCGGTCTTGAAAACCGGCAACCGTTAATAGCGGTTCTAGGGTTCAAATCCCTATCCCTCCACCACTTTTCAAAATTCAGATAGAGTCTGGGTTTTAAAAATTGGAGCGGTAGTTCAGTTGGTTAGAATACCGGCCTGTCACGCCGGGGGTCGCGGGTTCGAGTCCCGTCCGCTCCGCCAATACAACGAAGCCTTGTCAGAAATGACGAGGATTTTTTGTATCTGTCGAATATGAGCTCCCTCTCTACTAATCCATTGGTCATATCTAACTAGATACCCATTATTCCCAGCCTATATTTATCCAGTTTAAGGGAACTCAATAATCAAACCTTCAATATTGCTTTAAATACCCTCAAATTGTTTAAAATTAAATCAAACGGAATCTTTTTTAAAATTAGTACTTTACAATAAAAGTAGTTCAGCATATTATACTCGGCATTGGAGGGATGGCTGAGTGGTCGAAAGCACCGGTCTTGAAAACCGGCAACCGTTAATAGCGGTTCTAGGGTTCAAATCCCTATCCCTCCACCACTTTTCAAAATTCAGATAGAGTCTGGGTTTTAAAAATTGGAGCGGTAGTTCAGTTGGTTAGAATACCGGCCTGTCACGCCGGGGGTCGCGGGTTCGAGTCCCGTCCGCTCCGCCAATACAACGAAGCCTTGTCAGAAATGACGAGGCTTTTTTGTATCTGTTGAATATGAGTTCTCATCGATATCTGCATTTAATGGCTAACCTTAGAATTCAAATCCCCCCTCCACCACTTTCAAAACTCAGATAGAGTCTGAGTTTTGAAAATTGCTTAATTCCAATCAATAATGCTTTAAAAGTAAAACAAATTCTCAAGCCGTTTCATATAAATGGAAGTAGCTGTCTAAATTTAATTCAAAGCGTTTTAATCTCATGATCATCTGTACTAGCCTGTCTCTTCATTAATAAAAATAATAAGGACCTAAGTTCCATGAAAAAGATAATTACTACGTTAACGGCTTTAACCGCTCTATCTGCTAGTTGCTTTGTTTCTGCTTTTGAATGGAGTTACTCTGGTAAAACTGCTCCTGAGCACTGGCATGGAACCTGTCAGACAGGTGTTAACCAATCTCCTATAGATATTACTGGTGCGATTGAAAGCACATTAAGTCCTATCGTATTTAACTATGCCCAAGCTGGGAAAAACATCGTCAATAACGGGCATACAGTGCAAGTGAATTTTGATGGTAAACAATCGATAGAAATAGAAGGTAAAATATTTAATCTCCTTCAGTTGCATTTCCATACCCCAAGTGAAAACCTCATTGCTGGTCATTCTTTTCCACTAGAGATGCATTTAGTCCATTCTGATAAAAACGGAAATCTCGCAGTTGTTGGTGTAATGTTTAAAGAAGGGAAAACAAATCTTGAATTGGCAAAAATTTGGTCAAAAATGCCTAAATCGGGAGAAGTGGATTTAGATTCTAAAATTAATCTAACAAACCTACTTCCAAAGGAGCAAGCTTATTATCGATTTAATGGCTCACTAACAACACCACCATGCACAGAAGGAGTGACTTGGTTTGTAATGAAGAATCCAATTACGATTTCATCGCAACAATTAGCTCAATTTAAATCCTTGTACGAAGGAAATAACCGCCCTGTACAAACGATTAATGCACGTCCTGTTTTAAAATAAGCGATAAGCATAACGAGATTTGCTCTAACTTTCATCGATATGATCGAATTTAGAGCAAACGAATTTTTAATTCAAAAGAATCCTTTACAAGAAGAACGGTTCCCACTATTATTCACCGCATCGGAGGGATGGCTGAGTGGTCGAAAGCACCGGTCTTGAAAACCGGCAACCGTTAATAGCGGTTCTAGGGTTCAAATCCCTATCCCTCCACCACATTCAAAGCCCTAGCAGAAATGCTGGGGCTTTTTTGTATCTGCTTATTACTTCTGCTCTGCAATCCACTGCTTCACAAAGTCAATAACGTACTTTTGATTCGTTACCGCTGTCTCTGGGTCAAAATCTTGATTATGTAAATCCGTGTTCGATAAGATTCGAATACCAATGAATGGAACTTTGTAGGCCTCAGCCACTAGGGCAGCTGATGAACTTTCCATTTCTTCTGCCGCCGTTTGATATGTTTTATGCAGCCAATTAATTCTAGCAACTTCACGGTTCCACTCATCAGCAGTACCAATCACGCCTTTCACGACTTTTCCTTTCCCTGGGTGTTTCACATTTTCATAGGCAAACTCAACAAGCTCTGGTGCTGAATAAAACGCATCGTGCTCAACCAATTTATTCTCTTCTCTTAAACGCATAGTTACGGTGAAGTTTTTCCATTTCTCAGGCTGAATACCCTCTTCCTCTTTAGAGGACTCAGAGCGGTTCGCTCCCATGTTGAAACTTTTCGTTGCTAATACGATATCACCACGATAAAGCTCAGGATCATGTCCTCCTGAAGTCCCTTGGTTCACAATCATTTCTGGAGAGAACTTTTCAATCGCTAATGTTGTTGATGCAGAAGCATTTGCGATACCCACTTCAGTTCGAGATACAATCACAGGGTAATTATCTATTGTTCCCGTCCAGAACGTCCAAGACCCAAAAGTAACTTCTTGTGCATCTTTTAACTGCTCTACCATATAATTAACTTCAATATCCATCGCGCCTTGCAAAACGATAGGCTTTGACGCTGCTGATACAGAAAACGACAGCAAAACAAATAAACCAGTAAATAAATAGCGTAGGTATGACATGTATATATCCTAATTAATATTTTTATAAGTAAAAATTTTGGCGGATAATACAGGAAAGAGCAAGAAAAGCAAACGTTTGCTTGGCTATTTATGCCTCTGTAAACTTTTTGAGCATCCACACATCACAGCCATTATGCTCAGAGCCATCAAGCGGTTTTAGCAGTCTCCTAAAACCGAGAGTTTCATATAAGTTAATCGCTGATTTCATACTTGAAAGAGTGTCCAAGTAGCATTGAGTGTATCCAAACTCTTTGCCATATTTTAGCACTTTTTCTGCTATGGTTTTACCAAAGCCTCTTCCTCGCGCTTCTGGTAGTAAAAACAATTTACGTAGCTCACAGACCGTATCACTACCATTAAATGGCGCTAAGCCACAACCACCGACCACTCGCCCATCAAGTAAAAGAATGAGGTATTTACTCTTAAATGCGGGATTATAATGCTTACTCATTTCCAACACTTCATCATCAGAGGGACCAAAACCCTCACCTACTGCGCCAAACTCAACACCAACGTTTTTAATGATGTAGCAAATATCGTTATCATGTTCACTAGCAATGCCAACAATTCGATATTCCATATCTTTTATCTCCACTAATCTTTCTCTCTCTTCATTATAGAAAAATATAAATACCTAATTGCGGCACTCTCCACAAAGTAGCTATAGAGGAACAATCTCGATCACAGTGACAAAAAAAAGCGAGCAACCCAAATTACTCGCTTATTCATATGATTCTTCGGCTGTTACTTATTAAATCACGCCTAGCTCGTGTAAACGTTCCATTAAATAGCTATTTGCAGTATGACGCTCAGACAACACTACTTCAGGTTTTGGGTGCAAAAACAGCGGTAATGAGATACGAGATTTCGTTTTATCTGCACCTTCTGGGTTAATTACACGATGCGTTGTTGATGGGTAATAGCCACCTGACGCTTCTTGTAACATATCACCAATATTAATGATTAAATTACCGAAATCACAAGGGACATCTAACCAATCACCTTCTTTGCTCTTAACTTGTAGGCCTGGTTCATTCGCCGCAGGAAGAACGGTTAATAAATTAATGTCTTCATGCGCACCAGCACGAATAGCACCAAGTTCTTCATCGCCCTCTAATGGTGGGTAATGCAATATACGCAGCAATGTTTTATCACTGTTTTCAACCATGCTAGACAATGATTGAGAGTACAACGCAGAAACGTCTTCTGGTGAATATTTCTCGACCCACGACAATAACTCAGCAGCAAGAATATTCGCATTATCATAATACTCTTGAATTTGCGCTTTTAACTGAGCAGGACATTGTCCTGTTGGGTAATAGTGGTAGTACTCTTTAATGTCTTTTTTAGTGTGGCCTTTCGCTACTTCTGATACAGAAGCTGGGAAAAAACCATCTTGAGTTTCAACATTAAACTGGAAGTTCTCTTTTTCTTCGCTGTTAAAGAATTCATACCAATTGTCATAGATGCTTTGCACAAGCTCTTGTTGAATTGGGTGATTTTTTAATACGCCAAACCCTGTCTCACGCAGTGATTTAACAAACAACTCGGCTGCATTCTCAGCAGTGTAATCAATTGCTTCTAATTTCATAATTATTATCTTATTGTTGGCTGACTGGGTTCTATAATGTGTTTCTTATAATGAGCAGGTAAATTGTATTAAGATGGACACAGAGCCTCAAGCGCTAATGTCTAAAAACAGACAACAATTCGTTTACAAATAGAAACACAACTATTCTGAGCAACAACAATAAAAAGAAAAAGAAAAAGAAAAAGAAAAAGAAGAATATTTATGGCGGGAGGTTACCCAACTATCGATTGACAATAGCGGGTAATTTTTTAAATTTTAACGGTACTGAATTACCTTGATAGAGGCTCTAAAATTCCATTTCGAACTAAACCACGACGAACGTTTTTACACAGTTTGGCAAAGCTTTCGATCTCTGAGAAATTCGGCGTTTCTCCACGTTCGACATAAGACTCCCAATACAGCAGTTCACCTTCTACCAACTCAATCAACTTACGTGGGCAACCCACACACGTATCACCGCATATTTGAGCTTCAGGCGCATCAAATGGAAAATCCGCTTTCACCAATTCAATGATGTTAAGCATCGCAGTTTTACGATCAGGTTTTTGTGTTTTTGGTTTGTTGATCATTAGTTTCTATGAGGGTGATTTGTAATATGGTCTTCCCAATTCTTCACGTCAATCGCATAAACAACCTTGTTTCTTACGCTTTCGCCAGCGGCGTGCATTGCTGATTTAGACCCTGTGATCAGTGGGTGCCATTCAGGAATGTCTTTGTCTTCAGCCAACAGACGGTAGGCACAAGTCACTGGTAGCCAGTTAAATTCTGCGATGTTTTCACGGCTTAGTTTTAAGCAGTTTTCACCAGAGGTAAAACGTTTAGCGTAATCTTTACATGAACATGTTTTGCTGTTCAGCCAGCTACACGCAACGTTGGTGTAGTAAACTTCATCGGTATCTTCATCCATTAACTTGTGTAGACAGCACTTGCCACAGCCGTCACAAAGAGATTCCCACTCTTGTTCTGTCATTTCTTCTAATTTTTTTTGTTGCCAAAATTGCTCAATCATTGCTTTACACTCGTTATGGGAAGAGGCGGTTTTATACCCATCTTGAGCTAAAAGTGCAAGTGGTTTACTTATCACCGAATAAGAATCCGGAGTTCTTTTGACCTGAAAGGGGAAGAGTGCTATTTTGCGCATCCTTTAATTGATATGCAATGAGATAGTGTTATGGAATGTAGATTATATTGCGGTGCTTGCTGTATAGCGCCAAGTATTACGTCATTTATTCCTGGAATGCCTGATGGAAAGCCAGCTGGTGTTCGCTGTGTACAATTAAACGATGAGAACTTATGCAAGTTATTTGGCAAGGCTGAACGCCCAAAGGTATGTCATCAATTTAAAGCTTGCCCTGATGTATGTGGGTCAACACCTGAACAAGCTATTCAAACCATCACTGAACTCGAGTCAATGACGCTCTAACTTCTATGTATAGAAGTTACGATAAAACGCGAACTACGTTTTGTACTTGCTCTGAAATTTCAGTACCGTGACTTGTTAAGTAGCCACCGTCCTCTTGTGTTACCAAACCTTTCTCGAAAAGACGCTTCATTGCTTTGATTGCTTCGGGTGCTGCGTCTGAATGAACTTTTAAACCCGCTTGAGTGCTTTCTAGTGGGAATTGCTTGAGAAGGTTCATTTCTTCAACGATGTCTTTATTAAATGGCATAATATATCTCTCTTATTTATTAACTGAATTCAGCATAGACTGTCTTTAAAAGATTAAAACAGAGCTAGATCACACCTATAAAAAATCCCCATAGGATTACTCGCTATGAGGATATTTTTTAATCAAATTATTAAGCATTTAAACAATTAAGCTTGAATACCAATAATCAACCAAGGTGCATTAGGTTGTGTAAGATCACGCTCTAAGTGCCAGATATCAGTAATGGCTTCTTCAACGCCTTCTACTGAATCACGGTAACGACCAGAGAACTGCAAACTTAGCTGTGCACTGTTTGCATCATGATCAGCACGCACCACCTCAGCATCAACAAACATTACATCTGTGTGCTGCGCACCTTCAAGATTTGCACGCTCTTGAACCAAGTCATTATACAGACTGATTGATACGTACTCTTGAATCGTCTCAAGTTGGTTATGGTTCCATGCACCTTGCAAAATACGATAATGCTCACGAGAACCGTTGATGAAACCTTGCAGATCAAAACCTGGTGGGTAGTTGTGCGGTACTTCATCAGCAGCTGGAGCACCAAAACCACCTGTAGGCTGTGATTGTGCTTGTTCACCTTGGAAATACTGTTGGTTATCACGGAAGCTTGGTGGCTCATTATGAGAGGCTTGTGGGCCAGCATATGCGGTCCCTTGCCTCTGATTGATGCTGCCTGCTTTCGATGCCATAAACATACGGAAAAGCTTAAACAGAACAAATGCAACACCCGCCATAATGATGATATCCATAAACTGGATACCTTCAAAACCGCCACCTGCAAAGATTGATGCTAGAAGCCCCCCCATAAGAAGACCACCAAGTAATCCGCCCATTAAGCCTTTTTTGCTTGATGCGCCCTTAGCCGTATCTTGCTTACCAATCGTATTCGTATTTTGTTGCTTCTGTTTTGGCGCTGGCGCTGTTTTAAAGCTCTTGCCAAATGATTTACCACCACCAAATTTCTTTGCTTCTGCATGAGGCGCAGAAAGAACAAAAACAAACATTAGGGCAGCAATAGATAGAAGACGTTTCATTGTCTATTCCTTTACTATATTAAAATAATTTGACCTGATAATAGCCTGCCTCGCTTCATATTGGGAGCATTAAAATACATGAGTATGTTTCAGAGTGTTAAAAACCTTCTATTTTATTCTCAACATTGTGCTTTGTGCCCTAATTGATAAAACTCTTACTTGAAGAATCGACAGATACATTTAAAATTAAGAACATTGTTCATAATTATCTAATTAGGTTTATATGGCTCGCAGAAACGACCATACCCATCACGAAATACGCCACATGGCCTTGGAGAATGTAAAGGTATTTCTTGGTGAGCATAGTCATCACGAACTTAGCTTAAGAAAACTGGCAAAAAGCATTGGCTACGTACCGAGTACGTTAGTTAATATTTTTGGTAGTTATAACTTATTGCTGCTGCGCGCGATTGCTCAAACCTTAGATGAGATTATGTTGCAAGTAAATCAAGGGCTCGAAAACAGCGCTACACCTGCAGAAGCATTAAAAGCCATTGCCTACTGCTATTATGATTTTGCTCAGCAACACCCTAATCGTTGGCGTTTAGTATTTCAACATAATATGAATGGCGAGGCCTTACCTGATTGGCAAGAGAGCCGTATTAGCCAAATGATGGGCGTACTTGAAGAGATAATTAAAACCATTAATCCAATTAAAGAACAAAATGAGATAGAACAAAGTAGTCGCGTTATTTGGGCCAGTGTTCACGGAATTACGTTATTAAGCTTAGATGATTTACTGTTTTCATCAACACCTATTGATGGTCATCTGCTCATTGATAATCTACTATTGAATTATATTAATCAGTGGAAGCAACACTAGATTTATAATTAAAGGGATTTTTCATGGCGAAGCAAGCCAAACTCTTAACTCAACGTCGTTTTTTACCTTACTTCTTAACTCAATCTTTAGGTGCATTTAACGACAATATTTATAAGAATACCCTACTATTATTTGTCGCTTTTGCCAGTGTTGATAGTTTACCCATCTCTTCCAATTTATTTATTAACCTTGCTGCTGGTTTATTTATTCTCCCTTTCTTTCTTTTTTCTGCACCCGCAGGGATCCTTGCAGATAAATATGAAAAATCAGCGTTCATTAGGAAAGTAAAGCTAGCTGAAATTATCATTATGCTGTTTGGTGCTCTTGCTTTTATTCTTCAAAATTACACTTTACTGCTAATTCTTTTGTTTTTAATGGGAACGCAATCTGCCTTTTTTGGTCCGGTTAAATACGCCCTTCTTCCTCAACAACTAAAAGACGAAGAACTCGTTTCTGGTAATGCCTTGGTTGAAACAGGTACTTTTCTCGCTATTTTATTCGGGACTATTGCTGCAGGTTTTATCACATCACAAGAACATTCAGAATACATCGCAGCAGGTGCCGTCGTTCTATTTGCTATATTAGGGTATCTCGCTAGTCGTTCAATTCCTTATGCAGAAGCGCTTGCACCAGATTTACGTTTTAAATGGCAACCTATTAAACAAACAAAACAAACTTTCCGCATTGCCAAACAAGACCGTACTGTATTTCTTTCTATTATGGGGATCAGTTGGTTTTGGTTTCTTGGGGCAAGCTATTTAACACAATTCCCAAACTTTACACATTTACATCTCAATGATAATGCGATTACGGTAACCGTTTTATTAGCTTTATTTTCTATTGGAATTGCAATGGGATCACTTGGCTGTGATCTGTTATCCAAACACAGAGTCGAACTTGGTATTATTCCTTTAGGCTGCCTAGGCATTACCATCTTCGGTCTAAACCTTTCTTTATATACACCAGCATCACCGGTTGATATTACAGGCTTCATCACGATTTTGCGCCACCCTGATTTATGGCCTGTTTTTATTAATTTATTCTTTTTAGGGATCTCCGGTGGTTTATTTATTGTTCCCTTATACACATTGATTCAAAAACGTCCTGAAGCTAAACATCGTGCACAAATCATTGCCGCTAATAATATTTATAATGCATTGTTTATGGTTACTAGCGCCATTCTAGGGATTGTATGCTTGTCTGTTTTAGAGCTCTCTATTCCTCAGTTTTTCATCTTGCTAGCCGCATTAAATGGCGTTGTCACACTCTTTTTATTCTGTAAAGTACCTGTCTTTGTCATTCGTTTTTTATTATGGGCACTCACGCATACGTTATATCGAGTTAAACACCAAGGTTTACAGAACTTACCAAAAGAAGGCGGCGCTTTATTAGTCTGTAACCATATTACTTATATGGACGCTTTTATTCTGAGTGGCGCGTGCCCACGCCCTATTCGATTTGTAATGGAAGAAGAGTATGCAGAATTACCTTTGGTTAAATACTTCTTTCGCCTAACCAAGGTAATTCCTATTAATGCGTCAAAAAGTGGCTCTATTCGTCGTGCATTTTTCGATGTCGAACAGGCGTTATCTAACGGTGAAATCGTGTTAATTTTTCCAGAAGGGGTATTAACTCACAATGGTGAAGTTGGTGCATTTTTACGAGGGATAGACATTATTTTGAAACGTTCGCCAGTGCCAGTAATACCAATGGCATTATGTGGTTTATGGGGGAGCTTCTTTAGCCGTCACGGTGGGAAAGCGATATTAAAACGACCAAGTCGCTGTTGGTCAAAAATAGAAGTGGTAGCCGGAGAGCCCGTACCACCACATCTAGCTACATCAAGCGTAATGCGTGAAAAAGTAATTCAATTACGCGGTGATTGCCAATGAGTTAACCCACTCTTTTACTTGTGGACGGGAAATTTTCAAACCTGTTCCAAGTAAATGTTCTGGCATAGTTTCATAGCGAATTGGACACTCAAACTGAGTTAACTTCTCTTTTAAGAAAGAATGCAGTTCGTCATGGCTAATCGATTCTGTCGTTTTAATAACAGCAACAGGGCGTTGACCAAATTCGTAATCTGACACATCAACAACGATCACTTGTTCAATAGCATCATGTGCTAACAACGCTAATTCAATTTTTTCAGGGTGAATATTTTCACCACCAGAAATAAACATATTGTCAGCTCTGCCCTGAATATGAAGTTCTGCCCCTTCAACATGACCAAGATCATTACTTTGATACCAACCATCTTCATTGGTAATACTCATAACCCCAGCCGAACGGTAATAACCTAATGCTAAGGCCTCACCTCGAACCAATACTTCCCCTTTTTCGATACGTAATTCACGATAAGGAAGTACATGGCCAACGCCAGATAGACCATCTGCCAACTTGGCTGTCACTGTGGAAGACATCTCTGTCATACCGTAGCCCAACCAACACTCAATACCATTTTCTTTAGCTCTATCCGTTAGCTCGGTTGGAATAACAGAGCCACCAAGTAAAACACGCTTTAAAGCCAGACGAGATGCGTCACTACTAGCAAGAATACGCTGCAATTGTGTTGGAACTAATGAGGCATGAGTGACCCCAGACAAGTCATTCAATAATCCATCTTCGGAAGGCATCACTAATGTCGCACCACAAAGTAACCAACGCCACACAATCGCTAAGCCTGATATATGAAATAACGGCAATGACAACAACCACGAATCAGAAGTATCAAACGGCATCCAACTTAATAATCCAGACGCTGAATGTAGGTGATTGCTTGCACTATGAGCAACCGCTTTTGGTAAACCAATAGAACCTGATGTAAAGGTCAATGTGGCTAAACGAGCTGGTTGCCATGTCGTTGCAATAACACCATAGTCCGCATTAATTAATTGCAGATGATGCCACGTGCCTGAAATAGTTTCTTGATCCTCGCCAAACCAAATATGTTTCGCTGAAATACTCGTTACAAGTTGATGCAATTGTTTTGTTGGCGTTTTGGGGTTGATCGCTGAAAAATGAGCTCCAATACGAATCGACGCAAGCTGCAGCCAAATCAGCTCAATGCTATTTTTAGCGACGCTAACAACGACATCATCACGTTTAACGCCTTGTTGTAATAAGCCATTAGCATAACGGTTAATCTGCGTTAGTACTTCAGACCATGTCCATACGTTAGCTCCATCACGAAGCGCGATTTCTAGTTCACGCTCTTCACCCCATTTAATCCAAGGCCATGTTGTGAAGAGTGGTGAGATCAGTTTTCCCATACGACGTTAAGCTCTGATAAAGTAATCATTGGTAATGTACAATTAGGCCATGCGGTATCTAATTGTGCCTTAAACAAATCAATCGTATCTAATCCTGGGATAGTGTCAGGCGTTTTCCAAGCTGCAAGTCGTGCAAGCTGCGTTAATGCTAAGCTTGATTCAATGCTCGAACTGATCACTGCTTGCATTCCCAACTGATGAGCTTGTTCAATAAGTTCGATACATTTAGCAATTGAGCCTACCATTGTTGGTTTGATCACAATTGCTTTCACGCCGTCTTGGGCTGTTACTTCAAAACCATCATCGCGCACGGTTTCATCCCAAGCTATCGCAATACCTGTAGCTTCAGTAAACTCAAGGCTTTCTTGTGGTGTATGGCAAGGCTCTTCTAAGAACTCAATACGTGAGCGGAATTGTGGATTCACATAATTAGCAAACTGCTCTGCTTTTTTCGGTGCCCAACCACGGTTCGCATCAAGGCGTAAAGAAAGATCGGGGATCAGTTCTAAGAACATATTAATAACCATGCCATCACGAATAGCTTCATATAACCCGACTTTAATTTTTGCTATTTTTCGGCCACTCATCTCATTTAGTTTAACAACCAAATCATCAGGATCACCAGAACACAAAGGAGCAGCTTGATAGTTACCGTCTTGTGGTAAGCCGCCTTCAAGTTCTAACAGTGCCATGCTAAAGCCAAATGCAACTGATGGACAGTTCGCATCTAGATCTAACTCTTCACCATTTAGCCAAGCTTGAGTTACTGACTGTAGGTCTTCACGTGCTTGTTCTAAGGTTTCTTGATTAAATTCAGGCAGAGGAGCTATTTCCCCTTTACCAAAGCGTGCTCCATCACTTAGTTCAATAACCAATCCATCTCGTTGCTGAAGACGTTGTTCACGAAGGATAACTCCACTGTCCATAGGGAGTTGGTACTGATATATCTTGGCTGTTTTCATCTGTTACTCCAACCAATAAAAGAAAAAAGAGACTCAACCGAGCCTCTTAAACTTATGAAGATAAGTGATCGTATCGCTTATGGATTACGAGGAAATTTGTCGAAATCAGGACGGCGCTTTTCATTAAATGCGTTACGGCCTTCTTGACCTTCTTCAGTCATGTAGAACATCATTGTCGCGTTACCCGCCAACTCTTGAAGACCCGCTTGACCATCACAATCTGCATTTAATGCTGCTTTTAGACAACGTAGTGCCATTGGGCTATGTTGCAGTGTTTCACGGCACCAACGAACCGTTTCTTTCTCTAAATCAGCAACAGGAACAACCGTGTTTACTAGGCCCATGTCCAATGCTTCTTGAGCATCATAAAAACGACAAAGGAACCAGATCTCACGCGCTTTCTTTTGACCAACGATACGAGCCATGTAAGAAGCGCCCCAACCACCATCAAAAGATCCTACTTTAGGGCCTGTTTGACCAAATTGTGCATTCTCTGCTGCAATAGTTAAGTCACACATCATATGTAAAACGTGACCACCACCAACAGCATAGCCAGCAACAGCAGCAATAACTGGTTTTGGACAAGTACGAATTTGACGCTGGAAATCCAATACGTTTAAGTGGTGTGTACCACTGTCATCGCGGTAACCACCGTAATCGCCACGGATCTTCTGATCTCCACCTGAACAGAACGCGTCTTCACCTAAACCGGTAAGAATAATAACGCCAACTTTCTCGTCATAACGAGCATCAGCTAATGCATCAATCATCTCTTTAACCGTACCAGGACGGAAGGCGTTACGTACTTGTGGACGTGCGATAGTGATTTTCGCAATGCCGTCAGCCGATTTATGATATTGAATGTCTTCGTATTGAGCGGTGCAGTCTGTCCAATCTACTGGAGCGTAAAGTTCTTGTTCTGAAATGCCAACAGTTCTTGCCATGGGTTTTATTTCCATTGTTGTAAGAATGTATTAAGTACATGTGTAAAGCGTTCGGGCTGTTCCACATGAGCGTTATGACCCGCCTGAGCAATGATTTGATACGTTAATTGACTTTGCTCAGCCAAGTGTTGAAATTTGTTATCTGCTTCGCCGCAAATATAAAGCATAGGAATGGTGCTACGATGTAAAGCATCAAGCAAGTACGGTTGCTTAGCCAGTGACGTCGATCTCAACATCATTCCAATTGAGTGACCAAGGTTATCACTTCTTTTAGTGACTAAAACTTGTTTTTGCTCAGGGTTTAGTGAAGAAAATACTTTTTGTTGATACCAAGTGTCTAAAACATCAGCAATGGGTTGTTGCTCAAATCGTTCTGCCCATTGAATATCGTGATTAAGTCGAGCTCGTTTATCTTTCTCTGAGCGCAAACCAAAATTGCCACCTTCAATACATAAACCACAAAGAGAAATTGATGACGGCAATTCAAAGTACGAACTCAAATACATAGCCACTCGCCCACCTAAAGAGTAACCAACAAAAACAAACGATTGATACGGTGTTTGCTGCAATGATTCAACAATAAATTGGCATGTTTGCTCAAATCCTAAAATTTCATCCAATACTATTGATTGACTCAGCCCATGCCCGGGTAAATCAATCAATAACACAGGATATGATTGAGCAATAACAGAAGCAACCTCATCCCAATCTTGAGTTGACCCTAATAACCCATGCAAAAATACGACACAAGATTGCGTCGTATTTTCTTTTGGCACACTTAATTTAGAATAAAGTGGCATGTTTAATCGTTTGGAATAAACGAGTTAGCTCTTCACCAACTTGGCCCGATGGTGTGTTAATTTCAACTAAATGAAGCCCCTCTTTAAGGCCCTCATTTATCATAGACATAGCACAAGTTAGTGTTTCTGGCCTATGGTAGTTCAAACTAAACATCTCTGCGGCATGGCTAAACTCTAACTGATGCGGCATACGATAGAAGTCATCTTTTTTCTTCTCATCAACAGGCAATAAATCAAAAATACCGCCACCATCATTATTCATTACAATCAGTACAACGGGAGCCGTTGCTTGCTTTAGTAATGCTAATGAATTCAAATCGTATAGCAATGAGGTATCACCGACTAAAGCCAATAAAGGGTTTTGATTTGCTCGTTGAACACCCACTGCGGTTGCGATTAATCCATCAATACCTGAGGCGCCACGATTGGTATAGGTATGTTGCTGGTTTAATTCTCCAACCATATCTAACAATCGAACAATTAAGCTATTACCTATAAACCAATCACACGATTCAGCTTTTTGGCCTATGCTAAGCGCAAAACTTAATTCTGATAATGTTTCACTATGACAAACCATTGAACGCGCTAACGTGAGCGCATTTTGTGAAGCAACTTTAAGTGACTCACTCCACTCCAATAATGGTGCGTGATCAAAGAAACAACCTCGCTCCTCTAAACTTTGGGTATGTACCTGACACCATATCGTGATCTCTGCACGATAACGTACATGAGAATGATAACTTGCATCGAGTAATTCTGCGTGTGGGTCAATCAAGTAATAATCTTGTTGGTATTTTTCTAACCATGCAGCTAAGCGTTTAGAAACTAAACGAGCTCCAAATTGCAATACGCACTCCACATCAGCAAGCAGCTCTGCACATGCCTGATTTTGCAGCCACAAATCGTAATGAGCCCACGATGAGTAATAACCTGATTGTGGATCTGACAACACTGGCCAACCTAGCTCTTTTGCTAATGCCGCAGCCGCTTGTGCTTCTTCTAACGTCACTTTACCAATAATAACCATCCCTTTCTTTTGTGCCACTTTCATCCATTGAGGTGATACGGTCACATTTGAAGAATAGGTCGGTTGTTCAATATAAGGAGAGAATGCTGCTTTCCACGCTTGAATAGGTGCAAGATAATCACGTAGAAGATCTTCGTCTTTTTTACCATAAAACGGTTCAGGAAAAGGACAGTTAATATGAATAGCCCCACCCTGTTGTTGCTGTGTAAAGCACGCTTGATCAAGTCGACTTAATAACCATTGTGCAGGAACATTAAGACTTGGTGAAGGCAATTGTAGAGAATGACAAACATGAGATGTAAATATACTTTGCTGATTGATTGCTTGGTTTGCACCACAATTAATTAACTCAACCGGTCTGTCAGCAGTAAGCAACACCAGTTTTTCTTTTGTTAGACCCGACTCCGCGACAGAAGGCAATAAATTAGCGACAGCTGTTCCAGAAGTAACAATAACAGCAACCGCTTCATTTGAGGCTTTGGCAATACCAAGCGCTAAAAAACCCAACCCTCGCTCATCAAAATGTGTATGAATAGATAAATGTACGTGCTCTGAAGCAGCAAGTGTTAATGGGGTTGAGCGAGATCCCGGAGCAATACAAATATGCTTCACTCCATTTCGAACTAACTCTTCAATAATCAACTCAGCCCAAACTTGGTTTAGCATTATTTGCTGCTCTGGTTGCATCATGCGACTTGCGACTCCGTGATATCTGAATTTATAGAAATATCAGATTCTAATAAGGTACATAACGTGGATGTTTTTCTATCTAACTCTTCCCATTCGCTGCTTGGCTCAGAACCAGGAACAATCCCTGCGCCAGCAAACAAATGTAATTTATTTCCCATCACTAATGCGCTTCTAATCGCAACACAAAATTCACTGCGTTGTTGACTTAAAAAACCAACGGCACCGCTGTACCAACCGCGGGCAAAAGGTTCATTATCAATAATAAAGTCCAATGCTGACATTCGAGGTAATCCTGCGATAGCCGCTGTGGGCTGCAAATTATCAAGCAATTGTGAATCACTACAATCACTGTTTATTTCAGCAGAGATTGGGCGTTTTAAATGTTGAACTTTACGCAGTTTCACTAGCTCAGATGTTTCAGCCACATTCATAGACAAGCTAAACTTAGATAATCGATTAACAATGTCATCCACCACCAGGCGGTTTTCATATTGGTTTTTCTTATCTGAAATTAACCATGACGCTAATTGATTATCTTCTTCTTCGTCATGCCCACGACCAATAGTTCCTGCTAGCGCTTCAGTTTTTAGTGCATAACCATTACGTACATATAGGCGCTCTGGTGTTGAGCCAATGAAGCAGTGTTCACTGTCTAATGCCATCATAAAATGGAAACTGTGACTATTTGCTTTACGACTGGCTTTCAAAAACTGCGCAGAAGATAAATTTTGATCTAACGTCAGTGTCGTTTTTCGTGCTAGCACTACCTTCTCAAACTGTTTATTTAAAATGGCCGTCAGTGCTTTATTGACCATATTGGTCCAATCCGCTTTTTCTGGCGTATTGATACGTTGTGTCACTCGACAATGTAATTCAGACAACGAGATAAAACTCTCAGATAATTTATTTAATGTCGATAGTAAGCGACTATTGTCTTCTGATAAGTTCACCATGATCTGCCATGATGACGCTAAACGTGAGATCTCAACTTGCGGCAAAAAGAAGAATGATGACATGCAACGACGATTACGCTCGGTACGACCATCAAACGAACGTCCTCCCCAAATGCGCTGTTGTGGAGCTAATACTTGTTGTGCTGCACTTGGGTCTGTAAATGTTTTTACTTGGCCTAATACCGCGACTTCCTCTTTGCCATCACGAGACTGCCAATAAAATTTAGGGTAAACAGGTTGAGCTTCAAGCCAATCAATCAGTTGATCACCAACAGACCAATCTAACTCAAGACAGATCGTATGAGATGACGTTGCCTGCGCTATTTGATGACGAATCGATTCAATGGCATTTTGAAAAGTGGACAAATTAACCTCTCTTGATCGTTTTCAGCCATCATGGCACCGTATTGCACAAGCGGAATTGCTTGTTATTTCCTTGTATGAACTGGTGATTCTAGCAAAAGGTGACAAAATAAAAAATAATTCACATCAATTGTATGTATAAAAAATAAAACTCTTATCAAATTTTTATTTTTTGTGAAAATCTAAAACAAAGTAAATTATCCTTTATTTTGCTTAATTCCGCTCATAATCTCTGCTTTCACTACAAATGAATCAGAAACTCACCATGAATTAGTAGGAAATATTGTAGAGCCATTTTTTACATGATTATTTTCTAAAAATTATTTCTCAGTCTCCTAAAAATAGTGTAATTTGGTGGTATAACGTTTTTCATTTTATCAGGGTTTCACCATGCAAAATATTGGAATGTCATCAAAACTTAGCAGTGTATGCTACGACATCCGCGGTCCAGTTCTTAAACACGCTAAAAGAATGGAAGAAGAAGGACAGAAAATTCTTAAACTAAACATCGGAAATCCCGCCCCGTTTGGTTTTGATGCCCCTGATGAAATTCTTGTTGATGTAATTAAAAACCTACCAACATCACAAGGCTACTGTGATTCAAAAGGTATTTATTCTGCTCGTAAGGCGGTCGTTCAACACTATCAACGCCGTGGTTTATTAGATTTAGACGTTGAAGATGTATACATCGGTAACGGAGCATCTGAACTTATCGTAATGGCAATGCAAGCGCTATTAAATAATGGTGATGAAATGCTGGTTCCTGCACCAGATTACCCACTATGGACAGCTTCTGTTGCGCTTTCTGGTGGTAAACCTGTTCATTACATGTGTGATGAAAGCGCTGACTGGTATCCTGACCTTGATGATATCAAAAAGAAAATCACGCCAAATACCAAAGGGATTGTATTAATCAACCCGAATAACCCAACGGGTGCGGTATACAGTCGTGATTTCTTATTGCAAGTCGTTGAGATTGCCCGTCAAAACAATCTGATTATCTTTGCCGATGAAATTTACGATAAAGTACTTTATGACGGTGCAGTTCATACGACTCTTGCTACTCTTGCTCCTGATATTTTAACCGTAACTTTCAACGGTCTATCAAAAGCATACCGTGTATGTGGTTTCCGTGGTGGTTGGATGTTCTTGAATGGTCCTAAAGATCACGCTCAAGGTTATATTGCCGGTTTAGATATGCTGGCTTCAATGCGTTTGTGTGCCAACGTGCCAATGCAACACGCGATTCAGACTGCATTAGGCGGTTATCAAAGTATCAATGAACTTCTGCTTCCTGGTGGACGTTTACTAGAACAACGTGATAAAGCATATGATTTAATAACACAAATCCCTGGTGTAAGTTGTGTTAAGCCAAAAGGCGCAATGTATTTATTCCCGAAACTTGACCCAAAAATGTACAAAATCAAAGATGATCAAAAATTTGTCTTAGATTTCTTAATTAAAGAAAAAGTATTATTGGTTCAAGGTACTGGCTTTAATTGGCCAAAACCCGACCACTTCCGTATCGTAACGCTGCCTCGTGTTGATGATTTAGAAACAGCAATTGGTCGTTTAGAGCGTTTCTTACATACTTATAAACAATAACTTTTCTAGTTAAAACAAAAATGCCTGCATTCAATGCAGGCATTTTTTATTCTCATTAATCCTCAGTCCACACATCTTGAATCGCAGGCCAGCCCCACCCTGTAATAGAAACCCCTTTAAGCACGCCCTGAAAACGTAAAGTCTGTCTATGATGAAATAAAGGCAATAACCTATAGTCACTGATCATACTTGAAGCAACAGATTCTAATTTCCCTAAATAATCCGCTAATTGACTCTCGCTTCTAATATTAATTAACTCTGCTTTCAACCACACCTTAATATCAGCAGAAAGGCTTTGATGTAAAATTGGATTGGATAAGAGCCAACGATATACAGAGGTAGGGCGATTATCATCTAAATCTAAGCTAGTTAAAATGATGTCTTCAAGCAATGTATTTTCTTTCGCCTTTTGATAAAAATCATCAAACGCATAACTATTAACTTCACACTTAATTCCAATCTGATTTAATAGCTCGATAATAATGCTCGCGCATCTAAACAAGGCTTGATGGTCAAATACTGCAATGGTTAAAGTATCAGGTAACTCTTGTTTGTCCGAAGGAGAATGAATCGTTTTCATCCAATGCTGAAGTAAATTATACGCAGGCACAGCTTCTATTTTACCTCTAGATTGAACCAATTGTTCCTGCAATTTATCAGGCGCTAAAATCTGACTTAAATATTTACGCTGTAATAATGATAACCCTGAATTATGATTAAAAAGTGCAAGTAAACATCCATCTTCAATTCGTGTTCTTACCTCATTATTTTTAACTTTTTTATTGTCTTCATTCTTTTCAAGATAATGACTACATTCTGCTTCTTTACTTACACCGGCACCACCGCTTTTCATTGCAATTTTACCTAATGAATCTCTCATCACCTTCCATATAGTGACCGTATCAGCCAATGCTCGACAACTATAATATCGATCAAAAGCCTGCAACTGTAATCGAGTTTCTGAATGCTCTTCTACTTGAAATGCACCACTACCAACAATTGTTTTTGATGAAAATAATTGAGAAACAGGTTGAATAGAATAGCGGGCATCTGCCAGTAGTCCGGCAAAACCAAGATCAGGCTGATCCAATTGAAACTGGATACAATGAGAGTTACTTGCCGTTATAGTAACGACATGTGCCAGTTCGTCTTGATACTCCGGCAACACTTTTAATTTTTGGAATAGTTCCACAATACATTCTGCGGTAATGGCACTTCCATCATGAAAAGACAAATCCGGGCGTAAATAAAAGCGCCATTGATACAATTGTTCATTATAAACCCAATGATGCGCCAATTGAGAAGAAAGGACTCCATTGCTGTCGCACTGAGTTAAACAGCAGTAAACCTGACGTAAAAGAAAGCGTTCACTGTTTCTTAAAGAACGATGTGGTAATAATGCAGAGAAAGAACGGCGATAAGTTAGTTGAATATGTAATTGTCCTTCACGTCGAACCACACCTGATGTGTTTTGAAGTAATGAACCAAACAAAGCGCGATCATTATTGATTAAAGATAACGCTTTCTCATATTTACCATTAGAGATCATTATCTTAGCTAATTCTGATTTTAGCTCTTCAACGTGAAAGTTTAAGTAAAGAATAGAACGCTGATTTCGGCCCACTTTAGGACGCCATTCTAACCACCCTAAGCTACTCATTTCTTTTAAAATCGTACGACAATGCCTTGCGCTAGTAAAAACGAGATCGGCTACCTCATTCAAGGTAATTAACACCTCGTTTCTAACACCTAATTTAACCATGCGGAAATAATACTGAGCTAACTTATCTTCAACCAAAACATCACCTATCTTTAGTAACTAGCATCCTCATTTAAAGAAAATACAGGTAATCTGAGTAAAATTACAGCTAAAGATCAATATAACAGGAAGAAAAATAAAAAATATACTCTCTTTTTTACTTCCTTATAATTTGAAATAATTTGCTTATACCAATGTAACTAATTAAATGATCTATTTATTACGCAGGAAAATCACTTAAGAGTAAGGCAAAAATTCTTATAAGTAGTCATTCTACAATAATAATTTTTAACGCAACTATTGAGTAATTTAACCAGTAATAATGATCAGGTAATTAATGGAATTGGTATTATTCAATAACGACAGTAGGTTCTATTATGAAATTATTATCAACGACACACACAACAGCCCTTAGAGACTATTATCAATCAAAATTAGTCATAACAAGAAATTGGCTTGAAGTTGAGGCTATCTTATACATGTCCTCACTACTCAACCTCAACTCTACAGAAATAAATAACGAGGAGTTAAATGGCAAAAATAAGAATATTCAGAACTAAATTAATGATCAAAAATATTTCAACGCTCTCTTATAAAATGGTTCTGAACAATAGCACCAAGGAAGGTGTCACTCTTGACGAACTTAAAATTTAAGGGAGCGTTCAAATCACCAAATAACGGAGAACCTCCACCTAAAAGCACAGGTATAGTGGTAATAATTAACTCATCAATCAGATCTTCTTTTAAGAAATTCTGTATGGTGACACCGCCATCGATATACAGATTTTTAAAGCCTTTTGCATGAATAGCTGCCAATACCTCTACTAACGCCCCTTTCACTAGAAAGATCTTATCTTCATATCCTTCAGGCACTGATGCCATCGTATTACTCAATACAAAAACAGGCTTTGAATATGGCCAATCGATCCCAAAGCTTAATACCATATCAAGCGTATTACGCCCCATCACCATAGCATCAACACGATCAAAATGTGCCGCGTATCCCATGTCATTGCCTTCTGAGTTTGGTATTGCATGTAACCAATCTATCCCTCCATTTTTATCAGCGATATACCCGTCTAAGCTTGTTGCTATAAATACACTGTTTGACATATTTAAATTCCTATTTTCTCTAAACTAAGCAACACACCCTTTAGGTGTCATATTAAAATGGCGTTTAAACTCTCGGCTAAATTGTGATGTACTGGTATAACCGACAGAATGAGCAGCATCATTAACCCGTCGTCCTTCTAGTTGAATCAACTCTTTGGCTTTGTTTAAACGTACTTTTTTTAAGTATTGTAGCGGAGACTCTAGCGTGACTTTGCGAAAAGCAGAATGAAACGCAGAGACACTCATATTTGCCTCTTCTGCTAGATGTTGAACAGTTAACCCATCAGCATACGATTGATGCATTTTATTCATCGCTTTAGCTACTCGTGCATATTGCCCATCATGATGTGCTAAGTTGAATAATACGTGCCCTTCTGTACCAGTAAGAACCCGATATACGATCTCATTTAATAGAGATTCACCGAGTAACTTAGTATCAAGATCACTATGTAACGCCAACATTAAACGCTTACAGCTATCAAGCATGTCATCAGCCATTTTTACTGATGTTAGTCCAAAACCACCTTGGTTCGATTTAATTGGAGCTTGAAAATTAGCGGCCTCAAGTTCATTCACTAATCGATGAAGTAAGGTTGAATCAACATTAATCGTTAATCCTAATAATGGCGCATCATCTTCAGGAAAGGCCTCACACTCTAATGGCATAGGAACACCAACGACTAGATAATCATCAGGCCCATAATGTACAGGCTGATTACCTATATGAATGTGTTTGTGCCCTTTACCCATAACAATAATGCCAGATTGATAAACAAACGGCTGCCGTTGATTTCCTTTGCTACTGCGGTAAAACCACACATTTGGTATTGCTGTTTCTCTAATACCTTCCAGATCATTAAAGCCATAACGATCAGCATAGCTTTGCATTAAATCACCAAGAGAATTCATCAGCACTCCTTTATCTAATCAAGATCACATCTATTACTTTCTTTTTTAAAAATACAGCCGATTGTAGAAATAGGCAATAAAAATCCATAAATTCACCTTACAAAAGCAACAATTGAATACTAATATGCACTTATTGAAATGATAAGTTCTAGAAAATAGAACATCACCTTTTGGAAGAAATGAGGTACAGCAATGAAATTCTCTTACGTTAACCCTACACAAATCCATTTTGGCCAAGGTCAAATCGCAGCAATCGCGACATCTATTCCACAAGATCAAAAAGTCTTAGTCATTTATGGCGGTGGCTCAATTAAAACAAACGGTGTTTATGACCAAGTGGTTACAGCCCTTTCTAATCATTCTTGGATTGAGTTTTCAGGTGTTGAACCAAACCCAACAGTTGAAACCTTAGATAAAGCTGTAGCTATAGCTAAAGCTGAGAACGTTGATTACATTCTTGCTGTGGGTGGCGGTTCAGTTATTGATGGTTCAAAGTACGTCGCTGCTGCAACAAAGTACGATGGTAACGGTTGGGATATCTTAATTGGTAAGCACACGGTGACAGAAGCGGTTGCTTTAGGCGCTATTTTAACACTACCAGCGACAGGCTCTGAATCTAACTCAGGCGCGGTTATTACTCAAAAATCAACGCAAACGAAACTGCCTTTCATGGCGGCAGCAGTACAACCAAAATTCGCAGTGCTTGATCCTGATTCAATGAAAACGCTACCAGAGCGCCAACTAACAAATGGCCTAGTCGATGCTTGGGTTCATACCTGTGAGCAGTACCTAACTATGCCTGTTGGTGCAATGGTTCAAGATGGCTACGCTGAAACTCTACTTCGTAATCTATTAGTTCTTGGTGAGCAATACGAGAACCGTGATAACAACGAATGGCGCTCGAACCTAATGTGGACAGCAAACCAAGCATTAAACGGCTTGATCGGTACTGGTGTTCCTCATGACTGGGCTACTCACATGATTGGTCATGAGCTTACGGCTCTTTACCATGTAGACCACGCTCGTTCTTTGTCTATCATTCAACCGTCTTTACTTCGTAATCAAATCGAAGCAAAACGTGCGAAACTAGAGCAAATGGGTAAAAACGTATTTGGCTTAGACGCTTCTGATGATTTAGCAGAGCGCACTATCATTGAGATCGAAACGTTCTACCATAGCCTAAACTCTCCAACAGAATTAACTGAGCACGATGATGATAAAGCATCAGCAATTGATGCAATCATTAAACAACTAGAAGCTCATGGTATGGTAGTTCTAGGTGAAAACCAAGCAATCACTCTTGAGGTATCTCGTCAAATTCTTGAAGATGCAGTGAAGTAAACCTAACCTAATTTAAGAATACGACTAAATAAAAAAGCCGATTCAATCTAACGTTAATGTTAATTGAATCGGCTTTCTCGTTATTAAGAGAAAGTAACGCTATTTAATAACCGTTTTCTTCTTACGTTCCCATTGCGTAATAAAAGCAACTGAAGCAATAATAATCACAGCACCTAACCATAAACGCCCTGGTGGTGCCCAACCAAATACCATCCAACCCGCTAACACGTTCAATGGTAATTTTGCATGATCAAACGGTTGCACAAATGACGCATCAGCGACTGCATATGCTTTTACTATTGCCCACTGAGCTAATGCCGTCATCACACCAGCACCAAAAAGTAATAACCATACATTCATGCCACTTGGCGTATGCCAATCAGGTAATGCGAGCAAAATATTAAAAGGGGTAATAAGAACTAAAAGATAAACCACCATGGTTGATGGAGAATCATTTGCTGACATTTTCTTAACCATTAGTGAATAACACGCCCAGAAGAATGCTGCACCAACGGGCAGTAACGTAGCCCATGTAAAACTATCTGCCCATGGCTCAAGAATGATCATTGCACCCGCAAATCCAGCTAACGTTGCACACCAGCGAGCTGCACCCACTTTTTCTTTTAAGAATAAGCCAGAACCAATAGTTGCAAATAAAGGGGATGTCATTAACAGTGCAATACCTTGCCAAATTGGTACTGGATACGCCAGAGCCCATAGCCAAAGTTGAATACCAATTACGGATAAAAATACACGTAACGCATGCATTCCAAAATGTTCAGTTCGGAGTGAATTACGAAGCCCTAATGTGCGTAAATAAGGCAAGATGACGATCAACGCAATCCCATATTGAACCAAAGCAACCATGGTTGATGGTAAACCAAAGTTCATACTCACGTATTGAGCAATGCTGTTAACTATCGCAAAGGCAAGGCCTGCGGTTAACATCCAAGACGCACCTTGGACAGGTTGATGCTGAGACATAAAAAGGGTCATCATTCACATTAAAAAAGGGAAACAGATCATACGACTGTTCCCCTCATTTGCCAACCGTTAAGCCATTCCAATAGCGTCTAAATTAGAACTATTACCTCATAAACTGCCGACTTAGTAATTTCAGCATCAATTTTTTGTGCTTTAACAACAATCTTGCTCTTGGTAACCAAGTTGGGGTGCTCAATATTGTTTTCGCATGGGAGAAGGTTTTAAAGCCTTCAATGCCGTGATAACTGCCCATTCCTGAGTCTCCAATACCACCAAAAGGCGCATCATCTGCAGTAACATGCATGGTCGTGTCATTGATAGCTATTCCACCACTGTGTGTATTTTGGCTAATCTTTTTAATCAATTCTTTATCCAAAGACATGATATACAGTGCTAATGGGCGCGGACGATCTTGAATGTAACTAATGGCTTCTTCAATATGTTGATATCCAATAATAGGCAAAATAGGACCAAAAACCTCCTCTTTCATTAGCAGCATATCGTCATTCACATTAGTTACAATACGAGGTAAAAATGACCGTCCTTGAGTTTTCTCTGGCTCACCAATTGAGGTAATTTTTGCACCCTTACCTTCAGCGTCTTCTAAATAGCGAGTTAACCGATCATATTGCGTTTGATTAATAATATGACTGTATTCTCGATGTCCTTTTTTCTCAGGAAAAGCCTGTAAAAAACGATGAGAATAAAGCGCAATAAATTTATCGACCTTCTCTTTTGGAACAAAAATATAATCGGGCGCAACGCATATTTGCCCTGCATTCATCGATTTCCCTAACATAATGGCATCAACCGCTGAGGTTAAATCCGCATCTTCCGCAATGATTACTGGGGATTTCCCTCCCAGCTCGAGCGTTACTGGCGTAAGGTTTTTGGCTGCTGCACTGGCAACTAATTTGCCAACCTGAGTCGAGCCCGTAAATAAAAGATGATTAAAAGGCAGTTGAGAAAATTCAGCAGCTACATCTCCCTCCCCTTCAACAACGAAAATATGTTCGGAAATAGAGGCAAATACTCGGCGAAGCACTTGATTGGTCTCTGGTGTGTATTCACTTAATTTCACCATCACACGGTTACCCGCGGCGATAGCCGTTACTATTGGTGCAACACTCAGATAAATAGGGAAATTCCAAGGCACAATAACGCCTACAACCCCTAGAGGCTGATATTTAATATGTAATTTAGAAGGCGAGAGCAATAAACCCGCATGACGTTTTTGAGGTTTAAGCCATTTAGATAAACGTTTAATGGTGTAGTTAATATGTTGAATTGATGGCATTAAATCACAAATCGTTGAATCAAACTGACTACGATAGCCATAGTCTTTTTCTAATGCTTCAACCGTGTTGACCTTTTCTGATAATAACGACACTTTCAGTTCATTGAGTAAAGAGAGCCGTTCTTCTTTTAAAGGATATGGTGCCGCTTGATACGCCTGTTGAAGCTGTTCAAATTCATACGATAGATTAACGACGCTGCTCATGATCTTATTCCATTAAACAAAGTGACCCTCATTATAGCAACCCACTTTAATGAACTGAATAATGATAATTTCACAATGTGTTCTGGCTCTATTTTTCAAATAAGTCGTTGATCTTTTTGTGACAAGCCTGTAATGATAGAGGTGTAGCAATAACTTCGAGAACAATAATAATGAATAAAACAATCGATATTACTCTATCCCCACATTGGGAAGATCGCATCAGTAACGAACAAAAGTTACGTCGTAATGATCAACGCAGCGTTTTTCAACGAGATCGTGCTCGTATTCTCCACTCAGCGGCTTTTCGTCGTCTGCAAGCAAAGACTCAAGTTCATGGCCCTGGTAGCGTAAATGACTTTTACCGCACTCGCTTAACGCACTCTTTAGAAGTATCACAAATTGGTACTGGCCTCGTCGCACAATTAAAACTAAGACAACCTGAGTTCCGTGAGCTCCTAACGTCAACCAGTTTAATGGAAAGTATTTGTTTAGCTCATGATATCGGTCACCCGCCTTTTGGTCACGGTGGTGAAATTGCGCTTAACTATATGATGCGTAACCATGGCGGCTTTGAAGGTAATGGCCAGACTTTACGAATTTTAAGTAAATTAGAACCTTATACTGAACATTTTGGTATGAACTTAGCCAGAAGAACTCTACTTGGTATTTTAAAATACCCTGCTTTTTTAGATCAAGTTCATTCGAAATTTCGCCCTGAAGATGTCACTAACCTGCGTCATTTAAAATCGATTGAATGGCATCCACCAAAAGGGATCTATCGTGATGACGAGCAGATCTTAAATTGGATTTTAGCGCCATTATCCGATCACGATAAATCCCTTTTATCCACGCTTCGTTTCCAAAAAGAAGGTGACGATAGCCATAGAAAAACACGCTTTAAATCTATTGATTGCTCTATTATGGAATTGGCTGATGATATTGCTTATGGCGTCCATGATTTAGAAGATGCCATTGTGATGGGCATTGTCACAAGAAATCAGTGGCAAGAATCCGTAGCAAGTAAGCTTGCAGATTGTGGAGATGAATGGTTTGAAACGAATATTGAAACCATTAGTGATAAATTATTTTCTGGTCTGCAATATAAGCGTAAAGATGGCATTGGTAGCCTCGTAAATGCTTTACTAACTTCTATTACTATCAAGAAAACAACGTTTGAAGAAGAGCCCGAGTTTGAATCTGAATTACTGCGTTGGAATGCCTATTTAAGCCCATCCATGAGCTATGCTTTAGAAGTGCTAAAAAAGTTTGTTGGTCAATATGTGATCCATAATTCAGAAATGCAGCGCATCGAATACAAAGGTCAGCAAATTGTGATGGAGATCTTTGATGCCCTAAATTCGGATCCGGAACGTTTATTACCGGAAAATGATAAACGTGAATGGCAAGAAGCAATGAAAAATGGAGGAAATGGCCACCGTGTCATTGCTGATTATATTGCTGGTATGACTGACGGCTATGCTCAGCGTTTATATAATCAGCTATTTGTTCCTATTTGATAACGATAGCTACCTAGATATAAAAATCAAAGAACTACTCTGAACGGTAGTTCTTTTGGTATACCCCTTCAGGCATTTGGCTGATATGAAACTCAATCATGTTATCAAATGCTGTTAATATCGAATCAAATTTTTCTGTATCATTACCGTTATTAACGTCACTATCTAGTTGGCTCAACACGTGATAGCCCGCTTCAGCTGTTGATAAAGCATTATCTTTAGGTGCTTTACGAACACGATAGTTACCTGACAATTCAGTATCAAGATGTACTTTTGGTAACGTATGTAGGTTAGTTGACAGCTGCCACATTTTATATGCTTTCTTCCATGTGCCATCTAATAAAATTACACGCTGTTTTTTCTCAGCGGTATTCAATGACGATGAAATTGCTTGGCTAGTTCCATCTAAAAATAGGACTTGGTGCTGGTAACTGTCATCGGCTAATAGTTGGTTTAACTCCGTATGCTCGGTAAAATTTTCACCGATAAAAGTACGGCAATTAGTTAAACTTAACGATAATATTTTAACCGTTCCTAATGGTCGCTTAGCTTCTGTTGGATGCTGTAGTATGATGAGTTCAACCTCTGTTGAGATTGGCTTTATCCATTCACAGATACAGGCTTTTTTTGTTTTTAGGCATTGAAGACAAAATCGAATCACAAGGAACCTTTGCTTTGTTAAAATTACTCTTTCCCGTTTTAGTTGTGCTTGGTATTGCACAGCTAACTCTGGTATCTGATTTTTTTGTTTGGGATAGAAGCTTAATTTTACAAGGCGAGATATGGCGATTAATCACAGGTAATTTCACCCATACTAACCTCCCTCACTTAATAATGAACTCTGCCGCTCTAACCGTATTTTGTTTTATCTTTAAGGATATATTAAATCCCAAAAAACTATGGGGTCTATTGTTTTTTATAAGCTTAATGACCGGGGTACTTTTATTGCTGTCCCCAATCCAATCTTATGTTGGATTATCAGGAGTGTTACATGGTTTATTTATTTGGGCTGCAATTGAAGACATAAAACAAAAACGCAACACTGGGTGGTTATTGTTAATTAGTATTATCACTAAGATTTGCTGGGAGCAATACTTTGGAGCAAGTGCTTCAACCATTTCTCTTATCAATGCAAAAGTCGCAACAGAAGCTCATCTTATTGGAGCATTCAGTGGTGGAACACTCCAATTAGCTACGCGCTTAATTACTCTTAGTAAAGTTTCTGACGACCCAAAATAGAATGAGATAACGTTGTGCCATCAACTAACTCTAACTCTCCCCCCATAGGGACACCATGCGCGATTCGGCTCGCACTTACTTGGTGTTCTTGGCATAACTCTGCAATATAATGAGCAGTTGCTTCACCTTCAACCGTCGGGTTCGTTGCCAGAATGACTTCCTTGATATCACCACGGCCTAAGCGATGATCGAATAAATCTAATCCAATATCACTAGGACCAATACCATCAAGAGGGGATAAGTGCCCCATAAGTACAAAATAACGTCCAGAAAACTGCCCTGTTGCTTCTACTGCTACAATATCTGCAGGACTTTCAACAATACACAATTCGCCACTGGCTTGGCGCTTTGGATTTAAACAAATAGAACAAGTATCTTCTTCAGTAAACGTTCGACATTCAGAACAATGACCGATTTCAGACATAGCACGAGAGAGAGAATCAGCTAATTGCATTCCGCCTTGGCGATTACGCTGCAAAAGATGAAATGCCATTCGTTGAGCTGATTTTGGACCAACCCCCGGAAGACATCGTAACGATTCCATTAATTGTTCTAATAAACCACTTGTACGCATAGTTTTTTTATATTCCAGAAAAGAAAAAGGCAGCCACTTAGCTAATGCCGATCAGTTAGTCACTTTATTGAGTAATTATGCACTATTTATTCAATGTCTAATAGATATGGCAAAGTACCCGTTAAGAGAGTGAAAGATAGATACAACAAGGGCTCCAGAATGATTGTAATAAATTCGTCTGAAGCCCTTGTTTTATTGATGTTCGCTTAACTGACTGGCATTAGCCACTTAGCCGCCTAATTTTACCAAGATAAATACGAATAATCTGTCTTGATTTTTATCATTTAAGATAAATTAAAATGGCATTTTAAAGCCCGGTGGCATTTGCATTCCACCAGTAACACCAGCCATTTTTTCTTTTTGTGTTTCTTCGATACGACGAGATGCATCATTGAATGCTGCTGCGATCAAATCTTCTAGCATTTCTTTTTCGTCTTCTTCCATTAAACTTGGATCAATCTCAACACGGCGAACACTGTGAGAACCAGTGATCGTTACTTTAACAAGACCTGCGCCTGATTCACCAGTCACTTCTGTATTTGCGATTTCTTCTTGTACTTTCTGCATGCGATCTTGCATTTGCTGGGCTTGCTTCATTAAGTTGCCCATGCCGCCTTTTCCACCGAACATAATAATTCTCTCTTAAGTTTACTTCTTTAATATTAAGAAAATGGGGGTAAAAAATACCAATTTCAACCCACATTGAATATTTTTACTTTAGATAATGCATACCACTATTTTATATTGGTCTAACACTTTCTTGATCTATTTCTGCACCAAACCTCTGCATAAAGAAATTCACGTGCGGATCTTGCTGCAAACTCTGATATGCCGCCTGCAACTTAGCTTGATACATTTGTTCACGTAACTCTAAAGGACTTACCCCTGCAGAACTAATATCAATCGATACAGTAACGTCTTTATTTAATGCTTTGCTTAATTCTTGAGTGATCTGTTCGTTAGCTTTATCTCTGTCCAAGTGAGCTTGTTCTGCTCTCAAATGCAATGACACTTGATTACCCTGTTCAACAAAAGCCGAATTTAACACTAACTGTTGGACCAGTTTTGGTAGTGTTAAAGACATCGCTAACGCTGACCATGCATCTTTTTGAGATGACTCATCAACCAACTGCTGTACCATTTCTGGTGATTTTTCATGCTCTAATGCTTGCTTAAGCTTAGTTGGTGTAATGTCACTAACAACTCTTTTTGCTTCTGGTTTTGTCGATTTCCAACGATACGGTTCTTCTGGTTTTTTCTCTTGTGTTGCTGAATGTCCAATTTGCGACACCTGAGTACGAGGGGCTAAATGTTGCTTTTCAGCAATACGTTCTAGCACTGAACTCGTTTTTTTATTATCGGATGCCGCACTAACCTTTTTTGAGCCAGTACCATTGGTTGTATTCGTTAAATTATTTTTAGCACTACGCAATTGATTACGTACACCTAGCAAACCACTTTTAGGCGCTGCTGGTTCTTGCTGCACTTGAGGTGCAGAAGGTGATGACTGCTGCATTGTTTGATGTGATTCCCCCATCGATGGCGCATCATACCTTGGTGGTTGTTCTGAATGCATTGGTGGTATATTTTGCACCGGTGCATAGTTCTGTTGTTGAACAGGCGGCACACTAGGGCGCGATACTGGTTCTTGAACTCTTGCAACTGGTCGATTAGTTGAAACAACTTGAGATGGCACCGTTTGAGGACTCTGAGACGTAACTTGCGGCTCTACCGTAGGAACGGCAATTGGTTGCGTTTCTAATGTTTGGGCATGAACAGGACGAAATGCCACCATTCTTAATAGCATCATCTCAACCCCTGTCTTTTCACTTGGCGCTAATGGCAAGTCTTTACGGCTTTGTAATGCAATTTGATAAAATAGCTGAACTTCTTGAGGAGACAGTTGATTACTCAATAACTCAATACGTTCTGCATCTGGTTGAGATTTATCAAGGGTTGCAGGCAATGCTTGGTACATGGCGAGTTTATGAAGTTGATTTGCAATCTCTTTTGCTAACCCATCCCACTCAATTCCCATATCAGCCAGATCATTTACACAGCTCATTAATGTCTGCATGTTTTTAGTGCTAATCGCTTCTAAAATACGCACCGCTTGATCTGTATCTAACGTCCCTAGCATTGCTGAAACGATATCAGTGGTTACTGAACCATTTCCAAGTGCAATTGCTTGATCTGTTAAACTAAGAGCATCACGCATACTGCCATCCGCAGCATGAGCAATTAGCCCTAATGCTCTCGCATCTTTAGTGACTTCTTCTTTGTCTAAAACAAAATCAAGTTGTTCATGAATTTGATCAACACTGATATGTTTTAAATGAAACTGTAAACAACGCGACAAAATCGTCACAGGTAATTTCTGTGGATCGGTCGTTGCTAATAAGAATTTGACGTATTCTGGCGGCTCTTCCAATGTTTTTAATAACGCATTGAAACTGTGGCGCGACAGCATATGAACTTCATCGATCAGATAAACCTTAAAGCGGCCACGCGCAGGTTTATATTGAACATTATCAAGTAGTTCACGAGTATCTTCTACCTTAGTTCTAGAAGCCGCATCGATTTCAAGTAAATCAACAAAACGCCCTTCATCAATTTCTTTACAAGTAGAACACACACCACAAGGTGTTGACGTGATCCCTTCTTCACAGTTCAGTCCTTTCGCGAACAAACGTGCAATAGTGGTTTTACCCACACCACGAGTCCCGCTAAACAGATAAGCGTGATGAAGTCGATTATGGTCAAGCGCGTTTTCTAACGCAGTAAGCACATGAGGTTGGCCAACAACATCTTTAAAATGATGTGGACGCCACTTACGCGCCAGAACTTGATAGCTCATAGAATACAGCCCAAAATAAAATAGATCTAAATCGTAGCACAGCAAAAAAATGAGATCTCCCTTGATAGAGAAATCTCACTAAATTTAGTGTGTATATGAAGAATTAGTGACCAGCAAACTCACAGATGCTGTATACGTTTAGCCCTAGGCTCTCTAAACGTGTTTGACCACCAATTTCTGGTAGGTTGATAACAAAAGCAGCTTGCTCTACTTCACCACCAAGTTGACGGATAAGTTTTACTGTTGCTTCAATGGTTCCACCCGTCGCTAATAGGTCATCAACAACAAGAACTTTATCACCTTCAACAATCGCATCTGTGTGAATTTCTAACGTATCTGTACCGTATTCAAGATCGTACGTTTGAGCGATAGTTGGGCGAGGCAATTTACCAGGTTTACGAACTGGAATAAAACCAACACCTAATTCTAACGCCAGTGGCGCACCAAATAGGAAACCACGCGCTTCTGTACCTACAATCTTAGTAAAACCACCTTTCTTGTACTTTTCTACAAGTAATTGGATTGTTGCTTGGTATGCTTTAGGGTCTTCCATTAAGCTTGTGACATCACGAAAAATGATGCCTGCTTTTGGGTAATCAGGGATTGATTTAATGCTATTTCTAATCAGTTCTACTGTTTCTGTCGACATGGTTATATGACCTACTTTGCCTAAATTTGGCATTAAAATAAATTAACCGACTTATGTTATTCACTTTCTTTGCTATGAGCAAGTCATACCAGCCGAGATGAGTCGTTGATCAAGCAATGACAAAGAATAAAAATCACGATGTTGGGATGGTAGAAAACCAATAAAGAAGCGCAATAGCAAACATTACAAGCATCACTTTTACCCACAAAATGGGCGCGAGCGTTATCGATAATAAGAAACTTAAAATTATCATAATAATGGCTTTCTTTTTTATCGATGCTTTAATTGTTTTGTGCTTTTGCCACTCAACAATAGAAGGGCCTAATTTAGGATGAGAAATAAGCCAAGTATGAATACGCGGAGAGACACGCATAAAGCACACACTCGCTAGTAATAAAAAAGGTGTTGTTGGTAGTAAAGGTAAAAATAGCCCAACAAAACCAAGAATAAGCGCGGTGGCCCCAAGAACAAACCAAAGCACTCTGCGAGTAAAATGCAAATCAACATCTCTATTTAGATAAGGAGCTTTATTATGATCCTTTCTTAGTCAAAGAATCAATCTAGAATGCATTCAGTTCTAATTTAAAACTGCTACACCCTAAGTTATTTAATAACAGACTATTATGATCAGAGATAGGAAAGCGATGAACCTGGTTTTTAGCTGCATTCAATGTTAATTGACCATCAGCACGAAGAACATGACGCTCAGTGTTATTCTCCCACACAGCATCAAGACCAGCAGAAAGCATAAATAACGCTTGCTCTGCAAAATCAATGTAGCCAAAAATAGCAGACATTGGCTGGGAATGGTCCATGGTTTCCATGCCTTTTTCTATCGACATAACCATCTGAGAAATGGCATTAAGTGAGATATTTTGGTCTCGAATAAAATCATTAAAAAAAGCACGTACCAATAGGCAAGAGATCACTCCGTTATCACCACCAGATTCTGAATCAACCAGATAGAAGAACAAACGCCCATCAAGCAACCATTCATAATCAAAAACCAAAGGCATTCCATCTGTTGATTGTAAAAGTCGATACCCTAACTTCCACTTCCCATGCTGAGCATCACTTTCTGGTAGTAACTCAAACAATAGCTCTCTACCTATATTCGGTTCATTCTGTAAATGGTCTAAATGCCAATGTAATTCATCATTACAGCTTTTATCTAATTCAGAAGTTCTAAACCACTGGCTTGAAAAATCCTGCATTCGAAGAGTGCTTTCTTCGCTTAATTTAAGTGCAGATGCCAACGATTTAATCAAAATAGACACATCACTAATCGGCTTTACTAAAAAATCTTTCGCACCTAATCGCAACACTTTAGCTACGTCTTGCATATCACCAGTACCAGATATGACAATAATAGGCAGCATTGGATATTCCTGCACTGCCTCTTCAACAAATTCGATTCCATTTAAGATTGGCATTGATAAATCACACAGCAATACATCTGGCAATGAATGCTGCAGCATTTGCAATCCTTCTAGTCCATTACTTGCTTCTTTTACATTGCAAGAGTAACTCTCTAAAACCGCTTTTATCATAGAGCGAAAAATAGGATCGTCATCGACTATTAAAATATCTTTATTTAACAGTAAATCTTCTACTGGCGCTTTATTTACATCCACATTTTTTTGACATTGCTCTACCGACATACGACTACCCTCTGCACGTTCCTTCAGCAAATAATGAAAATTCCTTTCATATTTCTAATTATCACTCTAAATAAAGTTAGTTCTATATTGGCTTGAGCACAAATATTTTTAGATAAGATTGTTAATAACTGTTACGTTAAGGGGAAATTCGGTCTTTTATTTATAGATTTTCACTTTAGTTGACTTATAACAACACCTACATTAGGGTTTTAGTTACAATTCATCGTTCGAAAAAAACAGAGAGTATCTTAATATAATGAAGTTAGATGATTTAAATCTGTTTCGACAGGTAGTTGATAATGGCAGCTATACTGCCGCCTCAAGAAAGACACTTATACCTGTTGCGACAATAACTCGTCGTATTCAAGCCTTAGAAGATTCTTTAGATATTCGCTTACTCAATCGTCACGCTCGCAAGCTATCGCTAACCGAAGCTGGACAAAAGTTTTATGATGAATGTGCCCCTATTCTAGCTACCTTGGTAAATACAAGTGAATGCTTAGGGGAAGAGTGTCGTGGTGCTGCTGGAAAACTAAAAATTTCAGCGCCTTCTAACCTAACCAAGCGCATGATCCAACCTATTTTAAATAAATTCATGTTGCTCTACCCTAATATCAACATCAATTTAACCATGAGCAACCAGCCTGAACAACTTGACCCGACTGATTGGGATATTATTTTCAGAGTTGGTAAGCAACGTGATTCATCTCTTATTGCTCGCCAAATTGGTTCTTTAGAAGATATTTTAGTAGCAAGCCCGACTTATTTAGAAGCAAACTCAGAGCCAACACACGCACAAGAATTGCATGAACACAGTTTATTAAAAGGTCATCCTTTAATGCGCTGGCGTTTAACCAATTGTGAAGGTGAATCAGTGACAATTACTGATGCTGGTCGCTTTGAAGCAAGTGAATTAAATGTAATTCGAATGGCTTGTTCTGATGGCTTGGGGATAACACTCATGCCAGATATTATGATTAGCCAATATATTGAAGATGGTTCATTGGTTCGCGTGCTTAAAAACTGGTCAGCAAACCCTAGAGACATCTATATGGTTTATAATTATAAGAATCATCAACCTGAGAAAGTACGTTTATTCATTGATTTTGTAAGTAACCACATCTCTGATTAATGGGCCTCCCAATCAGAAAAACAAAAAAGCCTGTGGGGAAGCACAGGCTTTTTTATTAACTAAAAATTAAAACTACACGCCTTCGTTGTAAATATCTAGGCTTGCTATATCTTGAGCTTCGCTTTCTTTTTTCGCATCATCACCACGTAACCCTTCTAAATATTCAAGGTAGTTCTGATCAACATCACCTGTAACATAATGAGCATTAAATACAGATGTTTCAAAGCGTTCAATTTCACGATTCCCACAACCCACAGCATCAACTAAGTCAGGTAAGTCTTGGAAAATTAGCGCATCGGCACCAATTGCTTTACAAATCTCATCAACTTCACGCCCATGAGCGATCAATTCGTTTGCACTTGGCATATCAATACCATATACATTCGGGAAACGGATTTCGGGGGCTGCAGAAACCATATAAACATGTTTAGCACCTGAATCGCGTGCCATTTCAATGATCTGTTCTGACGTTGTACCACGAACAATTGAATCATCAACTAGTAATACGTTTTTATCTTTAAACTCAGAGCGGATTGCATTTAATTTACGACGTACTGATTTCTTACGCTCTTGTTGCCCAGGCATAATAAAGGTACGTCCAACATAACGGTTTTTCACAAAACCTTGGCGGTATGGTTTATTAATGATCTGCGCTATTTCAAGTGCGATATCACATGATGTTTCTGGAATTGGCAGTACAACATCAATGTCTAAATGATCCCATTCACGCTTGATCTTTTCACCAAGGCGTTTACCCATTTCTACACGTGCGCTATACACGGAGATTTTATCAATGAATGAATCAGGGCGAGCAAAGTAAACAAATTCAAAAATACATGGGTTTAGTTTTGGATCATGGGCACATTGCTGCGTATATAAACCACCTTCAAATGGAGCATAAATCGCTTCACCAGGTGCAACATCACGAACAAAATCAAAACCAACCGCATCAAGAGCTACCGATTCAGACGCAACCATATACTCAGTACGCCCCTCGACTTCGCGCTTACCTAAGCATAAAGGACGAATGCCATTTGGATCACGGAAGGCAACCATACCATGCCCAATGATCATCGCTGTAACTGCATATGCACCACGAATTTGGTCATGTACATTAACAACAGTTTTAAAAATATCATCAGGAGTTAATGGGTAGTTTTTTGTCTCATCAAGATGGTGAGCAAAGATGTTGAGTAGAACTTCAGAATCTGAAGTTGTATTAACATGGCGACGTTCTTGTTCAAATAAGGTCTCACGGATTTCATTCGCATTGGTTAGATTACCATTATGCGCAAGTGTGATCCCGAAAGGTGAGTTTACATAGAAAGGTTGAGCCTCTGAAGCGCTAGAACTACCCGCTGTTGGGTAACGAACATGGCCAATACCTACGTTACCTTGTAGGCGTTGCATATGTTTTGCTTCAAATACATCTTTAACCAAGCCGTTCGCCTTTCTCAGACGGAAACGATTGCTTTCTATGGTAATAATACCAGCAGCGTCTTGGCCACGATGTTGTAACACTGTCAAAGCGTCATAGATTGACTGGTTTACAGGTGTTGCGCCTACGATTCCAACAATACCGCACATGTCCTAGAGTCCTCAATTTGCTAAAAAACTGGCGCTATTTAGCGCCAGGAAGAAAACTTGATGTATCCTTTAAGTAATCGAAGAACCATTCAATCACTACCGAAAATTGCGGTATTAATTGAGATTGCTTCCACCACTCCGAATCCGATAATGAGGTAAAGGCATCTATAAAGAAAAGAACTGCCGCTATAATAAGCACGCCTCTCAATCCCCCAAAGACAATACCCAATACCCGATCTGTCCCTGATAACCCCGTTTTTTGTACTAATTGTGCAACGACATAGTTCACAACCGCACCAACCACAAGAGTTGCCACAAACAAAGCAGCAATCGCACTGCCATTTCTTATCATTTCATCATGTATATTTGTGAAATAAACGGCCAGTTTGGGATAGAAGTTACTAGCGACAAAAAAGGCGCCAAACCAAATCACTAACGACAACGCTTCTTTAACAAAACCTCTAATCAAACTGATTAAAGCTGATAGGCTAATAACACCTAAAATGACAAAATCGATCCAAATCATAATTTATCTTTTCTCTGTTGCTGCGCATTTTAACAGAAAAACCCGCGACGCAAACGTTTTCTTATGGGTTTAGTGGTGTAAATTTAAGCAATTGACCATTTAAGCCAGTTATTTCTTTTAATTTCGGTAACTGTTTTTCAAGATCCGGTTTAGAAACATCTGGGCCAACAGCAACTCTAACTAAATCACCTTTTTTAGGTTCTTTAGGGAAAGTATGCGCTTGGAAACCTTGCTTACGTAGTTTAAGTGCTAAATTTGTCGCATTGTCTGCATTTCTGAACACGCCAAGTTGGATAATCCAAGCACTCTTTGCGTAATCTATTTTTTCTACTTTCTCGGGTTGTTTTTTCTCAACAATTGAGAGTATTTCTTTTTTTGGTTCCGTTTTTGATGATTCAATCGTCACCTCTACTGGCTCGCCAGGAAGCTCCGCATCAAAATCTATTGGTTCTTGGATCTCAAACTGCTCAACATCCTTTGATAGTTCAGGTTTAATCGGAATACTCGCAAACTCTTCTTGGTAATGTTTTTTCTTACCATCAAATAAATCAGGTAAAACAATCACCCCAATGGCAACCAATATAATGGTTCCAACTAAACGTCGTTGAAATGGACTAGACACTCATGTACCTCATGCTTCTTCTTTCCAGTAATCCCATACCTCACCAACCGTATGAAAAGAACCGAAGACTAAAATTAAATCGTCATTATTTGCCTGTGTCAGTGCAACTTTAAACGCCTCTACAGGTGATAAATACTCTGTTGCTTCTACTTCTATTACAGCGGTTAACTCACAAGCATTTGCCGCTCTTGGGCCTGATAATGATGCAGGATACCAAACATCCACACTTCCCGAGAACTCAGCTAAAGTAGATTTGATGTCTTTGTCATGCAACATACCAACTACTGCATGAATTTTCTTATTTGGGAAACGTTGTCTTACTTGTTGTACGAGATAATGCGCTGAATGTGGATTATGTGCCACATCAAGAATAATTGTTGCGTCATTCTCGACACCATCACGAGTTAAACGCTGCATTCGTCCTGGTAAACTTGCAGATCTTAAGCCTTCAACAATATTAACATCTGTCAGTTCTAGCCCTGATGTACCTAACGCCATTATCGCCGTTGCAGCATTCGCTAATGGTAAATTTGGTAATGGCAAATTATCTAAATCAAAAGCCCCACTTTTCCAAGACCATGTTTGGTTTTCTGCATTTACTTGATAATCAAATTGATAGCCGACTTGGTATAGCTCAGCTTTAATATCATCGGCATGAGCCGCAACACTTGACGGTGGATTAGGTTGTCCACAAATTGCTGGCTTTTCAGAGCGATAAATCCCTGCTTTTTCAAAACCAATCACTTCTATATCGTCACCTAGCCAATCAACATGATCAACAGCAAGGCTCGTAATAATTGAAACATCGTGGTCAACAACATTTGTTGCATCTAAACGCCCACCAAGGCCAACTTCTAAAAGTACAACATCAACTTGATGTGCTTTAAATGCCCATAAAGCAGAAAGTGTTCCAAATTCGAAAAGACTTAACGACGTTTCTTTGCGCCATGCTTCAATTGCAGCAAAAGATTGAGTGATCAGAGAATCAGATAAATCATTACCGTTGATACGGATGCGTTCGTTATAACGAATAAGATGAGGGGAGCTATAAACACCAACACGATAGCCTGCATTAATTAAAATGGATTCCATTAACGCACAGGTTGAACCCTTGCCGTTAGTTCCTGCAACTGTAATGACCGTTGAGGCTGGTTTAGTTAATTTAGCTCGTTGTGCAACACGCTGAACACGTTCAAGGCCTAAATCTATTGCACTTGTATGAATGCTTTCTAAATAACGAAGCCACACCGATAAATCAGATGTGGCTTTCGGAGAATCAAATGGTGTCATAATTCAACTACTTCACTGACGGAATATAGTGACAGTATATATGACTTAGGTTGCTGTTTTAAAGTAAGAACTCGCAACCTTATCTGCATTTAATTTGATTTTTACTTTGAACCATCAACTGGAACAACTAATGGAGAGGACTGATTCGTCATTTTCGCCATTAAGCCACCAATACGTTGACGCATTTCACGACGGTCAACGATCATGTCGATAGCACCATGTTCAAGTAAGAACTCACTACGTTGGAAGCCTTCTGGTAAGTCTTCACGTACTGTTTGTTCAATTACACGACGACCAGCAAAACCGATCAAAGCTTTTGGTTCACCAATATTAATATCGCCTAGCATTGCTAAACTTGCAGATACGCCACCCATTGTTGGATCAGTTAATACAGAGAAGAATGGTAGACCTTTACGAGATAAACGCGCTAGCGCTGCACTTGTTTTTGCCATTTGCATTAGAGACATTAATGCCTCTTGCATACGTGCACCACCACTTGCAGAGAAACATACAAGAGGACAGTTGTTTTCAATTGCAGCATCAACCGCTTTAACAAAGCGAGCACCAACAACAGAACCCATTGAACCACCCATAAAGGAGAATTCAAACGCACACGCAACAACTGGTAATTCTAATAATGTGCCTTTCATTACGATAAGAGCATCTGTTTCATTACTTGATTTTTGTGCTGCTGAAATACGATCTTTATAACGTTTTGAATCTTTAAATTTTAAAAGATCTTTTGGTTCTAGTTCTTGACCAATTTCTACACGGCCTTCTGCATCTAAAAATGTTTCAAGACGCTTACGTGCTTTCATTCGCATATGATGGTCACATTTAGGACACACTTCTAGATTACGTTCTAGCTCTGCAGAATAAAGCACTTGTTCACATGACGTACATTTCGTCCAAACCCCTTCAGGGATCGATGCTTTACGTGAACTAACAATATTGCTTGTATTAAAAATCTTTTCAAGCCAACTCATGGACGACCTTTCTATTAGTGATCTCTCGCACCATCGCAAGAGAAATAAAATCAATTAAATAGATTAAACCATAAATAATAGCCAGTGTAGATAAAAAACTGGTTGTACCTATTTTCAAGATTGAACCTACCTCTAATTTTTGCTTATTAAATACGCATATTTAATCTAAATGAAATATCAGTTATCAGCTAAAAATAATGGTCCTAGTGGAACTCGTGGCAACTCCCACACTTGCGGGTAATCAACATCAATTAAATACAAGCCTTCCGCCTTCGCTGTTGCCCCCGCTAATTTACGGTCTTTCGCTTCAAGTAACCATTCGATCCATTCTGGTTTTTGTTTACCTTTACCAACCTGAATTAAACTGCCCGTAATATTACGAACCATGTGGTGAACAAAAGCATTTGCCTTAATATCAATGACAATGAAGTCACCATGACGAGTGACTTTTAAATGCATCAGATTGCGCCAAGGGCTACGAGACTGGCAGTGTATTGCTCTAAAAGAGGTAAAGTCATTTTCACCCAATAGATACTGACCCGCTTGATGCATTAAATCAGCATCTAAAGGTTCGTGGTAGTGACTAACACCATGCCCTAATATTGCAGGACGTAAACGATTGTTATAGATGATATAACGATAACGTCGAGCAGTAGCGGTAAAACGAGCATGGAAATCTTCAGTAACTTCTTTTGCCCAACGCACTGCTATATTCTTAGGTAAATTCGCATTAGCACCCATCATCCATGCAGCTAGCTTACGAGAACTTGTTGTATCAAAATGAACAACCTGACCTGTACCATGAACACCGGCATCAGTTCGACCAGCACACATCACTTCAATCGGTTCATTGGCAACAACCGTCAATGCTTTCTCTAGTTCCGCTTGGACACTATTTACGTCCTTCTGACGTTGCCAACCGTAATAATCAGCACCATCGTATTCAATACATAAAGCTATTCGCATGATATTTAATTCTTTTAATTCAGTTATACATCATTATAAAAAAAGGCGGGGCACACTGCCACCGCCTTTTTAAGATAGTTCAAAAGAACTAATCAATTTGTTTCATTAATTTTTCAGCTTCAACCTTAAGAGCAGGATCATCACAACGTAAAACTTCTTCTAGCAACTCTAAAGCACCTTTGTCATCTGACATTTCAATATACGCTTTAGCTAAATCAAGTTTACTTTGAGCATTGCTATTTACATCAACGTCATGTGCTTCTCGATTATTTAGCATGTCAGGAAATTCATCTAAACCAACATCTAAATTTAACTCTTCTTCTTCAAACTCTGATTTATCGCCACTTTCACTTTCGGCAATCAGAGCTTCAATACTTAAGAAACGGTCAGCCCCATGAGGGTCATTCTCAACACTTGGTTGTTCTGACCAATCTTCATCTTCCAGTTCTGAATCAGTGCTTGATGCGTTATCTAAATTGAACCCACTCCAATCACTAGCTCCATCATCTAACATACTATCAAGATCTAAACCTGAACTATCAAGATGAGTTAGTGCTTCTTTTTCTTCATCAGATACCCGTGATTGAAAGTCAAAAGCTGCTGATTTATCTTCAACATCTGATGCTTCATTTTCACTGGTTGATTCCTCAGAAACAAGCTCATCAGGAGTCGCAAATTCAGAATTAATGTTTTCAACATCTTTATCGTCTTCTAAAGACGCCAAAGCATCTTCAATCGATAACCCTTCAAAGCTGCTGTCATCATTTTCAATCTCATCAGACTGAGGTAAAACTTCGTCGCTTTCTTTTGAAAAATCAACAGCATTGTTTTCTAAAAAGTCATCTAAAGAGAAATCATTTTCGTCATCGATATTAAATGCTTCAGTCTTAGTCTCTTCTTGCTCTACTTCTGTCTCTAGAAGTTCGTTACTCTCAACATCTAGCTCTTCTGTTTCACCAAACAAGTCATCAAATTCATCATCAGTTTCTGTAACTCGTTCTGATTCCTG
>NZ_MSCO01000001.1:1885968-1928917 GCF_002954705.1 Aliivibrio sifiae
TTGTTTTGTATCAGATTCAAATAATGGAATGTCATCATCTTCATCTTCGTCTGCTTCAATTAACCAATCTTCATCACGAGGTGCGTCTTCTGAAATTGTCTCTGATACTGCTACACCTTCAACTTCAGTATCATCGCCACTCTTTCCCGAGGTGGTTTCTTCCTCTTCAACATCATCGCCAAGCAATTCATCTAAAAGTACTGTGCTATCTTCACCTAATTCAATTGTTTCTTCTTCGTCCTCATCAGCTAAAAGCTCATCAAGAAGCACTGTGCTGTCTTCATCTAGTTCAATATCATCATCGCCTTCACTCAGCTCTTCATCATCACCAAGCAATTCGTCAAGTAATGCGGTACTGTCATCTTCAATATCTAAATCAATGCTATCTTCTTCGTTATCAGATTCATCTAATAGCTCATCAAGTAACGCTGTACTATCATCTTCAATATCGAGCTCAATACTCTCTTCATCATCAGATTCCTCAAGTAATTCATCTAACAATGTAGTGGCATCTTCTTCAGACTCTAAATTGACGCTGTCTTCGTTTTGCTCACCAAACAAAGCAGCATCAATATCATCATTATCTAACTCGATGCTTTCTCCTTTATTTGGTTCTTCATCAAGTTTATTAGTGTCTTCTATTCCTGATAATAAAGTATCAAAATCTAACTCATCTTCTACTGGAGTTGACGTCACTTCTGGAGCAAGTTTAGTCTCTTCTTTTTCGTCTAGATCCCAACCTTGGTCTAATTCTGACTCTTCTGAATCATCTTCCATATCCATGGATGAGAACAGATCATCTAGCATTGATTGATCAAGCTCTCCACCTTCAAGATCTTCGTTATCTTCGAGTTCTGGCGTTGATTTATCTAGCGCAGATAAGTCTGAGTCATCTATAAGCGATAAATCAAAATCGTCATCTTCTTCTTCTAAATCGCTTGCTGAGAATAAGTCACTGTCAAAATCATTCAACGCTTTCTCCATCTCCTCAAGACCTAATGCTTTTTCTTCTGCATCAACAGTTAATGCACTTGAAGACATATCTATATCATCATCTAAACCATCAAGGTCTAAATCAAGATCAAGTTCTTCATCAGATAACATTGAATCTAAATCATCATTTTCTTCGCCATCTAGTGAGGCAAACGGATCATCATTATCTGAGTTGTTATTTTCGGTTTCAAATTCAGCAAACAAATCGTCACTTGAATCAGAATCATCATCCCCAAATAAGAATTTATCGTCATTTAGATCGCCTAAAAGATCATCATCGTCATCTAAGCTAATTTCAGGGATATCATCATCCATATTGAAGTTATCATCAGGCATAATTAACGCTGAAGGTTGCTCTGTTCCTGCACTTTCTGAACTCTCTTCGTCTTCTTCTTTCTTACGACGGAATAAGAAGAAAGCAATAAGGCCAGCAATTAAAACACCAGGGATTAAAGCAAGCAAGGCAATTAAACCAGGGCTTGAGGCGAGATTATCCATTGCACTTGGTTCTGCTTTTTTCTCAGCTGCTGCAAGTTGCTTTTGTTCATTAATGAATTTTTCGACTTCACTTCGAATTCGATCTTCATCCCCTAATGAATTTTTTAGATTGTCGACTTCATTTTGAACTTCAGCCAATCGAACACGCAATTGGTGGTTGTTTTCTTGTAATGCTGAAAACTCTTGCTCTGTTGTTTCTAATTCAGATTTCAATTTCACAGCAGAGGCAGAAGGCGTCGCCACTTTAATGATATCTTTAGTTGGTTTTGCTTCTACTGCCGATGGTTTTACTTTATTTACCGTCGGTGCTACTTCTTTTTTAACTGAAACAGGCGCTTTCTCTGTTGTCGTAGACCTTGCTGTTTTTTGAGCTGATGCATGTTGAGGTGCTTGCTTCTTTTTATGAGCGATAAGTAGCTGTTTTGCATCATCTGTATTTTCACGACGAACTTGTTCTAGTGTCGGTAATCGCAAACGACTATTTGGCTCTAATCCATGAATATTATTATTTTCAAAGGCTTGTGGATTTAAGCGATAAATAGCAATTAACGTTTGTTGAACCGATGTGGTATTCGATGGGTTAACACGGCTTGCAATTGACCATAAGGTTTCATCTTCCCTTGTTGGGCCATAAACTTTTGTCGGAACCGATTTTCTTTCTTTTATTACCGTAGCAGGAGTTGTTGTGGCTCTCGCTGGCTGTGATTGTGTCACTACCTGTGAACTGACAGTTTTATCCTTTCCTTCTGGGCCTACAATTTGAATTGTACCTGCGGCATTGGCAACAGAACACTGTGATGCAACGAATAAGGCTAAAGGAGTTAGCGTTTTTAACAATTTTTTGGATGCGTCAGACACTAGAGATGCCTCTTAAATAAAATGAAAAATTAATATCTGTATAACTATATCGGATAATAATAAGAAAACTGTAGCTTTTAAGTAAAAACTGTGTGGTTTATGGAAGAAAAAAGCCTTAGCTTTCACTAAGGCTTTCAATTTAAGAGATTATACTGCTCATTTATCAACGAATAATAATCTCTTAAATCATAAATTAATTACAATGATTAGTAATAATCACGAATTAATACTTCAGCAATTTGTACTGCGTTTGTTGCTGCACCTTTACGTACGTTATCTGCAACAACCCACATATTTAGTCCCATAGAATGGCTAATATCTTCACGAATACGAGCAACCATTACATGGTCTTTACCTGTCGCATCACTTACTTGTGTTGGGTAATCATTTCCATGAAATACTTCAATTCCATCCGTTTCTTCAAGTAAGCGCGTAGCTTCTGCTGCATCAATAGGTGCACGAGTTTCAACATGAACCGCTTCAGCATGGCCATAGAATACAGGAACACGTACACACGTTGGGTTTACTGTAATAGTATCGTCAGCAAAAATTTTCTGCGTTTCCCACACCATTTTCATTTCTTCTTTGGTGTAGCCGTTATCCATAAACTCATCAATGTGTGGTAAGCAGTTAAATGCAATTTGTTTATCGTATGCTTTATTCTCTGCTGGTAGGCCATTTAATAACTTAGCCGTTTGACCTGCAAGCTCATCAATACCAGCTTTGCCTGAACCAGACACTGATTGGTATGTTGATACGTTAATTCGGTCAATACCCACAGCATCGTGAATTGGTTTTAATGCAACTAACATTTGAATCGTTGAACAGTTAGGGTTCGCGATAATGTTACGGTTACGGAAATCAACAAGTGCTTCTGGGTTTACTTCAGGGATCACTAATGGAATATCGTGATCGTAACGGAAGTGTGATGTATTATCGATAACAACAACACCTGATTCCGCTGCAATTGGGGCCCATTTTTCAGAAAGTTCACTACCTGCAGAAAATAGACCAATTTGTACTTGACTCCAATCGAACTCTTCTACATTTTCAACGGTTAATGTTTTACCATTAAAACGAACTGTTTTGCCTTCGCTACGTTCAGACGCTAAAAGATATAAATTACGTACAGGAAACTTACGCTCTTGTAATACACTAATAATTGCTTCGCCAACGGCACCAGTTGCGCCAAGAATGGCAACATCAAATTCTTGAGTCATTAGACTTCCTCGATTGTAAATCCAAGTTGTTGTAACGGGGTAAGACCACAGTTTTTATCGCCTGTGATCGTGATAGCACTGTATTCTCTTCTATCCCAATAATCCTTACGCATTTTATCAAATGCGCCGACAGTTGAGATCTCTTTTCTAAATACGGCATCATCTTTTCGCACATCATAGACTAACTGAATCAAATTGTGCAGTGTTGAATGACCCCATTGCTGATTTAGTGTCACATTAGGGATTGGGGCTACTGGCAATAAACTCTGTGGATCTGCTCGTTCTTCGCGATTTAAAAACTCACAATAAGAGTTAAAGATCATCGTCGTACCACGAGCTTTTCCCTCTAAACCATAGCCTGCAATATGTGGCGTTGCAAAAGAGAGTAATGGCAATAAATCCATATCTACTTGCGGCTCAAACTCGAAAACATCTAATACCGCTTTAAAACCGTCTTGTTTCAATAAGCGCTGTTTTAATGCCTGATTATCAACAACAGGTCCACGTGCCGCATTGATCAATACCTGATCACTACGCAATGCAGTTAGCCTCTTTTCATCCATTAGATGATGAGTAGGGAATTCACCATCGCGTGTAATTGGCGTATGAAAACTAATAACGTCTGATTTTTCTAATAATTCATTTAAAGAAACAAAGGTACGTGTATCTCCTTCTTGCTCTTTAATCGGATCATTCAATAAATAAGAAATGTCTAATGCATCTAGGCATTGTGCAAGATAAGAACCAACCTGCCCCGCACCAATAATCCCAAATGTTTTATCAAAGATAGAAAAACCATGCTGCTGAGCCAATACCATAATGCAACTTAGTACGTATTCAGCAACACCTACTTTGTTACAACCAGGCGCGGCTGTAAAATAAATGCCTTTATCTTTTAATAAAACCTGATCAACATGATCCATACCTGCGGTTGCTGTACCAACAAATTTCAGTTTATTGGCTTTACTTAATAACTCCGCATTCACTTTAGTCACAGAGCGGATCATTAACGCATCAACATCAATTAAATCATCAGCAGTTAACGTTCGCCCAGACTTAGCGATAACCTCACCTAATTCACTAAAGAGATCGGCCGCATAAGGCATATTTTCATCAATCAATATTTTCATATTTTCAATATCTGTCCTTTAGGTTTATAAATTCAGTGTATCACTGCGCTCTATTAAGCAACATCAGTATCGTCATAAAAAATAGATATAAAAAAACCCAGTCAATTGAATTAACTGGGTTTTTATTACTTATGCTTTACGCAAATATTACGCTTCGTATTTCTTAATTACTAGCGTTGCGTTTGTCCCACCAAAGCCAAAGCTGTTAGACATAACAGTTGTTAGTTTTTGATCACGTTTTTCAGTAACGATATCAAGACCTTCAGCTGCAGGATCTAATGTTTCAACGTTGATGCTTGGCGCGATAAAACCGTGCTCTAGCATTAGCGTTGAGTAAATAGCTTCATGAACACCAGCGGCACCTAGTGCGTGGCCTGTCATTGCTTTAGTTGCAGAGATTGCTGGACTGTTCGCACCAAATACTTCTTGGATAGCACCTAGCTCTTTTGCATCACCAACAGGTGTTGATGTACCGTGAGTATTCACGTAATCAACGCTGTCTACATTTTGCATTGCCATCTTCATACAACGAACTGCGCCTTCACCTGACGGTGCTACCATGTCGTAGCCATCTGATGTTGCACCGTAACCTACGATTTCACCGTAGATTTTAGCGCCACGAGCAAGTGCGTGTTCAAGTTCTTCGATAACAACCATACCGCCGCCGCCAGAGATAACGAAACCGTCACGATCGGCATCGTAAGTACGAGATGCTTTTTCTGGTGTGTCATTGTATTTCGATGATAGTGCGCCCATCGCATCAAACATCATCGTTAGAGACCAATCTAGCTCTTCACCACCACCAGCAAACATTACGTCTTGTTTACCTAGTTGGATAAGCTCTACTGCGTGACCAATACAGTGTGCTGAAGTTGCACATGCAGAACTCATCGAGTAGTTAACACCGCGGATTTTAAACGGCGTTGCAAGACATGCAGAAACCGTAGACGCCATTGTACGTGGAACCATATATGGACCAACACGTTTAACGCCTTTTTCACGCAAGATATCAACCGCATTTACTTGGTTTAGTGATGATGCACCACCAGAACCTGCAACGATACCTGTACGGTCATTTGAAACTTGATCTTCTGTTAAGCCAGAATCTGCTACTGCTTGCTCCATTGAGATGTAAGCAAACGCAGCCGCATCACCCATGAAACGCATTTTTTTACGATCAATGTGATCAGCAGGGTTCATTTTCAAATCGCCCCAAACATTACTGCGCAGACCCTTTTCAGCGAACTGCTCAGAGAAGTTAATGCCTGATTTACCAGCTTTCAGAGACTCTAATACTTCTTCTGCATTGTTACCGATACTTGAAACAATGCCCATGCCTGTAATTACGGCTCTTTTCATGATTCTTTCCTAATAAGTCATAAATCTTGGTAGATAATAGCGAAGATAGCACAACAAAGTGGTCAGCTTTCCTATAAGTCGTTAAAATCCGACGTAGATTATCTTTAATGGTACAAATTTATGTCACGTAACCACACTTTACCACAAAACAGCATCACAAATGCAGTCCTTGATTGGAATGAGTCTGGCACGCCGGTCTCAAATGATTTTGGTGATGTCTATTTTTCTAACGATAATGGGTTAGAAGAAACACGATATGTTTTCTTGCAACAAAATCATCTACCACAAAGATGGCAGGAATATGACCAACGTCGTTTTGTTATTGGTGAAACTGGATTTGGTACGGGATTAAACTTTCTTGCCGTGTGGCAATGGTTTAAAACCTTTAGAGAACAAAATCCTGACGCCCCTCTTAAAGAGCTTCATTTCGTTAGCTTTGAAAAATTCCCAGTAACCAAAACAGATTTAATTAAAGCCCATCAAGCGTGGCCTGAATTGGCTGAATTGGCTGAACAGTTACAAGAACATTATCCTGCCGCTGTGCCTGACTGTCATCGTTTAGTACTAGAAGATGGCATGATAACACTCGATCTCTGGTTTGGTGACATAAAAGATTGCATACCACAAATTTGGATGGACGATAACGGTATTATTGATGCATGGTTCTTAGATGGCTTTGCACCAAGTAAAAACCCTGAAATGTGGAATCAAGACTTGTTCAATAATATGGCACGCCTTGCTAAAGAAGGCTGTACTTGTGCCACCTTTACGGCAGCAGGTTTTGTTCGACGAGGCCTTATTGAAGCTGGCTTTGAGATGAAAAAAGTCAAAGGTTTCGCCCATAAGCGTGAAATGATCGCAGGCACATTAACTGAACGTAAAACAAAAGCAAATCACGCCGTTTGGTATGCCCGTTCAACTCCTGAAAATATTACTGATGTCGCTATCATTGGTGGTGGTGTTGCCAGTGCGACACTAGCAACAACATTACTTCGTCGTGGTGTTAGCGTGACCGTATATTGCAAAGATGAAAAAGCGGCACAAGGTGCTTCAGGAAACCAACAAGGAGCGGTATATCCTTTATTAAATGAGAAATATAATTCACTGTCTCGCTTCTTTGCTCCCGGTTTTATCTTCGCTCGCCAATTTATCGACCAAGCAGCACAACAGTTCCAGTTTGATCATGATTGGTGTGGTGTAACACAGCTAAAATGGGATGATAAATCAGAAAATAAACTCAATAAAATGCTAACAGCGAATTTTCCTAATGAGTTAGTTACTGCATTTAATAAAGAAGAAACCGCTCAATATGTTGGCTTACCAATCAATATGGAAAGCGTACATTACCCTCTTGGTGGTTGGTTATGCCCAAAACAATTGACTCGTGGTCTTTTTACTCACTTATCGAAAAATCCATTATTCACTCTGAATAATAACGCTGAAGTTACTCAATTAACTCAAATGGATGATAAGCAATGGAACCTTATTCTTGGTGAGAAAATAAATAAACATCAGGCCGTGGTTGTTGCAAACGGACACCGCTTCACTGATTTTGAACAAACTAAAGACATCCCTGCAACACCCGTTCGTGGACAGGTAAGTCATATCCCTACAACAGAATCATTAAAACAATTAAAAACCGTGCTGTGTTATGACGGGTACTTAACGCCTGAAAATACTAAGCATCAAACTCACTGTATTGGCGCGAGTTATGATCGTCGTGATTTAGACTTAGCGTTTAAAGAGTCTGACCAAATTGAAAATGGCGAACGCTTACATAAATGCATCCCTAATGAAGCTTGGGTAAAAGAAGCTGATACATCAAGTAATCAAGCCCGTGTAGGTATTCGCTGTGCCAGTCGTGATCATCTGCCATTTCTTGGTAATGTGGTTCGCTTTGAAGATATGCAAGAAGAATATAAATATATCTATAAAAAACGCCACTGGTTACGTGAAGCGAAAGATATTCCTGTTTATGAAGGTTTATTCTGTATGCTGACTTTAGGTTCAAGAGGATTAAGTTCTGCACCATTATTGGCAGAGACCTTAGCATCGCAGATCATGGGTGACCCAATTCCATTACCAAATTCAGTACTTGAAGGATTGCACCCAGGAAGATTGTGGGTGAGAAGATTGCTAAAAGGAAAGCCGTTGGATATTTAAATCCTCAAGAGCAGAGCGGTCGCAAGCTCCCTTGAAGCCGGAATAAATTCCTTGAGACGCTTCGCTGGAGAAATTCTCTAGCGAAGCGTCTTAAGTAAACGCAGTTTGCGCCCTCAAGCAGCTCGCTGCGTCTCGCTTTTACTTAATAGAATCTGCCAAGTGACTCACCGCCAGCGCAAAGTAATGCGAACGGTTCCAATCCATTAATACTTGGTAATTATTGTAAACAAGGTAAGCACGGCCATCTTTGTCATCTGGTTGCACTAACCATGCTTCGATATCTACATCAGGTAACGCTTTGCCCGTTAAACGACGAACACCCAATTCTTGCCATTGAGCTAATGTCTTACCTTTTTCTTCAGATAAACCTTTTAAACTTTCGGCATCCAACGATTCAGGTAACTGAACTTGACGACCCCAAGTATAAGTATCATCCCAGCCCACTTGTTTTAAATAATTTGCAGCTGAAGCAAATACATCGGCTTCGGTAGTCCAAATATCTTTACGCCCATCATCATTACCATCAACAGCGTAAGCTAAGAATGAAGTCGGCATAAATTGACACTGCCCCATAGCTCCTGCCCATGAACCTTTCATGTTTTCAGGTGTAATGTGACCTTGTTGTAAAATGGTTAATGCAGCCATCGTTTGTTTTTTGAAAAATTCTTCGCGGCGACCGTCATAAGCTAATGTCGTCAATGCCTCAATAACATTGTAACCGCCAGTTAATTTACCAAAATTACTTTCAACGCCCCATAACGCAACAATAAAACGAGGCTGAACACCATATTCATTTCCAATTCGGTTTAATTCTTTATAGTGTTTTTGATATAAATCGTTCGCTTGTTTGATTTTCCACTTCGGCACAGCACGTGGAATATACTCATCTAACGTTAATTTTTTTTCTGGTTGGCTACGATCTGATTTGACCGCTTTTTCTTTGAATGCAATATCTTTAAATGCACGCTCAAGAATAGGCTCTGAAATACCAATGCCTCTCGCTTCATTTTTTAATTCGACAATATAATCCTGAAATTCCCCTTCTGGAGTATTTGCTGTTACCGATGTTGCCATGAGCAAACTGACTATCCCTAGCAGTAATTTTTTCTTCATTATTATCTCTCTTTTCGTGCAGCTTTATCTTTTTTATATTTTTCAAGCAAATTTTCTGGTGGTGGTGGAAGTTGTAAAAAGAAACCTTCTTCTTTTATTGCTGTTTTCACCTTCTCAACATCAACTGAAGCTAATGTTTTACCCGCTAAATTTACCACCATAACCATGGTTGGAGTACCAAACATGGTCATTAATTCTTTAGGAACAGGAGTAAAATCATCTTTTTTTTCAATATAAAGATAAGCCCCCTGTTTTTTGGTACTTTTGTAAACTGAACAGAACATTTTATAACCTATTTTTGAAAGGATTGAGCCTACTCTCAACTTAACGCATTCAATCAATGTCTATTTGATGAGAGCCCTACTAAAAAGTACACTTAAGACAATAAGATAACTTGCTGTGCGGTCAAACTGACTATAACATGGTATCAGATTTGTGGTATTAAATTTATCAAGATACAGAATAGCATGACAAAAACAGCCGATTTAAAGGGCAGTAATTTCACCCTTTCAGTATTACATTTACCTAATGATGACATCGCAAAAGCTCTAAATATGCTTGAAGAAAAAGTGGCTCAAGCACCTTCTTTTTTTGCTTCTGCTCCTGTTGTGGTCAATATTGAAAATGTATCGAATGAAATTAACTTTGTTGATCTAAAATCTGGTGTCGAACGCACTGGTATGATCCCTGTAGGGATTACGGGCTGCAAAGATAAAAATAAACAGGCTCAGGCAACCGCAGCTGGTTTTGCAGTGATGACCTCTTTTACACCTCAACAAGTAACACAAAAAGCCAATATGCGGCCAACGATGGTAGTAAAAACACCAATTCGTTCAGGACAACAAGTGTACGCAAAAGATGCTGACCTTGTGATTTTAAATCATGTAAGTCCTGGGGCTGAAGTTATTGCTGATGGTAGTATACATATACATGGAACCTTGCGTGGCAGAGCAATTGCTGGAGCAAGTGGACAAGCAGAAGCAAAAGTCTTCTGTAAAAAATTACAAGCTGAACTGATTTCCATTGCGGGTAATTATTGGTTAAGCGACCAAATTGACAAAGAGTATTGGCATCAAAATGTCATGATCACTATGGTCGAAGACCGTATTCAGATCGATACCCTCACGTTATAGCACAACATAAAAGGAATAATAAAAATGGCACGTATTGTCGTTGTGACTTCAGGCAAGGGCGGCGTAGGTAAAACTACTTCTAGTTCTGCTATTGCATCCGGTCTTGCGCTGGCTGGCAAGAAAACTGCAGTAATCGATTTTGATATAGGTTTACGTAACCTTGATTTGATCATGGGTTGTGAGCGTCGTGTTGTTTATGATTTTGTAAACGTAATCAATGGTGAAGCAACACTAAACCAAGCATTAATTAAAGATAAGCGTGTAGGTAATTTATTTATCCTTCCGGCTTCTCAAACTCGTGATAAAGACGCACTAACTAAAGATGGTGTACGTCGAGTTCTTGATGAACTTATCGCTATGAATTTTGACTTCATTATTTGTGATTCTCCTGCGGGTATTGAAGCTGGCGCATTAATGGCGCTATATTTTGCTGATGAAGCAATCATCACAACGAACCCTGAGGTTTCTTCTGTTCGAGATTCTGACCGTATTCTTGGTATCCTAGATTCGAAGTCTCGCCGTGCAGAAGATGCGCTTGAGCCAGTAAAACAGCATTTATTGCTAACTCGTTACTGCCCTGCTCGTGTAAACCAAGGTGAAATGCTAAGTGTTGGTGATGTAGAAGAAATTCTAAACATTCCACTACTAGGGGTTATTCCTGAAAGCCAATCTGTACTGAACGCATCAAATAAAGGTGTTCCAGTTATTTTTGACGAAGAATCAAATGCAGGCTCTGCATACCAAGATGCTGTAGACCGTCTGTTAGGCAAGGAAGTTTCATTCCGCTTCTTAGAAGAAGAGAAGAAAGGTATCTTTAAACGACTATTTGGAGGTTAAGCATGGCATTACTTGAGTTTTTCAGACCACAAAAAAAAGCCACTGCTAACATAGCTAAGGAAAGGCTACAGATCATCGTTGCAGAACGTCGTAATGGCGGCCCTGCTCCTTCGTATTTACCACAATTAAAAGAAGATATTCTTAAAGTGATCAGTAAATACGTAAACGTAAGCCCTGATATGGTAACAGTGTCTCTTGAACAAAAAGAAGAAGACCTATCAGTATTAGAGCTGAATGTGACTCTGCCAGAAGATGACCATTAATCCCCATAATTAATATCGGATATTAAAAAGGGTGGCTATCACAGTCACCCTTTTTTGATCAAACAGATAATGACTATTATCTCTCAAGTACTGACATAAAACGAGCTTCTAATAATTTACCACGCCAGCCTTGAACAACATCCGGTTTACATTCAGGCGCACACCCTTTTTTCCATTTCCAAGATAACAACTGGTTTAATTGCTTTTTCGACGCTAAGAATTCAGGCATTAAACCTGACTCTTCTGAAGCTTCTTTTACTTCATCCTTTAATAACTTAAATATTTGCTTGTAGCCAGGGTAATCCATTAAACGTGCAATCACTTCAGGATACTCATCGGCAGAAAGATCATCAGCTAAGTAAGTAAAACGCAATAACTTCCCGCCATGGCGTTGTACTTCTCTTGGATCAAATGCTTCTTTTAACATCTGTTCTTTACTACGCAGGCTAAAACGCGCTAATTTCCATAAGCTTAGTTCATGCACAATAAAATTAACCGCTAAATCACGTTTTCTTGCTTCTTCTAAACGCCATTTTGCGGCCATTTTTAGAATCGCTAATTGCTTAGGATTCAGTTGCCACGCATTCTTAATATCTCGATACGCTTGCTCTGCATCTGGTTGCTTTTCACGTTTTCTTACTGCAAGAGTCGATTCTTGGTATGCTGCATCAGTCCATTCTGTTTGTGCTAATTCCGCTTGTAGCTTTTCAAATAATGGTAATAAATAATGTACATCTGCTGCTGCATAGTTTAATTGCTTATCAGATAAAGGACGCGCCATCCAATCTGTACGAGATTCACCTTTATCAAGATCTACACCTAAGTAATCAGAAACAAGTTTTGCAAAACCTGTCGACAATCCATAACCTAAAAATGCAGCCATGATTTGAGTGTCAATCATTGGCGTTGGCATACAACCCGCATAATGTTGAAACACTTCTAAATCTTCACCACACGCATGAAGCACTTTAGTTACCGATTCATTTTTTAATAAATCCCAAAGCGGTGTTAAATCATCAATTTCAACTGGGTCAACAAGTGCTAATGTCTCGCCATCAAACATTTGAATTAAACCTAAGCGAGCATATAACGTTCGTGTTCTTACAAACTCAGTATCTAACATTAAAAATGGTTTACTACTTGCTTGCTGACAGATCTCAGCCAAACGCTGACTCTGAGTGACGATTTCAAATTTCACTATTCTTCCTTAAAAGATCGATAAGGCAAGATAGCTTAACCTCAATAAAAACTAAGCTATCTTGTCTCTAAAATTTCATAACAAATAAAAATAATGCCAGCGCGTAAGCTGGCATTATCGTGTTTTTACATTGTAACCAAATTATGCGTTTTCTTCTGCTTTATATTCATCACGCAGTTCACGACGCAGAATTTTACCTACGTTTGTTTTTGGAAGATCGTCTCTAAACTCAACAATACGTGGAATTTTATAACCCGTTAGATGCTTACGACAATGAGCAATTAGTTCATCTTTCGTTAGGCTTGGATCGCGTTTAACAACACAAATTCGAACCACTTCACCTGATGTTGGGTGTGGTTTACCTACAGCTGCGACTTCTAGTACTTTCCCATGAAGCGCAACAACATCTTCAATCTCATTTGGGTATACATTAAAACCTGATACTAAGATCATGTCTTTTTTACGGTCAACAATGTGTAAGAAGCCTTCTTCATCAAATTTAACGATGTCACCCGTGCTTACCCAACCATCATCAGTGATCATATCTTTAGTCGCTTCAGCACGGTTCCAGTAGCCTTTCATTACTTGAGGACCACGAACTTGAAGCTCACCTATTTGATCATTCGCAACAACATTGCCTTCTTCATCAACCATTCGCACTTCAGTTGACGGAACCGGTAAGCCAATCGAACCATTATATGATGTTAGGTTATGAGGGTATGCGGCAACCAATGGAGAACACTCTGTTAAACCATAACCTTCTAATAAGTAACAACCTGTATGCTGCTGCCATTTTTCAGCAACGGCACGCTGCACTGCCATACCACCACCAACAGATAAACGAAGGTTACTGAAATCTAATTCGTGGAAATCTTCATTGTTCACTAATGCATTAAATAACGTATTTACGCCTGTAATTGCAGTGAATGGGTATTTTTGCAGTTCTTTAATAAAACCTGGAATATCACGTGGATTCGTAATTAGTAGGTTACGACCGCCCATTTCAATAAACAATAAACAGTTTACGGTTAATGCAAATACATGATATAGAGGTAGAGCTGTCACAATAAGCTCGCGGCCTTCGGTTAAAACCGGACCATAAGCCCCTTTTGCTTGCATTACGTTAGCAATCATATTGCGATGAGTCAGCATTGCACCTTTTGCTACGCCTGTAGTACCACCTGTGTATTGTAGGAAGGCTAAGTCTTCACTATCAATAAATGGCTTGATGTACTGCATTCTACGCCCTTTACGTAATGCATTACGCATTGATGTCGCGTCTGGCAAGTCGTATTTTGGCACCATTTTTTTCACGTACTTAACCACGAAGTTAACAATTGTGCCTTTTGCTCGAGGCAGCTGTTCACCTAAGTTAGTTAAAATTACGTGTTTTACTGGCGTATTATCTACAATCTCTTCTAGCGTACTAGCAAAGTTTGACACAATAACAATTGCCGCAGCACCTGAGTCTGTTAATTGGTGCTCTAACTCACGTGGCGTATAAAGTGGATTCACATTTACCGCGACCATACCTGCACGCAGCACACCAAATAATGCAATTGGGTATTGCAATAAGTTTGGCATCATTAAAGCAACTCTGTCGCCTTTTTTCAGTTTAAGTTCATTTTGTAAATAAGCAGCAAAAGCACGACTTCGCTCTTCTAACTTACGAAATGTCATTACTGAACCCATATTAATAAATGCTGGTTGATCGGCATACTTATGAACCGACAGCTCAAACATATCAACCAATGAGCTATATTGGTCTGGGTTAATTTCTGCTGGTACGTCTTCTGGGTAACGTGAAAGCCAAACTTTATCCACGCTTTTCTCCTATTCTATATGCGACTTATTGCTCTTTTAGCAATAGTTCAAAACAGTGATCATTATCACTTTTACGAGTAGACTATTTACTCTACAAGTATAGTCAACTAATTTTATTATCAATTCTCAATTCGGTTGTTATTTAACCATGAATGGAGTCTTTTTTTCAATATGTGAAGCAACTATGTGGTTATTTTGTTAACAAGGGCACCAATATGGGTACTAATTTGCTCAGGGTATTCTAAATGACAATGATGCCCCCCCTCTATTTGGTAACATTGAAAATCTAAAATATAACGATAACGATGAGACTTTTGCTTTAAATGACCATAGCCGTCATTACCAATAACAGCAATTACGGGGCACTCTATTTTTGAGAGTAATGATAAAGCATGCGCTTCACTCATTCGATATAAAGAATCGCATTTTACTTTTGCATCCGTTCTCCATTTCACATCACCACCTTTTGATGCCAATGAACGAAGTACCATAGGCTCTACCAGGTGTTCAGGAAGCTGATTAACTTTAGATCGTAATTCAATTGCGGACTGGTGATCTTTTAATGTGCGCTGAGGCTTATTACGATAACGCTGACGACTTAAGATCCCTTGACGTATTCTATCGGAAATCTCAGTTTCTTCTTCACTCAATGGACCTAACGCTTCAATCATCATTAATGCGGATACTTTCTCAGGAAATACGGCACAATAGGCACTTGCAATTAACGCTCCTAAAGAATGCCCAATTAAAACCACCTGCTCTAATTTGATGTGCAAAATGATTTGGTGAAGATCATCAATATAATCAAAGAAATGATAAAAATTATCATGCCCTTTATGGGATGACAATCCATGCCCAAACCAATCTACAGCAATTAAATGGTGGTGAGGATTGTGTTTTGCATACGCTTCCATCGTTGTTTTGAACGTCGCAGCATTATCTTGCCAGCCATGTAAAAACACCAACGTTTGATGAATTTCTTCCGGTTTAATTTCCATGACAGCCAGTAAACCATGGTGCAATGAAAATGTAGATTCCTGAAATGAAATCATTCTAACTATTTCACTTCTTGTACGACTTTACCCCGTCGGCTTTCAATACTACGCTGATGAAAGCAACGAGCACCAGTACAAGGCATATAACTCATATCTATATCATTACTCATCACGTACTCTTGAATTTGCCATAAATGCAAAGCAGAGCCGTTTATCACAGGAAAAGGATACAAAAACTCCCCAACATTCGCTTCTTCAATACCCGTCGACTGGCCTAAAACAGTCACTAATCGTCCAACAGAATAAGTAACAGGATCAATAAAACCATCAAGATAAACAACAAAGCGTCCAGTTGGTTCTTGAGAGAGGTCGGGCTTACCTGATGAGGAGATAGGGAGATTCACAATTTCAATGCGAGTCGTGTCTTTTAGGTTATCAATACGAGCAATAACACCACCTAAGCGAACTTCGACATTTTCATCATTTTGAGCAGCAGTAACAAAAGCGTTATACTCAATAAGTGTATTGGTCTGAGACGAGGTTAATTCTTTAGGAAGGGAGCTGCAACCCGCAAGAAATAAAATACAAAGAAACAGTAATGAAGATTTCATAAATATCCTTAATTAAATGTTTAGATATACAGGTCGACACCGACGAGCTGTGCAAGTTCCTCTCTGCGCTTTTGCAACATAATATCCATATACTCTTCCATCGCTTTACGATTTCCACCTTCTGGTAAATCATAATGAATACGGGAATTAGCATATTCGGATGCGTTAAGTTGCTTTACTTGATTGGTTATCGCAGTAGCCACTTTAGAAGGTTGAGCAACCATGGCCTTACTGCCACCCGTTTTCTTAACCTGACTTTTCTTTTCAACGGCTTGCTGCTTTTGTACCTTTTGATTCGGTACTAATGTTGGCGGTAGCCCATGAATTGATACCATAGTGACCTTTCTTTATTTATCAAAAAACGGGGAACAGCGTCCCCATTCATTTATCTATTATTCACGACCTGGAAGTTTTTTCCATGTCACGGTATCACGAACATAAACAGGTGCAGATTCTTCAGCTGGTAATGCTAAACCTTGCTCAAATTTTTGTTGTGCTAAAAACGCCATATCTTCCGCATCAGGATAAAGTATCTCTGAAGCTTTACGCTCTAATGGTAATTCAGTTAATGCTTCTGTATATGCATCCCAACCAGTACCTACCGTTAACCACTCACCTGATTGCTGTGGTAAATACGTTGATAACGCTTCAGGTTTAAACACAGTTTCTGCAACGTTATAAGTCCATGTTGCATCATCATTACGTTGATACATACCAAAGTAGACTTCACCCATACGAGCGTCAATTGCTGCAGCCACTTGCGTAGCACCATTGATTCGGTAACCCGCTTGCGCCATTGCTTCTAATGTTGAAATACCAATCATAGGTAAATCGGCACCAAACGCTAAACCTTGAGCGATACCGATACCGATACGAACACCAGTAAAGCTACCTGGACCTTGACCAAATGCTAACGCATCTAAATCTTGTAAGCGCACACCCGCTTCTTTTAATACTTCATCAACAAAAGGAAGTACTTTAATAGTGTGCTCACGCGGTGCCACTGCACGTCGAGAATAGACTTTTCCATCAACAATCAATGTAACAGAACAGTTTTCAGTGGCGGTATCTACCGCTAAAATTTTTGCGCTCATTAATGCCTCAATCTTCTAAAATGGCTTCTTGTTTTTCTGATTCATTTTCATCGGTCTGATTGGCTTTCGCTAAAAACTCAGACACATTACGTAAATCTCGTGTTCGCGGTATTGGCGGTAAGCTTTGTAAAAATATTGAACCATAAGGTCTTGTCACCAAACGGTTATCACAAATAATCAATACCCCTTTGTCTTTTGTATCTCGGATAAGTCGACCGACACCTTGTTTCAAGGTAATCACCGCGTCTGGAATTTGAACTTGTGCAAAGGCATCACCTCCACTTAGCTGACAATCTTCAATGCGCGCTTTTAAGAGAGGATCATCTGGTGCGGTAAAAGGAAGTTTATCAATGATAACACAGCTTAGGGCATCACCTCTAACATCGATACCTTCCCAAAAAGCACCTGTAGCCACCAATAATGCATTACCTAATTCCATAAACTCGGAAAGCAGTTGTTGCTTAGTGGTCTCCCCTTGTACCAACACAGGAAGATCAAGTGTTTGTCTAAATTGCTCAGCTAAATCACGCATCATTTGATGTGAGGTACACAAGAAAAAACAACGTCCATTATTCTGTTTTATTACTGGCTGCAGTAATTCAACTAACTTATCCACAATGCCATAACTATTTGGCTCTGGCAAAAATCTAGGTACACACAATAATGCTTGAGTTTGATAGTCAAATGGACTCGGTAACGTAAACTGTTTTTTAGGTGATAACCCTAAACGTTGAGTAAAATGCGAGAAATCATCATTTACAGCTAAGGTCGCTGAGGTAAATATCCAAGCGCCTTCTTTATCAGCTAAATGTTCTTTAAATTTATCGGCCACAGACAATGGCGTAATGTTCAAACTAAAATGACGAGGAGTACATTCATACCAATACGAATAACCACTAATCGTCGTATCACATACTCGCTCTAAACGATTTTTTAATAATGCACAGCGATCAAAAGCCGCATCTAATAACTGACTACGACCTAGTGCTAACTTCAAGACATCATGAGCCAATTCAAAGGCATCATTAATTCGTACAATTTCACGTTGTACTGCTTGTGATTTTATCGCTTCACGCCAATTACCACGAAAACTGGTATCGCCTAAAATAATACGAAGATCCATTGCGGCACCAGCCAAACGTTCCGCTACTTTTTGTAACTGACGCATGTCTTTGGCTTCAGTGCGGTAACCGATCTCAATATCTTTCGCTAATTCAGTTAATTGGCGACTAGAAAGGTTTTGACCAAAATACTGACTCGCTATATCTGGTAGTTGATGCGCCTCATCAAAAATAAAGATATCAGCTTCAGGAATTAACTCACCAAAACCAGTTTCTTTAATCGCTAAATCAGCCAGAAATAGATGATGATTTACGACCACAACATCGGCATCCATTGCTTTTTTACGCGCTTTCACCACAAAGCAATCTTCAAAACTTGGGCAATCTTTACCTAAGCAGTTGTCATTGGTAGAAGTTATTGAAGGAATAATGGGGCTATCTTCTGCAATCGCAGTGCAATCACCTAAATCACCTGTTTTCGTTTCAGATGACCAAGATCGTACTTTCACTAATTGTGTTAATAACTCGGGATTCGCTTGTGGGGTATGACTCTCAACTAACTGCTGATTTAAACGCTCAGGACAAAGATAATTTGAGCGCCCTTTTAATAAAGCAACTTGACCATAAAATCCAAGAGATGACGTCATTAAAGGCAAATCACGATGAAAAAGTTGTTCCTGTAAGTTTTTCGAACCGGTACTGATGATGGTTTTTTTACCACTAACTAAAGCAGGAACAAGATACGCAAAAGTTTTACCTGTACCTGTACCAGCCTCAACAACAAGTTGAGTACTATTTTTAATCGCATCATGAACCGCATGAGCCATATCAAGCTGAGGTTGACGAGGTTGGAAACCAGGAATGGCTTTACCTAACGCGCCTGAAGAAGAAAAAATCTTGGCAATCATATCAACCTACATTCATCGTGAATTTAAAATAAGACTGGGATTATGCCAAGATTTTCACAGAAACTAAACGTTAAGTTTCCTGAAGGATATTTATTAATATCTCCATATAACCATAAGCTTTGATGAGTTTTCATATTTATATTTTAAATTTTACTCGATGAAAAACGCTTTACCTATCCTTCTTTTATCGGTACAACCATAGGTATATCAAATTAATAGACAACACTTCGTGAGCACAAGAGATAAAATGGAAAAGAAAATATTATTAACGGATTGCCCTGATTCTCGTGGGCTAATCGCCAAAATAACGAATATTTGTTATAAGCATCAACTTAATATTGTTCACAATAATGAATATGTAGATAACGTTACGGGTCAGTTTTTTATGAGAACTGAGCTAGAAGGGATTTTCAATGATGAGACCTTCTTACTTGATATTGACCAAGCTTTACCCGAAGGTAGCCATCGTAAATTAGTTACTGAGCCTTGTAAGAAAGTCGTCATTCTAGTTACAAAAGAAGCACACTGTATTGGTGATATTTTAATTAAAGCTTATTCCGGTGCGATGAATATCGAAATTGCTGCGGTCATTGGGAATCACGATACACTAGGTGGATTAATCGAAAAATTCGATATTCCTTTCCATCATGTTTGTCATCAAGGCTTATCTCGTGAAGAGCATGAAGAAAAAATGTTGGATGTGATTAATTCATACGACCCAGAATATGTCGTATTAGCAAAATACATGCGTGTACTAACACCAAATTTTGTCGCTCAATTCCCAAGAAAAATCATTAACATTCATCACAGCTTCTTACCTGCCTTTATTGGCGCAAAACCATACCAACAAGCGTATGACCGCGGTGTGAAAATCATCGGTGCAACAGCACACTTTGTGACTAATAATTTAGACGAAGGACCGATCATAAAACAAGATGTCATACCTATTGATCATAACTTCAGTGCTGAGGACATGGCAATGGCTGGACGTGACGTTGAGAAATCAGTACTAAGTAAAGCCTTAACAAAAGTACTAAACGACCATGTCTTTGTTTATGGTAACAAGACCGTTATTCTTTAATTAATAGCTCAAATACAAAAACGGCGATCATAATGATCGCCGTTTTCTATTCTACAAAATCTTATTGAGCTGCGATAAAATCAATCGCATGCTTATTAAATTCTTTTGGCCTGTCAATATTACATACGTGCCCACACTCAGGGATCTGTAATAATTGACTGTATTTATGAACGGCCACCATTTCTTCTACTGGCTTCATAAATAAATAATCGTTTGCACCCATCACATACAGCGTTGGAATAGCTAGTTCTTTATCTCTGAAGTAACGCATCAATGGATTGACATCAGCCGCCAATTTAAACCAACGTTTAAACTCTTTTTGACACAGCTTTTTTGCTTCTCTCGTAAAAATATGACGCGATTCTTTTTGGCTTTTCTGTGGCATAACAACATAAGAAAATAACTTATATAACCACATATAAGGCATGATATTTTTCGTCAATTCTCCCATTTTAATTAAAAACTGGGAGCGGAAATTAAAACGAGTGATCGCACCTGCAAGCACCATAGAGCTAACTCTATCTTGTGCCAATTCAGCTAAATTACGAATGATAATGGTACCAAGAGACATTCCAACAAAATGAGCTGATTTAATATTTAAGTGGTCAAGAACATCAATAATATCTTGGCTTACGACTTTAAAAGAGTACTGCTTATTCATAAACTCTTTAATTTGAGAGAAATGGTTTGAACGACCATGCCCTCTTAAATCAATTAATAAGACATTAAAGTTCTTTCTAAAAGCGGCGATCTGCTTAAACCAGGTTGTTGAACTTCCCCCTGCACCATGAACAAACACAACCCATTTGGCGCTTGATTCATGTTTATAGGTTCTATGAAATAACAAAGAATTAGACATTCACTCTACTTTAATTAGAAAAGACATATAACGCAGACTATACCATCCTACATCGCCAATGAATACTCACAAAGAAGTAGTCGAACAAAAACCTGACATCTAGTAACAAAATGTATCTAAACTATTGATTTATTAGATGACATTAAGAGTTATTACTCTATAAATATGATTAAAATAATCAATATACACCAAGCAACCTTGCTTTGAATTTAAGTAACTATTTAATACAAACAATCCATTAGTTTCATAAAAATCAGCAACTTCATTCCATCCAAACTCCGGAATATTAATTCTGGATAATAATAAGTCAGAACAGAACTTAGGCATCCTATGCCCAAATGCAACATGAGTGACTTCTTCTTGGTTGTTGAGATATTCAATAACACCGACACTATCAAATGCTAACGTCAACACATCAACGGTTGCTAATGCATCTTGCTTATTTGCACTCAGTAGCATCCAATTAGAGCCCTCACCGATAGGCGTATTCGCCGAAAGACCTAAATATCCATATGGGTTATTAGATTGCTCTACGCCCTCATCTACACCACCCAGTAATATTGTTTCTTCTTGCTTCGTTTTTAGGCTCGCATCAGCCAATAAGAATCCATTTTCTATTGCAAAGCCTTGTTGTGCTAAATTAAGGTTTTTACTTTCAAGCTCTAAATATTTTGCAATATAAAAGCCCGCGGTATTACTTAATGAATTAATAAAATCAACAGGTTTTGGTGGCATTTTTTCAACATAGCGCTGCTGACATAAACGATTAAAAACGGATAAATCCCCTTGTCCCGACACCATAAACAGCGCGGTATTTTTATCTAGTTCTTGCTGATTTTTAATGCCGGATACCCCTAATAAACCAAGCTGGATAAAACGGTCAGTACGACGAACAAAGCTAGGGGCTACTTTTTTACACTCTGCTTTTACATCAACATCTTGGTCTTGTTTTATATTTACACTAGAAACGCAATGCACATACATCATGCGACGTCCTTCTTTATAACAAGTGCATTATTGTTACCACCAAAACCAAAACAGTTAAGTAAGAACACCCCAGAATCACACGGGATCATTACTTGTGTCGGGGTCCAGTTAATTTCATCATCTTGCTGTTCGAAATTTGGGGTTTTGGGTATAAAACCATTATTGATGGCATTGATCATAATGACTAATTCACTCACCCCACAACTGCCTAATGTATGGCCTATGTATGGCTTTAAGGAAAAGAATGAAGGCGATTGATTAAAGATTTGCTTCATACCATTTACCTCAGCTAAGTCGCTGAGATTACTGGCTGTTCCGTGTGATTTTACTGCGGTTATACCTTCTGCACTAACACCACTGGCCTGTAGTGCACTTTTAATCACTTGAGCCACTCCAGAACCATCAGAGTTTACGCCTGTCACACTGTGTGTTTCACACTGGCTACTGCCACCACAAAACTGCCAAGGTGATGGTTTGACATCATCACGACTCATTAGTAGTACACCAAGCGCTTCTCCCAATAGCAACCCATCTCTGTTCGCATCAAAAGGCTTGGTTTGCTGTTGAGCAAGCAATTGCATCGAAACAAACCCCTCAAAAGAGTGAGACGCAAACATCTCCATACCAATAACAAGTGCATAATCAACAACACCGGCTTCTAGCATAGTAGCCGCGTCTAAAATAGCATTAGAACTAGAGGTACAAGCAGTGTTATAAGTCAGACTTAGCGGGTTCAAACCAAATTCAGACGCCAGCTTATCTGCGTAAACCCCATTCCCTACTCTACCCCCTGAAAATTGAGGACGTTGATTTTCTTGAATACTCGTCCCGAGAGGGATCATCAGAGAAATATCATTAGCAGCGCAACCCAAAAACAAGCCACAACGTTGACGGTCACTCTCAGAAAAATCATGTTGTTCAAACAGGGAAGTGACCAATTGAATTAAATAAGGAATAGGATCAAATAAAGGTTCAAAGCTGCCTTCATCTTGAATCGCATAGTAAGGCAGTGTTTTAATTTGCTCAAATACATTAACCGATTTATCTACGGTTTGGTATTTACCTTCTTTCATTAACTGCAATTGCAGCGTTTTATTTCCAAGCGCGCTGAGTACTTCACCACCAAGTATCGTAATCATCGTTATTATTCTGGTTGTAGGTGATCAGCAAGGTGGTTAATCGTCGTTACAATACGACGAAACTCTTTTGGGTCTACCAAACGTAGATTAAAGTGACGCTGCAATAACATTGAAATTTGCAATCCATCTACTGAATCTAACTCTAAACCACTCTCATCAGAAAACAGCTCCACGTCATCTGCTAATTCATCTGCTGCAATTTCTTCTCTGTCGCACTCTTCAAGGATCATGTTTTTAAGCTTTATTTTGAATTCTGTATCTAACGACCCTTTCATTAACTTTTCCTTTGTTTATAAGTAAATACAATACTGGCAATCAATAGTGAAACCACGCCAAATAACGTCAATGCCATGGCTTCATTAAGCACGTCCATCACGCTTCCTCGACGTAAGAAAATATCTAAAAAACCTTCTAAGCCCCACGACATTGGAGAAATATTGGAGAAAGTTTGCATTGCTTCTGGCATCACAAACTTAGGCACCATGACGCCACCAATCGCACCCAATAAAATATTAATAATGCCACCAATCGTGGTGGCTTGTTCAATGCTGTCAACGGCGGTAGCAACAAGAATAGATAATCCGATAGCAGATAAACTTAATGACAGTGAGACTAAAACTAAGCCTAAGACTGAGCCGCCAATAGTTAATGGTGCCGCTCCAAATAGAGGGACTATATACATACCGACCCCAATCATCAGCCAAACCTGAACTTGGTTTATTAGCATATAAGGCAAAATTTTCCCGCCAAATAACACAGGCAAGCTTAAATTCATGGTGCTTAAGCGCAGTAAAGTATTTTGTTTACGCTCACTGATAAAGATGGTCGACATTGGAATAATGACAAAAAACAGACCAAACACGATCCAAGAAGGCACACTTTGTTGAGTTGAGGTTGGCTTTTCATCTTGTGCTAATTTGGCGTATTGAATTTCCATCAAGGCAGCTTCATCAAAAGATGTATCTGCCGTTGCCTCATCTAAGAAACCAAAGCTGTCTTGATTGGCAGAGTTGACCTCATCGAGCTTATTCCACATCCAACTCAGTGCTATTTGGTTCTTAAAAATAGTTAATAGTGAGGGAGAAGTATCCGCAGCAACACTGATCTCTAGTGGTAATTCATCTTGATAAAACCCCTGAGGAATATCGATAATAAATTGAACCCCTTCCTCTTCTGGCGAGCGATATTCACTAGAATCCAATGCGTATTTGGTTAGTGTTGGTATATTGGATAATTTATTGATTAATGCTTCACTGCCGCTACTTTGATCGTTATCCACTAATGCATATGTCATTAGTGATTTATCTTCATTCATCACATCTTTAAGCGCTAAGGACATAATCAAAATGAACACTACAGGCATAATAAATAAAGCAGCTAAGGCATGTTTATCTCGGCTAACTAGCAAGAATTCTTTCATTAACATTGCTTTAAACATCAGTTCTTCCTTTTGATGTTAAGTTAATAAATAGAGACTCAAGCGTCGTTGCACCATAACGAAGCTGCTTTACTTTAATATGGGCGTTTTCAAGCCACGTTAATACTTGAGCAACCAAGACACTATTTGAACTTGATAACAATAATGTTGTTTCATCAATCAAGCTCACCTCACAGCATTGAGCAAGGAGTAAATGCCATTGAGTCGAAGAATTAGGATAGAGCTCGATAATGACTTGTTGGCTTTCTTCGTTATTTACCATTGATGAAATTGAACCTTGTTTCACCACTTGCCCTGCATTCATAATTGCCACTTCATCACAAATTTTTTCAATTTCAGGCATGTAATGTGAAGTGTAAATAACGGTTTTATTATCTGACTTATAGGCCTTAATTGTATCTAAAATTTCATTACGAGACTCAGGATCAATCCCCACTGTCGGCTCATCAAAAAACAGAACATCAGGGTTATTTAACAAACCAATCGCTATATTTAAACGGCGTTTTTGACCGCCAGATAAGGTTGATGATTTTTGATCCATCATGGCTGCAAGGCGATTCGTTTCTACCGCATACGCTAAATTATCTTTTAAGGTTTTGCCTTTTATTTTTTGCACACCAGCAAAGAAGTTTAAGTTCTCTTTTACACTTAAATTCTCATAAAAAGCCAAGCTTTGAGGGATCAAAGAGCAGCGCTGACGAATAGCATTTAGATTCTTTTTTAACGGTAAATCAAAAAAAGAGACCTCCCCAGAATCAAACGATACTAAGCCATTTAAAATGGAGATCAACGTGGTTTTTCCTGCTCCGTTAGGACCGAGCAAACCATAAATACTATTTGAGGGAATGGAGAGCGTTAAGTTATCTAACGCTTTCTTGTTACCATAGGATTTATTTAAGCCACTAATTTTGATCATTAAAACGCTCGCATTAATGATAAGTACAGCTGCTTTTCTTGCTCGGCAACTGATTCTAATTTTGCTGCAATAATATCAAATTCAATGGCTTTTTTATTTCGAGGACGGATCGCTTTGGCTATTAACAATGCAAACTCACGCCATTCATCACCAATCGCCGTCATCTCAATAGAAGCGGTTTTTAGTTTTTCGTTATTAATTAGCTCTGACGCTTCTTGTAAAAAAGATGCGTAGATATAACGAAAACCTGCACCACCGGTACCAATCTCTTCTTGCATACGAATGATATGACCTAAAAATAATTTGGCATAATGCTCGTCTTTATTTTCTAATTGACGAATATGCTTAGCTAAAAAATGCATCCCTTTTAAGCCTGCAATAGGTACGGGTGTTTTTAACATGGTTTTCGCGGTTTTTTTGATGCTTTTTTCAATCACTTTTGGATAATCAATCAAGCTTGGAATATGAGTCGGATAATACAATGACCCTTTTGGTGCCATTACCCCTTTCACAAAGCGTGCTTTTTGCAGTGCTTTCTCTTCAGCTTCAACCAAGTGCTCAAAAACAGGGTCGCTGATCTTATAGCTACCATGTTTTTTGCCTACTATGATCAAATTATGCGCATTGAAATGGAAACGCATCTCTTCAGGAAAGTACGGTAACCAAAATACTGACGTTTGTGCTCCAACGATTTTACCTTGTTCCAGTAACTCATCTAATCGCTTGGTGCCTTGCTCTGGTTTTGAAAATTTCTCTAACTTCATTTTCAAACCGATGCTTTTTTGCAATCCTTTCATAATGGATTTAGGCATCGAACGATAGGCAATCAATGGCATGCCGCTGAGTTTCACAAACGGAAGGTATGCAAAGACTAACGCACTAGATAAACCAAACACCATTGGTTCTGATAATGGCAAACCATGATGAATTAACATTGAAGACATTACGCCACTTTCACAATGCGCATAATGTTGATGTTTAAATTGAGTGTTAGTGTTTTTCAAGATAGAGGTCATGATCTCGCTTTATTTATTTTTATTCGAAAGGTTAGGTAATTTCGTTAATTGCTTAACTGAAATACCTAATGCATCACTATAGGCCGAAAGCTTAGCTGGCGATAACTTAGCAAACACCGATGGTGAAAAATGACGTTTAACTCGCCATTGAAACCAACCAACGGATTGCGCTAACACCATTAAATCCATACGCTGAGCAAACATATGATAATACAAAGAGGACTTTTCTCCTGTTCTTACCAAGTCATACGCTACTTGTGCTTGTCGTTCAGATTCATTTAAGGCTTGCTTTGTGACTTCTTCTTCGACTTCCCAACCGGTAGACGCAACAACAGAATATTCACCGTTCTCATCAGTGGCATACACGGCTTTCGCATTATTTGCATACGTTGAGATGTTGTCTTGCGGTACTTTTTTAGCTTCCATTACACGACCTTTAATTGCATAAATGCAGTAGAGAATCGTCCACTCTCAGGTACGTAACACAATAATGTGTCACCCACTTTTAACTCACCAGAATGGAACAGCTCTTCTAACATAATATAAATTGATGCAGATCCCGTGTTACCCTTACTTGGTAAGTTAGTAAACCAACACTCTTGTGGAATATCACAGCCGGCATCAAGCATTCCTTGGTATAAACGATCACGGAAATAACCAGACGAGTAATGAGGTACAAAATAGGTGATTTCATCAGCCTTCACTTTACCTTGCTCAACTAGCTCTTTTAGTGGTTTAGTCACCGTATATTCAACAATGTTTCCGTTAAGTTGTTTTACGTCTTGCTTAACAGAGAAAATAGATTGAGCTAACCACTCTTGAGATTCATACTCACGCCAGCCTTTTAAACGACCATTCGCTTGTTTATCACAACCGGCATACATACAAGCATCAAGCTCATTGGCATACGATTTTTGCATCATCCATTCAATTTCAAGTGAGATTGAATCGGGATTTGGCTGAGAAGTCAGTAAAGCGGCACCCGCACCATCACTTAACATCCAACGTAAGAAGTCTTTCTCAAACGCAATTTCAGGTTGGCGTTCTAGCTCATCAACAACGGTTTCAATTTCCGCTTCAAACTTGTTAGCACGCATCATAGCTGACGCATTTTCCGAACCAGTAACTATCGCGTTACTACTTTGACCACTCAAGATCGACATATAACCATATTTTAATGACATGGTACCGGACAAACAGATGCCTGATGTCGCTATCACTTCACAGCTAGGAATACCAAGTTCACCATGCACCATTAAGGCATGATTTGGTAGAATTTGATCCGCAATCGTCGTACCACAAGCTAACAACTCAGTGGAATTAATATCAAAGGAAGATGACGATAATTTTCTAATCGCTTCTGCTGTAAGCTCAGTATTCGTATGCGTCGTTTCACCTGTTGTAGGATTAATTGCATAATAGCGCTGCTTAATTTTGTTGGATCGCAAAATGAGATTTTTTGCACGAGAAGGACGCAAGCCCACTTGCCCAAGGACGTTTTCGATTTCTTTATTACCAACGGCATCATTAGGCAAAAAAGCCTGAATATCGTTAATGTATACTTTGTTATTCATTCTAACGTCCTGACGGTTTTTCGTAATAGGTAATACTTTCTTCTACTGCTTTTTTTCTAAAAGGAGAAATTAATTTCTTCACTAATAAGTTTATCGGCACTAATGTCAAGACCATGAGCGCAAGAAAAGTAGCATAAATAGTAATAACAATTTTACGTGGAAAAGAGCCTGGTTTTCCTGACTTTTGAATCAGTTTCCCCCATACCATAAATGAACGTGTTGCTATTTTTTCAGAACCAATCAGCTTCCCATTTACTGTCACTGCATTCAGATTTTTAAGTAATGGTTCTTTTTTCTTTTCTAGATCATTTTCTAATGCATTAACAAGGCGATGTCCAAAACGCTCACTCTCTTGTAAGTCTTGTTCAGAAACGCCCGCCGCTGGAAATATCAAAAATGGATCTTTTTTACCGGTAAGCAACCAACGAGGAGTAGTAATGAAGGCATAAATTGAACCGCCCTGATCGGTTAATACTGCATTATCAATTAGTGTTCCACCTAGATCGGCAATAACTGTTTTCATTTTTTCTTGCGCCATTACCCACATATCACGACAGGCAATAAAAGTAACAACAGGTTTACCTTTAATCAGAGTCTTGGCTTGTGAGGTTTGTAAAAAACCAGTAATTGGAATTGAAGGGGACAAAAACCATACTGTATAACCCAAAATAATTAAGTCATACTCTTCTTCTAGATTCTCAGCAGGTTTAACTTCACAACCGTTCATATAGATCGCTTCAGGAAAAGCATCAAAAAAGGGGTAAAACGACCAAGGATATGGATATTTTTTAACGGGTTCAACACAATGATAATCGACTTGAATTGAATCAGCTTGGCGTAGAGGAGCCGTTGCTAAGTCTACAAATTTTGCTAATTGTCCACTTTGAGAGTGAGAAATAACGAGAACTTTTTTCATAAAAGAGACCTAAAACAACTTTAAAATAGCTTAATTAGTTGCGAGGTATTTTATAGCATCTATTTTTAATATAAATAGATAATCATTCTTTTTAACAATTAACTATTCTATTCATCCTCTGTGCTGTTAATTTTTTATTCATAAATAACAATAACGCCTTACTTGTAAAACTTTCCCTAAAAAAAACGAATGACTTGTTGATATATAACAATAGCCACTCATAATAAATAAATGGAATACATTTAGTTAACAAAAAAGGATCTATTTATGAACAAACTCGTTTTAATCATTCTTTGTGTTTTACTCCCTCCTGTCGGTGTTTTTTTTGCAAAGGGAGCAGGAAAAGATTTCTTAATTAATATCGTTCTTACCATTCTTTTCTGGTTCCCAGGTATGATCCATGCACTTTGGATTACAACTCGTTAGTTTACATAAATAAAAAGCGAAACCCTTAAATGAAAAGGTTTCGCTTTATTCGTTTAGTGTAAATAAACACTAACTATAAGTAGATTATGTCAAGTTAAGCAGCATTTACCTGTAATTTTTTACGTAATGCTTTCGCAGCTTTCACCATATTCTCTAGCGCCGCTTCTGTTTCTTTCCAGTTACGTGTTTTCAAACCACAATCTGGGTTCACCCATAAACGCTCTACAGGAACTTTCGCTGCTGCCGTTTCAATTAAATCAATGATCCACTCTTCACTTGGAATATTTGGTGAATGAATATCATAAACACCCGGTCCAATCTCATTTGGATAATTAAAGTCTTCAAACGCTTTCAATAATTCCATGTTTGAACGAGAGGTTTCAATCGTGATCACATCTGCATCTAACGCCGCCACTGATTCGATAATCTCATTAAACTCGCTGTAACACATGTGAGTATGAATTTGTGTTTCAGATTTAGCACTGGCCGCTGAGATCTTAAACGCTTCAACAGCCCAATCTAAGTACGCTTTTTGATCGCTCTTTTTAATTGGTAATCCTTCACGAATCGCAGGTTCATCAATTTGAATAATATTAATGCCCGCTTGTTGAAGATCAGAAACTTCATCACGCAATACTAATGCTAACTGCTGTGCAATTTCTTTACGAGTAATGTCTTCACGTGGGAACGTCCAACCAAGAATCGTTACTGGTCCGGTGAGCATCCCTTTCATTTGTTTAGTCGTTAACGATTGAGCATATTGCGTCCAATCAACCGTGATTGGTGCTTCACGTTCAATATCTGCCACCACGATTGCTGGTTTTACACAACGAGATCCATAACTTTGCACCCAGCCAAATCGCGTTGCTTGAAAGCCGTTTAAGTTCTCGGCAAAATATTCCACCATGTCATTACGTTCTGCTTCACCATGCACTAATACATCCAGATCTAAACGCTCTTGACGCTCAACTGCATCAGAAATATGACCTTTCATTGCTGCAACATAATCTTGTTCATTTAATTTACCTGCACGATACGCGCTGCGCTGTTGACGAATATCAGAGGTTTGTGGGAATGAACCTATCGTTGTCGTTGGTAATAATGGTAAACCCAATTTTTCCGCTTGGTGTTGCGCTCGAACTGAATACGCATCTGCTCGCTCTGCTAATGCAGGAGTAATTGCCGCTAAACGTTGCTTTACCGCAGGCTTATTAATGTGCTCTGCCGTCTCACGTTCACGCAATGGCTGACAGTATTGATGACAGGCTAAGATTGCATTTTGATTACCATCTAAAGCGCCCGCTAACAAAGTCACCTCTTTCAGTTTTTGTTTTGCAAACGCAAACCATTGAGTAGTTTCTTGTGATAATTCTATTTCTTGCTCTAAATCTACAGGGCTATGCAGCAACGAACATGAGCTTGCAATCCATAACTTATCACCTAGCTTTTCTTTCACTGGTTGTAGCTTCTCATGTAGGCGTTCTAAGTCTGCTCGCCATACATTACGACCATTAATCGCACCAACAGACAATACCCACTCTTTTGGTAATCCATCTACAATCGTGTCTAATTGTTTAGGGTCTGCTGATATATCAATATGTAAGCCATTTACCGCTAATTCGGTGATCTTATCTAAATGATGCTCTACACCATCAAAGTACGTTGTTAGTAGTAATTTCACGTCACTTTGAACCACTTGATAAGCCAGTTTGAATGAGTTAGCCCAAGCTTTTGGTAATTCAAGCGCTAAAATTGGTTCATCAATTTGTACCCATTCAACACCAAGCGCAGATAACTTCGAAAAAATTGCCTGATAAGCGGTAAGTAAGCGAGGAAGAAGCGCTAAACGATCAAACCCTTGCTCTACTTCTTCATCATTCACTTCTTTGCCTAACCACAAATAGCTTAATGGACCAAGAAGTACTGGTTTAACCTTGTGACCTTGCTTTTGCGATTCTGCAATTTCATCAAACAATTGTGACCAACTAACGTTAAATTTATCGTCTTTAGAAAATTCAGGAACGATATAATGGTAGTTAGTATTAAACCACTTAGTCATGTCTGATGCCGCTTCACCACAACCACAGCGATTTTGAGATTGACCACGACCCACTTTAAATAAGGTATCTAAATCAGGAAAACCGTTATTGTGACGAGCAGGTACGTGACCTAGAAGAAGGCTGGTTGTTAACACATGATCGTACCAAGCAAAATCTCCAGCGGTTACAAAATCTAACCCTGATGCTGATTGATCTTTCCAATGACGCTGACGAAGCTCACTGCCTACTACTAATAATTCTTTTTGTTCAATCTCGCCACGCCAGTATTTTTCTTGTGCAAATTTAAGTTCTCTTTGAGCACCTACTCGTGGGTAGCCTAAAATATGAGTTACTGTTTTTTTATTCAATTCTATTGTCATCGCTTTAATCCCCTTAGCCGTTTAGATGGCTAAACAATGACGCATTTTCTTTTATGCTACAACGGATAAAAATTCACTTTGATTATGAATTTTTTTCAATAAGGTTAAATTTACAATCAAATAATTAACATTATTTAGCCGTCTAGATGTTTACTTTATGCGTTAATCACTTTACTGTGAAGATGATTAAACCTACTCAAACGGAACTTGAGGAATAATAATGATTGAATTAAAACATCTAAAAACATTAACTACACTGCGTGACACTGGCTCATTAACCGCAACAGCCAATGCTCTACATCTTACTCAATCAGCACTCTCTCATCAGTTAAAAGATTTTGAAACCCGTCTTGGAAGTCATGTTTTTTTACGTAAAACTCGTCCAGTGAAATTCACCTCAGAAGGTGAGATCTTATTAAAACTGGCTGATGATGTTTTACCTAAAATGACTAGAGCAGAATATGATATTGCGAGTTTGAAAGAAGATTTACACGGCCGATTACACATGGCGATTGAATGTCACTCTTGCTTTCAGTGGTTAATGCCTGCGATTAAAGAATATCAAGTTGGTTGGCCAGAAGTTGAACTGGATTTTTCATCTGGTTTCGGTTTTGAGCCTCTACCCGCATTAGTGAATGGTGATCTAGATTTAGTGATCACATCAGATATTCAACCCCGTGGAGAGGTTCATTATGAACCGTTATTTGATTTCGAGATGCGTCTTGTAATGGCAACTAGCCACCCTCTTGCTAATAAAGAATATATAGAGCCCAAAGATTTACTCGATCAAACGATGCTGACTTACCCTGTGCAAAAACAACGTCTGGATGTCGTAAAACATTTCTTAACCCCAAACAATGTTGAGCCTGCTAAATGGAAACAAGCAGAGAATACATTAATGCTAATACAAATGGTGTCGGCAGGTTTAGGGGTTGCCGCACTGCCTAATTGGGCAATCAGTGAATTTTCACGACAAGGATTAATTGAGAGTAAACCATTAGGGAAAGGATTGTGGCGAAGGTTGTTCGCTGCCGTTAGAGACAGCGAACATGATAAAAAATATTTACAAGCATTTTTCTCTACTGCGAAACAGCAGAGCCAGAGTCATTTGGATGGAATTAAAATGACTTAAATCGAGGTATGTAGCTATTTAAATATTGGTTAAAAATTACGTATTCTTAAATTGATTCGTTAATGGGTCATATTGATAACCCAAGCCACTGAGCTTGTCTTGAACTCCTTGTGTATCAAGCTCATACACGCTGGATAATTCTTCTAGACTGTGACATTCCAATCGCAATTTTTCATTAATGATGCCGAGTAGAATTCCACTTTCTAGTCCGTGAGCATTACTTAAATCCAATCTTCATCCTCCATGTTGCTTAAGAGACATACTTAGAGTAAATCAGTTTTTAAAAGTAATGCGTGGCCTACATCACAAAAAACAACTGAAATTGATAATAACCAGAAATGGCCATAATTACGCTTGCTATAGCTAACATTTGCCATTTAACAGCTTGTTGTTTGAATAAGTGAAAACTCCACAAACCAATACTTAGTAGCATAAGCCCTAATGCTATACCTAACTTAACAGCCATCTTATCCAAAAATATCTCATGGACACTGAGAGTCTGACACAATAAGATAACTGACATTACAATCCCACTAACAATGCCACTGATCGGGAGTAATTTATGAAATGCCTGTAAGCGAGTTCGAGCTAAAGTCAAAAGGAGGTGTGTTAATAGCGCACCAAATAAGAATGGGCCAGTAACCGCAAAAAATAACTGCGTGAATGAACCAGAACCCAAAGCTAAATTAACAAAACTTGCCGCTGCAAAACCATTAGCTAATGCCATAACAATTAATGGCCCCTTGTCACGAGTTTTGCCTGTTTTTACACTCAAATAAAAACCAGCAATGGCAATTGCAGGAACAAAATTAATCGCAAAAATAGAAGCGTAAGTCATACCAACACCAGCAATAACACACCAGCCAAGGATCAATACGGGTAACCATTTATGGATGCGACCACGTTGACCGGGACAAATATCCCCTTTATGCAAAATGATCGTTAACAGTATTTGCGCACCTAAGAGTGCAGGAATAAGAATATATTGTAAGGTTTGAAAAAACATAGCTACGCCACCTAATTAGAATGACGCTAGTATAAACTCAATTTTCACTTCGTCTAGTGACGGTTAAAAAACAATCTATTTCTATCAATATCTCAAAAACACACGTAACACTTTCCAACTTATTATCCTTTTGTCGCAACAAGAACAACAGTTGCGCATCATCTTATTAACAGAATTATTTTTTATTTGTTTTAGATCATGATGAGGTTAAGTAGCAGATGTGCTACAGGTAAAAGTTAGGTAAGTTTCTATTACGAAATGTGTAAGAATATGTATGTAAGTTACGCAATTTTTATATTTTGAAATCTTATAGGGGAAAATTCCATGTTGGAGTTAATGATTGGTTTGGTGATCACCATTTTGGTTGGTTACTTTATCGTAAAAGGATATAAGGCGGCAGGTGTACTACTAACTGCTGGTTTAGCACTACTTATTATTGCAGGTTTATTAGGTCATACTGTTTTACCTGCAAAAGTTACCGCGACAGGTAACTTATTAACGGATGCGCTAGAGTACGTGAAATACATGCTGCAATATCGTGGGGGCGGCCTAGGTATGCAAATCATGCTACTTTGTGGTTTTGCTTCTTACATGACTCACATTGGCGCAAACAATGTCGTTGTTAAACAGTTTTCTAAACCATTAGCATTTATTAAGTCACCTTACGTTTTACTTGTTGCAGCTTATATCGTAGCGTGTTTAATGTCTCTTGCAGTAAGTTCTGCAACAGGTCTTGGTGTACTACTAATGGCAACACTTTTCCCTATGATGACAGCGATGGGGATTTCTCGCCCAGCAGCAGTAGCCGTTTGTGCCTCTCCAGCAGCGATTATTCTTTCTCCTACATCTGGTGACGTTATTGTTGCTGCAGAAAAATCTGGTCTTCCTTTACATACGTTCGCAGTTGAAACGGTATTGCCTGTTTCTATTTGTGCAATCATCGTAATGGCAGCAGCGGCTTTCTTCTGGAACAAATACCTAGATAAGAAAGAAAATACACCAATGGAGAAAGTTGATATTTCTGCAATGGAAGTAAATGCACCATCTTATTACGCGATTTTACCTTTCTTACCAATCGTAGGTGTTTTTGTCTTCAATGGCGAAACTATCCCAGGTTTATCTCTAGATATTTATACTATTGTTGTTGGCTCAATCTTCATTGGTGCAGTCATTAACTTTATTACTAATAAACTAGACGGCAGAGCTACGCTAGAAGATTTAGAATCTTGCTACGCAGGTATGGCTGACGCGTTTAAGGGTGTGGTAATGCTATTAGTTGCAGCCGGTGTATTTGCACAAGGCTTAATGTCTGTTGGCGCGATTGATAACCTACTTCACCTTGCAGATTCTGCTGGTGCTGGTGGTATGGCACTGATGCTTCTTCTTACTGGTCTAACAGTAGCAGCAGCTATCGCAACAGGTTCTGGTAATGCACCTTTCTATGCATTCGTAGAATTAGCACCACAACTGGCTGGTAAAATGGGTCTTAGCCCTGCCTTCCTAATTATTCCAATGCTTCAAGCTTCTAATCTTGGTCGTACCATTTCTCCAGTATCTGGCGTTATCGTTGCGACGTCAGGTATGGCTAAAATCAGCCCATTTGAAGTAGTAAAACGTACCTCTGTTCCTGTTATCTGTGGCTTAATCACAGTTATCGCGGGTACTATGGTATTGGTTCCAATGTACGCTTAATCTGCTAGACAGATAAACGCTTATTTACGCCAGTGGTTTAATGCTACTGGCGTTTTTTTTAATTTATGTATGATGTTCCCATTTAATTCTGTGATTCGATATCAAATAGGCACTTTCCTTAAAACAATTTACCTAATGCTCACGTAACTCTTATTAAATAAAGATACATTTAGCGCATCAATATTTAAAACAAGACGAGTACATTTACCATGATTAAAGACACGGCTATCATTTTTACCCTCTCTTTTTTAGCCATATCTATTGCCTATTTATGCCGTTTATACATCTAGTTCTATCTTGCTATTAGACGCCCTTACTTATATTGAGGGCTTTATTTTCTGGTTAAATCACTCTCAAATCGGTATAATTCGGCCTCCAAATTCTGAGGTGAACTAATGCACAACGTAACTCCAATAAACGAATACCCGAAATTCTGGGCAGAATGCTATGGAACAGCCCCTTTCTTTCCGACTTCTCGTAAAGAAATGGACCAACTTGGTTGGGATAGCTGTGACATTATCATTGTAACTGGGGATGCGTATGTGGATCACCCAAGCTTTGGTATGGCAATCATCGGACGTTTGCTAGAAGCACAAGGCTTCCGCGTTGGTATTATTGCTCAACCAAAATGGGATAATAAAGACGAATTCATGGCTCTTGGTCAACCAAATTTATTCTTTGGTATCACCGCGGGTAACATGGATTCAATGATCAACCGTTATACCTCAGATAAAAAACTTCGTCACGATGATGCATATACTCCAAACAACGAAGGTGGTAAGCGCCCTGACCGTGCAGTATTAGTTTATTCTCAACGCTGTCGTGAAGCCTTTAAAGATACTCCTATCGTATTAGGTGGTATTGAGGCAAGCCTCCGTCGTTTAGCGCATTATGACTACTGGTCAGATAAAGTTCGTCGCTCTGTATTATTTGATGCAAAAGGTGACATTCTTCTGTTTGGTAATGCTGAACGTGCATTGGTTGAAGTTGCTCATCGCCTTGCCAATGGCGAAGATGTAAAAACAATGACTAATATCCGCGGTACTGCTGTAAATTTACCAGCAGAACCTGAAGGCTTTAGAATCATTGACTCTTCTCGTATTGAAAAGCCGGGTAAAGTTGCTTTTGTTCCTATCAATCCATACGCAACAGAAGAGCAATGTGAAACCAACAAAGCAGAAGTAAAAGAAGAACAGCCGCAAGTAATTACAGTAACGGCTTCTCGTCATGATTCAAAAACGACAGCAATTCGAATTCCACCATTTGAAAAATTAAATGGCGACCGTATTCTTTATGCTCACGCTAGCCGTATTATGCATTTAGAAACCAACCCATACTCTGGCCGAGCATTGATCCAGCGCCATGGTGACCGTGAATTATGGGTAAACCAAGCGCCTATCCCTCTAACAACAGAAGAGATGGATTTTGTATTTGATCTGCCTTACGCGCGTGTTCCACACCCTATGTATGGCAAAGCGAAGATCCCTGCGTATGACATGATCAAAACATCAGTCAACATTATGCGTGGGTGTTTTGGTGGGTGTTCGTTCTGTAGTATTACAGAGCACGAAGGTCGTATAATTCAGAACCGTTCTAAAGAATCGATTATTAGTGAATTAGAAGAAATTCGCGACAAAGTTCCTGGATTTACCGGTACGATCTCAGATCTTGGTGGTCCAACAGCAAATATGTACCGTTTAGGTTGTTCAATACCTAAGGCGGAGGCAACGTGTCGTCGACCTTCTTGTGTCTTCCCTAAGATCTGTGACAAATTAAATACCGATCACGTACATACGATTGATTTGTACCGTGAAGCGCGCAAAGTAAAAGGCGTGAAGAAAGTATTAATTGCCTCTGGTGTTCGTTACGATTTGGCGATTGAATCTCCAGAATACGTACGTGAGCTAGTCACCCACCACGTTGGCGGTTATTTAAAGATTGCTCCTGAACATACCGAAAAAGGCCCATTAGATTTAATGATGAAGCCAGGAATGGGAACGTATGATCGCTTCAAGTCTATGTTTGAAAAATACAGCCAAGAAGCCGGTAAGAAACAATATCTTATCCCTTACTTTATCTCTGCTCACCCAGGTACAGAAGATGAAGACATGCTGAACCTAGCTATGTGGCTCAAGAAAAATAATCTTGAATGTGATCAGGTTCAGAACTTCTACCCATCGCCAATGTGTAATGCTACCTCCATGTATTACTCAGAAACAAACCCACTGAAGCGCGTGAAATATAAAAAACGTGAAGATGTGACCGTAGCTAAAGGTGAGCGTCAACGTCGACTGCATAAAGGTTTATTACGTTATCACGATCCTAAAAACTGGAAAATGATCCGTGAAGCACTAACAGAAATGGGCAAAAAGCATCTTATTGGTGACAAGCCACATTGTTTAGTACCTGAAGACGATATCGATACACAAACACCTGCAGAACGTCGTCAAACGGGACGTCACGGTGCGAAACGTTTTGCGACTAAGCATACTCAAGCACAGTTTGATGGCGACCCACGAAACAGTAACAATCGTGGTGCTCAAAATAAGAATAATCGTAACGGCAAACCTAACTCACAAGGTCAAGGCCAAAACCGTTCTGGTAATGGTGGAAAACAGGCAGGACACGCTAGTTCAGATAAACCAGCATCAAGCGGACAGAAAAATGGCGTTCGTAATGGTTATTCAAACAATAAGCCAAGTGGCAATGGTAAACCTAAAGCGACTGGTGGTAACAAACCTACGGGTAATAAACCAAGCGGTACTGGTGCTAAACGTAAACCAAAGCACCGTTAATTAAATTAACAAGCATAAAAAAAGCGAACCAATGCGGTTCGCTTTTTTATTATCTGAATATAAAGTAATGAAGTAGGACTCCCTACTCCACTATTAATTTATTCTTACTTCCAAACGTATAAGTTAAACAGCTTTTTACCACGCTTGATTACGCTGTATTTACCGAATAATGCGTCTTCTTTCTTAAGAACAACTTCAGAATCAGCAACTTTTTCGCCGTTTACTGAAACCGCACCATTACCAATAAATTCACGCGCCATCTTATTTGATTTTGCTAGTTCAGATTGAGTCAATACTTCAACGATAGTTTGCTCTGAAGCTTCAAGTTCAGTCATTGGTAGACCATCTTGTGCTAGTTGCGCTAAATCAGTTTCAGTTAGTGATGCTAAATCACCAGAGAACAATGCGTCAGTAATACGGATAGAAGAAGCTAAACCTTCCTCACCGTGAACTAAACGAGTCACTTCTTTAGCAAGTACACCTTGACCAGCAGGACGACCTTGAACACTCTTATCACTTTCTTCAATTGCAGCAATTTCATCTACAGATAGGAAAGTGAAGAAACGTAGGAAGTTATATACGTCAGCATCCGCAGTACCCAACCAGAATTGGTAGAAAGCGTATGGTGATGTTTTGCTTGGGTCTAACCAAATTGTGCCTGATTCAGTCTTACCAAATTTAGTACCATCTGATTTAGTTACCAGCGGTAAAGTTAAGCCAAATACTTTATTACGGTTCATACGACGAGTTAGATCGATACCACCAGTGATGTTACCCCACTGATCAGAACCACCTATTTGAAGCGTACATTCTTTTGCTTTGTTTAACGCAGCAAAGTCATACGATTGAAGCAGCATGTAGCTGAACTCAGTAAATGAGATACCAGAACCTTCACGGTCGATACGCTGTTTTACTGACTCTTTTTGAATCATTGCATTTACGCTGAAATGCTTACCGATATCACGCATGAATTCGATTACATTGATTTCACCAATCCAATCTAGGTTATTCACTACTTCTGCGCCATTTTTCTCTTCTGTAAATTCAACAAAAGCAGAAACTTGAGCACGGATTTTATTAACCCAATCACCAACAACATCAGAGGTATTCAATTGACGCTCTGCCGCTTTAAAACTTGGATCACCAATTAAACCAGTAGCGCCACCAACAAGAGCTAATGGCTTATGGCCCGCTTGTTGAAAACGCTTAAGAACTAACAAAGGTACTAGGCTACCAATGTGTAGGCTGTCTGCTGTCGGATCGAAACCACAATAGAGAGTACGACAGTCAGTTGAAAGGTGCTCAGCTAATTCTTCGTCTGCTGTGCACTGTGCAATAAGCCCACGAGCTTTTAAATCCTGCAATAATTCATTTGTTGCTGTCATAGATAACCTACTTGTACTCTAAATTTCGGTATAAAAAAGAAGATTCGATTTTACACATTTACCCGCTAAATAACAGACTTTGTGAGTAAAAAGACCATGTGCACAGCCTTCTATTTTTTATCCCTCTTTGAACTCAATAATTCCCGTTACAATTACTTTCATTTTTACACTCGAAAAGTTCAAAATCTGACCTATATTTATCGTAAAGAAGTGTCATTTTGTGATGCTTAACTCAAACAAAAACAATGTTATTTTTGAAAGCTTGAATCTGCTATCTACGCCCATATTTCTTTTATAGGTGTTGCTAATATACATTTACTTAGTTGCTATTTCTTTCTATCTTGCTAAGGAAAAAGAATGAAAAAGTTTGCCCGTGCCGCCGTCTTAATGGTCCTTGTCTTTGGACGACCTCAAGCACAAGCTTCATCATTAATTGAGTTTATTGAACCTGATTATCAAGAAGCAAATCAATCAGAAATCGATCACCAACATGTCCTTCACAGCCTAAACGGTCTACTTTCAATTCAAAGTTGGAACCATTTCTCATCCCAACCTTATGATGATTTTGATATTTTGAACTCTAAAGCTCATCAAGCTCAGAGAGAATTAGAAAACATCTGCAAAGAGACCGCATTAATGTCTAATGCTCAATCTCAATTTGCTGGTGTAAAAAGCTCAGAACGCGCACTATTGAAAATTGAACAAGAGCTCAATGGTCAAGTAAATAAACTAACGGATATCGCAAGAGCAACCGTTGTTGCTGACTCTATCCCTGATTTAATTACTGCTTACGAGTCAATAAACAGAGAAACAACGGTACTCAGTGTCACGAACCGTTTCGCTCAACCAGCAAAGTCAGGCTATCGAGATATCAAATTATTAGTAGAATTACCAAAGACAAAACTGGTTGCAGAAATACAACTTCATTTAAAAGACATTGCTACAGTAAAAAATGGAGCAGAGCATAAGCTTTACGAAGAAATTCAAAGTATTGAACGTATCGCTTTTGTAAACCGACGAAAATCAACTCAGTTTGAACAAGCTCGAATTAGCAAACTTAGAAGTTTATCTCAATCTCTGTATTCAGATGCTTGGCAAGGCTACCTTCCAACTAAAGCCTCTGCCTAAACAAAAAAAGAGCAATCAATATTCTTTGATTGCTCTTTTCATATATATATCTGCTATTTATTCATGCCATCAAAACTAAACTTCCAAAGAAAGCTAATCCCGAAAACACAACTATAGTTGTAATTAAAGCAAACTTAAAATCACTATCCATAACGACTCCTTGTTTTATCAGTAACAAAAAATTAACAGTAATTTGAAGTGTCTTCAAGGAATCAGGTTAACTAAGCCATCAAGTTGGTATTAACATCACAATGTCTACATAATACGTTAAATATGAGTACAAAATATCATCACAAAATTTAGGAGTTCAGATGAAACGGATAGCACTACTAGCCCTAATAGCAACAGCCCCTTTCCCTACTTTTGCTCAATTTTATATCACACCAGCAATAGGGATCGCAGCAGGCGGGGAAGTTGAAAATCAAAACGGTGATACTTTTAAAATAAAGAACAATGAGACTTTATCATTCGCTTTAGAAACGGATATGGATGCTGGCCGTATTGGTTTATTTTACAGCACTCAAAGTAGTGAAGTAAAAACATTAGGTAATAAGTCTCGCTTTGATTATTTACACTTTCAAAGTGCACTAGATTATCCATTAACGAAACGCCTCAGTTCTTTTTTCGGTTTAAGTATTGGTGCAACCTATACCGATGTTGATTGGAGTGAAGAAAATATTAACTTCTCAGCAGGTGCTTTCACTGGTTTGCAGTACCATTTTACTAATAATTTAGCCTTACAGCTTGAAGCTCGTTGGTTAGGTACAGCAGTCGATAACGATATCGACAGCACTTGTATTTCAGAACCTGCGCAAACTCGCTGTGTTATTCGCTACGAAAGTAGTTGGATAAATCAAGTTCAAGGAAACCTTGGATTGCGTTTTAGTTTTTAGCTTAGATAGGCATTTCTTTTTAATAATTCCGATTGAGGTGCTTATTTTCTCATCAATTGGAATTATTTATAAAAAACACAATCATTTAATTAACCTTATTTTAACAATATCACTATCCACATAAGAATACCCCGTCAATACCTCCCCCTAGAAAAAACGAATAAATCAGAACAAAACCCTAATAACACTATATTTAACTACCTTTATGTAGCATTGCCTTAACAATTATAAATAGGTAATCTGGCTGTAATGCTTAGCTAATACCTCTAGTTTGAGCAAATTAATTTTAATTTAAATAGAGAATGATACTAAATAGGTTTCAATTCTCAGGGAAAAGTTTCTTAAAGGAGTATTTTATGAAGCGTGAGCAATGGGGATCTCGTGCAGGATTTATTCTTGCCGCAGTAGGATCTGCTATCGGTCTAGGTAATATATGGCGCTTTCCATACATGGCATATGAAAATGGCGGTGGTGCTTTCTTCATCCCTTATCTATTTGCAATGTTAACTGCTGGTATTCCATTTATGATAATGGAATTTGGTATGGGCCATAAATTCAGAGGCTCAGCACCACGAACATTTGCAAAACTAAATCAAAAATACGAATGGCTTGGTTGGTTTCAAGTTCTCATTGCTGCAGTTATTGCTGTGTATTATGTTGCCGTTATTGGCTGGGCAATTTCTTATTTTAGTATGTCTTTCTCTCAAAGTTGGGGACAAGATACTAACGCTTATTTCTTCAGCGAATACCTGAAATTAGGCGATAATTCACCAACAAAACTTGGCAGTATCCAATGGCATATCGCTATCCCAATGGTGATTGCTTGGGCTATCACTTTTACAGCTATCTTTGGTGGTGTAAAACGCGGTATCGAGCGAGCAAGTAAAAG
>NZ_MSCO01000001.1:1930277-1955974 GCF_002954705.1 Aliivibrio sifiae
AAATAATGATGCCTTTACTATTTATCATGGTAATTGCACTGATCGGACGAATGGTTTTCTTACCTGGTGCGTTAGATGGTCTTAATTATCTATTCCAACCAGACTTTAGTAAAATCACAGATCCAAAAGTATGGTCTGCGGCTTATGGCCAAATCTTCTTTACACTGAGTGTCGGTTTCGCAATCATGCTAGCTTATTCAAGTTACCTTCCTGAAAAATCAGATGTAAATAACAATGCCTTTATGACAGTACTGATTAACTGCGGTTTCTCTATTATCGCAGGTATTCTTATTTTCTCTATCCTAGGAAATATGGCGCATGAACAAAGCAAACCATTAACTGAGGTTGTTAGTGCTGGTGTTGGTCTTGCATTTGTTACTATTCCAGCAGCCATCAATTTATTACCAGCTCCTTATATTCTTGGTCCTCTGTTCTTCTTTGCTTTAGTTGTTGCTGGACTAAGTTCTCACATTTCAATTATTGAAGCGGTAACCTCTGCATTTATTGATAAATTAAATTGGTCACGTAAAAAAGCGGCATTGATTGTATGTAGCATTGGCTTAATTGTATCAATGGCGTTCGCAACTAATGGTGGACTACTGCTTCTTGACCTAGTCGATTACTTCATTAATAACATTGCGCTACTAGCAAGTTGTTTGATCGAACTGTTTATTATGGGTTGGTTAGTGAAACTGGCTGATATCCGTTCGCACGTAAATAAAATATCTGAGTTTACTATTGGGAAATGGTTTGAAATCTGCTTACGCTTTATCAGTCCTATATTCTTAATCGTTATCTTAGGCACTAATATTGTAAATACATTAACTGATGGTTACGGCGGCTATGCTCAATCAGACCTATTACTGTTAGGTTGGGGCCTTATCGCCGCAATGCTAGTGGTAGGTATTATTATTAATAAATCAAGCAAGGAGGCTTAATATGACAACTGGGGCAATTATCATGATGATTATTGGTTTAGGGATCACTTGGGGAGGCGCAACCTTCTGTATCCGTAAAGCGATGAACAGTAACTAGAAACTACTTTCTAGAAAATGTTAGTCTTAAAGCAGATCTTCGGATCTGCTTTTTTTTCGCCGTTTCATTTTAAATTAATTTAGAAGGTAAAAATGACCATTCTCTATTCATTTCGTCGCTGCCCTTACGCTATGCGAGCACGGCTTGGGCTTGCTCTCTCTGAAAAATCGGTACAACTTCGTGAAATCATATTAAAACATAAACCCGAAGCAATGATACAGGCATCCCCTAAAGGCACTGTTCCTGTTTTAATTGAAAAAGATGGGCATGTGATAGATGAAAGCTTAGATATCATGAAATGGGCTTTAGAAGGCTCACAACTATTAAATTCAGCAACGAGTACCATGCATTTATTAATAAAAGAAAATGATGAGGTATTTAAAGGCTGGTTAGATAAATACAAATACGCTGATCGCTACCCTGAACATTCAGAAGTTTACTACCGTGAACAAGGTGAGATATTTTTAGAGAAACTAGAACGACAGTTAACTAATTCAAATAGATTATTTAGCGATGAATACAGTTTTGCTGATATTGCTATTTTACCTTTTATACGACAATTTGCGTTTGTAGATATTCATTGGTTTAACCAAAGTAAATATCAACACGTACAGCACTGGCTTACGACTTTCATTGATTCAGAGCTGTTCCTCTCGATTATGAAGAAATACCCTATTTGGCTAGACTCAAATCAAGATACCTCATTTCCTGAAAGGTAATACCTTTGCTTATCTTCGATTTTCTTCAAGCCAGAAACAGAAAAAGGAGACTCGAAAGTCTCCTTTTATTATTCATCGATAGAATCGCAAATTAGTTATGAGCAATCCACTCATTCATGTCTGTTTTCAGGTTATCCGATTTAGTACCGAAAATAGCTTGAACGCCAGAACCTGCAACAACAACACCAGCAGCGCCAAGTTGTTTCAATTTGTCTTGATTAACCGCTTCAACACTTGCTACAGAAACACGTAGACGAGTGATACAAGCATCAAGGTTTGTGATGTTCTCTTTGCCACCAAATGCAGCAACTAACTCACCTGCTAATTCAGAACCAGTAACAGCAGGACCTGCATTCTCATCTTCGTCTTCACGACCTGGAGTCTTAAGGTCCATCGCTTTAATTACAAAACGGAATACAATGTAGTAAACAACTGCATAAACAAGGCCAAGACCAACAAGAAGAAGCATGTTCTCTGCGCGTGGTGATTGAACTACAAAGTCAATGAAACCATTCGAGAATGTGTGACCGTGAACAATACCTAACGCATTAGTTAGCATGTATGCAACACCAGCAAGTACTGCGTGGATAGCATAAAGAACAGGAGCAACAAATAGGAACGCGAATTCAATTGGTTCAGTGATACCAGTAAGGAATGAAGTTAACGCAGCGGATGCCATGATACCCATTACTTTAGCACGGTTTTCAGGTTTTGCTGAGTGTGCAATTGCAATTGCAGCAGCAGGAAGACCGAACATTTTGAATAAGTAACCACCGGCAAGTTGACCAAAACCGTTACCAGCAGCACGAGATGCGTCATCAGCAGTAAGGAAACAAGTCATTATACCGTGAACTTGCTCACCAGCATTGTTTGTACAAGTACCTGCTTCGTAGAAGAATGGTACGTTCCAAATATGGTGAAGACCAAAAGGAATAAGAGAACGTTCAATTACACCATAGATACCAAATGCAGCTACAGGGTTTTGATGTGCAGCCCAATCAGAGAATGCAGCAATAGCACCGCCAACAGGAGGCCAAACTACAGATAGGATTAAACCTAGAGCGATAGATGCAAAACCAGTAACGATTGGCACAGCACGCTTACCAGCGAAGAAGCCTAGGTATTCAGGAAGTTGAATACGGTAAAACTTGTTGAATGCCCAACCAGCAAGACCACCAGCAAGGATACCACCAAGAACACCAGTCTCGATACCATCAACACCCATTACTGTTGCCATCACTTTAAGTGTAGCAACCATGATGCCGTAGCCAACAACAGCGGCTAGACCAGCAACACCATCATTGTTTGTAAAACCAAGTGCAGTACCCACAGCAAATAGCAGAGCCATTTGACCGAATACTGAACCACCAGCTTGTTCCATTAAATGAGAAACAACTTCTGGAAGGAAACTAAAGTTGGCTGCACCAACTCCTAAAAGAATACCTGCTACAGGAAGAACTGATACAGGCAACATAAGTGCCTTACCAACTTTCTGTAAACTGGCAAAAAGGTGTTTAAACATGTTTTGCTCCTAATATTTATAAATACAATTGGAAACAGTTAGTTCTTACTTATCAATTACGGCAATATCCCCCTTGCCTATATGTAACTCATAATTTTGTAAGCATTCGTATCTCTAATCAAACTGTCGCTAAATATAGACCTATGTAAAAACACTTTCTAGCATGTTTTCATTTAATGTTTTAAAACCCTGCAGTGATCACAAAAGCAAGGCGTAGTAAAAGTGACAATAAAAATACAAGTTTTATTCAACCATATGATTTTATTTAAAAAAAACCAACAAGTTAAAAAAAATAAATGTTATTTTTAGCAACAAAAATAGATAGGTCAAATAAAGCGCACAGTTAATCGTTTGCCTGCTTTAAAGCTGTGTAAAATCAATTAAACAAAAAAAAGAGAGGTAAAAACCTCCCTTTTGATTGTTTTTCAATCTAAATAAAATTATTTGTTCAAAAAAAGATTTTTGAAATTATTCGTTGTTACTTGAGCGACTTCTTCGAATGATTTCCCTTTTAATAGCCCAATATATTCAGCAACATCTCTTACATAAGCTGGTTGATTCTCTTTTCCTCTAAATGGAACCGGTGCCAAATAAGGTGAATCAGTTTCAACAAGTAAACGTTCTAGTGGTAAACGACGAACCACATCTTTCAACTCTGCCGCTTTATTAAAAGTTACTATGCCTGAAATTGAAATATAAAAGCCAAGCTCCATAGCCGCTTCTGCGAATGCCCAATCTTCTGTAAAACAATGAATAACGCCACCACATTTATCTGCTTTACCATTTTTTAGAATAGCTAACGTATCCTCTCGAGCTTGTCGAGTATGTATAATAAGTGGCTTATTATACTCAACAGCGACTTCAACTTGCTGCTCGAATAGATCGCGCTGACGAGGGGCACTTTCTGGTTGATAAAAATAATCTAACCCAGTTTCACCTATAGCAATAACACGTTCATTTTCAGCGTATTGACGAAAAAGAAATAAATCAAAATCAGAATCAACATCTAGTGGATGAATACCACAAGAAGCATGAACTTCAGGATGATCTTTAATCATTTCCATCATATTAGGAAAAGCATCTAATGTTACGCCAACAGTCAGAAACTGTTCAACACCACGTTGTTTTGCCTTTTCAAGTACATCCGCAACATTTGTATGTAAATCACTGTAATTTAATTTGTCTAAATGGCAGTGTGAATCAACTAACACATTACTCTCCAATGAACTCAAATAACCATTCAGTTAATAATAACTCTTTATTTAATCCTGAATGAGCATTCAACTGTTGTCTTAACGCATTCAAACTTAAATATTGTTTATAAATTGTATTAGCAGGGATACTCATTGCTAAGCGTTCAATAATGCCTTTTTCATCGCAATGCACCCAGCCTGTAATAATTCCTAATTGCCTCTTTTGAACATCTGACAATAAGTAGCTTAACCAACATAAACCTTCATCATCTAACTTTATCAGGCTTTTCACGATATCAGATGTATGACAAAAAGAAGAATTAACACAAGCATCAAAACAAGACAGTAACTGTTGATGAGCCGATTGTTTTTTATCTTGATAAAAACTTTTAACCGCTAGAGGTAAGTAACCATTTAATATAATAGATTGCTTGCTCACTTTTAGCTTTTCTGTGTCTTCTAACCACTGCTCTATCACTTCACTACTGATCTCTGGTTGCTGCCAAACCTGACAACGGCTCCGGATCGTAGGCAATAAATGATGCGGAGAATTAGCCAGCAAAACAAACTGACAGTTTTTAGGTGGAGCTTCTAATGTTTTTAACAGTGCATTTGCCGCTGATTCTGTCATTTTCTCTGCAGGTTCAATAATAATCATTCGCTTAGCATTAAATTGCGATGATTCTAGAGCCCACAAATTACATTGTCTTATCTGATCAACCGATATCGATTTACCTTCAACTTCAGGTTTGATCCAGTGTAAATCAGGATGATTTCCTGATTCAACTAAACCACAGCTATGACAGAAACCACAAGGTTCAGTACCTTGTGTTAAGCACAATAAAGTATCAGAAAAGTATTGAACAAGTGTGTCTCTACCTGTTCCATCTGGCATCGCGCATAAAATTGCATGAGGCAACCTATCTGTCGATATTAATTGTTGCCATTGCTGCCAAACACCCTGTTGCCAAGGGTAAAGTTTAGTTGCCATTCGTTACTAACCAAGTGTCTAATTCACTAATAATTGACTCTGTTACTGTATCTAAATCTTGTCCTGCATCAATAATAATAATACTTTCATCACTATTAGCAAATTCTAAATAACGTTCACGACTGCGCTCAAAAAAATCCAGCTTCATCTGTTCAATTCGATCTAGCTCTCCACGAGCGGATGCCCGTTGAAGACCTAATTTAGGATCAATGTCCATATAGATAGTGAAATCTGGTTTGAAATCACCAAGAACAGTATTTCGCATTGTCGCCATTAAATCACGATCAAAACCACGACCACCACCTTGATAAGCTTGTGAAGATAGGTCATGTCGATCACCAACCACCCACTCGCCTCTCGCTAATGCCGGCTTAATTACATTACCAACTAGCTGTGCTCGTGCTGCATACAGTAATAATAACTCAGCCATATCAGTTAGGGGCTCATCAGGGTGACCTTCCTTTACTAGTTCACGCATTTTCTCAGCTAATGGCGTACCACCAGGCTCTCGTGTTGTTACAGGATTCTCAATACCATGCTTAGCTAAAGTCGCTAATACATTTTTAATTGCAGTGCTTTTACCTGCGCCTTCTAGGCCTTCAATTACAATAAACTTAGACATGATTAATTTCTTAAGGTTCGTAGGTAAGCTCTAACTGCTTTGTTATGCTCAACTAATGATTTAGTAAATTTGTGACCGCCAGTACCGTCTGCAACAAAATAAAGGTAACGGCTAGTTTCTGGGTGTAATGCGGCTTTAATTGAAGCAGGGCCAGCCATTGCTATCGGCGTTGGCGGTAAACCACTCATGGTATACGTATTATAAGCTGTTGGTGTACGTAGGTCTTTCTTGCGGATATTACCGTCATATTTATCTCCCATACCGTAGATTACGGTTGGATCCGTTTGTAAACGCATACCACGCTTTAAACGATTCACAAATACCGAAGATACTCGCTCTCTTTCTGAGTCAATCGCCGTTTCTTTTTCTATAATAGAGGCTAAAATCAGCGCTTCATAAGATGACTTTAAAGGTAGGTTTGCTGATTTAGTTTCCCACTCACTATCTAATACTGTCACTAATGCGTTATGAGAACGCTCTAGAATATCAAGATCACTCATACCTGCTGTATAGTGATACGTTTCAGCTAAAAATAACCCTTCTAATTTTGAGCGTTCAATACCCAGTTTATTGGCTATCCCTTTTTCTGATAACTCACTTAATTCGTGCTTTAAATACGGAGCTTGTTCTAGTTGTTGTTGCCATTCAGAAAAGCGACTTCCTTCAACAAAAGTGATCGAAAATTGGTGCTCTTTTCCTGTTTTCAATTGCATTAATACAGAAGCAAGTGATTGATTGGGCTCAATCCAATAAGTTCCCGCTTTAATTTCTGTTAACTCTGGTGATAATTTATGAGTAAAACGGGCCCATTTTATATCGGTAATCCAACCATTTTTTTCAAATTGACTGATCAATTTGCGATAACTAGTACCCGATTTCACTTCAATTAATTGAGCTTTATCTAGTGCAACTTGTTGCTCTGTAAATTGACTGGCTTGTTGGTAACTCCAGAAGCCTAAACCAGCTGTTCCTATCGCTATCAATAAAATAAGGAATAAAAATTTCTTTAACACGAGTACAACTTCTCCTGAAATCTGTGTGTAAATTTATGTTGAGTGAATTCTGTATTAACAATTGCATTGATTGGTACAATTTCAAATAAAGCATTAGTTATAAAGACTTCGTCTGCATTTTCCAACTCAGATAGCGCAGCACTTACTTCTTCTAGCTCTAATTGAAACTCTTTTGCTAGTTGCCCAATGTGCTTTTTCATCACACCTTCTACACCAGAAAAAGATAATTTTGGAGTAAAGATTCTATCATCCTTAACCCAAAAAAGATTACCTATTGATGTTTCGATAACATGGTTATTAAGATCAAGAACAATTGCATCAAGATACACAGTTTTTGAAATTTCATCTTTAATTAATACTTGCTCTAAACGATTTAAGTGCTTCATCCCTACCAGTAACGGAGATGATAGGCCAAGCTTAATTGCTGAAACACCTAATTCGATACCTTCTTCTTGCCATTGCTTATAATGAGCTGGATATTGAAAATCAGAGATAATCACTTGAGTATTATTACAACCTTTAGGAGAGTAACCTCGACCTCCAGCCCCTCGACTGATTAAAATTTTAATTCCACCATTATTTATCTTTTCAGCAATAGTATGAACTTGCTTTTCAATCTTTTTCCAGTTAGGCGGAGTAATACCTAAACGCTGAGATGAACTCGTTAAGCGCTCGAAATGAAAAGACCACAAACGTATTTCACCGTTGTTTACCTTCATGGTCGTGAAAAATCCATCACCGTATTGAGTACTTCGATCATTAATTGGCAATGTTTCTGATTCCACTCCATTAACCCAATACATAAAAGCTCCAGATAAGAAAAAGGCGGTTTGATATAATATCAAACCGCCTTTAAAGTGTAACTGACTCTTGGAAACTAATTAAGCCTCACAAACAAGTTATTACATTTTCTTAAAGATTAATGAACCATTCGTACCACCAAAGCCGAATGAATTACAAATCGCGTATTCCATATCATTTACTTTACGAGCAGTATGAGGAACTAGATCAATATCTAGGCCATCTTCAGGATCATCAAGATTGATCGTAGGTGGAACAATTTGATCAACTAAAGAAAGTGCTGTAATAATTGCTTCAACAGAACCGGCAGCACCTAATAAGTGACCTGTCATTGATTTTGTTGATGATACTAATACTTGTTTAGTACCCGCTTCGCCAAGCGCACGTTTGATGCCCTTAACTTCAGCAACATCACCCGCAGGTGTTGAAGTACCATGAGCATTAACATAACCGATTTGTTCACCCGTTACCCCAGCATCACGCATTGCAGCTTCCATCGCTAGCGCACCACCAGAACCGTCTGGTGTTGGTGAAGTCATGTGATAAGCATCACCGCTCATACCAAAACCAACTAGTTCACAGTAGATTTTTGCACCGCGAGCTTTTGCGTGTTCATATTCTTCAAGAACCATCATACCTGCACCATCACCTAGAACAAAACCATCACGGTTTTTATCCCAAGGACGTGAAGCACCTTGTGGGTTCTCATTGTTCGTTGATAGTGCTTTAGCTGCACCAAAACCGCCCATACCTAGCTCAGTAGATGCTTTTTCAGCACCACCCGCTAGCATTGCATCAGCGTCACCATAAGCGATCATACGTGCAGCATGACCAATATTATGAAGACCTGTCGTACAAGCCGTTGAAATTGCGATATTAGGACCACGTAGACCGCGCATGATCGACATATGACCTGCGATCATATTAACGATGGTTGAAGGCACGAAAAACGGGCTGATCTTACGAGGACCTTTTTCTGAAAATGCTTTGTAGCCAGCTTCAATTAAGCCAAGACCACCAATACCAGAACCAATAGCAGCACCGATACGATGTGCATTTTCTTCAGTAACGTTAAAACCCGAGTCATCTAATGCCTGGATGCCAGCAGCCACACCGTATTGAATAAATAAATCCATTTTACGAGCGTCTTTTTTAGACATGTACTCTTCAGCATTAAAGTCTTTTACTAGACCTGCAAAACGAGTTGTAAACTCAGTGGTATCAAAGTGTTCGATATTAACGATACCACTTTGACCTGCTAACAGCGCTTTCCAAGATGCTTCAACAGTGTTACCCACCGGTGTTAGCATACCCATGCCTGTAACTACTACACGACGTTTGGACACGATATAATTCTCCGGAATTAATTGAAATTAGATAGGGATTGTTGCGTATAAAAAAACTCAGGCGGTCAAGATGACCGCCTGGAGGGTATTTCTTACTGTGCGCTAGTTACGTAGTCGATAGCAGCTTGAACAGTTGTGATCTTCTCAGCTTCTTCATCTGGAATCTCAGTGTCAAACTCTTCTTCTAAAGCCATTACTAGTTCAACTGTATCTAGTGAATCTGCACCTAGGTCATCAACAAATGATGCTTCGTTTTTAACTTCAGCTTCATCTACACCTAGTTGCTCAATGATGATTTTCTTTACGCGTTCTTCAAGATTGCTCATTTTAATTTTCCTAATTACAGATTTCGCTGATTTGCGATACTTGCTGTATTTTATTCATTAATAAGAAAGTTGCAAGGCTAAGATCGCTGGTCAAACCACGAAATTCGTGATTTTTAGTGCAATTTTAACCCAAAATTGACTTAAGTCACCCTTAAATCAATTTCATAAATTAAACCATGTACATGCCGCCATTCACATGCAAAGTTTCGCCTGTGATATAAGCTGCTTCTGGAGACGCTAAAAATACTACTGCAGCAGCAATTTCTTTAGGGTCACCTAAACGACCAGCAGGTACAGATGATAGTGTTGCAGCTCGCAGCTCATCATTCAAGGCTTTTGTCATATCAGTTTCGATAAAACCTGGAGCAACAGTATTTACTGTTACACCACGAGAAGCAACTTCACGTGCCATTGATTTAGTAAAACCAATGACACCTGCTTTTGCCGCTGCGTAGTTTGTTTGACCCGCATTACCCATAGTACCAACAACCGAACCTACGTTGATAATACGACCATTACGTTTTTTCATCATGCCACGAAGAACCGCTTTAGATAAACGGAAAATAGACGTTAGGTTAGTATCTAAGATATCCATCCATTCATCATCTTTCATGCGCATAAGTAAGTTATCACGAGTAATACCTGCGTTATTAACTAAAATGTCAATCGCACCAAACTCGTCATTGATTGTTTTAAGTACAGCTGCAATAGACTCTGCATCAGTAACATTTAATGCAAGACCTTTACCGTTCTCGCCTAAATATTCACCAATTGCAGCGGCACCATTTTCAGAAGTCGCAGTACCAATAACCGTTGCTCCGCGTGATACTAATAGCTCAGCAATCGCACGACCAATGCCACGGCTAGCGCCAGTAACTAAGGCAATTTTGCCTTCTAAATTCATCATTTACTATTCCCTTTAATTACTTAGGAGCTTCAAGGAAGCAGCATCATTTACTGCTGCTGCGCTAAGTGATTTAACGATTCGTTTAGTTAAACCAGTAAGAACTTTACCTGGGCCAACTTCATATAGTGTTTCTACGCCTTGTTCTGCCATTGTTTCTACTACTTCAGTCCAACGTACTGGGCAGTATAATTGACGAACAAGCGCGTCTTTAATTTTTGCAGGATCTGATTCAGCAACCACATCAACATTATTGATAACAGGTAATGTCGGTGTTGAAAATTCAATATTTCCTAATGCAACAGCTAATTTATCAGCCGCAGGTTTCATTAATGCACAATGAGAAGGTACTGATACTGGTAAAGGCAATGCTCGTTTTGCACCCGCTTCTTTACATAATACACCAGCACGCTCTACTGCATCTTTATTACCAGCGATAACAACTTGACCTGGCGAGTTAAAGTTTACAGGAGAAACCACTTCACCTTGTGCAGCGTCTTCACATGCTTTAGCAATAGATTCATTGTCTAAGCCAATGATAGCGTACATTGCACCAACACCAGCAGGAACCGCTTCTTGCATCAATTGGCCACGTAGTTCCACCAATTTAATTGCTTCTTTAAAATCAATAACACCAGCACATACAAGTGCTGAGTATTCACCAAGACTATGACCCGCTAAAACAGCTGGTTGTGTTAAGCCTTGCTCTTGCCATACACGCCATAATGCAACAGAGGTTGCTAATAATGCAGGCTGAGTACGAAATGTTTGATTTAAATCTTCCGCAGGGCCATTTTGAACAAGTGACCATAAGTCATAACCCAGCGCTTCTGATGCTTCTGTAAAAGTTTGCGTTACAACCTCGTGTTGCTCACCTAATTCAGCAAGCATGCCAATAGCTTGTGAGCCTTGACCTGGGAAAACGATAGCAAAATTGCTCATGAACATTATTTCCTTTAAATAAGCGTATAAAGAGATTAGACCAATATAAAGGCCTAATTTCTTACTTAAAACTTAACGAGTGCCGAACCCCACGTAAAGCCGCCACCGAATGCTTCAAGCAATAAGGTTTGACCACGTTGAATTCGTCCATCACGAACAGCTTCATCTAATGCCGTAGGCACTGTGGCTGCAGAGGTATTACCGTGACGATCCAGAGTGACAACAACTTGATCCATTGACATAGATAGTTTTTTCGCTGTTGCTTTAATAATTCGTAAATTAGCTTGATGTGGTACTAACCAATCAAGTTCTGATTTATCCATTTGGTTTTTCTGAAGCGTTTCTTTAACTAGGTTTGATAGCTGAGTAACGGCAACTTTAAAGACTTCATTACCCGCCATATATAACCATTTATCTGCTTCTTCATTTTTACGAGAAGGTACAGGTAAAGAAAGCAACTCACCAAATTTTCCATCAGCATGTAAATGCGTAGAGATAATTCCAGGCTCTTCACTTTGACCAATAACAACCGCACCAGCCCCGTCACCAAACAGAATGACAGTTGAACGGTCCTCAGGATCACAAGTATGAGAAACAGCATCAGAACCAATAACTAATACATTCTTTGCCATGCCTGTTTTAATGTGTTGGTCTGCAACACTCAATGCATAAACAAAGCCTGAACAAGCTGCTGATAAATCAAATGCAGGGCAACCTTGAATGCCTAATAGGCCTTGAACTTCACACGCAGCAGATGGAAATGAGTACGTTGGTGTACTTGTCGCTAAGATAATCAGATCAATATCATTCTTATCGATTCCAGCCATTTCAATTGCATTAACAGAAGCAAGGTGGCCCATTGTGGCCACTGATTCATTTTCACCAGCAATGCGGCGTTCACTAATACCTGTACGAGCTAAGATCCACTCATCACTAGTATCGACCATTTTTTCTAAATCCGCATTTGAGCGAATTTGTGCTGGTAAATAGCTACCAGTACCTAAAATTTTGCTATACATGAAGACTAATAATGCCTCTCGAGTAAAACTGCCTCCAAGCGATCACTAATACGGTTAGGTATTTGTCGCTTGACCTCATGAACCGCTTCCTTGATGGCATTGTTAAAGGCAAATACATCTGCACTTCCATGACTCTTAACAACAATGCCACGCAATCCTATCAGACTTGCGCCGTTATACTGGTCGGGGTTCAGCTCTTTTAAGCTAGAAATGACATCACCAAAGAGCCATTTCGCTAAAACTTGTTTAAATTTAGACGTGATCAGGTGTGATTTTAGTTGTTCTAAAAATAAATGCGCAACACCTTCACTGGTTTTTAAGCATACATTACCGACAAAACCATCACACACTACTACATCTGCATTGCCTTGATAAAGCTTATCGCCTTCAATATAACCGATAAATTCAATATCTTTGCATTGATGTAGCATTTCTGCGCATCGTTTTATTTGATCGTTGCCTTTTATTTCTTCTTCACCAATATTCAACAACGCCACTTTGGCTCTGCGTCCTAATGACTGCTCTGCTAATTCAGAACCCATTACGGCAAATTGAAATAACGTCTCAGCATCACACGATACGTTTGCGCCAAGATCAAGCATCCAAGTGCGTTGATTATTTTTCGTAGGTAAAGGACTAATTAATGCAGGACGTTCAACACCAGGGAGAAGCTTCAAGGTAAAACGAGAAAGCCCCATAAGTGCACCAGTATTGCCAGCGCTAATGCACGCGTCAGCTTCTTTATTGGCAACTAAATCAATGGCCATTCGCATTGAACTACCACGACTGTGCCGTAGTGCTTTTGAAGGTGGAGTGTTGTTGCCTATAACGCTGTCGCTATGTGCAATAGAAAGTCGTTGATTGGGGGTATAATTTAGATGTGTTAGCTGTGTAGAAATCGCATGACGATCTCCAACAACAATAATTTTTAGCTCTGGGAATTGCGACAATGCCTGCACGATGGCAGGCACTGTAACTTGGGGACCGAAGTCCCCACCCATCGCATCAATTGCAATGGTTAGCTGCTGCAAAGCGTCAACCTTACTTGTTGATTACCTTGCGGCCACGGTAGTAACCGTCAGCTGTAACGTTGTGACGAAGGTGAGTTTCGCCACTAGTTGCGTCTACAGATAATGCACTTGTAGTTAGTGCATCGTGTGAACGACGCATGCCACGCATTGAACGTGATTTCTTGCTCTTTTGTACGGCCATGGACCCTACTCCTCAATTACTGTTGTTTTAAAGATTTTAAAACATCAAACGGATTCGGTTTCTCTTCCTCTTCAGGAATTTCACCAAATACCAAATTGTTAGATTTGACCTGACAATCTTTAATGTCATGCATAGCGACTTGCGGCAACGCTAGAATGAACTCATCAGTTACCAACTCAACGAGATCAACTTCACCTACTTCATTTAAATCTACAAACTCATATTCCTCAGGAACAAGAGCTGCCTTCTCTTCGCTTAAAAAAGGCGTACACTTAAATGATACATTTAGGTGATGTTCAAAATTTTCATTACAGCGTTGACATTCCAACAACACATTGACGTTAGCTTTACCAGAGATAACGGCTAGTCGTTGTTCGTCAACTTTAAACGACATTGTGACTTCAGCATCACTTTTCACATCTACAGTAGACTCAGCCAAACGCTTTAAAATATCAGATTGGATGATTCCATCGTAGTCTAATCTTCGTTGAGCGTTTTGGATTGCATCAACTGTTCGTGGTAATTTTACCTTTTGCATAGGGCGCGCATCTTATCTTTCTAAAGCCTTCGAGTCAAAGAAAAATGGCAAAAATTATGCTTTTTTTCTTCCCAGTTGCTATTTCAGCAGAGTTGCTAATAATAAACGAAAAATTAAAGAAGAAGAACCCATTATGCAACCAAAACTGATTCTAGCTTCAACATCACCTTTTCGCCGCTCGATCTTGGAGAAGATCCAAGTTCCTTTTGATGCAATTTCACCCAATTGCGATGAAACACCACAAGAAAATGAATTACCTACTGCATTAGTCATTCGCTTAGCAGAACAAAAAGCCCGCTCCTGTAACATAAAAGATCCTAATCACCTGATCATAGGATCCGACCAAGTCTGCGTAATCAACGGTCAGATTATTGGTAAACCATTAACACGCGAAAAAGCAATTATTCAGCTTCAAAAAGCCAGTGGGCAAACAATCACTTTTTACACGGGCTTATCCTTGCTCAATACAACAACAATGAGCGCGGAAACTCTTTGTGAAGAGTTTCATGTTCATTTTCGTCAATTAACCTCACAGCAAATTGAAAACTATGTTGATAAAGAAATGCCATTGTATTGTGCTGGTAGTTTTAAATGTGAAGGTTTAGGTATCGCATTATTTAATAAATTAGAAGGAAAAGACCCTAACTCGCTTATCGGCCTTCCTCTAATATCTTTAATTGATATGTTAGAACGTCAACATTTTTCAGTTCTTTAAATCGTATTAAAAAAAAAGCGATAAGTATCAATTCGACACTTATCGCTAGAAATAACAAAAAATAAGATTACTTTTTAGAGCGTAGAGCTTTTAGAACCTGTTCTAATTTAGCTTCCATTGGTGCACTGATATCCATTACTTCTTCTGTACTTGGATGAGTAAATTTAATATTTGCCGCATGCAAAAACAATCGGTCTAAACCAAATTGACCAGAATAGGCATCAAATCGTCTGTCGCCATAACGATCATCCCAACCAATTGGATGACCTGCATGTTGAACATGTACGCGAATTTGGTGAGTGCGTCCAGTAATTGGACTTGCTTGAATTAATGTTGCTTGCTCAAATTTTTCTAAAATTTTAAAACGGGTTTCAGAAGGCTTGCCGTTCGGATTAACACGGACAATACTATTCACTTCATTTTTAAGTAAAGGAACATTAACCACTTTACACGTGCTCTTCCATTGGCCCATAACTAAAGCAAAATAGTATTTTTGTACTGTTTTGTTTCTGAATTGTTCTTGTAAGCGACGTAACGCTGAACGTTTTTTCGCAATTAAGAGGATCCCTGAAGTATCTCTATCAATTCGGTGCACTAACTCTAAAAAACGAGCATCGGGACGCAAAGCTCGTAATGCTTCAATCGCACCAAACTTTAAGCCACTACCACCATGTACAGCTGTACCTGATGGTTTATTTAAAATAAGAAGATGGTCATCTTCATAAATAATACAGCTTTCAAGTTCTGAAACTTTAGACAGTTTAACGCTTGGTAACTCAGGCGCTGTCGATTCAGGAATCTTCACGGGAGGAATACGAACTAAATCCCCTTCTTGAAGTTTGTATTCTGGTTTAATACGTTTTTTATTTACACGAACTTCGCCTTTACGCACAATTCGGTAAATCATACTTTTTGGTACGTTTTTTAAGCGGGCAAGAAGAAAATTATCGATTCGTTGCCCTGCAAAGTCGTCATCGATCTCGACGAATTGCACTTTAGGTTTATCTTCATTCATTCTCTTATTCTACTGTCTTAATTCTAATTGATGAACCTTTTTTACCTCAGTTTCAAATAATGAAGATTGCTGAGGCTTGATCTGACTGTTATAGTTAGCACCTGAAATCGGCCCAGATGGCCATTTCTTCACCTTGGTGAGCATAAAAGCACCAAAAAAACAAAAAATATACTGCTCGAATGCGGTGATGCAGCAATTGGCGTAAGACATCTACACTGCTTTGAGTTTTTTTGCTTGTTATGCCTAAACCATTTTTTATGTTTTAACGACCGCGAATAATTGCGGATCAGCACTATTTTATCGATAGTGTTGATGTGGATTGTGCCCTAGAGCATCCCTGAGTTCCAGCCGTGAGGCTGCACATGTAATCAGCCTTGGGATCTGGCACCATTTAAAATGGATTAAGATACACAAGCTCGACAATTTGTAATGAGTATTCCCTAATGAAAAGAATGTTGATTAACGCAACCCAAAAGGAAGAGTTGCGCGTCGCATTAGTTGATGGCCAGCGCCTTTTTGATTTAGATATCGAAAGCCCAGGTCACGAATCTAAGAAAGCTAATATTTATAAAGGTAAAATCACCCGTATCGAACCAAGCTTGGAAGCAGCTTTTGTTGATTACGGTGCTGATCGCCACGGTTTCCTTCCCCTTAAGGAAATCGCTAAAGAATATTTCCCACAAGGTTACACTTATCAAGGTCGTCCAAATATCAAGGACGTATTGAAAGAAGGCCAAGAAGTTATTGTTCAAGTTGAAAAAGAAGAGCGTGGCAACAAAGGCGCAGCTTTAACAACGTTCATATCTCTGGCTGGTAGCTACCTTGTTCTTATGCCTAATAACCCTCGTGCTGGCGGTATTTCTCGTCGTATCGAAGGTGAAGAACGTACTCAATTAAAAGCAGCATTAAGCACATTAGAATTACCTCAAGGTATGGGTCTAATTGTTCGTACTGCCGGTGTTGGTAAATCAGCTGAAGAACTTGAATGGGACTTAAACGTACTCCTAAATCATTGGGAAGCCGTTAAACACGCCTCTGAATCAAACCAAGCACCTTTCCTAATTCACCAAGAAAGTAATGTAATTGTTCGCGCAATTCGTGATTACTTACGTCGTGACATTGGCGAAATTTTGATTGATAGCCCAACAATTTTTGATCGTGCTCGTCAACACATCCAACTTATTCGTCCTGATTTCTTATCTCGCGTTAAGTTATATGAAGGCGAAGTACCGCTATTTAGCCACTACCAAATTGAAAGCCAGATTGAATCGGCTTTTGAACGTGAAGTGCGCTTACCTTCTGGCGGCTCAATTGTTATTGACCCAACAGAAGCACTGACTTCTATTGATATCAACTCAGCTCGTGCAACTAAAGGCGGCGATATCGAAGAAACAGCATTAAATACTAACCTAGAAGCTGCTGATGAAATTGCTCGTCAATTACGTTTGCGTGATCTAGGTGGCCTAGTTGTTATCGATTTCATTGATATGACGCCTGTTCGTCATCAACGTGAAGTAGAAAACCGTATGCGTGAAGCTGTTCGTATGGACCGCGCTCGTGTTCAAATTGGTCGTATTTCTCGCTTTGGTTTATTAGAAATGTCTCGCCAACGCTTAAGCCCGTCTTTAGCTGAAGCAAGCCATCACATTTGTCCTCGTTGTACAGGTACAGGTGTTGTTCGTGATAATGAATCTCTAGCACTGTCTGTTTTACGTTTAATCGAAGAAGAATCTCTAAAAGACAACACAACTCAAGTACTTGCTGTTGTACCTGTTGCTATTGCTTCTTACTTACTAAATGAAAAACGTCGTTCTGTTCAGCATATTGAGAAATTCCATAGCGTTCGTGTAATCATTGTTCCAAACTCAGATATGGAAACACCTCACTTTGAAGTGATTCGTATCCGTGAAGGTGAAGAACAAGAAATGCTGTCTTACCTTCTTCCTAAGAAGTTAGAAGCATTACGTGAAGCAGAAGCAAAAGAAGTTCCAGCGATTAATGTTGCACCAAGAAAACGTGAAGAACCGGTTCTTCAAGGTTTCAGTGCTCCAACTCAAGCTGCACCAGTAGCTAAAGCTCCAGAAGCTAAAACTACAGCACCTAAAGCTTCAGCAGCAACAGAAGAAAAACCTGGCCTAATTAGCCGTTTCTTCTCTGCGATTGCTAATTTCTTCTCTGCACCAGAAACAGCACCTGCTGAGACTGAGAAAAAAGAAGAAGAAAAACCAGCACAACCGCAACGTCGTAATCAAAACCGTAATAACGATCGTCGTCGTAACGAAAATGGTCGTAATAACCGTAATAATCGTCGTAACGGCAATGACAATCGTACCAACAACGAAAATCGTAATGATAATCGTCGTGGTAAGAAAGTTGAAGATGCTCCAGTTGCTACAACTAAACCAGTAAAAGCAACTGAAAATAAACCAACGAAACAACCTAAAGTTCGCAAAGAAATTGCTGAACAAGGTATTCAGTTGGCAGCTGAAGCACAACAAACTCCAGCTCAAACATCAGAAAAACCAGCTGAAAAGCGTGAGAAGACGGTTCAAGTAAAACAACGTCGTCAACGTCGTCAATTACAGAAAAAAGTTCGTACAGGTCAAGCAGTTGAAGCTGAAGTAGAAACTAAAGTTGTCACAACGGTTGAAGCTCAAGCGCAACAGCCTACAGTAACGACTGAAGCAAATACAGAGCGTAAAGAAGGTCAGCGTCGTAATCGTCGCTCACCTCGTCATTTACGTGCAAGTGGTCAACGCCGTCGTCGTCGTGATCGTCGTCCTGTAAATCCTGCTCGTCTATTTTCTGGTGTTGCATCACCTGAAATGGCTATGGGTAAAGTTTATCCTGATTACGCTCGAATCTTAGAGCAGAAATTGGCTAGACAGCAACAAGAAAAATTTGTTGATAACGATACTCAAAATGCACAGGATGAAGCAAACAAATCAACAACAGTGAAAACACTAGTTGGTGGTGTTGCTTTCCCTGAAATGGCAATGGGTAAAGTATTACTTCCTTACGTAGCTGCTCCAGTGGTTGAAGAAGCAATTATTGTTGAAGCTCCTATTACAGAAGCACCAGTAGTAGAGACACCTGCAGCAGTAGAACCGACTAAAGTAGAGGCACCCGTTGCTATCGAACCAGTAGAGGTTGTTGTTGAAGAGAAAGTCGCTCCTCTTGAAGTAGCAGACGTAGTAGAGCCAGCGCCTATTGTTGAAATTGCAGTAGAAACTCCATCTAAAGCTGATGTTGTGATTACTAAGCCACAATATAAAGGTCAAGCATCTTCAGGGATGACGAAAGCAGCAGGCCCTACAGAGATTAAAGAAATCACTGTAACGGCAGCCGCATTCAGAACTGAGCGCTTTACACCTAAGCAAGCCGGTAGCCAAACTGCTACAGGTAAAGCAAGCGCAGCAATGGCAAAAACAGCAGGTTTATAATTTTTTAGGCATTAACCTCTAAATAACAAAACCATCTAATTAAGCAAGTTACATTTCGATGTAACTTGCTTTTTTTATATCAATAATCTGAATAGATATTGAAGTTCATCACGCTTTTCTGTACGATTCGCCGCATACTATGCTTGAAAAACAACCAAGAAGATATCTAAAAATAATGTTTGAATTCCCAAAATTTTCTAATCATTCAGTGAAGAATGATGTTCTATCAGGGTTAACCGTTGCGTTAGCTCTGGTCCCTGAAGCTGTTGCTTTCGCCTTTGTTGCTGGTGTTGACCCTATGGTTGGCCTATATGCTGCTTTCATTGTCGGTTTAATTACATCAATTATTGGTGGTCGCCCAGGAATGATTTCTGGCGCAACTGGCGCGATGGCCGTTGTAATGGTTAGCTTAGTAGCAGTTCACGGCGTACAGTACCTTTTTGCAGCAATCTTACTCGCCGGCCTACTACAAATAACAGCAGGTTTATTCAAATTAGGTAAGTTCATTCGTATCGTGCCACACCCAGTAATGATCGGTTTTGTTAATGGCTTAGCTATCGTCATATTCCTTGCTCAACTTGGTCAATTTAAAGCGCCTGATGCACTAGGTAATTTAGATTGGCTTCAGGGCGAGCAAATGATGCTAATGCTTGGCTTAGTTGCTGTAACTATGGCAATTATTCACTTCTTACCTAAATTAACAACAGCAGTACCTTCTTCATTGGTTGCTATCATTGTTGTTACAGGATTAGTTCAAGGCTTAGATTTAGATACTCGTACGGTTGTTGATTTCCTACGTACAATGAGTGGTGATGAAGCAGCTACTCTAGCTGGCTCTCTACCTACCTTTTCTGTACCTAATGTTCCATTATCTTTAGAAACACTGTACATCATCTTTCCTTACGCGCTTATTTTAGCGGCTATCGGTTTAATTGAATCATTACTAACTCTAACTGTAATTGATGAAATGACAGGTACTCGTGGTCAATCTAACCGTGAATGTGTAGGCCAAGGCGTAGCAAACGTTACTTGCTCTGTATTTGGCGCGATGGGTGGCTGTGCGATGATTGGTCAATCAATGATCAACGTGAATTCTGGTGGTCGCGGTCGTCTATCTGGAATAACTGCCGCACTTGCTCTCCTTGGTTTTATCTTATTTGCTTCTGGCTTAATTGAAATGATCCCACTAGCAGCATTAGTTGGGGTCATGTTCATGGTTGTTATTGGTACATTTGAATGGGCTACATTCAAACTGGCTCGTCGCGTACCAAAGCAAGACTTCTTTGTCATTGTTTTAGTAACAGTAGTAACCGTTCTTACTGACCTTGCTGTAGCCGTTGGTGTTGGTGTTGTTGCTTCTGCGCTTATGTTTGCATGGCAACACGCAAAACATATTTACTCAACTAACTCAATGAACGAAGAAGGCTCTAAAGTATATGAAATTAATGGGCCAATCTTCTTTGGCTCTGCAGCTAATTTCTTAGAATTATTTGATGTAGATAATGACCCTCAAGATATCATTATCGATTTTGCTACATCACGTGTTGTAGACCATTCAGCAATTGAAGCGGTTGATACCATTGCTGAACGTTATTCTAAAGCGGGAAAAAAAGTACATCTGCGCCATTTAAGCCAAGATTGTCATGCGCTTCTAAACAAGGCTGGTAGCCTAGTAGAAATTAATGTGCAAGAAGACCCAATCTACAAAGTGGTTAGCCAATAGTTTCACTTTTATAATTGATTGATAATAAAAATCCCGATATGGTTATCCTATCGGGATTTTTTATATTTAATTGTCTTGATATTGCTCTGCTATCTTTTTAAATTCCATTTCCACACTTAAAAAAGACTCTACAATAATTGGGTCAAAATGACTGCCCTTACCTTCTAAAATAATATTTCTTGCCTTCTCATGACTAAAACCGGGTTTATAAACTCGTTTTGATATAAGAGCATCATAGACATCAGCCAAAGCCATTAATCGACCAGATAAAGGAATATCGTCACCTTTTAATTGTTGAGGGTAACCACTGCCATTCCATTTCTCATGATGAGTTAGTGCGATTTCTTTAGCCAGTTGCAAGAATGAGCTTTCACCTTCCATTTGAGATTCTGCGACTTCAAGTGCTTTTGCTCCAATAATTGCATGACCTTTCATTATCTCAAATTCTTCATCGGTTAACTTTCCAGGTTTAAGTAAAATAGCATCAGGGATCCCAACCTTACCGACATCATGTAATGGCGCCGATTTAAAAAGTAAATTAATGTAGCTATCTGTTAATACATTGGAGTAGCCTGCTTTCTTTCTTAAATCAAAGGCAAGCACTCGAATATATTCTTGAGTTCGTAATATATGCGCACCCGTTTCGTTATCTCTTGATTCAGCCAAAGCGGATAAACCAACAATAGCAGAATCTCGAGTCTGTTGGATCTCTGTCTGGCTTTCTTCTAAGCTAGATAACATCTTATTAGTTAATGAAGCTAAAACACCAAATTCGTCATTATTATAAACAGGTAAGCGATCACTCAGAGCACCTCCTGCTACGTTATTTAATGTTTTCTCTTTCATATTTAAAATAAGTGATAATTTCTTTCCCCACAAAAATACGACTGAGAATGTGTATAGAAAAAGAATAAAACTCACAAAAATAAACTCTTTAATTATGCTTATTTTACCTTCACCACTTAAATAATAGTTCTCAGCACTTTCTAACCAAAATAAATCTTTGACCGCAATCATGACTAATGTGGTTGTTAATGCAATGACAAGCAGAGCAATTAACATCGTAAATTGTTGTGTTATAGACTCTCGATCTCCATGCAAATCGGTACTAATGGCGAATTGCTTAGGCATATTCTTATAGAGTTCAATCAATCTAATTTGTGCTGTTATTATTCCAGTAAATACCCCTAAGATTGTCATACCAAAAATAACTTTAAGATTACTTTCAAATGGGAAGCCATAAATAGCCCCCATATAAATTGACATAACCAATCCGAATAAAGAAAACAAAACAACTTCTGTTAAAAATGGGGATTTTCGACTAAAAAAAGTAAAACGAGGAATTAAAAAAAATCGGCTTATTAACATAAATATAAACGTTAAATTAACCTCAAAAAAAACAATCTCTCTAGGTAACGATTCAATAAAAGGACAAACAAAAACACCGTAAAAAGCAAAAACAACCGCAGCAAAAACATATAAGCAAATAATGCTCTTTGTATTTAATTTATAATTCATTTCTATGACTCTAGTTTATAATTAACACAATCATCACACTAACAAAGATAAATTTCAATCCGACCACTACGATGAACAGGTTTCACTCTTATTTATTCATTGCTATGATTCAAGATCTAACATGGAGATAATAATGAATAGCAGCTCAAAAGATGAACGTTACAAACAACGTCAAACAAAGATAAAAGAGAACGTCGATCAGCGTGTAGAAAAAGCACAAATAGAAAAAGGCTTATTAATTGTTGTTACAGGTAACGGAAAAGGAAAAACAACATCTGGCTTTGGAACAGTAGCGAGGGCTGTTGGCCATGGATTGAATTGTGTCGTTGCTCAATTTATCAAAGGTACATGGGATTGTGGTGAAAGAAACCTGTTAGAGGGCCATGGTGTTCCTTTTCATGTAATGAAAACAGGATTCACTTGGAATACTCAGGATAAAACTACGGACACAGTAGCAGCACAACAAGTATGGCAAGAGTGTAAGAAAAGCCTGTCTGATGAATCAATCGATCTCGTTTTATTAGATGAGATGACTTACATGATCACTTATGGCTATATTGACTTAGAAGAGCTTAAAACAGCTTTGATAAATCGTCCAAAAATGCAATCTGTGGTAATTACAGGGCGAGCAGCGCATCGAGAGTTAATAGAAATGGCTGATACTGTTTCTGAAGTTCGTAATGTTAAACATGCGTTTGATTCTGGAGTAAAAGCGCTGAAAGGCATAGATTGGTAAGTAATATCACTTTCAATAATTACAAAAATGGCCTGTATCATTAAAGATTACAGGCCATTTTCTATTCCATTCTCATTAAGTTAGGTTAATTAAATAACCCTTTTAGCAATTTATCCGCTGCTTCTTTTACTTTTTCATCCTTAATTTTATCGCCATATTTTTCTTCTAGCTTTTCAATACCACGATCAATTTCTTTTTTCGCTTTCTGTTGCATTACATCGTCAAACTCAAGCTTATATTTTGGTTTTTCCCAAGGGCCTGTAATTCGAATAGGGATCGTAACATCCTTAAGATCACTAATCTCCTTACCGCCTTGACCTTTCAATGACCCAACTATTGATGTTTTAATCAGCATATTGGCAGTTTCATTTATATAATGTGCAGAACCTTCCCCATGAATTCTTAACAACGGTGAAACCATCTTAATATTTTTAGTCGTTGCATTACCTTTCGCTAAATAAAAGTCCGCAGATAATGCACTAAAATCTGTTTTTTCAGCTTCTTCACTGCCTTTTACTTTTTCGCCTTTAATTTTGGCATAGGTAGTTCTGATAAGTAGTGGAATATTCACCCCGTTTACCGCGCCATCAGCAAAATTGATCGATGCTTTACCTTTTAGGTTTTGTTTCAACGCTGTCGGCTTTAAGCTTTTACCAGAAAGATTCAGATTAATGCTTCCTGTTCCTTCAATTAGGCTTTCTCCCATCACATCAATTAATAATGGCGCGACTTTAACTCCTTTAATCGCTTGCTTAACAGAATAACTTGGCGTCGAGTTACGAGCATCAAGAGTCGCCGTCATATCAATGGCACCACTGTATAAATCAGAATAAAACTTAGTTAACGCCAATACCCCGCGATTTACCGAGAATACCGATTCTACATTCTGCATTTTTGCATTATTGGCTTTAAATTTATCAATGATGATAGTACCTGCAACATCTAGTGTTTTTAATGCACTTAAATCAGGCTCAACTTCTTTAACGGGCTTTGATGCGCTATTTGATGTACTTGTTTTAGCCTTCTCATCAGTTACTTGAGTATCGTTTTGTGGCAATGTTGCCAATAGTGCATCAACATCAATATTAGGACTACGTAAAGAAAAACGTACTTTCGGGATGTCCCTTAACTCAACACTCGCTTTACCCGTAAAATCAGTATCGACAGAAGATAAAGTAAGCTTTTCTGCCTTTAATAAGGATTTATTTAAATCAAATGAACTATCAAAACCAATAATGGCCGTAACGTCTTCATTTGGTAAACCTTTACCTTTTACGTTATTGGTACTTTTAAATGACTTAATGCGGATAAGATCTAATGTTTTAGGGACATTAATAGCAAAGGAAGATTCTGAATTAACCATTAATTCATTTGCTTTCCCTTTTGCAATAAGTTTAATGTTGGCCCATTCATCAAAAGAAAATTCATCTATCGTAAAAGTAATATCATTAAATTTATTCGTTGCATCTGAATATGATGCTGTAAGTTCGGTCTGCTTTAACGATACAGCATCCAACGTAGTTAAAATATTTAAATCGGTTTTACCAGCAAGAGATATTTTCTGCTGACCTAAATCCCCTTCAACATCGAACGTTAAATTTGCCCATTCTCCCGGACTAAATTGAGATAATGATAAATTTATGTCATTAAGTTTTGTTTTTGACCCTACTTTATCATTTTGAATAAGTACTTCTGCATTCGTTAAGGCAATGCCTTCTAAAGTGATTTTCCAATCATTGATACTTGTGCTCGGTTGAGAGTTATCATTAGCAACCACATTAGAGTCTTCAGATACTGGTGATTTGGTTTTAACCTGTGTGTTTTTCGGCGCTATGTTATCAAGATTAGTCGCGCCGTCTTTTAATGTATGTAAGGTAAAAGAGGCTCCATCTAAAGTGACCAGTCCTATATTTATTTCATGATGGAATAATGGACGTACATTCAGATTCAAAATTGCATTATCAAACTTAACTAAATTCGGAGTGGCGAACCCTTCAGGGTTACTTAGTGCTGTCTTCCCAATAGAGAAACCTATCGATGGGAAAAATCGCCATTCAATATCACCATCAATGGTTAATTGACGACCAGTCTGAGCTTCAACTTGCTCTTTTATCAAGGGTTTAAAATCGTTAGGGTTAACAAGTAATACCAGCACCAATAAAGCGGCAATGATAGCGATAAACGGTATGCTAACTAATAGGGCTATTTTTTTCACGGCCAAAATCCATCTAATGTATTGAAATGGTAACAAGAGTGTTAATTATGCCATTGCTTAAGCATAATAAACATAGGGTTACCTATAGTTATATACCTAAATAGCGTGAAGTAACAGAAATCAGACAAAAAAAGGCCAACGATAACGTT
>NZ_MSCO01000001.1:1957408-2030285 GCF_002954705.1 Aliivibrio sifiae
AACGATAACGTCGGCCTATTTATATAATTTCGTTTTATTATGCTTTCAATAAACGAGAAATATGTGCTTTTAATACATCAATAGCGATACGGTTTTTGCCACCACGTGGAACGATAATGTCAGCATGTTGCTTCGATGGGTCAATAAACTGCATAAACATTGGACGTACTGTTTTCTGATATTGTTCAAATACAGATTCCATTGTACGGCCACGTTCTTCTACATCACGCTTAGCACGACGTAATAAACAAATATCTAAAGGCGTATCCATGAACACACTTGCATGCATTAAATTACGTAAACGAGGATCTGTTAGTAATAAAATACCTTCAAGAATGATTACTTTCTTTGGAGTCATTACTTCAACATCAGTTGTACGAGTATGTTCTGTGTAGCTGTAAGTCGGAATATTAACCGCTTCACCACGCATTAACTGCTCAAGATGCTCACTCAATAATTGGTGATCAAGTGCATTTGGGTGATCGTAATTCGTTTTGACTCTTTCTTCCATGGTCAGGTGGCTTTGGTCCTTGTAGTAACTGTCTTCAGTTATTACGCCAATTTGGTGGTCGCCAACTTTTGCTCGTAGTTCGTTATAAATAGTCGAAGCGATCAAGCTCTTACCTGAAGCTGATGCGCCTGCAATACCTACGATAATACAGTGATGATTACTGTTCTCTGACATAAAAGATACCTAAAGTGTGCGAGATACGGTTATTAAAATAAAACCGCCTGATTATAAGGATTACTCTCCACACTTTCCACCGAAAATTACATATAACTGTGAAGCTACAATGACTTGAACATTATTTGGTCAACCACGACCTTACCCTGCCAATATAAACGGCTTGAAACTTGTTCCGCTAATTCAATATAAAGTTGACTGTGTGCACTGGAAGAGTCAGACGCAACACTTGGGGTGCCAGAATCAGTCTCACTACGAATATCAATATGCAAGGGAAGCTGCCCTAATAACGGAATAGAATAATGCTGTGCCATTAATGCAGCACCACCCGTGCCGAAAATTGCTTCCTCATAACCACAATTAGAACAAATATGTACGCTCATATTTTCGACCACACCAATCACAGGAATATCTACTTTAGTAAACATATTGACCCCTTTTATAGCGTCCGTTAACGCTAAATCCTGTGGTGTTGTTACGATAACCGCCCCTGTCGTTGGGATCTGTTGTGACAAAGTAAGTTGAATATCACCTGTGCCTGGTGGCATATCAATGACTAAATAATCCAAATCAGGCCACAAAGTTTCATTGACTAATTGTGACAAAGCTTTAGAAGCCATTGGACCACGCCATACTGCCGCTTCTGATTTATCAACCAAATAACCAATCGAGTTACTATAAAGACAGTGAGCTTCAACTGGCATCATTCGATTATTATCAACAATGTTTGGTTTCTTATCTTCAACACCCAGCATTAACGGAACTGAGGGACCATAAATATCTGCATCTAAAATCCCAACTCTCGCACCTAAATATTGGAGAGCCAATGCTAAATTAACCGCAGTTGTTGATTTACCAACCCCACCCTTGCCAGAGCTGACTGCTATAATATTTTTAACGCCTTTAACCGCTTGCTTATCTGTTTTTAATGTTGCGACTTTAAATGCCACCACTAACTCTAAAGAAGAAAGGTTAAGTTGTTCTTTTTGCTCTGCCACCCAAAGAAGTAAATTTCGTTCCACTGAGTGAGAAACAAAAGGCAATATTACAGTAATAACCCCCGCGGCAGAGATTGAGACCATATTAGGGATCTCCGCCCAGCTTTCACAAAGCTGTGGATGTGTAAAATCATTGAGCCAATTTTTAATCTCTGCCATCGTTGTAAATGCCATCTTGTCACTCCTCAGTTATTTTTACTCATCCTATCACTAATTGAACCCTTGATCCTCTATGCATTCAGGCTCGCATCAGGTACTATTTATCTCTTAAAATTTTCACCCATCACATTAAGCGAAAGAGAAGATATGGCTACAGATCCGAGAAAAATTCTGGTTACATGTGCCCTACCGTATGCAAACGGTTCAATCCACTTAGGCCACATGCTTGAGCATATCCAAGCGGATATCTGGGTTCGTTACCAACGTTTACGTGGCAACGACGTTAACTTTATTTGTGCAGATGATGCTCACGGCACACCAATCATGCTTAAAGCTCAACAGATGGGTATCACTCCTGAAGAAATGATTGCAGCAGTTAGCGAAGAGCATCAAAAAGATTTCGCAGGCTTCGACATCAGCTTTGATAACTATCACAGCACACACAGTGATGAAAACCGTGAATTAGCTTCTCATATCTATTTAGAGCTAAAAAAGAACGGTTTTATTACTAGCCGTACTATCTCTCAATTATTTGATCCAGAAAAAGAGATGTTCTTACCTGACCGTTTCGTGAAGGGAACTTGCCCGAAATGTAAGTCAGAAGATCAATACGGTGACAACTGTGATAATTGTGGTGAAACCTACAGCCCTACTGATTTAATCAACCCTAAATCAGCGGTTTCTGGTGCAACACCGGTAATGAAAGACTCTGAGCATTTCTTCTTTGACTTACCTCAGTTTGAAAGCATGTTAAAAGAGTGGACTCGCTCTGGCTCTCTTCAAACTGAAACTGCAAATAAAATGCAAGAATGGTTTGAATCTGGTTTACAACAGTGGGACATCTCTCGTGATGCGCCTTATTTTGGTTTTGAAATTCCAGGTGAAACTAACAAGTTCTTCTACGTTTGGTTAGATGCCCCAATTGGCTACATGGGTTCATTCAAAAACCTTTGTAATAAGCGTGACGATCTAAACTTTGATGAGTACTGGAAAAAAGACAGCACCACAGAGCTTTATCACTTCATTGGTAAAGACATTGTTTACTTCCACAGCCTATTCTGGCCTGCAATGCTAGAAGGTTCGGGTTTCCGTAAGCCAAACAATGTATTTGTTCATGGTTACGTAACAGTAAATGGCGCAAAAATGTCTAAATCAAAAGGCACATTCATTAAAGCAGGTACTTACTTAAATCACTTAGATCCTGAGTGTTTACGTTATTACTACGCCGCTAAACTTAACAGCCGTATTGATGATCTTGATTTAAACCTTGAAGATTTCACTCAACGTGTAAACTCTGATGTCGTAAATAAGATTGTTAACCTAGCTTCTCGTAACGCTGGTTTCATTACTAAACGTTTTGATGGCAAACTTTCTGATAACTTTGTTACTCCTGAGCTTTACAACGAATTCGTTGCTGCTGAAGGTCGCATTGCTGAGCTATACGAAACTCGTGAATTTAGTCGTGCTATTCGTGAAATTACCGCGCTTGCTGATAAAGCAAACCAGTACATTGACGAAAAAGCACCTTGGGTTCTCGCGAAGGAAGAAGGTAAAGAACAAGAGCTACAAGAAGTCGCTTCTGTTGGTATTAACCTATTCCGCGTATTAATGGCTTACTTAAAACCAGTAATGCCAGAGCTTGCTGCACGTACTGAAGCTTTCTTAAATGAAACGCTGACGTGGGAAGGCATTGCACAACCACTAACGTCTCATGAGATTACTAAGTTCAAAGCACTATTTGCTCGTATTGATCCTAAAAAAGTAGAAGCAATGGTTGAAGCATCAAAAGCAGATGCAGCAATTGAAATGGCAGCAAAAGAGAAAGCAGAAGCGGACAAAGAAAAAGCAAGCCAAACTGAACTAGATAAAGATCCAATCGCAGATGAGATTGAATTCGATGCGTTCGAAGCGGTTGATATGCGTATTGCTCGTATTATCTCTTGTGAAGAAGTTCCAAAAGCAAACAAACTACTTAAATTCCAATTGGACATCGGCGGTGAAACTCGCCAAGTATTCTCTGGAATTAAATCAGCATACAAACCTGAAGAACTAGAAGGCAAGCTAACTGTTATGGTTGCTAACCTTAAACCTCGTAAGATGAAGTTTGGTATGTCTGAAGGCATGATCCTAGCTGCAGGACCTGGTGGTAAAAATCTTTGGATTCTTGAACCACACGAAGGTGCTCAACCTGGTATGCGTGTAATGTAATTCTTTTTTAAAAGATAATTACAAGCAAAAATAGAGACCAAATGGTCTCTATTTTTTTATCTATTTATAGGTGATTACAAATTAAAAATCTTTCACCTATCAAGTTACAAACTTATAAAACAGACGCTAAAGAAAGGTTAATCTCATTTAATACTTGTGATGGATTCTCAGCTTGTGTAATTGGGCGACCAATCACTAAATAATCAGAACCTGAAGTAATCGCATCTACTGGTGTCATAATACGTTTTTGATCACCCACCGCAGAGCCTGCTGGACGAATGCCAGGAGTCACTAATTTAAATTCTTTGCCTAGGTCTACTTTTAATATTGATGCTTCTTGTGCTGAACACACAACACCATCTAAACCACTATTTTTAGTCAATGCAGCAAGACGTTTTACTTGTTCTTGTGGTGCAATATCTAAACCAATACCCGCTAAGTCTTGTTGCTCCATGCTAGTTAAGACAGTAACACCGATAAGTAGTGGACGATCTTTACCATACGGTTCTAAGATTTCACGTGATGCTGTCATCATATGCTCACCACCACTCGCATGAACGTTAACCATCCAAACACCCATTTCAGCAGCCGCACGCACTGCTTTTGAACACGTATTAGGAATATCATGAAACTTTAAATCTAGAAAAACAGAAAAACCACGCTTATGAAGCTCTTTAACAAACTCAGGGCCAAATAAAGTAAACATCTCTTTGCCTACTTTTAGTCGGCAAGAGCTAGGATCAATTTTATCAACAAATGCTAATGCGTCTGTTTGATTATCATAATCCAATGCAACAATCACCTTTTGGTCTTTCATTTTCTCTCCTTGGGAAATTAATCTACTTACATTTTATTAAAAAAAAGAGGCACAAATTGCGCCTCTTAATTATTCACCATCTAAACCTTTAATAGGTTTAATAACACCCCACCCTTTACAAGATGGGCATTGCCAAAATAATCGATGAGCAGAAAATCCACACTTACTGCAACGATAGTTTGGCTTCATTTTTAACTGTTCTCCTACCAAGTTTTGTAAACTTGCTAAGCTTGCTTTTGCTCTACCATCTTCAGCTTCATCTACGTGATAACCCATCAAACGATAAAAACCTTTCATCGTTGGGTTTTTAAGCAGCTGTTTAGTCATATAGCCTTGAGCTAATGCCGTACCTTCATGTTTTGCTATCAGGTTTGATAACATCAGCTCAGCACTTGCACCAGCCCCTTTTGAAATGGCTTCTTTTAAGAAGTTTAGCAACGCCCCTTCTCGATCCAGCTTTTCGTAGCATTCAGCGAGTAAAGGTAATGCTTCACTAATAAATTCAATATCTTGATCTAAAACGGACTCTAATTGACTTACTGCGCCCTTAAAGTTATCTTCTTCCATTAATAACTTCGCCATCATAATAGAGGCGCGAACACATTGATTATCAATAGATAACGCTTTTTTCAAATTCTGCTTAGCTTTATTAATATGGCTATCTGATAATTCTTGCATCGCTAATTCACAATAATAATGAGCAATATCTGGCTTTAATTTCTTTTTACCCATTTTGACTAAGCTATTTGAAAAATTGATCGCTTGTTCCCATTCTCGGGTCTGCTGATGAATAGCAACAAGTTGAAGCAATGCCGCCTCTCTGTGATCTGGCTCATCAAGAAGTTGTTCAAAAATCTTTTCCGCTCGATCTAGAATACCCGCAACCATATAGTCTTTAGCCAGTTGCTGAAGAGCAATATTACGCTGATCTAACGTTAAATTTGGACGAGCAATGAGATTTTGGTGAATTTTAATCGCACGATCAACTTCACCTCGACTTCTAAACAAGTTGCCTAATGCAAGGTGAGTATCTATCGTATCGCTGTCAACTTGAAGTAGTTCAATGAAGTGATCTACCGCTTTATCTGACTGATCTGAAAGCAATAGATTTAACCCCGTCACATATTGACGTGACAGGTGATTGGTATCTCTTTGACGTTGTTGTCTCGCACTCCTATTACCCATATACCAGCCATATCCGGCAGCAATAGGTAATAATAGGAATAGCAGCTCTAACATTAAGTCATTACCCTTTTGTTGAGTCTAAGCGTAATTTATCTAACTCTATGGTTTTCTTTTCAAGGCGTTTACGCAGACGACGTTGCGTCATGCTGACTTTTAAATACATACTGCCACAAATTAACCAACCTAGGCCAAAACCAGTTGCAAAGAAAATACCAAGCAAGGTCGATAGCTGGAAATCACCTTGTGCTAATAAATAATTAAAATTAACTACAACCTGATTCTGTGCGCCAACAGCAAGTGATATCAGAAATAAAGCAATTAATAAAACAGCAATTACAATTTTCACTGGGCTTCCCTCCGGTTAATGAATTTCTAACAATATATTATTTTACTGCTCTAAAGATACACCTAAATGCACTGAAAATGAACATAAAAAAACGGCATACTCAAAAGTATGCCGTTTTTATATACTAATTTACATTAGCTGAAATTCACACGTTCACGCAGTTCTTTACCCGGTTTAAAGTGAGGAACAAACTTACCGTCTAATTCAACCTTATCGCCAGTTTTCGGATTACGACCTAAACGTGGCTCTCGATAGTGTAGAGAAAAACTACCAAAACCACGAATCTCTATACGATCACCGCCTTCTAGCGTTGTTGCCATCTGTTCAAGGATTTCCTTGACTGTATCTTCAACCTGCTTAGCAGAAAGTTGAGGCTTTTTACTACACAGTTGTTCAATCAGTTCAGATTTTGTCATAAATGACCTCCTACGTTATCGAAAGAAAAGGGAGCATTACGCTCCCTTTAAATTTACTTATTCGCCTTTAGCTGCTTTGAAAGCGTCAGCCATTGCGTTACCGAAACCACCGTCTTCAGACTTAGTGTTCAGTGAAGCCATTGCTTCTTGCTCGTCAGCTTCATCTTTAGCTTTGATAGATAGGTTAACTACGCGGTTCTTACGGTCTACACCAGTGAACTTCGCTTCAACGCTATCGCCAACGCTTAGGATTAGAGATGCATCTTCAACACGGTCACGAGATAGCTCAGAAGTACGGATGTAACCTTCTACGCTATCTGCAAGAGTGATTGTAGCGCCTTTAGCGTCAACAGCTGAAACAGTACCGTTTACTAAAGTACCTTTCTTGTTGTCTGCTAGGTAGTTGTTAAATGGGTCTTCTTCCATTTGTTTAACACCTAGAGAAATACGCTCACGCTCTGCATCTACTGCTAGAACAACAGCAGAAATTTCGTCGCCTTTCTTGTACTCACGTACCGCGTCTTCACCTGTAGCATTCCAAGAAATGTCAGATAGGTGAACTAGACCGTCGATGCCGCCGTCAAGACCGATGAAGATACCAAAGTCAGTGATAGATTTGATCTTACCAGTAACGTGGTCGCCTTTAGCTTGCGCTTCAGCGAATGTCTGCCATGGGTTAGCTTTACATTGCTTAAGACCTAGAGAGATACGACGACGTTCTTCGTCAATCTCAAGAACCATAACCTCAACTTCGTCGCCTACGTTCACAACTTTAGAAGGGTGGATGTTCTTGTTAGTCCAATCCATTTCAGAAACGTGTACTAGACCTTCAACGCCTTCTTCGATTTCAACGAAGCAGCCGTAGTCAGTTAGGTTAGTAACACGACCAGAAAGTTTGTGACCTTCTGGGTAACGCTTAGCGATAGCTACCCATGGATCTTCGCCAAGTTGCTTAAGACCTAGAGAAACACGAGTGCGCTCACGATCGAACTTAAGAACTTTAACATTGATCTCGTCACCAACATTTACGATCTCAGATGGGTGCTTAACACGCTTCCAAGCCATATCTGTGATGTGTAGTAGACCGTCAACGCCACCTAGATCAACGAATGCACCGTAGTCAGTAAGGTTCTTAACGATACCTTTAACTTCCATGCCTTCTTGTAGAGAAGCAAGTAACTCGTCACGCTCAACACTGTTTTCAGATTCGATAACAGCACGACGTGAAACAACAACGTTGTTACGCTTTTGGTCAAGTTTGATTACTTTGAACTCTAGCTCTTTGCCTTCAAGGTGCAAAGTGTCACGTACTGGACGTACATCAACAAGAGAACCAGGTAGGAATGCACGGATACCGTTAAGTTCAACTGTGAAGCCGCCTTTAACTTTACCGTTAATAACACCCATAACTGTTTCAGCATCTTCGTATGCTTTTTCAAGTTGAATCCAAGCTTCGTGACGCTTCGCTTTCTCACGAGAAAGTTGAGTTTCACCGAAACCGTCTTCAACAGCGTCAAGAGCAACGTCTACTTCAGAACCAACTTCAACTTCAAGTTCGCCAGCAGCGTTCTTGAATTGTTCAGCTGGGATAGCTGCTTCAGACTTAAGGCCAGCGTCAACAAGAACGAAACCGTTCTCGATAGCTACTACAGTACCTTTAACGATGCTGCCTTGTTGGAATTCAGTTTCAGATAGAAACTCTTCAAAGAGTTGAGCAAAAGATTCAGTCATTAATTTGATCTTCAATATTAAACGTCCATGGGTATCCTACCGCATGGGGTTGATAGTAAGGTTAGTTATCATCCTTGCAACTAACTAAGTTTCAATTATAGCTTAGATTCAATAAAAGCAATAGCTTGCGCGACAACTTCATCAATGTTCATTGACGTTGAATCTAATACTAAAGCGTCTTCAGCGGGACGTAATGGCGCGACTGCTCTATTGCGGTCTCGATCATCACGTTCTTGAATTTCGCCTAAAAGACGGTCAAATCTAACATCTAACCCCTTCTGTTGCAACTGCTTCATTCGGCGATTCGCTCGTTCTTCGGCACTTGCATCTAAAAATATCTTAACTTCTGCGGTAGGGAACACAACAGTCCCCATGTCACGACCATCAGCAATAAGACCTGGTAACGCAGAAAATGCTCGTTGACGGCGCAGTAACGCTTCACGAACTTGCGGTAACGCTGCTACTTTTGACGCAGCCATTCCCGTCTCTTCTTTACGAAGTTCAGAAGATACATCTTCACCTTCAAGAATCACTTTAACTAATTCACCTTCCGCTTTGAACTGCACATCTAAGTTTGCAGCTAAAGGTACAAGTGCATCTTCTGACTCTAAATCAACACCATGGTGAATTGCAGCTAATGCTAATACACGGTATATAGCACCAGAATCTAATAAATTATAACCTAGCTTTTCAGCAAGCAACATGCACAAGGTACCTTTACCTGCGCCACTTGGACCATCAACAGTAACGACTGGTGAATGAGTAGTCATGGAGTTCTCCATTAATTATTGTGATTGGTTTCTACGGGCGCATTATACCCAAGTCAGATTATTTATATACTTTAGTTTATTAAAAACTAAAAAAGCCCTGTGTTTTTTACACAGGGCTTACATCAATGTAAATTTAATTGCTTTTACGCTATAAATTACACACTAAGCTCTTTCATTTTATCAAAATAGTCTGGGAAGGTTTTTGACGTACAGCCTGGATCATTAATTGTTACCGGTGTATCACTCAAAGCAACTAAAGAAAAACACATTGCCATACGGTGATCATCATAAGTATCGATAGCTGCATGTTCTAATTTCTCTGGTGGTGTGATCGTAATATAATCTTCCCCCTCTTCTACTTTAGCTCCGACTTTTCTTAATTCAGTCGCCATCGCTGTTAAACGATCAGTTTCTTTTACACGCCAATTATAGACATTACGAATGGATGTTGTGCCTTGTGCAAAAAGAGCAGCAGTGGCAATTGTCATTGCAGCATCAGGAATATGGTTAAAGTCCATATCAACCGCTTTTAATTCTCCTTTTCTAGCAATAACATAATCATCACCCCATTCGATATCAGCTCCCATTGCTGCTAGTGCATCTGCAAATTGAACATCACCTTGAATGCTCTTTTTACCAATGCCCGTCACTTTTACTTCACCGCCTTTTATTGCAGCTGCTGCAAGAAAATAAGACGCAGAAGAGGCATCGCCTTCAACAAGAAAATCCCCGGGTGCAACATACGTTTGATTAGCTGGAACAACGAATGTCTGATAATTTTGATTCTCAATTTCAACTCCAAACGTAGCCATAATATCTAGAGTGATATCAATGTATGGTTTAGAAACTAAATCACCCACTATATTAATCGTTGTCTCTTGTGTTGATAATGGAGCTGCCATTAAAAAAGCAGTTAAAAACTGACTTGAGATAGAACCATCAATCTCAACCGTCCCTCCTTTAAGGCCTGTTCCTTTAATCTTTAACGGCGGGTAGTTTTCATTTTCTAAATATTCTACGTCAGCACCTGCAGCTTTCAATGCCGTTACAAGATGTCCAATAGGACGCTCTTTCATTCGAGGCTCACCAGTAAGTACAAATTCACCTCGACCTAGACACAATGCTGCCGCTAATGGGCGCATTGCCGTACCTGCGTTGCCAAGAAAAAGTTCCAATGCTTCTTGAGGTTCAAAAGCACGACCTAAACCAGTGACTTCACAGACCGTTTTATCTTCAGATAGTATATATTCAACACCAAGTGCTTTTAGTGCATTAAGCATGTGACGAATATCATCACTATCAAGTAAATTAGTTAGTTTTGTTTTTCCAGACGCTAACGCAGCTAATAATAACGCACGATTAGAAACACTTTTTGAGCCTGGTAGATTAATTTGGCCATCAATTTTTGAAATTGGTTGAAGAGTTAAGCTTTCCATGTTTATGTAAAAATTCCTGTACAAATAAATAAGAATGCTATGCCTGCTATTTCATTCAGTTATTGCATAGCTGTTTCAGCTTTCATTGTTATTTTTTGTTATTCTTCATACTTTCAGAGTAACGAAAACCAAAGCGTTGTACCAGAGGCAATGTTGTCTCTTTACTTAAAAATAGTGAATCCTATTTCTTTTACTTATGACTATTTACCTATCACAACTCGATTCAAATGAAACAAGCCACTTTCCTCATATTGAAAGTGCATTAACCGAACCTGATGGTTTACTCGCTATGGGGGGAGATCTGACTGCATCTCGACTATTAAACGCTTATCAACGAGGTATTTTTCCTTGGTATAGTGCTGGTGACCCTATCTTATGGTGGAGTCCTAGCATTCGAGGAGTTTTCCTACCTGAGCAATTCTTGCCATCAAAAAGCCTAAAAAAATTCTTTCGTAAATCAAATTATAAAATCACCATCAATAAATCGACAGGTCAAGTGATTGAATTATGCGCATCAACACGAGGGTCAGATGAAACGTGGATTATGCCTGAAATGATCCAAGCTTATAAACAGCTAGCAAAATTAGGATATTGTCACTCTGTCGAAGTATGGTCTGACAATACACTTATTGGCGGATTATACGGCCTTCAAATCGGTCAAGTTTTTTGTGGTGAATCTATGTTCTCATTAAAAACAAATGCATCAAAAATAGCACTGTGGCAATTTTGTGAGCATTTTGTGGCTTCTGATGGGCAGTTGATTGACTGCCAAATGATGAATCCTCATCTTGAAAGCTTAGGAGCAATCGAAATGAAAAGAAAAGATTTCAAAATAAAGTTAAATAAACTCACTAACAAAACAGTAAGTCCAAATTGTTACCTTCCACAATCTATTGGGAATAATGTTTAATCATGAGTCAATTTTCTCTTCAAGTTGGGTTAACACCAGGGGGGCCTTGTAGCTATCTACCTGGACAACAAGAGCGCCTCGGTGTTGTTATGGATACAGAACTTCATTCCCCTATTGGTTATCAAGCATTAATTCGCTTGGGATTTAGACGCAGTGGTTCAACGGTATATAAACCAATGTGTGAAGCTTGCAATGCTTGCCAACCTTTAAGAATTAGCGCAAGTGAATTCGTACCAAGTAAAAGCCAAAAACGAATTTTAAATAAATTATCTACGTTTACTTGGGAAATAAAAACAGAGATGGATGATGAATGGTTCGCATTATATGAACGATATATAACCGCTCGCCACCAATCAGGCAGTATGTTTCCTGCAAATCAGGAACAATTTTTTGAATTTTCTCAAGCAGAATGGTTACCTAGTCATTTTCTTCATATTTACGAAAACAATGTCCTTATCGCAATTGCTGTAACCGATATCTTAGTTGACTCAATCAGTGCTATGTATACGTTTTTTGAGCCAGAGCATCCGTTATCTCTAGGAACCGTCTCTATTCTAATTCAACTAAAATTATGTAAACAATTGCAAAAAAACTGGCTCTACCCTGGTTACCAAATAGACGATTGTCCAGCAATGAAATATAAAGATCGATATAAACCTAACCAAAAGCTAGTAAATATGGTCTGGCAGGGGTAAAATGCCCACCAAACTTTACATACATCATTTTTAAGGGCATTATTGGCCGCTTAAAAATCAGCCAAAGCTATCTATATAAAGAGGATTCAATGGCAAAAGAAGACGCAATTGAGCTGCAAGGCACGGTTCTAGATACACTACCAAACACAATGTTTCGCGTAGAATTAGAAAACGGTCACGTTGTTACTGCTCATATCTCAGGTAAAATGCGTAAAAACTACATCCGTATTCTTACTGGTGACAAAGTAACAGTTGAAATGACTCCTTACGATTTATCTAAAGGCCGTATCGTCTTCCGTGCTCGTTAATTTGTCATTTTTAGCACGTTAACTTTTTAATTTGCTTTAAAATAATATAAAAAAACCCAGTCATTGACTGGGTTTTTTATTATCTACTGATTAATTAATGAACCGCTTCAGTTTCACTCGTAAACTCAAAGGCTAATTCACCTTTAGTTAATTTAACGCGAACTGTGCCACCATTTACTAATTCTCCAAATAACAATTCATTTGCCATTGGTTTTTTAAGGTTCTCTTGAACAACACGAGCCATCGGTCGAGCGCCCATAGATTTATCATACCCTTTATCAGCAAGCCAATCTTTTGCGCCTTGTGACACTTCCATTGAGACGCCACGAGCATCTAACTGAACTTGTAGCTCTACTATGAATTTTTCTACTACTAACGAAATAACATCTTTACTCAAATGTTCGAACCAAATGATATTATCTAAACGGTTTCTAAACTCTGGTGTAAAGATTTTCTTAATTGCAGCCATCGCATCAGTTGTATGATCTTGTTGAATCAAACCAATCGATTTTTTCACTGTTTCATGAACACCAGCATTGGTCGTCATTACAAAAATTACATTTCGGAAATCCGCTTTTCGACCATTATTATCTGTCAGTGTACCGTTATCCATGACTTGAAGAAGCAAGTTAAAGACATCTGGATGCGCTTTTTCAAGCTCATCAAGTAATACAACAGAATGAGGGTGTTTAATTACAGCGTCAGTTAATAACCCGCCTTGCTCATAACCAACATAACCCGGAGGAGCACCAATTAATCGGCTAACCGTATGTTGCTCACCATATTCAGACATATCAAAACGAAGAAGCTCAATACCCAGAGCTTTCGCTAACTGAACAGTAACTTCTGTTTTACCTACCCCGGTAGGGCCAGCAAACAAGAAAGAGCCCACAGGCTTATTATCTGCACCTAACCCTGCTCGGCTAAGTTTGATAGCTTCACATAGTGCATCGATACTGTGATCTTGACCAAATACCAACATTTTTAGCTTTGAGTCTAATTTCTTCAGTACATCTTTATCGCTAGAAGATACTGATTTTTCAGGAATACGAGCCATTTTTGCAACCATAGCTTCGATATCTGCGACATTAATTGTCTTTTTACGACGACTTACTGGCGTTAAACGACAACGAGCTCCCGCCTCATCGATAACATCAATTGCCTTATCTGGTAAATGACGCTCATTAATGTATTTTGCTGATAGCTCTACCGCAGCACGAAGGGCTTTATTGGTATAACGGACTTCATGATGCTCTTCGTATTTACTTTTCAAGCCTATTAATATTTTAGTTGTGTCATCAATTGACGGTTCCAAAACATCAATTTTTTGGAAACGACGAGCTAATGCACGCTCCTTTTCAAAAATCGTACTGTGTTCTTGATAAGTAGTTGAGCCAATACAGCGTAATTTTCCGCTACTTAATAGAGGTTTAATTAAATTAGCGGCATCAACTTGACCGCCTGAAGCGGCACCCGCACCGATAATAGTATGAATTTCATCAATAAATAAGATTGCATGTTCTTCTTTTTCAAGCTGTTTTAAGATAGCTTTAAATCGTTTCTCAAAATCACCACGATATTTAGTACCGGCAAGCAATGAACCAATATCTAAAGAATAAATAATACAGTCTTTAATAACATCAGGAACTTGACCTTCAACAATTCGCCATGCAAGACCTTCAGCAATTGCGGTTTTACCCACTCCTGCTTCACCGACTAATAGCGGATTATTTTTACGGCGACGACACAATACCTGAACCGTACGCTCAAGCTCTTCATCGCGTCCAATTAATGGGTCAATCCCGCCATTTTTAGCCACTTGGTTTAAGTTAATAGCAAAGCTTTCTAATTTATCTTCTGGGCTTGCCTCTACTGCGGCTTCAACATTATTCGGATCTGAATTCTCCTCACGATGCTCAGGCGCACCATGTGAAATAAAGTTAACAATATCTAACCGACTAATGTCATTCTTTTTAAGGAGGTACGCGGCATGTGATTCTTGTTCACTAAAAATAGCAACAAGAACATTAGCTCCAGTGACTTCATTACGGCCAGATGATTGGACATGAAAAACTGCACGTTGAAGAACACGTTGAAAGCTTAATGTTGGCTGAGTTTCTCGACTTTCGTCGTCAGCAGGAATAAGCGGTGTGGTTTGTGTAATGAATTCATCAATTTCAGTTGCCAACGCAGGTAAATCTGCATGACAAGCTAAAAGAGCTTCATGAGCGGATGGGTTTTCTAATAGAGCAAATAATAAATGCTCTACTGTCATAAACTCATGGCGCTTTTCTCGTGCTCGAACAAACGCACTATTTAAACTCGCTTCTAATTCTTTATTTAGCATAGGAACCTCCCAAAACACCAAAATATGGTGTAACGAACAAACTTACGCTTGTTCCATTGTACACAGTAGTGGGTGCTCATTATCACGCGAATATGCATTCACTTGCGCAACTTTAGTTTCAGCAACTTCAGCAGTAAAAACCCCACATACTGCTTTCCCTTCATAATGCACTGTTAGCATTAATTGTGTCGCTTTTTCCAAATCCATGGAAAAAAATTTATCTAAAATTTCGACAACAAACTCCATTGGAGTGTAATCATCATTATTTAAAACCACTTTATACATAGATGGTGGTCTTAACTCTGTTTTCTCTTGCTCCAAAACATCTGAATCAGGAGAAATCCATTCATATAGTTTACTCATATCGACAACTAAATTAGCAAAAAAAGAATCTGATACTTCAATGTATCCTCTACTATTCAGACTAATCTAGACACAAGGTTACATCAAACAAAAGATGCGATTTTCATATCTTTATCACTTAATTTTGATTAAATCGAGTAGAAAAACAACGATATTAAAGTAAAGGATAGGGTCTTTTTTTCTTTATCTCCACTTTATTTATCAATCTGATATTACTGATAATAATGTTAACCTTAAGTGTGACATTAAACAAATTTGTTATAAAAGTAACAAATTTGCACTTGACTCATATTTTATATTTAATAGAGTGTGTTTGTAGTGGTTATCAATTGAACAAATAAATGATTAATTAATAACCATTGTGCTAGGTAATTAAAATGCAGAGGGATGTATAGCATGGCAACAGGTACAGTAAAATGGTTCAATAACGCTAAAGGTTTTGGCTTCATTTGTCCTGAGGGAGAAGATGGAGATATTTTTGCGCATTATTCCACAATAGAGATGGATGGCTACCGTACACTAAAAGCCGGACAAGCTGTCACCTACGAAATCCATGAAGGTCCTAAGGGATTTCATGCAAGTGAAATAAAACCACTCGAAGGTGAAGTTGTAAAATAATATTACTCAATTATGGCTATTAAATAATATTAAAGGTGAGCATGGATACTCACCTTTTTTGAACCTATTGATTAAGAAACGCTCCAAAGACTTCACTTCATTTATCTAGGTAACTAATTTGAAATATATTATCTCACTTATTCTATTATTTACTCTATCAGGCTGCGTGTCTGAAACACATCAAGAGAAAAATACCGTAAACTTAGTTACAACTGGCGATATTAATATCGCTCTTAATGGAAAGAATACTTTCTCTTGGCACCCAACTATCAGTGCCAATTATTTGAATAAAGAATTAAATAATAGAGATACTGAACAACGATTCTCTCAATCACTCAGAGCATCATTAGAGAAAAGAGGATTTCAATTTGTCAAAGACTCTACGAATGTTGATTTCTATGTTGGCTACGGTTTAGGGCTAGAAGAGAACATTCAAGATCAAGATATTTTAGAGAAAACAGGGCTATTAACAGGAATACAACCAATCGGTGTTAATGACAACGGCACCAAAAAAGCCAGTGTTTTCATTGCAATCTTTTTACCAAATGAACCATACCAACAGTGGTCAGTGTTAGCGCAAGGTTATACCAATTCTGATAATGTAATGTCTTTAGATGAACTGACTGAATTTATGCTACACAATCTAAAAAAATAAATATCTGCCATAAAAATAATAAAGCAGCCAAATTAGCTGCTTTATTATTTTTATGAGGAGCAACTAATCTCCATTTTCTTACCCCATTCGGGAGGTAATTGTGCATATTTTTCAAACTCTGTATGCTCATCAAATGGCTTTTCTAGTAATAACGATAATATTTCTAACTCACTAAAATCGCCCTGTTGAGCTTTATCAATGGCCTGCTGCGCCAAATAATTTCTCAGTATGAACTTAGGATTGACACTTCTCATTCGCTCACAACGGGAGTCTGTACTGTCCTCTTCCAATCCACAACGAGTTAAGTATAGATCTACCCACAAGGTTGCCGCTTCTCGATCAACAAACAGGTCTACGACAGTTTGTTTTTCTTTACTATCCAAATAAGAAAGTGAACGCATAAATCGAGTGTAATCCACTGCATTTTGCGACAACAACTCAAACATTGATTCAAATAATCGACTATCCCCTTCTTGTTTAGAATAAAGCCCTAACTTATCTCTCATTAACTGGCTAAAGTAACCATGAAGTTGTGTTTCATATTGAGCTAAAGAATATTCTAAATCCGATTTCTCCATTAATGGAGAAAGAGAATGTGCTAAAGCTGATAAATTCCATAAGCCAATTCTAGGTTGCTGGTTAAAGGCATAACGCCCCTGATAGTCAGAATGATTACAAATATAATTTGGCTCATAATCATCAAGAAAACCAAAAGGACCATAATCAAATGTTTGACCTATAATCGACATATTATCAGTATTCATTACCCCATGAGCAAACCCTACCGCCTGCCACTGTGCAATCATAAAGGCAGTACGGTCAACAATCTCATTAAACATAGCTACATAAGGTTTATCTGACTCAAGACAATTAGGAAAGTGCCATTCAATCACTTTGTCTGCGAGTAATTTTTGCTCTGCAAGTAAATTGCTATAAAACAAATGCTCAAAATGACCAAATCGAACATGAGACTCTGTCGCTCTAATTAATAATGCTCCCGTTTCATACCCTTCACGAAAAACAGCAGTATCACTCGTCATCATACCCAAAGCTTGGGTGGTTGGAATACTCAATCCAGACATTGCTTCGCTACACAAATATTCTCTGATAGTCGAACGTAATACAGCACGCCCATCGCCAGTACGAGAATAAGGCGTGCGCCCTGCCCCTTTTAAATGAAGTTCAAAACTTACCCCTAATTTATCAGTAATTTCACCTAGCAAAAGTCCTCGACCATCTCCTAGATCAGGGTTGTAGCTACCAAATTGATGTCCTGCATATTTCATCGCTAAAGGATAAAAAACAGAAGGAAGGTTTTCGCCTGAAAATGTCGATAACAACTCAGGTTTATTATCAGGGTTCAACGGTAATCCAAACTGCTCAGCCAGCCTTTTATTCCACATAACCCAACGACTATTATCCAGCGGACTTGGGGTGACATGAGTAAAGAAACAGGAAGGTAATTCAGAATAACGGGTTGTAATTAAAAAAGCGTTCCAAAAAGACATTTGTGCATTCCATTAACGAACAATAATGTAACGCTAGCATATTGATAAATGATATGACAGAAATGAAAAAAGCCGCACTAACCATAAGGTTAATGCGGCTTTTTCAATTTGGTACGCCCTGAAGGATTCGAACCTTCGACCACCTCCTTAGAAGGGAGGTGCTCTATCCAGCTGAGCTAAGGGCGCTCTATGGGGTAGGATTATACGAATATCCGAACTCAGATCAATCCTTTTCTTATCATTATCTTACCGAATGCTGAAAAAAAGGACAGATCGTGCATTGTTTGATCTAAACTCTGGCTTAAAATCATCTTTTAGACGGAAAATGAATACCAATACAATATACAAGTATATTAAACACCAGAAAGCAATCGTTTGCGTTATAGCAATTACTTTTTGTTTCTGCGACAATACGCAGGTCAATCAGTATTAGACCGCTAAAGGAACACTATGACCGCTCAAATTATCGATGGAAAACTTATCTCCCAAACTGTTCGCTCAGAAGTTGGGGCTCGCGTTAAAGCTCGTGTAGAAGCCGGATTACGTGCTCCAGGGCTAGCCGTAGTATTAGTAGGACAAGATCCCGCTTCTCAAGTTTATGTCGGCAGTAAGCGTCGCGCGTGTGAAGAAGTCGGCTTTATTTCAAAATCTTATGATTTACCAACAACGACAACAGAAGCTGAATTACTGTCTATTATTGACACATTGAATCAAGATGCTGAAATTGATGGTATTTTAGTTCAACTTCCTCTTCCTGCTGGAATGGATAGTACTAAAATCTTAGAACACATTGACCCTGAAAAAGATGTTGATGGTTTCCACCCATATAATGTAGGTCGTTTATCTCAGCGAATTCCAAAATTACGCTCATGCACACCAAAAGGCATTATTACTCTTCTTGACCGTTACAATATTCAAGTTCGTGGTATGCATGCCGTTGTTGTTGGTGCATCTAATATTGTTGGGAGACCAATGACATTAGAATTACTACTTGCAGGCTGTACCACCACCACTTGTCATCGATTCACCAAAGATCTTGAGCATCATATTCGTCAAGCCGATCTGGTTGTAGTTGCAGTAGGTAAACCTAACTTCATACCTGGAGAGTGGATAAAAGAAGGTGCTGTCGTGGTCGATGTAGGTATTAATCGCTTAGATAGCGGCAAACTTATTGGTGACGTTGAGTATGATGTTGCAAAAACAAAAGCAAGCTATATCACTCCAGTACCTGGAGGTGTTGGCCCAATGACTGTTGCTAGCCTAATTGAAAATACATTACTGGCTTGCGAGCAATACCACTGTAAATAAACAAATCAAATAATAAAAATATCAATAGGCGAGCTTTTTAAAGGTTCGCCTTTTTTATACCTGCGCGCTGCCACATTTCTCACTTAATTTTTATTCTATTTTCAGTTTTTTCTTGGACAAAATAAGGGTTTAGTTACTAACCTTAGATGAGAACGATTTGGAACTATGGACGACAAGAGGAAATGGATATGAGTATTTTTGACCACTATCAAGCCCGTTATGAAGCAGCAAAAGATGAAGAAATATCACTGCAGGATTTCTTGTCATTATGTAGTAACGACAAAAGTGCTTACGCAAATGCAGCAGAAAGACTTCTTATCGCTATTGGCGAACCAGAAGTAATCGACACTGCAATTGATCCTCAGCTGAGTCGTATTTTTTCTAATCGTGTCATCTCTCGCTATGAGACCTTTAAAGACTTCTATGGTATGGAGGAGCCAATTGAACAAATTGTTTCTTACCTTAAACATGCCGCTCAAGGCCTAGAAGAGCGCAAACAAGTGCTTTACCTATTAGGCCCAGTAGGTGGCGGTAAATCATCATTAGCTGAAAAACTAAAAAGCTTAATGCAGAAATTACCTATTTATGTATTAAGTGCTAATGGAGAACGAAGCCCTGTCAACGATCACCCCTTCTGCTTATTTGATGTCACAGAAGATGGCGAGTTACTAAAAAAAGAATACGGTATTGAGCCTCGCAACCTACGTTCAATAATGTCTCCGTGGGCAGCAAAACGATTACATGAATTCGGTGGCGACATTACCAAATTTAAAGTCATCAAAGTGCACCCATCAATTCTCGACCAAATAGGGATAGCAAAAACAGAACCAGGAGACGAGAACAATCAAGATATTTCATCTCTTGTTGGTAAAGTAGACATTCGTCAATTAGAGCATTTTGCCCAAGATGACCCTGATGCTTATAGTTATTCAGGCTCCTTATGTAAAGCCAACCAAGGTTTAATGGAGTTTGTAGAGATGTTTAAAGCACCAATCAAAGTGCTTCATCCTCTACTAACGGCAACACAAGAAGGTAATTTCAACGGCACAGAAGGATTATCAGCTCTGCCTTTTGATGGCATGATTTTAGCTCACTCAAATGAATCAGAATGGCAGTCTTTCCGAAATAATAAAAACAATGAAGCCTTTTTAGATAGGGTTTATATCGTAAAAGTCCCTTATTGTTTACGTGTTTCAGAAGAAGTTAGAATTTACCAAAAACTGCTTGAGCATAGTGAACTTTATCATGCCCCTTGCGCCCCTAGTACCTTAGATATTTTGGCTCAATTTTCGATATTGTCTCGCCTTAAAGATCCAGAAAATTCATCACTGTTCTCTAAAATGCGCGTTTATGATGGTGAAACATTAAAAGATACCGACCCAAAAGCCAAAAGCTATCAGGAATATAAAGATTTCGCAGGTGTTGATGAAGGAATGTCAGGCTTATCAACTCGATTTGCCTTTAAAATCCTTTCTCGCGTATTTAACTTTGATCAAGCGGAAGTTGCAGCAAACCCTGTTCATCTTTTCTATGTTATTGAACAACAAATTGAGCGAGAACAATTTGCTCAAGACATTGCCGACAAATACACCGAATTTGTCAAAGGCTTCTTAGTGCCTAAGTATGTTGAGTTTATCGGTAAAGAAATTCAAACCGCTTATCTCGAGTCTTACTCTGAATATGGCCAAAATATCTTTGATCGCTATGTAGTCTACGCTGATTTCTGGATCCAAGATCAAGAATATCGAGACCCAGATACAGGTCAATTGTTTGACCGTTCAGCCCTTAATGATGAACTAGAAAAAATAGAGAAGACCGCAGGGATTAGTAATCCAAAAGATTTCCGAAACGAAATTGTAAACTTTGTTCTGCGAGCCAAAGCGAATAACAATGGTCAAAACCCAACATGGACAAGCTATGAGAAGCTACGTGTTGTTATTGAGAAAAAAATGTTCTCAAATACCGAAGACCTGCTACCTGTTATTTCATTTAACGGCAAAACATCCACTGATGATCAGAAAAAACACGACGATTTTGTCGCTCGAATGATGGAAAAAGGCTACACCAAAAAACAAGTTCGCTTACTGGCGGAATGGTACTTACGTGTACGTAAATCTTCATAATAAAACTCTTTTATTTTCGAGATTATGTTGCAGCTCATTACTTAATGAGCTGCCCCTAGCAAAATAAGGGGTAACTAATGGCTCAATTTATCGATAGAAGATTAAACGGGAAAAAGAAAAGTACCGTTAATAGACAGCGCTTTATTCGCCGTCATCAAGAACAGATTAAACGCGCCGTTTCTGATGCCGTTAATCAACGTTCAGTTACAAATATAGAAGGCGGTGAAAGTATCTCTATTCCTAAGGGAGATATATCTGAGCCTGTTTTTCATCAGGGCCAGGGAGGAATAAGAGAACGGATCCTTCCAGGTAATGACCAATTCATTAGAGGCGATAAAATTGAACGCCCACAAGGTGGCAGTGGCGGCGGAGCTGGTGACGGTGATGCTAGTGCAGATGGAGAAGGCGAAGATGAATTTAGTTTCCAAATCTCCAAAGATGAATATCTGGATATCCTATTTGAAGAACTTGAACTGCCTAATTTAGAAAAGAATCAAGTTCAAAAAATCACCGAATGGGAAACCCATCGAGCAGGTTTTCAAACCGCAGGTATTCCATCTAACATTGATATTGTTCGCTCACTACAGCAATCTCTTGCTCGTAGAACCGCAATGACAGCGGGAAAGAAACGTCTACTTAATGAACTTGAAAAAGAATTAGAAGAAATAAAAAACAGTGAACCTGCCCAGCCTCTTTCTGTTCGTAAAATGAAGAAAGAAATAGAAGAGCTAAGAGAAAAAATTAAACACGTCCCGTATATTGATTCTTTTGACTTACGTTATAAAAATTACGAACGTACCCCTATTCCATCAAGTCAGGCAGTCATGTTCTGTTTAATGGATGTCTCTGGTTCAATGGATCAAGCAACAAAAGATATCGCTAAACGTTTTTATGTACTGCTTTATCTTTTCCTTACCCGTACCTATGAGAATGTTGAAGTAGTTTTTATTCGACATCACACCCAAGCTAAAGAAGTAAACGAACACGACTTTTTCTACTCCCAAGAAACGGGAGGAACCATGGTTTCTAGTGCGTTAAGATTAATGAAAGAAGTGATTGCGGAACGATTCCCTGTCAATGAATGGAATATCTATGCCGCTCAAGCATCTGATGGAGATAACTGGGCTGATGACTCACCAAAATGTAAAGAGTTACTTACCTCATCGATTCTCCCTTATTGTCAGTATTACTCTTACATTGAAATAACCAAACGTCACCATCAAACCTTGTGGACTGAGTATGAAAAACTTACCCAAGGATTTGATAATTTTGCGATGAAAAACATTCGCTCAGTTGAAGATATTTATCCTATTTTCAGAGAGTTGTTTCAAAAACAACTGGCTTAGGAGGCACTATGAAAAGGAAAGCTATGCTACCTGATGGGCCAGATTGGACCTTTCAAATATTAGAGCAATATCATGTAGAGATAAAAAAGGTCGCACAACACTACCGCCTTGATACTTACCCTAATCAGATTGAGATAATCACGGCTGAACAAATGATGGATGCCTACTCTAGCGTAGGTATGCCAATCAACTATCATCATTGGTCTTTTGGTAAAAAATTTATCCAAACAGAACAAAATTATAAACACGGCCAAATGGGCTTAGCGTATGAAATTGTTATTAACTCATCGCCGTGTATTGCCTATCTAATGGAAGAAAACACCATAACAATGCAAGCCTTGGTAATGGCTCATGCGTGTTATGGACATAACTCTTTTTTTAAAGGAAATTACCTTTTCCAAACATGGACAGACGCCAGCTCTATTGTTGATTACTTACTGTTTGCTCAACAATACCTAACTCAGTGTGAAGAAAAGTACGGTGCAGATGAGGTAGAAAAAATCCTCGACTCTTGCCATGCATTAATGAATTACGGTGTTGATCGCTATAAACGTCCTGAGAAAATTTCTATCGCAGAAGAGAAAATCCGTCAAGAAGACAGAGAGTCTTACCTTCAATCTCAAGTCAATGATCTATGGCGAACCGTACCAAAATCAAAAGAAGAAAACAGCGAAGAAAAAATACGATTCCCTTCTGAGCCTCAAGAAAATATTCTTTATTTTATTGAAAAACACGCTCCATTACTTGAGTCATGGCAACGAGAAGTCGTCAGAATCATAAGAAAAATCAGCCAGTATTTTTACCCTCAAAAACAAACCCAAGTAATGAATGAAGGATGGGCAACCTTCTGGCACTACACTATTTTGAACCATTTATATGATGACGGACTCGTCTCTGAAAAATTCATTTTAGAATTCTTACACAGCCATACAAATGTCGTAGCGCAACCGGCTTACAATAGTCCTTATTACAGTGGCATTAATCCATACGCGTTAGGCTTTGCTATGTTCCAAGACATCCGCCGAATTTGCGAAGAACCGACAGATGAAGATAAAGAATGGTTTCCTGAATTAGCGGGGAGTGACTGGCTTGATGCTGTCCATTTTGCAATGCATAACTTCAAAGATGAAAGCTTTATTAGTCAGTATTTATCGCCAAAGCTTATTCGTGAATTTAAATTATTTTCAATTCTAGATAACGATAAAAATAAGCATATTGAAGTCAACGCGATTCACGATGAAACAGGCTATCGAGAAATAAGAGAAAAGTTAGCGGCTCAATATAATCTAAGTAATTTAGAACCTAATATTCAAGTATGGAATGTGGATGTGAGAGGAGACCGATCTTTAACACTCCGACACATCCCTCACAATAGAATTCCATTAGATAAGAGTCATGCTGAAGTAATGAAACATTTACACCGTTTATGGGGATTTGATGTCGTACTTGAAGAAGTTATCTCATTTAATCGCGCAGAGATTATTTCTTCTTGTCCAAAGCGTAATTATTACAATACCAGTATTTAATACTTACCCTAACTATTACATATACAAAAAAGCCTTGAAGTATCACTACTTCAAGGCTTTTCATCTTAACCGCGCTTTATTATAAAGACGTTATTCGATATTAAATTGAAGCTAGCGCCGCATTCAATGTCGCGCTTGGGCGCATCTCTTTTGCAGCAAGTTCTGCGACGGGTTGGAAATAACCACCTACATTACCAGCAACACCTTGTGCCGCATTTAGCTCATCAACAATCTTAGTTTCATTAGACGTTAATGTTTCAGCTACAGAACCAAAGTAAGCTTGAAGATCTGCATCTTTCGTTTGTGTAGCAAGTTCTTGCGCCCAATACATTGCCAGGTAGAAATGGCTACCACGGTTATCTAATTCACCAACACGACGTGATGGTGATTTGTTCGTTTCAAGGAACTTAGACGTTGCCGCATCAAGCGTATCAGCAAGAATCTGTGCTTTTGTATTACCTGTCGTGACACTTAAATGCTCAAACGATGCTGCCAGTGCTAAAAACTCACCTAAAGAATCCCAACGTAAGTGGTTTTCTTTTTCAAACTGCTGAACATGTTTTGGGGCAGAACCACCTGCGCCAGTTTCAAACAAGCCACCACCATTCATAAGCGGTACAATAGACAACATTTTCGCGGACGTACCAAGCTCTAAAATTGGGAATAAATCCGTTAAGTAATCACGTAACACATTACCTGTTACAGAAATCGTATCTTCGCCTTTGATAATACGCGCTAACGTATAATCAGTCGCTTCTACTGGCGATAGAATTTGAATATCAAGACCTGTGGTATCATGATCGGCAAGATAAGTGTTCACCTTCTTAATCAGTTCGGCATCATGAGCACGATTAGCATCAAGCCAGAAAATAGCTGGAGTTCCCGTTGCACGAGCACGATTTACTGCCAATTTAACCCAATCTTGAATTGGTGCATCTTTTGCCTGACACATACGCCAGATATCGCCTTCACCTACCGAGTGTTCAATCAGTGCAGTACCAGTACCATCAATCACTCGAACAGTACCCGCTTCAGGAAGAATAAATGTCTTATCGTGAGAACCATATTCTTCTGCTTTTTGAGCCATTAGGCCTACGTTTGGTACTGACCCCATTGTTGTCGGGTCAAATGCACCATTCGCTTTACAGAATTCAATAACAGCTTGATAAACACCCGCATAACAACGATCAGGAATCATTGCTTTAGTGTCTTTTAACTGACCATCTGGACCCCACATACGACCCGAAGTACGTAATGCAGCAGGCATAGATGCATCAATAATTACATCACTTGGCACGTGAAGGTTAGTAATACCACGGTCTGAATCAACCATAGCAAGCTCAGGTTGATATTCGTAAACCGCTGCTAGATCCCCTTCAATCGCTGCTTTTTCAGCATCTGGTAGTAAGGCTATTTTAGTGTAAACATCGCCTACGCCATTGTTAGCATCAACACCCAGTTTTTCAAAAGTTGCTGCGTGTTTTGCAAATACATCTTTATAGAAAACCTTAACGGCATGACCAAAAATAACAGGATCTGATACTTTCATCATGGTTGCTTTCATGTGTAAAGAAAGTAATACGTCTTCTTCTTTCGCTTTTTTGATTTCAGTTTCGAAGAATTCAACTAATGCTTTTTTACTCAGGCAAGAACCATCAATGATCTCTTTATCTTTTAGCGATAAGCCTTCTTTAAGAACGGTAACATCGCCATTTTCAGAAACAAACTCAATAGTAACGTTTGTTGCGCCATCAATCGTTACTGATTTTTCGCTTGAGTAAAAGTCACCGTCACTCATGCTTGCAACGTGTGATTTAGAATCTGAAGCCCATGCCCCCATTGAATGTGGATTATTACGAGCATATTGCTTAACGGCACCTGGCGCACGACGGTCAGAGTTGCCTTCGCGAAGAACAGGGTTTACCGCAGAACCTTTAATTTTATCGTAAACGGCTTTAACTGCTTTTTCTTCGTCTGTTTTCGCTTCTTCAGGGTAATTAGGAAGAGCATAGCCCTTCGCTTGAAGCTCTTTGATTACAGCATGAAGCTGAGGAATTGACGCACTGATGTTTGGAAGTTTAATGATATTGGCTTCTGGCGTTTTTGCTAATTCGCCAAGCTCTGCTAATGCATCACTAATACGTTGTTCTTCGGTTAAATACTCAGAAAAATTAGCAATTACACGACCAGCAAGTGAGATGTCGCGTGTATCAACGTCAATATCCGATGACGCTGCAAATGCTTGAATAATTGGAAGAAGTGAATGTGTCGCCAGTGCTGGCGCTTCATCAGTGATGGTATAGATAATCTTAGATTTTTGCGTTGTCATTTAATTTCCCTATTTAATCCACAAAACCCACAACAAAACGTATAATGAATTTTGTAATTTACCGACTTTATTTTTATTAGTCTCTTGTTTCACGCGCGTACTATAGCGAAAAGCGGCGAACTTTAAAACTAAACACCACAAAAGCTTTACAATTTTGCAAGGTAGTTAACATGACATTCAAGCGTTCTCCAAATTGGAAAAAACCGGCCTTTAAGAAAAAAAACACCCAAAAGCCACGCCCTGCGCCAAAAGATCGTAAAGTCCTTATCTTTAATAAACCTTTTGATGTACTGAGTCAATTTACCGATGACCAACATCGTCAGACTCTCGCAGATTTTATTTCAGTAAAAGACGTTTATGCCGCTGGTCGCCTCGATCGCGACAGTGAAGGTTTATTAATTCTAACTAATGATGGTGTGCTTCAAGCTCGCTTAACACAACCAGAATCTAAGTCCCCAAAAACATACTGGGTACAAGTAGAAGGTGCACCAACAGAAGACGATTTAGAAAAACTTCGTCAAGGTATTGAGTTAAAAGATGGTATGACTCTCCCTGCTAAAGTTGAAATTATCGACACTCCTGATTTATGGGAGCGTAATCCTCCCGTTAGATTTCGTGCTGCCATTCCAACAACATGGATAGCACTTACCATTATTGAAGGACGTAACCGCCAAGTTCGTCGCATGACTGCACATATTGGGTTTCCGACATTACGTTTAATCCGCTATTCAATGGGAGAGTGGACTATTAAGGATGTCCCTCATGGTGAATGGAAAGAAGTCTCACTTTAGAGCAACAGATTCAAATGTAAAAAATAAGTTAAAAACAACTGTCCGTTTGAGGTTTTTTAACTTAACATAAAGAAAACACGAGAAGAATAAAGGAATAAATATGAACATAATCATCAAGGTAGCAGGGATTGCTAGCGTATTATTTTTAAGTGCTTGTGCTCCTGCAGATAGAGAAGACATTAACTCTGTTGAATTAACAAATGAGCACTATGATAATCAAGAAAAACAGCAACAAAACTGCATGTTGACAGGTGAAATTGGTTGCGCAAACTAGGCATACTGTAATATAAAAAAGGGCTAATAGTATTAATACTATTAGCCCTTTTTTATTTCTAATACCAATTACACGCAATCGTTATTACGATTATTCATCACCCATAAAACTCATGTCTGGTAATGACTCTAAATTTTCTTTATAACGCTTTTGGTTAAATTCAGCGCCATTCTTCATCACATCAAACACTTCAACAGCCAAAGCGCACGCCATCATTTCAATCGCATCTTCACGAGGATTACCCGTCATAACTAGACGCATTAGCGTCTCTTTTACTGTGATTGGGCTACCGTCTTCAATTTGATTCTTTACGGTTTCGATCAGTGTTTCTTCCGTCATGAAATCGTCTTGTTGGTCTGTCATCTTACTTCTCACTTAATAATTTCGCCTACTATGCCATAAATGAAAAAAAGAGTGTTCATAATTATTTCGTGTTAAACATTTTCTTTCCGCTTTTATCTTGATCTGACCAGAAATTAATGTTGAATTGAGCATCATCACTTAATTCGACTCTATGCCAGTATTGAGGAGGGCTTGTTGCAAATTGTCCTGCATTAATAACGACTTTAACTTCAGGCTCAGTAGCCTCTGAATCTGCAAAACCATAATAAGTCACCACACCTTCCATAACGCATATCTGACCAAATACTTCAGCAGCCGTATTATGGTGAGAAAGCAATGCATCAGGGACGTTGTCTTTAGTGAAAAACGGGGTAGAACGTTGGATTGTCCAATTTTGTGGGATACGTAAATGACTCATAATAATTCTCCAAATAATTTTTGTTTTCTAACGTAATTTGTAATTCAGTTATCTATTATTACCAATAATTCTCCGAACTAAACTGCCCTATTTTTCTACGCAGATGTTTATTGAACCCTAGTTCTTGTAACGCCTTTGATGTGTCTTTAACCATGTTTGGATTGCCACAAATGTATAAGAAACTATGCGTTGTACTAAGCTGACATTTGGCGTTGTGTTCAAGCTCTCCATTGAGCAACAAAGACGGGATTCGTCCACATAAAGTTCCGGTGACATGTTCTCTAGAAATAATTGGGACATAATGGAACCTCTTCTCATATCGATTAAGTAATGATTGAATACGTTCTTGATAAATTAATTCAGACTCTGTTCTCACGGCGTGAACAAGTACAATATTTTTAAATCGTGCACCTAATGAAGGCGTTTCTAATATTGAAATAAATGGCCCAATCGCCGTTCCTGTTGATAATAGCCATAAATCATCCACATTTTGAGGGACTTCATCCGTAGTCATAAAACCTGCCGCCTCATTACCAACAAAAATTTCATCACCCGAGTTAAGCGATTGAAGACGAGGAGATAACTCTCCACTGTCATCAGCGATGATCAGAAACTCCATCTGTTGGTGTCCTTCAGCCTGCTTTGGGTTATTCACAATGGAATACGCCCTTCTAACCCAACCACCATTTTCATCAGGTAATGCTAACTTGGTAAATTGCCCAGCTTGATACGCTTCAATTGGTGCTTCCACAAATAAAACCTTGAGTGAAGAAGTAAAAAATGGGCACTTTAGAGCGGACTTGTACCATCGTCTCAGTGTGTTTCCTATTTTTGTGCCACCACTGAGAGACAGAGATAATGACATCACTTTACTTACTGGTTATTTTGCTGAAAAAAACCGCATTAAATTAGGCGGTTCAAGTATACGTATTACCCCTGAAGCCATCGAGTTACTTAATGCTTACTCATGGCCGGGAAATATTCGAGAATTAGAACACGTCATCAGCAGAGCTGCAGTACTTTCTAGAGCGCAAAGAAATGATTCTGATTTGATACTCACCCCTGTGCATTTCTCGATAAAAAAAGACACGAACACTGAAAGCAAACTGATTGAACAAAAAGACAGCATCAGCCTTGAAAAAACAACAGATTTACGTTCTGCTACTGATGAATTTCAAGCTACTTTAATAAAAAAAACATACCTAGAGCAGCAACAAAATTGGGCAGCAACAGCACGAGTCTTACAGCTTGATACGGGAAATTTACATCGTTTAGCGAAACGCTTAAATTTAAAGGACTAAATCAACATAAATAACCCTAACTTCACAGATATAATTATGTGATTTTAGTCTCGGATCTGTCCCCAGCATATTCTTTCTGTTAGAATCTGCCTCAAGTTTTATTAGTGGTGTTAAAGAATGTCAGACAACAGCCAAAAGAAAGTCATCGTCGGTATGTCCGGTGGTGTAGATTCTTCAGTATCAGCCTACCTACTTCAGCAACAAGGATACCAAGTTGAAGGTCTTTTCATGAAAAACTGGGAAGAAGATGACAACGAGGAATATTGTACCGCTGCCGAAGATTTAGCCGATGCACAAGCCGTGTGTGACAAATTAGGGATTCACCTTCACACCATTAACTTTGCTGCTGAATATTGGGACAACGTTTTTGAATATTTCCTAGAAGAATACAAAGCGGGCCGTACGCCAAACCCAGATATTCTTTGTAATAAAGAAATCAAATTTAAAGCTTTCTTAGAATTTGCAGATGAAGTACTAGATGCAGATTTCATCGCTATGGGTCACTACGTTCGTCGTACTTTCCCAACAGCCGAAGAAATTGCCAATGGTGCTAAGCCAGAAATGCTTCGTGGTTTGGATTCAAATAAAGATCAAAGCTACTTCCTATACACATTAAGCTCAGATCAAGTATCTCGTAGCTTATTCCCTGTTGGTGAGCTTGAAAAACCTGAAGTACGCCGCATTGCTGAAGAGCAAGATTTGATCACAGCGAAGAAAAAAGATTCTACTGGTATCTGCTTTATCGGTGAGCGTAAATTCACTGAATTTTTAGGCAAATACTTACCAGCACAACCAGGTAATATTGAAACACCTGACGGTAAGGTCATTGGACAACACCAAGGGTTGATGTACCACACGCTTGGCCAACGTAAAGGTCTACATATCGGCGGTTCTAAAGGCGGCGGTGGCAATGAAGACCCATGGTTCGTTGGTGAGAAAGATTTAAAACGTAACGTGTTAATTGCTGTTCAAGGCAAAGATCACCCATTACTGAAATCTCAAGGTTTATTAGCGTCTCAACTTGATTGGGTTGATCGCACGCCGATTAAAGCACCATTAAGCTGCACAGTAAAAACACGTTACCGTCAAACGGATATCCCTTGTACTATCATCCCTATCGATGATGAAAACATTAAAGTGATCTTTGATGAAGCACAAATTGCGGTAACTCCAGGTCAATCTGCAGTTTTCTACTTAGGTGAAGTTTGCCTAGGTGGCGGTATTATTGAAGAGCGTATTTAAGGAGCCCAAACGTGGCGAACACTTTATTTGACAGAACCATTGCATTTGCTGGCATTTGCCAAGCGGCAAGCTTAGTACAAAAAATGGCGAAAGATGGACACTGTGATCAAGCTGCGTTTGATACTGCGATTCAATCTATTTTAGAAACCAATCCAAATAATACCGTTGCGGTATACGGCAATGAAGCTAATTTGCGTATTGGTTTGGAATGTCTAGTTCGAGATTTTGATAACACTCCTGCGGGCAGTGAATTAACTCGCTACTTAATCAGTTTAATGGCATTAGAACGTAAGCTTGCTGGTCATAGAGATGGCATGAGTAAGCTTGGTGAACGTATTGGTACTATTGAACGTCAACTTGAACATTTTGACATTCATGACGAACAAATGCTTAGTAACATCGCCAGCATTTACTTAGATGTGATCAGCCCTATGGGCCCTCGCATTCAAGTTACTGGTACACCATCAATCTTACAGCAACCAATGACACAGCATAAAGTGCGCTCTCTGTTACTTTCAGGTATTCGTTCTGCTGTGTTATGGCGACAAACAGGTGGCAAACGTCGCCACTTAATTTTTGGCCGTAAGAAAATGGTTGAGCAAGCAAAAATTATTTTAGCTCGAATTTAAAAAATTAAAGCCTACTTGAGTTTCAGGTAGGCTTTTTCCTTTAACCTTTTATACATATCTAGGAGATTCACATGGAATTGTCAGCATTAACTGCTGTTTCACCTGTAGACGGTCGCTACGGAAGTAAAACAATTTCTCTACGCAGCATCTTTAGTGAGTACGGCTTACTGAAGTACCGCACTGTTGTTGAAGTTCGTTGGCTTCAAAAATTAGCAGCTACGCAATCGATTGCGGAAGTGGCTACATTAAGCGCAGAAGCGAATCAATTCTTAGATAACATCGCAGCTAACTTCAGTGAAGAAGACGCTATGCGTATTAAAGACATTGAACGCACTACAAACCACGATGTAAAAGCAGTTGAATATTTCTTAAAAGAAAAAGTAGCTGATTTTCCTGAGCTTCACGCTATCAATGAATTCATTCACTTTGCATGTACTTCAGAAGACATCAACAACACATCTCACGCTCTTATGCTTAAAGAAGCTCGTGATACTGTGATTCTTCCTGAGATCCGTAACGTTATTGATGCAATTAAAGCATTGGCTAACGAATATCGTGACATTCCTCTTCTGTCTCGTACACACGGTCAGCCAGCTTCTCCATCGACTATGGGCAAAGAAATGGCTAACGTTGCGTACCGTATGGAACGTCAATACAAGCAAATCGAAAATGTTGAAATCCTAGCAAAAATCAATGGTGCTGTTGGTAACTATAACGCTCACCTTTCTGCTTACCCAGACGTTGATTGGCACGCATTTAGCGAAGAGTTCATCACTGAATCTCTAGGCGTTAACTGGAACCCGTACACAACTCAAATTGAACCGCATGACTACATTGCTGAGCTATTTGATGCGATTGCACGTTTCAATACCATCCTTCTTGATTTTGACCGTGACGTTTGGGGCTACATTGCTCTTGGTCACTTCAAACAAAAAACGATTGCTGGCGAAATCGGCTCTTCAACTATGCCGCATAAAGTTAACCCAATCGATTTTGAAAACTCAGAAGGTAACCTAGGTCTTGCTAACGCTATCTTTAGCCACCTAGCTCAAAAACTGCCTGTATCTCGCTGGCAGCGTGATCTAACTGACTCAACGGTTCTTCGTAACCTAGGTGTTGGTTGTGGCTACGCTATCATTGCATATACGTCGACTCTAAAAGGCATTAGCAAATTAGAGATCAACCGTGCTGCACTTGAAGCAGAGCTAGATAAAAACTGGGAAGTTCTTGCAGAACCTGTACAAACAGTAATGCGTCGTTACGGCATCGAAAAGCCATACGAAAAACTAAAAGAACTGACTCGTGGTAAGCGTATTGACGGCGAAGGCATGCGTGCATTCATCGACGGTTTAGAAATCCCTGAAGATGAGAAAGTTCGTCTAAAAGAGATGACACCAGCAAACTACATCGGCCAAGCTATCGAGCTAACTGACAAGCTGTAATTTTACAGTGAAGTATTATTAAGGCTGACATAGTGTCAGCCTTTTTTTATGTCTTTCATATCAAAACTAGAAACCACTAAACTTCTTTCTATATTGATTTGGCGTCAGGTGTTTATAATCCTTAAATAAGCGATTAAAATTAGTTTGATTTCTATACCCCACCTGCTCTGCCACAATTCCAATAGGTAAACGACTGTGAGTCAGTAAATTAGCCGCATGATTTAATCTGAATTTTTTCAAATATTGACTAAAACTTTCACCAAAATGTGATTGGAATAGTCGATGGACAGTACTTTCACTTGCACAAAGGTGATTGGCAACATTCAGTAATGTAATTGTATTTTGGTAGTTATCATCAATATACTTACAAACAAGGTCAATTTTCTCTTTTCCTTCTTTATCTATCGCTTCTTGTTTTGAAAATAATTGAAGTTGCTTAGTCTCTTTATCTGAACATAGACAACCTAATATCTGCATTAAATATCCAAGATCATCAAAGACCGAACCTTTAAATAACTTCCCTATTAATTGATAAACATCTTCTGCTGTGGATTTTGAAAAACACAGTCCATTACTAGAGCGTTTTAATAATTCAGCCATTCTCCTTAATTCTGTACAACTAAATATCATGTTTTCAACCCAATCTTTTGGTAGCCAAATGATATGAGACTCACACTGACGTTCATTATTTTCATCTAATAATTCAATAGCATGTGGCATCTTAGGGGGAATTAACCATAACGTATTATTTTCTATTTCTCCTTCAAAATGACCGACCATACCTTGAGCATTATTTTTTCGAAACAAAACAAGTTCATATTCATGATGAAAGTGCCAATGATAGCTTTTTTCAACACCATCAATCTTTTTATAACGCCAAGATGAACCAAGTCGGATAGGAACTCTTTCAAGATTCGCTTTCATCAATGAATCTCCGCTGCTAAATAATGTTACAACCTGCCTAAATAGTACTATTTATTGATAATTTAAATAGCCATTGATGGAAAAGTATTACTAATAGATAAGTTAATGCTCTTTTTATCATTTCCTCTTCTTATTATAAAAATACACAACGAAGAGGATTATGTTATGAATAGAATAAGAGCAATAATCAAACAAGCAATTGAGAGTAATCGTAAAGAATGGGTCGCATTAATTACTTATGGATATGGTGTTCGCTATGATTCTACATGGCGATATTTTGGTTACCAATCTAAATACACATACACAATGGATCTTCAGCAAAATTTGCAACAGTTACCAACAATCTCAAATACCCATTAATAAAAAAGCGCCAACATAAATATAATTATGGTGGCGCTTAACTATACAAAGCAATAATAAATTACATCACACACGCTTGCATTTCTTTTGCACTTTCAACGCCCTTCTCTATCAAGCTTTGTGCTTCTTGATTTGAAATCGTCGACATTACTTTGTTCATTAGTTTTTCAGCATTTGATTCTGATGATGCTTCAACTAAACAGCTATAAGCATTGGCAATGTGCTCTTGAATTTCGACTAATGCTTTAGGATTACTGTAATCCGCATTTAGCGCTTCATCGATTGACTCTGCAAACTCAGTTGCTGAATCAGCAGCATCACCGAATTGTTCAATATTTAGTACATCCAGATCTACTGATCTCTAATTTAGATTGAGCCATATCAACAGCCTTATTTGCTGCATCTTGTGCTTTATCAATCGCTTCACTTGCGTCATCACACCCAACTAAAGCAACGCTAAACAACAAAGGCACCAATAATTTTTTGTTCATTCTTTGTCTCACTATAAATTTACGAATATAAACAATGCCAATCAAAATAATACTTACTAGCATTGGTACAAAGCAGATTAACAGAAAATAACTTAATCAAGAGATTTATCATATACCTTAAAGATTATAAATAAATATAAATTACCCTTTATGAACTCAATCTGAACATTTTATAATTTTTATCCTAAAACCGCTCTATTTACCCTAATGAATATTTATTTTTAGTCGATAAGTAATTCTATAAAACTATTTTTATCATTAGGGGCATTATGTTTAAATCAATCAAAACACGTATCGCGATTAGCGCAGGGCTTGCCATATTTATTACATTAAGTACGGCTATGTTTTTTACAACCGTTTCTTATGATGAGGTAAATAAAGAAATCACAAAGCATGTTTCTGACCAACTTGTTGAAAATATTGATTACAAATTACTGTCTATTGCTAACCAACAAAGTGCCGAACTGAATGGCCTTTTCTCTCCTGTTATTAGTAATTTAAAACAACTTCAATCATTACTAGAATTATCAAATCAACACCAATCTAATGCTAGCCTTCTTATCGAACAATTTATAGCTTCGTTAAAAATTCAAAATAAAAGCGTTTTTGCTGGCTACATGGTTTGGGAAAAAGAAAATTTTATCAAAGACAATTCCGAATTGACCCAAAAAGCGGTAAATAAAAACGGTATTTTATCTCCATTCTTTTCACCAATTGACTCTAGCTTTGAAGCCTTAGGGATGGATAGCTTTAACAATACCGCTTTAAACAATAATGGTGAGCGTATTGATGAATGGCATTTAGCGCCGTTTGAATCGGGTAAAAGCTTTGTAATGGAACCTTATTATTACAATGTAAGAGGCAACGAAGAGTTAATTACTACGATTAGCTTACCATTACGACACAACAATGAAATTGTTGGCTCTGTTGGGTTTGATTGGTCAATTAAAAGTTTCCAGAAAATCAGTAAAAAAGCGGCTCAAGGAATAGACATTCCTCAAGCGGTCGTTTCTATTTCTTCATGGAACGGTACTTTATTATCTTTTAGTCAAGATGGGGAGCTTGTTGGTACAAAAGTAAAAAAAGAATTTGCTCAAAATTGGAGCGAGATTCAACAAGACGCGATAACAAAAAAGACATTTTTAAAAGATATTGGTCCATATAAAACGGCTATTTCCACAATAAATACAGGTTCGAAACCTTGGATCGTTATCGTTTCTATTCCTTCAGAAACATTGCAGAAAGAAATTACTGACTTTAATTCACTAAGCACTCAGCTAAGTGATGACGCACTTTCTAATGGTTTATTAAGTGGTTTAGTTTCATCGATTATCGGTATTTTCATCATCTTTATTTTAGCGAAACAAATTGGTGCTTCTTTAACTAACCTAACGTCTCGTTTTGAAAATATCGCTCAAGGTGATGGTGATTTAACTCAGCGTATTGATGTCACATCTAAAGATGAAATTGGTCAATTGGCTTTCTGGTTTAATACTTTTATCGAGAAAGTTCAAGGCACCCTTCATAATGCAAAAGATACGGCAGAGTTGGTCTCTCAATCATCAATGAATACCATGGCTGAAACTGAGAAATCACAAATTAAGCTACAAAATCAAGTGAGTGAAGTCACTCAATTAGCGACCGCTATTAATGAAATGAGTGCAACAGCTCAAGAGGTTGCCTCGTCTGCATTACAAGCAGCAACAGCTGCAAGTCAAATTCAAGTAAGCAGTGAAGAAGGTCAAAAAATAATGAACAATGCTGCAGCTTCTGTTGAAGAGCTGGCGCAATTCATTAATGAGGCTCAAGAGCAAGTAGTAAACCTAGCTGCATCAAGCAATGACATTCAAAAAATTCTAACTGAAATTGGTGGTATTGCAGAACAAACAAACTTATTGGCATTAAACGCTGCTATTGAAGCCGCTCGCGCTGGTGAGCAAGGGCGTGGGTTTGCAGTTGTTGCTGATGAAGTGCGTAACCTAGCAAGTCGTACACAAAGCTCAACTCAAGAAATTAATAACATGCTTGTGATACTACAACAAAATACTCAAAGTATTGTAACAGTGATGGATAATAGCCAAAAGCAGGCATTATCAACTAAAGAAGAGACTGTGATTGCACAAGATAATCTAAAAGAGATTAGCTCTGCTATTTTGGTTACTAATGATATGAATAATCAAATAGCTTCCGCTGCAGAAGAGCAAAGCTCGGTTTCAGAAGAGATTAATCGTAATGTAACCAGCATAAATGAAGCCGCTAACGAGGTTCTTTCAGATATGCATACGTCATTAAAAGATACAGAAGCACTCACTAAAGAGAGTCATTCATTAACTCAGAAACTGAGTGAATTTAAGACTCAATAACCTAAAGTAGCGCAAGACACACAATAAACTTAAGCCATGCATTTTCTTATTGCATGGCTTTTTTACTTATAAATACTATGATGAACTTTATGAACAAAACCCCCTTTATGTTCTAAATACTCATTATTTCCCCCTATCTAGTCAAACCCACCCCGAAGAAATAATATTTACGCCACAACCAAGAAAAGCAGTATATCTCTGAAAGATAACAGCTCATAGAAGCTGCATCCCCTACTCTCAAGTTTCATATCGCAACGACAGAGAAATTTGGACACATAAGGAAATGTTACTCATGCTTACTTCATTTAAAAAACAGATCACAGCGTCAATGATTGCAGCCTCTTTTGCTATGTCAGGATCTGCGTTCGCCGCCGAACTTGAAAAATCCATTTTATTATTCCAGGTGGTGGCGACGGTAAAGCTATTGCTCATTTAATTGAAACTGCAGAGCGCCAACCAGATACATTAATGGTCAACTCAACGCCTATCGTGATCCGATCGTTAAGTGGTGTTGTATGGCATTGGTTTAATATGGCTCGGTTTTGTTCTAGCTACAAGCCTATTTTTACTGGCAGGGTTCTATCTTTTAGGCGAACGTCGTAAACCCATTTTATTTGGCGCCTCGTTTCCTTTCGTTACTGGATTCTGGCTACTTCTTACCAAAGGTTTGGATATCTATCTAGAACCTGGTTATCTTTTTCTTGCTTGGTAAACCCTAGGACTTAATTATGTTAGATGGAATTTTAGCAGGCTTATCAACAGCGATTATGCCAACCAACTTGATGATGGTGATGATCGGCTGTTTTGTAGGTACATTCATCGGTATGTTGCCGGGTCTTGGCCCTATTTCTGTCATTGCCTTAATGCTCCCGATGAGCTACGGACTTGATCCAGCATCAGGTATGATCTTAATGGCGAGTGTTTATTATGGCGCCGTTTTTGGTGGGTCTACCTCATCAATATTGATCAATGCACCAGGCTGTTCTTCAACTGTGGTTACTGCCTTTGATGGTTATCCAATGGCACAAAAAGGTCAAGCTGGAAAAGCTCTGGCTCTTGCTGCTTACTCTTCTTTCACTGGCGGTACACTGTCAGCCATCATGCTAGGCGCCCTTATTGCTTACGGTATTCAGCCAGGTCCAAGATTGTTTGTCGATCACCCTGATATTGTCTGGTCGGTTATTATCTCAATGTACTTTGGTAATATCGTTCTGGTTATCCTAAATTTACCCTTGATTCCATACATCTCAAAATTGCTTGCGATACCAAGAACCGTATTGATGCCAATGGTTTTATTCTTCTCAATCACAGGGGTTTATTTAGTCTCTTTTAATACAATTGATGTTTTCATCATGATCTTAATTGCGATGGTCGCTATTGCGCTTCGGCTAGCTAACTTCCCCCTCGCCCCCTTATTATTTGGCTTTATCTTGGGTGGAATGATGGAAGAGAACTTACGTCGAGCATTAATGATCAGTGATGGTGAGTTAAGTTTCTTATGGGAGCGTCCAATTACCTTTACCTTTACTGCAATCGCAGCCATCGTACTAATCCTTCCAATGGTACTGACATTCGTTAATAAAATTATCCGACCTAAGTTCGCGGTAAAATCGTAATCAATTAATTTAATCGTCTACACATAGGCGCCAATACTAAGGATAGTATTGGTGTCTATTTCCTCTGCTGCCATTTCTTTTTTTCATGCTACAATCCCCTTCTATTCATATATCTGAGATTTCACATGCCATTTTCCAAACTTGGGTTAAGCGATCCAATTTTAAAAGCCATCGACGAACTGGGTTATAAAGCCCCAACTCCAATTCAAGAAAAAGCCATTCCCGTTGCGCTTACTGGAAAAAACCTAATTGCAGCCGCGCAAACAGGTACAGGTAAAACAGCCAGTTTTGTATTACCAATTTTAGAAATCCTCAGCGAAGATCCAACTAAGGTTCGTGCTAAACGTATTCGTGCATTAATTTTAACGCCGACACGTGAGCTAGCGATCCAAGTTGAAGATAATATTCAAAAATACAGTAAGCATATCGATATTAGTTCACTGGCTATGTACGGTGGCGTTGATTATAAAAATCAAAAAGAACGTCTGATTGAAGGGGTTGATGTATTAGTTGCCACTCCTGGCCGTCTTCTTGATATGTACACACAACGCGCAATTCATTTCGATGAAATTGAGATTTTAGTTCTTGATGAAGCTGATCGTATGCTCGATATGGGCTTTATTGAAGACATCAATAAAATCATCGAACGTTTACCTCTTGATCGCCAAAACATGTTGTTCTCTGCAACACTGTCTGATCAAGTCCGTTTTTTAGCGAAAACGGCTGTAAACAACCCAATTGAAATTACGATTTCGCCAAAAACGACATCTGCACCACAAATTGATCAATGGCTAACGACCGTTGATAAAGACAGAAAATCAGCACTACTTAGCCACTTAATTTCAGAAAATCAGTGGGACCAAGCTCTGATCTTTATTGAGACAAAACATGGTGCAGCAAAATTAGTTAGCCAACTAGAAAAGCGTGGCATTAAAGCTGAAGCATTTCACAGTGGCCGCAGCCAAGATGCACGAGCAAAAGTATTAAATGACTTTAAAGAAGGCAAATTGCAATATTTAGTGGCAACTGGCATTGCTGCTCGTGGTATTGATATTGACGAGCTAACACGTGTTGTTAACTATGATTTACCTTTCCCTGCAGATGATTATGTTCACCGTATCGGTCGTACTGGTCGTGCTGGTGCAAAAGGTGAGGCTATTTCATTTGTTTCTAAAGACGATTTTAAAAACTTATGCATGATTGAAAAACGTCTTGGTCACTTAATTATTCGTAAAGAAATTGAAGGCTTTGCACCACGCAAAGAAGTGCCAATTTCTATTTTGAACTTTAAGCCTACCAGAAAGCCTGCTCCAAAATTTTAATCGCAGCTTTTAGTTATACCAATCACAGTAAGTAAGTAAGTAAGTGGTCAGAAATAGCGCAGGAAAAATGCTTGAGAACAAAGCGCAATTATTTACTACGATTGGTATTAGACCACCAAATTAAAAACGCCCATACTTACTATTAAGTATGGGCATTTTTGTGTCTATATGTTGATTAAGAAGATTTATAACAGATGTTTTAATACATGTTCTGCTCTTTCATACCCTAAATCAATCATCTCTGCAGTGCGTTCAAATTCAAACGTTCCGCATGCATCTCTTGCAATTTCAACAGTAATGTCAGGCGGATAAGCCGCAAGCTTTTGCCTTGCAATGGTACTTTGCATCGCATCAAATGCTTGATTTGCAATATCGTACATACCTAAATCAATTCTCGAAGTTTTTGCCGTCAAGGAACCAAAATAATCACTGATCTTTCGATGAAAAGACGTTTCCTCTTCTGATTCACTGTCTGATATATCAACGTTAACTTCTTTAAAATCATCGAGTTTATGCGTGAGTTCACCAGCAAGGTTTACCGCTAAGGTAATATCTGAATGGTCTCCAAACGTAGGGGCAATAGGGACAGGGTTTAATACCCCACCGTCAATTAATGTTTTACCATTAAATTCTATCGGCATTAAATATAAAGGTAACGAAATAGATGCTCTAATCGCTTGTAATAATGAACCTTTCTGTAACCAGACTTCTTTTTCATTACTGATATCTGCGGCAACAGCTGTATAAGGAATAACAAGATCTTCAATTTTCAAATCACCTAGAATATGCCCCAGACGATTCATGACTTTCTCACCTTTAATTAGCCCACCTTTACCCCAGTTAAAATCCATTAAAGAGACAATGTCTAATTTTGTTATGGTTCGCATCCACGCTTCAAATTCATCGAGTTTTCCGGCTGCATACACACCACCAATAACAGTACCAATCGAGCAGCCAGATACAGAGACAATCTCAAAATCATGCTCTTCTAACCAACGAATAACACCAATATGAGCAAGCCCCCTTGCTCCACCACTGCCTAAAACCAGTGATACTGTTTTTTTACTCACAGCCATTCTCCCTGCCAAATAATACCAACCCGCGCGACTATTATTCTGCTTTAATATCCATAAATTGTGCGTTTAATACTTGTTGTAAATCTTTTGGTGCAAGCCCTATATCCAAACCTCTTTTACCACCACTGACATATATGGTTTTATGTAATTCAGCACTGATATCAATTACCGTTTTTAAGCGCTTCTTTTGTCCAATTGGACTTACTCCGCCCATCACATACCCTGTCGTTTTTTGCACTAGAGTAGGATCCGCCATTTTCGCTTTTTTTCCACCGGCAGCTTTAGCAATTAATTTCATACTTAAATGATCCGCTACAGGAATAATACCGACAACCAACTCTTTTTCATCAACTTGAACTACTAAGGTTTTAAATACCTCTTCATGAGGTAAATTTAATTTCTCTGCGGCTTCTAATCCATACGCTTGAGCTTTAGGATCATGATGATACTCAAGCACCTGATGTTCTATTTTTGCTTTCTTTAATAATTTCGTTGCTGGTGTCATAGTGCATTACCTTTATAAACAATCCTACTTTTCACAATACTATGTTTTAAAATAGGTTCGCTCTGGTCGCCCAACATTGCCATAAGACAAGTCTGCACTCAATTCTCCAGAGCTAATCAAATATTCTAAATAACGACGAGCTGTGGTTCGACTTGCGCCAATTAACTCACCAGCTTAATCTACCGTTAGTTGTTTTTCATTAATAAACAATTGACGAACTTTTTCTAACGTCACGCCATCAATACCTTTTGGTAACCTTGATATGGTAGCTGTTCCAGTGGAATTCAACATCGCATCAACCATGGATTGATCAATATCAACTCGATTTATTAATTGTTGCTTTTAACTTAAATACTTATTTATTGATTCTTCTAATCGACTAAAGATCACAGGCTTTAATAAATAATCTATCACACCACCGCGCATCGCTTCTTGTAGCGTATTCACATCTCTATCGGCGGTAATTAAAATGACATCGGGTGACGATTCTTTCTGACGTAACTCTCGTAATATATCAAGACCATTTCCATCAGGAAGATAAATATCCAACAAGACTAAATCAGGGCTTAACACATCAAATAAGATCATTGCCTCTTCCTTTACTGGCAGCAATGCCAATCACCTCTACCGCGTTAATTTTATCTAAATTACGTCGGTGTATTTCTGCAATTCCTATGTCGTCCTCGACAATCACAATACTGATTTGACTGCTCACACAATATCCTTTTGTTTATTTTTTAGGTCGCTTTATTCCTATTTAACTAGGTATTAGTGCAACTCTTTTGGTAAGTAAATGGTCATCAACGTACCTTTACCTTGTTTACTTCTAACGGTAAATTCACCAATAAACATATCACAAGTCGTTAACCTATTCTTAAACCTTGTTCATACTCTTTGATCACAGCTGATAACGATTCTTGTCAAATAAAGACTATTTTTAGGGAATTGATTCTGTATCCCCCCATTTATGTGGTATAAAACAAGCGCTTCTTTTCTGATGTTTTAACTCTTTCCTAAAGGTTCCCGTTATTATGAAAAGCGATATTGAGATCTGCCAAACTGCGACACTTACAAGAATGAAAACGATTGCGTCAAGCTTAGGGCTGCATGATGGTGACATTACCCCACAAGGTCGTTACAAGGCAAAGGTCAATATCGATGCTTTAAAACACCTTGAAAACAAACCAAATGGTAAATTAATCCTTGTTAGTGCAATTACCCCGACCCCTCTTGGTGAAGGAAAAACAGTAACAACTATTGGTTTAGCACAAGGTCTTGCTAAATTAGGAAAATCAGTTAGCGCATGCATTCGTCAACCGTCAATGGGGCCTGTATTTGGGGTAAAAGGCGGAGCTGCTGGTGGTGGTTACAGTCAAGTAGCACCAATGGAAGAGTTAAACCTTCACTTAACTGGTGACATTCACGCGATTACTGCTGCACACAACCTAGCTTCTGCTGCTATTGATGCTCGTATCTATCACGAACAACGTTTAGGTTATGAAGAATTCGCTCAAAAGAATGATTTACCCGCTTTACGAATTGACCCATCTCAAGTGGTGTGGAAGCGTGTAATGGACCATAACGATCGTGCACTTCGTATGGTCACTATTGGCAAAAATGAAGACGGAAAAACGATTAACGGCTACCAACGTGAGGATGGCTTTGATATTACCGCCGCTTCTGAGCTCATGGCGATTCTAGCCTTAGCGGCCGATCTTCAAGATTTACGTCAACGTATTGGGCGAATTGTGGTTGCTTATAACTTTGATGGAGACCCCGTAACAACTGAAGACCTGCAAGTTGCTGGTGCAATGACTGTCACGATGAAGTTTGCAATTAATCCGACTCTGATGCAAACATTAGAAGGCGTACCTACCTTTGTTCACTCAGGTCCTTTTGCTAACATCGCTCACGGTAACTCGTCGATTATTGCCGATAACATCGCATTAAAATTAACAAATTATACAGTGACCGAAGGTGGTTTTGGCTCAGATATGGGCCTAGAGAAAGCCTGTAATATTAAAGCTCCTTTATCAGGAAAAGCGCCTGATTGTGCCGTACTTGTTGCGACGTTACGCGGTATTAAAGCAAACTCTGGATTATTCCCACTATCTCCAGGACAAGCTTTACCAAAGGCTCTATTCATACCAAACCAAGACGCACTAAATGCTGGATTGACTAACCTACAATGGCACATTGCTAATTGTGCTAAATACGGTTTACCTGTTGTTGTTGCTATCAATCGATTCCCAGAAGACACCCAAGAAGAATTAAGTTTCTTAAAAGATTGGGTTTCAACATTATCGAATCACATGAATGTTGACGTTGCGATCAGTGAAGCCTTTGTTAAAGGTGGTGAAGGTGCATTAGAGCTAGCTAAAAAAGTCGTCTTAGCTTGTGAAAAGAACACAACATTTACCCCTTTATATACCCCAGAAATGAGCTTATTTGATAAATTAACCGCGGTTGCCATTCAAGGATACGGTGCAGAACGTATTGAATTATCTGAAAAAGCACAGCAACAATTGGAGCAGTTTGAAAAACTAGGTTACCAATCATTGTCTGTATGTATGGCAAAAACACCAGCATCTATCTCTACTGACGGTAATATCAAAGGTGCACCAACCGACTTTATCGTGCCAATACGCGAATTAAAATTGTGTGCAGGAGCTGGCTTTATTTATGCACTATGTGGCAACGTAATGACGATGCCTGGTTTACCAGAAAAACCTGCATTTATGAATTTAGACATTGATACAGATGGAAACATAACAGGACTAAGCTAAGATCACATAACTTAATATAGATCATATTCTATGTGCTACATTTACTGTTAATCTAGCTTCAACTTTTTATACAAATTTACTTATAATTTTTGAGGTTATCCTGATGGATATGACTAATGCTCAACGCTTGATTCTTTCAAATCAGTACTACTTAATGTCACAAATGGATCCTGCAAATGCAGAAAAATATAAACGCCAACAACTGATTGTTGAACGTGGTTATGAACTGCAAATTCGTGAATTAGATAAAGACTTTGGTTGTATAACAGAAACAGAATGTCGTGAAATCATCGACTTCATGGAGATGTATCACGCAATGCAAGAGTCTTACAATATGTTAGTGCCTGAATGCCAAGCAAAAGTTGATGCCCGTCGTCTTCAATTTTTAGGCTTTGATATTGCAACAGAAGCACAGCAAGTGAATTACGTTCGCTTCTTAACAAATTCTGAAGGTTTATACTCTCAGTTTGATAAAGCAGACCATCACTTCAACAGCCAGATGCCTATGACTGATAAATATCGTCGTATGCTAACAACATGGCGCAACTGTCCACGCCAATATCACTTATGCTCAACTGAAATGGCGCAAATCTTTAACGCTTAATTTCTATATAAATCAGAGTAAGCATAAATAATCTATTTAAAATCCTCGCACTCTGTCGGGGATTTTTTATGCCTACAATTCAAGTGTTTCATGTCTATCTAAAAGAAAAAATCCCCACTGACGGATCAGTGAGGATTTTGATTTTCTAACCTGATTGATAGTTAACTAAGAATCCACCCTTATAGATTAACAGCAATATCAACATTATTGGTCAGATTAGAATTCATAGCGAAGACCTAGGTGGTAGTAATCTTCTTCAGCATTGTTCCAATCAGTCATTACTGCACCAGCTGTCGTTGCATTACCGTTGTCACCATCACGCATTACGTAACTTGTATAGATAGAAGAGCGAGCCGTTAAGTGGTATTGAACTTCAAACGTTGTATCTTTGTATTCCGCTTCATCACCGCCGCTGTTTTCTAATGAACGGTAGCCCATACGTGCAGTCCAATCATCATTGATATCGTATACAGCTGTTAATTCATAGCTCTTATCTGTCGACTTATCAGAGTAAACGCCTTCAATTTCATCTTGGTTATACATTGCACCAAGTGTCAAAGCGTTTAATTTGTACTGAAGACCTGCACCCCAGAATGTGTAATCAGCATCAGGGTTTGCCGCATTATCACCAGTACTGTTTGCTTGATATGCTAATACAGGCGCTAATGTACCAGCATCACCTAAATCAAACGTATAACGACCTACTGCATTGTAAGAACCATCTTGATCTGAATCTGTGTTACCAAGAATGTATGCAACCGACATATCAAACGCACCAAAACTGTTTTGATATTGGATTGTGCCATCTTGACGGAAAGTTTGAGAAGATGAATTATCAACTAACTGTGATTGACGACCCAGAACCACATCAGACGCGGCAAATACATCACCAATATCAGAAAGCATGATAACGCCAGAGGCTACACGACCAAATGTCACCTTACCTGCTTCTGATGCATCAATACCAGCCCATACGTATCGAGGAGACCAATCACCATTACCGCGAGCTTCAGCTGCGTTTACTTGATATTCAGCCCAACCAATAACAGATACTTGATCATTAACAACTTGAGAACCACCCAAACCGATACGAGCATCAAAATTACCAACAGAATCGCCATCATCATTACGATCTGTAATATTGAAACCTAAACGGCTATACACATCAACTGTCGAACCATCTTCTGCTGTGTATACCGTTGCTGCTGAAGCTGAACCTGCCATTAAAAGTGCTGGTACTGCTAGTGCTAAAAGTGTCTTTTTCATGTTATACGCCCTATATTTTTGAACTTATTTTGGTTTAGCTGTTCTACTTGTTTAGACGCCAAACTCAAGAATACTTGTAATCCATACATGTTTATCTGAATCCGTTGAGACAAATCATGCCCTATTAATTCGCTCTAAAAAATAAAGCTCATTCATAGTTTGACCAAGTTCAAAAACAGCCTTTATAAAAAAGTATAAAAATATTAAAATCATAATGTTATTGCATTTACATCAAATTTTAAATTTACCTTTTTACACCTAGAAATACTCAAGATCACATTTTTCGAGTCTATAATTAACAATTTAGGTGATATTGATCACTACAAATTGATAACAAAAAAGGTCTTGTTAGCTTCTATTAGAAGGAAGATTTGAAGTGAATCACATTATTAATTTTGAGATAAAAAATAAATAGACGAGTAGATTTTTTATTGGCGGGTCTTTTTATTCTAGAAATGAAGAAGTACACTGCAGCCCTAATCTAATTTCAGGTCTGGTTATGTCTTATCAATGCCCTTTATGTCAATCCGAGTTGCACCTTACTAGCAACCAATATCGTTGTGAAAACAACCATCAGTTTGATAACGCGAAAGAAGGTTATGTAAACCTGATGCCTGCTCATCATAAACGTTCTAAAAATCCAGGCGATAATAAAGAAATGATGCAAGCAAGACGTGCATTTCTAGAAGCAGGACATTACCAACCGATGCAACAACAAGTTGCAGATTTATGTCAGCATTACGTAACCGATAGCTCAGCCAATCTATTAGATATTGGTTGTGGAGAAGGTTACTACACCTCTAAAATTGCAGAACAATTAAGTGGCGAAGGCGCAACCGTCTTTGGGCTTGATATTTCAAAGGTAGCAGTTAAATATGCAGCTAAACGCTATCTTAATTGCCAATTTAGCGTTGCTTCTAGTCACCGTTTACCCTTTTCTGACGAAAGCTTAGATGGCATCGTGCGTATTTATGCACCATGTAAAGCAGAAGAACTCCACCGCACAATTAAAGAATGTGGATACTTATTTACGGTAACGCCAGCAAGTCATCACTTGTATGAATTACGTGAAGGTGTATATGGTGATGTTCGCTTACATGATGAAACAGCAGAGGAACTCACAGGCTTTAAGCTTATTGAAGAGAAGAAATTAACTTACGATATGCATTTAAATGGTCAAGAAGCATTACACTTATTAGACATGACACCTTTTGCATGGAAAGCAACAGCTGAGTTCAAAACTGAACTTAAAAATAAAGCTTCTTTTAACTGCAAAGCAGACTTTATGATTAGAGTTTATAAAAAGTAAACAGCAGAAAGTATCAAAAATAAGACGCCAGATAACTATTTAATTAATAACAAGTTATTTGGCATTTTTATAAAAAACACCAATCCCCCTTCTATCTTGCTCTCACTTTTCGTCCATTCCTGCCTACAATATAAAAACGCAGCGTAAAACTTGATGTAGATCACAATACACCGATAAAGCACCATTTTATCGAACTCCGAGAGAACAACGAGGAGAGATATTGTCTGGTCTGATACTTACATATTAATCAATATGGATGAATCTTATGAAGTGTTTACTTATTTGTACGTTGCTGCTTATTTCTAATTATAGTTTCGCTAAGCTGGATAATGTTTACCTATCCTCTGGATTAGAAAAATCATCATTAACATTAAATGGGGCTGAAATTGATTTAGAAAAGGGAGCGTTCATAAAGATCGGTTATCCGTTTGTATTAGCGCCAAATTACAATCTCGTTGTTGAGTTAGAGTACAGCAAGATAGGGAGCTATGAACATCATTTAACCGATAATTTTGGCTATGATAATGTAGAAATAGATGCGAGTTCTATAGGCATGAACTTAAAATATCAATCTTATCTTTTTGATTCTGATTTCTATTTAGCAAGTATCCTTGGCGTTCATCAATATTCTTTAGATTTAATGGTTGATAGTTTATCTCAAACGAATACAAACGGAACAACCTTACAAACAACAATCTCTGGTGAAAAATCAATAAAGGAAGTCGGATTATCTTATGGCGTTGAAATTGGATACTCACTGCCATATTCATTAAATATAGCAGCAAGTTACACCATGGGGAGAGTAATTTCTGATGGCGTTGCTATCGACCTTTTATCAACTCAACTAATCTTGAGTTACATCTTTTAAAGGGGCTTGGCGATCTGTCCTCAACTCTTTGTCTTTAAGTGAAGATTGCTTCAATAAAGCAGAATATAAAGGTTGTCCACCTAACGCCTGAGCAATAAAAGTAGCGCCTAGTGTTGTAACAAGTAAAGGCAATATCAATTGATAATTATTGGTCATCTCTACAACAAGAATTACACCAGTCACAGGCGCTCTCACTGTTGCAGCAAATAACGCCCCCATCCCGGCAATCGCATAGACTCCAGGGCTTGATATCCAGCCAGGGAACCAAGTTGACATTACGACACCATAAGATAGACCAAGTAAAGTACCTAATGCCAACATCGGAGCAAAAATACCGCCCGGTGCTCCCGATGAGAAACAGGCGACCGTCACCACGACTCGTAAAACAAAGAAACCAACCATAAGCACCCAAGCCATTGGGCTATAAAACATCTCAGTAATGATTTCCATGCCACTACCAGATAATTCTGGAATAACTAAATGCAGCAAAGCAAAAGTGCCACCAAACGCCGCGCCCATCAATACGATACGAGACAACTTATTCTGATGAATTTGTTTTACTTTACTTGTTCCTTTTAGAATCCATTTATTAAAGTTAACCCCAATAATGCCAAATATAATACCCAGAATCGCAAATAATATTAGAGAACGAAGTGGAGGAACCTCAAAGCTTGGAATAGTTAAAAATGCTTCTTGCCCATGTAAGGAACGCATAACAATGGTTGCAACGGCAGTCGCTAATGTCACACACTTAATAGATGTAATGTTATATCTAAATTGAGGTCGCATCTCTTCAACTACAAACAAGATCCCCGCTAAAGGTGCATTAAATGCAGCGGCTAAACCTGCTGCTGCACCAGCTGCTGTTAATATATGAGAAGAATGACTAAATCGTTTTCCTTTACTTGCAATCATTCGCCCTACAGTACCACCAATTTGAATTGATGGCCCTTCACGACCAAGTACCATTCCTGAAGCAATAGTTAGCGTCCCTGCAATAAATTTAACAGGTAGCACCCTCGCCCAACGAATTTCCTGAGTACCATCCAATGCCCCTTCAATATGAGGAATACCACTACCCGCTGTTTCTGGTGCAAACTTAAACGTAAGCCAAAAACCCAAAGCGGCCATTGCAGCCCCTGCGAGTACAGCGGCAACTGGAGCTAGATATTCTGAATAAGGAAAGCTATGAATGAAATGTAGACGTTGTTCTGAAATCAAACGGATTGAAGCTTCAAATAAAGCCACAACAGAACCCGCAATACCACCAACTAAAGCAGATAGAAAAAGCAGTGCATAGTAATCAGTTTGTGTAGTTAAAAATTTAGGTGTTGTGCGATGCTTTAACATCCCACCTTGAAAGAAACGAAAATTGGGTGATTTTGGCATTTATCGTATCAACTTAGCACTAAAGAGCATTATGAGCGTTACAGAACAGAGATCATAAATAATTATACGCTCTGCATCTGAATAGACCCTAACCATTTACAAAAACTTAGATTGATTAAATGACCAAGATCGAAGTTTGATATAAATCAAAAAAATAAATAGACACAAAAAAAGCCCATTTCAAAGTGAAGTGAGCTTTATAAAAATTACATTTTATCAATCTTAATAAAGACGGCTACCATCTGGACGAGAGCGCAGTAAATTAAGTACCCACATATATTGCTCTGGACGCTCAGTAACCAACTGCTCAATTGCAATATTCATTGCACGAGCATCGGTTTCTTCATCACCAGATGGAAAATCAGCAATCGCAGGTAGAGTAATAATTTCAAACTGCCCTGTTTCTGCATTATAAGATGGCAACATTGGAACCACTTTCGCTTTTGATAAACGAGCCAATTTACCAAAACCTTTTAATGTCGCTTTTTGAGTCGCAAAGAAAGGCACGAATACACTATTTTGTGGTCCATGATCCTCATCTGGTAAATAATAGGCTAAATAACCTTCTCTAATTGCTTTAATTAACGGTTTAATTCCTGCACTACGAGCATAAATTTTACCACCATACTGCATACGCTGAACATGCATTAGCCAATCAGTAATTGGGTTCTTCTGAGGTTTCATCATAGTCGTCACATGGTAACCACGAGACGCAAGTAAGATCGCAGGAAAATCAATCGCCCACGCATGGGGAGCAAGAATAATAATATTCTCTTTTTGCTCTAAAAGAGGGAATAAATTCTCGCCACCAACAAAAATACCTCTATTTTCATTATGTTTGCGACTGCGAACAATTAACTCAGAGAACCCAAGCATAACTTGGGCCCCTGTAATATAGGTATCTTCTAGTAACTTTTGTTGCTCTTGCTCTGACTTCTCAGGAAAACAAGTCGCAATGTTCAATTTAGCGCGTTTAATCCCACCACTTGGCTTTTTAAGTACCAATTTAACTATCTTTGCTGCTAACTTGTCACGTACTCGAAAAGGAACAAACGCCAAAATAACAGCGAAACCAACCCCTAACCATGTAAGCCAATATCTAGGATGGAGAAACGCCCACTGAAAAGTTGGGTTATATACATTTTTATCGACTTTTTCACTCATGAATAGATTCACTTATTCTTCATTATAAGCCGATTATGATATAACAAAGCATTGCTGATAGAAACCAAGGAAATACGAATGGCTTTTCAATTACCCCCCCGTTTAGAACAAGACTGCATCATTTTAGGTGACCTTCCTTTATGTAAAGTATTAATGATTAAAGAAGAGATCGGCCCTTGGTTAATTTTAGTACCAAGAATTAATGAATTAAAAGAAATACACCATATGACAGAAGCACAACAAATTCAGTTTATTCAAGAATCAAGTGCGGTAGCTCAACTGTTAGAAGATAACTTTGCACCAGATAAAATTAACATTGGTGCATTAGGGAATTTAGTTCCTCAACTTCACATCCACCACATTGCTCGCTTTACTACAGATTGCGCTTGGCCGGGACCAGTATGGGGAAATACAAATGGTGTAATAAGAGAGCAATCGGCTCAAACCTCATTGGTGTATTCGCTTCGTGACAAACTAGATGCTATATCGGGCTTTAAACGTTAGTTAACAACGAATAAAAAATGATGATATAAAAAAGGCAGGACTCAATCGACCTGCCTTTCTTCTAATTTGATACTGCTAATTCTAAGCGTTTTGCAGTTCATCCCATAGATCGGCAACAATAATGCGATCTGCAGGAGATAACTCTGACTTTGCAGCGTCAAGACTTTCATTGATACGTACTTTCAAAACTTCAATATCAGCAATGCCTTCTTCTTCACACTTAGCAACAGATAATGAAATGTGGCCTCTTAAATAGCCGCCAGCAAATAGCTCATCATCCGACGCTGTTTCAATACGAGCATCAATCAGTTCAAGCATTTTTTCTTCAAATTCAATGATCATCTTTTTCCTATTGGACAATAAATTGTTCTTTCGTTAGAGGGGCTATTTGATAAAACTCACGCAATGCATTTGACAACATTTCTACACGTGGAGGTAATCCATTATCTAAAATACCCATCACTTCATTATTTACTTTAGCCATGAATGCTAAACGATCTGGCTCGAAATCACCATTTAAGTTGTCACAACTAACATTAAATTTTAAACCAGCACTTAATGATAGGATCCATTCGTACGCTTGAGGACGGATCTCCACCTTCTCAAACTCAGATTGAACCTGTTCAGTTCGACCGTCTGGTTCATACCAATAACCAAAATCTTCTAATAACCGACGTTCAGGGCCAGCAACACACCAATGCGCAATTTCATGCATACCTGATTGATAAAAACCACGAGCAAAAATAATTCGATGATAATCAAACTCACTATCTGCAGGTAAGTAAATAGGTTCATCGCCACCTAATACGAGTTTAGTATTAAAAGACTCAAGAAAAGTAGCATTAAATATAGAAATTAAATCTGAGTATTGATGAGGCATACGAAAAGCTTAGCAATAATAAAGAGGGCGACATTCTACCTGAAGCAAAGACAAAGACCTATCTAGATAAATAATTTTTATCCTCTGTTTCAAAATTATTCATTATCTGTAAAAAGTGTGCACTGATATTCTCAATAATTATCTCTTTCCTTCTACTGGATCTTCACCACCCGTGAATGACATCACTTTGCAACTTGCTCAATTACTTGATTTAGGCCCTTTTTCTTGGACTGCTATTTCAGCTTGTGCTTTTAACGGTTTATTAATTGGTATTGAAAGGCAAACCAGAGGGAAACCAGTAGGAATAAGAACCTCTATTTTAATTATTTCAGGTACTTATTTTTTCTTAGCGATGGCTATGTCTTTATCTGTTAATTCCCTTGACCATGCACGAGTTCTTGGACAAATCATTACCGGTATTGGCTTTCTTGGTGCCGGAGTAATGATGACTCTCGATGAAAAAATCCACGGCGTTACCTCTGCCGCCATCATTTGGGTTTTAGCCGCATTAGGAATGATGATAGCACTGGGTTACATTCAACAATCAATCATAATTACTTTACTCGCTTTATTTGTTTTATTAGGTATTGATAAGCTTGAGAATACGTTTAAAAGTCTTCGTCGAGGCGTACATCAAAAATTCCTTAATATAAGAACCCACAAACCAAGATCTCAAAACCTCGACAATAGGCATAAATAAAACTAATCCGAAAAGAATCAGAATAGTTTTTTTCATTCGTCATTATTGATTTAATCTCATAAAATCCCTGCCTTATTATTTCACCAACACGACACGGTATGGTATTAGAAAATGTTATTAACAATTCTTTATATTATTGGGATTACAGCTGAAGCAATGACAGGTGCATTAGCCGCTGGTAAGAAAAAAATGGATTGGTTTGGTGTTATGCTGGTGGCCAGTGCAACAGCAATTGGTGGCGGTACTGTGCGTGACATCTTGCTGGGTCACTATCCAGTTGGTTGGGTGAAGAATCCACATTTTCTTGTTATCACTTGCATAGCAGGCGTATTAACCACATGGATTGGCCCATGGGTAGCAAAAAACCATCGTTTCTTTGTATTATTAGATGCAATTGGTCTTATTGTTTTTAGTATTATCGGCTCTCAAGTCGCATTAGATATGGGGTTACATCCATTAATTTGTGTGGTTGCCGCTATCGTCACTGGTGTGTTTGGTGGTTTATTACGTGATTTATTCTGTCGCCAAATGCCAATGGTATTGCACAAAGAACTGTATGCGTCTATATCACTATTATCCTCTGTTCTATACATCGGATTATTACACTTTAATGTCAGCGAATTGATCGCAACTATCGCTACCATTATTATCGGTTTCTCTGCTCGTATGGCAGCAGTAAAATTTGGTTGGTGCTTACCAGTGTTTCATTTAGATATTACCGAAGATCAGCCTGAAAGCGTTAAGAAGTGATAAACGTTAAAGAGGCTAGGGACGAGATCTTAGGGGCTAGGAAGAGCTAAATATCAAATACAAACAGAAAGAGCCAGATCGAATGTAACTTCAATCTGGCTCTTTTTATTTATGTCTATTAATAGTAGAGGAAGGTTCTTCCGCTCTTAACTCGTCCCTAAAAACTAGTCCCTATCTCCTACCACTAAATCTTAGGCGTTTCTGTTTGTACGCCAAAGTTCTGTCCACGATGACGAACTAGATGATCCATAACCACAATCGCTAACATCGCTTCTGCAATCGGAACCGCACGGATACCAACACAAGGATCATGACGTCCTTTCGTAATTAGCTCTGTTTTTTCACCGCTACGAGTAATCGTTTCACCCGGAACAGTAATACTAGAAGTTGGTTTTAACGCAATGTGAGCCACAATATCTTGGCCAGATGAAATACCACCTAAAATACCACCCGCATGGTTTGAACTAAAACCTTCAGGTGTTAATGGATCACGATGCTCAGAACCACGTTGTTGAACCACTTCAAAGCCATCGCCAATCTCAACGCCTTTAACCGCGTTGATTCCCATTAAAGCATGAGCAACATCTGCGTCTAAACGATCAAATACAGGTTCACCTAAACCAACCGGAACACCTTGTGCTACGACGGTAATTTTAGCACCAATAGAATCACCCTCTTTCTTTAGCTTACGAATAAGCTCATCAAAGGCGTCAACTTTACTCGCATCAGGACAGAAGAAGGCGTTGTTTTCAATTTCATTCCAATCAACAGAATCAATGGCAACATCACCCATTTGTGATAAGTAAGCGCGGATCTCAATACCAAACTCTTGTTTTAAGTATTTCTTTGCTACAGCACCTGCCGCTACACGCATCGCGGTTTCACGAGCTGATGAGCGACCGCCACCACGATAATCGCGTTGTCCATATTTCTGATGGTAAGTATAATCTGCATGTCCCGGACGGAACTTATCTTTAATTTCAGAATAGTCTTTAGAGCGTTGATCGGTATTTTCAATCAATAAACCAATTGAAGTGCCTGTCGTTTTACCTTCAAAAACACCCGATAGAATTTTAACTTCATCCGCTTCACGGCGTTGAGTTGTATATTTTGATGTTCCTGGTTTACGGCGATCTAAATCGATTTGTAGATCTGCCTCTGTTAATTCTAACCCTGGAGGGCAGCCATCAACAATGCAACCTAATGCCAAACCATGGCTTTCACCAAATGTTGTTACTCGAAAATGTTGTCCAATAGAGTTTCCAGCCATTACTTCCTCTGTAAATAAATTGATTCGCCACTATTAACTGACTAATAATCAGTTTTCAATAAAACCATATTGTCTTGAATCTCAGTAAGAGTAAAGCCCCTAGCAATGCTTTCTCTCTAAATTAGTGGATGCACCTTTTTCTTACTCCTAATTTTCTTTGCCATAATTATGGTTTTAAAAAACAAAAGCGGCAATTTGTGACTTTGATCCAAAAAGTAATATTAATTGATAAGACTCTCAATTTTAGGAATATCCCTTTACTGACATCGATGCTACAACGTATAATTAACACTTGATTCATTAATGAGCCAAAAACTTAAAATAAATACAAAGATGTTGATAAAATAAACAATTCATGGATGAAGTTTTTAACGAAAGGATAGCAAAAAATAATTGGCATCATTCCTGCTAATTACTTAATATCATTAACGATTAAGAGAAGAAAATGAAACTACTTCGTCTAGTAAAAAAAGCATTGCGTAAAAATAACATCAGCGAAAAGCAACAAACTCTTCGTAATCGTCTTGATTTTGCCATGTCACAAAGTAAAAACGCATAAAAAAAGCCCAATGCGAACATTAGGCTTTTTATCATAATTAAGTATTTCTAGCTTAATCGCGGTAAAGAGAAAACTCTTCAGCACAATCAAGAAGCTGCTGTTTAGTTAACATGAATACACCATGTCCACCTTCAGCAAACTCAATCCAAGTAAATGGAATTTCTGGGTATTGCTCCATCATATGAACCATAGAGTTACCTACTTCACAGATCAAGAAACCTTCATCTGTAAGATAATCAGGTGCATTAGCAAGAATACGACGAACTAATTTCAAACCATCAGATCCAGCTGCTAAACCTAATTCAGGCTCATGCTCAAACTCTTCAGGTAAGCTATTCATGTCTTCTTCATCCACATAAGGTGGGTTAGAAACAATAAAGTTATACTGATCTTTAGGGATATCACGCAGAAGATCTGAACGCATAGGGAACACTTGCTGCTCCATGCCATGATCTTGTACGTTTTGCTCTGCAACCATTAAGGCGTCAGTTGAGATATCAATCGCATCTACTTCTGCATTTGGGAATGCATGAGCACAAGCAATCGCAATACAACCACTGCCTGTACAAAGATCCATAATACGAGTTGGTTCTTCTTTTAACCACGGTTCAAATTGCGTTTCAATTAATTCAGCAATTGGTGAACGAGGTACAAGAACACGCTCATCAACAAAGAACTCAAGACCACAGAACCATGCTTTATTGGTTAAATAAGCAGTAGGAATGCGCTCATTAATACGACGAACGACACGCTCAACAATACGCAAACGCTCTGTTGAGGTTAAACGAGATTCACGAACGTGCGCAGGAACATCAATAGGTAAATACAGAGTAGGAAGAACTAATTGAACAGCTTCATCCCATGCGTTATCTGTGCCGTGACCATAAAAAAGACCCGCAGCATTAAAGCGGCTTACCGTCCAACGTAACATATCTTGTAACGTATGAAGCTCAGAAACGGCCTCTTCTACAAAAATCTTATCCAAAATTGCCCCCAAAACAAGTTATAATACTGCTGTTAATTATTGGAATCTTAAAATGAGCAAAAACGACCACCTATCAGATGACGAACTTTCGCTGTTCCGTGAAGCAGTACAAGGCTCTAAAAAGTTGCAACAGGATACCATAATCCATCAACCGAGTAAGAACTTTAGCGAGCAACAACAGCAAAGAAAATCATTAAAAGAAGGGAAAAATGAAGAGTTTTTCTTTTCTGACGAATTTGTACCACTTCTGAATACAGAAGGACCCGTTCGTTATGCCCGCGATGATGTATCAAAATACGAAGTAAAGCGTCTGCGTCGTGGTGTTTATGTCCCTGATGTCTTTTTAGATATGCATGGAATGAAACAAGATGAAGCAAAGCGCGAATTGGGGTCAATGATCGCCTATTGTTTAAAAGAGAACATTTCATGTGCGAGTGTTATGCACGGTATTGGAAAGCACATCCTTAAACAAAAAGTGCCTTTATGGTTAGCTCAACATCCTGATGTAATGGCCTTCCATCAAGCCCCATTAGAATTTGGTGGCGCTGGTGCTATTTTAGTTCTGCTTTCAATTCCTGATCGATAAAAACAAAAAGATCCCAAATAAGTGCAAAAAGCATGTAGGGATCTTTTTTATTAAGCCTTACTGTTCTAATACTTTATTCTACGGTTGCTGCAACCACAAAAGCTCACTTTTTCCTGTTGCATGAGAAAATTCAACACAAGAAATAGCAGAAGTAGGGAACATTGGCGGCATAATTCCGGGAACAAAATCCGCCGTTAAATACCCTACCAAGGGCAAATGAGAAACAATCAAAATATTCTCAATATCTTCCACACTACCTAAAGCTTTGACATACTCCACCACATCATCAGAATCACCATAAGGTGTTATTTCATCAGAAATTTCAACCTTAGCACCTGCTACATCCAAAATCGGCTTAATCATATGCCATGTTTGTTGGGCTCTAATGTACGGACTCACTAAAACATAATCAAACGTAACACCATGCGTAGCGATTAGCCATTGTGCGATCTTTGCTGATTGACTCTCACCATGTGGGGTTAAATTACGCTCTTCATCTGAAGGAGCATACGCTTCTGCTTCACCGTGACGCATTATGAATACTTTCATTTATTCATTCTCAAATCATTACTAACCTCACAATAGTAGCAAGCAAAACCAAAAAGAGGAAAGAGAGAGTTTGCTACTCTGTGCTATCAGCGCCATAATTGAAAAAAATAAATATAACAATAAAGGTGAAAAATCACCCCCCTATGCCTTCAAACAGGAGCACCCTGTGCATATTAGCCCAAATGATAAAAAACACTATCGATTCATCGAACTCGATAACAAGCTGCCAGTATTACTGATTCAAGATGATGCAGCCCCTCGTTCCTCCGCCGCCCTTTCGGTAAATGTCGGCCACTTTGATGATCCTGAATACCGCCCAGGACTCGCCCACTTTTTAGAACATATGCTATTTCTTGGTACTAAAAAGTACCCTAAAGTCGGTGAATTTCATTCCTTTATTAACCAACAAGGAGGATCAAATAACGCATGGACAGGAACGGAACATACGACCTTCTTTTTTGAGATTTCACACAATGCCTTTGAAGAAGGCCTCGATCGGTTCGGTCAGTTTTTTTATGCCTCTTTATTTAACGAAGAAGCCGTTGATAAAGAAAGAAAAGCTGTCGATTCAGAATATAAATTAAAATTAAAAGACGATGTCCGTCGAATTTATCAAGTCCATAAAGAAACAGTTAATCAAGCGCACCCTTTTTCAAAGTTTTCAGTCGGTAGTATTGATACTTTAGCTGATGCTGAAGGCTCATCTATCCGAGATGAAATGCTGACTTTTTATCAACAACATTATTCCGCTGATTTAATGACTGCAGTCGTACTTGGAAACCGCCCTCTGTGTGAATTAGAGCTACTTGCAACTCAATCTTTTGGTTCTATTCCAAATCAAAATCTTGGTCATAAAGTGGTTGATGTTCCTTATGTCACCGATAAAGAACAAGGCTTCTGGATAAATATAGAGCCATTAAAAGAAGTTCGTAAATTAAGCTTAGCTTTTCATTTACCAAATCAAGATCGTTTCTACAAAACGAAACCATTAAACTATCTTGGCCACTTACTGGGCTATGAGGGTGATGGTAGCCTAATGCTTCACCTAAAAAAATTAGGCTATATTAATTCACTCACCGCAGGCGGAGGAGTCAGTGGCAGTAATTTCAGAGAATTCACTCTGGCTTACAACCTAACAGAAAAAGGACTTGATAAAACCGATGAGATCATCAGCCTTACCTTCCAATACATTGAACTAATTAAGCAACAAGGGCTTGATGAATGGCGCTACAGTGAGAAAAAAGCCGTTTTAGAATCCGCATTCCAATTTCAAGAAAAGAGCAAACCATTAGATTTAGTCAGTCATTTAGTAATGAATCTACAACGTTACCAAGCTGAAGATGCAATATACGCTGACTATATGATGGAAGGTTATCATGAAAATCAAATCATTGATCTTCTTGACTTGCTAACACCAGAGCAAATGCGAGTCACCTTAGTTGCACAAGGTCTAGAGTACGACCATGAGGATAAATGGTATCACACGCCTTATTCAGTTCGCCCTCTTAGCCAAAAACAAATAGCGACTTGGGATACAAAAGAACTGCACCCTGACTTGTTATTACCAGAAAAAAACCCCTATATTTGTTATGACTTAGAGCCTCAATCATTAGAAAACATTACCGAGTTTCCAACTTTAATTGAAGATTTACCTGGATTTAGGCTATGGCATAAACAAGAAGATGAATTCCATGTCCCCAAAGGAATGGTTTACATCGCAATTGATAGTCCCCATTCAATATCAGACCCTAGAAAAATCGTGAAGACTCGCTTATGTGTTGAAATGCTAATGGATGCATTAAGCGAAGAAACCTACCAAGCTGAAATTGCAGGGATGGGCTACAACCTTTATTGCCACCAAGGTGGCGTGACACTAACCTTATCTGGGTTCAGTCAAAAACAACCTTTATTATTAGATGTTATTTTAAAACGCTTTACGACTCGAGAATTCAGTGCTGAACGCTTTGAGTTTATTAAAACGCAATTAATTCGTCATTGGAGTAATGCTTCCAAAGAGCGTCCAATATCACAGCTGTTTAATGCGTTATCTGGGATTTTACAACCAAACAATCCCCCTTATCCTGTATTACTTGAGGCTCTGGAAAGTCTAGAAGCGGATGATTTACCCAACTTTGTTCAGGCCATGTTTTCTGAGTTGCATGTCGAAATGTTTGTCTATGGTGATTGGTCAAAACAACAAGCGCTTGATTTAGGTGATTCTCTCAAAAATGCATTACGCATGCAAAATCAAACCTATGAAGAGTCTTTCCGACCTTTGATCATGCTAGGTAATTCTGGAACTTTTCAACGAGAGTTATTCTGTGATCATTCAGATTCAGCATTATTGATTTACTATCAATCTCCAAAAGAAGATCCTCGAAGTTTTGCGCTGTATACCTTAGCGAATCATTTAATGTCGGCGTCTTTCTTCCACGAGATACGAACAAAACAACAACTTGGTTATATGGTTGGTACCGGAAATTTACCGCTAAACAAACACCCAGGTTTAATTTTATACGTCCAATCACCTATGGCACCACCTGCTATTTTATTAGATTCAATTGATGAATTTTTAAATGCGTTTTATATGGTGCTATTAGAGTTAAATGAAGCTCAATGGCAAAGCAGTAAACAAGGATTAATTGATCAAATATCTGATCCAGATACAAACCTGCGTGGACGAGCACAACGTTTCTGGGCTTGTATTGGTAATAAAGATCAGAATTTCAACCATAAAGAACGTGTCACTGACGATCTAAAGAGTTTAACTCGTACTGAGATGCTGCGCTTTGTGGTTGGAATATTAAAGCCACGCACAGCTAACCGGTTGATTATGCATTGCCAAGGCACTGAGCATCAACAATATGATCGTTTAGATGTAGGCTTAGAGATTGACTCTATTGATGAATTTCAACTTAGAGCTAAAGATGTGAATCTCGGATAGCCTTTTATTTTGATGAATAGATAAAAAGCCATCATAATTAGTTGATTATGGTGGCTTTTATTTTCTATTTAGATTGTAAAACGGTGGCTATATAAACGATTAAGTGTTCTATTATTGAGTGAATCGGTCTCCGTATTTATCGGCATATTTCTTCATTAATACTGCTAACTTATCTTCACCTAATGCCGCCATGTAACTAAATGGTCCACCTAAGAAAGGAGGGAAACCAATCCCAAAGATAGCACCAATATCACCATCTCTTTCTGAACGAATAATGCCTTCATCCAAACAACGTTTTGCTTCAGATAACATAGGAAGCACACAGCGCATTGCGATGTCTTCTTTAGTCAACTGAGAGTGTGGTTTGATATTAAGTAGAGTGTAAATATCTTGGTCAGGCTCTTTCTTCTTACCTTTATAGATATAGAAACCACGTTTGGTTTTCTTACCTAAACGCTTATCAGCCATTAAGATTTTGAACACATCGGGGCTACGGAATCTATCACCTAATTCAACTTCCAATATCGGCATAATTTTCGCGCCAATATCCACCCCCACTTCATCTAATAATGAAATTGGACCAACAGGGAACCCAAAATCTAATAGTGCTTCATCAATCACTTCTATTGGTTCACCGGCTAACAATAATCGCGCCGCTTCATTCATGTATGGCGCTAAAATTCGATTAACATAAAAACCAGCACAATCTTTTACAACTATCGGTGTTTTACCCTGTTGCTTAGCTAAAGAAACGACCGTTGAAATAGTCTCATCACTGGTGGTTTCATGGGGAATAACTTCGACCAATGGCATTTTCTCTACCGGACTAAAATAATGTAGACCAATAATATTTTCAGGCCTTTCTGCCCTCTCGGCTATTTGGCCTATTGGAAGCGAAGAAGTATTCGTTGCGAAAATAATATCTTCTCGCCCCTGTGCTTGCACTGCTTTCACCATCTCTTGCTTCAGAGCTAAATCTTCAAAAACAGCTTCAACCACAACATCTAATTTTTTAAAGCCACTAAAATCTGTCACGCCCGTAAGTTGCAACATCTGCTGCTGTAACTTAGCTTTGGTTACTATTCGACGTTTTCTTAATTTATCTAAGCGCTGGTAATGATATTGGTATGCGTTTAGCAGGCCATCATTACTGATATCTTTAATAATGACATTCTTCTTCGCTTTTACGATAGATACGTGAGCAATCCCTCCCCCCATTAAGCCGCCACCTAGCACACCAACATGATTAATTACTTTTGGTTCGGCATCACTGCCTTTTTCTTTTTTCATTTCAGTCATAGCAAAAAATAAAGATCGCAATGCTGCAGATTCTGGAGTCATCGCTAACTTGCCAAATTGAGCAGCTTCTCGCTGTAGACCTTTTTTGATGCCTTTATCTAGCCCATATTCAATGCTATCTAAAATTGCCGCAATCGCAGGGTAATTACCTCGTGCTTTTTTTTGAGCTTGTTTTTCAGCTTGAGAAAAAATAACATTGCGACCAATTGGGTTTCTCGATATTCCCCACTCTTTGACATCTACTTTATTTTTGGATTTTTTCTTTAATGCAAACTCCGCGGCAGTTCGAGATAAAATAGACAAAGGAACTGAAGTATTAACAACGCCCAGTTTCTCTGCTTTTTTCGGTCGTAATTGCTTACCTGTAAGAATGATATCTAAACTGGCTAGCAAACCGATTAATCTTGGTAATCTTTGTGTTCCACCTGATCCGGGAAGCAAACCCAATTGAACCTCAGGCAAACCTAACTTAGTTTTATTGTCATCACTACATATTCGATAATCACACGCCAACGCTAATTCAAGTCCACCACCTAAACACGGGCCATGAATAGCAGCGACAGTCGCAAATGGTAAATCTTCGATACGCTGGAACAGTTGTTGACCTTTTTCAGCCAACACTTGAGCTTCTGCCGCGCTTTGACAACTCGCTATCATGCTGATGTCTGCACCTGCTATAAAACTATCAGGCTTACCAGATTGAATGACTAAGCCTTTAATCTCTTTTTGCTGTGCTTCGATCTCATCCAATACTTGTGAGACTTGCTCTGCGAATTCAGCTTTTAAGGTATTCATTTTTTCATCGATGACATCAATGGTCAGCCAAGCAATATTTTGCTCATCTTTATGCCATACAAATGCGCTGGTATTTTCAACAAGTTCCATCGATTTATGTTCTTTTGCTACACTCATTATTCAACCTCCAATACCATCGCTGCACCTAAACCACCAGCCGCGCATGCTGTATTTAGCCCAAGCCCCCCACCACGACGTTTTAGTTCTCGCAATGTTTGAATAATCATCCTTGCCCCTGTGGCCGCAAATGGATGACCGTAGGCAATAGAACCGCCAAGTACATTGAATTTATCCATATCAACTTCACCAATGGCTTTATCTCGCCCTAAGCATTCTTTAGCAAATTTATCAGACGAAAACATTTTTACGTTCGATAAAGTCTGCGCTGCAAAGGCTTCATGCATATCAATCAAGGTTAAGTCAGACAGTGAAATACCGGCTTTATCAAGTGCCATTGGTGTAGCATAAGACGGCCCCATCAACATATCGTGATGTACGTCTATGGCACTAAAAGCAAAAGATCGAATATAACCAAGTGGTTCATAACCTAATTCTTTCGCTCGCTTTTCACTCATTAATAGCAATGCAGCTCCACCGTCTGTTAACGGTGTACTGTTCGCTGCTGTAACTGAACCATATTTACGATCAAAGGCTGGTCGAAGTTTTGCGTAACTCGCAAGATCAGAGTCATGACGAATATTATTGTCTTGATCTAACCATGTTTTATAAGGTTCTGGAAATGCGGTCATTACCTCATCTTGTATCAATCCACCTTTCCACGCTTTAGCCGCTAAAGAATGGGAACGATGAGCTAATGCATCTTGTTCTTCACGCGTGATCCCGTGACTTTTTGCCATTTGTTCGGCCGTTTGTCCCATTGAAATACCAGTAGAATATTCAGCGACTGCTGGAGGTACTGGCGCAATGTCTTTTAACGATAATGTACGAAGAAGGGACAATTTTTGGCTCATGGTTTTAGTTTTACTTAACGCAAGTAACGTCGAGGCCATTTTCTTTGATACGCCAATAGGAAGAACGGAAGAAGAATCCGCACCGCCGGCAATTCCGATATCTATTGTGCCCGCCATAATGCTTTCCACCACATTAGCCGTTGTTTGGAAACTGGTTGCACAGGCACGGGTCACACTGTAAGCATCTGTACCAATGTTCATTCCCGTGCCTAATACGATTTCACGTGCAATATTTGGTGCTTCTGGCATTTGCACCACTTGCCCAAAGACAACTTGATCAATCAGTTTAGGATCGATGTCGGTTTTATCCATTAATGCTTTTACAGCAAGCTTTCCTAAATCTACCGCAGGCGTAGAAATAAAAGCGGTCGATTGCTTAGCGAATGGGGTTCGAATGCCTGAAACAACCGCAATACGATCACCTTGTCGTGTTGTGAGTGGTTGATAGGTCTTTGATAGTTTGCCATTTGACATCGCATCTCCTTGCGTAAACACTAAAAACGTAAGTGGTCAGACCTGGATTGTAACTAACTTGTTAATTATGGGAAGTACGTTATAGTAGAAATGTGAGCGGAGAATTATTAATCACTCATAATTTATTGTTTGTCAGTAGAAAATGACAATATCACTAAGAAAAATGGAAACGAATAGGATAACGGTGGGATGTAACCTACTGACTATTTTGATAAAAAAAAACCACATCAATCGATGTGGTCAGAATAAAAAACAATTAACGAATAGTCAATTGTAAAATCAGTTTCACCTGATAAGGAGAAAGTAAAGTCAGCCTTCAAAAGGAAATGTTATCTTGCTCAACGGGTTGATTGCTCAACCAGATAACGAGATCAACTATAACGTGAATCTCAATTCATTTATTGAAATAGATCAATTTTATGTTCTTTTACTACTTTTATTCAAATCAATTAAACACAACAAAAGCAGTTGCAAAACATATCAATTTTACCATTCATTAACACTCACCATAAAATACCATTTAAAAATCATGATTAATCATCAATTTATCTTCACTGCCATTACAATTTAGAGTGTAAGCTCTAAATGTAAAAAGTTCTATTTATTTCACAAATAAAACAATAAGTTAAGATTAAAAACACAACAGAAACCAACATAATAAATTAGAGTTTAAGCTCTATTAATATCAACTGAATTGCTATTTATGTACAAATCACGACCAGATCACGAATTTTAACGTTTTTTTAGCAGTGGTCGGATTTGTCGTCTATGATCTGATCGTTATTATCTCGGCGTCGAGATCTCAGTCTCAACTAAAATAAATCTTTTCGGTCGTAAGAATTGAAAGGAAATAACAATATATGGAATATAAAAATTATGAATAAGAAGCGCTTGTTTTCTAAAACACTTCTAGCAGCTACCATCACTCTTGCAACACAACAAGCTACTGCTGCCGGTTTCCAACTAAACGCACAATCAGCAACAGGCCTAGGCCGTGCATTTGCTGGTGATGCTGTAATCGCTGATAACGCATCTGTAATGTCACGTAACGCCGCTGCAATGGCTCTTTTTGATTCATCACAATTTTCAGGCGGTTTAAACTACATTGATACTGATATTGAAGTTAGTGATATCAAATATGACGCTCAAGAAATTGATGATGCGAATAATGGCAGTGGTACACCAGTTCCTAATATTTACTACATTCATCGTTTAAATGACAAATGGGCATTCGGTGCTGGTATTTATTCCAATTTCGGTACAGAAAATAATTTTGAAAATGATTTTGGTACAAGTCCTACAACAATTGGAGCAAGCGCTCTAGGTGGAACAACTGAAATTAAAAGTGTTAACTTTGCTCTAACCACATCCTACCGTATTAACGAGCAATGGAGCGTTGGCGGTGGATTAGATATTATCTATGGTGCAGGCACTTTAAAACGTCAAGTATCAGTTAAAAACCCAGTCACTGGCGACATAGCAACAGCTGCAACATTAGTTGATATTGATGCTACAGGTACAGGTCTTGGATTCAATCTTGGTACTGTCTACGAATTAGATGAACGTAACCGTTTCGGTTTCTCATACCACTACAGCCCAGAAATTGAAGCTGAAGATGGCAATCAAAAAGTAACGTTGCCACTTCCTGATATGATTGAGTTTTCTGGTTACCACGAAATCAAAGACACTAAATTCGCAGTACATTACTCTGTTCAATACATAGGTTGGAGTGATTTCGATCAAATCGAGTTCACCAATAACCCAAGTGGCCTAGGTGAAAGCACATATGATTGGCAGAATGGTATGCATTACGCGATTGGTGGTACTTACTTCCTAAATGATGCATGGACATTACGTGCAGGTTACATGTACGACACAGCAGCTCAAGATGAACTAACATCAATTTCAGTACCGGATTCAGATCGCCAATGGTTCTCTGCTGGTTTCAGCTACCACTTTGAGAAAAAACACACTGTTGACTTCGGCTTCACTTACCTAATGGGTGATGATGTTAAAGTTGAAGAATCATCGCTTCAAACTCTAACAGCAACAACACACGCAGATGCAATTCTTGCTGGTGTTCAGTACAGCTACAGCTTCTAAGATTTATTCTTAAAAGTTTAAAACTAAAAGGTCAGCACACGCTGGCCTTTTTTGATCGTCACTTACACAAAAATAATATTATACAAACTAGAAACGATACGCTGCGCTAACTAGAACGCTTCGCTCTATAAGAGCCTCCTCCAACTCTCCCTTCTATTTACTTTAATCAATCTCAATGATTCATCAGCAAAGGGAAGAACAATATTGTGATCGCGGTGGCTATAACAAATGATGGGCAGTCCTCTCCCCTTACTAAGGGGAGGGTTAGGGAGGGTTAGGGAGGGGTTACTGCGATACAGGTAGAATAAAATATCAATTTGACTTGATTTAACGCTGTTAGTTCTTGACCCCCTCCCAACCTCCCCCTTAGTAAGGGGGAGGAGCTTAACGTCAAAAGCGATCCCCCCTGAAACCTGCAAGCGAAGCGATCTGAACCCTGCTCTTCCTAATCCCTTGTCCCTAAAACTAGTTCCTACTTCCCACCAAAATTTCAGCGTACACATATACCCTCAATCTAAATTCAAACCTACACCTGTGCGCCCAATTAACACATCTGACCAGATTAATACACAAATTCCGTCTAAAAATGAAACTTTTTACAGAAAAAAGCGCTTAAAACTCGAATAAATCAATTTTTTGTTTGAAGTTTTTACTCTAAAACGTATTATCCACTTCAACTTACTACCACAAAATTCAGCGTACACTTGTACCAGTATGGAAAAATCAATGAACAATAATAAAAACCGCCTATCTCTTGCTATTGCATTTGGTCTATTAGGCTCAGTAGCAAGCACAAACTCTATGGCAGCAGGCTTCCAATTGGCAGAGTATTCAGCGACTGGTCTTGGTCGTGCTTACGCAGGTGAAGCAGCTATCGCTGATGGCGCAGATGCACAATGGCGCAACGTGGCAATGCTGACGTACTTAGAAGGTACCCAAGTTTCTGTTGGTGGTATTTATGTAAATCCGAATATTGATGTTGAGGGTGAATCAACACAGATGATTCCATCTGGACCTAAAACTACATCAACCAAATCTAATGATTTTGCACACGATGCATTTATTCCTAATTTATATGTTTCTCATCGTGTAAATGAACAAATTGCAATTGGTTTTGCAGTCGGTACTAACTACGGTATGGAAACAGACCTAGGCGATGATTTCTCTGCAACAAACTTTGGTAACGAAGCTAGCGTTATCACTAAAGAAATCAACGTAAACATGGCGTATAAAATCAATCAACAATTCAGTGTTGGTGGCGGTGTGCGTTATGTGATTGCAGAAGGTAGCTTTGGTGCTATAACACCAAGCCAAAGCCCAACTCAAATTCCAACTCCAATTGGTAATCTTCCATTACCAGCAGGAAGTTCATTAAAGTACATGGAAGGCACAGATGAAGCCTGGGGATGGCAAGTAGGTACCGCTTGGCAAATCAACGATAGTAACCGTATTGGCTTTAGCTATAAATCAGAAGTAAATCTAAATTTAGAAGGTAAAGCGAATGGATTTGCATTTAATCCATTAAACCCAACAACCAAATACAATGGTTCAATGGAATTAGCTTTGCCAGCTACAGCCGAGTTAGCTAGTTACCATCAATTAAATGATAAAGTTGCCGTACACGCTAGCTTCAATTGGACTGACTGGAGCAGCTTTGAAAAATTAGTTGCAGATGTAAATGACTCTCCAATGGTTAACGGTAAAGATACAATTAAAGAAGAAAACTGGGAAGATAACTACCGTCTAGCTATTGGTGGTACTTATACTCTGAACCAAAAAGTAACGCTGCGCTCTGGTGTGGCTTATGACACTTCAGCAGTAAGTGACGAGCACCGCACTGCAACAATCCCTGAAACTGATCGTCTATGGTTAAGCATGGGTGCTGGTTACGTATGGTCTGACAACCTAACTCTAGATGCAGGCTTTACTTACATTTTTGCGAAAGATGCAAAAATGCATGAAAAAGATCCAAAATCAGCTCCATTCGGTGGGACTTTCGAAGGCGAAACGACTGGCAATGTATGGCTAGTGGGTGTTCAAGCGAACTACCGTTTCTAATAAATACATAGAACCAAACAGAATGGCGCTCATCTTACGATGAGCGCCATTTTTTTATCTCTAAAAATAACCAAGGCTTTCTTTTATTTAACTCTTATTGGGTAAAATGTAAACATCTCGCCTGTTTTTTAAGCATATCACAAATAATTCTCTTGGATACGGATGTCCAGTAAATATGCCTTTTATCCACTCTTAATTAACTCTAATGCAGACTACACTGTCCGTTAATTACAGCATACCAATAAATAAGAGTACAATATTACTCTTATTTATCAAAATCTTAATTGTAATTTGATTCTAAAAAATGCTTATTTATATTCAAAAAAAACGACGAACTCACCTCTTCATAGAAATTAATTTTATGACTGTAGTTTATTGCATTAATCATTAAGTAAGGAAGCTTTATGTTTTTAAAAGCCAAGTCATCTCGACTCGCGTTAGTAATACTCGCTGCATTATCTTCTCAAAGTGCGTTCGCAGAAGAAAAAAATCAGCTCACTATTGTCTCTGATTTCTATCCTGTACTCATTCGTAATTTTAACCCTTATTTATCAACAAACTTACGTACAACGACAGATTTTATTTATGAGCCTTTGGTTATTTTTAATCAAATGCATGGTAATAAACCCGTTATGCGCTTAGCAAAAAATTACTACATGTCTGAAGATTTAACTCAAGTTACTTACGAAATACGGGAAGGCGTAAAATGGTCTGATGGAAAGCCGTTCACTGCTGAAGATGTGGTTTATTCTTTCGAACTAATCAAAGCAAAACCAGAGCTCGACCCTCGTGGTATTAACCGTTGGCTGAAAAGCGTTCGCCAAGAAGGCAATAATGTTATTTTTGATTTAACTGAAGCGCACTCAAATTTACCTTATGAAATAGCCAATATTCCTGTTGTTCCTAAGCACATTTGGAAAGACATTAAAAATCCTGAAAGTTTCACTAATGAAAATCCTGTTGGCTCAGGGCCTTTTACTGAAATAGACATCTTTACCCCTCAACTTTATGTTCAATGTCGAAATCCAAACTATTGGGATAATGATAACTTAGAAGTGGACTGTTTACGCGTACCACAAATTGCCAATAATGACCAATTACTCAGTCGCATCATTAAATCAGAACTGGATTGGTCTGCAGCCTTTATCCCTGATATTGATAGCACTTATGTCGCTAGAAATAAGCACCATAAATATTGGTACCCTGCTGCTAGCGCTCAGGCCTTTATGCTTAACTTTAAATCCCCAAAACCAGGCAACCATGAAGCGATTAATAACGTCGATTTCCGTCGCGCCTTCTCAATGTCTATCGATCGCCAAAAAATTATTGATATCGCTTTTTATGGTAATGGTGTTGTGAACGACTACGCATCAGGCCTTGGCGAGGTATTTAAGTTTTGGGCTGATAAAGATATCTACAACAAATATCGAGGTTATAACACCTATAATGTGACAGGAGCAAAAGCATTGCTTGAAGAGTCTGGATTTAAAGACATTGATGGCGATGGATACGTAGAAACACCAACAGGAAAACCGATTCTACTTGAAGTTCAATCCCCTAACGGTTGGACTGATTTTAATAACACTGTGCAACTTGGTGTAGAACAGCTTCGCGCTGCCGGTATCAATGCAACCGCTCGTACGGCTGACTTTGCGGTCTATAACAAAGCGATGGTATCTGGGACTTATGATATCGCTTACACCAATTACTTTAACGGTGCCGATCCTCACCCTTATTGGAACAGTGCATACCACTCACGTAATCAAGCTGGCGGAAACATGCCACGATTTGCGATGCATTTTTTCAAGGATGCTCAATTAGATACGCTATTAGATAAATTCTATAAAACCGCAAGTATTAAAGAACAAAAAAACATTGCTCACCAAATCCAACAGATCATTGCTGAGAACCAAGTTACGGTTCCTGTTATGTCGGGCGTAGATGTTTATCAATTTAATGAAAGTCGTTTTACTGGATGGTGGAATGCTGAGAATCCAAAAGGCCGACCACTATCATGGGCTGGTGTTCCTGAGCGTTTACTGCACGTTCTTGATTTAAAACCTAGAACATAATCAAGTAATACCGCGTAAAAACACACCTAGCAGCATGGAAATTCCACTATTTCACGCTGCTCTTAAGTTTATTTTCATTATTTTTAATAGGAATAGGTTATGAGCTTTTTCGTACGTCGACTTTTCTTCTACTTTTTAGCCTTAATTTTTGCTGCAACGTTAAATTTTATTTTACCCCGAGCAATGCCGGGTGATCCAGTAACCATGATGTTTGCTAACGCCATGACTTATGTAAGTCCTGAGCGTATTGATGCAATGAGAAAATTATTAGGCTTCGTTGATGCCCCTTTATATGAACAGTACTTTACTTACCTATCTAATATTTTCACTTGGAATTGGGGTACCTCCATTAAATTTTACCCGATATCCGTAACGGATTTATTAGGCGGCGCTATTGGGTGGTCACTATTTTTAACCGGAACTGCCGTTATTCTTTCGTTCTGCATTGGCTCTGTTCTTGGAATTTTTGCGGCTTGGCGTCGTGGTAGCCGTTATGACAGCGTAATCTCACCAGCAATGCTTGTAGTACAATCAATTCCATCAGTAGTGGTTGCAATGTTGGTGATGTTTATCTTTGCCGTTGGTTTGGAGTGGTTTCCTGCTGGTAATGCTTACACTTCAGGCGAGACTCCTGACTGGTCTAGCTGGGCATTTTATAAAGATGTGTTGTATCACGCAGCCCTTCCCCTTTTCTGTGCCACCATCACTCAAATTGGTGGGTTCTTGATAAGCATGCGTAACAACATGATTAACCTTCTTAATGAAGACTTCATTACCATGGCAAAAGCCAAAGGCCTAACTGAAAATCGCGTTGTTTTTAACTACGCGGCACGTAATGCCATGCTACCAAGTGTAACTGCATTATCTATGGCGTTAGGAACGGCAATCAGTGGTCAATTAATTATTGAAATGATCTTTAACTACCCTGGATTAGGCACTGTTTTATTAAATGCTATTCACGCCCGAGACTACCAAGTACTACAAGGGCAATTACTTCTTATGACTCTATTCATGTTGTTCTTTAATTTTATGGCCGACATCTTCATTGTCTTTTTAGATCCTCGCTTACGTAATGGAGAAAAATAAAATGAAACCTTTATTCACATTGCTGACTCGTAACCCTAAGGCATTGTTTGGACTGTGTATTTTACTTGTCTTTATTTTTATCGCGCTCTTCGCACCACTATTAACCAAACATGCGCCTGATGTTGGAACGGGTAATCCACATGAATATCCTTCTTTTGTTGTAAAAGCAGCGCAAAACAATCCAGATGGTTGGATTGCAACACGCCTTGCTACCAATAAACGCACATTAATGATGTCAGAAAAAGCCGAACATGTATTAGGTACTTCACGTATGGGGCGCGATATTTGGTCACAGTTCGTTTATGGCACTCGCACCTCTTTAGCTGTTGGCTTCGGCGCTGGGATCTTAGTCTGCCTTTTAGCGACATTTATTGGCGTGTCTGCTGGGTATTTTGGGGGACGCGTCGATGAAGTATTAACCGCAGCCATGAATATTATGCTTGTGGTTCCTCAGCTTCCTTTGCTGTTTATTATTGCGGCTTTCATTGGGCAAGCAGGACCTACAACCATTGCCGTTGTTATTGCCATTACTTCTTGGGCATGGGGAGCTAGGGTCGTTAGAGCTCAAACCTTATCACTGCGTGAAAAAGAGTTCATTCGCGCAGCTGAATTATTAGGTGAATCATCATGGCGTATCATCTCTGTTGAGATTTTACCTAACTTAATTTCGATTGTAGGCGCTAGCTTTATTGGCTGTGTATTACTCGCAATTATGACAGAGGCCAGCTTATCTTTCCTTGGTTTAGGAGACCCTAATGCCATTAGTTGGGGTGTGATGCTATATAACGTTCAAACCTCTTCTTCTATGCTGATCGGTGCATGGTGGGAGATTTTAACACCATGTTTAGCTCTTATCTTTATCGCTCTTGGCTTATCTTTATTAAACTTTGCCGTTGATGAAATCGCCAACCCTCAATTGAGATCTCACAAAGGAATGCGTCGCTGGGAAAAAGCAGTAAAACAAGCTCATTCACCGGCAACTGAAACCGCATTTCCACCACATATTGAAAGAGGGATACAATA
>NZ_MSCO01000001.1:2031247-2154839 GCF_002954705.1 Aliivibrio sifiae
CGCGCTTAAAGAAGAGTTTGGTTTCTCAATCTTATTCATTACGCACGATTTATCACTAATGGTTGAGTTTTCTGATCGCATTGGGATCATGTACTCAGGTGAATTGATAGAGGTTGCTTCTTCAAAAGAGATCTTAACCTCTCCTTACCACCCATATACAAAAGGGCTGGGTAGTTCATTCCCACCACTAACGGGGCCAAAAACAAAATTAACAGGTATCCCAGGGAATCCTCTTAATTTATTAGAAATACCGCAAGGTTGTCGCTTCCAGTCTCGTTGCCATCATGCACATGAGATATGTCGAACTATCCCTACACAACTTCGTCAAATTGAAACTGGCCACTTTTCGAATTGCCATTTATTTACTCAACTTCAGTATTTGGAATCATGATGAACAATAAATTTGGCAAACTACTGATTGAAGGTAAAAATCTAGTTAAAGATTTCCCTGTTAGTAGCAACGCACTTAAAAACCCAATGATGCGAGCAATCAACGATGTGTCATTCAAAATGTACAAAAGTCGTGGTCTTTCTGTTGTTGGTGAATCGGGTTCAGGTAAATCCACCACAGCAAAAATGATCGCAAAAATGTACGCACCGACAGACGGCGTAATCGAATACAAAGGCCGTGATATTCAAGATATCGTTAAGAAAAATGATCTCATGAAATATCGTGAAGGCGTACAAATGGTATGGCAAGACCCGTTTGGATCTTTAAACCCAACCCATAATATTTTTCATCACCTTGCTAGACCACTTCTTATTCATAAGAAAGTGACTCCAGGTAATCAAAAAGAGCTGGAGGATCGCGTTTATGATCTTCTAGAACAAGTGGGGTTGATCCCACCAAAAGAAACGGCGGCTAAATTCCCGCACCAACTTTCTGGTGGCCAACGTCAACGTGTCAACCTTGCTCGAAATATAGCGGTTGGTGCAGAGGTAGTGCTTGCTGATGAACCGACCTCAATGCTTGATGTCTCTATACGTGCGGGCGTTCTTAACCTAATGGAAGAGATGAAGTTTGAGAAAGAAATGTCTCTACTTTACATCACTCACGATATTGCAACGGCTCGTTATATCGCAGAAGATCTCGCGGTCATGTACGTAGGACACATGGTTGAATGGGGTGATACCGATGAAATCATTCATGCTCCTCAACATCCATATACTCAACTATTAGTATCAGCGGTGCCAGACCCAAGTAAATCGATTCATACCAAACTGAAAGGCAACAAAGGTGAGATCCCTCTTTGGACACCAGAATCAACAGGTTGCCCATTTGCAGGTCGTTGTACTCACGTAACTAAAAAGTGTAAAGAACACATGCCTAGCGTAACTAAACTGTCAGACAATCATTTTGTACGTTGTTATTTATACGAATAATTAAAAGGACTTTCCATGCAGCATTTTACATTCATGCGCACAACGGATTATGAACATCGCGTTGTAAAAAATATACAGATCATTTTTGGTTCGACCAAACAACTTGAAATTGACCGTGATACCTTAGAATGTGATGGACTCATTACATTAAGTACTTATACCATCGCTAACATTCAAGATATTGGTCATCTTATTGCGACGACCTTTAAAACCGCAACAGAACTGAATGTATTCTTAAGTGACGATGCTATCTCTCTGTTCCAACCCGAACTATGGGTAAAATGGCTTTCTTTTGGTTTATCACTCTCTGTTTATAACTATAAACACAGCAACAGTCTGCAATTAGTACCAACATTGGCTTTATTTGCGTTAAATAGTTCATCGCTTTCACTTTTATCTGCCTTTGCGCAAGGGCAATCCTTAGCGAAAAGCCAATTAATCTCACGCGAGTTAATGAATAAACCAGGCAATATCCTTTACCCTGAAAGTTTTGTTCATGCCGTTGAAGATCTTGCCATTAAGAACATTTCCCTTTCCTCTCTTTCTGGAGAAGATATGTTAACCCAAGGCTTTGGCGGACTAATGGGAATAGCCCAAGGCAGCGATAAAGATGCTCGACTGTTATGCTTGGACTATCATCCTGAAAAGGTTCAATCAACCGTAGTGCTTGTAGGTAAAGGCGTTACGTTTGATTCAGGTGGTATCAGCATTAAGCAACCTCGCTACATGAGTACAATGAAAGTTGACATGGGTGGTGCCGCTGCCGTCGTTGGTGCCCTTAATGCGATTGCAGAACAAAACCTACCAATACGAGTGGTTGGGTTATGTGGTTTAGTTGAAAATATGCCTTCGGGCAATGCCGTTAAACCCGGTGATGTTGTTACTATGCTTTCAAAAACCAGTGTTGAGATTATTACCACGGATGCAGAAGGACGCATGGTGTTAGCTGATGTACTTCATTATGCACAAGACACTTATCAACCTGATTATCTTATCGATATTGCAACCTTAACTGGCGCAACAGGAATTGCATTAGGAAAAGAATACGCGTCATTAATGGGCAATGATAATTCATTACTTTCTATCGCTAAAGAAGCCGGAAAGTCATGTGCTGAAGCGGTATGGCAGATGCCAACAGGCGGCTTATATGAAACAACATTAAAAAGTGATTTCGCCGATTTACGCCATGGCAGCGAAGATCCTGATGGCAGCGCGTGTGTCGCTGCGACTTTCTTAGAACACTTTATCGCACCGACACAAAAATGGATTCACATTGATTCGGCATCGATGTCATTAGGAATGACCCATCGTCATATTCACCCTAGTGCAACCAGTGGTTTTGGCGTTTTATTACTTTCTCAAATTTGTCAGCATATTGCTCAGCAATAATTCTCTTTATTTAAAATTATAATAAGGTAATCACGATATGATCCTACTCGCTAACTCCGAAGCATTCCCTGGAATTGAAGAATCAGCTCGCCGTCTACAAGCAAAAGAAGATGGCCTATTGTCACTGATTGAAGGCATAAAAATTGTAGAATTAGACCCTAGAGTTCGTACTGTAGGTTACGGTGGTTGGCCTAATGTACTTGGTGAAATGGAATTAGACGCATCCGTGATGGATGGCAATAGTTTACGCACTGGTGCTGTCGGTGCGTTAAAAGGTTATATGCACCCAGTTGATGTTGCCTACCAAGTAATGCAAAAGCTGAATCATGAAATTTTGGTCGGTGAAGGTGCAGCTATTTTTGCAAATGAAGTAAACGCCGTTGCCGGTAATAACTTAATTGAAGATTCTAAACAAGTATGGTGGGAAAAGCTGGCTCTGGCCATGACAGATGAGGAGCAAAAAGCGTTTCCTAACGTCCCTTTAGCGCCACTATCTAATAATGCAACAGATCCAGAGCGCGTTCGGGATACTACGGTGTTTTTATCTTCTGATCATCAGGGAAAAATCAGTGCTGCTACCTCTACATCCGGTTGGGCTTGGAAGTATCCAGGTCGTTTAGGTGACAGCCCTATTATTGGAGCAGGATCTTACGCCGACAGTCGCTATGGTGCTTGTGCTTGTACTCATACAGGTGAAATGAGTATCCGTTGTGCTACCGCTCATTCTGTTGTGCTATATATGAAAATGGGGATGTCATTAAACGAGGCAGTTTACGAAGCAATTAATGATCTGACTTATCTTAAAGATGGCTATACAGAAGGCGTTACAATTCACGCTATTGATAACAAAGGTAATCATAAAGTCGTTAGCTTAAATTGTCCGGGAAATATCACCTATTGGTTCTGGGAGTCAGGTATGGATAAACCAGAAGAACGCCAAGCAGAAGTCATCATGACAAAATAACATAAAATTAATCGTAGCCATTCAACAAAGCCAGAGAAATTGTCTCTGGTTTTTTATACCAATCACAGTGAGTAGGCGATCAGAAATAGTGCAGGGGAAATGCTTGAGAACAAGGCAAAATTTTTCGATAAGTAGTTATTCTACAATCAAAAATTTCAACGCAGTTATCGAGCATTTTAACCAGCTAGGATGATCAGTTACTTACTACGATTGGTATTATTATGTAAACGATCTATTACTCCGTCAATTTTCACTTTGCTTCCATTTATTAGATAAACATACTCGAAAATGTGTTTTTACTGTGTTTTTTTGCATGATAGGATCTAATATTAATTTAACTAAGTACTTATTCACTTTTACTTATTAAAATCATTTGATTAACTTCTTGCTCAGATTGATATTAAAATGACTCTTATTGAGCTTATCTAAGGAACTCACCATGTTTTCATCACTTAGAACACAACCCTTCCTCGCCATCCTCACTTTACTTTATTCATGCGTTTTTCTCTTCACTGCTTTTAATCCAATATCACGCGCCGTTTGGGTAGCAGAAATCTTACCTGCATTATTAATTCTTGCAGGTATTCTTTACATGGCAGCTCATTTTGAGTTTAGTAAAACAGCGTATGCATTAATGTTTATCTGGCTTGTTTTACATACCATAGGTGCTAAATATACGTTTGCCGATGTACCCTTTGATTGGTTTAATAATTTAATTGGTTCTGAACGTAATAATTATGACCGCGTCGCTCATTTCTCTATTGGGTTTTACGCCTACCCTATTGCCGAATACCTTATTAAAACAAAAAAATGCTCTGCACCACTCGCTATGGCGTTTGGTTTATTTACATTAATGAGTGTAGCAGCAGGGTATGAAATCATTGAATGGTGGTATGCCGCGACGGCTGGTGGTGACGAAGGAATTGCTTTTTTAGGGTCTCAAGGGGATATTTGGGATGCACAGAAAGACATGCTGTGCGATACCTCTGGAGCGTTAATGGCCTTATTACTAATGGTAACCCAACGTAAACGCGGCTAGTTTCAGGTTTCAGGTTTCAGGTTTCAGGAGAGGATAGTTCCTGAAACCTGAGATGCTATTGTTAATTCTTACTCATCTATTTCATCTAAATAATCATCAAGATCGTCTTCAGCGTCTAAATCGACTTCCGGTTCAACTTCTGCCTTAAAATCTTGGCGTTGTAGATAAACATCACGCGTTAATACGTATGGATCTGGTGATGCTTCTAATATAGGCTCTTGAGAGATAAGCTGAACGCGAGACTCCATGCCCTCTAAACCCCATTTACCTAAACCTTGCCAGAAGTTTAAGTAAGATAGCGGCATATATAAACCATCTACAAAGTCTCCCGCTTCTCGTAATGTCCATGGCCCATATCCTGGCAACATAAAGTAAGGGCCATTACCGACACCATAATGACCTAATGCGTCACCAAAGGATTTACTGTCTGGTTTTTGTATCTCAGCAGCGCTAGCAATATCAATTAAGCCGACTAGACCTAATGTCGTGTTCAACCAAAATCGGTTGAAATGCACCATTGCCATTTCACCATTGCCCATGAATATATTGTTTATCATGCTCGATGGTTCATCTAAATTCGCTAAAAAGTTTGCTATTCCCATACGAATAGGGGTTGGCGTGTAATCAACATAAGCAACAGAAACTGGGCGAACTAAATAAGGGTCTAGAATATCGTAATTCAGGTCCCACATGACACGATTAAAACCCTCTAGGGGATCACCACTATGAGAGTCATCATAATCAACCTCTACAATCTCGGTTGTTTCTAATTCATTATTTTCTTGCTCTGGGGTTTGAGAACACCCAGCAATAAAAAACAGTAACGAACAAGAGATCCATATTCTTTTAAGCACAACACACCTTCGCCTAACTTTATTAATATTATTATAGTTTATATAAAAAAACGGGTAGAAGCTTAATGCCTCTACCCGCCGTAGTATGCCACTTGTTAAGAGATATTAATATTGCTTATCAATCTCAACTGATACATTTTTACCAAGTGTACTTATTGAACTTTCACCGTACCAATCGCCCTCTTTTGTCGATACATTACCGTCTTGATCGATACGTGCTCGAACAATAAAGTTTGGCATATCTGACAATTTACGTTGCTCAATCATATTGTTGTCATCAGACATCATGATTTTAAGCGGAAAGCGACTCAAAGGTACACGAGCAGCCGCTATTGGCATTGGTGAACCATCTGCTGGGTGAATAGAAACAATCACGACACCTTGAGAAGGTAGCGTTACATTACTGCCTAGGTTAACCGTGATCGGAACTTGCTTATCTAGATTCGCTTCAGGGTTAATCTTAGATTGAGCACGCTCAATACTACGAGTTAGCATTTCATAGCGAGAATCATCAGGACCAATCAGCATTTGCATTGCTTTCCAAGCCGATACTGCGCCTTTATAATCTTGACGCTCAAACGAGCTGAAGGCTAATAATGATAAAGCACGTAAATTAGTGGCATCACCACGAAGCACTTGTTTTAGCATTTTCTTAGCTTGTTCAGCTTTTGCATCATCACCAGAAAGCATAAGCGATTGCGCATAGCCTAACTTAATATCAACATTCGTTGGTTCTAATACATACGCTTTTTTCATTGCTCCAATAGAAGTATCGATATCTCGATTCGACATACCAATACGACCTAATAGGAACCAGCCCATTGCGTCTTTTGGCTCATTATGTAATTTAGTACGTAATGCCAATGTTAAGTTTGTCATTTCTGAATCGCTAAGAGAAACTCCCTCAGGATTCATTAATTGCTTAGATAGCTCAGGCAAGCGTGCGCTTACTTCTTGCCACTTTTCAATCTTATCGATATTACCAAACTTAAAATACAAACCATAAGAAATTGCGATAAAGATAATGATAGAAGGTAAAATAAACAGTCGTGCATTTAAGTTATCTTGCTCTGCTTTCTCTTTCGCTGGAATATCATCAAGTAATGATTGCTTTAGCTCTGTGATTAACTCATCTTGGTTATTAACAAGGCCTTCAGCATCTTCTTCTTTCAGTTCAGCTAAGCGATCTTTATAGAAAGCTTTATTCAATTCATCTCGGCGGGCTTCATCATCTTGCTCTCTTGCTTTCCATAAAGGAAGAATGATAAATACCACACCAACAAAAATTAGGGCTAAGGTTGAAATCCAAAACAAAATCATTTGTTTACCTTCCCATCTTCATTGTTATTCTCATCTAATAAAGCGTTCAAACGTTCTTCATGTTCGTTATCCCACTCTTCTGAATTTGCTTCTACCGTTGTTTTACTCTTTTTGCTACGCAGAACAATAAAACCGAAACCAAACACAAGTACACCTAATGGACCTAACCATAAAACTAATGTACCAGCCGTTAATGGTGGATCGTAAGTTACAAAATTACCATAACGATCAATCATATAAGCTACGATTTCTTCATCCGTTTTCCCAGATTTGGTCATTTCATACACTTTATGGCGCATGTCTTGTGCAAGCTCTGCACTTGAATCAGCAATATTGTTGTTCTGACACTTAGGACAACGCAGTGTTTGTCCTAATTCTTTAAATTGCTGTTCTTGTTCTGGCGAATCAAATTTATATAAATCAATCGTGGCATAGCTTGCTTGTACAGCAAAGAAACTCAATGCAATTGCTGCAAAACTGCGAAGACCCCATTTACGTAAACGACTATTCATTATTTAGCCTCCGCAACAAGTTGATCATACATTGGTTTTAATACTTCATTCCAATTACGATCATTCACATCACCAACATGTCGATAGCGAACAATACCATTACTATCAATCAGGAAGGTTTCAGGAGCGCCATACACGCCTAAATCCATACCAAGCATGCCATCACCATCAAACAACGTGATCAAGTAAGGGTTACCCAACTCTTTTAGCCATTGGATTGCACCTGCTCGCTCATCTTTATAGTTCATTCCAATAATTTTAACACCTTCAGTTGCAAGGGTATTTAGGTATTGATGCTCGGCATAACACGTTGGACACCAAGTCGCCCATACATTTAGTAGTAGAGGCTCGCCTTTAAAGATACTTTGATCGTACAGTTTGCCTTCTTCTGCTAAATCTTCTAAACGGAACTCTGGTACGTGTTTACCAACGAGAACTGATTCCAGTTTCGTTGGATCATCACCATTTGAATTACGTGTTAACTGAGTAGCAAACACAGCAACCAAAATTAAAAACAGAGCTAAGGGTGCAAATAAAAAATTCTTATTCATAATTTAAGCTTCCTGTTTTTTGTCTGTTTTACGAAAACGGTAACGTTTATCAGATAAAGCTAACATGCCGCCTATCGCCATAAATAATGAACCAGCCCAAATCCAACGCACAAATGGTTTGTAATAAATACGCACAGCCCATGAACGGTTATCATCCAAGCGCTCACCCATTGCGATGTATAAATCACGAGTAAAGCCACGATCAATCGCTGCTTCTGTCATCATTGAACCCGCTGTTTCATAAAAACGTTTTTCAGCATGAAGCGTGTTAATTGCTTTACCATCTAGCGTGATATCAAAGTCAGCCGTATAACCATCATAGTTAGGGCCATCAGTATCACGAACGCCTGCAAAGTAGAATTGGTAACCGTTCATTTCAATGTGCTCACCTGGCGCTAAACGAACATCTTTTTCAATGCTGTAGTTTTGTACCATGGCAATACCAATAATAGTTACAGCTAGACCAATGTGCGCGAACATCATCGCCCAATGGCTGCGACCTAGTTTCGTAATACCTACAGAGAATGAATGGCGATGAGTTGCACGCTCGTACAATTCAAAACCGTGTAAAATCACAATCCAAATAGACATCATCCAGCCAAGGTATGGCATGAATTGGAATCTATCGGCAAAGATAACCATGAAAATTGCCGCTAGTGGGATCGTAATCGCACCAGTAATTATCATGCGTTTTGCTAAATGACTTAAGTTATCGCGCTTCCAACGGATCAGAGGACCAATACCCATTAAGAAAGCGAACGGGATCATTAGCCATGCAAACAACATATCAAAGAATGGTGCACCAATGGAAACTGAACCTAAACCAAGTTGTTTGTGAACAAGGGGTAATAAGGTACCAACAAGCACGACAACCAATGCTGTCATGAGAAGAATGTTATTCGCTAATAGCGCATTCTCGCGCGAAAACAGAGAGAAATTACCGCGCACTCTTACTGATGCTCCTTTTAATGCAAACAACAGTAATGAACCGCCTATCACCATAACAAGGAAACCAAGTATAAACATGCCTCGCGCTGGATCTGAAGCAAAAGCATGAACCGATACTAAGATGCCTGAACGTACAAGGAATGTGCCTAATAAACTTAATGAGAACGCTAAAATTGCGAGTAATACTGTCCACGCTTTAAACGTACCGCGCTTCTCTGTTACCGCTAATGAGTGCATTAATGCGGTACCAGCTAGCCAAGGCATGAATGAGGCGTTTTCTACTGGATCCCAGAACCACCAGCCACCCCAGCCAAGTTCATAATATGCCCACCATGAACCTAGAGCGATACCTACCGTTAAGAATGACCACGCAGCGATAGTCCAAGGACGAGACCAACGAGCCCATGCAGTATCTAAACGACCAGCCATTAATGATGCGATAGCGAAAGAGAAAGCAACCGAGAAACCAACATAACCCATGTATAGCATTGGCGGATGAATAATTAAACCCGGATCTTGTAGCAACGGGTTTAAATCACGACCATCAATAGGGAAGAATGGTAGCGTACGCAAGAATGGGTTTGATGTAAGAATAATGAACAGTAAGAAACCGACGTTAATCCACCCCATTACAGCCAAAACTCGTGCAACTGATTCTTGTGGCATGCCGCGGCTAAAGGTAGCAACGGCAACAGTCCAACCTGCTTGAATCAGAACCCAAAGTAATAGTGAGCCTTCATGAGCCCCCCAAACTGCGGTTAAACGGTAATACCAAGGAAGTAAACTGTTTGAGTTACTTGCTACGTATTGCAAGGTGAAATCATTAATGTAGAACGCCCACATTAAAATTCCGAATGATAAGCTGAGGAGTAAGAACATACCCCACGACAATGGTCTTGCACTTTGCATTAATGCTTTATTGCCACGGCTTGCACCGTACATAGGCAATATACTCAGTAGGATCGAAAGTCCTAAAGAAGCAATTAAGGCAAAATGACCGAGTTCTGCGATCATTGACCTGTTCCTTGTTTTTGTTGTTCTGTGTATTGAAGTGGTTCATGCGTTTTCTTCATTGCTTCTGCAATTTCAGGTGGCATGTACTCTTCATCATGCTTAGCTAATACTTCGTGAGCCTTTACTGTGGTTGCATCAACAAGAACACCTTGTGCAACAATACCTTGGCCTTCACGGAATAAATCAGGAAGAATGCCGTTATAAATAACCGTCACTTCAGGACCAATATCAGCAACTTTAAATGACACTTCAAGAGACTCGCTATCACGTTTAACAGTACCCGCGACAACCATACCACCAATACGAAGACGCTGACCTACCTCTGGTTTAGTACCGTCTGGCTTACCATTAACAAGTTCTGTTGGTGTATAGAATAAGTCCATATTTTGATTCAATGCATATAACATTAAACCAATCGTTGCACTGACCCCAAAGAATAGAGCAAGGATCAATCCCAGGCGCTTTTTACGTCTTGGATTCATAGTGTGTTCTCCATAGTTTTTGCTTTTTTAATTCGTTCTTCTCGTGCCATTTTCTGCTCTATCTCTTTTAGCAATTGGCGACGCTTGCCTAAGCTAGAAAACAAAATCCAGAATAATGAGAGAAAAGTGGCGCCGAATGCGCCCCACACATAAGTGGCGTATCCACCCATGGCTAAAAAATCACTGAATGTATCAAAATGCATTACAATAATTCCTTTTTCTCAACTAACGCTCTAACCCAAGGACGATGGCTCTCTTTTGCTAAAATTTCATTCCTAAAGCGAATAAGAGTCACAGAACCGAAGAAAGTTGCAAAGCCAATGATATTTAATAATAAAGGCCACAACATATCGGCAGAAATGGAAGGTTTATCAAACTTAGTAATACTTGCACCTTGATGAAGTGTATTCCACCACTCTACAGAGAAATGAATAATTGGCAGGTTAATTACTCCTACAATCGCAAGAATACCCGCAGCACGAGCTGCAGTGCGTTGATCATCAAATGCACTATAAAGCGCCATAACACCTAGGTATAAGAAAAGAAGAATAAGCTCAGAAGTTAAACGTGCATCCCATACCCACCATGCGCCCCACATTGGTTTACCCCAAACAGCACCGGTTAGTAAAGCAATGAACGTGAAGACAGCACCAATTGGAGCCATTGCCGCTGCAGCCATATCAGACAATTTTAATTGCCATACTAGACCAATAAATGCCGCAATTGCCATCGACATATAAGCGCCCATAGACAAAATAGCGGAAGGTACATGAATATAAATAATTCTAAAGCTGTCACCTTGCTGATAATCAGACGGTGCAAACGCTAAACCCCAGATAGTTCCAACGATTAGACTAATGATCGAAATCACCGCAAACCATGGCAACAGTGTGGTACTTAATTGATACGCTTTTTCTGGTTTAGCGTAAGGATGTAGCCATTTCCACATTGGTTTATCTCACTTACTCAAATATAAAAATTATAATTATGTTTATTGGACACTAACACGCAAAGCTGAACTAATTGCAAATGGCGTTAAGGTTGCGGAGCCCATAAAAAGAGCACCTAAAATAGCTAGTTGGCCATTATAAGCCATCCCTAGGCCTGCAGCATCAATCGCTGATGTCGCAAAGATTAGAACCGGGATATATAAAGGTAGAATCAATAAGCTTAGTAAAACGCCACCTTTTTGTAATCCTACAGTTAAAGCAACGCCAACAGCTCCAAGAAAGCTCAATGTTGGTGTTCCCAGTAATAGTGTTAAAACAATTGCTAACCAAGAATCAAAATCCAAAGATAATAAAATAGCAAGCAATGGGCTAATAATGATCAATGGCAAGCCAGTTAGCACCCAATGAGCAAAAACCTTAGCCAAAACTAATACTGACAACGGTGTCGGCATCAGCATCATCTGTTCTAATGACCCATCAGAAAAATCATCTCTGAATAATCGTTCTAAAGAAAGCAATGCGGATAAAAGTGCGGCAACCCACACAATCCCTGCTGCTATACGTGCTAAAAGCATCGGTTCTGGGCCAATACTTAATGGAAAAAGCGTAATAACGATGATAAAAAACCACAACGGGTTAAGAACATCGGCCTTACGACGAAACGCTATTAATAATTCACGTCGAATAATTGTTGTCATTGAAGTCAGCATCTACTCACCTAACCTAATTTTTTTCAATTCATCACTGTCGGTGAATAAATCTTGGTGAGTGGTCAATAAAACGATACCGCCTTGTTTTGCATGGTCCATGAATAATTGCTCAAGCACTTTCACGCCCTGTTTATCAATCGCGGTTAGTGGCTCATCTAAAATCCATAATTTGTGATTACTTAACCACAATCGAGCCAATGCAACACGACGTTGCTGCCCTGCTGATAACTGTCCAGCGGCAACATCTTCTCTTCCTGCTAAACCAACACGAGCTAATGCATCCCAAATTGCGGGTTCATCGTAATTATTATGCATTGATTGATAGAAGGCTAAATTCTCAAATGCAGTTAGCTCTCGCTTAACTCCAGTATGATGCCCAAGAAAAAGTAAATCAGAATGAAACTCTTCTCTGTGCTGCTTAGTTAATTCGCCATTCCAATAGATATCTCCTTCATCCGCATAACCTAACCCTGCAATAATACGAAGTAAGGTTGTTTTACCTGCACCATTTTGTCCTTCAATTTGAATCAGCTCACCACTAGATATGGTAAAACTTAGTTTTTCAAATAAAACACGTTCATCTCGAATACAGGTTACGTTGCGAATTTCTAGCATAACTGTCTATTGTTAAAAAATATTATCGGCATTCTAGCACAGCAAAAACCATGAAACTTAGATATAAAACAAATCTATTTAGATAGATAAGTAAATAAGTATGTCCTTTCGTTTCATTTTTTTAATACCTTGTAATCTATAAGGGTATCAAATGGTTACTGAAAAGATAAGCGCATACTACTTTATGGCTATATCAATCGTAGTAAATAACTGTTCATCCTAGCAGGTTAAAATGCTCGATAACTGCGTTGAAGTTTTTGATTGTAGAATAACTATTTATCAAAACTATTTGTTTAAAAGCAACGCCTTGTTCTCAAGCATTTTTCCTTCGCTATTTCTGGCCACTTACTTACTGTGATTGGTATTATTTTAATAATTTAAAAACAAACTGCTTTTCTCTGGACATAAAAAAGCCCCTCAATATGAGTAATGCCACTCGCTTAAGGGCGAGTGCCATGTTTATTAGGATATTTGACTGCCTTTTTAAAAACTGCTCGGGGATATGGTTTCCTATTCCGTTTCTTGGGGAGAATAAGCCGTTTCCCACTTTCCCCTGAGAGCCTTTAAGTTTTTTGGTATCGCTCCTGGGCTTCGTGTATCACTCGCCCAAATCATCTCGTCCATAATTAAAAATAGTGCATTGATAAAGCTGATCCGCAGGGGCTCAACTTCGTGCTGTTTAGCCATTTCAGCCTTACGATGTTGTAGCTGGTTAATATTCCCCATAACTCCTGATATACGCCAACTTTTTTACTGCTTGAGCTCTCCGTAACTGCGCTCGATTTCCCAACGCTCCCAATACACTTTAACCAATGTATCAAATGGGTAGCGTTCCGGGCATAGGCAAGAAGTAATAAAGCCTTTGATTTCACCCGTAGGCGTTGGGATAAGAAATAAGTCGAGCCTGCCACTTTTTATCAAGATAAGGAGCAAGCTTTTGAGCTTGTGGTGAAACGGGCATATCAATGAGATGATCATGTTCAGTATAACTCTCAACGATGTCATAACGCATCTTAGCCTTGATTGGTGTTAACCAAGGAGTGTTACTGCTTGCGCCACGCCAGGTGGTAAATAGCTCTGCAGAAGTGAACCCTCTATCAAAGAGTGTTAATGAATCATCAGGGGCTGAGCCCACTAGTTGTTGAGCATAGGATATTTCACTATTTGTCACAGGCCCAAAAGCAGCATCAGAGACAAGATGGCTGCGTGTTGACATCAATGTTACCGCCAGCACACTCGGAAGCGATGCCCCTTTTTGAGCAAAGCCGAAGTGTTGATTTTCTTCTGTATTATGAGTTTTGAAATGTGTGCCATCGACATCTAAAGGAATATGTTTACTGAACACATCGATTGGACGTTCGTGGCAAAACTCTGCGGTAATTTGTAACTCTTTTGAAAATTCAGACATAAAAAATCGGCCGTAACTTACGTTACGACCGATTATGAGGCCTCTGGAGGATCGTTCAAGTAGCTAAACGATCGGCATTACTAATTTTTTAGCGGCCTTTTTAATTCTGACTACGGCTGTTATGGTAAATTAGTACTAAGTGTCGTTACGTTAAATCAACGAAAAAATGCCCCCCCCCCCCTTACAATGGGGACTATGATTTATCCACCTTAAAAAATCCCAATTCAGCATTAAGCTCTTTCGTCACTTCGACTACCGATTCGTTGGCTTTAACTAAGTTGTCAACTCCTTCAATATTCTGCTGAACCAATACACTAATATTTTCAAGTTGATTAGAGATATCAGCGGTTACAGTACTCTGCTCTTCTGAAGCAGTAACTAAGATAGAGTTCACATCCGAAATGATCGATACCTTTTCGGATATAGCGTAAAACGATTGAATGAGTTGGTCTGTCGTGGACTGAGTTAAGCTCATCAAATCCACATTTCGGCCCATTGATTCATCCGCTTGCTTTGATTGGTCTTGAAGCTGTGTAATTATTTCTTGAATATCAACCGTTGATTGTTGAGTTTTCCCCGCCAACGCTCTAACCTCATCAGCGACAACAGCAAAACCTCGTCCTTGCTCACCGGCTCTAGCCGCCTCTATCGCAGCATTAAGAGCCAATAGGTTGGTTTGCTCTGAGATATTATTAATCACATCCACGACACTACTAATACTCTCCGAATGAGCTCTAAGTAAACTAACAATCGTCTGTGTTTCTGATATTGATTTAGATATCTGCTCGGTGGTGTCGGTGGACTTTTTAAGAGAGGTCTGACTCACCTGTATAATACCGTTTGCTTCCATTGCTAATTGCTCAGCTCTTTGAGCGTTGTCGGCAACGTCTCTTGCCGTTAAAGATATTTCTGTAGAAGCGGTTGCAATCTGCTCAGCATACGACAATTCATTTAAAGCGTTAGCCTGACTGATATCAATGAGACCAATAGACTGTTCTTGCTTTTGATTAATCGTCCACATATTGGAATTAACTTGAGATAAGGTAGCGTTCAGTTTCAAAGCTAAACTAGATAATGATTCAGAAATTGTATCTAATTCATTATTACTTTTTTTCAGTTTAACTTGAGATAAATCCCCTTCAGAAAGAGAGTTAATCCAATTCAAAATTAAGGGTAAATTTCGAAACTCTCTCCTCATAATAAAGATCATAACAAAAACAAATAAAACACAAAACAAGACAACTCCCATCAAAGAACGCCACACGCTACCTTCGATTTCTTTTCTTATGTCTTTAGTTTTAATACCATTACCCATGAACCAGCCCCATCCACTCGTTTTTAATGCAACACTGTTAACGTCTTCCACCAAGCCATTAGTAGTAAGTTCCCATGTATAATTTATTACGTCAGAGCCTCTCTTGTTAGAAAGGTTAGATATCAAGGCACTCTCAGTTTCCTGACCTGAAATATCAGCAAATAGCTTACCTTGAAATTGAGGATCATTAGGCGTTGAGAGAAAACGTAACGATTCATCATCCCCTCTCGACGCAATCCAAACATACTCAACATCCGAATAATCAATCCCCATCAAGATCTCTAAAGCAATATGTTTAGCTTGTGACTCGGACAAATAACCACTTTGCGTTAACTGCTCTAGTTTAGAGACTACTTGACCTTGTATATTTAAAATTTGTTCAACTCTAACTTTATTTTGCTCAGACAATAAGTTAAATGAAGAAAAGGCACCATACGAAACCAAAATCACAGAAAGAGCAACACACAAAAACACCAACATTATTATTATTCTTTTAAGCACAGTATAGACCTTCACATAAATAAGCCCTATCCATAGTAAGACAGAGCAGGGATAGAGAGAACATTAACTTAAACACTCAATATAACCGTCATTGGAATGTAAATATCGCGGGGTTATTGCAAAAAATTCAGTTTAACGCCAAGATCCCACAATCTTTCATATCATTTCGTAGTTAATGACCAATTCTGAATTTAAATGGAAACACTTTGCACCAGAAATTATACTTTGGTGTTTACGTTGGTATGGTTCAACACCAATGAGCTACGCAAATCTCAGTGATATGCTCGCAGAGCGAGGCATATCGGTTAATCGCTCCACTATTTACCGTTGGTTTATTGAGTATTCCCCTAAATTACGAAAAAAATTACGTCGTAATTATCAATTCATTAAAACCGACTCATCCTGGCAACTTGATGAAACTTACGTGAAAGTAAAGGGGAAATGGAACTATCTGTACCGAGCCATCAACAAGCAGGGGGAAACTTTAGACTTTTATTTCTCTCACAAGAGAAATAAAGAAGCGGCTTATCAACTCCTTAAACGTTGCTTGAGATATTATGACCAAGAACAACATCCCAAAACGTTAAATACAGATAAACATTCTTCATACGCGAATGCTATTGCCCGATTGAAGAAGGAAGGACGACTACGAGAGGATGTGGAACAGCGGCAAGTTAAATGCCTCAATAATGGCATGAGTCCGATCATGCCCCCATTAAGAAGTTGATCGTGGCCGCCGGTGGTTTCAAACTGAGGAAGCTAGCCTAGTCAACCATTCAAGGATTTGAATCTTTGCGAATGTTGAATAAGGGACAGTTTGATTTCTGGTTACGTAATGATAAACGTGAAACCGTAGTACGGGAGAGATCCGCCTTCATGAATCGCTTATTCAATGTTGAGGTTGTTACCTAATTCTTGAAAAAGACCCTATGGACAGCATAGATAATATTGATTTCAAAAAACTTGCCAGCCAACAAAAATCTATTCAAATGAAAATGCGATTACTCGCATTAGCTCACTTTAAAGATGGCTACTCCCGAACCCAAATCGCTAAGTTCCTCAAAGTAAGCAGGACAAGTGTAAATAAGTGGGTACAAACATTCCTTGCTGAAGGGCTTGAAGGACTCCACGAAAAACCAAGAACAGGTCGCCCAGCAGTACTCAACAACGCAGACAGCTAAGCCAGTTCATAAAATCATGTGCCGAAGATTCATCGGGAGGCAGATTAACTGGTACTGATATTCATGCTTATATCGTGAAAGAGTTTGGTAAACATTATCACCCAGATTCTATCTACTATCTGCTTAATCAAATGGGCTTCTCTTTGATAACTTCACGCTCCAAACATCCTAAACAATCCCAGCAAAATCAAGACGATTTTAAAAAAATTCAAAATTGAAACGATCCTTAAGATCCCCGGTCACATGAGTCTTGATAACGTTGATGTCTGGTTTCAAGATGAAGCGAGGTTTGGTCAACAAAACACGACAACTCGACTTTGGGCTGAACGTGGTTCTAGACCAAGAGCAGTAAAACAACAGCAGTTTGAATATGCATATTTGTTTGGCTCAGTATGTCCTTCTAGAGGTATTGGCGAAGCAATGGTCGTTCCTTGGGTTAACCAAGATATTATGGTTGAGCACCTTGAGCAGATCTCCAAGGTGACTGAGAAAGGCCGCCATGCGGTGATCATCATGGATGGTGCAGGTTGGCATACAAATGACATTGCAGAGCAGTTTAGCAATATAAGTATCATCAAACTCCCGCCATATTCACCAGAGCTAAACCCAATAGAACAAGTGTGAGTTGGCTTAGACAACACTATCTTTCCAATCAGAGCTTTACCGGCTATGAAGATATTGTTTCGAAAGTATGCACAGCATGGAATCGATTCTTGGAGAGTACAGATAGGGTCACTAAAATGTGCACGAGGGACTGGATTAACCTGACCAGTTAATTTTCCAGATTGGTATAACTTGTAACTCTTTTGAAAATTCAGACATAAAAAATCGGCCGTAACTTAGGTTACGACCGATTATGAGGCATCTGGAGGATCGTTCAAGTAGCTAAACGATCGGCATTACTCAATATGAGGAGCTTAATAATTTTTTGCTATTAAAAACGAGAATTAATCTTCGTCTTCTAAGCGCAATCGTGGAATTGAACCTTTACCAGCTGCAATTTTTGTCTGTAAAGACATCATTAACTCGGCTTCTGCTTTTGGCAATTCACACTCTTCCATCAATTCATTAATGCCAGCACCTAACTGAACCAATTTGTTGGCTCTCGAATACAAACGGCTGTCTACATCTGTATTTTCTAACTCATTCAAACGATCATCAAAATGTTGACTTAATTGAGTCATTTCCGCGACTTGCTGCCCTAAATTAATCGAACCCGTACGAAACTCAACAAATTGCTTATACAGCTTTTGTTGCTCATCTTGAAGATGTTTATTTTGCTTTTGAGCTAGCGCTAGTTCTTCCACTAACTTGTTGTTTTTGCGATTTAAAATAAAGAAAACCACAAGAACTAAGATCATTGCTGTTGCTGCGAATAGCTCTGAGAGCTGAGTTAATATATCAACCATTATAGGCTTGCCATGTCATCCCATTCGTCTTCAGACAAAAGTTTGTTAAGGTCTACCAAGATAAGTAACTTGCCGTCACGGTTGCTAACGCCTTGGATGAACTTAGCGCTTTCTTCCGTACCAACACTTGGCGTAGTGTCAATCTCTGATGAACGTAAGTATACAACTTCTGCTACGCTATCAACAAGGATACCGATAACTTGACGCTCAGACTCAATAACGATAATACGTGTATTGTCAGTAATCTCACCTTGCATTAGGCCAAAACGTGAACGAGTATCAATAACTGTTACTACGTTACCACGAAGATTAATAATACCTAGAACGTAGTCTGGAGCACCTGGTACTGGAGCAATTTCTGTATGACGCAATACCTCACGTACTTGCATTACATTGATGCCGTAAGTTTCTTCTTCTAGTTGAAACGTTACCCACTGTAATACTTCATCATTAACTTGATCTTTACGGATCTCTACTTCATTAATCTGAGACATCTTCTTTCCTCATCCTCTTTAGAGTTATCTTACTCTATTCCCTTAATGTCGAGACCGGCATTAAGCATCGTAATCATCGCCTCAACGTGAATCAAGGCACACATCTTCTCTTTTACCATTCCTGATAACCATGGTCGCTTTCCTGCGGTTTCACGCCAACGAATTCGATCACTAGTGATGGTTTCAGTACCGGCTAACGCATTACACGCTAAACCCCATTTGCTTTCTCCAAGCATAACAAGATATTGGTAACCTTCTTTGTAACTGTCGTCTTTGATACTTTGTGGCATCACCCACTTAGCGGTATCAAGCGCATCGATTTTAGTTTCTCGGCTATTTTGCAAGCCAAGATACCAATCAGGACGACCAATTAAGTGACTCAATTCTGTAATTTGATGAATGCCACCTAATTGAGCTAATGGAACGGCAAAAGTCACTCCCATCACTTCAAAAAATAGAACCTGAAATTCGTTATCATGTTCAACGTTTTTCCAATCTAAACCACTTGGCGGAGGTGCTTTACCTGCTTTGGTTTCTAATTGAGATTCTGTCTTGTCATCTTGATTTTCATCAATTGCATCAAGACTATTTTCAACCGTTTGAGTATCATCAATAACTGTCTCAGAAGAAGACGTTACAGTGACTTTATCTGACAAATCCCATGCAGATAGATCAAGGTCTTCTTCTAATACGTCTTCACTCTCACTCTTAGTTTCTTCTGCTACTAATACTGGGGGTGGTTCAATATTAACGTTGAACTCTGCATCCTCTAATATTAATGCATCTATCTCTATTTGAGCTTCAAGCTGAGAACTTTCTAATTGACTCAGTAAACGTTGAACATCCTCTAATTGAGGCAATTCAAACGGATAATCATCATCGTCATCCACACTTGCTGAAAATTGTGGTTGGTATTGTGGTTCTGGCGCTTCAACAGTGACAGAACTTGAATGCCAAGTAATTTCTGGCTCTGGCTCTGGCTCTGGCTCTGGCTCTGGCTCTGGCTCTGGCTCTGGCTCTGGCTCTGGCTCTGGCTCTGGCAGAATGATGTCTTCAGGCTTAGAGTCAAGCTCTATGATCTCTTCATCTAACAGTGATGAAAAATAGTCATCAAGTGCTTCTTCACTGGTAAATGTTTTAAAATTAGCCATTAAGCTAATCTCTCTAAATAATTCAATAATGTTTTATAAGCAAAAACACCACGGCTATTTGGGGAAACAAATGAAGGTGGCATTCTTTTCAAACTTGCGTCTCTAAACTTAGTATCAATAGGAACGGCTGATGCCCATACCTGTTCAGAATACGTCGATTTCAGCTCCATTAATGTTTGTAATGAAGCATTTGTTCGTTTGTCGTACATGGTCGGAATGATGGTTACATCAAACAAAGAGGGTTTATTTCTCTGCATAATATTAAGTGTTCTCATCATTCTTTCTAAGCCTTTCATAGCCAAGAATTCGGTCTGTACTGGAATAAGGATTCGCGTGCTTGCTGCTAACGCATTAACCATCATGACTCCTAAAATAGGAGGGCAATCAATTAATACGTAATCATAGTCACCTTCTAACGCTTTCAATGCTCGCTTTAATACTAGCCCCATCCCATTACGGTTTCCCATAACACGATCAAGTGTCGCAAGAGACATGTGAGCAGGAATAATATCCAACCCTGGGATATCACTTTTTAAAACAAACGGCGTTACCGTTGCTTTATTTAGCGTAGGCAATTGAAATAATTCAAATAAGCTGCACGACAAATTGTCTGAGTCATACCCCAGATAGGTTGTTAAAGAACCATGAGGATCAGTATCAACCATTAGCACACGCTTACCTCGCTGATTTAATAAACCAGCGAGCGTGATTGTTGTGGTTGTTTTACCGACGCCGCCTTTCTGGTTCGCTATGCTCCAGACAATCATTCGTATTTTCCTACTTCAATCCAACTTCGATCAGAATTCTTTCTGCAACACGTTCAAGAGGTAAACTTTCTGATGACAGACCCGCTTTATCAATCGCTTGAGGCATGCCATAAACAACACAACTTTGCTCGTCTTGAGACCAAATGGTTGCTCCAGCAGCTTTAAGCATACGACAGCCTTCACGGCCATCAGCCCCCATACCAGTTAAGATCATTGAAAGTACTTTATCGCCATATACTTTTGCAGCAGACCCAAACGTCACATCAACACAAGGTTTATAATTCATGCGTTCGCCACCATCTAAGATCTTCAAACGTGAAGCTCCTGGGCGACCATCAATCATCATTTGCAAACCACCCGGAGCAAGGTAAGCACAACCTGGTTTCAGCACATCACCATCTTCTGCTTCTTTTACTTGGATCTTACACAAATTATTCAAACGAGCCGCAAACGCTGCTGTAAATGTCGCAGGCATGTGTTGCACCAAAATAATCGGATGTGGGTAATTAGCTGGAATTGCCGTTAATATCTTTTGTAATGCAACAGGACCTCCCGTTGAAGTCCCAATAGCAGTTAATTGATATTTTTTACCGGTTGCTTTAAAGCGCTGTGCGAGTGGTGCAACAGGAGCACTTTTAGCAGGCGCTGCAGTAGCACGAACGGTTGAACGAATCGTCGAAGTTGTTGTTTCCGTTGCCACTGATGGGCGACGCATAAACAATTTCTTACGAGCAATTTCAGCAATACGTTTTTGCAATAAACTAACGGCTTCCTCTCTATTACGAGCGATATCTTCAAACTTCTTCGGTAAGAAATCTAAAGCTCCTGCGTCTAATGCATCCAGTGTTGCTTTTGCACCATCATGGGTAAGAGAAGAAAACATCAAGGTTGGCGTTGGGCAAGCCTTCATGATTTCTCTTACTGCTGAGATACCGTCCATGACTGGCATCTCAATATCCATAGTAATGACATCTGGTTTTAATAATTTTGCTTTTTCTACCGCTTCTTTACCGTTAACCGCCACGTCGATAACTTCAAGACGAGGATCTGCATTAATGATTTCACTTACTCTACGACGGAAAAAACTAGAATCATCTACAACTAATACTTTTATTGCCATGTCAATCCTTGTGCATTAACGCATGCGAACAGCGTAACGCTTAAGCAAATTGGGAACATCAAGGATCAATGCAATATGACCATCTGAAGTAATGGTTGCGCCCGCCATTCCTGGCGTTCCTTGCAATAATTCATCAAGCGGTTTAATAACGACTTCCTCTTGACCAATTAATGTATCTACAACAAAACCAACTCGTTGAGCACCTAATTGAATAATAACCACATGACCTAATCCCGTACGTTCTGTTTGACGAGAACCAGGAACTAACCAATCTTGTAAGAAGAACAGTGGGATCGACTTTTCACGCACGATCGTAGTCAATTGTCCATCAACCATGTTTGTCTTAGACAAATCAAGATGGAAAATTTCATTAACACTTGCTAATGGCAAGGCAAAAGGCTGATTAGCAACACCGACCATTAAGGTTGGGAGTATCGCTAATGTTAGCGGCACTTTAATAACAATTTTTGTGCCTTCACCCATGCTTGAGTCAATATCGATTGAACCGTTTAATTGGTTGATCGCAGTTTTTACTACGTCCATACCGACACCACGACCTGAAATATCTGAAATTTCAGTTTTGGTAGAGAAGCCAGGTGCAAAAATGAGGTTATAACATTCTTTATTGGTTAAACGAGACGCTGCATCACTGTCCATCAAACCACGAGTAACCGCAATACCACGAAGTTTATCTGCATCCATACCACCACCATCATCAATGATGCTTAATAGAATGTGATCACCTTCTTGAGAAGCCGACAAGATAACTTTACCTGTGCGATCTTTACCTGTTTTTGCTCGAACATCCGGCATTTCGATACCATGGTCCACAGAGTTTCGCACTAAGTGAATCAATGGATCGGCAAGCGCTTCAACCAAGTTTTTATCTAAATCTGTCTCTTCACCGCGCATTTCTAGCACGATGTCTTTTTTCAATGTACGTGCTAAATCACGTACAACTCGTGGGAAACGACCAAATACTTTCTTGATCGGTTGCATACGAGTTTTCATTACTGCGCCTTGGATATCAGCAGTAACGACATCAAGATTTGAAACCGCTTTTGACATTTCTTCGTCATTGCTATTCAAACCTAGACTGACTAAACGGTTACGAACAAGAACTAGCTCACCCACCATATTCATGATGTTATCAAGCGTTGATGTATCAACACGAACTGTACTTTCAGCTTGAGGTTTAGACTGTGGCTTAGCAGGGGCTTTTGCTACAGGCTTCTCTTCTGGTGCTTGAGTTCTTGTTGGTGCTGGAGCAGTCGTTCGTGTTGGCGCTTCTTGCACTACAGGAGCTGGAGTAGCTGGAGCCATTGCTACCGCTGGTTTCACTGCTTGATCAAGCTCTTCATCTGTTGGTCCTTTACCTGAACCATGCAGTTGATCTAACAGTTTTTCAAACTCGTCATCACTCATTAGATCAGAGTCACCCGCTAATACTTCATCAACAGATTGAGTATTAACAGTTGGAGCCACTGATGCTTGTACTGTCGATGAATTCGTTGGACTTTTACCTGAGCCATGAAGTTCATCAAGTAGACGTTCAAACTCATCGTCAGTGATATCTCCATCAGCAGCAGCCACTACTGGGGTCACTGGTTCTATTGGTGCAGGAGTAGAAGAAGTACTTGATGGAGCTGCACCTTTGCCGTGCAATTCATCTAATAATTTTTCAAATTCATCTTCAGTAATATCGTCCACTGAATCATGAATATTACTTTCAATAACAGGCTCTTGAGGAATAACAGCTTCAACGACTGGAGCCGCAACTTCTGTTGTTGCTGCTGCAATTTCATCTTCAGTTGCTGGTTTGCTTAAATGATGAAGCAGATCCAATAAGCGCTGTTCGGCAGGTTCAACTGCTTCACCATTTTGAACCGCGCTGAACATTACGTTTACGCTATCAAGAGTTTCTAAAATGGTGTCCATTAACTCAGAGGTAACTTTACGTTTACCTGTTCTAAGAATATCAAACACATTTTCAGCACCATGACACGCATCAACCAGTTCTGTTAATGAAAGGAAGCCTGCGCCCCCTTTTACAGTATGGAAACCACGGAAAATAGCATTTAATAAATCAGAATCGTCAGGACGTTGTTCTAATTCAACTAATTGTTCAGAAAGTAGCTCAAGAATTTCTCCTGCTTCAATTAAGAAATCTTGTAGGATGTCTTCATCCATTTCAAAGCTCATAATATTCCTCTAAAATCCTAGACTGGCTAATAGGTCATCAACGTCATCTTGAGATGCAACTGCATCTTCACGTTCATGTGGGTTTAAAATAGGACCTTCAGGTTGAGAAGGTTTATTAAGTTCGTCTTGTTCACCAAGTCGCTCTTCTACTTTAAACAAAGTCAAAATATCAACCAATCGGTCTTCAACTTCTTGAACTAACGTAATTACTCGTTTAATAATTTGACCGGTAAGGTCTTGAAAATCTTGCGCCATCAAGATGTTAGTTAGCTCATTGCGTAGTTCTGAGCTATTCCCTTCAACTTGAGTAAGTAGACCATCAATGTTGTGACATAACGCTTTAAATTGAGTAAGCTCAATTCTGCCTTTCATTAAGCTGTTCCATTGAGGACGTACTTGAAGTAGCCCCTCGTGCAACTCGTCAGCAATAGGAAATGAACGGTCAACAGCATCCATTGTTTTATTGGCTGCCATTTCAGTTTTATCAATCACATATTGCAAACGATCACGTGCATCCGGGATCTCATCATTAGCAATAGCAACAACTCGATGATCAAGCTTGAAGTTCTTTAATGACTCATGAAGATCACGAGTTAAAGAACCAATTTCTTGAAGCATTGGAGGCTCGCTAACGGCCGCTAATGAAGCGACGATTTGATCTGCTTCTTCTTGCTTGCCTGCTTCTAATAAAGCAACAAGCTCTTTGGCATCAGTTAATGAAATCATCTTATTGCTAATCCTTTACCGCGCAACATTTACTTATAAACGTTCAAAAATTTTGTCTAATTTTTCTTTTAATGTTGCAGCCGTGAATGGCTTAACAATATAACCATTTACACCAGCTTGAGCGGCTTCAATGATTTGCTCACGTTTTGCTTCAGCAGTAATCATTAATACTGGTAAATGTTTTAATTCGTCATCGGCACGAATCGTTTTTAGCAAGTCGATCCCTTGCATACCTGGCATGTTCCAATCGGTTACAACAAAATCAAAACCACCTTTTTTAAGCAGTGGTAATGCTGTTAAGCCATCATCCGCTTCTTGGGTGTTGTTAAAACCTAGGTCACGTAATAAGTTTTTTACAATACGGCGCATTGTTGAGAAGTCGTCAACAATAAGGATCTTCATGTTTTTATTCAAAATCGCCTCCAGTGAGGGCAAAGTAACGGGATTTAATTATTCTACTGTCCAAGTTGATAACTTGGCCCGTAGTCGTTGCATTGATTGGCTGTGGATTTGGCTGACACGAGATTCGCTGACACCAATAACCGCACCAATTTCTTTAAGGTTTAACTCTTCATCATAATAAAGAGATAAAACCAGAGCTTCTCTTTCAGGAAGCGTTTTAATCGCTTCCACAAGAGCTACTCTAAAGTGTTCATCGGCAACACCTTGAAATGGAGTATTATCGTCAGCATTATCTTCTATTGTAATAACATCATCAGAAACACCTAAATCTTCCATGCCGACTAGTTTACCGCAATTTACATCATTAAGTATCTGATAATATTGATCTAACGGTAACTCTAAATATTCTGCTATCTCTTTATCGACCGGTTCACGAGAAAGTTTAGCTTCAAGAGCTTTAATTGCAGAATTAATCATACGACTGTTTTTATGAACAGAACGAGGAACCCAATCACCACGTCGGATTTCATCCAACATTGAACCCCGAATACGGATCCCTGCGTAAGTTTCAAAGCTTGCGCCTTTACTACCATCGTAATTCTGCTGAGCTTCTAACAGACCGATCATGCCAGACTGAATAAGATCATCAACTAGCACGCTCGCAGGTAACCTTGCCATTAAATGGTGAGCAATTCGTTTCACTAAATCAGAATAGCGCTCTAAAAACGCCTTTTGACTGTTAACGTTACCCTTATGATCGTAAGTTAGCCCATCAGACATAATCGTCCTCTACCTCACTTGCTTTTTCTCCTCGCAGTAGTTTTTCTACGAAGAATTCCAAGTGACCGCTTGGCGCTTTTGGTACTGGCCAAGTGACTACTTTATTCGCCAATGATTTCATCGCTAACGCTGCTGGAGAGCGAGGATAAGCATCAACAACTACTTTCTGTTTTCTAACAGATAAACGTACTTTTTCATCTAATGGAATACAAGCTACTAATTCCATATTTGCAGATAAAAAGCGGTCAGTTACTAATGTTAACTTAGCAAACAGCTCACGACCTTCACGGTAACTTCTCACCATGTTAGCCACAATTTTAAAGCGCTGAACGTTGTGCTCACGGCTTAATAGTTTAATTAAAGCGTACGCATCTGTTATTGACGTCGGTTCATCACAAACAACAACAAGTACATCTTGAGCGGCACGAGAAAAACTCGTTACCATGTCCGATATCCCTGCTGCAGTATCAATAAGAAGTACATCAATATCATCTTCTAAACTACTGAAAGCTCGAATTAATCCTACATGTTGTGCTGGGTTTAATTCTGCCATCGATTTAGAACCTGATGTCGCTGGAATTAATTTAACGCCATAGGGACCTTCAACAATAATGTCTGCAAGATCGCATTCACCATCCAGAACATGGCCTAAGTTCTTATGTGTTCGAACTCCCAGCATAATATCAATATTTGCTAAGCCAAGGTCACCATCTAATACCATCACTTTCTTTCCCTGCTGAGCAAGTGATAATGCTAAATTTAATGTTACGTTTGTTTTACCTACACCACCTTTACCACCCGTTACGGCAACCACTTTGGTCAGCGTAGGTTTGGTCAGTCGTCGTAATCCACTAGCCTGATCGTATATATTATTATCAATCATAAATTGTCTGCCTCTGGCATGTCGCTATTCCAGAAATGAGGGTCCTTTTCCGTCGTTTTTTCTAGTAATTCGTTTGCTTTTGCTACTAAATATTTTGGTTGAGCGAGTACAATGTCTTCAGGTACTCTCTGCCCATTTGCTATATAAGCTATTGGCAATCCATTCTCAATTGTTACGCTAATTAACTCACCTAAACTTAACGATTCATCGATCTTACTCAAAATACATCCAGATAATGGGATACGTTTGAAGTGGTCGATTGTTTCTTGTAATACTCTGCGCTGCGCTGTCGCTGGCATCACTAAATAGCTGCTAATTTGTGAACCACTATTTTCCATTAGTGTATCAAGCTGCTCTGTTAAACGAATATCACGTTGACCCATTCCCGCGGTGTCAACAAGAACAAGGCGGCGATTACGTAATTGGTATAATACCGAAGCCAGTTCATCTGCGCCTTTAGCAATACGTACTGGACATCCCATAATACGACCATAAATAGCAAGTTGCTCCTGAGCCCCAATTCGGAATGTATCAGTAGTTACTAATGCGACTTGATCTGGTCCATACTCCATTGCAGCTCTTGCCGCTAATTTAGCAATAGTTGTTGTTTTACCAACCCCCGTTGGCCCTAATAACGCAACAATACCGCCTCGCGATAAAGTATCAACTTTTGCTGTTGGTATTTGCTCTGCTAATAATTTAAGTAATGCAGGCCACGCATCTTTTGGTGCTGTATCTTCTGGAATATAACAAGCAAGTTGATCAGCAAGTTCTGCTGACAAACCCATCTTTTCTAATCGTTTAATCAACATAGCTCGCAACGGTTCACGTCGCTCAACTTCTTGCCACATTAAACCTGAAACTTGATGCTCTAATAAACGGCGAATAGACGACATTTCTGAACGCATGTGTTCTAAGTCTTCATTAGAGTCATGCGTTGAACGTCTTCCTTTCTCATAACGAGAAGGATCTAACCTTGGTTGTGCTGGCTGACTTTGCTGTCTCATTGGTTCATCTGAAATAAGGTGCGCTAAATTAGGATTACTTTGAATCGCACGAGTCATTTCAGATGTATCAAGCTTAGGAGCTTGAGCCTTCATTGATTGATAAGAGTTTGACGGCTGGCCTTGAAACTTAGATTGGCGCTTTAGTAATGCCGCTAAACTGTCTTCTTCTCTTTCTATTTTAACCAGTTCTGGTTCTTGATCAGCCGAGTCGCTATTAGAACCATATTGTTTGACCATGTTAGCAAAGCGTCGAGTCATTGACCCCTTTCCAACGCTTACTTTATCTTCTTCAATTCGACGAGATGCAGGCGTAGAAAGTGAGCCCTGCTGAGAATTAGGGTCAATAGCTGCAACGATCTCAATACCACCGGTTACTTTTTTATTTGACATAATGACTGCATCAACGCCTAATTCTTCTTTTACTTGAACTAGAGCTGAACGCATGTCTTTTGCAAAAAATCGTTTAATTTTCAATATCGTATTCCTGCGCTAAATTAAGTCGACGCGGTTAGTTACCAACAGCTTGAACTATTCTAATTTGCTTCTCATCTGGTATTTCTTGATAAGAAAGCACTCGTAAGTTAGGAATCGTATTCTTAACAAACTTGGCTAATGTCGAACGTAATACCCCAGAGGTCAATAAGACTGCCGCCTCTCCTTTTAACTCTTGCTCTTGAGTCGCTAAAGTTAAAGAAGTCTGTAAGCGTTCAGCTAGCCCTGGTTCAATACCTGTGGTCTCACCACCCGATGCCTGCATTGTTTGATGCAATATTTGTTCCAACTCAGGAATTAATGTAATAACAGGCATTTCTGCCTCTATACCATTGATTTCCTGGATAATTAATCGTTTTAGAGCAATTCGAACTGCTGCCGTCAAAATGTCAGGTTCTTGACTCTTAGGCGCATATTCCGACAAAGTTTGGACAATGGTTCTAATATCACGAACCGGAATTGCTTCATTTAATAAATTCTGAAGCACTTTAACTACCGCACCTAACGGTAGCTGATCTGGCACTAAACCTTCAACCAATTTAGGTGAGCTTTGTGAAAGCAACTCTAATAAGTTTTGAACTTCTTCATGACCTAATAACTGCGCCGCATTATTGGTTAATAATTGACTTAAATGTGTTGCTAACACTGTAGCAGCATCCACTACAGTATAGCCCAGAGCTTGAGCATGTTCTCTTTGCTCGCCATTAATCCAAACCGCTTCTAAACCAAAAGCTGGGTCGAATGTTGGTTCACCTTCAATTGACCCATAAACTTGCCCTGGATTAATCGCAAGTTCTTTATCAGGACGAATTTCAGCTTCACCGCCTGCCACACCCATTAAGGTAATTCGATATACGTTTGGTGGTAACTCTAAGTTATCTCGAATGTGCACAGCAGGAACAAGGAAACCAAAATCTTGTGATAGTTTCTTACGAACGCCTTTAACACGATCAAGCAGTTCACCGCCTTGTTCTTTGTCTACCATTGGAATTAAACGATAGCCCACTTCAAGTCCGATAACATCAACAGGTTGTACATCATCCCATGACAATTCTTTAGGTTGTTGTGACGATGACATCTCCATAGGAGGCGCCGCTTTCTTGTCTTCGTTCTCTTGACCTTTCTTCTTGGTCAAATAATACGCCCAGCCACTCGCAAGAAGCGCAAGTAGGATAAATGGGAAATGAGGCATTCCAGGGACAATACCCATCACAAACATGATTCCAGCAGTCACCATTAATGCTTTTGGGTTATCTACTAATTGAAATACAAGTTGCTCACCCATGTCTTCATCGGTATTTTGACGAGTAACCATGATCGCAGCACCGATAGATAATAATAGCGATGGGATCTGAGCAACCAGACCATCACCAATCGTCAGCAATGTATATATTTGAATCGCTTCACCAAAACCTAAATTAAATTGCGCCATACCGATAATAAGGCCGCCAATGATATTGATGAACAGAATAAGAATACCTGCAATGGCATCCCCTTTTACGAATTTAGACGCACCATCCATTGAGCCGTAGAAATCTGCTTCTTTGGTTACTTCAAAGCGACGAGTTCTTGCTTGTTCTTGGTCAATAAGCCCTGCATTCAAATCGGCATCAATCGCCATTTGTTTGCCCGGTAATGCATCCAAAGTAAAACGCGCACTTACTTCTGAAATACGACCAGCACCTTTGGTTACAACCATAAAGTTAATGATCATCAAGATAATAAATACGATTAAACCCACCGCATAGTTCCCCCCGATAACTACGTTACCAAACGCATCAATTACGTTACCCGCAGCCCCAGGCCCTTCATGACCATGCAGTAATACCACACGAGTTGAGGCAACGTTCAATGCTAAACGAAGCAAGGTAGAAACTAAAAGAATGGTAGGAAAAGCTGCAAAATCAAGCGGTCTACGAGTATAGATGGTGACTAATAGCACCACCATTGCCAAAGCGATATTGAAGGTAAACATTAAGTCGAGTAAAAATGCTGGTATTGGCAGTATCACCATCGCTAGAGTGGACAGTACTAATACTGGTGCACCTATAGGCGGTAGTTTTGTACCTTTTAAGGCAGACAGCTTATTTGGAAGGGGCATTTGAAATTTCATTACTTCTGCTTCTTATACTCGACGTTATTATTGAAAATTATCAATAATAAATAACTGATAACATGATTACTTCCCAAATAAAGCAAGTTTCGAGCCAGATTAATGTCACTTTTTTGGCTTTGCTACTCCACTTTTCTGACAGATATAACAATAATCACAAACTTTGAATTAACCATTTAATTCCTAAGGAAAAAGACCGAACAAGATTGAAAATCATGACGTCCTTTGTATAATTATAGGCTTCTTCTTTGATTTGGTGTTTGTATGACTGACGTATCACTTAGTACGGATCAAAACGTGCTTAATAAAATGGATATTGGTGCTAGAGTCATTATCGAAATTACTTCACCAAATGGCCAATCAGCTCAAGCAAGTTCAACATTAGTTGGATTTAAAAAAGGCCAATACATTTTCATCGATTATCCTATTTCACCTCCTTTAGAATTTAACAAAATCTATTTAGAGGGCGCGGAAGTTACCTTTCGCTCCATTACCAATACAACACATCGCGACGTCATCGCGTTTAGAACACAAGTCCACTCCGTTATTTACCGTCCAATGGAGATGATTTGTCTTCATGCGCCTAAAAGCATTTCAATGAGACAAATCCGAACTCATCAACGCCTTAAAACTCAATTTTCCTGTAATTTAGCAATTCGAAGTCATAATCTAACGGGCGTAATGACGGATTTTTCGGTTGGAGGGTGCGCGGTTTCACTCCCTGCGAAGTTGAATTCAAATAACCTACTTAATCAAAAAGTCAGTGTTTCCATTGAATTAGAAACGATTGCGCCAATCACGGTTACCGGTGAGATAAAAAATGTCGACGCAAAAGAAAAGCAATCAAAGCTTGGAGTGATGTTTGATTCCGGCAATATGAGTGAATCAGATCTTCAAACTCTTCATCACCAATGCATTCTTAAAGGTTGGAGTTAATAAAGAAATAGGAATGACCTTGTTATTCCTATTTCTTTAGCTCATCTGGAATGGTCAGGGTATCTTCATCAAGCTCTGGCTTGGTTCCACCCTTTTTCTTGTATTGTTTCATCTGAAATATATACGCTAAAATCTGCGCTACAGCGGCAAATAATCCATCTGGAATTTGCTGCTCTACTTCCGTTGAATGGTATAGCGCACGAGCTAACGGTGGTGCTGGTAAAATATCGATATTATGCTCACGCGCAATTTCTCGAATTTTCATTGCTACATGATCAATACCTTTGGCGACAACTATCGGCGCGGAGTCTTTACTTTGATCATAACGTAAAGCCACAGAATAGTGCTCTGGGTTAGTAACAATAACATCAGCTGAGGGTACATCCGCCATCATTCGTCGCTGAGTCATTTCTCGTTGAAGCATACGAATACGCCCTTTGACTTCAGGCTTACCCTCTGTTTCTTTATATTCATCTTTTATTTCTTGTTTCGTCATCTTCAATTGATTAGCATGTTGCCAAATTTGAAAAGGAATATCGATAGCAACCACAATCAATAAAGTACAACTTATCAATAAGATAAAATTCAATAAAATATCAAGAGAATGAAAGATATTAGATGGATAAGTATCTAAACTCAGTTGAAATAAATCCTCTTTACTTTTATCTATCAAATAATAAGCCGTTCCTCCAACCAGTGACACTTTTAATATCGACTTTAAAAGCTCCACCCAACTCTGCATACCAAACATACGTTTAATACCTGACATAGGGTTCATCTTCGATGGTTTCGGCATAGCCGCTTCTGCTGAAAAGCTGATCCCCCCAAGCCCTGCCGCACCAATTAATGCTGCAACAAATAAGGTAACCAATATCAATAATACTGGGAAAACTAATGCCCCCAATGCACCACCAACAATTTCTAATAATTTATTGGTGTCAAAAATCTCTTCGCGTGAAAGGGAAAATAAACGCTCCATAATAGAGAAAAGCGCTTTAGCAACATCTTCACCGAACCACATTAGCGCTACTGAACCACATACGAGTACCGATACTGACGCCAATTCTTTTGACCTTGCAACCTGCCCTTTATCTTTGGCTTGTTGCAAGCGTTTGGACGTGGCGTCTTCGGTACGTTCTTGGCCGTCACTTTCTGCCATGACTGACCTCCAATGATCTTAATTCAGCCATTAGCAATCCAACCTTATCATGCTGCATATTTGTTCTTCTGCTCGTCCCCAATGCAAATCATAATGAGTAAATAAACCAAGGATAATATAAGAAGTCAGTAATAACCCCACAAGTAATGCAAACGCAAAACCTAATGAGAATATGTTCAACTGAGGAGCAGCACGAGTCATTACACCAAACGATAAATTAACCGTTAATAAGGCAATAATTCCAGAAAGAGACATACTTAAGCCTGCTTTCATCATTATTCCAAGCCAACCTGCTAATGATTGAAAATCAACACTAGTTAACTTTCCTACGCCTACAGGTAACGTAGTAAAACTCATCACAACAAAGTTAATCATTTTTAAATGCCCGTCTGTTCCCAAGAAAAATAGGATAGACAGAAACATAAATAATTGACCAAGTAAGGGAGTATTTTGTCCATTCGCAGGATCGACCATGGAAGCGAAACCGAGACTCGATTGCATACCCAGAATTTGCCCAAGTAAGACAAAGGTTTGAGTAACAAAAACTGTCACCATTCCCATCGCTACACCAATAATGATTTGCTCAGCTGTGGTCATAAACCCCTGAAAAGAAACCAGTTGAATTTCAGGTGGCATCGCTGGGATTACAGGCATGACAGCCAAAGTAATGCTTAAGCCCAAATAGAGTCGAATTCTTGGTGACACAAATCGCGCCCCAAATACAGACATCACCATTAACATGGCAGAGATGCGAGTATAGGGCCAAAAATAGGTCGCTATAAAATCTAAAACTATTTGAGTTGGATATTCCATAACATCAGCTCAGCGTTATTCGTTAATACAAAACCGTCGGCATTCGCGCGATCAACTCGTAAAAATACTCCATTAGCATTCTGGTCATCCAATGCCCAAACAGCATTAATGCTAATAACGTGATGATTAAACGCGGTAAAAAACTCAACGTTTGCTCATTGATTGAGGTTGCCGCTTGGAAAACAGCAACCACTAAACCAATCAATAAACTTGGGATGATAATAGCACACACCATGATAAGCACCATGTACAGTGCACCGCGGAATAGCTCTATCGCCATTTCAGGGGTCATGTTGGCTCCTTAAGTTGTAAAGCTACCAGCGAGAGTTGAAAGAATTAAATTCCAACCATCAACCAATACAAACAACATCAATTTAAACGGTAACGATACGATCATAGGTGAAAGCATCATCATACCCATGGCCATCAAGACTGAAGCCACCACTAAGTCGATAATTAAGAACGGTAAGAAAAGCATAAAACCAATTTGGAATGCCGTTTTGAGCTCTGAAGTAATAAATGCAGGAATGATAACGGTAATAGGAACATCTTCAGGATTTTCCGCTTCAACGCCTGACATATTAACAAACGTTTCTAAATCTTTAACGCGAGTTTGTGCCAACATGAATTCTTTCATTGGTACTTGAGCAACATCAAATGCTTCACGAGCACTAATTTCTTCATTGATATAAGGCTGAATCGCGGTGTCATTCACTTTATCAAACACGGGTGCCATGATGAAAAAAGTCAAAAACATAGCGATACCTATAATCACTTGATTTGATGGTGTTTGCTGTAGACCCATAGCTTGTCGGAGGATCGACATAACCACAACAATACGAGTAAATGATGTCATCAAAATAACCATGGCTGGCAAGAAGCCTAGCATGGTCATTAAACCTAATATCTGAAGGTTAACCGAATAATCTTCTCCACCATTCGCATTGGTTGTCATGGTAAAAGCAGGAATACCACTACCAGAGGAGCTGCCTTTTGCGATGGTTTTCGCGGCGCCTGAATCTTTTTCCATCGCAGTCACTGTCATGCTTTCACCGCTGGCGGCAGTGGCAGGAATAGAGCTTGCTAGATCATCAGCCGCCCATACAGAAGATGCCATGAATAAGAGTGAAAAAACCGCCAAAGTGGCGGCAATTAATTTAGTTTTTAACATTTTTTTTCATCAGTTGGCTTAGTTGTGTTGAAAATGGCGTCAGTGTGCTTTCTGTCATCTCTAGCGGTTTTTCAAGTTTGCTCAGCATATTGATATTTTGAGAAGTTATCCCGATAAGGAATTGCTCTTCTCCAACTTGAACGACAGCAATACGCTCTTTAGTTCCAACAGGAAGTTGTTTTACAATGCTCATTGCACTGCCGGAACCCCCTGTAACTCCCGGAACTCTCATTCGTTTTAGCAACCATGCAAAAAATAAGATGAGTGCGATAACAAAAATGAGTGACCCCAAAGTTGCAGCTAAATCAACATTGGTACCGCTTGCAGCGAACAAAGGAAAGGGCACGAAGGCCAATAACCATAGCTGTCTCATATTCCTTTCCTTTTTGTTCAAGTACTTAGCTAAGTAGGTAAATTAACGTAGCTTTTTGATACGTTCAGTTTGGCTAATAACGTCTGTTAGACGAATACCAAATTTATCATTCACGACAACAACTTCACCGTGAGCAATCAGCGTACCATTAACCATAACATCCAGTGATTCACCAGCGATACGGTCGAGCTCAACAACTGAACCTTGGTTAAGTTGTAATAGGTTACGAATACTAATATGTGAGCGCCCTACTTCCATAGAAATAGTTACTGGAATATCTAGAATTGTATCAAGCTTGCGACGTTCATCTTCGTTAAACGCCGGCGCTTTTTCTTCTAAATCTTCTAAAGGTGCTGATACCGCTTCTGCACTTTCACTTAACGCTGCTGCCCATTCGTCAGCCATTTGTTGTTCATTTGAATCCATGATCCATTACCTTCTTTTATCTTATTCTTCGTCATCTAGATCAAACAATACGTCTTTGCCTAAGAAGGCTAAATCCGTTTTCACCATATCAGGGCGTTTGATTTTCTCAGTGATCTGTACCGCTAATTTATCGTTAGATTTCCCTACTTTACCGCGATAGGTTGGCAGTTCTTCTACAAATACAGTTGCAGCCTCTGGCATCTCAACAGGGATTATATCGCCCGCTTCTAAATCCATTAAGTCTCGTAATGAAATTTGGCTTTCTAATAGATTAACCTTCATTTCAACAGGCACATCCATGATTTCATCACGCAGCGCCTTGCTCCAACGAACATCAGTGTCCATCTTGTCACTTTGAACACCGGCATCAAGCAATTCACGAATTGGTTCAACCATTGAATATGGAAACACTACGTGGAAATCACCACCACCGCCATCCACTTCAATATGAAATGAACTGACTACGATAACCTCTGTTGGGCTCACAATGTTTGCCATGGTTGGGTTAACTTCTGAATCTAAATATTCAAATTCAACCCCCATCACTGGAGACCAAGCTTCTTTATAATCTTCAAAAACGACTTTTAGTAGTAATTGAATAATGCGTCGCTCTGTTGGTGTAAATTCACGACCTTCAATCTTGGCATGGAATCGACCATCACCACCAAAGAAGTTTTCTACTAGAATGAAAACTAAACGCGCTTCCATAGTCACTAGTGCCGTTCCTTTTAACGGACGGAAACGCACCATATTTAAACTGGTTGGTACATAAAGTGTATTTTGGTATTCACCAAATTTCACCATTGATACACCGTTGATTGACACTTCTGCCGTCTTTCTTAGCATATTAAACAAGCTAATACGCATATGACGAGCAAAACGCTCATTAATCAATTCCAGTGTTGGCATTCGACCACGAACGATGCGGTCCTGCGATGAGAAATCAAAGTTCTTCATTGAACCTACGTTTTCATCACCACCAGGCACTTCATCTTCGATGTCATCTACACCGTGGAGTAGAGCATCAATTTCATCTTGAGATAATAGATCTGTCACATTGAACCTATTGCATTACAAAGTCAGTAAATAATACTTTTTCAATTACAGGTTTAGCTGTAATTTTGGTAAAGGCATCTTGAATATCACGCGTTGCCTGCTCTCGAAGATCAATACGACCACGAGGCTCTCTTAATTGCTCAACTGAAGCTGCGGCAAAAGTAGATAATAAGGCACTTTCAATTAAAGGAGTATGTTGTATTGCAACCGCTTCATTATCTGTACCTCGCATTACAACTTGAACTTTCAATTGTACTAGACGATCTCGTTTATCACCTGTCACATTGAAAATAAATGGTTGAGGTAGGTTTAAATATAACGCCGGCATTTTTGCTTCTAGTGCAGCAATATCTTGCTCTGTTGGTTCTGCTTTTGGTTCACTCGACATAAAGAACCAAGCCCCTGCACCACCAATAAGTAATAATACAATCAATGCGATGAGAATGATCAGTTTCTTTTTATTTTTAAATGAGGCACCTTGATCAGCCATTGTTTTTCCTTTTGGATAAATCGTAAATTATTATTCTAAATTAGGCGTAAAAACTAATGCCGTCATTTGGTTTTGATACTTGAACACTGACTTCATGCTCTTCAGAAGACATTTCACTAAAACCAGAACCTTGACGAGAAGACTCTTCTTTTTGATAGCCATATTGTGAAGAATCGCCAGAGCTTTGTTGCTGTACTGATGTATCGGCCAATTGAATGCCTTGTTGAGCAAACATTTCACGTAAACGCGGTAAACTTTGCTCTATAGCATCACGAGCATGTTGATTCGATACTGTAAACTGAACTCCAGCACTATCAGCCCCCATATTCAAACGAATATGCATGCGTCCCATTTCTGGTGGATCCAATCGAATATCAACATGCTTTAAGTTTTTTGCCATCATCATATTGATGCGCTCTGCAACTTCATCACTGGCCATTTCTTGACGGATATTTAAAGGCACATTCATCGGATCTGTTCGTTGCGCTTGAGCTGCTGCCGCTTGTTGTGTTGCTGTCGTCCCTGATGCCGTTGCTAATTGCTGAGCAAAAGAGTCTGTTGTTTTTGATTCGGTTAAATTAACTGCGTCACCGTTAACGACCTGTGTCATTCCTAACGCTGATATATCCAGTTTAGCTTTTTGTGCATCGGCTAATTTACCAGACTCAGCTTCTGCTTTTCCGATAAGAGCCGTTGAAGTTAACAGCTCCTTAGTTGATTCTTTGTTGCCAGAAGCTTCGCCTTTGGTTTGAGCTTCGCCACTCACAGCTTTAGATTGCTTACCCCATTGAATTTCTTGGGTAGGGTCTGACTCATCACCAACGGTTTTACTGCTTTCTTTACCAGCAGCGGCACCAACCGTTGCTTGAGTAAGTATAGCTTCTTTTCCGTCTTCCTGATCTAACTCTTCCCCACTAGATCCTGACGTTTTATCTGCATCTTCTTTGCTTTTCTTACTATCCACAAGCGTACCATTCGCTTGATCAAGACGAGATAATAACTCAGAGCCTTCACCAACTTTGTCTTCTACGCTGTCTTCTTTTTTTTCTAACTCGTCGGCTTTTTCTTTTTTCTCAGCCTGTCTTGCTTTCTCAGCGGCTGATTTTTCTTCAACCGCTGCTTTTTTGGCGTCTTCTTTTTCACTTAATCCCATCAATTCTTTTAGCTCTTCAACAAAGCCTTCAGATTCTGTTTGTTCTACGGCAGCCGTTTTCGTATCAGGCTTTATAGGCACATTTTTATTGATACTGTTTAATGATAAGTCATGACTGCTCATAGTATGTTCTCTACATTGAGTGTGGATTTTTTGACAAGAGCGATAGAGGCTCAACGTTTGATATTTTAAAGCAAATATTAAGCCAATTTTAATAATAGAAAGGAAATCAAAAACAAATACTCAGAACCGTTAAGATTGAGAACGGCGAGAAAACTGTAACGTTGAAAATTCATCCATCATGTTTTGTTCTTGTTTATCTAACATTTTCTGACGTTCTGTTTTTTTCTTATCGATCATCCATTCATAAGAACGACGCTGTTTACGAGTTTCTTGCCAATAGGTTTGGCAATTATCCACTTGGGAAGTGAAATGAGATTCCGCACTCTTTTGTTTGGTTAAGGTTTCATCAAGTTGAACTAAAAACTTATTTAAGTGGCCATATTGACTCGCAGTAAGTCCTTGCTGGCCACGCTGCAATAATTGATTACAGTAATCAAGACGATATTTTTCTATCTGCTTTACCTGCTCGTAGAAATCATCAAGCTCGGCTTTGGCTGTATTTAATGCCATTACTGCTTGATTCTCTCTTTCTTGAGATTGTTCTAATAAGAAATCAAACGTAGTACTCATGATCTTTCTCTTTTTTCATTATTGCCATTTAGCCACTCAGCAACATTTTTAGCATACTTTTACACATGTCAAATGGAACACTTTCTTTCATTCGCTGTTGTAAATACTCATCTAAACGCGGCTTCAACGTAAAGGCTTGATCTATCGCAGGATCTGTTCCTGGCTTATATGCACCAATCGAAACCAAATCTTGGTTTTTACGACAGATAGACAGTACTTGTCTCACCGCTTTCGACATGAGCATATGCTCTTCGTCAGTAATCTGTGGCATAACACGACTGACTGACTTCTCGACATCAATCGCTGGATAGTGACCGGCATCTGCCATTTCTCTTGAAAGTACAATGTGCCCATCAAGAATAGCTCGAGATGCATCCGCAATGGGATCTTGTAAATCATCACCTTCAGTTAACACGGTAAAGAATGCCGTAATGGAGCCTTGGCCATCATTGCCATTACCAGCTCGCTCTACCAATGCAGGAAGCTTAGCAAATACTGATGGCGGATAGCCTTTGGTTGCTGGTGGTTCACCAACAGACAGTGCAATTTCACGCTGAGCTTGTGCAAAACGCGTCAATGAATCCATCAATAATAGAACATCTAAACCTTGATCGCGAAAGTATTCAGCAATAGTCAATGCGGTCTGGCAGCCTTTTAATCGCATTAGTGCTGATGAATCGGCAGGCGCTGCAACAACCACTGATCGTTGTCGCCCTTCTGGACCTAAAATCTCTTCGATGAACTCTTTTACTTCTCGTCCACGCTCACCAATCAGACCAACAACAACCACTTGCGCTGTTGTACCACGAGTCATCATGCCAAGAGTTACCGACTTACCCACACCCGATCCGGCAAATAGACCCAAACGCTGTCCTTTACCAACCGTAAGTAAACCGTTAATTGCTTTCAAACCAACATCAAGCGGTTCTGAAATTGGTTTTCTTGCTAATGGGTTGATAGGCTCTGAAGTAAATGATGCCGTCTCTTCAGTATATAACTCACCAAGATCATCAATAGGATTACCAACACCATCCACGACTCGTCCAAGCAGCTCCATACCAACAGAGATACCACTGCCGCCCACTATTGGGGTGACTTTTGCACCTGGCAACACACCTGATACTTGTTCATTTGGCATTAAAAATAGATTTTCACCAGAAAAACCAACGACTTCTGCTTCAATTTCACCGTTAATAGTTTCGACTAAGCAAGAACTTCCGATAGGTGCTCGACAACCGGTCGCTTCTAACGTTAAGCCAACAACACGCACTAACTTACCAGATGCAATCGCACGAGTAGTTAGCCCCGTTGTTTGATATTGAGAAAGGCGTTCAGATAATGGCAACATTACTGATTTCCTTGGTGACGGTTAACTCCACAAAATTTAGCTAATACGCTTTTGATGCGCTCTTCTAATAAGTAGCTAACTTTAGAATCGGAAGCTTGGATATTAATGTCACCGACATTCATTGACGGTTCTGAAATAAGAGTCCATTGCTTTTGAGCTAATGTTTCTTCACCATAAGCATCAATAACGCGTTGTTGATCTTCTGGATTCAGCGAAATAGTGATTTCTCGTTCAGTGACAGGTAGAGTTTCGACAGCCTCACGAACCGTATCAAGAAGCACTTGAGGATTGGTTTTTACCTCAACATGAATTACTTCTTTTGTCAGAGCAAGTACCATATCTACTAACTGTTTTTCTACTTGAGAATCGACTAATTCTAGTGGTGCTGAAAATTTATCCGTCATTTCAATTAATTGTTTAATTAGCTCTTGAATCTCAGCTTGTCCTGCTGCGATACCTTCGTCATAACCAACTTGGTAACCCTCTGGCTTACCCGCTTCGAACCCTTCTACTTGGCCCTTTTCTAAGCCTTCTTTGTAGCCGAATTCTTGGCCTTCTAGTAAACCTTCGTTATAAGCTCCTTGTTTGATTTGCTCAATGATTTCATCAGTAAGTACAAACTCTTCAGGCTCTTCTTCTTTAGGTAATGAAGGTGCCCAACTGGGATCGTAATTTAATGCGGTTTCACGGGCTGGTTTATCAGGATCAGAATAATCTGGAGATTCCCAAATATTAGTTCGTTGCAGTTCACTCTCATCGGTAATGCGAATAAAGCCACGTTTTTTGCTGATACTCATGATGATAATCCGTAAAATTAGAAGTTTAAAAAGCACAACGGCTATTTCAATAATACCAATCATGTTGATATCAAACCGAAATAGCCGTTTTATTATAACTTAACGCACTGAAAACGTATTATACGAATTCATCCGCACCACCAGAAAGCATTAGGTCACCAGAATCTGCCATTCGACGTGCCACTGCCAGAATTTCTTTCTGTGCAGCTTCAACATCAGCAACTCGTACTGGTCCCATCGCTTCAAGGTCATCACGCATAAGCTCTGCTGCACGTTTTGACATACACTTAAACATCTTCTCTTTAAGTGCATCATCTGCGCCTTTAAGTGCTTTTTGTAGCACTTCTTGCGGAACATCACGCAATAGCATTTGAATGCCTTGATCTTGAACATCAATAAGATTTTCAAAGACAAACATAAGATCTTGAATCTGCGTTGCTGTCTCTTCATCTTGGTCACGAATTTGATCCATCAACATACCTTCAATACTGTTATCTAGGTAGTTCATGATTTCTGCCGCTGCTTTCAGGCCGCCAATTTTGGCTGCTTGAGCACCAGATTGACCCGCAAACTGTTTCTCCATGATTTCGTTCAGTTCAGCCAGAGCTGAAGGCTGAACTTCTTCAAGGTGAGCAATTCGCATCATTAGATCAAGACGTACACGTTCAGGGAATTGAGATAAAATCTCTGCCGATTGATCTGGGTCTAGGTAAGACAATACGATAGTTTGGATCTGTGGATGCTCATTCATTATGATGCTTGCCACCTGACGAGGGTCCATCCATTTCAATGAATCCAAGCCTTTAGAACCACTACCAAGTAAAATCTGGTCAACAAGGTTATTTGCCTTATCTTCACCAAGAGCGGCAACCAATGCATTACGCATAAAGTCTTCGCTACCCATACCGATACTAGTGTACTTCTGAATATCTTCTAAGAAAGCACGGTGAATAGCTGACACTTTAACCTGATTTAAATCAGATACCGTTGCCATTGCTGCACCCACTTTCTGAACTTGCTTTGGCTCTAAGTGGCGGATAATGCTCGCGGCATCATCCTCACTCAAACTAAGTAGCAAAATGGCTGCACGCTCTGAGCCTGCGAGTGATGAAAGATCAAACTCTTGGTTATCTTCATCTTTTTTTTCTGCTTCTACAATCTCATTAGCCATTTTCAGATACCCAGTTTTTAACGACTTGCGCCGCAAGCTCTGGTTCGTTCGCTACAAGAGCACGAACCGCTTTCAATAAGTCTTCATCTTTATGTAGGTTTGGAAGGTCGATACCAGAGCCGAATTCAAATCCATCACCATCCAAATCACTACCAATTAAGCCCATTTCACCATCAGCATGACCTTCGCCATTTGCCATCGCATCATCTTCTGCTTGGTTAGGGAATAACAATTTATTCATTGCTGGGCGAACAAGGATAAGAAGCACGGCAATAATAACCAGAGCACCAGCTAACCATTTAATCCAATCATTAAAGTTTGGATTTTCCCAAATAGGCACATCAATGACGATTGGCTGTTCTTCAATAGCAAACTTAACACTTAATACGTTCAATAAATCACCACGTTGCTCATTAAGACCAACACTACCAATGATGATTTGACGAATTTTATCAATTTGTTCAGCTGACATTGGAGTATATGTCACTTCCCCTGTATCAGGATTAACACTTTTAAGCTCTTTTATCGCAACAGATACAGTTTGACGAGCAACGGTGCCACTTTGCTTACGCTCATGGCTAATCATAGTATCTAACTCAAAGTTTCGTGTTGCTTCCTTGTGTACAGAACCTTGACCCAATACTGAACCGTCTTTTAACTCAGCAATGTCTTGAGGGATAGCAGAATCAACCGGAGGCTGATTACTTAACGCCCCAGGAACCCCTGCAATAACATTACCGTTATTATAATCCTCTAATGTATATTCACTTCGAGTCGATGGCGTTTGTGGGTCAAACTTCTTGCGAGTTTGTTCAACAGCACTAAAGTCCATAGACACATCAACTTGAGCGGTATAGTTACCTAAACCTAATACTGGAATTAAAATTGCGTCAATTTTATCTCGCAGAGTTTGCTCTTGCTTACGTTCTAATTCTTGCTCTTTACGATGAGCCATTGCCATTGGATCTTGCGAGCCTGAACTCAATAAACGCCCATGCTGATCTGTTACGGTAACGCGTGTTGGTTTCATTCCCGGAACCGCACTTGAAACCATATCAACAATAGAATCAACTTCTTCTTGCTTTAGGCTAGCACCCATACGCATTGTCAAAAATACGGTTGCTGACGCTTCTTGGTTATGACGAACAAACACACTTTGTTTTGGCATAGCAAGCAGTACTTGTGCTTTACGAATTGGACGCATTTGCTCAAATGTACTGGCTAATTGACGTTCACGGCTTAATTTTAGACGCTCTTGTTCTAAACGCTGTGAAACACCAAAGCCCATGTCTTGCAATAGAATCTCATCACCTTCATCAACTGATTTATTTAAACCAGCACGAGAAAGATCTAATTTCATTTTACTGAATTCAGAGGCAGGAACTAAGATAGTATTACCATCTAGTTTATATTCGGCTTTCTGCGCATCAAGGAGATCAAGAACTTGGATTAATTCATCCGTTTCATACATACCAAGCGGTCGCATTTCAGGTTCTTGCACCCAAAAGAAGAGCATTACAATTAAGGCTACACAAATAGAAACAGATAACACTAAGATAACTTGACGCAATAGATCAAGATTACCCAGCGCTGAATCTAATTTTGAAGAACTTTGCTCATCTACATCAGGATTTTGTACATCAACGGAGCCATCCAGTGTCATTGCACCGCCTGATGACATTCCATCAGATACCGTTAAGTCTGTATTTTTATTTTCTTCTGACACGCTTTACTTCCTAGAAACTATACAGGCATATTCATTAGTGCTTTATAAGCATCAACTAGCTTATTACGCACTTGAATTGTCGCATCAAATGCTACGCTTGATTTATTACGTGCAATCATTACATCAGATAATGAAACCCCTTCATCACCACGATCAAAACGCACAGCCAAATCACTTGATGCTTGTTGTAAGCCATTCACGTTATTTACTGCTTTTGCAAACATAGCACTGAAGTCCGCACCGACCTCTTTACCTGTTGCTGGACGCGTTGTATTTGACGCGTCAAGCATCATTGCTTGCATTTCGTCCTGTAAACCACCAATCTTCATTTCTATTCTCCGACCCAGTCAACTAATTGACTTAATTTTACGACCCGAAGTATATAAAGCAATTTACATACCAAAATATCAATAACTATAACTAACTGTTTTAGCTTGGGATATCGATTCCAGCATCACGCATCTTAGCAAGTTTGTACCTCAGTGTTCTTGGGCTAATCCCTAGTTTTTCGGCTACATCTTTGCGCTTTCCATCACACGCTTTTATCGTTTCTAGAATAATAATGTACTCTTGCTCACGCAATTCACCACCTAAGCCTGTCGATGTACTCATAGCATCAACATTTGTGCTTTCTAGTTCAATAGTTGATGGCTCATTTATTGACGGTATCTGCTGCTCAGGTCTAATTGTTGGAGCTTCGCCACTTACAACTTGCTGTAAACTGCTAGCATCAGCCCAATCAACACCTTCAAGTAATACATCATCAGAAGTGATCTGATTACCTTCAGCCAAAATCAATGCTCGTTGAACAACATTGTCTAACTCACGCACATTACCAGGCCAAGGGTAAGACTCTAATTTAGCCATCGCATCAACGGTTAATGTTGGTACAGGTAAGCCTTGTTTTTGACAGTGACGCTCTATCAAATGTTTCGCTAAAGGGTTAATGTCTCCTTTACGCTCTTTTAATGGCGGCCATGCAATTGGGAATACGTTTAAACGGTAATATAAATCTTCTCTAAAATTACCTTCTTCCACGTATTTTTTTAAATCACGGTTACTTGTCGCTAAAATACGAACATCAAGCTTAATACTCTTACGACCACCTAGACGCTCAACCTCTCTTTCTTGTAGAACACGAAGTAATTTCGCTTGTAGGTTAAGGTCCATTTCACTGATCTCATCCAGTAAAATAGTGCCGCCCTGCGCTTGTTCAAATTTACCCGGACACGCTTGAACTGCGCCTGTAAATGCGCCTTTTTCATAACCAAATAGGGTTGCTTCTAACATGTTGTCAGGAATTGCGGCACAGTTAATTGCAACAAAAGGCCCTTCACTGCGTTGTGAATTGTTATGAATATAACGAGACATCACTTCTTTTCCTGAACCACTAGGGCCAAGCACCATCACGTTTGCGTCAGTTCGAGCAACTTTATCTGCCAATTTAAGTAATTTAAGACTTTTCTCATCAGCAACAATGGCGTCGCCCGTTTGCTCATTTTTTACTGGAGCATAGCGACTTACCATGTTTAAAAGCACTTCTGGTGCAAAAGGTTTCGCCATGTAATCTATTGCGCCTTCTTTCATTGCTGAAACCGCATCTTCAATATTGGCATACGCTGTCATTAGAAGAACGGGCAAATTTGGCCAATTCAGCTTAATACTACGTAATAATGCCAAGCCGCCCATACCTGCCATTTGCACATCTGAAACAACAATATCTACAGGCTCTTTTTTCAAAATCAATAGAGCAGCTTCCGCACTATCTGCTTCAATCCATTCATAACCAGCTAATTCTAAGGTGTCGATCAACGCTTCACGTAGGCCTTCATCATCTTCTACGATCAGTACTTTACTTTGCGCCATGGTTATTCTCCAGATTCTGTTTGGGTTGCTGTTAGCGGGATCGACATGGTGAAGCACGCACCATCATCCGGTTCTGAATACAATTCAAGTTGTCCTTTATGTGCTCGACACACCATTTGAACTACCGCTAAACCAAGACCTGTGCCTTGAGAGCGTGTAGTGAAAAATGGTTCCATAATTTTATCTTGTAGTTCTAATGGAATACCGGGACCGTTGTCTTGTACCGATATTTTTAAAAATCCGTTCACCGGTCTAAAGAAGACGTCGATTTGACACTCTTTACCAATCACTTGAATGGCATTCATGATCAAATTACTGATCGCACTCGCAATGGCGTTTGCATTACCCATGAGTAATGTATCTTCCTCTTCAACCTCTAAAGCATAATCAACTTGGTTTGACTGCAATGCGGTTTCAACCATGGGTTGGTATTCAGCAACTAAATCAGCAATCGTAAAGGAGTTAACAACTTTGTTATCACCACCTTTTGCAAAAAGCAGCATATCATTCACTTGCTTTTCAAGATCATGAAGACGGTCAACTAATTTAGTTTGAAAACGTTTATGTGTCGCGGCAGGTAAATTAGGAGAACCCAGATTAGATGCGTATAGCATTGCACTTGATAGTGGTGTTCTTACTTGGTGTGCAAGGGAAGCCACCATTTTTCCTAATGATGACAAGCGTTGTAAATCACTGACTCTAGATTGCAGTAGACGAGTTTCTGTCAGATCCGTAATAAGAATAAGCTGGCCCGTTTCTGATGCAGAAATAGCTAAGCGTACCTTACGCCCATTACGTAACGAAATTTCATGGCCATCATCTTCTCTTGGGTCAAATGATCGTTGAATTACTTCAAACCAACGTTCACCTAATAATGGAGGACCAAGAAGTCTGATCGCTTCTGGGTTAACTTCACACACGACGCCTTGAGTATTCAATAATATTACGCCTGCTGGCATTACATCTAATACTTGCTTATAACGTGTATTTTGTTCTTCTACTGTACCAAGAGGTGAGTTGGTCTCACTCTCTAAATTACCCTGCATAATTTTATTCCCGCCAAAACAACAAAAGGGCTAATGCATTTTACATGCCAGCCCTTTTATTAATTATTATCAACAACTTACAACAAAGTGCAAGTTTGACGAGTCAATTATTTGTCAGTAGACCTTATTAACGAATATCATCTTTATTCAGATTATATTTACGCATTTTCTCTACTAATGTCGTTCTTCGCATGCCCAGCATATCAGCCGCTCTTGCAACAACGCCATTTTGCGCCTCAAGTGCTTGGCATATCATATTAACTTCAACATCAGCCAGCATCTCTTTTAGATTTAAACCATCTTCTGGTAAATCATTTGATGCAGGACCAAAGCTTGGTGTTGCCGCTTGCGGGACGCCACCGTCACTGAAGTTTGCAAACATATCAGCAAGTGCTGCTTGTTCTTGCTCTTCAATGGTTTGTTGGTTGTAATTCTCAGGTTGAAACTCTGGAATATCACTATAACGATATTTTGTCGGTAAATGATTTACATCAACAGATTCACCAGGGAATAAGATCATCAATCGCTCAATTAAATTCGCTAATTCACGAACGTTACCAGGCCAATGATGCTCCATTAAGGAATTAACTGCACGAGGAGTTAAACGAACACGAATACTCCCTTCAGCTTCCATTCTTGCAAGTAATTCTTGCAATAACAGAGGAATATCTTGTTTACGCTCACGTAGTGCTGGCATTTCAATTGGGAAGACATTTAAGCGATAATATAAATCTTCACGAAATGTGCCTTTCTCAATCATATAATCAAGGTTTCGATGCGTTGCGGCAACAATACGAACATCCGCTTTAATACTTTGATTTCCGCCAACACGCTCAAAACAACGCTCTTGTAATACACGCAATAGCTTTACTTGCATTGGCATTGGCATATCACCAATTTCATCTAAGAAAAGAGTGCCGCCTTGAGCCAGTTCAAAACGACCTTTACGAGCGGTAATTGCTCCTGTAAATGCCCCTTTTTCGTGACCAAAAAGCTCGCTCTCTAAAAGATCAGGTGGAATAGCACCACAATTTACAGGTACGAATGGTCCCTTACGACGTGGAGAGTGGTAATGTAAGTTTCGTGCAACCACTTCCTTACCTGTGCCTGATTCCCCCAAAACAAGAACACTTGCTTCGGTACCAGAGACTTGTTCAATTAAATGACGAACAGCGCTAATTGCTGAGCTTTGCCCAACCATACTACGGAATAGCGTATTTTTTCGACCTAGGTGTGGAATCCCCAAACCACGACGTCCCATAAATTCTTGGCAATGACGAAGGGCGTCCGTTAATTGAGGATAATTAACAGGTTGGTTTAATTCACCAACATAATTGGTAAGATCATCAAGATCGTACATAGCGCCAGTCATAATTACGACAGGGATATGGTTATGATCGATTAATGATTTTTTGATCAGCTCTTTCTGCGATTCATTAGTTGCTTGGCCTAAAAAACAAGCACTCCAAGGAGCACTCCACTCAAAAGTAGACAGTTCTGAAGTTGAAATAGCATGACAATGCTCACCGATAAACTCAAGAATAACCTTGAGATTATGTCGGTTCTGCTCATCATCTTCAATAATTAGAGTCTTTGCTAAACCTTTCATAGAAGTGTTATGCGCCTTAATTCTTTGATTTAATTGGTCTATATCTTGGACAACACCGAAGTTATTTAACCATATTATAGCATAAGAAAAATAAGGCAACTATGACTGTCAACTAATAGACAGTCATACCGTAAATGAGAGGTTAATATAAAAATCAGAAAATAAATTTGATTTATAAAATATATTTTATTATATGCCAACTTTATCAGCGGTAAGGTTATGAAACTCTGCAGGAATCTGGTCCCAAGCGGATTTAATTTCACGCAACATATCAACGACATCATCAATCGGCTGAGATTCATTATTTTGGTTTGCTTGTGAAATTTGACGGATCATAAAGTCATACAAAGAATCAAGATTGTTTGCGATATCACCACCATCATCCATTGAAAGACATGAACGCAAGCTGATCACGATATCCAATGCTTTACCAAGACGTTCGCCTTTTACAGCTGTATTGCCTTGCTGCATTGCTGCTTTTCCTTGGATTAAGCGCTCGATAGCGCCAGCCATTAGCATTTGAATGACCTTATGAGGTGATGCAGCACTTAATTGGCTATCAATTGATACCTTCTTATATGCTTGTAGTGAACCTCTCATCGTATTTCCTCAGTTTTATTGAAATTTTCTATATAACTGAACCGATTTTTTTGCATGGTTCAGTTTTTGATAATCTAAAGCAAATTGTTGTCCTAAACCATTCATCTCATTGATAATTAGTTGAGTTCTTTCAATTGCAGCTTGCCATTCAGTAGAATGCACTATTTCTGACACTTTCATGCATTGATGCAAGAGTTGTTCCCGATCTGATAAAAAAACCGCCACTTGCTCAAAATTAATATCATCACATCGATATGAGATCTGTAGCTCTCGATCTAATTTTGCTAATTGTTGTAATAACACCATCAAAGATACCTATTATTAAAGACAGCTATTTATCGGTTTATTTTTTCTTAATCGCATTAATTAACCTAACGCATTCTTCATGCCTGACAACTGGGCTTTCATTTTTCCTGTCACATCTTGCATGTTGGCAAACTTATTACGAGTACGTTCTTGTAAGCTATCCATTCGACGGTCTAAGTCAACCTGCTGATCATTAAGGCGATAGTTTTGATCTCGCATCGTATTCATTCGTGTACGAATTGGACCACTCACCCCTGTCATGCTTTGAATAACATCTTCAACTTTCTTAGCAAAGCCTTTTGAACCATCAAAGAAAGTATGCAACTGACTGAAATTTTCATTCAATTGACGATCTAACATAGATTGGTTTATTTCAAGTGTGCCTTGCCGAGTTGTTGAAATACCAAGCTCTATCAGAGTTTTTATTCCTGTAGGAGCCGATTCGACTGGCGCGACAAATACAGATTTTAAGCGAGACTCAGCCGAACGGACGACACTGTCTCCCGCAAGTGGACCACTTTGACCTGTTGCCGGATCAAAACCACTCAATGCTTTGGTGGTTTCATAGAACTGATTGTAAGTATTAACAAATTGTTCGATAGCAGATTTTACGGTATCTCTATCAAATTGCACGTCTAAATCGATATGCTTGCTTGCTTCTGCTGTTGTACCTTTTAAAGTGATATCAACACCTTGAACCGCATCTTGAATAACATTGGTGTCACTGCTTATTCTTGCAACACCATCCAAGACCACTTTTGCACTGCTTGCCGATTGAACTTCTTGAAGACCAGAATATAAAGGTTTGCGTGGACCTTCAGGTTTAATGGTCTCTACAACCTTTTCAATCGGTTCTAATTTTTCTTTTGCTATTTCTTTAATTGTTGGTGGCAGTTTTTCTACTTTTTCTTTTGCTATATCAACAATTTCTTTTTTCGGTGCTTCTTGCTGAGGCGCTTCGTAAGTAATGCCAGCAGCTTGGAACACCGTATCTGGCGTTTGTCCAATTTCTGCAAGCGCTTCTGCAGCGTCTTGATCGCCTTGCTTTGCCGCTTTAGCTAATTCAATCTTTTCATCTTCATTTGGAAGTGCCGCTTGCAGTGTTCCTGCAGTACGCTCACTCCATCCTGACATGCCAGATGTTGGATCGGTTGGATCTTCTAACGTCGCTAATGCCGCTGTTGCTTCTTGCTGCATCATGATTTCTTTAGCTGCTTTTTCTTCACGCGCAAGATCTCTATTCGCAACATCAATTAACGGTTTAAAATAAGCGTATTTTTCTTCATCACTCAGTTCAGGAACTTGTTCTTGAGTTAACGGTTCTCCCGCTTGTTGCGCCGCTATTTCAGGGGTATTTTGGTATTGAAGAAGTGTTGGAATATCGAACTTAGTTGATACTGTAGGATCAAAATTTGGATTAAAGGCAAGACGATGAAGTTGATCGTTATACTCCGCATCAACTTCAATTTTTACTTTATGACTTTCTCCAGGCTTATCTGATGCTAAGATAAGACGAGAACCACCATCGTCTTTTACGATAGAAGCTTGCACTCCAGGGTTAGATGGCGCGCTATTAATTTGTCTTAATAAATCGGTAATTTTATTATTTTTACCAATAACATCGATAGTGAAACTTTTGTCACCTAACGATATATCAAGTTTACCTGGACCAAATTTAGCACCATCACGAATTGGGGATGACGCTAATTTTTGAGCTTGAGCCAATTGTAAAACGTCAATGCTGTATCGACCAGCCAAGGCTTCAGGAGTCGCTGTTGCACTTACGACTTCATCATCACTGCTTGAGATGGTTCGAGATGCAAAAGTATCCTCTTGGCGAAAAGTCGACATGAGATTTTTCATGGTATCTAACGATTCTTGCAGACGGCCGTAACCACTGATATTCGTGTCTATGTCTGAGCGCTCACGGTCGATGCGCTGCTGCTTTGGTAAGCGCTCGCTTTCAACTATTTTACCCACCATAGAATTAATATCTAGGCCACCACCCATCCCCATCGGGCTCATACTCATGAAGCATTTTCCTCAGTTAACGTTTTATATCCTCTCAGCTATCAATCCAGAGGCACTGGCAGCTAATTCTCTAGCAACTTCCAACATTTTGTCATCGGGGATTTGACGGATAATTTCACCAGAGCTGATTTCACGAACGGTAATAACCTGCCGCCCTGATTCGTTATCTAAATGAAATGATAATCCTCGTCCCATGCTTTTAACGTATTCATTCAGCTCTTTTACTGCATGATGAATTTCTTCTTTCTTTTTCGTTTCAAGCTTTTGCTCTGCTTCTACTACAATCGCTTGGCTTGGCGTCAATGTTTCTAACGATTCGCTTGCTGCTATTTTATTTATAGTATTGACAGATGATGTCGGTTGCTGATTAGAACTAGCAATTTGCGTGCCGTTATTGGAAGGTGAAGATGTGAGGACTGGTGAAGATACAAATGAGGGGTTCATAACTCTTTCCTCCTAATACGAAAAAAGACAGCAGGAGAGCGGCCCTGCTGTCATATTTCAGTAAGTGGGTTGACGATGAAGCCGCCCACCTACCTATTTAGGTATTATTAATTAATCGTGTAGATTAACGTAATAGACCTAGAGCAGCGTTAGGCGCTTGCTTAGCTTGAGCTAAGATAGAAGAGCTTGCTTGCTGTAGGATTTGTGCTTTAGTCATTTCAGTTGTTTCTTTCGCGAAATCAACGTCTTTGATTTGGCTCTTAGCAGCAGAAACGTTTTCGTTAATGTTGTCTAAGTTGTTGATTGTATGACCCATACGGTTTTGAGCAGCACCTAGCTCAGAACGGTGGCTATCAACAAATTTCATTGCTGCATCAACAACTGCTACTGCGTCTTGAGAACCAGCGACCGTTGTAACGTCGATGTTACCAACTGTTTTTTGAGCTTGAACAGCGTCAGACATACCAGTTTCGTTAGCTAGAGCACCAGAGAATTCGATTTCGCCTTCGATTGTACCTTTAGCTGCAAATACTTGCAGTTTGCCATCTTCACCAACAGATGCGCTAACTTTGTCAGTTTGGCCGTTGATGTATGTTGCTACTTCTTCGATATCGTCGCCAGCTTTAGCGTTGATAGAAACAGATTGCTCTTCACCCGCTTTGTCTGTGAAAGAAATAGTCATGTTTGCGTCTTTACCAGCAGTCCAACCAGCAGCAACACCTTCTTTAGCAGTGAAAGATTGGCCACCCATGTTTGCTTCGTCAGCACGTAGGTTATTTAGAGTAAGCATTACTGCTTCACCTGAATCTGCACCAACTTGGAAAGATTTAGTACCGAAGTTACCGTTAAGTAGACGTGTGCCACCAAAAGAAGTTGTTTCTGCGATACGGTTCATTTCATCAGAAAGAGCCGTTACTTCTTGTTGGATCGCGCTACGGTCAGCATCAGTGTTTGAACCATTTGACGATTGCAGTGCAAGATCACGTACACGAGAAAGGATGTTTGAAGTCTCTTTCATTGCGCCTTCAGCAGTTTGCATCATAGAGATACCGTCGTTTGCGTTACGAACCGCTACGTCTAGACCACGAGTTTGCGTGTTTAGACGGTTAGAGATTTGTAGGCCAGCTGCATCATCTTTAGCACTGTTGATTTTGCTACCAGAAGACAGACGCTCCATTGATTGGTTAACGTCAGATGTTGCGCTGTTTAAGTAACGCTGTGCAGTCATTGCTGATACGTTAGTATTTACTGTAATAGACATAAATAGATCTCCTAAGGAAAATTGTACAACAGTGGTTTGGTCTCATCCTCCAAACCAGCTATTGATTCTCACATATATTTATAAAGCGTATCTCTATGCACTTTGTAGACTCTCACCTCTACAAAATACATGCGGAATAGCCTAAGTTAATTTTAAAAGGTAAGTCAGACTCACTTATGACCTGTTGGGAAGGAACTCAGCGTGTCGCATAAATTCCCATTCTCACAAGTATTTACTATGCTTATTAGCCCAACAGGCCTAATGCTGCATTTGGTGCCTGCTTAGCTTGAGCAAGGATAGACGAGCTCGCTTGTTGCAGGATTTGAGCTTTCGTCATTGCTGTCGTTTCTTTAGCAAAATCAACATCTTTGATTTGGCTGTTAGACGCATTAACGTTCTCATTAATATTTTCTAAGTTGTTGATAGCGTGACCAAAGCGGTTTTGGAAAGCACCTAGGTCAGCACGGTTTGAGTCAACGTATTCCATAGCTGAATCAAGAATAGCAACCGCTTTTTGTGAACCACCCACGGTAGTTACATCGATGCTTTTCACTGTATCGGCAACTTTATTACCCATACCTAATTCATTGCTTAATGAACCACTAAACTCAATGTCTGTTGCTTCTGCTGCTGCGAATACTTGCAGCTTGCCATCTTCAGTAACAGATGCGTTGATTGCGTTGCTTTGACCATTGATGTAAGTCGCTACTTCTTCAATATCATCGCCTGCTTTTGCATTGATTGAGATATTTTGCTCTTTGCCTTCTTTATCGACAAAGTTCATTGTTAATTCTGTGTTTTCTGCACTTACTGACCAATTTGCATCTTTACCTTCTGTCGCTGAGTAAGTATGTCCCCCCATCGCTGTTGTATCAGAACGCATGTTATTCAGTGTTAGCATTACCGCTTCACCTGAATCGGAACCGATTTGGAAAGATTTAGTACCAAACTGACCATTTAGTAGGCGAGAGCCACCAAACGATGTTGTTTCTGCAATACGGTTTAATTCGTCATTCAAAGCGACCACTTCTTCTTGAATCGCAGTACGGTCAGCATGTGTATTTGAACCGTTTGAAGATTGAAGTGATAAATCACGCATACGTTGAAGGATGTTCGTTGTTTCGTTCATCGCACCTTCAGCAGTTTGCGCCATTGAGATACCATCATTTGCATTTCGAACTGCCACATCTAAGCCGCGAGCTTGAGAAGTTAGACGGTTTGAAATTTGTAGGCCAGCCGCATCATCTTTTGCACTGTTAATTTTAAGACCAGAAGACAAGCGCTCCATTGAGCTGTTTAGGTCATTCGTTGCGCTGTTTAAGTAACGCTGTGCAGTCATTGCTGATACGTTTGTGTTTACATTGATAGCCATAATTTATTTCTCCACTTTGGTTCCGAATCACTCCGCTCCTGGACCGGAAACCGTATTAATCATCGTTGATACTTAACTTAACGACCGCGTTTTGAATTACTTTAGAAAAACTTTTAATTTTTTAAGTTTTTCTTTTTAAAGAATTTTCAAGCGATTTTCTTAATCGTCATGCCTTGTAATTAAGTTATCGCTCGCGTTCGGAAACTCTTTAGAGAAAAATGCAAAAAAATCGAAAATAATTTAAATATCAGGTTAAATGTGAGGGAAATCACTTACTTTAGAGAGAAATAAATATTTATTGATGGTTTTACAAACAAAAAAAGCCGAGGCAAGCCCCGGCTTTGGTATAGTGTGAGAGCACTATTACCTTAGAAGTAAGTAATTATTCTTAACGAGCTAATTATCTCAGTAAACCAAGTGCAGCATTAGGTGCTTGCTTAGCTTGAGCTAAAATAGATGAACTTGCCTGTTGAAGAATTTGAGCTTTTGTCATTTCTGTCGTTTCTTTAGCAAAATCGACGTCTTTAATACGACTATTTGATGCAGATACATTTTCATTAATGCTATCTAAGTTTGAAATTGCGTGATTAAAGCGGTTTTGAAATGCACCAAGATCTGCTCGGTTAGAATCGACAAACTGCATTGCCGCATCTAGAATAGCAACGGCCTTTTGTGAACCACCAACAGTCGTTACATCAATGCTTTTTACGGTTTCAGCTTGAGCTGTACCCATATTTAATTCGCCAGCAAGAGAACCACCGAAGCTCACCTCCCCTTGAACTTTATCATTAGAGGTAACAATTTGAAGCTCACCCTTTTCTGATACAGAGGCATTAATTGAATCTGTTTGACCATTAATATACGTCGCTACTTGTTCGATATCATCGCCAGCTTTCGCATTAATCGTTAGTTCTTTCTCTTCACCCGCGTTGTTTAAAAACGACACAGTTAGTTCTGATTTCTCAGCATTTACTGACCAATCAGCGCCCAGCTCTGTTTCTGCTTTATAACTTGTTCCGCCCATTGATGCCGAGTCTGAACGCATGTTATTTAAACTAAGCATTACCCCTTCACCAGAATCAGCACCGATTTGGAATGACTTTGTACCAAATTGACCATTTAGAAGGCGAGAGCCACCAAACGACGTTGTTTCTGCGATACGGTTTAACTCATCATTTAATGCGCCAACCTCTTGTTGAATCGCTTCACGATCAGCTGAAGTATTTGAACCATTTGAAGATTGAAGAGATAAATCACGCATACGTTGAAGGATGTTTGTCGATTCATTCATCGCACCTTCAGCTGTTTGTGCAATTGAAATACCGTCGTTTGCATTACGTACTGCTACATCTAAACCACGAGATTGTGACGTTAAACGGTTTGAGATTTGTAAACCTGCCGCATCGTCTTTTGCACTGTTAATTTTATAGCCAGAAGATAAGCGTTCCATTGATTTATTTACGCCATCCGTTGCACTATTCAGGTAACGCTGAGCTGTCATTGCCGATACGTTAGTATTTACTGTAATTGACATAGTTGTATCTCCGTTTAGTTTTCCGATTGTTTTCCGTTTTCGGAAAACTGAGCTTCATTATTTGGAACTAACAATGTTGCCATTAGCGCCTGATACTTAATGTAACGACGGTTAAAAATAAACCTTTATTGATTTTCTTATAAAATTATCGATTACTTTATGAACTATGATCGTGCTTCAAAGTTTTTTAAATTTGACAGAAAAATAGCTAAAGTTTTATGTTTATCATTAAAACCCCTTAAGCTATTGATATAAAAGAAATCTACTCAAGTTCTCATTAATAAATACCTTTTTACAGATGAAAAAAAACCAGCAAACGCTGGTTTTTTATACGTAAAGAACTAAAACTACCCAAGCAGCTTTAAAGCGACATCAGGTGCTTGCTTAGCTTGAGCCAATATTGTTGAACTCACTTGTTGTAATATCTGAGCTTTCATCATTTCAACTGTTTCTTTAGCAAAATCAGTATCTTCAATACGACTGTTCGATGCCGAGATGTTCTCATTAATATTATTTAGATTATTAATCGCATGACCAAAACGATTTTGAAAAGCACCTAAAGTAGCACGTTCTTTATCAACAAACCCCATTGCCGCATCTAACGTTGCAATGGCTTTTTGAGAACCACCAACACTGGTTAAATCTAAATCATTAACTGTATCAAATACCGCCCCACCAATAGCAAGTTCTGCTGATAAAGAGCCACCAAAGGTCACTGCACTTGAGACTAGATCTCCGGCAGTAAATAACTGCAACTGACCTTTTTCATCTACGGATGCTTGAACGGTATCATTCTGTCCATTGATGTAAGTGGCTAACTCTTCAATATCATCGCCAGCTTTCGCTTCTATCGTAATCTCTTGAGCTTTTCCATTTTCATCAGCAAATGACATTGTTAAAGTTTGCTCACCTTCAGGTACAGTCCAACCTTTATTAAGCTGATTTTGTGAGGTGTAATGAAAACCACCCATCGCTAAGGTATCAGAGCGCATACTACCTAAAGTAAGTTGAACCGCTTCACCTGCATTAGCACCTATCTGGAAGGTTGATGTCCCAAATTGGCCATTCAATAAACGACGGCCACCAAAAGAAGTTGTTTCTGCAATGCGATTTAATTCATCATTTAAAGCATCAGCTTCTTCTTGGATCGCTTGTCTATCTTGCAAGGAATTTGAACCATTAGATGACTGCAAGGCTAAATCGCGCATACGCTGAAGGATGTTAGTCGATTCGTTCATCGCCCCTTCCGCCGTTTGAGCAATAGAGATCCCATCATTGGCATTACGGACAGCAACATTTAAACCGCTCATTTGAGCTTGCAGTCGATTGGATATTTGTAACCCTGCCGCATCATCTTTCGCGCTATTAATACGCTTACCCGAAGAAAGGCGTTCCATTGACTGGTTTAAATGCTCCGTCGCTTGATTCAAATATCGCTGTGCCGTCATGGCAGACACATTGGTGTTTACTGTCACTGTCATAATGACCTCTCAATAAAATAGCTCTTTGCTGATATAGCAAAGCAGACTCTTATAACGCTTTATCGGCATAAAAAAAATAAACTTAAGAGAAAAAGGATAGACAATACTTGAGAGGTAAGTAGAAAAGGGTAGCCCCAATTAAGGGGCATAAAGCTAGGTTGGTTTTTTATGAGGAGATCTGTGAGAAGAACACAAAAAACCAGTTACCTGAAGCTTGCACAACAATCAAATGAACAAGAGGATGATGAGAGATGAGAGCACCTCTTGTTCACTCAGATGACTGTTGTTAGTTACTATTACTGCAGTAATTTTAGTGCAGCGTTTGGTAACTGTTTCGCTTGAGCAAGAATAGACGTACTAGACTGCTGAAGGATTTGTGCTTTTGTCATGTTTGTTGTTTCTTTAGCAAAATCAGTATCTTTGATTCGGCTGTTAGAAGCAGACACATTCTCTTGAATGTTTGACAAGTTGTTTATACTGTGACCTAAACGGTTTTGTTTAGCACCTAAATCAGCACGTTCGCGATCGATGTAAGCAAGTGCTGAATCAATAACGCCAACAGATGCTTGAGCATCACCAACAGAAGTTACGTCAAGTTTATCAACGGTAGCTTTCATACCAGAACCGCTAGCTAAGCCTAGTTCAGTAGCAAGGTTACCAGATACTGCTAACTCACCTTCAATAGATGGTTCAGCAACAAACAATTGAAGTTTACCTTCATCGCCAACAGATGCAGAGATCTTGTCTGATTGACCGTTGATGTAAGTCGCCAATTCTTCGATATCATCACCTGCTTTAGCACTAATATCGATAGAAACAGCTTCACCCTTTTTAGTTGTGAATTCTAATTTCAGGTCATTTTTGCCAGGTTCTACGTTCCAAGATGCATCTTTGCCGTTTTCAGAAACAAAACGTTGTCCCCCCATGCTGGCATCATCAGCACGAACTGAAGGTAACTTGATTAGAATAGCTTCACCAGCGTTAGCACCAATTTGGAATGCTGATTCGCCGAACTGACCATTAAGTAGGCGACGACCACCAAAAGAGGTTGTTTCAGCAATACGGTTTATTTCATCAGAAAGAGCATGCACTTCTTCTTGGATAGAAGAACGATCTTGGTCTGAGTTAGAACCATTTGCCGCTTGTAGTGATAAATCACGCATACGTTGAAGGATATTTGTCGATTCGTTCATCGCACCTTCAGCCGTTTGAGCGATAGAGATACCATCGTTCGCATTACGCACAGCAACGTCAAGACCGCGAGTCTGCGCTGTTAAACGGTTAGAAATTTGTAGACCAGCAGCGTCATCTTTTGCGCTGTTGATTTTAGTACCTGAAGACAAACGCTCCATTGAGTTGTTTAGATCGTTCGTTGCGTTATTTAGGTAACGCTGCGCAGTCATCGCAGATACGTTAGTATTTACATTTACAGCCATCGTTGCTCTCCTTTAGCTTCGTTTTCACGAAATCTAATTTCTGCTCTATTCAGAAATATTTAAAATTCATAGTTAAATATCAGCCACAATTGGCTAATGTTTTTCAATGTCATGTAATTTAATTTACATATCAAGTCTCATGCCAAGATGAGAAGAAAATACATACATTAATGACTGACATACAAAAGCAAAAAGAGTAACTCTACTTTGCCACTGTCATGCCACTATTTACCATTGGCAAACTGTGAGCGTCTCAGTCATAGTTATTAATTAGCATAAGCTGTGCCAATTTTAGTAAAAAATACATTTTAAATAAAAAAAAACAATCAACTTATACAATTTCAATAAGTTAAATAGGGTTATTCAGTGTTATTTAACTCTTAACTTTACTATCTGAATTATTTTTTTGCCGCTTTTCAAGTCGATTTGCCGCTCTTTCCTCTTTAATGCTTCCGTCGTATCTATCTTTATTTATATAAGAAAAACAAAATTCTTATTCATCCCAAAAATAAGTACTTATACATAATCAAAGACACATCAACTGCGGCAAAAAACAAAGAGAAACGGCAATTCATTTCCCATATAAAAACTTATTATTCATACAGTTAAATTTAAAACAAAAAAGCCTAGCATCTCAGCTAGGCTTGTCATCAAACTTGTTAATTTACACGTAATTAAATAATGTAATGTCTTTTACTTTCCCGAAAGCTTGTTGGGAAGCCTGAAGTGCACGTGTATTTTCATTAAACTCAATCACAGCTTGAGCGTAATCTAAATCTTCAATCGAACTTAATGATTTTGAGAGAGTTAAATCAAAATCTTGATGCTGTGATTCTTGCTGATCAAGCGTATTTTGCCTTGTACCCACTTCCGCTCTTGCTTGGCTTAAGTGAATAAATGCAGCATGAAATTCATCTGTTACTTGCTGTAACTCTGCTGTATTAGAAGCATCAGAGACATCTTTCAATGCAAATTCTTGTGCTTTCTTAAATGCATCAAAAATACTGATGGTTTTCTTTGGTTCAAGCGTAATGATATCGCCTGCTTTTAATTGACCACGAACTTGAATATCAACGCCTTCATATTTAATCCCTTCAGAAGGATCAAACTGTCCATTTTTTACCACGCTACCGTCTTGAGATAACTGATAATTATATTGACCATCTGCCGCCGCTTTAAAAGTGACTTCATAGGTAGATGGATCGGTATAATTAGAATTTGTTGCTTTTGAAAGCAGTAACTCAGACCCTTCTTGTAATGCATATTGTGGATCATAGTCCCCAAATGGATTTTTTATCTCAGTAAACAATTTACTACCAGAGTCATTCACTGCCACCTCAATAGAACCGGAAACCTTTAAGCTACGCTGATATTCATCACCTGCGTAAGCTACAGTTCCGTCATTCGCTCTAAAGAAAGGCTGTGTTTTCGACTTTGTACCTGAAAATAAATAGTTACCTGATTCATCTAACATGTTTGTTAGGTTTAAGAAGTTATCTGCAATACCTTTAATGTCTTGCGCATGAGCATAACGATCTTCTGGTGCAAGAGAACCGTTAATCAGTTCCATCACGCTGCGCTTTGCGTCATCAGCAAATTGCTCTGCATTCGCAATCGCAACCTCATGACGCTCTAAACGGTTACGCGCTAAGATAATGGTATCGCTGTATTGACGTAACTCTTCTTTCTTTTGCGTTAGGTTTTGCGCGTATAACGCAGCTACGGGGTCGTCACCTGCGGTTAATAGCTTTTTACCTGACGCCAGTTGTGCGCTATTTTGATGAACTTTCGCTTCTTGACGAGAAATATCATTCTGCACTGATTGGTAGTTATGAAAGCTTGAAATACGATTTAACATACTCTATTGCCTCCTAATTACGATAATTGCAAGATTGAATTAAACGTCTCATCTGCCGCTTTCATGATTCGAGAAGAGGCCATGTACGCTTGTTGGAATTTCATCATATTCGCTGCTTCTTCATCTAAGTTTACGCCAGCAACTGAAGCAACACGACTTTGCGCCGCTTCATTCTCTACACGTGAAACTTCAGATAAACGAGAAGCGGTGGCTTTTTTAAGACCAATTTCTGTATTTACGTTTTCGTATAGGTCAATCACCGTTGAGCGGCCTTCGTCCATTACTTTACGTGTCTGTAAGCCTTGCATTAGCAATAAGTTACCATTATCACCTTCTGATGGGACTAAGTTAGCCGCAAATTTATCATTTGCTGCTGCACCACCAGAAAGCTCAAAAGTAGTACCACCAACAGTTACTGGACCTTGAGGTGGGTACGTTTGTGGTTCTAATAACATTTTGCCTTTCATATCCAATACAGCAAATTGATTTGCCGCAGGAGAAATAACAACTTGGAACTCTTTTAATGGGCCAGCTTGTAATACTTTAAATTTAGCATTACCTGTTGCAAAGGTTGCTGAGCTTGCATAGCTTTGCGCGGCTATTTTCTCTGCTTCATTCATCTCAAGCTTCATTGTGCCTGCCGCTATACGCGTTGGGCGAAGTAATACACGCTCACCGGCACTTAGTGGTTCACGAATTTCAACTCGCATACCGTCTAAGAAAAAGGTCGATGGGTTACCGGTTGGGTCTAAGCGCTGAACTTCACCCGTAGGTCGGGTCACGGTATATTGGCTACCATCATATTTAAGAGCGTAATCCCCTGCTTTTAGTTGGCTAATATCATCAATAAATACGCCGACTTCAGCAGACGAGTCACCAGAAATGATGGCACGGCTACGGACTGCTTGTTCTGAATTCACATCAGAGAAAATATTTTCACCAACTTGACCACGTAAATCAATTGCTTGACTCTGTAAACGGTTAACTTCACTGCTGAAGCCAACAGCCACACGGCCTAGTTCATCCATAATTGTTGGGATTGTGCTATCACGCAATTCAAATAGTGACGATAATTTACCGCCAATACTATCATGTTGAATCGCTTTCATTCCCTTACCTTCAACCATTGCTAGTCGGCGCTGTAATGGGTCAGGAGAACCTGCAATCATTTTCAATTCACTTGCATTAGTACCAGACACTAACATATGCCCACCACCAATTAAGACATTGAATGCGTTCTCGTTATCACGCTTAGTAATGGTAACTTTTGTGTATTGAGACAGTTCTTTAATTAACTTTTCATGACGATCCATTAGGTCATTGTGCGGACCTGGGGTCTTGACCATCATTTGGTTAATATCTTTTAACTCTAGAGCAATACCATTCATACGCTCTACCGTTAGATCCATCTTTTTATTTACGTCTGCATTTTGCTGACGTACGTTCTCATAAAAGTCATTTAAGCTTTGTGAAACAAGACGCGATTTTTCTAGGACTACTTTACGTGCACCGATTTCGTTAGGGCTGTCGGCAAGAGTTTTTACGGCATCAAACCAATCATTGATGTTTTCAGGAATACGTTTAGCGCCAATAGACGACATCATATTCGTTAGAACATCTAGGTTAGCTTCTGTATCCATAGAGTAATTAAGGTTAGTTGTTGATAGGTTCAGTTCATTCGTTGCAAACTGATCAAACGAACGTCGCACAGCGGCAACATGCACGCCTGCGCCGAGGTTTGCACCCGAAACCCAATGAGGCATATTTGTTTCTTGAACAACCGATTGACGACTAAAGCCTTCAGTATTAACGTTGTTAATATTATGACTGGTCGTATTCAGTTGACGCTGCGCCGTAAGCACACCTTGTGTACCCAAATGTAGCAGATCAAGTCCCATGTAGCCTCCAAAAAACTCTATAAAAGATGCAATAAATATTTCCTAACGAATCTAATATAGCAATCAATGTGCCAACTTTTATTTCCTTTAATATCAACAAAATAGAAGATAAAATAATCATTACGACTCCTTATTGCCTCTTTCTAATCTATTTTATTGCCTTTCTTTGCCTCTTTTATTTAGTCAAGCGGCAAAAATAAAAAAATCCTGCCGCTTATATAAACGACAGGATGCTTATGAATAGGTTTTACAAGTAGATAAGCGCTATTTAGTTAAGCTTTCTACCGTTTTCATCACGCTCATTACTTTATCTGAGTAATTTGGATCCGTTGCATAACCCGCACTGTGAATACCTTTAATAAAACTTTCAGAACTTTGGGTCTGCTGAAGTGCACGTTCATAACGTGGATTTTGATTTAAGAAGCGAACAAAATCACTGAAACTTTCTTCATAATTATCGTATGAACGGAAAGCAGCGTTTTCAGTAACAGCGATATTATCGTGATACTCCAAGGTGTTTTTAGCGATCTTATCACCCTGCCAACTTCTGTCTGCTTTAATGTTGAATAAGTTATGACTTGAATCTACAGAGTTTTGAATCACTTTTTTACCCCAACCTGTCTCTAATGCGGCTTGAGCAATAAGAACATTTGAATCAATACCTAACGCTTTTGCTGCTTTTTCTGCATAAGGCTTCATGGTGTCGACAAACTGCTGAGGAGAATCGAATTTCTGTGGTTGTTGCACAGGTCTTGCTACCAATGCTTTTTCTAATTGTGCAATCGCTGGAGATTCTACTTGTGACTCTTGTTTTACTTCAGATGTATTTGGATAAACATAATCAGAAGGTAAACGTAACGTTTCATCGGTTGCCGCCTTACGCATTGCCGTGCGTGCATCTTGCTCTAAATTATTGCCGCTTTGAACTGGTGGCTCTTGATTCATTGATGCACCAAGTTGAGCGACGATCATATCGGCTAAACCGAGAGATCCTTTTTTCGATAACTCAGTCGACATTTGGTCATCACGCATTTGCTCAAAAAACTTCTGATTATCACTACTCATCATGTCTGATTTAAATGAGCTATTCGCATTACGCATTGATTTAAAAAGCATTTGTGTAAATATCGATTCAAATTGCTCAGCAGCAGCACGCAGCGCTTTATCTTGGCTATCTTGATCGCCATTAACTGCACTTTTACGTAATTTATCTAGACCACCCACATCATGGATGAAACCGACATCTGTCATGTTTACTGAATTATTCATCTTTATACTTACTCTTTTTAATCTGCGAGATTAATCTACTTACTCTATTAACTAGAGCAAGTTTAATGCCAAAAAAAACGCACCTCCGAAGAAGTAATGCCGATCAGTTAGTCACTTTATTGAGTAATTACGCACTATTTATTCAATGTCTAATAGATATGGCAAAGTACCCGTTAAGAGAGTGAAAGATAGATACAACAAGGGCTCCAGAATGATTGTAATAAATTCGTCTGAAGCCCTTGTTTTTATTGATGTTCGCTTAACTGACTGGCATTACCTCCGAAGAAGTGCGTTTTCTGTAATTATTTAGCTATTTATCAAAGAAAATTAAATAATGATCAATTGGCCTTCAATCGCACCCGCTTGCTTCAATGCTTGAAGAATAGCCATCAAATCAGAAGGCGCAGCACCCACTTCATTTACAGCTCTTACCAAATCATCTAACGTTAAACCCGGTTCGAACTTAAACATTTTACCTTGCTCTTCCGTTACTTCGATATCTGAATCTGGCGTTACAACTGTTTTACCATCGCTAAATGGACCAGGTTGACTCACTTGAAGGTTTTCTTTAATCGCAACCGTCATTCCACCGTGAGTGACTGCCGCAGCTTTTAATTTCACGTGCTTACCAACAACGATTGTACCGGTACGTGAATTAACAATGATTTTTGCTGAGCCGTCTGCGGGATCAAAATCGACATTTTCAACGGCTGATAAAAAAGCCACTCGTTGGCTGATATCACGTGGAGCTCGAACTCGCACAGACGTAGCATCAACCGCTGACGCCATATTTGGACCGAGGAAATTATTAACGGCATCAGCCATACGTTGAGCAGTAGTAAAATCTGCTTCTAACAAGTTAAAGGTAATGAAATCACCACGACCAAATGGGGATGGAACTTCACGTTCAACCATAGCACCACCAGAGATACGACCTACTGTTGGGTTATTACCGACAATTTTAGAACCATCAGCTCCCGTTGCACTAAAGCCACTTACGATTAAGTTACCTTGTGCAATCGCATAAGTTTTACCATCTAAACCTTTTAGGAAGGTTTGCAGTAAGGTACCACCACGTAAACTCTTTGCTGAGCCAACAGAAGAAACGGTAACATCAACCACTTGGCCTTGTTTTGAAAAGGCTGGCAACGTTGCGGTTACCATTACTGCCGCTACGTTTTTTGTCTTTGGTTTTGTGCCCGGTGGCAATTGAATACCAAAATTTTGTAACATCGCATTAAAGCTTTGATCAGTAAAAGGTGTAGATTCCCCCGTTCCCGGCAAACCAGAAACTAAGCCATAACCGATTAATTGGTTACTACGAACCCCTGCAACTTCTGACACGTCTTTAATGCGTGCCGCTTGTGCAGTTGAGATACTTAGACATAACCAAGTAAAGATTAAGGTAACTAGGCTTTTATTCACGTCAAAACTCCAACGATTCGTCATTATTACAGTGCTACATTAAAGAATCGTGCCAAGAATCCAGGTTCTTGCATATCTTGTTGATCGCCCGTACCAGAATATTGGATACGTGCGTTTGAAATTCGGGTTGATGCTATGGTGTTATCAAAATTAATATCTTCAGGACGAATAGTACCACTCAAACGAATATATTCATCACCGGTGTTAAGCGTTAGCCACTTCTCACCACGGATCAATAAGTTACCATTTGATAATACTTCAATCACTTCTACTGTTATTGAGCCACTTAAGCTATTACTTTGGTTAGCGGAGGTATTACCTGTGAAATTATTGTCATTTGATAATTCATATGAAAAATTATATTGGCCACCCATTTGCAACTCTTGACCACCGACTTGCAGTGGATCCATGCTTGAATCATTCGTTTTTGATAATTCTGCATCGGCACTTTTTGCCGCTTTGGTATTTTCTGCAAGCGTAACCGTAACGATGTCACCTAAACCATGAGGTTTTGTATCATCATACATATCTTGTGCATGATCAACGTTAAACAATGAACCAGTTGCTGCAGCATAATGCTCTGGTTTTTCTTTCGGATGAATAGGCGCCCAAGCCGGATCGCCTGAAATAGGATCATTACGACCACGAAGTGTATCGACAATGCCACCATCTTCTTCTTTTGCTTTATCGCCTTCTACCGCATCAACATTTGTTGTAGCAGAAGTCACTTCGCTATCTTGTAAGTTCGGATTTTGAACTAATAGTGACTCACACCCCGTTAAGGATGTTAGTACTAATAAACAAAGAAGACGTTTCATCCTAATCACCAATTACAGTTGTTGGTTAACAAAGCTTGCCATCTTATCAACAGCAGAGATTACTTTAGAGTTCATTTCATAAACACGCTGTGCTTCAATCATGTTTACTAACTCTTCAGTTACGTTTACGTTTGATGCTTCAAGCATTGATTGACGAATTGAACCGAATCCTTCCAAGCCAGGCGTGCCCTCTTGAGGATCACCACTTGCTCCTGTTGGCAAATAAAGGTTTTGACCAACGGGCTCTAAACCACCTGGGTTAATAAAATCAACCGTCGTAATCTGACCAATTACTTGGTTATCTTGCTGACCACGTAGACGAACAGACACTTCACCATCCGTCCCCACAGTAACGTTGATCGCATCTTCTGGTACAACGATTTCAGGCTCTAAACGGTAACCTGCACCTGTCGTTACAATTGCGCCTTCATCATTTAAGGTAAATTGACCATTACGAGAGTAACCAATGTTGCCATCAGGCATGGTTACTTGGAAAAAGCCTTTACCCTCGATCATCATATCCATGCCGTTCGACGTGGTTTGCGCATTGCCGTTAGTAAATACTTTTTGTGTTGCCACAACTTTAGAACCAGAACCAAGCATTAGGCCTGTTGGTAACTCGGTATTTTGAGTTGATTGAGCACCGGCTTGATTTACGTTTTGGTAAAACAGATCTTCAAATACGGCACGGCTTTTTTTAAAGCCAACCGTTGAGGCATTCGCCAAGTTGTTTGAGATAGTAGCAATGTTTGTTTGCTGTGCGTCTAAACCTGTTTTACTTACCCATAATGCTGGATTCATTGTGTGTTCCTCTAAATTTTTTAATGTATTAAGTTAATCAAAGTTAATTATTCAATTAACCCATACGTAATAATGAGTCTGATGCTTTATCCATTTCTTCAGCGGTACTCATCATCTTGACTTGCATTTCAAACTGACGCTGCAAATCAATTAAATTGGTCATTTCACCTACAGCATTAACGTTACTGCCTTCTAATGCACCTTTTAATACAGTGACACTAGCATCCGCTTGGAATGCATTATTAGGATTTTTCGAACGGAACAAACCATTCGTGTCTTTAAATAAATCGCGATTATCGGTTTTTACTAATTTAATGCGGTCAACTTCTGCCATCGCTTCTGCTGGCGCACCTTGCTCAAGAACAGAGATAGTACCGTCTTTAGCAATTTGAATTTTTGAGATAGGAAGCGGCAAAGTGATTGGCGCGTCATTCTCACCTAGTACTAGATGACCGCTACCATTCATTAATAAACCTGTTTCATCAATTTTTAGATTACCGGCACGAGTCAAACCTTCGCGGCCCGTGTTGTCCATCACTGAAATCCAGCCATCGCCTTCAATCGTTAAATCCAAATCACGGCCTGTTGTAATCACAGAGCCTTGAGAAAAACTGTTTCCTGGACGCTCTGTCATATTAAACACACGAGTAGGCAAACCTTCACCATACGCTTGCATTGAACGCGCTTGCTCTAAATCGGCACGAAAACCTGTTGTGCTTACGTTGGCAAGGTTGTTTGAACGCAGCTGCATAGCTTGCATGTTTTGCTTTGCGCCACTCATGGCTAAAAATAATGCGCGATCCATAATGAACTCCAATAATCTATCTGAAGTTATAATAGCAATGTCTGTGCCAACTTTTATTAAGCTTTACTTTCAAATGGTTAACTAACTATTACGTCAAATAAATAGAAAATTAATAAATAAGGAGGAAAAGAAGGGATAGTAAGGGGCAAATAATCTGGGTAAAAAATTGCCGTCAATATCGACGGCAATTTTATAAATACATTCTCGTTTAGATTAACGAATTTGTAGGATATTTTGTTGCAGTTGGTTATGTACATCCAATGAACGAGAGTTCGCTTGAAAGTTACGCTGTGCAGAAATCAAATCAACTAGCTCTTGAGTCATGTCGATGTTTGACTGCTCTAACGTACCACTTTGAATATCACCAAATGAACCTTGGTTTGCTTCACCCCAAATAGCAGAACCTGACGCTTGAGTCGTAGACCACTGCGTACCGCCATTTTGGGCAAGGCCTTGCTGGTTAGTTACTCGAACCATTGCTACACGACCAAGGGTAACATCTTTACCATTTGAGTAAGAGCCGATAATGTTACCGCTCTTATCGATATCAACTTTTGATATATAACCTGTTGTTGCACCATCTTCACTGAAGCGACGCATTTCAAACGGTGCCGAGAACTGTGTTGGGTTATCAAACTTCATGGTTAATGTCTGAGAAGGATCTGCACCATTTAAGTTTAAACCATTCTCACCTAACGTTGTTGTTGCAACAGGTTGACCAGCATTGATACTTTGAGTTGTACCATCGTTATTAAAGATAATAGAGTGACCAAGATGGCCTGCTGCATTCGTTGCATCACCAGCGTTAATATTTACGGCTTTCTCACCATCAACATCAGTTGATGAATAGAATACATTCCAACGGTTTGGTTGCGTTGCATCTTTTACATAATAAGATGTCATCTTATATGGCTGACCAAGAGAATCATACGTCGTTACCGATGTTGATTTATTGTAGGTATCAGGATCATTCATATCAAAGAGAGCTGGATCTTTTGCTTCAGCTCCTGCCGGTAAATTCATACCAATTTCAACATTTTCAGTTGGTCTAGGTTGACCAAATTGATCTGGGATCTTTATCGCTTTTGGTTCATAAGACGATACATTACCCGATTCAGGATCCACTTCGTAACCTAATAAAAACTCATCATTTGATGTTGTCATGTAGTTTTCATTATCTAAATGAAATGCACCATTACGGCTTAACTCATTCGTCGATGGTTGTAAGCGATCTTTCGCTACCGCAAAAAAACCTTGACCCGAGATACGTAAGTCCATTGGGTTATTAGTATAAACACTTGAGCCTTCATGGAACTGTTGAGCAACTTTTGTTGTTTGTGCACCACCACCTGTTGTGGTTTTAGCATTTGAAAACAACGATGATGAATAAACATCACCAAACTCGGCACGAGACTCTTTAAAACCAAAGGTATTGGCATTCGCCAAGTTGTTTGATGTTGTATTTAGATCTTTTTGAGCAGCGGCTAGACCACTTAATGCTACGTATGACATTTGATATCTCCTATCTAGCTACGCTGATAATTTTCCAATTCCATTAACGATCACAGTCATTGGGAATGTTAAAGGAATTGGCATAGCTCTATTTATTAATGAATTTTACGATATAAATAAGGGGATTCAGGCAGCGTCATGCTGCACTGAATATTCGCCCTTTTACGCCTTACCTACTTCTAACACTTCTGCTAGTTTCATAGGTGAGGTAAAGCCAGCAAGATTAAGCAGAACATTGCCATCGCCTTTGCCTAGAAGAACACTGTTGACGTTAGCGTATGTTGATACGCCAAATTCTTTGTTTTCTCCATCAAGCACGCCCGCCGCTTTAATACTGTAGCGACCAGCAGGCATAGCATTGCCTTTTTCATCTTTGCCGTCCCACTCAACACGAGTGTCGCCAGCAGGTTTAGCGCCCACATTTAAAGTACGAATTAATTGACCTTGCTCGTTTTCAACACGAACCATTAGGTTATTAATTGACTGTGGCAATTTAACCATTGCCGCCATACTTTTATCTGCTTCTTTTAAGCCTTTAGCGCCAGGTACTAGAACATCACGGCCAACAAGCGAAGACGCTTGTAATGCTTGGTTAGATGTCATGGATGAATTCAAGCTATCAAACTGTGTATTCATCTTGCCAATACCATCAACGGTTGCAAATGATGCCATTTGCGCAATCATTTGATCGTTTTCAACCGGCTTAGATGGGTCTTGTTGAGACAACTGTTTGGTTAATAATGCAAGGAAGTCTTCTTGCTTCAGTTCATTTTTACCGCCAGTTGTCTTTTCAGGCTTGTTCGCCTCTTGAAGACTTTTAAGCTGGTCGATGTAGGACAAGCCTTGTTGACCAACGTTATTGATTCCAGTCATAGCTACCTCCTATCCTTATTGACCCATTCGCAGAGTACTCTGCAACATTTGTTTGCCTGCATCTGCAACTTGCACATTCGTTTGGTATGAACGAGAAGCAGAAATCATGTTTGCCATTTCTTCCATTACATTAACGTTTGGCTTAAAAATATAGCCATCGTCATTTGCCATAGGATGATCAGGGTTATATTCTGCACGCAATGGTTTTTGGCTTTCTACAATACCAAGTACTTTTACAGGAACTGTATGATCTTGTTTGTATTTTGCTTTACTCAATTCCGCACCAAAGACAGCTTGACGAGCTTTATACGTTTCAGCAGCAGAGCTACTTACACTATCAGCATTTGCCATGTTACTTGAAGTGGTATTAAGACGAACTGACTCTGCACTCATTGCAGAACCTGTAACGTTAAAAACATTAAATAAGCTCATCTCTATTCCCCTTTAATTGCTTTGGTTAGGTTTTTGAATTTGCTACCTAAAAATTCCAATGATGCTTGATGACGAAGTTGGTTTTGCATAAATAAATTACGTTCCAAATCTACATCAACCGTATTCCCATCACCCGTATCTGGTTGAGTAGGTACACGGTATTGAATTTCCCCTGCCATTCGTGTAGAGGCATTAATGTGCCGACCATCGGTACGACTGAGACCCATGCTTGCCTTCGATGTTGCCGACTGCATTGCTTTTTGAAAATCCATTCCTTTTGCTTTATAGCCTGGTGTATTTGCTTGAGCGATGTTTGTCGCTAGCATTTCAGCACGTTCAGAGCGAACTCCTACCGTGTACTGATGAATACCTAATGCGTTATCAAAAGAAATTGCCATTCCAAACCCTCCACAAGAACTGACTAGCAGTATATATAATTTCTATATAGCAACCTGTATGCCAACTTTGTTACTTAACAAACAGATTGACGATACTACAAGTAAAAATATAAGCAATTAACATGCCGAACCTGATTTTTAGGCACAAAAAAAGCGACCTAAGCCGCTTTTTGTTGGTAATTTACTCAAATATGATTATTTAAGTTTATAAATAATTCCTGGATTACAGCGAACCATTTCAAATTTATCCGTCAAACCTGTTAATGACTCAGAAGCACCAAGCAATAAATACCCACCAGGGTTAAGACTTGCCGCCATCTGATTTAACACTTTCGCTTTCATGTCTGGTGAAAAATAAATAAGTACATTACGGCAAAAGATGATGTCAAATTTACCTAATAAACTGTAGCTGTCCATTAAGTTTTGAGGTCTGAAATTAACCATACGTTTAATTTTATCGTTAATTTTCATTTTTCCATCACCCGCGTCTTCAAAAAATGCACGACGGCGTTCTGGAGATAAACCTCGACTTAATGCAAGATTATCATAAACACCTGCTTTACAGTTTTCTAGCATTGATGGTGAAATATCAGTTGCTGTAATACTAATGTTTGGAAGAAAACCAGGCTTACGCGCTTGGATCTCAGCAATGGTCATCCCCATCGAGTAAGGTTCTTGACCTGATGAACTTGCCGCTGACCAGATTTTTAATGGGCGACGATTTGCCGCTAGCTCTGGAAGAAGCTTTTCAGACAATACAGTGAACGGGTAACCATCTCTAAACCATAATGTTTCATTGGTTGTCATTGCATCAACCGCAGCAACACGCAATTCACGATTACGACCCGAGATCACTTGTTTTAATAAATCAGACAATGAAGCTAATGAAAACTTAGCAACTAAAGGACTCAGTCGGCTTCTCACTAGATATTGCTTACTGTCACCAAGAACAATGCCACATTGAGACTCAAGAAATCGGCTAAAATCACGATATTCTTGTTCGTTGATAGTTATAGTTGTCATTAACGAATAAATTTCCAAATAAAAAATGAATGTCACCTTAGATTACAGGTGACAAAATAACAGGTAGGCTTTATTTTTCAACCGCTCTTTTTACTGCGGCACCCAATTCATCTGGATTAAACTTCGCAATAAATTGGTTTGCACCAACACGTTCTACCATTGCTTGGTTAAATACACCACTTAATGAAGTATGCAATATTACGTGTAGATCTTTCAGTGCAGGTTCACGACGAATTTCGGCGGTTAAGGTATAACCATCCATCTCTGGCATTTCTACATCAGAAATAACCAAACCAATTTGATCATAAATATTGCCTTCATTTGCCATATCAACAAGCTTATCTAGCGCTTCTTTACCATCTTTTACCATGATAGTTTCAAAGCCAATAGACTGAACGGCACGTTGAACTTGCTTACGAGCAACACTTGAATCATCTGCAATCAATACTTTACGTACGACTTCAGGACTGATCGCTGCCATCTCTTCAACCAATGTTTCATTAATTGTTTCATCAATAGGCGCGATTTCAGCCAAAATCTTTTCTACATCAAGAATTTCAACCAATTCATCATCAATGTTAGTTACTGCTGTTAAATAGTTTGCACGGCCAGTTCCTTGCGGTGGCGGCAAAATAGCTTCCCAATGCATATTTACAATACGCTCAACAGACTTAACAAGGAACCCCTGAATCGTACGGTTAAACTCAGAAATAATAATAAAACACTTATCAATATCTGTTGTTGCACGTCCACCCGTAGCAAGGCTCAAATCAATCACAGAGATCGTTTGACCTCGAATATGAGCAATTCCTTTTACTAATGGATTTAAATTTGGCATTGAAGTCAACTTCGGACACTGTAATACTTCTTTTACTTTAAAAACGTTAATACCATAACGTTGACGTCCCATAAGACGGAAAGTAAGTAGTTCTAAACGGTTTTGTCCAACAAGTTGTGTGCGCTGATTCACCGAATCCAGTATACCTGTCATATATGACTCCATCTTGTGCCATTATCAATGAACCGTGAGCCTAACATAAACCCATGACGAACACGACATACTATATGGCATTTTATAATAAAAATATGATAATAAAAAAACGTGATTCCAAGATCACTCTTTATCGACTTATAAGCGTTATCGGCGTATTCATAAGTTTCTTTAATTCTATTGCGTATGCTGCCACAGATGAACAGCTAAACGCAATCAAACAAACGGCAGAGTCCTTTATTCAAACACAAATTGAAATTCCTAAAAATGGGACAATCAATGTAGAGGCTGCGCGTATTGATAACCGAATTTATGCAACTGATTGCCCAAAACCACTCAGTGCCTCTTTACCTGGACGCTTAAATACAAGTGGTAATACATCGGTATTAGTTGAATGCCAACTTGATGATTGGAAAGTATATGTTCCTATAAAAACAGAATTAATGATGCCATTAGTTACTGCAATCTCTCCTTTATCAAAAGGGCATTCAATATCAAGCAGCGATTTAGCATTAACACTAGTAAACAGTCGAACTTATCGACGAGGGGGCTACGCTAACCCAAATGATATTATCGGTTCTAGAATTAAACGCAGTGTAAGAGCTGGTGACGTTGTCGAAAAAAACGACATCTGCATGGTGTGTCGCAACGACAGTGTTATAATTAAAGCAGTAAAAGGCGAATTAAGTATCCTAACAAAGGGAACGGCACTGGGTGATGGCGCTTTAGGCGATAAAGTAAATGTTGAAAACGACAAATCCAAACGCATTGTTAGTGGTATAGTCACTGCCGTGGGGGAAATTAGTATTCGCTTTTAAGTGCTGAATTAAATGTCACACAGAATATTAGATTTTTTCCTAAACTTCTTGGACTTAGTGCCGATATGATTTTTGTGGCATTATTTATGCTTAGTTTTACCACAGTTTAAAATAATGAAAAAAGCGTCAAAAATATTCATTATTTGCTTAAGTTAATTTTTTGACAGCCGATAAATAGTTTATAAGAATGTATTAACCGGCGAAAAGGCTTGAATAATATGACAAATATTGACCAACTACGTGCTAGCCAAGCAATGACAACTGTACGCAATCAAGCTCGTGTTGATTCTGGTGATAAATCACCAGCAAGTTCAGCACCAGCATTGTCTGCAAAAACAGATGCCGTCTCTTTGAGCAATCAAGGAAAAGAAATTGGCCAAATGCACCAACAACTAGCAACTGAACCTTCTTTTAATGAAGATAAAGTTGCTGCAATTAAAGCAGCTATTGCAAATGGCTCTTATTCAGTTGATCCTGAGCGTCTAGCAGACAACATGATTAAATTTGAAGATGAATTAGCCGGCCTATAACCTAGGCTGGTAACTTTTCTCATTGTATACCTATAATATAGAGACAATATGGCTCAAACATTAACTGAATTATTGGACCTACAACGCAGTGTCGCAATATCACTTTCGACTGTTCTTAGTCGAGAGAAGGTGGCTATTGCAAGTAGAAAACCAGCGGAAATGGAAAGTATTGCCCACGATAAATTAGGGCTATTGAACCAGTTACGTCAATATGATCAGTTACTAGGTAGTCACGCGGAAAGGCAGCTTCTTTCTGAAGATAGCGTATTAAATGACAAAGTGGTTGAAATAAAATCTATCATCCATGATTGTAAAGAAGAAAACGTGGTTAATGGCGAAGCCCTTCAACGTGCACAATTGAGTTTTAATAAGTTAAATAATCTTATGCAACAAAGCCGTGGTAAAAATGGCATGACATATACTGCTGAAGGCCAAACTCGTAATATCACGACGTTAGGCACAAATATAAAAGCTTAACCTTCAGAGTTTAAATTTATTGGAGACAAAATCTCCTCTTTAATTATTTTTCTATATAAAAACACTCTGGGCATACCTACCCGCTTTATAAATACGCTATCAGTCCTTATTTTCACTAGCCTTTTCATCTGACTTGCTTAGAAATAAATCAAAAAACTACCAATTGGTGTCAACATTATAGAAATCATAAAAAAAACAGGTGCTGAACGCCCCTGATTATGAGCAATAATCGAAACACCAATAGATAAAGACACATAAATCCAACTGACTAAAACAATAACCATTGTCCAAAACTTCTTATTTATCAAAACTCTGAACAAATTACCCCAACAAATGATCAACGTCATACTCAAAAACTCAATAATGCTGTTTATTAAGCACTTTTGAATAAATTATACCTCTTGAATACTCATCCATCTTCTACAACTCAAATAATAAAAAAGCCCTCAGCACTAAAAGTACCAAGGGCAAATATGTTGAATGAGAGTGTTTATTCGTTAATTAAAATAACGTTGTTTTTCTTTGCGTTGAGGGTACGTCATAAACTTGACCTTGATTTTTCATACGCTCCATCTTTTTCAAATCTAACTTTAATTCAGTCACATAACTATCACCCACAGGATAAGTTCGAATTACTTCTGCACCACGGATAATACCATCAACACCAGCACTGGTTGTTTCTTCACCCAGTTGCTGATCATTCATTTCAACTTTACCACTAATTCGCATCCCATAAACTTGTTCCGCTAATTCACGATATGCATCAACTTTTGACGCTCGCATAGCTCGAATACGTTTTTCATCAATATTCTTACCCGCTTGCTCACTAATGCTAGCGTAACCGACCGCGGTCAAGTGATCGCTTTCACGCATGACACCGATTGGTTGGCAACCAACTAATACTAATAGAGCTAATAAAAACCAATGTTTCATATCTGCTTCTCCTATGGACGTAGGATTATGGTATTACGCTCTGCTTTCTTCACATCAGAACGAATAAGAACACCATCTTCCATACGCATGGTATTTAAGGTATCTAAGTCACGGCCAATTCGATCCGCAGGAAGGAAACCTTGTGCCGAAGCAACAACGATTCTAGTTTGCATTCCAATAACACGAGCATTAATTAGCACACCACCATCTTGGCGAAGCATCGTACCTGTTAACACGTAATCAACTTGCTGCTCTTGCACTAATTCTTTCCAGTCACGGCTAAAAGCGAAATCACCCTGCTGAGTTACACGAATATTACCCGTTGTTTTGTAGTCAATAACCTTAAAACCACGACGCTGCAGCTGGAACATAAACCCTTCAGTCACTGAGTTACCTAGCCAGTTGGTTTGATCCATCTGTTGTAAATCTACAAAAGAAGTAATTGCAATCGGAGATCGAGCCGATAATGTCGTGTTCGATGTAACCAATTGCTCTGTTAAACTTTCAATAAAGTAATCCATTGTGTGTCGCGGTGTATCTGCCAACATAAATGGGCTGCCGTTATAAGGTTCTTTACCATTATAAATTGGTGAATAAGCGCATGCACTAACCACCATTGACAGCAAAATTACAACTAATACTCTCATTCTATTATCTCCAGATAATGTTTTAATGTACTTACTCGCTTGATTTAAGCGTCAAATTTAAACTAGGAACAAAAATTGCAATAGTTTATGAAACGCAATTTGTAAGTACTTTTATCAATCAACAAATAATAGTTAGCAAATTTCATACCCATTTGGCAGATAGCAGCAATGAAAAGAATATTTTTTTTACTTACATCAATATTAACAATAAGTTACGCGCCATCAGCAAGTGCTGAATGGTTTGAGGTAACAGGATCAGCGAGTGTGCTTACCAGTAAAAATGCGGCAAGAACTAATGCACTAGAAGATGCCGCTTACCAAGCTATGTTATTTTCAGGGGCGGATATTAGCCGCTTAAAAGATCTTAAAGTCTTTTTAGAGAATGATGAAAAACGTTATCAATTCAGCGGCAGTGAAATTCGCAGTATTGAAGTAGTAAAAGAGAAGAAGAAAAACGGCAAGCTGTACCTTACTGCCCGTATTGATATCTATCCTTCGGCAAACAGTTGCCATATTGGTCAATACAAAAAAACAATAATGACCAGTGAAATTACTGTTGATTCACCTCAACAAGCTGTCATGGGTAAAGTGTACAAAATGGGAGAAAGCCTCAGCACCGTATTTTCTCGTCAGCTAGATAAAGAATCACAAAGTTTTATCTCTGTTGGAACGTCTCACCTACGTATTGATAAACGCCAGCCTGAAGTCGTTAAAATGATTGCAGAAGATCACGGGGCTCAATATATTTTCTCTGGAAACATCACAGATTTAAGTGCAACTATCGAACAAAACTTACTACTGAAAGATACCATTAATCGTCAATTTGCTATTGAAGTTGCTGTATTAGATGGCAAAACAGGCCAAACTATTTATAACAATAATTATCGTGAAGTAGCACAGTGGGATTTCCCCAAAACCAGCGAAGTGGACACTCAAAGTGCTCGTTTCTGGACATCTGCTTATGGTGAGATGGTATTGCGAGTTAATCGCGATATGATGCTTGATTTAGAAAACCAATTTGCTTGTAAGATAACTCTACCTCAGGTTGTCAGTATCCATAACAACCGTATCACTATGGATCTTGGTCGTATTCATGGAGTTAAAAAAGGCGACAAACTGGATTTATGGCACACTGGATCTTTCATTGATCAAAGTGGTTTACCTAGAAATAAGGTTGCTAAAACGAATATAACATTAACCGTTGATCGAGTGTATGAACAGAATGCTGAATTGATAATAGATCAACCGCAGCTCATCAATAGCGTTCAAATTGGTGATGTAATGCATAAAACTGTCATTCAATAAAAGTAGATGTAGATCATTAATATCTAAGAGAAATTATCAATTATGGTAGTTTCTCTTTTTTTTATGAGACTTATCCTCGTTTTACCCTCAATCTTGAGATATTCTTTCCAATATAATTAGAACAACATTCCCATTGAGTCGTAATGCTAGGACAGTTCCGTTTCATTATTAGTAGTTTATTATTACTGATAAGCTTTGTTTCATCTGCTAGTTCAGTTATGTCAGAAGAAGCCTGGCAAAAACAATACCACCAATATCGTATACAGGATCAAAACAGAGCCTTATCGATGCTTAGTGACGTCTATTCATCACTGCCTCCTTCCGCTGAGCGAGTATATACAGCAACTCGTATTCATGGTTTTGTTACTCGCAGAGGCGATACTTACCTCCATCAAACAAACAACTACAGTGCTGATCTCTATGAAAATATTGAGCATTTGATTTTAAAGGCAATGGACTTAGAAGATGAAGGGAAATATAAAAAATCACTGCACTATATTAAAACAGCTCAGAACAAAGCAAAAAGTCTTAATAATTTAGATTTAAATAGCTTAATTCAACTCCATCAATGTCGAGCCAATTTAGCATTAGGAAATCACTATTTGGCTGAGTTTTACTGTCAGTCGGCATTAAAACATTTAGAAAAAACGCCAAACAATTTTATTGATATAAAATGGGGATATCGCTTGTTAGCTTTAAGCTACCAAGGCGTTACCAATTATCAGTCTGCATTAATTGTTAGTGAAAAAGCCCTTTCCCTGACAAAACCTTATGAAATTAACGATACTGCTTATAATAATATAAGTTCCTTATTGCTAAAGATGGGCAAAATAAATTCAGCGAAGGAATATGCGATTAAAGCACTAGATATTCGTATAGAGCGAAACATTCCACAAAAGATAGCTCAATCACACCTTATACTTGCTAAAATATATTTACAGTCATCAGATTACACTCAAGCTAAGATCTCTGCGACATTAGCTATAGAGCAACTGCAAGACAATTATAACGCTAACACATTAAGTCGAGCATACCTTATCTTTGGCTGTGTTCTTAATGCTCAAGGTTATTATGATGAAGGTATTGAGTACCTACTACTTGCCCTTAAGCAACTTGATCTTAATTCGAATTCAGATCTAAACATCGAAATATACCAAGCACTCAGCCAGGTTTACTTAAAATATGAGAATGTAAATAAAGCATTAAATTATATCGCTATCGCTATAGATAAATCTGAAAAATCACAAAATCAACAGGCTTTATCTGCCTCTTACTTAATTCAATCTCAAATACATGAATTTATTGGTAATTTTGAACCTGCATTAAGTTCTCGAAAAAAATACGAAGAAATTATAAATAAAATCCATTCTATTGATCACCAAGAAGCTTACGCTGCCTTACAACTACGTAAATCTCTTATTGAAAAGGAGGAGCAACAACTCAATAATTTAAAAGTTGTTCATCAGAAGCAACTTGAAATAAACATAGAAAAGAAATATCGCTTACTGTTTCAAATCATCATTGTTCTTCTCAGCATTACTATCTATTTTATTTTACGCTCAAGAAAACGCCTTAACACTTTGGCGCATAAAGACGTATTAACTAATGCAAATAATCGACATTCTATATTTGAAATAATAAATAAGAAATTAGCGAACTTTCATGATCAAACAACATTAGTCATGTTGGATATTGATAACTTTAAACAATTAAATGACCTACACGGTCACCCAAATGGTGACTTAGGACTTAAACATCTCTATTCAATTTTAGAAGAGGCAATGCCACCACCTCATCAAATAGGCCGTATTGGTGGAGAAGAGTTTTTAATCTTACTTTCTAATGAAACAAAAAATGCATGTTTTGAAATGATTGAATCAGCTCGTTCAAATTTAGAGAAAAGCAGTTTTAATACGCTGGATGGGAAAAAACTATCTATTACCGCGAGTTTTTCTTGGGTCTACCTTGAGCGGGAAATGAAGGATGTAGAGCAGATATATTTCATATTAGATGAAGGGCTTTATCAAGCAAAACAAAATGGCAAAAACTGTATTGTAGATGCTTTAGTTGATCCTATAATTTAAACCTCATTAGTGGTGTAATAAAATGTAATTAACCGATTCTCATTTACAAGATCAAAACAATGTCTATATTTAAATAAGCAATGGATGTGCAGCAACCAATAACCATAATGGATTAATCAATAGAACGTTTATTGAGGATCATAAAAATGAAATATGCACGGTTAACAATTTTAGTTACTCTTTTTTCTTTTAATTCGTTTGCTTTAGAAGGCTCTACTGAAATCGGACCGAAAGTGTCTTGTGAACAAACTGATGGTAGCATCGCTATGACGTATGCAACACTTTGTAAAGTGGCAAAAGGCACAATTAAATAGATGTTTAATCAATAAAAAAAAGCCGCTGAATAGTAAACCTTTCAACGGCTTTTTTATTATATTTCAATAACATACTTAAAACTAAACTCTATACTCAGTATTACTGAGCGCTAGCTTCACGTTCAGCAATAAATGCTAATGCCATCTTGATACGAGCAACAACACGCTCTTTACCAATTAATTGCATTACCGCGTCAACGGATGGAGATTGACCACCACCAGTAACAGCAACACGTAAAGGCATACCAATCTTGCCCATACCAATTTCAAGCTCTGAACATACTTCTTCAATCATATTGTGAAGGTTTTCAGTTGTCCACTCTTCTAGAGCTTCAACTTTAGCAAGAGCAAGCTCTAATGGGCCTTTAGCAACGCCACGTAGATGTTTCTTAGCAGCACCGGCTTCGAACTCTTCAAAATCTTGGTAGAAGTAGCGAGATTGCTCAGCTAATTCGATTAGCGTATTACAACGCTCACCAACTAAAGTGATTACATCAGTAATTGCTGGGCCATTTTCAAGAGAGATCTCTTTTTGATCTAAATGCCATTGTAGATATTTGGCAACATACTCAGGCTCTGATGTTTTAATGTAATGGTTATTTAACCATAACAGTTTATCAGTATTGAATGCTGATGCTGATTTACTTACCGCATTTAAGCTAAATAAATTAATCATTTCTTCTTGAGAGAAGATCTCTTGGTCGCCATGAGACCAACCTAAACGAACTAAGTAGTTATTTAGCGCATTTGGTAGATAACCTTCATCACGGTATTGCATAACTGATACTGCGCCATGACGCTTAGACAGTTTTGCACCATCATCACCTAAGATCATTGCACAGTGTGCAAACATTGGTACTGGAGCACCTAATGCTTCATAGATGTTAATTTGACGAGGTGTGTTGTTGATATGATCTTCACCGCGGATAACTTGAGTAATACCCATATCCCAATCATCAACAACCACTACGAAGTTGTACGTAGGTGCGCCATCAGTACGGCGGATGATCAAATCATCTAATTGACTGTTTGAGATTTCGATACGACCACGGATCTGGTCATCAAATACTACCGAACCTTCTTTAGGATTACGGAAGCGAATTACACATGCATCCCCTTCTTTTGCAGCTGCATTCGCGGCAACAATTTTTGGGTGGTTTGCATCGTAGCGAGCCATCTCTTTATTTTCTTCTTGTTCTGCACGAATTTCATCTAACAATTCTTTTGATGCATAACATTTGTAAGCTTTGTCTTCTGCAAGTAGTTGATCAACTACTTCATTATAACGGTCAAAACGCTTAGATTGGTAATAAGGACCTTCATCCCATTCCATACCCATCCAGTGCATACCTTCAATAATAGCATCTACCGCTTCTTGAGAGTTACGTTCTAGATCCGTATCTTCGATACGTAGAACAAATTCGCCACCTTGATTTTTAGCAAAAAGCCATGAGTAAAGTGCAGTACGTGCACCACCAACGTGAAGGTAGCCTGTTGGGCTTGGAGCAAAACGAGTCTTAACCGTCATTGTTATTACCTTTTTGAAGAGGTTGAGCTGAATCTGTCAGCACCACATAATTTGTGCGCTATTTTAGCACCATAAGGTAAATCTACAATGGGAAAGACAGATCATAAACTTATTTTAAAAATAGAAAAATGGCTAAATCACTTTGATTTAACCATTTCTGAATTCAAAACGTTATTTATTTAATAACCAAGTCAAAATTTGAGCTTTACCTTCAGCTGATGCTTTCTCATACCAATAGCTCAGCATCTCTGCCGATTTTGAGTTACCTTCCAATGAAGTCGTTACCGTTTTTCTATTTGCAAACGCCCATTCAGTGAATTCCTCTTTCTCTACAGTTGTAGCATCATCAAACCAATACTTGGTCATTTCAACAGGCTTTGTTTCAACTTCTTTTATTTCTGCCGCTGGCTGTTGTGTAACAACCATCTGTGTATTCTGTAATTGAAGTGCTTTTTCATCCAGCACGGCTTGAAAATAACCCGCAGGGATCGTGAAAGACAATTTCGAAAGATCATTTTGAGTTTTAACTACATAAGTTAACCCACTCTTAGCAGATAATACGATGTCTTCATTATCAATAGGAAATGTAAAATATTGAGTAGCAGTACAATGCTCACTACATGATTCTGTTGATGGCGAATAGGCTGTCATTTTCTTTTCGGTGCCATTTAATGAAACAGAATCGTATACGTAGCTTGATTTAAAATAACTAAGCTCTACCGCTAAATAAGAAGTAGGCGCAGCTTTTGGCGTTGTCGCATAATTGGCCGTTAACTGAGAGGTATTCCTCATCGCATTCGCCCCAACACCTTCATTTTCGATTGGGTTAATGCTTTTCGCTTCTATAGATACATACGTTGATTTTTTTGTTACCTCATTTACTGCATCACTAAAATCATCATCACTTGATAATGTGGAGCACCCACTAAGTAATATTACGCTTAGTCCTAAAATTCTTTTATACATCCTAATACACCTTAAATTTTAAATGCTCTTAAAGTAAAAAACGCCGACAAAAAATTGCCAGCGCTTTTAAAAGTTAGCTAAGTAACAACTTTCTTAGAAGCCGTACTCTAAACCAACGCGTGTTACGATATCTGTATCTTTGTCGCCTTCAGTACGACCAGCGACACGTAGGTAAGGTACAAAGCCGTTATGAACAGCCATCAACTGACCTGAAATTGTATTGCTATCTGAATCTTTATCAGTCTTACCATTCGTTTCTGACTCTAAGTTAGCAGCATAACCTAGTTTGAAACCAATTGGACCGTTCCAGTATTGACCAATAATAGAGTAAGAGCCTTGCTCTACATCTTTACCCATTTGAGCAACACCACTATCTGCTTGATTATCTAGTGATTCCATTTTATATGCTGCTGCAAAACCAAAACCAGCAGGTAATGAAGCCTCTAAACCCACTAGATAAGCTTGGTTATCTTGACCAGCTACACCATTAAAATCAGAGCCCGCTTCAACCGCACCCATTAACGTCAATTTTTCAAAACTGTATTTTGCGTTTGCACTTGCAAAAGATGAATCACGAGTAGCTGCACCACCCCCATTAGCGTTATCGTCACGACCAACAGAAGTTGCAAATGAGAAACCACCAAATTTAGGTGAATCATAACGCACTTGGTTTGATTGACGATCGTAGTGACCAGCAATACCACCCCAATCGAATACAGAGCCTAAACCTGGGTTAGAAAACGGCCAGTCAACTAGTTCATATAACGGCGTCAAAACACGACCAACTCGAACATTACCCCAATCACCAGAAGCACCAATAAACGTATCACGGAAACCTAGCACACCACCTGAAACACCGCCATGACCCCAGTCTGTATTATCAACATAACCAGACTCGATCTGCATAGTAATTAAAACATTCTCAAACATCTCTTTATGAGCACGGAAACCAATTCGAGATTCATTCTCTACAGCATAACCAGAACTGTCATTGTCATTGTCGGTAGTATTGTAGTTAACCATTGATATCGCAGCAACACCGTACACTTCAACATTAAAGTCTGAGTTAATACCTACTTCTTTCGCTGTTACACCTGAAGATGCTAAAGCAACTGCAGCACCGAGTAAGGTTGTTTTAAAAAATTTGTTTTCCATGGAATAAAGCTCCTAAAAAATGGATATAGCTGTGTTCATTATTTACTGGCTTTAAGTTGGCCGCCGAAAGCAGTAAATAAATCTCCTAATTCACACAATTTTTAAATAAGAAAAGGAAAATTTAAAAATTGTAATTACCTTATATTTTTCCTGCATACACTCTGTGCATCCACGAATAAATACTAAACCGTTCAAAAAAAACATAAAACAAAAACTTAATTTACAACAAAAAAAATATGACAGAGCGCAAACTTCTTTCGCGTTAGTGATTAAGATCAAATTAAATAGATCAAAAACATAAATAAAAGTATGAAATATATAAAACAATAACTTATAAATATAAAAAAACACCTCAATGCGATCATGTTCACAACTTATTGAGGGCCGATCAGAAATGAAAGCTAATTAAAAAAACATTGGGAATATTTGTTAAATACCTGAACAGTCCATATTTACAAACATAAAAAAAGGAACTCTAGAGTTCCTTTTTTTTATTTAATGAAAAATCAGTAATTAATTTAATAATTCTATCAGTTGTTCTTCATTCATTATTTCAATACCTAATTCTTCAGCTTTCGCTAATTTAGAACCAGCAGCTTCACCAGCAAAAAGAATATCCGTCTTTTTAGATACACTGCCTGTTACTTTTGCACCTAACTCTTGCAACGCTGTTTTTGCTTCATTACGTTTTAATTGATACAAGGTTCCAGTTAAAACAACAACTTTACCAGCTAACGGTTGAGGTACCGATTCATCTAGTGCTTTTATTTCAGGCCAGTAAACACCTACCGTTTTAAGATCTTCAATTACAGCTTGATTGTGAGGTTTAGAAAAGAAATGTAATACATGCTTAGCGACAATATCACCAACATCATTGACCTCTATTAACTGCTCAAAACTTGCAGCTTGAACCGCTTCTAATGTTAAGAAATGTATCGCTAAATTTGCCGCAGTGGCCTCACCAACCTCACGTATCCCTAGTGAGTACAAGAACCTAGGCAATGTCGTTTCTTTTGACTTATTTAAGGCATCAACAACATTCTGAGCTGATTTCGGTCCCATTCGTTCTAATACCGTAATCACTCCAGCCGAAAGTTTAAATAAATCTGCGGGGGTTTCGACCATTTCTTTATCAACTAATTGCTCTACTACTTTGTCACCTAAGCCATCAACATCAAGAGCCTTACGAGAAACAAAATGCTTTAGTGCTTCTTTACGTTGAGCTGGGCAGACTAAACCGGCACCACAACGTGTTACCGCTTCTCCTTCAATGCGCTCTAACTGCGAATCACACACAGGACACGTTGTTGGATATACAATCGCCTTACTGTCTTCAGGACGGCGGGCCTCAACAACAGAAACAATTTGAGGGATCACATCACCCGCACGACGAATTATCACCGTATCACCAATGTGAACACCTAGTCGTGCGATTTCATCAGCATTATGCAGTGTGGCATTGCTTACAGTAACCCCTCCGACAAATACAGGTTCAAGTTTAGCGACTGGTGTAATAGCACCAGTTCGACCCACTTGAAACTCTACATCATTAAGTATTGTTAGTTCTTCTTGTGCAGGAAATTTATAAGCAATAGCCCAACGAGGTGCTCTAGCAACAAAACCTAGCAGTTCTTGAAGTTCAATATCATCAACTTTAATGACGACACCATCAATTTCATATTTCAGTGAATCACGACGTTCAAGAATATCTTTGTAATACGCTTTAACCTCATCTAATGAACTGCATTGTTTAGTCTCCTCACACATAGGAAGACCCCAACGTTTAAGTTGAACAAAACGCTGATAATGACTTGATTCTAATTCACCACCATCAATCACACCAACACTATAAGCATAAAAGCTTAGTGAACGAGTCGCGGTAATCTTCGAATCCAATTGACGTAAACTGCCTGCTGCTGCATTACGTGGATTAGCAAATGGTTTATCACCACGTTTTAATGCGCGTTCATTTAACGCATCAAAACCTGCTTTTGGCATAAAAACTTCACCACGAACTTCTAATCGTGTTGGCCAGCCTTCCCCTTGAAGTGTTAATGGTATACAACGAATCGTTCTAACATTTTCTGTTATATTTTCGCCCGTTAAACCATCACCACGAGTCCCAGCTTGAACTAATTTACCATTAACATACAAAAGACTGACCGCTAGACCATCCAATTTAGGTTCACAACAGAATAATGAAACAGGTTTAGTAATGAGACGGTCATTGATTCTTTTCTCGAAAGATTCTAGCTCTTTATCATTAAAGGCATTATCTAAAGAGAGCATTGCTATCTCATGCTTTACTTGAGTAAATCCATCCAACGCTTCACCACCCACTCTCTGACTTGGTGAGTCGACAGTAACTAACTCAGGATATTCAGCCTCAATAGAAAGTAATTGCTGCATCATTCGATCGTATTCTGCATCGGGAAGTTCTGGACAATCTTCCACATAATAACGATACGCGTGGTAATTCAGCTGTTGTCTCAACTCATCTAATGTCTGTTCTGTACTCATGGTTCATCAACTTCTTGTTCTGTTGTACAAAAAATAAAAAAAAGGCTCACTAGGAGCCTTTCTCAATTAACTATAATAATAGACGATCTATTTACGACAGAACACTTTTGCTCGTTGTTTATATTCATCTATTTTATTTGGAGTCAGCATATCTCGTTTTTCATCCAAAATATTACCACCCAGCTCTGAACTCACTAACTGAGCCGTCTGTAGCATTAATTTAAAATTATGCTCTGCATCGCCGTAGCACGGCAGTGGTAAGAAGAAGGAAATTCCAGGAGTAGAGAATTCATCACCTTCAGGTACTTGGAAATGGCCAGGAGCTACCATATTCGCAGTACTAAATAAGACTTTACCACTACCAGATAGATCTGAGTGACGATGATAAATCCCCATATCGCCAAACACTAAACCATTTTGCTCCAAGCTATTAAATAACCGGTTACCATTAAAGCGCTCACTTCCCATTCCGTGGACATTAATAACAATAACATCCTCTTCTGGTTCTGGTTCTGGTTCTTCAAGAATAGTAATAATCGGTTCAGGTATAACGATAGGCTCTTCTATCTGTAATGGTTGAGGTATCTCTTTTTGAGGAACCACATTTTCATCAATTGCAGAAAATGACATTGTTGGTTCTTGTTTAACCTTAATGTCATTTATTGGTGGTTGCTCAACCTTCTCAATAGCCGTCTCGACAGGCTTTTCTTGAATCTTTTCGATTGGCTCCGAAGTGACGCTTTCGCCATCAAAAAGAGGCTCTTTAGAAAAAGCAGGTTCTTCTCTTACAAACGCTGGCTCTTTTCTCTCTCTTGGAATATTAACTTCTTTTTTTGCTTGATCAAAAGTTCGCATAGGAGCAGGTTGCTCATCATCAATCTCTGAATCAAAATCTATGTCTACTTTTTTTCCAAATTTTGAGTTCGTTTCTTTTCGACTTGTCCATAAGCCATGAAACAATAACGCCGCAATGGCTAATGCCCCAACAAGTATCAACACTAATCGCAATTCTTGCATCGCTAACTCTCTGCTCTTCTGCTTTATTGAACTTCCTTATTTTGTAAAAAATACAAAGGAAGTTTTCCTTAACTACTATGAAGGTAGTTTAACTGTAACCGTTAATCTACCACTACTTATTGGTAATGTACCAAATAATAGCCCTATTGTTGAATAACAAAATGAAAGTGGTGACATAAATCTTACATTTGAACAATTTACATCATCTTTATTTACGCTAATTCCATTTCTTTGTGCGTGTTTTTGAGTATAGTGAATACATGGTACACAAAATGTAAATATAGATTATGAGTTCATTAAAACAAACCCAATCAGGTATTCAATATTTTTTAAAAGGTATGTCATTGGCGATGACCCCAGGGATCCGCCGTTTCGTCTTTATTCCTCTATTAATTAATTTTATTTTATTAGGGGGCTCATTTTTTTACCTATTTAACCAAATTGGTGGTTGGATTGAACAGATTTTAGCTCAAATTCCAAGCTGGCTAGATTGGCTGTCTTATCTATTATGGCCATTAATAGTGGTTAGTATTTTAGCGGTATTCTCTTATTTTTTTAGCACGCTAGCTAACTGGATTGCAGCTCCATTTAATGGCTTGCTCGCTGAGCATCTCGAGGCTAAATTAACGAACCAACCAGCACCAACTGGCGGTATTGTTGATGCCCTAAAAGATTTACCTCGTATTTTCAAACGTGAGTGGCAAAAATTAAAGTATTACCTCCCAAAAGCATTAGGCCTGTTCATTCTATTTTTCATTCCAGCAATCGGTCAAAGTATTGCGCCTGTTCTATGGTTCTTATTTACCGCTTGGATGATGGCCATACAATATTGTGATTATCCGTTTGATAACCATAAAGTACCTTTTGAAACAATGAGAGACGAACTTAAAACCAAGCGTGGAAAATGCTTATCTTTTGGTTCACTTGTTACTCTCTTTACAATGACTCCAATATTGAACCTATTTGTTATGCCTATCGCAGTCTGTGGAGCAACAGCTATGTGGGTTGATGTCTATCGTGATACACATAAAAACGTTAATCCATAACTTATAACCTTTCGATCCTTTCTCATTTGAGAAACTCTTCGTATTCTAAGTAAGTCGAGTTACTCAAATGAGTCACCAAATATTTACTCCGTATTGAATCACGCGTTACGTGAAATGAAGGAACAGATCATGACAAAGATTTATGAAGATAATTCTCAAACTATTGGTAACACCCCTCTTGTACGTCTAAACCGTGTAAGTAATGGCAACGTATTAGCAAAAGTAGAAGCTCGTAACCCAAGTTTCAGTGTTAAATGTCGTATCGGCGCAAACATGATCTGGGAAGCTGAAAAAGCAGGTACATTAAAAGAAGGTATTGAATTAGTAGAGCCTACCTCTGGCAACACAGGTATTGCATTAGCCTTTGTTGCTGCCGCTCGTGGTTATAAGCTAACACTAACTATGCCGGCATCAATGAGCTTAGAGCGTCGTAAACTACTAAAAGCACTTGGAGCTAACCTTGTATTAACTGAAGCACCAAAAGGTATGGGTGGTGCAATTGCAAAGGCAGAAGAAATTGTAGCGAGTGACCCAAGTAAGTACCTACTACTTCAACAATTTAATAACCCAGCAAACCCTGCTATCCATGAAAAAACGACAGGGCCAGAGATTTGGGAAGCAACTGAAGGTAACATTGATGTGTTTGTCGCAGGTGTTGGTACTGGTGGTACATTAACAGGGACAAGTCGTTACCTAAAACATACACAAAATAAAGCCGTACTTTCAGTTGCAGTTGAGCCGGCGGAATCACCAGTAATAGCTCAAGCTCTTGCGGGTCAAGAATTAAAGCCTTCCCCGCATAAAATTCAAGGGATTGGCGCTGGTTTTATTCCAGGTAACCTAGATCTGGCATTAATTGATCGTGTTGAAGCTGTCACTTCTGATGATGCCATTGCTATGACTCGTCGCTTAATGGAAGAAGAAGGTATTCTTGCGGGCATCTCTTCAGGTGCCGCAGTTGTTGCCGCAAACCGTATTGCTGAACTTCCAGAGTTTGCGAATAAACAAATTGTGGTTGTATTGCCAAGTTCAGGTGAGCGCTACCTAAGTACCGCACTTTTTGCTGGTTTGTTTACGGAACAAGAAAACGAACAATAAATCTGCAATATTCACGTGTTCAAATCAATTTTTCTTCCAAAAAAGCCCCTTATGGGGTTTTTTTGTTGATTTCATTTCACTCCTTAGTAATAATCTAGCCACTTTATTTTTAGGTGTAAAATAATTACAATCCAATATAATATATCAATATTGGACCTCCTAAATATTACAAAATAAGACAGTATGTATAAATTACTGTCGTTAACTTATTTTACATTCAGACGGATTGTTTCTGGAGCAATGATGTGCGAAAGTACTGTCATAAACAGAATTGGTTAACGACATTAATTCAACATAAAATATAAATCGGGGTATACACAATGTATTCACAAGACGTAGTAATCACTGCAGAAAACGGCCTTCACACACGTCCAGCAGCTCAGTTCGTTAAAGAAGCAAAAGGTTTTGATGCTAAAATCACTGTTACTTCTAACGGCAAAAGCGCAAGTGCTACTAGCCTTTTCAAACTACAAACTTTAGGTCTAACTAAAGGTACTAACGTAACTATCTCTGCTGAAGGCGCTCAAGAGAAAGAAGCTGTAGACCACCTAGTTAAACTAATGGATGAGCTGCATTAATCAGCTTTTTCTTTAATTATTCTCATTCTCTAATTTGATCAATGTTAAGGTAAAGCTATGATTTCTGGCATTCTAGCATCTCCGGGTATTGCTTTTGGTAAAGCACTACTACTTCAGGAAGATGAAATTGTCCTAAACAAAACTCCAATCTCTGAATCTCAAGTAGAAGCAGAAGTTAAATGTTTCTTTGACGCTAGAGCTAAGTCTTCTGAGCAATTAGAAGCGGTTAAAGCGAAAGCGCTAGCAACATTTGGCGAAGAAAAAGAAGCAATTTTTGAGGGGCACATTATGCTTCTTGAAGATGAAGAGCTAGAAGAAGAAATCTTAGCCCTTATCAAAGATGATAAGCTTGCGGCTGATTTTGCAATTTATTCTGTAATTGAAGAACAAGCTTGTGCACTTGAATCTTTAGATGATGATTATCTAAAAGAGCGTGCTACAGATATCCGTGATATCGGTAGCCGCTTTGTTAAAAACGCATTAGGCATCAACATTGTTTCACTGAGTGATATCAATGAAGAAGTTATCCTAGTTGCTAACGATTTAACGCCTTCTGAAACAGCGCAAATCAACCTAGACTACGTTCTTGGTTTTGCTTGTGACATCGGCGGTCGTACATCTCATACTTCTATCATGGCGCGTTCTCTTGAACTTCCTGCTATCGTTGGTACTAACGATATCACTAAGCAAGTGAAGAACGGCGACATGCTGATTCTTGATGCGGTTAACAACAAGATTGTTATCAATCCATCAGAAGCAGAGCTAGCTGAATCTAAAAAAATCCGTGACACTTTAGTTGCAGAAAAAGAAGAACTAGCAAAACTAAAAGACCTACCAGCTATCACTCTAGATGGTCACCAAGTTGAAGTTTGCGGTAACATCGGTACAGTTAAAGACTGTGACGGTATCATCCGTAACGGCGGCGAAGGTGTTGGTCTGTATCGTACAGAATTCCTATTCATGGATCGTGATGCACTTCCTACTGAAGAAGAGCAATATGTTGCTTATAAAGAAGTAGCAGAGGCGATGCATGGTGAACCAGTGATCATCCGTACTATGGATATCGGTGGTGATAAAGATCTACCATACATGGATCTTCCTGAAGAAATGAACCCATTCCTAGGATGGCGTGCAATTCGTATCAGTTTAGACCGTCGTGAAATTCTGCGTGATCAATTACGTGGTATTTTACGTGCATCTGCACACGGTAAACTGCGTATCATGTTCCCAATGATCATTTCTGTTGAAGAAATCCGTGAGCTTAAAAATGCAATCGAAGAATACAAAGTAGAACTTCGAGCTGAAAGCCTAGCGTTTGACGAAAACATCGAAATTGGTGTTATGGTTGAAACACCAGCAGCCGCTGCAATTGCACACCACTTAGCGAAAGAAGTTAGCTTCTTCTCTATCGGTACTAACGATTTAACACAATATACTCTTGCTGTTGACCGTGGTAACGAAATGATTTCTCACCTATACAACCCACTATCTCCAGCGGTTCTGCTTGTAATCAAGCAAGTAATCGACGCTTCTCACAAAGAAGGCAAGTGGACTGGTATGTGTGGCGAGCTAGCGGGTGATGAGCGTGCAAGCTTACTTCTTCTAGGTATGGGCTTAGACGAATTCAGCATGAGTGGTATTTCTATCCCTCTTGTTAAGAAAATCGTTCGTAACTCAAACTTTGCAGCAGTAAAAGCGATGGCAGATGAAGCACTTCAAATGCCAACAGCAGCAGAAATTGAAGCACACGTTGAAAAATTTATCGCAGAAAATACTAAGTAATAGTATAGTTGCAAAGAATTAAATATAGCCACTAAGTTTTAGTGGCTATTTAATATAAACTTTAGGGAGCTACACAATGGGTCTGTTTGACAAAATTAAAAGCGCATTTTCTTCTGAAAGCGCTGACGCTGGTGCTATCGACATCATCGCACCTCTTTCTGGTGAAATTGTAAACATCGAAGATGTGCCAGACGTAGTATTCGCTGAAAAAATCGTTGGTGACGGTATTGCTATCAAACCAGCTGGCAACAAAATGGTTGCTCCAGTTAACGGTACAATCGGTAAAATCTTCGAAACTAACCACGCTTTCTCTATCGAATCTAACGATGGCATCGAGCTTTTTGTTCACTTCGGTATCGATACTGTTGAACTTAAAGGTCAAGGCTTTACTCGTATCGCTGAAGAAGGTCAAGAAGTTAAAGCTGGCGACACTGTAATCGAATTTGATCTTGCGTACCTAGAAGAGCACGCTAAATCAACTCTAACTCCAGTTGTTATCTCTAACATGGACGAAATCAAAGAGCTTACTAAGCTTACTGGTGCTGTTACTGTTGGTGAATCTCCAGTTCTTAAAGTAACTAAATAATCTTTCTTAATCGATTGATTTAGTTTACACAAGACATTAAAAAGGCCGCTGTTCTCTCTAAGGGAAACCAGCGGCCTTTTTGTATCGGCTATAAACATAAGCAATTAAACAAGTACCATTATTTCTAATGGTACTTGTTTTAGCTTTAGAGAAAAATTATTTAACTTTTAGCTCGGCGAACATTTCTTGTGATGGTGCAAAGAAATAACCACCAGTAACGGCATCAGTAAAACGTAATAACTGATCGGTTTTACCATCAATTTCGCCATACATGCTATCCAACATTACCTGGAAGTTATGTACAGAGTGACAATAAGCAATAAACAATAAACCATGGTCACCAGAAACCGAACCATACGGCAAGCTGTGACGTAAAATCTTAACACCTTTGCCATCTTCTTTAATATCTACACGACCTACGTGAGAAGCGGCAGGGACGTCTTCTAGCTCTATTGAATCAGGCTTAGTGCGACCTATTACTTTTTCTTGAGCTGAAACAGATAAGCGATTCCATGCCGGAAGTTTATGCACAAAACGTTGACACATCATGTAGCTTCCACCTGTAAATTCACCCTCTTTAACTAAGGCAACTTCAGCTCGGGCTTCGTTTTTAGGGTTTTCCGTTCCATCAACAAAATCAGTCATATCACGAGAATCAAGAAAACGGTACCCAGAAGTCTCTTCTTTAATGTCTACATGCTCAGAAATAACATTCATCAACTTACGTAGAATATAGAAATGTAAATCATGACGGTTGGAATGAAGATGAATTAGTACGTCTCCGTGCGTTGCTGGAGCAATAATATCTCCTTTACCTAATTGCTTAAAGTTGGTCAATTCTGGCGGCATAGGTACAGACAGTGTAGTCCAAAAATCAGTACCAAAGGAAACCGCGCTACTTAAGTTTGCGTCTGGCTGATTTTCATTTAATTCAATGATCAAAGCAGGAAGCGCTTGTAACTGTTCTAATACAAGCTGAGGATTACTTTTGATATTTAGAGTTACGTATAATGCAAATCGATCTGGTTCTGGCAGTAATGCCGTTTGAGGGGTGTAAGACATGAACTCAGTTCCTTTCTATTTTGAATTAACTGAGTCCATTATATGTAATAAATCATGGGATTGTTTGATAATTAATAAGAGTTTATGAAGAAATCACTTCTACTGATAATTTTACTGTTTCTTTTGCTGAAGAATCAGAAACCATATAAGACTCTTGATTGTTTAACTTAGTAATAATCGTCGGAGCACAAATAGTACGCACATTGCCATTTCCTTCTTCTGTTACTCGAAAGGCAATCTCTACATTTTCCGCATTAATATTTTTTATTTCAGCCCATGCTTTCACTTGGGATTGTTGATCAATAGAATTAAATACAAGTGTCTCTTCTCCAAGCACTAATGATGCTGAAGAATTACTAATACGCTGTAAATCAGGACGGTTAATTTCTAACCCTAAGTCCAATTGCCAATCAGCCATTGCTAATGGGCTTAATAAAGCACTAAATAAAAGCGCCCCAGTTGATAAATCCATCGTCTTCACCTCTACGTCAGACTAAAACATATCTTTACTCTTTTGCTACGAAGTAAAAAAATTAAAAACCAGCTAAGAAGTAAGATAATCACGGCACTTCCTAACTGAAACTCTCCACGACTCACCACTACAGATTCAATTAGCATGGCGAGATCAATAAGAACCATAATAATGGTTAGCCATCGACCTTGCTTCCAAAGGGTGAGCATAAAAGGTCTTGTTGGCTTTTTAAAACTACTTAACCACATAAAAAACACAATGGGTAAGCTTAGATATAAACTCGTGTAAAGATGCGTATGATTAGGGTAAAACAATGCCAGTAAATCAGTACCTTGTTCACGACTCGCTCCAGCCATTACAAAGACAACAACAGAACGAATTAAAATAACCCAACCAAGCCATAACCATATTGGTGGTTTTAACCAACCATGCTCATCATATGCATCAAATGAATAGTACATTTTCTACCTTAAAAATAAACTAACAATCTTCTCAGTAGACTTGTTCAGATTACTGAAATAATTAAAAATAACGATTGGATAAAATAAAAACTTTGAGCTGACAACAGTTCAAAGATCAAAAGCAATGTTGCCGTCACACTTTGTATCAGTTACTGTTTGAATATACACAAAGATACTCTCAAATATTAAAAATAAAGAATAATTATGACAAACAACAAAAAAACAAAAGAGATCTCTTCTATTGAAACGCAACAAGAAGCGATGAAGATAGCTAAAGCTACACAAAAACCAGCACAAACAAAAGAGCAAACTAAGTTGATTGCTCAAGGAATTGAAAAAGGCATTACCTTATATAAAAAACAGCAGAAAGAAAAAGCCAGAGAAGCAGATAAATTAAAGAAAAAAACACTTCGTCAAAAGCAAAATAATGAGACGATTTCAGACATTGAAGCAAAACAAGCTCAACAAGATAAAATAAATTCTGAATCGAATAAAACATTACCTTGGATATTACTTGCTCTAAGTTGGGCAGGATTTATTTATTACTCTGTACTCGGTTTTTAAGCACAAAAAAAGAGATGAAGCTAAATAACTTCATCTCTTTTTTATTATAAATTTGCGCTTAACGCCCTACTCTTTATCTGCTTTAAGTGATAACACCCAAATAGACAACACAGCAACCGCAGCAAAACCACCTAAAATGATGGATGGCATAGCGATATAGCCTAGTGTATGCCAAATAACTGATTCTAACGTACTCATAGTAAGCTCCTTACCAACCTTCAACGCCAGACATGTCAGGCAGTTTATGAGCAATACCTTTATGACAATCTACACAGGTTTTATCACCTGATGCTAATGCCGTTGAGTGCTGTTTAGCACTACGAGGACCTTGCTCTGAGAAATCCATGTAGTTAAATTCATGGCAGTTACGACACTCTTGGGAGTTATTCTCTTTCATTCGGTGCCATTCTCGCTCTGCTAGATGACCACGACGCTCTTTGAATTTCTCTTCAGTATCAATCGTTTTAGTTACGTAATGCGCAAACAATTCTTTTGATGCTTGAACTTTACGTACGATTTTATCTGTCCAGTTATGAGGGACGTGACAATCAGAACAGATAGCACGAACACCAGAACGGTTTGAATAGTGAATCGTTTCTTGGATCTCTTTAACTATTGGGGCGTGACAGCCAGAACAGAATTCTTCTGTATTGGTTGCTTCCATACCCGTGTTAAATGCGCCCCAGAAAAGTAACCCACCCATAAAACCCATAAATAGGACGATGCCTACTGCCGCTTTACTTGGAGATGAAAAACGCTTCCAAAATGCTTTTAATAATTTCATGTATAGCCTCTCTTAACGGTATTGGCTATCAACTAGCGCAATGAGTCCACACGTTCAAATTCATTCTCAACTAACGGTTTAGCATCAGCTTGAGGGACATGACATTGTAAACAGAAATAACGACGAGGTGATACATCTGAAAGTACAGCATCTTCACGATTCACATAATGCGTTACACTGATCTTCGTTGCGCCCATTTCTTTTGCGTTTTTCCAGCTGTGACATGATAGACATTTATTCGCGTTCAATGATACTTCATAGTTACGAATTGTATGTGGTACCAATGGTGGCTGATAAACATAATCACTTTCTAATGCGTGATCACGAGGAAAACGTTTAAAATCATCCGCAGGACGAGTTGCTTCTAGCTCTGATGCTCCACGTAATGACTCTACACCACCAATACCACCAGGGTTATTCAACTCTGCAGTTGGTGATTCGGTAGTTTGTTCTGATTCTGCTTGTACTGCACCTGCAAACAGTAGTCCTGCTGACATAAGCGCTATAATGAATTTTTTCATTCTAATTTCTCCGCCTTAAGGCAAACTCTGTAACAAGTTACTAGTTAAAAAAACTAGTAACCTATCAATGTATTAATTAAGCAACTTTAGTGATTTTTACTGGGCACTTTTTGTAATCCGTCTGTTTAGACAGTGGATCAGTTGCGTCCAGAATCAACTTGTTAATTAAGATGCGAGCATCAAAGAATGGTACAAATACCAATCCTTCAGGCGGACGGTTACGGCCACGAGTTTCAACACGTACTCTAACTTCACCACGTTTATTAGAAATTAATACTTCATCACCACGACGTAGATTACGTTTCTTCGCATCTGCAGGGTGGATATAACAAAGGGCATCTGGTACCGCTTTATAAAGCTCAGGAACACGACGGGTCATGGTTCCTGTGTGCCAATGCTCAAGAACACGACCAGTACATAACCACATATCAAACTCATCACCAGGTACTTCTGGTGGCGCTTCATAAGGTGCAGAGATAATTAAAGCTTTACCATCAGGCTTACCATAGAAGTCCCAATCAGAGCCTTTTTTAGCGTATGGATCTGAACCTTCTTTAAAGCGCCATAATGTTTCTTTACCATCAACAACAGGCCAACGTAGGCCACGTACTTGGTGGTAAGTATCGTATGGTGCTAAATCATGTCCATGACCACGACCAAAGCTAGCATATTCCTCAAACAAGCCTTTTTGAACATAAAAACCTTGTGCTTTAGCATCATCATTTAGTTCTTGAGCTTCTGATAATGGGAAAGCATCTACATGACCGTTTTTGTAAAGTACGTCATACATTGTTTTACCACGGAATTCTGGAGCTTTAGCTAATAGCTCTTCGCCCCACACTTCTTCTACTGTGAAGCGTTTTGAGAATTCCATGATTTGCCATAAATCAGATTTAGCTTCGCCTTTTGCTTGTACTTGTTGGTACCAAGCTTGAGTACGACGCTCAGCATTACCATATGCACCTTCTTTTTCTACCCACATTGCTGTAGGAAGAATGAGATCCGATGCTTGAGCTGTTGCTGTTGGGTATGGGTCTGAACATACAATGAAGTTCTCAGGGTTACGGTAACCAGGTAAACGTTCTGTATTAATATTTGGACCGGCTTGCATGTTGTTATTACACATAACCCAATAAGCGTTAATCTTGCCGTCTTTAAGCATGCGATCTTGAACAACTGCGTGTGCACCAGGTTTGCCGTTCAATGTACCTTCTGGTAATTTCCAGATTTTTTCTGAAATTGCACGGTGCTTAGGATTAGCAACAACCATGTCAGCAGGTAGACGATGTGAGAATGTACCTACTTCACGAGCAGTACCACATGCTGAAGGCTGACCAGTCAATGAGAATGGACTGTTACCAGGTGTTGAAATCTTACCCGTTAACAAGTGAATGTTATAGACAAGGCTGTTCATCCAAACACCACGAGTGTGCTGGTTCATACCCATTGTCCATAAAGACATTACTTTCGTTTTTGGATCCGCGTATTGCTTAGCTAATGTGATCAGGTCTTCTTCTGATACACCTGACATTTCAGATGCTTTTTCTGCTGTGTATGGTGCAACTGATGCTTTATATTCCTCAAAACTGATTGAACTCATCACTCCAGAGTTAGGATTTTCCGCTTTCATTTGTAGCGGGTCAGTATCACGAAGACCATAACCGATATCTGTCGTTGCTTGCTTGAAGTTCGTGTGTTTATTTACGAAATCCCAGTTTACTGCATCGTTTTGAATGATGTAGTTAGCGATGAAGTTAGCAATAGCAAGATCAGATTGAGGTTCAAAAATGTACCCTTTATCAGCTAACTCAAATGAGCGGTGGTAATAAGTAGATAACACATTAACTTTAACGTGTGGATTACTTAAACGACGATCAGAAATACGAGTCCATAGTACCGGATGCATTTCCGCCATGTTTGAGCCCCACAGAACAAAAGAGTCTGCGTGTTCAAAGTCATCGTAACAACCCATTGGTTCATCAATACCAAACGTACGCATAAACGCACCTACTGCAGAAGCCATGCAGTGGCGAGCATTTGGATCGATGTTATTTGAGCGGAAACCCGCTTTCATCAATTTAACGGCGGCGTAGCCTTCCATTACTGTCCACTGACCTGAACCAAACATACCAACACCTGTTGGACCGTGTTTTTTCAGAGCGGCTTTCCATTTCTCAGCCATGGTGTCAAAAGCTACGTCCCAAGAAACAGGAGTAAAGTCACCTTCTTTATCATATTGGCCATCAGTCATACGCAGCATTGGCGTTTGAAGGCGATCTTTTCCGTACATAATTTTAGAAAGGAAGTAACCTTTAATACAGTTAAGACCTTTGTTTACCGGCGCTTCAGGATCACCTTGAGTCGCAACAACGCGACCATCTTGGGTGCCTACAAGTACAGAACAACCAGTACCACAAAAACGACAAGGCGCTTTATCCCATTTAATTTTTGTTTGGTCAGAACTAACGATTAAATTAGTTGCTGATGCAGGTAAAGTAACCCCCGCAACAGCTGCAGCCGAAGCTGCTGCGTTTGCTTTAACAAACGCACGTCTTGTCATTTTCATGATTCATCCTCACATTGCGAATCAAAGTGCTCGATTTGGTGGAAAACTAAAGCGACATTTAGAATTCCTTCGAAGTCATTTATTTTATCGATTGAATCGGTGATATATCCTTGGTTCTCAGTTTCAAGAACAACAATTAACTTGCCCTCTTCACTTTCGCCATAGATTTCCGTATTCGGTAGTGCCAGTATTTTTTCTTTTGTCTGCTTTAAAAATTCAGGTTTAACATGAACCACTAAACTTGAAATATGAACTTCATTCTCAGGCAAATTCTCTAGCATTATTTTTGCTCTTCCAGTGTCATGCTGATAGCAGAGGTAGGGCAAGCGGCTACGCAGCCTCCACATCCATTACAAACATCTAAGTTAATTTGAGGCTGAGCAACGTTCCCCAGCACTAATTGAAAGCGAATGGCCTGTGTTTCACACATATCGCTACAACTACGACATTCAACCGATTGTTTTGCTAAGCAGCCTTCATTTATAGATATTTTATGAGAAAAAGCTGACACAATGGTTAAATCAAATAGATTATCAGGGCAAATATTGGCGCATTCTTCACAGAACGTGCACTCTCCCTTTGAAAAGTCGACAATAGGAAAACCACCATCGCCTTTAACAATTATTTCTTCTTCGCACGCCTTAATACACTTTTCACATTGAGTACATTGAGATACGAATTTGGCTTCGTTATCAACCCAAGGTAGTCGTTGTTGTATTAAAGGATGTATTTTTTCTTTATTAGAGAAACGACGAAAAAGACCACGTTTAGAATGGTCAATCGCATTATCTTGACTCATCTATTCATAACTCCAATTGTCTATTCACATTTTTATACGATGAATTTTAAATTTTGTTATATTTATTGATATACCCCATAATGGCTAAACAAGGGGTACATTTGTTTTAGATCAATTTTTAAAACAAATAAAAACAACAAAATAGAGATCATTTGCCTTTAACTAATCATAGGCCACAATTAACAAAGATGAAACATACCAAAACCTCAATTCTAACAAAAACAATTGCTCAAGTGATGTTGTGGATAGTTCTCATTTCCATAATTACAACTAGCTTGGCTTTAATTACCCTATCTTCTAGTTTAAAGGATGCTGAAGCAGTCAATATTGCAGGTTCATTACGTATGCAAAGTTATCGATTAGCTTATGATATTGAAAGTGATTCGCCAGAAATAATAAATCACTTAAATAAATTTTCTGACTCTATTGAATCTCCTTCCTTTCAAACATTAGAGCAATGGTTTGTTCCTGATGATATTGAACTTTCTTATCAGGATATTCGTCTGCAATGGCATGCTTTAAAGCCAGCATTACTTAGTGATAATAAGCAAATTTATCTAAATAAAGTCTCTTTATTTGTAGATGAAATAGATCACTTTGTTTTCCGATTACAAGAGTTCTCAGAAAGAAAGTTACAACTTTTATCGTTTATCGGGGCTCTTGGATTATCGTTAATTGTGTTTTTAAGTATCTTTATTATCTTTTTTACTCAAAGACAAATCGTGACGCCATTGCACCGACTTGTACAAGCAAGTAAAGCTATGACAAACGGAAATTATTCTGTTCAAGTTGATTTAAGAAGCGACAATGAATTAGGCCAATTAAGTGATTCATTTAATCATATGGCAAAGCAAATCCATCTAAATTACAAAGAATTAGAAAATAGAGTAGAAGATAAAACTAAAAAATTAAGTCAAGCGAATCGTTCACTTACAACGCTTTATCACTGTTCGCAACAACTATCCGCATCTCAACTAGATGAGCAAACGTTTAAAAATATTCTTGATACCTTTGTACACATCGAAGGCATAACAAGTGCTCGTTTAATTGTTGAAGAAGAATCTGGTGGTGATTGGGAAATTACCAGTGGCGAAGCGAATGATTCCCCTTGGAGTTTGCAAGAACTTAGCATTGACGGAGAACAACTTGGTTACTTAATGTGGCAATTCTCTCTTCCTTGCCCTGATCAAAAACTGATCATTAATATTTCAAATATTCTTGCTCGTGGTGTTTTTTATAACCAAGCTCAAAAACAAACTCACCAACTTATATTGTTAGAAGAGCGCTCGGCCATTGCTCGTGAACTGCACGATTCTTTAGCTCAGTCTTTATCTTATTTAAAAATTCAAACTACATTACTAAAACGCCAACTTGCGAAGTGTGACTGCAAAAATACAGGTAATACATTAATAGAGTTAGATGAAGGACTTAAAAGTGCCTATACTCAATTGAGAGAGTTACTTAATACTTTTAGGCTAACCATCAATAAAGCTCACTTTGGAGAGGCCTTACAAGAAATTACAACGACACTGGCTGCGCAAACTAGTATAAATATTAGAGTAAATAATGAACTGCCTTCATTGCCAATAAATGCCCAACAGCATGTCCATTTATTGCAATTAATACGTGAAGCGACATTAAATGCCATCAAACACTCAAAAGCTGATAATATTATCATTACGTGTTTTCAAGAAAGTGAGCAAGGCTGCATTAACATTGAAGACGATGGAGTAGGATTTGATCCTACAGAAGAAAAGATTAATCATTATGGATTAAGAATAATGCAAGAACGCGCAAACTGTGTTCATGGCACTTTATCGATATCCTCTGAATTTGAACACGGTTGTACAGTGAACGTTATGTTTCCACTAAACCAATAAAAATAAAATAGAAGGTAAAAATTATGTGGAATGTTGTTATCGTTGATGATCACCCGTTAATGCGTCGTGGTATTGGCCAACTTCTCTCTTTTGATGACGAATTTGCACTAACAGGCGAAGCAAGTAACGGTACAGATGCGGTAGCTCTTATCTCTCAAGATGAGCCTGACTTAGTCTTACTTGATCTTAATATGAAAGGCATGTCGGGGCTTGATACATTACACGCACTACGAAGTGAAGGGGTAACATGCCCTATCGTAATTTTAACCGTTTCAGATAACAAACAAGACATCAAAACACTGGTTAAAGCCGGTGCTGATGGTTACTTATTAAAAGACAGCGAACCTGATGAGCTAATTGCCTTATTAAAAGAAGCAATGCGAGGCGGAAAAGCCTATTCTGAACAAGTTAAAATGTGTTTAGAGCAAGATCATAATGGTGACGATAAGTTATCAAGTCTAACAGCAAGAGAGCTAGAGATTTTACAGAACGTTGCTAAAGGTATGCGAAACAAACAAGTCGCTGATAAGTTATTTATCTCTGAAGCTACCGTTAAAGTACACATGAAAAGTTTATTGAAAAAACTAAATGTAAAGTCACGAGTTGCAGCAACGTTACTTTACTTGGATTCTTAATATGAAAAAATTGCTCACCGCAACCCTAAGCTTATTTTTATTAAGTGGCTGTATATCGACAACCCAGCCTCTAGATAACAATTCAAGTTCAGTCGCTCTTCATTATAATGACAATGGAAATAAACAGTGCTCTGAATTAGGAACAGTGACAGGTAGCGAGGGGCATTGGTATACCTTCTTTTTTATATCCAACAAAGAGTTAATGATCTCGGCGGTTAACGATATAAAAAACGAAGCTTATTCTTTGGGTGCAAATACCGTCATACTTCAAGATCCTATGCCATTTAATACATCAATCACCCTACTTGGTACAGCCTATTCTTGTCCTTAGGCATACTTGATATTCCAACCAATAAAAACAAAAATGCCAACATATTTGTTGGCATTTTTATTTAAATTTCATCATCATTAGATTATTAATGATACAACGTTGATGCGATTTCATCTTCTCGTGAACACACCCACTCAGGATCATAAGGCCCCCAATCTGACAAGCGGTAATACCCGTCATTATGGCGACGTCCATCTTGAATGAACATCAATTCAATACCAATGCCAGGTAAGGCTTTCAATACATCTTGAATCGTACGACGAGGCCAACCTGTTAATTCGACAAGCTTCGGTACATTTGGTCTTTCTAAATTATGCACCAACAACGCTAAATATAAGCGTCTGGCAAACACTGGATTCAACTCCATTGATACCTCCTGATTTAATAATAACAATTATTAATCATTCAATATTTATGATGTTGAGATTGATCAACTAATTACGAAAATAATCGCACAATTCCACTAAAAAACACATAAAAATGCATTTATTGTAATTAATTTTCATAACTATCACTAATAACCTAGGTCAAATTATCCAATATTAACGGTTCCTCCTCCCTTTACAGTTCCACCACATCCAACTTTGTCCCCATTACGAGCAGCAGGCTGACCGTCAATAAAAACAGTACTTGAACCACCAGAAATAAATCTAGGATGAGGAGGATGCTTTGGCTTCACATGAGGAGCTAAAGGATCGCCTTTTCTTGCAGCTGGAACACCATCGACTTTAACTGTCGCTGAACCTGCCAATATTGGACTGGGATGAAAACCATCATGTGCACTGCCTATATCTCCAACCTTTACTGCATTCCCCATCATGTATGCCCTTATTAATGTCGATAACAAAGTGTATATTTTCTATACAAACAAAAATAATGTACTTAAGAAAAAGACGAGTCACTTCAAATAATAATCAATAGAATGATAAATTATGCTCAAGACTGGCGTATTGGTTCAATTCTCGTTATAAAGGAGTTAATAATTAATAACATAATGAAGAAAGCCATGACTACAATTTACGGAATAAAAAACTGCGATACGATAAAGAAGTGTAAAAAATGGTTAGACGCAAATGAAATCAACTTTACTTATCATGACTACCGCACTGATGGTATTGATAAAGAGATGGTGACAACTTTTGTTAAACAGCTTGGCTGGGAAAATGTTGTCAATAAAAGAGGCACAACTTACCGCCAATTAACGGATGAGCAGAAAAATACTCTAAATGAAGAAAGTGCGATTGAATTATTACTAGAAATGCCAGCCATGATTAAACGCCCTGTATTAGTTCATAACAATGAATACCACTTAGGGTTTAAACCTGCTCAATATGAAACTCTATTTACCGTTTAAAACTCGTAATTTTGATGACTAATTAAAGATAAAGTAAAGGAATACACCATGACAGACACCCCAACGTTAGCTCTTGCAAAAGATTTATTAAGCCGCCAATCTGTTACCCCTGAGGACGCCGGTTGCCAAGAGCTTATGATAAAACGGCTAGAAGCGCTTGGTTTTACAATAGAAGTGATGGTATTTGAAGATACGACTAATTTTTGGGCTCGCCGTGGTACTGAAGCGCCTTTATTTACCTTTGCTGGTCATACCGATGTAGTACCAACTGGCTCATTAGATCATTGGAATACCAACCCATTTGAACCAACAATCATTGATGGCATGTTATACGCTCGTGGTGCTGCTGATATGAAGGGTTCTTTGGCTTGCATGGTTGTGGCCGTTGAACGCTTTGTTACAGAGCATCCTAACCATAAAGGCTCTATTTCTTTCTTAATTACCTCTGATGAAGAAGGTCCATTTATTAATGGAACAACACGCGTCGTTGATACCCTAAAAGATCGAAATGAAATCATCGATATGTGTATTGTCGGTGAGCCATCTAGTACTGAGTATGTGGGTGATGTTGTAAAGAATGGTCGTCGTGGCTCTCTGACTGGAAATTTAACAGTGAAAGGGATTCAAGGCCACGTTGCTTATCCACATATTGCACGTAATCCTATTCATCAAGCGATGCCAGCATTAACAGAACTAGCAACAACAGAGTGGGACACCGGTAATAATTACTTCCCACCAACAAGTTTTCAAATTCCTAATATTAATGGAGGTACTGGCGCTTCTAATGTAATACCTGGTGATGTAGAAATCATGTTCAACTTTCGCTTTAGTACTGAATCTACGGTTGAAGACCTACAACAGCATGTCATTGATACTTTAAATAAGTACGATTTAGAATACGATTTAGATTGGATCATCAATGGCCTTCCATTCTTAACCGATACAGGTGATCTTTTAACAGCTGTTGTTGATGCAGTAGATACAGTCAACCAGCAAAAACCTCAACTATTGACCACTGGTGGTACTTCTGATGGGCGTTTTATTGCTCAAATGGGGTCTCAAGTCATCGAACTTGGTCCTGTTAATGCGACAATTCACAAAGTGAACGAATGCGTTAAAGTCGATGATCTAGAAAAGCTAACTGATATGTATCAACAAGTGCTTAATAATCTATTTTCTTGATGATTTTTGAGTATATGATGGGAGGGTTTCGATCCTCTCTTCTTTAATGTGGTAAATTATGGAAAAAGCACAACTTACAGGTCTTTCAACCCAACACCTCTCTTTTGTAACAGCTAATCGTCAACTTCATCGCCATTGCGTTACTTCTTTTTACGCATTAACACAGGCCGCACTCAACGCAGGTTTTACACTTACCATTGCAAGCAGTTTCCGTGATTTTGAACGTCAATTAATGATTTGGAATAATAAGTTCAATGGGATCCGTCCTATTTTAGGTGAAGATGGGCAGCCACTGAATACTGACAATATGAGTGAGCTAGATAAAATCCATGCAATTATGCGTTGGTCAGCCCTTCCTGGTGGAAGTCGTCATCATTGGGGTACAGATCTTGATATTTATGCATCAAATACTCTCCCTGAAAACACAGCGCTTCTGCTAGAACCTTGGGAATATAATACAGGGCACCAAGCCTCGTTTAGTATATGGCTACAAGAAAATGCACATAAGCATGGTTTCTTTTTTCCTTATAAAGTAGACAGACAAGGCGTCGCTATTGAACCTTGGCATGTGAGCCATAAAGAGCAAAGCTCACTATTTATGACCGAATTAACTCCCGAAGTACTTTTAAACGCATGGGAAAATGTCGAATTAGCAGGAAAAGATACTATTATTAAACACATTGATACGTTATTTGTTCGCTACATTACTAATATTAATAAGGAATAAATATGGAATGGTTAATGAATCCTTGGGTTATTATTGTCATCGTTTTAAGTGTTGTTATTGGTAACCTTGCTGCCCTAAAAGCAACAGCAAATATGAAATTTAAATCAAAGGAAAAGCTTTACTCACAAAAAAATGAGCATGAATCATCAGAAGACGATAATTCAATAACATCCTCAAATGAAGAAAGCATCACTACAGAACAAAACAATGAAAAAAAAGACGTTCACTAATGTGAACGTCTTTAACTATTTAAATAAACGCTGTTAATTTAATACTAAATTCTACTCTTCTTCCGTTTTCACTTTAGGTGCATTATTTGATTTTTCAATCATCGCAGCTAAAACTGGAACAACAGAATCCAACGTTGCTTCATCTACAGGCTTACCAGCAGCATCTGTAACATTAATCGATGTTCGGTTACCTAAATCACCTAATAATAGATTATAAGTGCGGCCTTCAAAAGCCAATGGCTTCGTTCCTATTTCTTTCCAATATTCATCATCAGGCTCTCTATATTTTACCTTAATGGTACCTTGAGAACGGTTTCTATCTTCAATTTCTAACCCCATCATTGGTAGTAATTCACCAAGACGTTCCCAGAAAATATTATAAGGCGCACGAGCAATAATAATTGGAAGACCACTTCTATCTTGTCCCATAGAAATAGGAATACGCTTCACTAATTCCTCAGCACGAATACGCGCTTCTTCACGCAATTGAGCATCGTAAGCTGACGTTACTAAATTTGTCATCAAGATGTTGTAACGCGCTTTATTAGCCAAAGTAACGTCTGTTTTCTTACCATCTACTTGCCAATCAATCAGTGATATTTGGAAACCAGAACGTCTATTTTGACTTAGTTTATTGATCTTATAGCGAGCACCAAACTCATGGTCTTCATCTTCTGAGTTCCACTTTATCCAATCCGTTTCTAATTCAGAATCAGTTTGCACTTTTAAACCGATATCGCGTTTTTTAATTAAAGTTAACACGGTCTGCCAAAGTTTATCGACCTCTTCTTCTTTAATCAGCCAAACAGTCACTTCTCCATTTAACTCTTCAACTCGAGCACCAGGAATAAGCTCAAGAACCTGCTGAGGTGGACGAATATCGACATTTTTACCAATACCACCAATAAATTCTCCTTGAGGGATATCATATTGAGGATAAAACTCAGGTTTAGCATCAGCAGGTTGCTTCCACTCAACGAGCGGCGGCGTATCCAAATACTTAAAGTCTTGCTTAGCTTGGCGACGCTCTGTTGGACTGCTTGAACATGCTGATAAAACAGCAATCATTAATGATCCAACAACAAAGCGAGTGTTCACTTTCATTTTCAATCCTATTATTTCAACACACCAGCACTAATTAAGGCTTGTTCAACCACAGGCTGTAATGATGAGCTTAGCTCCGTCAATGGTAAACGAATATCTGAATGAGTAATCATACCTAAACGATGTGCTGCCCATTTCACAGGAATTGGGTTTGCTTCAACGAATAAATCTTTATGTAGTGGCATTAAGCGTTGGTTAATCACTTCCGCTTCTTCAAACTTACCTTGAGCCGCTAGTGCGAACATCGTTGCCATCTCTTTTGCTGCAATATTTGAGGTTACCGAAATAACACCGTGACCGCCTAACTTAACAAAATCAAGCGCCGTTGCATCATCACCACTAAGTTGGATAAATTTTTCGCCACAAAGTTCACGAGTAAGTGCAACTCTATCTAGATCAGCCGTTGCATCTTTTAGTGCAACAATGTTGTCAAACTCTGACAGACGAGCAACCGTTTCTGGTAACAAATCAACCGCAGTACGTCCGGGTACATTATAAAGGATCTGAGGAATGTCTGTTGCTTCAGAAATCGCTTTATAATGCTGGAACAAACCTTCTTGTGTTGGTTTGTTATAGTAAGGCGTCACACTTAAACAGCCAGCAACACCTGAGTCATGGAAAAGCTTACTAAATGTTACCGCCTCATGAGTGGCATTAGCACCAGTACCTGCAATAACAGGAATACGTCCATCTGCAAACTCTAGTGTTTTCATTACTAGTTTGACATGCTCTTCTACACTTAATGTCGCTGACTCTCCCGTTGTACCCACAGCAACGATGCCATTTGTACCGGCATCAATATGATAATCAACAAGATTTTTTAAGCTGGTGTAATCTACTTCACCATCAGTATCTAATGGTGTTACTAATGCGACAATGCTACCTGAGAACATATCCTTCTCCCTTTTATCTTAGCTTGAACGTGTAAACTAATTTTGTTATTCATTAATATCATTGCAAAGAGTCATCGTCCTTGACCATGATGTTTTATCTGGTTTTCATCTTCTTATGCAATGAGCAAAATCATTCACTCAATATACCTCAAGGATATTACATAAGAGCCTATGTTGTAGAGTCTTTTTTTTGACGATTGTTCACTATTGCTTGCTTATCACACAATCACTTGCGTGTTAGTATTGGGTTATCTTTTTCAACAACGAGCTTTTTATGCCTCAATACCTTGTAATTACCGCGGTCGGTACAGACAGACCTGGTATCTCTAATAAGGTGACTCGCCTTGTCACTGAGTCAAGCTGCAATATCGTAGATAGCCGTATCGCCTCATTTGGTAATGAGTTTACATTAATCATGTTGTTGTCTGGCACAGCGAACGCGATTTCTCGTATTGAAAATACCCTACCTTTACTTGGACAACAGCATGATTTAACGACCATGATGAAACGAACCTCTCCCCATCAAGAGAAAGATATTTTCTATACGATTGATGCGTTCGTTGAATCAGAAGATCGTCCGGGCTTAACTGAGAAATTTACTGACTTCCTAGCAAATCGAGACATCGATTTAAAAACGCTAAGTGCGCAAACCCTTAAAAAGGGAGAGCACCAAAATACTTTTCAAATTCAAATCACCGCAGAGATCTTTCAAGAATGTCATATTATGGAGATCCAAGAAGAGTTTGAATCTCTATGTGATTTATTAAGTGTCAGCGGTAAAATTAATTTTTATAAAAATTCCCTCTAATAATAAAAAGTAATTCAAAAGGAAATATCATGATCACACCACTAGAAGCAGGGGCTCCTGCACCAAACGTTTCACTTCTTGATCAACATGGAGAGTCTATTTCTCTTTCTGATTTAAAAGGTAAAAAGGTTTTATTTTATTTCTACCCAAAAGCAATGACTCCAGGGTGCACAGTTCAAGCTCAAGGTCTTCGTGATATTAAAGCCGAATTAGATGCCCATAATGTCGTCACTCTTGGTGTTAGTATTGATCCTGTAAAACGTTTAGGTAAATTCATCGAACGTGACGAGTTAAACTTCACATTATTATCAGATGAAGATCATGCCGCTGCTGATGCTTTTGGTGTCTGGGGTCAGAAAAAATTCATGGGGAAAACTTATGATGGATTACACCGCATTAGCTTTTTGATCAATGAAGAAGGTGTTATTGAACACGTCTTCAATAAGTTCAAGACAAAAACTCACCACGAAGTGGTATTGGACTATTTAAACGAGAAATAATCGTTTTAAAAACTCAAAATAAAAAGGCGATGCTTATTAAAAGCACCGCCTTTTTATTTGTTAAGCTGCCTTATGCTTTATTAAACACTTCATCTGTTGCAGGAAGCGCTTTCCATACCGCCTTCACTAATGTTGCTAACGGAATGGCAAAGAAAACCCCCCAAAAGCCCCATAATCCACCAAACACCAGTACCGATACAATAATAGCGACCGGATGAAGGTTAACGGCTTCAGAAAAAAGTACAGGCACTAAAACATTACCATCGAGTGCTTGAATAATGCCATAAGCGACTATCAACCAATAAAAGTCAGGCGTTAATCCCCACTGAAATAGAGCAACAATAGCAATAGGAACGGTAACTGCAGCGGCTCCTATATAAGGAATCAATACAGAAAACCCAACCATTACAGCGAGCAATAAGGCATAACGTAAATCCATAATAAAGAAAGTAATGTAGCTCACGCCACCGACAATCAGAATTTCAACTACCTTTCCTCTAATGTAATTACTGATCTGTTCATTCATCTCAACCCATACTTTTGTCGCTAAACGACGATTCTTTGGCAGAATATTACTCATTGTTCTTACCATCTCTTCTTTATCTTTTAATAAAAAGAAAACAAGCAACGGAACAAGGATCAAATACACCCCTAACGCAGCAATACTGACTAATGATGCCAATGAGCCTTTAACCATGGTTTCGCCCATGCCAAGAACTTTGCCACGAATGGTTTCTAGTAAAGTATCAATCGATTGAGGTTGAATCAGTTCAGGGTAACGTCCCGGAAGGCTAGATAGCAAATTGTGCAATCCATTAAACATCGATGGCACATCATTAATTAAGTTACCGACTTGATTCCAAATTGTAGGAACTAACCCAAAAACAGCCATTAACATAACGCTAATAAATAAAATAATAACGAGCATGACTGACAGTGTTCTTGGTATACCTAATTTACTCAGTTTTACCACTGGCCATTCAAGTAAATATGCAAGAACAATAGCCACCAACAAGGGAGCAATTAAATGACCAAAAAAGTAGATCGTGATAAACCCAACGATAAGAATCGCAACAAGGCTAACGGCATGAGGATCAGAAAAGCGGCGTTTATACCACTGTGTAACCATATCTAACATATTAAGTTCTACTTTTTTATGATGGTTAAAAGTGAGTAGGTGTCAGCATGCTCTAATTGAATATCAAATAGATGCTGTTCGAAGTATGACATCATATCGCTTAAAGACGCTTTGTCGACGACTTTGATTTGTAACATTTCATTTTTAATTAATGATTTACTGGCCCGTTTTGCTAATAACAGCGACATTGGGCAACGATGTTGTGATAAATCTAACCTTCTGGTTTCCATTCAGCGACTCTATAGATATGATAGATTTCAATTGAAAGAGTATAAATCACATAATTACGACAAAAAAGAAACCAATTCTAAATTTGGCGCTCTTATTCATCAAGATTACGTTATTATCTCTCTATAAGAGAATGTTATTGAAAAGGATTTGTAAAAACGACATGTTCAAATTAAAAAAGCTGGCCAGTTGTTTACTGATCACCTCATTATTGACAAGTACTCTTCCCGTTTATGCAAAGAACGATTTAAATTTACCGGATATAGGGACCACAGCAGCATCAACCTTAACGATTGACCAAGAGTTAATCTATGGTGATGCATATATGCGTATGCTTCGAGCAAGCCAGCCTGTTATTAACGATCCTGTTTTAGCTGAATATGTTCAAGTCCTAGGGCATCGATTAGTCGCAAATGCGAGCGATGTAAAAACCCCTTTTCATTTTTTCTTAATTAATAATAGAGAAATTAATGCCTTTGCCTTTTTTGGCGGTTACGTAGCACTTCATTCTGGGTTATTTTTATACGCCCAATCAGAAAGTGAATTAGCCTCTGTTGTCGCTCACGAAATTGCACATATAACTCAACGCCACTTAGCTCGTAGTATGGAAGATCAAGCAAGGCGCTCACCAGCTACTGTAGCTGCACTTATTGGATCTTTACTATTAGCAATAGCAGCTCCAGAAGCAGGAATAGCAGCAATTCATGCAACCACTGCCGGGGCGATGCAAAGTTCAATTAACTACACTCGTAGTAATGAGAAAGAGGCAGATAGGTTTGGTATTGATACTTTAGCTAAATCAGGTTTTGATGTCTCAGCGATGCCTCGATTTTTCTCTCGCCTAGCTGATCAATACCGCTATGCAAGCACACCACCACCCATGCTACTAACCCACCCGCTGCCAACGTCTCGTATTACCGACAGTAGAGAAAGAGCACAACAGTACCCTATGCGCCGAGTAAATACCTCATTACGCTATCATCTTGCGCGGTCTCGCATTGTTGCACGCTTTGCTGGTATTGACAGTGGCGCAGCTCTAGACTGGTTTTCTCGTAAATCAAAAACTCACAATAACGATATTAAACAAGCGCTAAATTACGGCAGAGCGCTAGTGTATATTGATTCAAAACAATATGACAAAGCACAACCAATCATGAATGATCTATTAAGAAAAGATCCTCTTAATACATTTTATATTGATGCGGCTACCGATTTAGATCTCTATACAAAAAAAAATCAGCAAGCAGTTAAACGCTTAAAAGACAGCTTAGTGCAATTACCAAATAACCCAGTATTAACGATTAACTATGCTCACGCTCTTGCGGAATCCAATAAACTGTCAGAAGCCATACGTGTTTTACAGCGTTATACTCATGATTATCCAGATGACCCTACAGGATGGCAGTTACTTTCTAAGGCCTACCATGACAATGGCAGTACTAATGGTGAATTAGCCGCAAGGGCAGAAGTATATGCCTTAAAGGGTATGTGGAATAAAGCCCTCAGCAATTATACTCAAGCAAGTCAATTGGTTGAGTTTGGAAGTTTAGACCAAGCTAGATACGACGCAAGAATTGATCAGCTCCGTCTATCACGAGAACGTTTTAGCACCTTATAATCAAAAGGAAAAAATATGTCTGTTGTTATTTTTCACAACCCTCGTTGTTCAAAAAGTCGTGAAACCTTAGCGTTACTTGAAGAAAGAGGAATTACTCCAAATGTGGTTAAATATTTAGAAGAAGCACCGAGTACTGATGCATTAAAAGCACTATTTTCTCAATTAGGTTTTACTTCTGTTCGTGACATGATGAGAACAAAAGAAACTGAATATAAAGAACAAAATCTAGGTGATAGCTCTGTGACTGACGAACAGTTATTTGAAGCAATGGCACGAACACCAAAGCTAATGGAGCGTCCAATAGTAGTTAACAATAACCAAGCAAGAATGGGACGTCCACCCGAGAAAGTATTAGAAATTTTATAAAACAACACCAAGGAAAAGACATGGATTCAGTTGCAATGAGCGCAGAGACGAAGCGCTACCGTTTACTTGCTTTGTTTTGTAATTTAGCACTACTCATTTTTATTACACTTTGGCATAGTACATTCTCCCCCCACCCATTAATTAACCCTTATGGCGTGACTGTGGCATGGATAATTCCTATGCTGTTTCCGTTAAAGGGCATAATTCAAGGTAAGCCTTACACTCATGCTTGGGCTAACTTTATTTTAATGTTTTATTTTTTACATGGTTTAACCATTCTTTGGCTTGATGAAGGCGAACGATACTTTGCACTGATTGAGGTAATTCTTACTACAGGTGCGTTTGTAGGTAATATTTATTACGCTCGCCTTCGAGGTAAAGAGCTCGGATTAAAACTGAAACGTTTATCTGAAGTTGAAAAAATAGAAAAAGCAAAATTCACTGAAGGTGAATAATTAAACATAAAAAAAGGTTACTCTAGAGTCACCTTTTTATTTAACTAAAATCGATTAATTTGCGCTTAATTGATACTGATGAATCACTAGTTTTTTCACTTCTAATTCATCGACCAAAGCACTCTCTTCTACGATAGGCGCCTCTTCTTTAAGTTCAGGTTCAGCTGTATCTTTCGTTACTTCAGTGGTTAATTCAGAACTGATGTCCTTATTAACGATAGGTTCTTCAGGCACCAATGATATACGAGTATTTTTACTTAATAATTCATCATTAAATTGTTGATAGTCACCTAATAGGCTTAATGTATAGGTAACTTTATCACCTTGAATTGTATCAACTTGAACACTAGCAACTGAGTTCATCTGCTTTAATAACTTCTCTAAAATGAAGAAAGCTCTTGTTGTATGAATCCCTTTAATCGATACAACTTCAGAATCACTAGCAACAGCACCTAAATTTTTCGTATAAGTTTGAGCAAAATAATCACTAACCTCGTTAACCATATCTGCTAATTGAACAGCACCTGATGATTTGCCTTCAATTGGTTTTTTCGATGTCGTCGTAAGGTATTGAGGAGTCGTATCAAACAACGTCCAACTTGAGCTATTACCACGAACTTTAACCACTAAGATAGCTTGAGGATTATAACGCTCACTCGCATCTGCAATTGGCTTTTTAAAGTTACCCCACAAATCTGGAATTTCGATAGATGTTACATCATCAAAATCTCCTACAGGAAACATAACCGGTAAACCACGTTCATTTGCAGCATTCTTAATACGAGTGATTAATGAATTGTTTGATTGTTCCCAAATGACGCTTCTCTGATAATTATATTCATTGACGACCCAAACTAATACGGGTTTACGCGGAGTCTCCCAAATACTCTGTTCTGCTTGCATTAACAAGTTTAGAACCATACTTGAGTTGTAACCTAGTTTCATACCACGAGGGGCGTCATCATGTTCAACAAAGCTCATTTGAGTTACGTAACGATCACTTCGTGTTAACGCCTTTTTTATCACTTCGTTTTCAGCAATTTCCTGTTGACCAGAAACTTTGATCAATACATTCACCAAGCCTTCTTCTTTAGCTAAACTTTCTGCTTTCTCTGCATCAGTTAATTGCACTTCGGTATGATAAAGATCCGTTTGCTGCTGCGCAAAAACAGGGCTAGCAATCATACACATTAATAAACACAAGATACGTAACATCAAACAACCTATAATTACTTTTATAATTTACCGCCGATAATAAGGGCTATCCTATTATTCAGCAAGGATTCGAATTGACTCAGATCTAACTTTCAAGCTATTAGAGTAATACTTTCTGGAAAAGTTTTATTTTTTCACGAGTGAAATCAAGATATTTATTGCTCAAATAATGATAGAATCCCTCAAATTCATTACTGGAAATGGAAATGCTATACAATTTATTCCAAGGTTTTCAAATGCTGTTTGTTGCATTTGGTGCCCTTGTCCTAGTTCCTCTTCTTACTGGCTTAGACCCTAACGTGGCTCTTTTTGGTGCTGGTATTGGTACTCTTCTCTTTCAATTAGTTACTCGTCGCTCTGTTCCTATCTTCCTCGCTTCTTCTTTCGCTTTTATCGCTCCAATTATCTACGGAACTCAAACATGGGGTATTCCAGCTACCATGGGCGGACTAATGGTCGCAGGGTTAGTGTATGTTGCATTAGGCGCGGTAATTAAAGTTAGAGGTGTCGCGTTTATTCATAAATTATTACCTCCTGTGGTTGTTGGCCCAGTAATTATGGTAATTGGTTTAGGCTTAGCTCCTACAGCTGTGAATATGGCGTTAGGAAAGACTGGTGATGGGGCTTATCAATTAGTTGATGGACAACTCGCCTTTTGGATAGCTGCAGCTTCATTATTTACAACTATTGGCGTTAGTGTTTTCTCTAAAGGTTTCTTTAAATTATTACCGATCCTTTCAGGCATCATTGTTGGTTATTCATTAAGTTTAATGTTTGGTATCGTCGATTTTACGCCTGTACACCAAGCCGCTTGGTTTGCCCTACCTAATTTCACTTATCCTGAATTTAATATCAATGCGATATTATTTATGATCCCAGTAGCTATCGCCCCAGCAGTTGAACATGTCGGTGACATGTTAGCGATTTCAAACGTTACCGGTAAAGATTATCTGAAAAAGCCTGGCCTACATCGCACGATTACAGGTGACGGTATTGCAACAATGGCAGCCTCTCTTATCGGCGCGCCACCGAACACAACTTACAGTGAAGTAACGGGCGCAGTAATGCTAACAAAAGCATTTAACCCAGTGATCATGACATGGGCTGCTGTATGCGCCATTGTTCTTGCTCTAGTTGGAAAATTAGGCGCTATGCTACAAACCATCCCTGTTCCGGTTATGGGTGGCATCATGATCTTACTCTTTGGTTCTATCGCTACGGTAGGTCTAAATACACTGATTAAAAACCAAGTTGATTTACATAAAGCACGTAATCTAACAATCGTTGGCGTAACTTTAGTCTTTGGTATTGGCGGTATGGCTGTAGGTATTGGTGACTTTAACTTACAAGGCGTAAGTCTTTGTGGGATTGTCGCTATTGCACTTAATTTAATTCTTCCTAATAACTTAGGCGAAAGCCATGTTGTTGATAATGCTCAAATGGAAGAAGACAAATAGTTCTAGGTAAGAAAAGGCTTGATGATTAATACATCAAGCCTTTTTTAATTCTTAACTTAAGTAACTAAAATTATTTAGTACCAAAGATCTTATCACCAGCATCGCCAAGACCAGGTACGATGTAACCCTTATCATTTAGCTTCTCATCAATAGCTGCAGTATAAAGCTCTACGTCTGGGTGTGCTTTTTCTAGTGCTTCAATACCTTCAGGAGCAGCAACAAGTACAAGTACTTTAAAATGCTTACAACCATTTTCTTTTAGAAGGTCTAGAGTAGCGATCATTGAACCACCAGTAGCAAGCATTGGATCAACAACAAGGGCAATACGCTCATCAATGTTAGACGCTAACTTATTAAAGTATGGTACTGGCTCTAATGTTTCTTCATCACGATAAACACCAACAACACTGATACGTGCACTTGGAATATGCTCAAGAACACCATCCATCATACCAAGACCTGCACGTAGGATTGGCACTACTGTTACTTTTTTACCTTTAATTTGGTCAACTTCAACTGGGCCATTCCAGCCGTTGATAGTTACTTTTTCTGTTTCAAAATCTGATGTTGCTTCATAAGTAAGTAGGCTACCTACTTCTGTTGCTAATTCACGAAAACGTTTAGTACTGATATCGCCTTCACGCATTAAACCAATTTTATGTTTTATTAGCGGATGTTTTACTTCAACAACTTTCATTTCTGACTCCAGATACATTAATCAAACCTTCTAATTATACATAATTTTGAATTGAAAAATGACGTTATAAGAAAATATTTTATACCTCGTAAAAGCATTTACCGAACTTATTATTTTTTATTACAAAATTTATGCAACTTTCCTTACGCAAACGTTTCCCTTTTTACATTGTGCTGTTAGAATGGCGCGGATTTTTGAAATCCAACCTATGGCGAGGACACCTCCGTGAGCGACAACAAAACTTCTCTTAGCTACAAAGATGCTGGTGTAGACATTGATGCTGGTAATGCACTTGTTGATCGAATTAAAGGCGTAGTAAAACGTACTCGTCGCCCAGAAGTAATGGGTGGCATTGGTGGTTTTGGTGCGTTATGTGAACTTCCTACTAAATACAAACAACCTGTTTTAGTTTCAGGTACTGACGGTGTTGGTACTAAGTTACGTTTAGCACTCGATCTAAATAAGCACGATACGATTGGTATCGACTTGGTTGCTATGTGCGTAAATGACCTTATTGTTCAAGGTGGAGAACCTCTGTTCTTCCTTGATTATTATGCAACTGGCAAACTTGATATTGATGTTGCTGCTGAAGTAGTTACAGGTATCGGTGAAGGCTGTATTCAAGCTGGTTGTGCACTAATCGGTGGCGAAACTGCTGAAATGCCTGGTATGTATGAAGGTGAAGATTACGATGTTGCTGGTTTCTGTGTTGGGGTTGTCGAAAAAGAAGACATCATCGATGGCACAAAAGTAGCGGCAGGTGATGCATTAATCGCAGTAGGTTCAAGTGGTCCACACTCTAATGGTTACTCATTAATCCGTAAAATTCTTGAAGTATCAAACGCAGATCTTACTGAAGAATTAAACGGTAAAACGGTTGCAGACCATCTTATCGAACCAACAAAAATCTACATTAAATCAGCACTTAAAATGATTGCTGAGCATGATATTCATGCAATCTCTCATATTACTGGTGGCGGTTTCTGGGAAAATATCCCACGCGTGCTTCCTGAAGGTACAAAAGCGGTTGTTAATGGTAAGAGTTGGGAATGGCCTGCTATCTTTAACTGGTTACAAGAAAAAGGCAACGTTGATACATATGAAATGTACCGTACCTTTAACTGTGGTGTAGGCCTTGTTATTACGCTTCCAAAAAATCAAGCAGAACAAGCTGTTTCTCTACTGAATGCTGAAGGCGAAAACGCTTGGGTAATTGGTGAAGTAGCGGCTGCAGAGCAAGGCGAAGAACAAGTAGAGATCCGTTAATCGGGTATATAAACTTTGAGCTAGCTCATAAAGCATAAATAGAAAGGTGATCACTTATTCGATCACCTTTTTTATATCTATTATTTATGTTCGAATAGTTCTCATTACTTAAAGAATAAGACGATTATGATGAAGAAGATTGTTGTATTAGTTTCAGGCAGTGGCAGTAACCTACAAGCTTTTATTGATGCTTGTGGTAACAAAATCCCTAACGCACGTATAGCTGCCGTCATTTCAAATAAAAGTGATGCTTATGGATTACAGCGAGCACTAAATTCAGGGATTAACGCTCATTGTTTAAGTACAGCTGATTATGCTAATCGTGAACAGTATGATGAAGCTTTAGCAACACTGATCGATCTTCATAAACCAGATGTCATCATTCTTGCTGGCTTTATGCGTATATTAAGTGAAGACTTTGTTCTTCGCTATCAAGGTAAAATGCTGAATATCCACCCTTCTCTTCTACCAAAATACACTGGATTACATACTCATCAACGAGCTATTGATGCCGGCGATAAAGAACATGGGACGAGCGTTCATTTTGTCACACCAGAGCTTGATGGTGGTCCAGTCATACTTCAAGCTAAAGTGCCTATTTTTGCAGATGATAATGCTAAAGATGTGGCATCACGCGTACAGGCGCAAGAGCATGTAATCTACCCAATGGTAGCTAATTGGTTAATTGAAGAAAGATTGATAATGAAAAATGGTAAAGCCTTACTAGATGGCCATGTATTAAGTCAGTCAGGATTAGAAACTGAATAATAAAAATGCCCATTGATTTATCTCTCAATGGGCATTTTATTTCGTAAAGTTCGTTTATGCGTTAATTGGGCATTCAGATAGCGGCGGTGCCATGTCTGGAACGGTTTCATGATTACCCGCAATTAACTCTCCAAAATGAAACAAGCCATACTCACCGACTTTCATTTTATGCCACTCTTCATTGTCCGTTAATGGTCGTGTAACAATCACTGAAACCACATCATCAAGTGTTGTTTCTTTGTGGAAATCAATAGTCACATCCTCATCAATTAATGAAGCTTGACCAAATGGCGCACGTCGAGTGATCCAATGTAAATTGTTCGAACAGTAAGTCATAATGTACTCACTATCACTCAAGAGCATATTGAACACACCTAAGCTTCGAAGATGATCACAACACTCAGACACAAACTCAAACATCAGCATCATATCTTGAGGTGGCTCAGGATATTTATCTTCTAATTGATTCAATAACCAACAAAAAGCACGTTCACTGTCAGTTTCCCCAACAGGTCTAAAGCGTCCTGTTGATAACTCATTAAATCCCGTTAATTGACCATTATGAGCAAATGTCCAATACCTCCCCCACAACTCTCGCGTAAATGGGTGTGTATTCTCGAGATTAACACCCCCACGATTTGCTTGGCGAATATGACTTATTACTGCTTTACTTTTTATTGGATAATCTTGCACTAACTCAGCTATTTTTGAATGACAACTTGGCTTAGGGTCTTTAAATGTGCGAAATCCTTTCCCTTCATAAAAAGTAATCCCCCAGCCATCACGATGCGGGCCAGTATTACCACCACGCTGAACTAACCCTTTAAAACTAAAGCAAATATCGGTTGGTACATTGGCACTCATTCCGAGTAATTCACACATTCTTGCGCTACTCCTTTATTCGCAACCTGACCAACCTTAATTCACAGAGTTATCAAGATTGATCAGTATAATGAATTATTTTTCCATTTCTTTTTCAATTAATTGAATAACAATATGGATGATTTTAATGTGGATTTCTTGAATACGATCAGCATAACCAAAATGAGGGACTCGGATCTCTACATCAGCAAGGCCAGCCATTTTTCCACCATCTTTACCTGTTAGAGCGATAGTTTTCATCCCTTTTTCTTTTGCTGCTTCAATCGCTTTTAAAATATTTCCTGAATTACCTGATGTCGATAAACCAAATAATACATCGCCTTTTGAGCCAACGGCTTGAGTGTAACGAGAAAAAACATGATCATAACCAAAATCATTACTTACACACGATAAATGGCTAGGATCAGAAATAGCAATACCAGGGTAACCTGGACGGTTTTCACGATAACGGCCCGTTAATTCTTCAGCAAAGTGCATGGCATCACAGTGTGAACCGCCATTACCACAAGACAATACTTTACCGCCTTGTTTAAAAGAGTCTGCAATGGTTTTTGCCGCTAATTCAATTTGAGCAAGGTTTTTATCATCAGCTAAAAAGTCATTCAGTACTTGAGCGGCTTCTGTTAATTCAGAACGGATCAGATCTTGATAAGACATAGGATTCTCTCTATTTATTATTTTCCCTATTAGGGGCTAATCTCAGTGTACCTATACCGACAAACCTTTAAAAGAGATCCGCTCTATATTTCTTCTATACACGCCATAAATATCTCTATTGATAGCCAACAAAATTAGAAGTTACTCACTTAAAAATAAAAATTGTTTATTAATTACCCAAGCTGGATCACTTTTTGACCACTAACGTTATTTACTTTTTGTTAACATTAGAACTACACTTACATTAACTGGTTAGACCTCTTATCAGAATAGCGTCACACAATAACTTTACGACCGAGTATCGTAATACCCTCTGTTTCTACAAACAGAGCAGCGCCGAAAAAGGAGAATCACATGGCCCTGACACTTTTAACAACATTAATTGCACTTGCTGCATTAAGTTATCATCGACAATCTCTACGCACTGCCACCCTTGTCACAGCGGCTATTTTAGCTGTAAGTTCAGGATTAGGCTATGCAGGTCCTATTACATGGGCAGTCTTCTTAGTGATTGCAGTGCCATTAAACACCCCTTCAATTCGTCAATCTATTTTCAGTAATAAGGCATTGGCTATGTTCAAGAGCGTCATGCCTGAAATGTCACAAACAGAGAAAGATGCAATTGAAGCAGGAACCGTCTGGTGGGAAGCTGAACTATTTAAAGGCAATCCAGATTGGAAATTTCTTCATAATATTCCTAAAAATACACTATCAGATGAAGAGCAAGCGTTCATGGATGGTCCAGTGACCGAAGTCTGCCGTATGGTTAATGATTACGAAGTCACTCATGAGCTTGCCGATTTACCACCTGAAGTATGGCAATACCTAAAAGATCATAAGTTCTTCGCTATGATCATTAAGAAAAAATACGGTGGTTTAGAGTTCTCTGCCTATGCCCAATCATGTGTACTACAAAAATTAACGAGTGTTTCAGGCGTGCTTTCTATTACCGTTGGAGTTCCTAACTCATTAGGTCCTGGTGAACTTTTACAGCATTACGGTACTGAAGACCAAAAAAATCATTATTTACCTCGCCTTGCTGAAGGTAAAGAAATTCCATGCTTTGCCTTAACAAGCCCAGAAGCAGGCTCAGATGCCGGCTCAATTCCTGATTTTGGTATCGTAACCAAAGGCATGTGGGAAGGCGAAGAAGTGATAGGTATGCGTATCACTTGGAATAAACGTTATATCACTCTCGCTCCTGTTGCTACTGTTCTTGGTTTAGCATTCAAACTACAAGACCCAGATGGATTAATTGGTAATAAGAAAAACTTAGGCATTACTTGTGCACTTATTCCAACTAACTTAGAAGGCGTTAAAATTGGCCGTCGTCATTTCCCTATGAATATTCCATTCCAAAATGGTCCAACACAAGGTGAAGATTTATTTGTTCCACTTGATTACATCATCGGTGGTGAAAAAATGGCAGGTCACGGTTGGCGTATGCTGGTCGAATGTTTATCTGTTGGTCGTGGTATAACCCTGCCATCAAATGCCACTGGCGGCGCAAAAACTGCTGCACTTGCGACTGGGGCTTATGCTCGTATTCGTCGTCAATTCAAAATGCCAATTGGTAAAATGGAAGGGATCGAAGAGCCGCTAGCACGTATGGCAGGAAATGCTTATATGATGGATGCAGCAAGTGCATTGACTGTTGCAGGTATAGTTCAAGGTGAAAAACCATCGGTTATCTCTGCGATTGTAAAATACCACTGTACTCACCGAGCACAACGCATTGCTATTGATGGAATGGATATCGCTGGTGGTAAAGGGATCTGTTTAGGTAGCTCAAACTTCATTGCGCGAAGCTATCAAGGAGCCCCTATAGGTGTAACTGTTGAAGGAGCAAATATATTAACTCGCTCAATGATAATTTATGGTCAAGGGGCTATTCGTTGTCACCCTTATGTCCTTGAAGAAATGGAAGCCGCTTACCTAGAAGATAAACAAGCATCTCTTGAAAAGTTCGACGCAGCTGTCTTTGGTCATATTGGTTTTGGTATCAGTAACTTTGTTCGCTCATTATGGTTTAGTTTAACTGATGGCAGAGGTTCTAAAACGCCATTTAACGATGAAACAAAGCGTTATTATCAACAAGTAAATCGCTACAGTACGAACCTTGCACTACTATCAGATATCTCAATGGTGGTTCTTGGTGGTACTTTAAAACGTCGTGAACGAATGTCTGCACGTCTCGGTGATATTTTAAGTCAACTTTATTTAACTACATCAGTACTAAAGCGTTTTGATGATGAAGGTCGTCAAAAAGAAGATTTAGCCTTGGTACATTGGAGTATTCAAGATTCACTACATCAAGCAGAACAAGCGATTGATGGACTACTAGCAAACTTCCCGAATCGATTTGTTGCAGGTGCAATGCGCTTTATCCTATTACCAACAGGGCTCCGCCGCCGACGTCCAAGTGATGAACTTGATCATAAATTAGCTCGCATCCTTCAAGAGCCATCAGGCGCTCGTAGTCGAATTGGTCGTGGCTTATTCTTGGAAGCCAGTCGATTTAACCCAGTAGGAAAAATGGAAGAAGCATTGATTGATATCTTAACTGCAGAGCCAATTTATGACCGCGTATGCAAAGAGTCAAAACAACGTTTACCATTCATGCAATTAGATCGTGTAGCCAAAGTAGGTTTAGATCTAAACATCATTTCAGACAAAGAAGCCTTATTACTTCGTAAAGCTGAAAAAAGTCGCTTAGCGACCATTAGTGTAGAAGACTTTGACCCAAGCGAACTGATAGTAAAGCCTCAAACTAATAATTTTGAGCACAGTAAAATAGCTTAATTTAAAGATAAAAAAGACAAATAAAAAGGCCAGAGTATATGCTCTTAATGCCGATTGTTTAGCTACTTGAACGATCCTCCAGAGGCCTCATAATCGGTCGTAACGTAAGTTACGGCCGATTTTTTATGTCTGAATTTTCAAAAGAGTTACAAATTACCGCAGAGTTTTGCCACGAACGTCCAATCGATGTGTTCAGTAAACATATTCCTTTGGAGTGGGTTGAAGAAGCGACTCAACAAACGGGACGAACATCGCTCCGAAAACGCCGACTACCCGCAGAGCAAGCTGTTTGGCTAGTTCTAGGGATTGGGCTCCAGCGTAATCGCTCCATTCAAGATGTCTGTGATAAGTTGGAGTTGGCATTCCCTGATGTGGATGGCAAATTCACGCCTATGGCAACAAGCAGTATTATCAAGGGAAAAGAACGTCTCGGTGATAAACCTATGCGCTACTTATTTAAAACTACAGCGCAACAGTGGGAGCAACAGTCAGACTTTGATGAAGTTTGCGGTTTGAAGCTTCTTAGTGTCGATGGCACACATTTCAAAACTCATAATACAGAGGAAAATCAACATTTCGGCTTTGCTCAAAAAGGGGCATCAGTGAAATATCCTATGCTCAACAACTAGTGGGCTCAACACCTGATGATTCATTAACACTCTTTGATAGAGGGTTCATTTCTGCAGAGCTATTTACCAGCTAG